>CAWJML010000019.1:0-153848 GCA_963843925.1 uncultured Chloroflexia bacterium | reverse complement strand
GAATAAGAGCAAGGCTGGCTGATGTCCCAGTGCAGACCACAACCATGCCTGTGTTGTATTGGCTGAAAAAAGAACGTAACCGAATCCAGCAATTAATGCCATTGGTCGATCCGTAAACTCGGCGCATTAGCCAGTAAAACAAGCCGATGTTAATAATTGTGAAGAAATAACCGATCAAATATGGTCCCCACAACCCCGCGATCCGCCAGCCGAGCCAAGAGAATAAATAGATCGAACCATCCGAGAAAGGTCTGGCATGCCCAGCCAATGTGATGGTGTATGTATAGAGCAAACTCATCAGCGAACTGAACGACCTCTGGAACGCATCCGGGATAATCGTAAGATCATCCTCATACAAACCGAAATGCAAGCTGTGCCAGTAGCGTACGACCCAGAACAACACCGCCAGGAGAAGAAAATCAAGAACAACTGGAATCCACTTATGAGTTTTCATGAATTTTTCCTTGCCGGGATAGAAGAAACGATGTTATGTCGAAATCCAACTCCTCATCGATATCCCAGGCTTCGTCTGCGCTTATTTCATACATCATCGGTTTTTCGCTGATGCGATTCTGCCGGCGAGCCAGGTTTTCCCGGGTAAATATATACAGGCACGAGTTCTCTTCAAAGACTGGAGGCAAGTCCTGAGTCTGGATCAGAACGTTCGGGTCATGGTTAATAGCTTGACCTTTCTGATCATAAAGACGAGTTTGAAGACGGGTCACAGAAAATAGCGAATCATGGGTGGGGTAATCTGCCATGAATTTAATAATTGCGTCCGATATAGTTTCCGCGCGAACCAGCGGATTTGTGCTGTGCGTTTGCAGGTAAAATTCCGCCTCGATCTGGGACGTGTCATACAATAAAATATCGTTCATCGATATTGCGTCAGCCCGCAAGTGTTCCGGCCGGTTGATGATCCTGACTTGAGGAAAATCCTTTCGCAGTCCGTCAATCACTATCTCTGAGTCGGTATCGACCAGGATCTGACTGACCTCAGGTACCGTCAGGAGGGTTCCAATGATATGCTGGTAGAGCGGTCTCCCGGCTAACAAGCGGTAATTCTTGCCTGGTACTCGCTGGCTGTGGTGCCGCATGGGGACAAGCGCGACGCATTTTTTCATGGTTTTTGCACCCGGATAACCTGCCAGCCGTAATTAAATACACGCTGGTCTAAAAATGGGACAGGCATGGCGCAGAATGAGCGCGTCTTTACCAGGGGGCAAAACACCTGGGGGTAGTTGATGTCGCTAAGCCGGAAAGACTTCGGAAGTCTCGAAGACCACCTGGCTACCTGGAAAGGAACGAAGAAAATCCTGAAGCGATTGATTCCAGTGCATTTGTGTTTGCTCGACTACCCCCATCCGTACGGTAAGTAGAGGCTGGTTCTCCACGAAGGGAGAAATAATATATATAGAACCCGGTGCCGCGCTAAGGTTGACACTCGGAGTAAAAGTATTTACGTGTCAGATCCGGGCGTCCACCCTCCAATCCCATTTGTGTTTGGATTTCGTAGTAATACTCATTGGTATCCTGAATATTGATATAAATTGTGCTGTCAGGTTCGGTATTTTGCACCAGAAAATTCATCATGGAGGCATTGGCAGTATCGGTCGCCAATTGGACGCGGGTATTTGTCAGGTTATTGAAGAGTGTGCCCAATAGCAATAAGACACTCAGGACAATTGCCGCCCAGCCGAGCCATTGCATCCTTCCCGGTTGATGAATGATCTGGGTAATTTCAACGAAACAACCTGAAGCAAAAATCGCCAGCCCAAATGCAAAGGGGAGCATATAGTATTCTGCCATGAACGTCCACGGTAGATAGATACAGATCCAGGCGCCCATCCATATGAATGACTCCAGGATCATGGAACTACTCGAAAGCTTTCGTCTTTGAATGAGTAAAACAATCGCCAGTATCGATATCGGAGCGACCCAGAGAAAGTCTCGCGTAAGCCATCCAGCCCAGCGCAGTATCGAGATGCCGATCTGACTAAATTGGAATGAATACTGACCCGAGTAAGTTCCCGCAGAGATCTGGGCAGAGATGACTGCCTGTCGCAACACGAAAAAGATAGCAGCCGCCAACAGGTTGGCGATAAAGTAGGCTCCGCGGACAGCGATCTTTTCGGGCGTGCTTTCGTATTCGTGCCAAAAACGCGCCAGCAGGTACCAGACCAGACTGACCGGCAAGAGTACCAGGGCAGTTTCCTTAGTCAGGTACGCCAGGATCAGCACGATCGTTATCAGGCTAATACCTCCCACTTTCCAGAACCAGGTTTTTGCCCGTGGATATAGAAGCATTGCCAGGAGTGAGATTCCGATCAGGGTGAGTTGAATGACCTCCCCTTTGAGGGTCAGGAAACTTTCCGGTACCGGACCCGCCAGGACAAAAATAAAACCTGCGATCCATCCCTGTTGCCGTGAACCGCTGATGGTGCGTACCAGGTATATCAATCCGGCAACAAGAACAATAAATGCCAGGGTATTTGCGATATAAAACCAGAAGGGGTTCTTTCCACCCACCAGGTAAGACAGGCTGAACCAAAGCCAGTGAACGGGTCGGAAGCGTCCCTGCAGGCTGTCTGCCCCTGTATACCAGATTCCATGAACAATCTTGCTGGCTGTCAACAACGTCCGGCCATCATCGAACAATCCGAATTGAGGTTTTAATAGGCGCGGTAGCATTAATAGAACGGCCAATAACACCGGGGAATATTGTGCAATACGGGAAAGCACTGGCGTTGAATGGAATATGTTGGTTGACGACGTAGCCGATTTAGTCATTGGTCGATTTTTCTTCCACTCTCATTTCATTATTGACAGATGCACCGGTCTTGGATCTTATCAAGTACACCGGTCGTCGCTTGACTTCCTGGAATATGTACCCAACATAGACCCCTATGAAACCGAGGTTAATCATAATGGTTGCACCGACGATGAGCACAACAAAAATCAAAGAACTCCATCCCGGTGTTAATGATGCCTGTTTGCCAGCCAGCCAGAAACTGAGCACGTAAATCGCCTCCAGAGCCGCCAAAGCGAAAAAGATTCCACTTGATAATAAACCGATCCATAGGGGTGTCAGCGAAAAGGAAAAAATGGCGTCCAACGCCAGGTTGATCATTTTCCTGACCGAGTATTTGGATTCTCCTGCCAGACGTTCGGTTGTTTCGTATGGAAGGATCACCGACTTAAAACCCATCCAGGAAACCATTCCGCGAAGAAAGCGGTGGTACTCTGGCATTTGTCGTAATGCCTCAACAGCGTTACGGGTCATCAAGCGAAAATCGGCCGCGCCGGGGATGACCGGTGTGGTGCTCAATCGATTCATTACCCAATAAAATCCCGAAGAAGTCAGGCGTTTAAAGGGTGACAATTTGATCGTATCAATACGCTGCATCAAAACAATGTCGTAGCCGTTTTCAAAAAGCGATAACATTTGTGGAATCAAAGCTGGTGGGTTCTGACCATCACCATCCATCGAAATAACCAGATCCCCGTCAGCCTGGTTCAATCCAGCACTCAATGCGGACTGGTGTCCAAAGTTACGGCTGAGTTCCAGGATTGCGACACGTTCATCCCTTAATGCAAAACGATCCAAAAGCGCTTGCGTACCATCCTTCGAACCGTCATTGACATATAGAATTTCAAAGTGCTGAGGTAGTGTATTAATTACTGCTATTAGTGATTGGTGAAACGCCTCTAGACCGGCTTCTTCGTTATAAACCGGAACTACCACGACGATTTTAAGATCAGGGTTCTTTTGGGCCACTTTTTTGCCTGCTTTCATATTCCATATTACTGCAGTTCATATGAGTGCTGATGTTTGACTGTATTATACCGAATAGGCAGACAGCTTCTTCGAAAGCACAAAGTTCTCCCAGCACGCAGAGCATGAACTTTTCTTCCTGATCCCCGGTAAACTTATTTGAATTTCAATAACCTGGCAACAATCATGGGATCATATTTTTCGAAACAAAGATACACTTCAATAATTGCACAAAAGGCGCAAAGTGGGGAAGACGGATCCGATATGGTTATCGCCCGCGATAGCTTTCCCCAACGATGCCTGGACGTTTAAGCAACCTGCCCTGGCTACTTCCTTTAACTGTAAAATCGCCATTTTGCAATACTCCTTCGAGGATAGCTGTAATTGCCGGCGAATTATGGGGCAGGAGTTGCTCCCATGAAAAATCCTTGAATCGTGTCAGGCTTGGATGAACACCGGTGGTTAGGAATGAATCAAACGGTAAGGGGATCCGGAATAATTGGAAGTAGAGGAACCGGCGGGCGTTCTTCTGATAGAACGATGGAAAATCAATCGTGTCTGATTTGAGGAATTCTGCCGCATTAGCCCGGAAATCCTCCACGCTCTGAGGGAAGAAAACGGTGTTGTAGGATGTAAAGCGAGCCTTCCCGGCACATAGCACCGGTACTCCCATAATGGACGCTTCCAATCCTATCGTAGAGTTGTATATCATAACAAATTTGGATTGCTGGATTAATTCATACGAGCTTACATACTCTGTGGGTGGAATAAATATAATATTGGGTAGTTTAGAAACCTCATTTGTCTCCGCCCAATCCTGAACGGTCTCCATGCTTTCCTTTCCGGGACGATCTTCGTCCGGATGAGCGCGGATGACAAACAATGTTTCAGGATGATAACGCGCAAGATCGACTACCATCGCCAACCATGCAAACATATCAGAAAATACTGTGTTCGCATGCGGCTGGCTTGTATCAAATATTACGTTGGAAAAAACGGAAACAGTCTGCTTGAATTGACCCATTTTTCCTAAAAAGTTCTCATCCAAGCCTTTCATTTCCGGCCAAAAGCGGATACCGGCCATATTGAATTTCCCGTGAAAGCGTTTCTCTAGATATTCATCCAGCCTGGTGTCCCGCAGGGCATTCATCTCGAAACTTTCCGGGATAATGATGGGTGATGCTGTAGCTTCTCCCTCTGTAATAAAAACTGAAAACGGCACGAAACCAACCTCGTGCGAAAACGATCGGATGCCATGTCCACGTGCCACCCAACGGGCAACTGCTTCGGGAAAAAACTGACCATTAAAAACGACCACTGCTTGTGGGTTGGTTCTCGAAATCAGTAAATTAAACTCGCGCGCTACGCTCCACGCTGAAACAATATACCGTCGAAATAGATAGCGAGTTGATGTATCATCGAGTAAATGATGACGGCGAAGAATCCACCGCAACCCAGGTGTTGCCATTGGTCCAAGAGGAATGGGTGATGCCATTCCGGAAATATTATGGATATATTCGAAGTTCATCAGTTCAGGCACCGAAAGATGTTCCAGTTCGACATCCAACTGATGGTCGGGACGATAACCAAACCATTCTTTGTTTGCACCTGCGAAAAGTGCTTTTGAATGGGCTATGCAACTGGAGCAAGGTGGTTGTGCGGATGGTTTATTGCGATTGGTTCCCATCACGCATGGTTTCATGCCGCGTTCACAAACAAAATGGATTACCGGCACACCTTGCAAGCGCAAACCCCAGGCCGACAGGATATTAAAAGCATTATTGTAGGTAAAATCGCTTGGTCCTGATGAAGCTTTAAAAAAAATCACCGGGCGCATATCAAGCGGTATCGGTACATGCGCTGCAATTTCCTGCGCCTTGCGCGTGATGAGGGAATTGTCAGCCCGGCGACGGAGGGCTTGTTCCCCTAGTTGTATCAATTTCCCGGGAATGCTGGTAAGTTTTACCATGTTGGATTACTGTTTTATCTTGCACACACCCACAGGTTGATATTGGGGATCCCACTTACCCCAAGGCATTCCATTATTACCGGATTGAAAATAAATTTTCGCCAATCGATTCCGAAGTTCTGAGCAATTCCTTAGAGCCTCCAGGAATTCATCATAGTGGTCATAATTCGACGGGGCATCTTTCGGCAAGTCAAAAAGACGACGCAGGGTGGTATCCGTATAACACCAACCTTGAGATGGTGCGTGGAACCAGTCTGTATCTCGTCCAGCGCACAAAGTGGCTACAAGTTTGCCGCCTGGTTTCAACTTGCGCATGATCTCAGTCACCACTCTTTGCAACCCTTCGGGTGTATTATGCTCGAGAGCCGAAACAGCTACAACAGCATCGAGGGAGTTATCATCGATTTCTGGCATTTGAGATAGATCCTGGTTATAAATAATCACTTCGCCAGGAAATCGCTTGGGTAAGGCGGTCAATATGAGACCAGCCATCCCGCGCATAGCATAGACCACTTTGCCCAAACCAGATGCGTGCGCGACGTTTCCCATAAATACTTTTGAAGCTGGATCGAGATCCGTCGGACGCTTCCCACTCAGGTTATAACGGGAACGCATTACCAGGGGGAGGTTTGAACGAGAGCCCCGATCGGCACTGATCACTTCTGCAGCTCCTTGCTCGACCAGATACCATTGCATCAGGCCCATGCCAGCACCGGCATCCATAATTCGCGTTCCAGAAATTAGGCCAATATTCTCAACGATCCAGGTGAGATCCAATAAATAATGCCAACCAGGTTCCACCCGGACAGCACGTGAAACAGACCAAAAATCATTGACCATCTTCCGGTGTTTTTCAAGCAGGTCAACCGATGGAATTTCGATCTTATCGCCAACCATTTATGCGACTCTTCTCATTTTTTTCAAGGATGGTTGCTCGCTGTCGTAAATCCGTTTTAATCCATCGCCAAGCGAGGCTTCGGTGACACGAATATACTTGACCAGCCGTTCGAAACCGGCGGGTTCAACGGAAGCCGCTTGATCCGACCCCCACATCGCACGGTCGACCGTTAAATGACGCTCCACCAGACAGGCGCCAAGTGCCACAGCCACTGCAGATGGAACAAGGCCGACTTCATGACCGGAATAACCGACCGGGCATGGAAACTCATTACGCAGGGTTTGAATCATTCGCAAATTCAACTCCGCGGGTTCGCAGGGGTAAGTACTTGTACAATGTGTAAGGATCAGGTTGTCAGTTCCGAGGGTTTTCACCGCCGCCTTGATCTGATCCATTGTCGACATCCCTGTGGAAAGAATGATCGGACGGCCTGTTTTTCGAATGTGCCCGAGCAGGTTTTTATCGGTTAATGCCGCGGAAGGAATTTTATAGACAGGCGTATTGAATTTTTCCATAAAATCCACTGCCTGCTCGTCCCAGACTGAGGTAAACCAGGTTATCCCTTTGGTTGCACAATACCGGTCGATTTCCGTATATTCTTTCTGGTCGAATTCAACCTTGTAGCGGTAATCAAGGTATGATATGTATCCCCAGGGGGTTTCACGCATCTGTTTTTGCTGGTCGAGAGGTGTACTTAATTCAGGCGTGCGTTTTTGAAACTTGACTGCATCCACACCCGCGTGAACTGCCGCATCGATCATCTGCTCGACGATTTTAATATCACCATTATGGTTTATCCCGATTTCGGCAATGATATAAGCAGGATGCCCATCACCAATCTTCCTGACACCAATTTGAACTTCACGGTTCATGGATATAACCTTTCACGGGAATTGCTCACTGCGAACTTTTTGAGCCCGCATTATTGGACCTTATCAGTAGATCACACAATTCGCGGCACGGCGCCTCGTCCGCCATGCCGGCTGACCACAAAATCAGCCTGCCTTGCCACTTCCGGAATAGAATCCGCAACCGCCACAGACCAACCTACTAATGAGAAACAGGGCAGGTCATTAATATCGTTACCACAATAAACGACACATTTTGGGTCGATCTTTCGCTCATGCAATATTTTTTTCAGCGCAGTCGCTTTGTCATCTTCACCCTGGAGGCAGGTGACATTCATTTTTCGGCAACGCGCCGCTACAACCGGATTGGTTTCTTTGGAAATTACGATCGTTTCCACTCCAGCCTGGCGTAATAGATTGACTTCAAAACTATCACTGCGATTGGCAGCCACCAGCTCATGCCCGTCCTGATCGACCCAAACCCGGTTATCGGTGAGAACACCATCGAAATCGAGTACCAGCAGATCGACCTTCTTTGGCATGGCGCGCCGGTGGCTCGCAGGCCAGACCATATCAAGTCCCCCTTCCATCACTTGCCACTCGCCATGTTCCCAGTCAGCCAGGGTATCCAGATCGACGGTAAATATTGGATCTATGATGATCGGTAAGATCACCCGCCCTGACATCGATCCTGCGAGAATCGTTGATGGGCGTATGGCATCAATATGACCGGTCTGCCAAAAAACCGGTGGCAGCATTTGGCGCGGAGCATTAAAAGCTTCTCCAATTCCCGCTACGGTCAAAAGTGGATGCATGGTGCCCGTTTCCGCTTCGACCCGCCACATTTTATAGGGGTTCTGCCCCGCCGTTACCACGCCGCGTGCGCTGTCCGCTTCTGGGTGATCCAACAAGGATTGGATGGATTTGTCGACGCAGTCACGTGGTCTTACCGGTGAGGTCGGGCGCAGCTGAACAACGATATCAGGATGATAGCGCTCATGATCAGCCAGCCAGTTCAGTGCATGCTGAAAAACCGGCAAGTCCGTGGTTGAAGTCTTGAGCCAAAACATCCGGTCGTAGGAATGGGGTTTCAGCTCCAGAAGAGCGGGATATTTCTGCGATCTCTTCATCATCCGTGCTGACAATCACACGCGTGACCATTTTGGCCTGCAAACCAGCCGAGATACTGAAAGATACCAAAGGGAACCCGGCAAACGTCCGGATGTTTTTATGAGGAATTCCCTTGGAACCACCGCGAGCGGGGATAACTGCCAATACTTCTACCACGCCGTCCACCCTCCATCCACAATTACATTTCCTCCAGTCATATAAGATGATGCATCGGAGGCAAGAAAAAGCAGGGCGCCGTTCATCTCATCAATATGAGCCATCCTGCCAAGGATCGTTTTAGCAGAATAGTTTGCCACAAAGGTTTCATCATGGTTGTTGAATACCCCACCCGGGGTCAAAGCATTGACCCGCAACTCCGTGCCCATATAATAGGCAGCCAGGTATTTGGTAAATCCCAACACTCCTGCTTTTGTTACGGTGTAATAAACAGGTTTGAAGGATTGTTCGCGACCTTCTTTTCGATATATGCGTTGATCCGGTCCGTTTAATCCATATGTGGAACAGATGTTAATGATGCTTCCCTTTTTACCTTGTGCCAGCATCGGCTTGATGCAGGCTTGGGTTACCAAGAATACACCAGTTAAATTAACATCCAATGCCGCATTCCATTTGTCGAGCGGGTAATCTTCGAATCCTCCTGAGCTACCAGCCTGTGCGATAGCTGCTGGATCAAATTTAGGGTCGAGCGCAGCACTGTTAACAAGGATGTCCAGCCGGCCAAATGTTTTTAGCGTCTCTGCAACCAATTGCTGTACAGATTCCGGTTGGGTCACATCCAAACCCACCCCAATGACATTCCCGTCGGCCTTCCTGAGCGAATTTGCGAAAGATAAAGCCGAACCAGCATCCAGATCTGCCACAACAACCGCCGCCCCGGCCTCAGCCAAAGTGCGGCAAAATTCCTTGCCAAGCAGACCGGCGCCGCCGGTAACCACTGCGACTCGATCCCTAAGCTCAAATTTCTCCAAAATATTACCCATGGTGCCTTTTTCCCTAAAACTCGACGATATGACGATTTCTGGCCGATTCCAGTGCGCCCAGAGCCAGTTCAAGCGCCAATCTACCGTCATGTAGTGTACACAGCGGTGCTTCTTCCCCTCGGACAACTTTCAGGAAGTGGCGCAGTTCATCCATAAACATCATATTTCGTTCAAAACCCGAGGGCGCTGGAAATGTCTCCCAGGATTGCTTTCCAACCTGGTAGACCCGAAGAATTCCATCAGCATTATTCCACTGGATCGTACCTTGTGACCCGATTATTTCCCAACTGTGGGCAGGAGGTTGCTGATTATAATCCACATGCACACTACCAATTCCACCGGTGGAAAAATGCAAACCAATTTCAGCGGAATCTTCAACGGGCAAGCCAAGGTTGCTTGATCCTATAAATGCCCATAATGCATCGATATCACCGCACAACCACCGTAAGTAATCAAGCGGGTGACATAAAGTAAGGATCACCCCACCGCCCAGGTCGGATCGGGCTGCATATCCATTTTTATAATCTTCCCAGGGGTGCCAATTGGGAAGATATTCCCCCCAATTGGCTCGGACTGAAAGCACACGTCCGATATAACCCAACTGCAATAATTCAGCCGCCTTCCGCAAGGATGGGTGATACCGGTATTGGAATCCAACCAGGATTCGGCTGCCATTCCTGGCAGCGCTTTTTTCAAGAATATCGATCTGATCGAGTGAATGGGAAATCGGTTTTTCAATCAAAATCGCGCTGCCTATTTCGCTCGCAGGGATGGCAATATCCAAATGAAGGGAGGTGGGGTTGGCTATTATGAAGGCATCCGGTTTCAGATCAAGGGCGCGGCTCAACTCCGTTTCCACCGGGAATCCGTTTAGTTCCTGCTCGGGCAAAGTCGCCTGGTGGGTACGGAGAAGGACAATATCGGTTTCTCCCAACGTCTTCAAGTTTCGCAGGTGGCGGCGACCGATGGAACCGAGGCCGGCAATAACGATCTTCATTTCGAAATCCTTAACCTTCTAAAGGCTCTTAATCCACGTTATTGAAATAGATATGAAAAATGATGCCATACAGCCGCAGCAAAATGGCACGTATAAAAGGTATATTGGCAAACGAACTTCGGCGAGCCGTTGTATTGTTTTTCAAGGGCATTATCGTCTCAGGCAGGCGGTTACCCATATGCAGTACATACGGTTCCACCGTACTTAACCGTAAATATCCCAAGTCGTTGACTATCTTATCGAGTTCAGGTTCTCCCCGCATGGGTTTTTCGGATTTCATGGGGAATATTTTATCCAATATATCGCGGCGAACAATAAATTGGAAATGGCTCGCGCCTGCAAAGGCCGATTTTCCATCATGCGTTATTAGATAGTCGGTGCCTCCATCATATTCCTTTCTAGCTTCATTGTCGGCAAGACCGAGGCTGCGGGAATGTTCTGCATATGTTTCCCAATCCAATAAACAGCCCTCCTTGAAGCTGGAGGCTCCCAATTTGGTCGCCCATTTGATCGTACTTGTTAGATACTCTTTTGGAGTCCTTGTTGGACGACCAGTTACCATGCCGACATTGGGGAATCGATCGAACAAATCAAGAGAAGCGGAAAGCCAGCCCGGCCTGAATAGAACATCACTGTCGCAAAAAGCGACGAACCGGCCCTGGGCAGCGCCAAACAAATAATTCCAGGCACCTATCTTGCCTATATTTTTTCCGGAAAGTACCAGGTACTGGATGATATCTTTTTCGTAGGCTTCCATTAAAAAACCACGAACTTCCCGGCAACTGTGATTGTCAAAAACCATTAAATCAAATTGCTTTTCCCGATTCTTGTGCAGACTTAGAACGCACTCTTTCAAAACTTCCAGGTTATGCTCATAATAACCGCTTAGAAACGGGATACAGCTTACAACGGTCACCGTTATAGCTGAAGGTTGTGCAACAGATTTCACAAATTTTGCAGGGTTTTGTCCAACACGCATAAAAACCTCACTATCCTCAATACTCCCTTTCATGACCGAGTTCTAATGGTTCAACAATCCATTTATGTGTGGAAGATTGCATCTTATCAATGGTCACTATTTACGGGGAACCGAAAAAAATGGACGCTGCATTTTTTGTAATCGGAAACCCACCTGGGCTCGGAAGCTTCCCAGGTCATCGGTAATGAACAGTCTTTCGATCCTGCGTAACCAGCGCAACAGTGTCAGCATGGGCCTGGTGATCCGCCCGTGGATTAATTCCCTGTTTGTGTCCAAAACATTATAAACACACCTTCGTCCTCCGGCTTTGGCGAGATTCGATTTCGCCACTTCCGATCCATAAGGAGGCTTGTTGCCAGGTAAATGGCTGTAGTCGTGTGTTTGATGGATAGCCATTACACTCCGGGTGGTGTCGATCGCCAGACCGAAGGTCTTGCAAGCATGGTAAACCATCCAGTTATCCCATGCTGGTCGACCAATGGTGAAATTAGGCACTTCAGTATAAAGGTGCCGTGGGAAAACAAAGTAATCGATCCCCCATGGAGAATAAAACTCGCCACGCCTGGCAACTTCATCCTGCAGACGAGATTCCCAATCATTAGCAAAATCAAATGGCTCTGGTAAATCCAGGTCCCAACGCTGACCAACCATCAGGAAATCGTCCACTTGTTTTGTAATCTGCCTGGCTGCATTTACCAGGTCCGACATCAGGATCATATCCGAGTTGGCGTAACACAGCAACGGGCTGACCGAAAATTTATGACCAATTTCCATTACTGAACTGACCAGTGGTATTCCTTTATCATCCCGTTCAACCTCCGCGACATTCTTTACATCGAATTCCCTGGCTGCCTCAGGAATCCCGGGTTCATCACCAATCAAAATGACTTCAACATCCTCAAGTCGCGTCCAAGCCGACAACGCATTACGTTGAATGATATTTATGTGCGGATTGGTGAATGGCTTGGGAGCCGTAAAGATAGTCAGGAAGGTCATTTATTATCCATCACACGCAAAGATGATTATTGGTCTGTCACATTTATTCGTGCACCATCATTTAAGGACTGGAGCGCCCAGTTTTTCGGAAACACGCTTTTCGATCCACGCGTAGGTTGAGGCGAGACCCTGCTCCAGGGTAAGGCGAGGTTCCCATTTGAGGATTTCCCGCAGGCGGGTATTATCTGAATTCCGTCCCCGCACGCCCATCGGTCCATCAATGTGTTTGATCGTGATCTTGATCCCGGCGATATTGGCGACAATCTGGGCAAGCTCATTGATGCTCACCATTCGATCCGAACCCAGGTTGAGCGGGAAATGGTAATCAGAACGCATCAACCGATAAATGCCTTCGAGAGTATCATCGATATAGCAGAAGGACCGAGTCTGTTCGCCATCACCCCACATCTCGATTTCATGATTTCCCGTCAGCTTGGCAATGGCGATCTTCCGGCACATGGCTGCCGGCGCCTTCTCGCGCCCACCATCCCACGTCCCGCACGGGCCGAAAATATTGTGGAAGCGAACGATGCGTGTCTCGATACCGTAGTCCTCGCGATAGTGGGAGCAGAGTCGTTCCATGACCAATTTTTCCCAGCCGTAGGCATCCTGCGGCATTGCGGGATAGGCATCTTCTTCTTTTAAAGGTACGACATTTGCTTCGGTCTGTTTAAACTCAGGATAAACACAAGCCGATGAGGTATAGAAGTACCGCTTCACGCCATTAACACGCGCCGCATCGAGGGTATGTGTGTTGATCAACGAGTTATTATGCAGGATCTCTGCGTGATGCGATGAGATAAATCCCATCCCACCCATATCTGCAGCCAGGCCAAATACTTCATCGATACCGCGTGTCGCCTGCAAGCAATTATCCCAACGTCGCAAATCCAGAATTTCAAATTCATCCGCGTCCACATCGGTAAATTCGGGGTATTTAATGTCGACACCCCGCACCCAATAACCTTTTTCCCGTAAGAAAGTGACCAGGTGGTGACCAATAAATCCACCTGCACCGGTAACCAGTACTCTAGTTTTTGTCATGATTTTTTCTCCTTGAAACTAACGAGTTTTGGTAATTCTTTCGCGTTGCCATGAAACCCCGGTCTTGATGATCCTGGCAGGGTTTCCTCCAATGATCACACCTGAACCAAATGGCTTCGTGACAACCGATCCGCTGGCGACGATCGAATTTTCGCCGATGGTGACACCCTTCAAGATGATTGTGTGCGGAGCAATCCAGACGTGCCGATCGAAACTTACGTTAGCTGCAAAATTCAGACGTTCACCGCTATGTTCATCGACCACTGAATGGCTGTCACCCGTGCGGATATCTATATCGTTGGCCAACATGCAATTCTCACCAATGGTTACAACGGAGCCCGGTTCTGTGATGGCAATATGGACTTCCACCATCGTTGTGTTGGCACCCACTTGCAAAAGCCCATTATCATCTTCGAACCAGAGCATCGCACCGCGTGTGACGCGACAGTTCTCGCCAAATATAATCTTGTGACCCGACCCGCGCATCCGGATGCGGACATTGATCAGCTGGCTACCTGAACCGATGGAAATTTGGTTATTGTCTCCCACGATATCCAGTTCAACTCCCGATAGCCGTGCCTTATCGGCTGCCAGGATATTGCCTGTGCCCCGGATCGCCCGGTAGACACCGTTGGAGTTGCCAGGTAAGAGCCGCCGCATTCGATTTCGGACCCGTTGATAAAGTGATGGGGACATAATCATTTCCTCAATGGACTGCTTGAACCTGACGGTCTTTCTGCTTCGAGTCCAGTTTTCTGCTTGACGGTAGCGTTAATTTCAGCCAACCCTGGTTCGCGTTTATAAAAGGTCCAGTACGTCAGTCCAAGTGAAGGTGTCCTGATTATTAAAGCGAGCATATATCTGGCGAAGGAGTGCGAGGTCCTTGGGAGTATCGACGGTCCATCGGTAAGTTCCGTAATCAGGTTGATGGTTGACCAAGAGCACACGAAATCCACACGGGGATACCGCGAATGCATTATCCATGGAACGCAAGCTTTTGGTCGGAATGTCCTGATAGAAATACGGCATGACATGCTCCCGCTCGAAGGGCTGGTCAGCATCCTTCCAAGCGCGCTTAAGGGCAGAGAAAGTACAAACCTCAACGTCCAATCCGATCGGAAAGGTACGTGACCACGGTGGTGGGAGCCGGTTGGACGCAAAATCTGCCTTCGCACGACGAAACTCATCAACAGTCAGATCGATCAACTGCGGATCAATGGCGGGGCAATCAGCAGTGATCCGTACGATCTGCGTGGCTTTAAATTCACAGGCTGCCTGATAATATCGGTCGAGAACATCCTGCCGGCTGCCACGCCAACACGGATACCCACGCGCACGGCAAAGTTCTTCCAACGGGTCATCGAGATCATCAATCGTCGTAGCCACGATCACTCCATCCAACCGCCCAGCACGGCTTGCCCGTTGAACAACGCGCACCAGCATCGGCTGCCCACCGATATCTTGAAGCACTTTACCCGGCAGGCGTGTGGAGCCCATGCGAGCCTGGATGATGGCGATTGTTCGTTCGCTCATATCGTGACCTGCAATGATGCCGGATCTGAGTTGAACTGAATGGTTCGCTCGTAAGTAGAAAGCAACTTCTGAAAATTCTTGTTCCAATCGGCTTTTTCTTCAGCCGTCACGCGGGCTGCCTGGCCGATCCCGGTCAAATTTTGCCGATGGTCATAAACATGAAGGATCCTGTCAGCCAGGGTTTCGGCCTCTCCATCCTCAAAAAGCCAGCCATTCAGGTCATTGGTCACCCATTCCCGGTTTGCCGGGATGTCTGAGACCAGGCAGGGCAGACCGCAAGCCAGGGCTTCCATTAACGATACCGATGAGCCATCTACATGCGAAGGGGAGATGTAAAGGTCCGCCATGTGATAGAAACGAGGCAGGTCCTCCTGGGATATCTGCCCGGCAAAATTGACCCGGTCACTGACTCCACCAGTTTCCAATATTTTGTGGATCAAATATTCCTGCGAACCTCCGCCGAGGAGAAGCAACCGTAACTTTGGGTTTTGGCGGGCAGCGATGGTGAAGGCTTTGGCAAGGATATCGACGCCATATCGAGGTTCCCACGACCGATTGCAGAACAAAGTAAATTCATCGTTTTGCTGCAGGTCATCGGTTGTTCCCGGCGTAAAATGCTCCAGATCAACACCCCAGGGGAACACGATCGTACGATTCGATGGGACTCCAAAAGCCACCGCGATTTTACGAGTTGCCTCACAATCACTGGTAAAAAAGGTGGCACGCCTCAGTACATACCCGGTTGACCACTTCCATGCAAGATTACGATATGCATCCTGCATCAGGTCAAAGCCCCAGGACATCACCAACTGGGGGCGAAATCCGGTAAGGGCGGCAAGCAAGCCGCAGGATTGGATGGGACCAACATGGATCAAATCGGGTTTCAACTCGTAGAGTACCCTACGTAAATCCATTAAAAGGCGTGGTCCATCGGCCAGATTGACTTTACGGCGACCACCAGCCCAGGAGATTTGCTCAACCGGCTTTGGGACCGGTCGTTTCTCGGTCTGACGTGGTCCGCACTCCAGGGACAAGAAATACACCTGGTGCCGGGTCCCGGCAAGAGCCGCCAGGAAGCGGTAGTCATGAGGAGTGTAATCCTTCGAAAAATAGAGAATTTTAGCCACAAATTACCTAATTGAGTATGTCATACTGAATTAATAATCCAGACATTAATAACCAATTACACTCATTCTCCGAGGTCTGTCCAACGGAGTTCCTTACCTTCGGGTATATCGTGCAGGGCTTTAGTACCGATCACATCCGGAATCTGATGCGGCTTGATGGCACCGGGCGTTGCCGGGCGAAGTACATCGATCATCGCACGGGTGAAAGTTTCCCCGGACCGTATCGCACATGCTGCCCTCAGGCAGCGTCGCTGCACGATCATGGTCTCCATCTCATTTTCTGCAATGAACTTATCGCCACTACCTAGTGATCGCTCCAACAAACGCGTTTCCTCGACCATGCGGGCCCAATTTTCCGGATTCATTGCAAACTTATGGTCAGGACCTTCGCGGTTATTATCATCGGTCAAATGACGTTCGATCACGCGGGCTCCCAGAGTCACCGCCCCTAAAACCGGGGCTACTGCGTGAGTGTGATCTGAAAGACCAAGGACTACCTCTGGGAACATGGCTGCATAGGTTTTAAGTACGTTCAGGTGAAGATGGTCATAGTTGCCAGGACTGGCGGTATAGTTGGTATTGCACTGCATCAAGACAATTTGCGGATTGATTTTTTCAACGGCATGGACTGCGCGCTGTACATCTCCGATATTCGAAGCACCCGTCGCAATAAAAAATGGCTTTCCCTTGGAAGCCATGCGTTCCAGGGCTTCGATCCAATCGATCTCGCCTGAACCGGCTTTGTACATTTTTACATAGGGATCAAGCCAGTCGATAGCTTCGAAATCATAGGGAGCTGAGAAATAATCGATACCTACTGATTGGCACTCTTCGGTCAAGGTCAGAGTCCACTCAAACGGAATGGAGGCAGCTGAGTAGACATCGACCACACTCTTCTTCCAGGCAGCCTGGTGACTGACCTGACTATTCATATGGCTGAATCCATACTCCGATACTATCTTGGGAGCGCGAAAGTTTTGGAATTTGGCTGCATCTGCTCCAGCCTGCTTAGCCAGTCGAATAAGAAGCTTGGCTCGTTCCAGATCCCCATCGTGGTTGGCAGCAACATCCGCAATAAAGTATGTCGGATGGGACAAGCCAATTACGCGATCGCCAATTTGAATATCCATTAATCGCTCCAATTAAACGCTAATTGCATCAACCAGGCAAATAACCTGCGGATAGAAAGCCCATCCTTAAACCTGTGCATAATTCCTGATTTTCTGTGGATAACCCTGTTGAAACTGTGTATAAAATCGTTCCAAACCTGTTGAATAGCTGGGGATTGTTTGCCCCAAGGCTGTGGATAACTTGTGGACAGATAAATTTAAGTTGTGCGAACGCTTGCTTTTCAATCCTGCCAGGTCGACTGTCGCAGGTATGATTAACCGTTCATCCAGACCAAATCGCCGGGCAAGCGCCACCCCGAATGCAAATTTGGATAGGCACTCCGCTCCAACGGCATGATAGACGCCATTCAATCCTTTTAGGAGCATAGACAACAATAGATCGGTGAGATCTCCAACAAATGTTGGACAGAAATTAACATCGGTAAAACCCTTAACTTGTTTCCCAGCAGCCAGGTTATTGAAGAAAAATTCTGCCAAACTCCGCTTTCCAGATGGACTCCAGCCAAAGAAATTTACCCTTGCCACCAATGCATCCGGATTGGAAGCAAGAACAGATGCTTCACCATCCAGTTTGGTGCGAGCATAAACGCTCAAAGGATTAGGAATATCATCTTCTGTGTAGGCATGTTGTTGATATCCATCGAATACCGCATCCGTGGAAATCTGTACCATCTTAACTCCACGCAGTTTACAGGCTGTGGATAATTTACCTGGGAGGATACTATTCAATTTCGCAGCAAGTTGTGGGTCTGCTTCGCACTGATCCAAGTCAGCCAAGGCTGCGCAGTGAATCAACCAGTCGGGGTGTATTAAATCCAGGATCTTCTCCGAAGCATCCTGATCAAGCAGGTCCGCACACACAATTTCGAACGGCACGTCCTTCAGCCTGCAGCGGTCTACACCAATGACAGTATGGTAATTTCTGGCTTGTAATGCCAGGTTCAGGCCGAGCAAACCGCTCGCACCGGTTACTAGTAAACGCATCAGTTGCCGTTCGTATAAGCCTGCTCGAACGGAGCAACAAATTTCTTGATGCTCTCAATATCAAGCCAATTCGGGTTGGTGTCACTGGTGTAGCGAAACCCTTCGGGTAGTGGTTTTCCTTCGTACTGCAGACTGCGCTCCCAAAGCGGTTCCGCGGGGACTATCACGTACATGTTTTCACGCTCAACCGTTGTACGTGCCTCATCCTCCGAGATGAGTACCTCGTGGAGCTTTTCGCCCGGACGAATGCCGATCACATCGACTTTTGCCTTTGGTGCGATCGCGCGCGCCAGGTCGATGACCTTCATGCTCGGGATCTTGGGCACGTATACCTCGCCGCCATTCATCCTCTCAATGCAATTGATAACGAAATGAACACCTTGTTCGAGTGATAACCAGAAACGGGTCATGCGTTTATCAGTCAATGTGACCCTGCCAGTCTTTCGCTGCTGCAGAAAGACCGGCACCACGGAACCGCGGCTGCCGACAACATTTCCGTAACGGACACACGCGTAACGGGTGGATGTTCCTGCGGCATACGCATTGCTTTGTACAACCAGTTTCTCGGCTGCGAGCTTCGTAGCCCCATATAAATTAACCGGGTTTACAGCCTTGTCGGTACTTAGGGACATGACCTTCTTAACTCCAGCATCCAGGGCAGCCTCGATCACATTACTGGTTCCCATGATGTTCGTCTTGATCGCTTCCATCGGGTTGTACTCGCACGCCGGAACCTGCTTGAGAGCTGCGGCATGGACAACCACATCCACACCATGCATCGCCCGGCGAAGGCGTTCTTGATCGCGTACATCGCCAATGAAGTATCGCAACGAAGCATGATCAAATCCGGCAGCCCGCATTTCGTACTGCTTGAGTTCGTCGCGGCTGTAGATTATCAACTTGGCAGGCTGATATTCCGCCAACAGGATCTCGGTAATTTTTTTGCCAAATGATCCCGTTCCACCAGTGACAAGAACGACCTGATCTTTCCAGTCCATACTTACTCCTTTTATCATCTGCTAACCCATTTCCCAATCGGTCCAGCGGAGGGGTTCGCCGACCAATGACCGGAAAGAGTCGCCAAACTTGGTTTGACCTTCCTCACTTAAAACCCGTTTCAACGGCCAAACTTTGAAATCTTCCCAGAAATCTACGATTTTCCAAGGGAATGGTCTGGGGTAATTAAAAAAGAAACGATAAGCATAGTTTCTCGCCGTTTCAACCTGTTCGAGAGTTGGGCGACTCTTTTTTAAATCAGCAAGACAACGCTCGATGAGAGCTGCATATTCATCCCATGTTGCCGGGTCATATGTAAAGCCGCGATCACGGTAGTGAGTATTCCCGGCAACGATGACTGGGATACCCTTCATGACCATCTCGAGCCCTACGGTTGTCGTGTACACAAGGCCCAGTTGGGCGATCGACATGACATCATAAGTGTTTATTTTTTCCAGCGGACCCACAATGTGGATATTCTCCGGCAATTTGGGGTATTTATCCCTGATGATGTCCACCATCGAGGGACCTTTCATAAAGCGTTCACCCGGATGAGTACGAACGACGAGCTGATAACCTGGATGTTGGATAAAAAGCTCAATGGAACGCAATATCCATTCACCCATGCTCGTGCTGAAAATGTTCCGACCCAATATTAGACTATCGCCCAGAACATTTGGCGCCAGTAAGATCAATGGACGTTCATCCAATCCCAGCGTCGTTTTAAGCGATTGAGTCCCTTGGGGTGGTATATCCTGCCATAGGCGTTCGGATTTGCCGAATGTTTTTGCAGATAGACGTGCATGCTCAAGAGCATCAATTTGACTTGCTTGTTTTTCTGTGATGGTGTCACCGCTGCAAGCCCTCCAGAGTTCATCCGTATTCTGACGAATGACCTCATCATCCTGTGCAATCCAAGCCTGCTCGTGTTTGTCACCAAATTCAAAAGTAACGACGCGCAAGCCAAGATGACGGGCAACCTGGTAAGCGATACCGTATTCGATCACTACCCCGTTCGGGAAGAGGACAATATCCGGCTTTTCAGCACTCAGCCATGTGAGCAGGGTCCGGCAAGCGAGATTGTTGTAAGCAAGGCGCATGCGATAGAAATCAGACGACTTGTCCACTTCTTCGACCTGGAGCACGTACTGGGTGTCGTAGGCGGATACATTTTCGATGGCTTGCTGAAGTTGAAGAGGCAGCTCCGCTGCGAGGGGAACATCGATAAGGTCCTGACTGCGAAGAAGTGATTTTGCCGGGTTGAGAACAACGCGTGTGTAGAGCGAGTGGAGGCGGCGATCTAACCGCCCGATGCTCTTACGATAATCATCAAAAGGATAATAACCAAGATCTATCCGATGACCCTGTCCCGCGAGTGCAAGCCCGAGAACGGCACAATACTCGATCCAATAATGTATGGTGGCAATGATACAGATATGCTTTCCGGATGCAGCCTTCTCAGCATAAATGGAAGCATCAGCCCAGGCGTCGGGAAGGGCAGCCCGCAACCGCTCAAGGTTGTAGCGTCCGATCTGCTTGCCCGAGTAGCGGAATTTCCAACCCAATTCGGCACTATAAGGGAGATATCCGAACATCTCTCGAGCAAATGACTGCACGGAAGATGGTTTGTCAGCCACGGAGAATCTCCCATTTTAATCGCGGCCGGATCGGTCCAGGGCGGGGCTCATCCCACTGCATTCCCGGGGCTCCGGCGGCTTCCACGGAGAAATCAAGTGCCTGATCATCGCCAAAATATCTGCGGATATGGTATGAACTTGCATTGATTCCAAGCGAGTAGCGCCCGCCATTCAACATATCGGCAGGGATCGTGCAGCGGCTGAAGTAATGACCTGCCGCCCGCTCGATGTGTTTTTCAAATGATCCGGCATCGTCGATATCAAATGATGTAAATACGGCTTCGCCGCGGGTAGTATTTATGTAAATGCCTATTCGCAGGGCAGGCAACGGCGCATCGAGGATATATTCCATTTCAATCGTGAACGGATCTGTTGAACGGACACTATCGATAACCTTGCCATTCTTGTCCTTCACGCGGACAGCAACCGGAAGGAAAGGAGCCGCACTTGCCGGAATTTGGTCTTTCGTCCAAACGCATTCGCCAGCGCTAATATGACCAGAGCTCAGGTAGTAGTCCACCGCTTTGGGTGATGGAGCACGCATCACAAGCTGGCCTTTGTTAAGCACGATTGTCTCATGGGTCAGGCGCAGTATTGCCGACATGTTATGGCTGACAAAAAGAACGGTCCGACCCTGTTGGGCAACATCGCCCATTTTCCCAAGGCACTTCTTCTGGAATTCAGCATCGCCGACCGCCAACACTTCATCTACCACGAGAATCTCCGGCTCAAGATGAGCCGCAACAGCAAATGCCAATCGCAAGTACATCCCGGAGGAGTAGCGTTTTACAGGGGTATCGATAAATTTTTCCACTTCCGAGAAAGCGACGATCTCATTAAACCTATTGGCGATCTCCCTGCGCTTCATGCCCAGGATCGCCCCATTAAGGAAAATATTCTCCCGACCTGTTAATTCCGGATGGAAACCGGTGCCGACTTCCAATAATGAGCCAACTCTACCATGGATGGTCAAGGACCCTTCAGTTGGTTCAGTTATTCGGGAGAGGAGCTTCAGCATCGTACTCTTCCCCGCCCCGTTACCGCCAACAATTCCCAATACCTGACCTTGTTCAACATCAAACGAGATATTACGCAAAGCCCAAATCGTGTCTTCGCCATCACGGCTGGGTGTTTGCCTGCGCCGAATGGAGCGGAGTGGTGCGGAAACCATCCTGGTAATCTGATCACTGAGAGTTTGATAGCGTTGGGGAGCCAGACCTATTCGATACCGCTTACCCAAACCATCGGCATGGATGATAATAGGCATAATCAGATCGTGTCCGCAAAAGTTCGTTCCATGCGGCGAAAATAAAATAAACCGCTGGTGAACAAGATCAGAACCATGACAACCGAGATGATAAAGAGTTCCCCGGGCGGGTCCCCATTTATGAGTGCCCAGCGAAATCCCTGTATAATGCCTGCCATCGGGTTCAAGCCATAGATGATCCTTGTGATCTTACCCGTAACCAACCCGGCAGAATACGCAACTGGTGAGGCATACATCCAGATCTGGATTAAGAAGGGAACGATATGCTGGACGTCACGATACTGTACATTCAGCGCCGAGAGCCATAACCCGACTGAAAGCGAAGTGAGCACCACCAGGATGGTCAGCGGGATCAGCCAGAGCATATTCCAAGACAACGGTGTCCGGTAATAAATCACCAAACCCATGACAATTAGGAAGGATATGCCAAAATCCACCAGCCCTGATAGAACTGATGAAATTGGAATGATCAGACGGGGGAAATAAACTTTGGTCAGCAGGTTTGAATTTCCTACCAGGCTGATGCTGGAGCGGGCGAGTGCCCCCGCGAACAGCCCCCAGGGTAATTGCCCGGAAGCCGCCAATAACGGGTAATTCGGAACACTTTGGTTTAGGTGAAAAAGGATACCAAAGACAAATGTGAAGACTAAGATATTTAGAACCGGTACAAGGATTGCCCAGGTAATCCCAAGGACTGCCTGTTTATAGCGTACCTTGACATCCCTCCAAACCATGAAGTAGAGCAATTCCCGGTATTTCCATAATTCTCGCAAGTTGAGAGCCGTCCATCCACGGGATGGAACGATGGTAATAACGTCTTGGGATTTCGCCCTGACGGACTGTCCGACCATTAGCTATTTTCCCCTGTGCTGACGATACCAGTCAATCGTAAGCCGAAGCCCATCTTCAAAAGGCATGGCAGCCCGAAAGCCAAATAATTTTTTCGCCCGGCTGATGTCCAGTCCGCGCCGTGGCTGACCGTTAGGTTTGGTAGCATCCCAAACCAGTTTTCCGTTAAAACCCGTCAGCCTGGCGATCATCTCTGCCAGGTCTTTCACAGTTATTTCATGACCGGATCCCAGATTTACCGGGTCTGACCCGTTATATAGTTCGGAAGCCAGGATTATCCCTTCTGCTGCATCTTCGACATAAAGGAATTCTCGAGTTGGTGACCCGTCCCCCCAGACGACCAGTTCCCTGTTCCCGTTGTCCTGGGCTTCGAAACATTTACGAATTAGCGCGGGGATGACATGCGAGGAGGCTGGATTAAAATTATCACCCGGACCAAAAAGGTTGACAGGAAGGAGGAATATTGAATTAAAACCATACTCTTGCCGGTATGCTTGCGCCTGGACGAGCAGCATTTTTTTGGCGAGTCCATAAGGCGCATTCGTCTCTTCAGGATAACCGTCCCATAAATCATCTTCCTTGAAAGGGACAGGTGTGAACTTGGGATATGCACATACTGTTCCAAGGGCAACGAACTTTCCTACCCCGCGCTGCCAGGCTTGATGCATGAGCTGTGCGCCCATCATCAAGTTGTCATAGAAAAACTCGGCTGGGTGTTCCCGGTTGGCTCCAATTCCCCCCACATGCGCCGCCAGGTGGATGATGATCAAATCTGCAGGTTTAAAATCCGGTAAAGGGCTGGATTTTAACCGCTCGAGATTTAGATGCGATGGTCGTTGTGTCGGAGGAAGCATGGACTCGTCCAACAATTTTTGGATCGTGTCATGTTCCGTTAAATCGTAATTTTCAATGCGTGGGACAAGGATGTCGGCAGCACCTCGGGTAATCAGTTTATTAATAATCACCGACCCCAAGAAACCGGCACCGCCGGTTACGATCACTCTTTTCGATTTCCAGAATGTATTTTCCATGTATCCTTATTACTGAACAATAAATTGAGCATTACGATAATGGGCGGCATGCGGGTCACTAATCAGACCGGTGCTTATGGCATGGATGATCTCACGCACGCCGTCATCCACAGTCAGGCTGGATTGGAATCCCAATTCCCGTCTTACTTTTTCGAACGAAACGGTAATATCCCGCATATCCCCCCCAAAAGTCAAATCCTTATAACTTACGAAGGTCTCAGGCAGACGCTTGATAACAAGGCCTACTATCTCATCCTTCGTATAATTCCCATTGTCCGAACCCAGATTGTATATTTGCCCCGAGATTTTTTTCTGCGGTGACTGGATCCCCAGAAGCATACCCCTTACCACATCGCGTACATGCAGGAAGGAGCGCGAGTAGCCACGTTGATAAATGATCAGCTCCCTTTTGGTATATGCATCGAGGACAAATTGGTTAATGATCAGGTCAAAACGGGTGCGGGGAGAAATACCATAGAGCGTTGCAAGGCGGAATATGAGTGGCGAACAGGTTGTATCTTTCTGCGATAGCAAGTATTCTTCAGCGGCAATTTTAGTTTCCGCATAGAGAGACTGGGGATTGAGAGGGGACTCTTCTGTGACAGGACGATCATCAGTTGATAGGCCATAATTGCTGTAAGTTGATGCAAACACAAACCTGGTTGAACCCAATCCTACTGCCTGGTCGAATACCATCTTGGTCGCTTCTACGTTATACCTCCATGCCGCCTGCTTTCCGATCGCCTGGCAGGCAGGGAATCCTACGATGGCCGCAAGATGGACAACAAAGGATGGTTTAGACCAATCACGCCGTAGTGAATCGCGAACCGAGCGAGGATCGGTAACATCGATCTTGGCAAAATGAAAAGAAGGATGAGCCAGATAGCTCAGCAACGATTCGCCCCCATATAGAAGGCTGTCCAAAACAGTTACCTGGTATCCAGCACGCAGAAGTTCGCCGGTCAGGAGCGAACCGATATAACCAGCGCCACCCGTGATCAGGACATGTTCTTGTTCACTCATGACCACCATCCATTCTTAACGTCACCTTCAACCCATTTACTTCCAAAACCGGTGCATCAGCATTAACGATGGGAATACCCTTCTCAAGACAGGAAAGCCTGCAAATATCGGCCACGTCACCCTCTCCATGGATCACAACCTGATCATGTCCTGCCTTCTTTACCTCGTTTATAAACTCGCAAACCAATTCCCGAGTGCGATGATAAAGAAGGAACTGTTGCTCCACATAATCCACGGTTAAACGGGCTCGCAAGCTAATTCCTTCAGGCGTGATGATATAACGCAATTTCTTGCGTTCGGTACGTTTGATTTTGACAAATCCCTTCTCGATCAATCTTTTCAAATGCCAATTAACCGTTCCAACGGCTACGCCCAATTGCGTTGCCAGCGAGATCTGGGAGATGTCCGGATCACGTTCAATGTTTTCGAGTAGGGCAAGTTCACGAGCAGTTCCTGTGGAAGTTTCCATTGCTATAATTCAGTTGTTGAGTGATAAATCATATAAATCAAGGTGAGTAAGAGAACATGGGATCATTCGCCAGGCAGTCAGAGCGGTAAATTATTTTGCAGAACCGGAAAGCCTTTGCAGATCAGCTTCAACCATCATGCTAACCAGGCCATTAAAATCAACTTTTGGATCCCAATTCAATTTTTTGCGAGCTTTGGTCGTATCAGAAAGAAGAAGATCAACTTCTGAGGGGCGTAAAAAGCGTGGATCCTGGACTACGTAATCCTGGTAGTTCAATCCAATATGGTTGAAAGCACATTCACAAAATTCACGAACAGAGTGGGTCTGTCCCGTGCCAATTACAAAATCTTCGGGGTGATCCTGCTGCAACATCATCCACATTGCCTTGACATATTCACCGGCAAAACCCCAATCCCGACGGGCATCCAGGTTTCCCATCCGGAGTTCCTTTGCCAAACCTAATTTAATGCGTGCCACACCATCCGATATTTTACGGGTGACGAATTCCAGACCACGACGCGGACTTTCGTGGTTGAAAAGGATTCCGGATACAGTGAATAAGTTATATGATTCGCGATAATTGACCGTAATCCAATGCCCGTAGGTCTTCGCAACCCCATATGGGCTACGGGGATAAAAAGGAGTGGTTTCTCGTTGGGGGACTTCCACAGCCTTGCCGAACATTTCACTGCTGGAAGCTTGATAAAAGCGTGCCTTCGAATTGACCAGCCTGATAGCCTCGAGTAAACGGGTGACACCCAAAGCAGTCACTTCACCCGTTAGGACTGCCTGGCTCCAGGATGTGGCTACAAAAGACTGGGCTGCCAGGTTATATACTTCGTCGGGCTTGTATTGCTCGATGAGCGCGACAAGCGAGCTCTGGTCATGTAAATCCCCCTGAACAATGGTAATATCATTTTGGATGTGCTCGATTCGCTCAAAGGTAACCGTGCTCGATCGGCGCACCATTCCAAGGACTTCATATCCTTTTTCCAGCAAAAACTCGGCCAAATAGGAGCCATCCTGGCCGGTTATTCCCGTTATTAGCGCGGTCTGCATTTCTCCTCCGAATTCATAATTCAATGGTTGAATTATAACTCTGTCCTGAAATAGGTCAATAGTGATATTTAATAATCAATCCAAAGAAAACTATCCAAACAAGAGGTTATTGTCGAGAAAATCCCGATGCCCTGTTGTCAATAGGCAGGATGGGGAATCTTTTTATTCCGATTATCCCCTGAATGTATTTAATATTGATTCAATAATCGAACCAGGTTCCGCGATTAGAAATTTAAAAAACGCTTATCCCAATAAATAATAGTCATAGTAATTATGGAAATATCAAAGTTCCCCTCTTTTTATACATCGAACTTTCTCACAACCCGAGAAACCTACATCACTTTTTATTGAATATGGTTGATTAGAAATCAGCCTTTTCTCTCCGGATGACCTCGACGATGTATTTAATTATTTTCTGATAAAAACCCGTAGATATGTATCCGGCGAGCAGCCCAGCGGAATCTGGTCAAAGGTTAACTCGTTAAAATGATTCGAATCCAAAAACTGTTGCCAGTTGGGTTTAAAATTACTCTGCTGGATGATAAAGATGTTTGCTGCTTGCTGCCACTGGCGCATCAGCTCCTCATTCCAAAATCCAAAACGAGCTAATGAATCTGCGTTTCCCCCCTGCCAATAACTCCAATTTTCATCAAGCTGCTGAGGGTAAATGCGGATGCCTGGAATATACAATAATACCGATGTTGCGTTACCTCCATCCCAATACACTTGGCTGCCCGGTGGGACAATTACCGCTAGCTCGCGTCCAACTTGGTCAAAAGATCGGATCACGTTGACCCCGCAGTCATACTGCCTATCATCGCCACTTAACAGGCGGGTGGGACCAAGGATTGTGCTTGTAATCAGGAAAACGATAACAGCAAACGACCCGTATGAATAAAAATTGACCGCCTCCATGTGTTTGCGCAAGTACCGCCATAATCCGAACACGACCAACAGGATCACTACGCCCGCCAGAAAACCGATCACCATGGGTACCACCCAGCGGGAAGTGTAATAGTCCATTCCAAAGAAATTGCCGAGTAGGACCCATACTTTGGGACCTCCGGATGGAATATGCCCGGTCCGGAAGAAACTCAATATCCTTGGGAGCTGAATTTCAATCAAGTCATAACCAAATGTCTCAAAACTCGCATAACCCACACCCGCTGTCGCAATGACGATAAGCAATCCAGCAAACGCCTGCTGCCACTTCGATATCTTTTCTTTCCATAGTGGAGTTGAAGCCGCGACCAATAACAACCCGAGCCAGGAGAAGAAAGCCAGATACAGCGAGAAAGCCCAGGCATTATAGTTATTCGCATCGCTATTGCCGGTTCCCAGCCATAAGTGAACACCTGTTAGCACAATAAAGGAGATGATCAAAAACACGAGAGACGCGATACTGACTCAGGCTTTTCCAGAATCTTTTTGGAGGCCAGAATAACAGCACCGCAGTACCGCCCGCAATTTCCGATAAATTAAAACGCACACCGTTAAAAAAACTTCCAATTTGAGTAATAAATGAGGGTCGAACCTGCCAGGATGCACTGAGTCCGCTGGGAGCACGCCATGGATCCAGGAAATGGGTAATCTGTGGAGGAAATAGTGGCGCCCACATTTTGAGAATCCCAGGCCAATAAATCCCATCCACTATTAAGAATACAATTCCAAATGGAACCAATGCCCAGATCGCCCTGCGCCAGCCATGCTCCCAAAGGATATAACCCAGCAGCAATGGCGCAATCACATATCATATTCTGACGGGTGAAGACAAGGATCGCCACCAGGGATGTGCTTACGGCAAGCTGCCAGCGATGACGATCTTTTCCAAGGGCAAAAAATAAAGTCCAAACCAGGAGGCATGAGGTCAGACCCTGTGAAATCGCTATGCTATACGCCTTGATCAAAGATGGGTTTAATGCGACGGCACAAATCACCAGACCGGCCCATAAACTTCCCGCCAACCGACGGGTAACAAGCCACAATCCCAGCAGGAAAAGCAGGCTGATCAGAACCGCATAATAACGCCCGGCGCGCAAGCCTGGCCCAAACCAAGTCTCCACATAACCTGGTATCAGATATACCAGTGGAGCTTTTTGCATCCACGGACCATAATCCTGGAAGGGCCGGTAAATTCCTGACGCGAAAAGATACCCTTTATATAGAAACAAGCCTTCATCTATCATGGATTTCTGTGTAAACATGTAAATAATCGATTGCACAGAATAGATGAGAGCTCCTGCAACTCCCAAAATGTGGGGCAGGATTGGCCATGATAGAACCTGCTTGATCCGGCGAGAATTGATCATAAGTAGTGACTTTTAGACCTTACAAGAAGACGATTGGAACGATCATTCTTTTACAATCTGTGAATGCCTCTTTCTTCGATCTATTACCCAGCCACCGACCAAAATCAGTCCGCTTATACCTGCTATGGCTGTAACCATCCAACCGAATGGTAAAGCGTAGATAAACCCAAAATAACGGTGGATATACCATTCACCGAAGAAGACCAGAAATACCGCTTCAACAGCCAGGATCCTTCCCTGCCAGGGGTTGTGATCCCTTCGCCAACCGACCCAGGCGTCGGCTGCGAGCACAACCTGCCATAGAAGGAATATAACCCGATAACGCGGGTTATCCCACTGGTCACCCCCAGCGCGATATGCGGAAATTACTATCCACACCCAGGAAATGATCCACAACCACAACCAGGCGCGCCGTTCAAAACGGTCTGGTTTTTTCCAACTACTGACCAGCCCGCCGACAAGAAACGGGATCAGAAGGTACCAGCCAACTGAGCGGAAAATAGCGATAACTTTCCATGGCCAGACAGATGGGTCAGCCAGGGCAGCCGGTAAAAGTGGCTGTGTAATACCGTAGCCAACAATAAAAGGCATATGCAATTGCACTGGCAGAGCTTGAAAAATAACCTGGAGCCAACCTGAACTTAATTGCAACAGATAAACGTCATATTGGGCTGAGAGCTGTAACCAATGCGAAAGAACCACCGGTAACGATTGGCCAGCCAGAGATCCGCGCGCCAAGCCAAGCCACATCAGGACCAATGCTAAGGCAATTACAGCCACCGAGATAATTGCCACCCGCCAGGAAAACCTAAGCGTGGCATTCCGTAACAGCATCCAACCACCCATCACGACCAATGCAAAAACTGCCACTGATGGATTGAACAAAAGCAACCCCACCAAGCCGCCTGCCATCCAGAGCCAACTAACGCGATGATTTTGCGCCTGCCAATCCAATACACCCCAGAATGACATGGCAATAAAAGTCATCAAGTATGGCTCACGCATTTCGGTAGAAGCCATTAATATTGCTTCGGGATATAGCGCTATGATCCACGCGGTGGGCTTTGCCAGTTGCTCTCCACCCATCTTCCAGGCAACCTTCCAGGCAATAGCCACTCCCATCACACTAGTTAACACGCCAAGCAATATGACCAACCAGGGGCGATGATGGTCCGGGCTCAGGGTGCGATAAATTAACGAATAAACGAAAAAGAGACCCCCATATTGGTCCGGGCTGAAGGATTTATCAAATGACCTTAATATTGAATCGGAAGATGATGCCAGTTGCCAGGCCTGGATATCACGGTTAAAGGCATCGCGGAAGACATAACCGGCGTTCTCCACCTCGGTACCATGGCCATATACCGGTAGAATCTCAGTCAGGGCAATACCTAATCCAAAGCGCAGAATAAATGCAAGCAACAGGATCACGCCCAGCGACCGGGAAGCACCTGCCCACCTCCAAAGCTCAACAACAGCAAGCAATCCCAGGAAGGCTATTAATGAATAAGCCAACCAACCGATCCACCAAATACCGCCATCCAGAAGAGCCAAGATCGCGCCAAGGATGAGGCTCACGGGGATTATCAATGCCAGATCGCGCACGATCTTCTTTTTCGTCATTTTTGCCCCCGCAGGGCAACCAGGTTTATTACGGCATTTACCGCCCAATAAAGAACAACAAAAACCAGGATTGATTGAGTGGGAACGGAAAAGCGAGGGTTATCCCCATGGTCGGGCAAAGTCTGGAGGATCGAAGTCAACCACAGCGCTCCGGTTAGAAACCATAGGAATAAATCCATCTTGAACAAATCCCGGGTTTTTTTCCAGATCAGGGCAACTGAGGCGCCGAGGAAAACCAGATTGGAAACGAATAAACCGCCCCGTTCTATAAATATGGCTTTACCCATTAGATTGGACAGGAAAACGGTTGGTAAGTTCGCGGGGGACCAATAAACTGGTACTTTCCAAAACCACAGCCATCCATTAAGTGCACTTAACAAATAGAGTCCGGGATGTTTGAGGATAAGTCCGATCGAGATCTTCGCGAGAAGGTCTGAAAGGTCATAAAAACCAAGTCCGGAGACCTGCTGAAGAGCCGGGATGGCATCCCAAATGGAATTCGCCGGCGAACCGGTTTGTGCTATCCTTTCATCACGATAACGGATAAAAGTGTCTCGTATTCCAGCATATTTATCCGGCACATATTCAAAAAAAGCACCGGTGTGTTGAACAAGGTGATATCCTGTCAGAGTATCCAATCCCCATCGGCCGAAGCGCTGGTGAAGGAAATTGATCCAGGCACCGATGATGACCATGCTTACAAGCCCTGTCAGAAGTGCTGCCAGCCAGCGGACTTTCAAAGGTCTGTGCCAGAATAATAAGATTATCAAAGCACAAAACAATGGAATAAAAATAAATAAAGGACGAACAAGAGCTGCTGCCCCACCGGCAATGCCGATCCAAAAGGCCAGCAAGATTATCTTCCACGGTCGATCCTCATCATTTTTCCTGAACAGTAAAGCTACACCGACCAGAGTCAGGACAATAAAAAAGGTGGTCAGGCATTCGCTGATCAGATCTGCCTCGAAAAAAAGTTGTTGCAGATTTAAGGCATGTGCCAGGCTGACCAGGGCGGCAAACCAGGCTTTTCCGCTGACACGCCATCCAAGATAAAATAGCAGCAAGGTAGTGACCAGCCCAAGGGTTAATTGAACCAGATAGATGTTCTCATTGGAACCAGCCAGGGCCATCAAAATCGGATAGCCCGGTAAACGTGTCCCGTCATAATATTGCCAGCCATTCAGGATCGCATCCGCCAGACGACGGTAACCCGCCGTGTCGCTATATGATACCGGGCGATAAATTATATACAAACCCACACGAACCACTAATGCAACGACAGTGACAAAGATAAACCAGGTTCGTGTCCTTAGATTATTCAGGAATTTGATCATCGATCAATTAAAGCCCTTCCAACGATCGCCTGGCTCGTTCGATCCAGGAATAACCCTGTGCGGCTCGAAGTGCACTCTGCCCAATTGTGTACCGATACTCATCCTCTGACAGCAACTTTTCCAATGCCTGACTCCAGGCAAGCGTATCGTCCGGGGGACAGAACACTGCCGATGTATCATCCAAGACTTCGTGAATAACCGGAAGATCACTGGTCAGGATGGCACGTCCCGATGCCATGTACTCAAACATTTTCATCGGGCTGCAAATATCTGCCGAATTGCCCCCACTGGAACCAGCGATCATTCGCTCGTATGGCATAAGCAAAACGTCTGCCGCAGCCTGAAACATTGGGATACGTTGGTTCGCTATAAAACCGGTAAAGGTAACATTGGTCAGGTCTGCAGCACGCTGACGCCAGGCAGATACATCTTCCTTGCGCCCTCCACCCAAACGAAACTGATCGCCGGGAATTTAGCAGCCAGATCCAAAAACAGCTGCCCCCCGCGCCCTACATAAAGATGCCCGGTGCAGAGCACAGTCTTGCCATCAGGAAGCCCTAATTCTTTGCGGGCCCTGGGGGCATCAGGTAGTGCTACGTATCGTTCTAATTCCACGCCATTGGATACGACAACTGCATTGACCGGTTGTAACTTCAACTTACAGCGCAATGCGTCCGTGATCGGTAAGGCGCGTTTGCGCCCGGGGATGACCCGAAATAACCAGAACCACAAAGGACCAAAGAACCCACCTGGCACATCATGCATCTCGAGCAGGGACGGCATTCTAGAAAAAAGGCCGAGGACTGCGGACTGGACTGGCCAGTTATAAAGAAGATCTGCACCTAGGTGACGGGCATGGGCTGAGGCTTTCCATGGGAACATGCGGCGGGATGTTACCGGCAACCATTCAATATTAAATAGGTTCTTAAGACCATAATGATCGAGTAAATCCGTTCCTGGTAGATTGATTGGTTGTGGACCAGGGACAAGCAGGGTTACCTCATGCCCCAATTGGGTAATCGCCTGGCAGACCTTCATCACCTGAATGGAGTTTGCCGAGTCAGATGGGATTTTTGACATGGAAATACATACTATTTTCATTCCATCACCCGGGTGCCTCGTTAACCTTCAAGTGATGGATCTCCCAGAGGCCGCGTAAAGAAATGAAACCGATGGTAACGATGAAGTAACCAGAAAGAATAACAGCCATCATCAGGTAACCAAAACGCGGAACTAGCGTAAATATTAAAGCCAGCTCGATAACACCCAATAAGGTCGAAACCAGGACCGGATAACCTGCTTTACCAAGTGAGAGAAACAGAGGTCAATTCCACTGAAAAATGCTGGCAAATCCATATCCCGCGATCAGGATCAGCAGGAGCGGGTAGACAGGGCGAGCTTGCGGTTTATAAATGGTCGGGATTATCCACCAACCTATCAATGCCCAGCCGGCCCAGATCGCTGTAACGACACCAGCGGTGATGGTTGTTATTCGTTTCAGAAGTTTCAAGGTGGCATTCCATTGAACCTTGGCGATCATGCGCGCGATCTCGGCATATGTTGGTGCAATGAGCGGATCAAGAATCAATGTAATTGGAATGACCAGGGTCATGGCGAGTTTAAAATAGCCTACAGCAGTTGTGGAAACGAGCATCGCCAGGTAAAGAGGGATATTATCCCGGAAAAGCAGGTTCACCGTACCATTTAAATTTGTATTCAGACTAAACATGATCAGGGCACGTTTTCGCGGCAAGACTTTCATGGAAATCCGCCACCAGCTTTGACCTATAAGACGATTTAATGCACGGATTGCGAGTACGATCTGTGATACGCCAACGAAGGTTTTCCCAACTATATATGCCAGCAAGATAGCTTCCAATAGGTTATCGCCGGTAATCCATCCCGTCCAGCGATAAAGCACATATGTTCCGGCAATCATTGATGAAGTAATAATGCTTTGGACTAGTGTAACTTTTGCAAGATTATCGAACTGACGGACGGCTTGTAAAACCCCGGTGGATGTCTCATAAACTATATTGCTCAAAAGAATCAGCCCATATAGCATATACAGGTTGGCAGCGGAAGGATCCTGAGCGAAGGTCCTTGCAGCCCACGGAGAGAGAGCTACAAGGATCATGAAGGCGATTATTGAAGTGATCGCTTCAGTTAATCCAGCCGTCTTGACCAGAGCTGCAGCTTCTTCCTTCTTCTCATCCACGAGATATGGAGCAAGGTGTTTAACGACCACCTCGCTCATGCGGAAAGAAAGGAACCGATTAATATTGGATGCAAATGTTTGGACGGTTGCAACCACTCCCCAACTAGTCAAGCCGATCAATCGAATTGCAATGACCCCCTGGATAAAACTTAGAACGGCAGAAACGACGTTACTACCAAACAAGTAGCTGCTGTTGCGTACCACTCGTTTTAGTAAATGATCCTGGTTCCAGGAAGCAACTATTTCACGCAGGGAGAACATGGTTCAATACCCGAAATGATCTGATCAAATCTGTCGTTGCGCATAAATCCTTTTCCGCCAGCAATTAAAGCCTGACTACTTTCGGGTTATCCTTGCCAATCCCGCCGATCGCATTACGGCTGTCAAAAATGAAGGCAGCGCTGTCCAGAATGGCTTTGTAATCATATACCTTATGATCAGTTACGATGACCACCACATCCGCAGTCCGGACAGCAGCCATGAGATCCACAACCGACGACATTTCGATATCGTCATGTGTCTTTATGACCGGGATATAAGGATCATGGTATTCCACGATCGCCCCCATATTTTGAAGCAACCCAATAACGTCCAAGGCTGGCGACTCACGAATATCATCGATTTCCGGTTTATAAGCTGCACCCAGTACAAGACAGCGTGAGCCTTTAAGGGTTTTGCCGCGGTGATTCATACATTCTAGAATCCGACCGACAACATAGCGCGGCATAGCTGAGTTGATCTCTGATGCCAGCTCGATAAAGCGGGCATTGTACTGGTAAGTTTTCATTTTCCAGGAAAGATAAAGAGGATCGATCGGTATGCAATGCCCACCCAGACCTGGGCCCGGCGTGAATTTCATGAAACCAAACGGCTTCGAGGCGGCGGCATCGATCACCTCCCAAACATCGACACCCATGCGCTCGCACATGATCGCCATTTCATTGACCATGGCGATATTGATCATCCGATAGGTGTTCTCGAGAAGCTTGGTCATTTCCGCAGCTTCCGCCGTGGAAACCACATGGATATTTTGGATGGCTTGCCCGTACCAAGCAGCGGTCAGCTCAGTGCAGGAATCTGTAATTCCACCCACCACCTTGGGGGTATTGACCGTTGTAAAATCCTTCCGACCGGGGTCAACACGTTCCGGCGAGAATGCCAGGAACCAATCCTCCCCGACGGTAAAACCCTTCTCGACGCCTAATTTCGGCAATAACACCTCCCGTGTCGTCCCGGGATACGTGCTCGACTCAAGGACCACGACTATACCCTTGTGCATGTATCGGGCCAGTTCATCGGTGGCAGAAAGTATGAAAGACATATCCGGATCACCGGTTTTTCGCAGTGGTGTTGGTACACAAATGCTAACCGCATCCATTTCCTTCAGAACTGAAAAATCATTCGACCCTTTGAGATGACCCGAGCTAACCAACTGTTCAAGATCTGCAGTCAGGACATCCGGAATATACGATGTTTTATTATTCAATAAATCGATTTTGCGGTGATCGGGATCGACGCCAGTTACTACAAAGCCTGCCTTGGCAAAAACTACAGCCAGAGGCAACCCTACATAACCCATTCCCAAAATCGCGATCCGGGCCGATTTATTCTTGAATTTTTTTAGCAAAACTTCTTTTGTCGTCATTCTTCTCCAGCAGATTCAGTCAGGTCTGTGTTGGATCAAGAAACTGCTCAAAATAAATTTAACTGTTTTGGCTCTTCTTTTTGTTGATCTGGCATAACCTGAACCTTGTGATTTTGGGCAGCCCGCGCCTGCTCAAGCATGGCTGACAATTGGGAGAAATCCTTCATGATGGATGGTTTTAAAGCCGGCTGATGCAGCGCGGCCGCCGGATGGAACATGGCAATCACAAAGCGATTATTTACCCGCCTCATCTGTCCATGTACCTGACTGATCTTAGCCCCAGGCATAAACTTTCCCATTGAAAAACGCCCGAGCGTGATGATGATCTTCGGGTTTATTACTGCGATTTGCCTTTCAAGGTATTCATTACAGGCTGCCAATTCTTCGGGCAAAGGGTCGCGATTTCCAGGCGGACGGCATTTTACCACGTTGCCGATCCAAACATCCTCCCGTTTCAGGCCAGCCATAGCCAGCAGTTCGTTCAGTAAGGTTCCGGCTGCACCAACAAAAGGCTTTCCTTGTTCGTTTTCGTTAAATCCAGGACCTTCACCAATAAACATGATCTCAGAATTAACCGGTCCATCTCCCGGGACGGACAATTTTCGCGAGGCATGCAAGGCACATTTTCGGCAGATCGAAACTTCCTTAGCTATTTGGTCAAGGTCTTCTTGGGCACTCATGCAGCCTCCAGTCTTTGTAAATCCACCAGGTCCATCAAAATCGCATCTTCATTATTATCTTTGTAATAGCGTGGGCGGGTTCCCGCGACGATGAAACCGTATTTCTTATACATCATTTGTGCTGCTAAATTCCCTGCCCGGACTTCCAGGAAGGCATGCCTAGCACCCTCTTCCCGAGCCGATAACAATGCCACAATCATCAGGTGTTCCCCAATCCCATTTCGCCTGAATTCCGGATGTGTGGCAATCGTGGCAATATGCGCCTCATCCAAGATTCGCCAGATCATAAGCATGGCAACGATCTTTGTATCAATCTCTGCCACCCAGCCTCGTGCAACCGGGTTTTCGGATATTTCGAACCTGAATGACCGCTCAGGCCAGGGCAGGGTAAAAGAAAGGACATCGATCTCATGCACGGCGGGAACATCATCCAGCGTCATGCGACGGTATATAACGTTCAATCCACCAGGCCCTCCCTCAACATGGAGGTAGATGGGTGCCAAAGAAGCTGCTGAATCTATTTTTCCCGCCTGAAAATTCTGCCAGGCAAGTTCTGCCAGAAGGGCTGGCCTCCGCATACATTGCGCCGGGGAAGCCAAGGACACATTTTTAAACCTGCGCGCCAGGTGCTGGCGGTCCTGCGCGGTTAGGTCACCTGAAATGATTGTTGGTTTGTGTATCTTCTTTTCCAATTCTTCGGCTGTCATGGCTTTGGCTGGACCTTCAGCTTGCCAGCCTATGTCCGAAGGCTTGTACCAGCCCACAGCCAGACGTCCGCGGCCGGCAGTCACGACTGCAGCTAGTTTTCGATCGGAAATCGGCACAGAGGCAGCAACTACATCCAGGGTTGGGATCCCAACAAGGTGTAAATGCCGGGCTAAAACAAGTCCTTTGACAAATGCCATCCCAACCCGCAGGCTGGTAAATGAACCTGGACCAAGAGCTACGCCTAATGCAGTAATCCCATCCATCTTTATATTTACACGTTCCATGAGTTCAGACAATGCCGGTGCGAGCATCTGGGTATGATGTGGACCGCCCTGCCATGAGAATTCGCCCAACACATGAATCCCATCATAAAGTGCAATACCAAGCTGGGCAGTAGAGGTATCAATTGCCAGTAACATCACCGTGCTCCATAGACAGTTTGGCGCAGGTCCTCAAGAAGGCATTCATAGCGCCTGCCAAGTGCCGCGAATCGCATTGCCCGGTGTTCTTCCGATTCATATTCGAGCCAGGCCCACAACCTTTCCGGAGGAAGTACCTTTTCGACGCGCTCAGGCCACTCGACGAACAATGGACCTAGATTGAGCAAGCTGTTGAGGTCAAGTTCTTCGGCTTCCATCAATGTTTCAACCCGGTAAGCATCAAAATGGGAAAGCTGGGCGCCATCCGACCGGCGGTAAACATTGACCAGCACAAATGTCGGGCTGGAGACGGCATCAAAGGTTCCCCAACCCTGAGCCACTCCCTGGACAAGTGTGGTTTTACCCGCGCCAAGATCACCTTGAAGACAAATCAGGTCACCAGTTTGGAGCAGCATGCCAAGCCGCATGCCAAGGCGGCGGGTTTGTTCGGGGGAGTGGCTGAAAAATTCAAATGTATGCTCGTCCAAAATGGGCATGTCGAGGATTATACTACACGGCTTTTGTGTAATATCCAGCACTCGATCAAGAGTACTTTTCCAGCCAATAAAGGCTTTCTGGGAACTCGGAAACGATCAGAGACCGACCATTTCTCCAAGCACTTGCGCAATCAGGCGGGACGCGTTCGGCCGGGCTGCACCCAGGCAATTCTGAATGATCTTTTCGCGGTCAGCGGGGTGACAATACCAGACGCGTAAGTGTCTGCACCACCTTCAAGGGATCAGGCGCCCAAACGCCAACAGCGCGGTTTTCGACGTAGGTTACGTTTCCATCCTCCTGCCCTGGTAATTTTGCATACAAGATAATGGGTAAACCTGCTACCAGCGCTTCAGCGATCGTCCCGGGGCCTGCCTTGGTTACAATGACATCGGACGCACGCATAAAATCAGGCATATCATGGACAAAACCATAGATATAGGTTGGATTTTCCCAGTTAAATTCTTCGAGTTCCTTCCTCAACTTCGAATTTCGACCGGTAACAATAACGAGACTGATATCAAGGCCTGATTCATCTATGGCATGAGCGGTCTCAGCAAGCGGACCCATTCCCTCGCCACCACCCACCAATAAAACTGTGAATTTATCCGCTTGCCACTTATATTTTTCCCGAAGGGATGCTTTATCACAACCTGTTTCACAATGTCGAAGTGAAATAGGTTGCCCTGCCACCCGGACCTTTTCCGGGGACATATTATTCTGCAATGCGCTTTCACGCGCCATGCGGGTGGGGACGAGGATCAGGTCGGCACGCTTATCGAACCAGAGAGCATGCGTGGAAACCATATCAGTGACCACCGTAACGAACGGCGGACGATTTTTTCCGAGAGCCTTTAAAGCAAATGAGTTGGCTACCGGGTGTACGCTCACCAACAGATCGGCAGGATGCTCATTCACAAGACGCCTCGCAGCGCGCCGGACGAGGGGCCAAAATGTCGAAGTAATAACTCGAGCCTGCGGACGACCATCGCTGATCTTATATCCAACACCCCAAAGTTCAGGGATCTTCACAAGGTCGGGGTAAATTCGTGGTAACCGGTTGTAAGGGGGTGGGGCATAGTCCTTGAGAAAATCCACCATTTCGATAGAAACACGATCATTAAATTCTCTCTGTAATGCATCGACGATGGCGTCCATGGCTGCCCTGTGACCACCACCAGTGTCTGAATAAAGGAACAAAATGCGAGGTTTTATATTCGTTTCCATCTACAAGAGATTTTCTATGAACTTTACTCAGCGAGAACTCAGATCAGCGGGATTCTTTTTCATGTCGTCCCGGAGAATGGTTTTTACGCGCCGAGACAATTCCCTGCGCGTCAGCATCACGCGCCTGCCACAGCCTTTGCACTCTATTCCAATATCCGCCCCGAGGCGGACTACAATCCAGTCGTACGAACCGCAAGGGTGTGGTTTACGTAATCGCAAGGCATCACCTAATTCAATATTCAATACCATTACCTGAATTTTATCCTGAATGATGCTTCTTCAGGAATATTTGCAAATGTCTTTTGTGATAAACTTGCCATGAGGTTTTAAGCTTGGAGGTGCTTCTTTGACCGAAAATGATTATTACTCCATTGAAATTGCCGGTATAAAGCGCAATCTGCGGTTATTTGAAATCAAGCCTGGACTGAGGATTGCCATTCTGAATATTCTTGGTGATACCGAATTGGTTCAAGCGGCTGCGAAAGCCTTGGCAAAAAAACTTAAACCGATCAAATTCGATTTCCTTGTAACCGCAGAAACCAAATCGATCCCCCTCGCCCATTCGCTATCAGTTGAAATGGAAAAACCGTATATTGTGCTGCGAAAGAACTTTAAGCCATATATGGGAACTGCACTCATCGCTGAAACATTATCCATCACCACCGGGGAGCCCCAGACGTTGATCATGGATGAAAAAGACCAGGATCTCGTTCACGGCAAAAAAGCGGTTATCATCGATGATGTCATCAGCACCGGTTCAACCCTGCAGGGGATGAAAATGATCATGGAAAAGGCGGGGGCCGAAGTCGCTGCTGAGGCCGCTATCCTCACCGAAGGCGAACGTGCCAAGTGGTCACACATTCTCTCCCTGGGGCATTTGCCATTGTTTACATGATGGCAAATGAATGTTAACTTGTATGCAAATTTAATATTCCTCGTCTCGACCCCGTAACCATCCCCACCATTTTGTGGGGGTTCTCTGCCGAGAAAAGAGATCGCAGGAGCTATAGCATGAAAAAATCAGCTTTCGAGAGCATGGTAGAGAAAGCGTTCCTGGGTTTAGAAGCCAAATTCGGATTTAAGAAAGTTGAAACAAAATACGAAAACAGGAGCGTGATCGTCAGGTATCAGAATACGACCACCGAAATTATCTTGAACTACGAGATTGGTAATACTCCCTGGCTTGAAATAGGCGATCTAAACCATCCTGATGAAAAATCGACCTTGGGATGGCTTTTAGTTGAGCGAGGCGTGGACAAGGTACCAACCCCGGAACAAGCTTTCCATCCAACCCCATTGGACGAAAAAGAGCTCAACCCGTTATTGCAGAAAATGGCCAAGCAAGTGATCGATCATGGAAAAGACCTTTTGAAAGGTGATTTTTTACTCTTACCGAAACTCCAGGAGCGCGCCAGGAATTACGATTTAGAATGCCAGCACTATCTCTCCATTCATAAATCGAAATCCTGACATGTTTACCCGTTTACGACCACTGCTCTTCAAACTTGAACCGGAAACTGCCCACCACCTGACTCTGCGATTGATCAGGCTGGCGGGCAGTTTTTATCCCAGTAACAGGCTGTTACGCAGGGTTTTTTACGTTCCAGCAAAGCCGGTGGACGTGTTTGGGTTGCATTTTATCAATCCTATTGGGCTGGCGGCTGGTTATGATAAGGACGGAACCAGCTTTGGAGCTTTATCCGTCCTGGGTTTTGGATATATAGAAATCGGAACCGTCACACCGTTGCCACAACCAGGTAATCAGAAACCGCGCGTGTTCAGGTTAGTGGAGGATCAGGCGCTAATCAACAGGATGGGATTTCCTGGGTTGGGGGCTGATTATGTCGAGAAGAAATTAAACCAGAGGAAACCGAAAGATCTCGTCGTGGGTGTGAATATTGGTAAAAATAAAGACACACCGCTCGAAGAAGCAGCCAGCGACTACACCAAGCTCGTCAGGAGATTTTCCGCTCTAGCCGATTACCTTGCCATTAATGTGAGTTCTCCCAACACCACTGGCTTGCGTCGCCTTCAAGGGCGCACAATGTTGGAAGGTCTTTTGAACGAAGTCTCGAATGAACGAAAAAATATATCTTCGGGTCAAAAAAGAAACGTCCCTATCCTGGTTAAACTTGCCCCAGACCTTATTGATGAGGAACTTGACGATGCACTCGACGTCATCCTGGGGAGCGGGATGGACGGGGTCATTGTAACGAATACCACATTAAGCCGGGAAGGATTGCACTCGATCTACCGGGCAGAGGCTGGGGGATTAAGCGGTAAACCTCTCCGCAAGCGTAGTATGGATATCTTGCGATTCGTCGTTAGAAGATTGAACGGTCGCCTGCCGGTGATCAGCGTGGGCGGGATTATGGATCCCAACGATGCACGGGAGCGGCTGGATGCCGGGGCATCATTAGTACAGATCTATACCGGTCTGGTTTATGCGGGGCCAAGTTTAATCAAACAACTAATTTCCCGGTTATAAAATCCTGCCATCCATAAATCACCCCCGCGGAATGAAGTAGGGTTATTTTCATGGCTCCAGGCAGTATGGAATGGATCCAGTCTGTCCATCTGGATTTTCCGTTTCTCCGTTTTGGTCGTAAATTTTGATCCATTGTATTTCCGAAAATTGTTTTAGATTTGTCTCAATGAGGTTCGCAATTGTATAAGTTCCACCCTGGGAATTGCATGTTCCAGTGAGGTACACACGGGCAACGCCATTTTCGATGGTCAGCTTGCTAAATCCATTCGTTCCACTGAAGTAAGCCGCAAGTCCATTGGCTTTTTCTGTTTCCGTTGGACCGAGGAACATTTGGGTTAACACGGCAGCCGGCAGTGAGGCCGGTACCGGGATGATGCGAGTTACGGGCGTTTCATACGGCTCAGTGCCCACCTGGAAACGAGCCACGTCAGTGAAGAAAACCGTTACCGTCACCTCAACAGGCGTGTTGCCGACCGTGGGGGTGAGGCTGCCAATCGGATTGGGAGTGATGCTGCCCGGATTATTACAGGTAAGAATTGCAATGAGCAAGACCATGATTGGAATGGAGAATTTCAACATTCTTCCTCCCTTTGATAAATCCCGCCGTCAGGTCGGCATAATTGTGCCTGAAAACGCATCAAAATCATTAGGGTAATAACAGGTCCGAGCTCCCGCAAATAAAACCGGGAACATTGAGTATCAGCCTTGATTATACCTTCCAGGATGGCGAAGATAATCACCCATGCTTGACCACCAAGTGGTAGGTTTAGAAGGAATATCTTCATTCAGGGTACAATTTGAGGAAAGTAAAACAGCCGTGGCAGGTTTTAGTAAATAAAAGATAACACCTCAATCGATTCCTACGATTTAAAAAATTAATGACTTTGTGACGAGTGGCATACTCGATTATTCAGGAAAGAACATGCATATACTGGTAACAAATGATGATGGGGTTCAATCGCCCGGGTTGCTGGCAATGGCCAAGGAACTTGCAGCGCTGGGCAAAGTGACCATTGTTGCTCCGGATAGAAATTGGTCTGCGTCCGGTCACGCAAAAACCCTGGACCGCCCCATCAGGGTAACTGAAGTTCCACTTAAAGACGGCACCCTGGCCTGGTCGTGTGACGGCGCGCCAGCGGATTGTGTTGCACTGCCGTTGATGGGTTTAATCGAAGAGACGGTCGATGTCGTCGTTGCGGGGATCAATCCAAATGCCAACATTGGTACCGATATAACCTATTCCGGCACGGTCACAGCCGCCATGGAAGCAGTTATTACCGGCGGCATACCTGGAATCGCTGTTTCCCTGGATGCACCAGAATACCACACGGGTCCACTTGATTTCAATACGGCGGCGAAGGTGGTCCGGATCGTCACGGAGAAGGTAATGAGCGAGCAACTACCCAAAGGCGTTTTTTTAAATGTCAATGTACCTTATCTGCCTTTCGAACAGCTCAAAGGATTTATCATCACACGCCTGGGAACACGCGTTTATCGGGATAAATTAGACCGCCGGATTGATCCACGCGGGCGTCCATATTATTGGATCGGTGGCGAGCCACCGACAGGTATCATCGAAGAGGGAACTGACTTCGGCGCGTTGAAAACCGGCTTTGTTTCGATCACTCCATTACTGTTGGACATGACCGATCATAAAACACTACAGGATTTGCGGACCTGGAAATGGAATTTCTGATGTCGCGTGAAACTGCCCACTCGGGGGGAGCATGACCACCTCCATGAAACAACCGAGGCAACCCAAATCGATCCTTTGGACCATAGGGTGGATAGTATTTATGGTATTTATCCTGCTCTTGCTCAACTTACCCTGGAGTCCGGTCTACAAGAGCCTCAATGGTGACAGTGGTTTATATGCCTATATTGGAAAGGCCATACTCCATGGGCAACTACCATACCGGGACGTTTGGGAGCACAAGCCGCCCATCGGTTTTTACTTGAATGCGGTGGGTCTTCTAATTTTCGGACAGAATATGTGGGGAGTGTGGTGGTTCAACCTGTCATGGCTTATCCTCACGATATGCGTGTTCTTTTTTACCGCAAAAAAGTTTACTGGACCATTGGCAGCCGGGTTTTCAAGCCTTGTCTTTATCATCGCATTCATGGGTCCGAATATAAACCAGGGTGGCAATTTGCTCGAACTGTATGCACTGATTCCCCAGATCCTGATCATCGCTGCCGCCTACCATTACTTCTCCTCTCGGAATAATCGCTGGATTTTTTTTCTGGGGGTGTTTACGGCGCTGGCGTTCTTGACCAAACAAACCACGATCGCATTGGGATTTACTTTCATCTTGTCGATAGGTGCTTACGATTTTTCCTCGAGGAACTTCACCAAACTGTTCGTTCGTTTGGGGATTTTCCTTGCCGGGGTTATATTGCCAGTGGCGCTGGTCATGCTTATCTGGCTCGCAACCGGCGCATTCAGGGAATTCATGGACGCTGTCTTTTCCTCTAGCCTGGCCTTCGCCGGCGCAGGCGCGTTTACGCTCAAGTCATTTTCTTCCACCCTCGGCATCGCCTTCCTGGATTTTCCACTCGGTCTGCTTTTCACTCTTGCGATCGCCTCCGGCTTCGTTTTTATTGTTACCAATCGTCAAGAACAGAAATCACAAGGTAAAACTCTAAAAGAATGGAGCCAAAGCCTCAAAGCCAGGGATGCCGTGATGCCCGGGATTTTCCTGGCTTTACCCGTGGAAATCCTGCTGGCATCAGCCGGTGGATACAACCTGGGACATTACTTCCTCACTTGCCTCCCGGCGGTCATGATGTCAATCGCTTACCTTGCCCACCAAGTGGTTATTTCAATAAATACCTGGCGCGGGTCATTGGCTAAACCTGGCATCTGGGCCTCACTTGCACAAGCAATCATCACGATCATGCTGCTCGGCTGGTTGGCACAGGCGGTCAAATACGAGGCTCCAACCGGGAAGCAGATTGCATCAATATCTACTATCATCGAACGCCCCATCCATTTGAATGACCTTGAAAAATATATTATTCAACGGACCGCACCGAACGATACGGTACTGGTGTGGCATATATATGCAGGGATAAATTTCGATACCGACCGGCGTCCTCCGACACCGTATCTTTATCCGCTTAATTTATTCATCCCAATTGGAAACTCGTATCGACTTTTCGATAACTTCCTGGCGGACCTGGAATCCAATCCGCCTGAAATGATCCTGTTCCAAAAAATGTCCTCGATTGAAATGCCATTCGTAAACATCCCGCTCGATGAAATATGTGCTCCTGGTTGTCAACCGCAAATGAAAGCAGCAATGCAAAACCCGGTATTTTATAAGAAGATGGAAGAATTTAAGCAATTCTTTGATTCGCACTATTACGTTAAAGACCAGGTCTATGACTGGCTGATCTACCGCCTTATTCATTAATTTATCAGGACGGTGATCAATCCCATTTTCCGGAGGCATTATGTATCAGGCAGCCAAGCAACGGTATGAGTCGATGATTTACAACCGGGTGGGGAGCAGCGGGTTGAAACTGCCAGCTATTTCACTTGGCTGGTGGTACAACTTCGGCGGATTGGATATTTACGAAAATGGACGGGCGATCGCCCGCCGCGCATTTGATCTGGGCGTTACCCACTTCGATCTGGCGAATAACTATGGTCCCCCTCCCGGCTCTGCAGAAGAAACGTTCGGTCGCATGCTAAAAGAGGATTTTTTGCCTTATCGTGACGAGCTCGTCATCTCGACCAAGGCGGGATATGACATGTGGCCGGGTCCCTACGGCGAGTGGGGATCACGAAAATATATGCTTGCCAGCCTGGACCAGTCGCTTAAGCGCACGGGGCTGGCGTATTTTGATATTTTTTATAGTCACAGACCCGACCCTGATACGCCACTGGAAGAAACAATGGGTGCACTTGATACTGCCGTTCGGCAAGGGAAAGCCCTGTACGCGGGCATCTCGAATTATTCCGCAGAGCAAACCCACAAAGCGGCCGGGATATTACGTCGTCTAGGTACACCCTGTCTCATCCACCAGCCAAGCTATAACATGTTCGATCGCTGGGTGGAAGATGGTTTACTCGACACCCTGGAACAAGAGGGGATCGGCTGCATTGTTTTTTCGCCCCTGGCTCAAGGCCAGCTTACCGACAGGTATTTGAAAGGAATTCCCCAGGGAGCGCGTGCCACAAAAACCGAGCGGGTCTGGCTAACATCTGAAGATGTCAGAGCCAACCTACCTAAAGTCGCAAAGCTCAACAAGATCGCCCGTCGCCGCGGCCAGAAGCTTTCGCAAATGGCAATCGCCTGGGTGCTGCGTAAACCGCAAGTCACCTCCGCCTTGATCGGCGCGAGCAGTGTCAAGCAATTGGAAGACAACCTTCTCGCTGTGAATAACCTTCATTTCACGGAGGAAGAGTTGCAGGCAATCGAAAAAATCCTAAAGCGTGGACCAGAGGTGAAATGATGAGTTCTTTCACTTCTCCACCTGACCAGCATGTTTTTCAGGAGAACGTTTGGCAGGTTGTGCGTTCCATACCGCCAGGTAAAGTCGCCACATACGGTCAGCTAGCCAGTCTCATCCCATTGCCGCCCGGAATGGACCCGAAAACCCAACTTGCTTTTGGGGCTCGTTGGGTCGGTGGGGCAATGGCCAATTGTCCGGCTGATGTTCCCTGGCAACGGGTGATAAATTCAAAGGGTGAGATCAGTCCTCGTCCGGGAGCAGAGGACCAGCGAAAACGGCTTGAAGCAGAGAATATTGTGTTTGATGAGCATGATCGGATCAATTTAAAAATATATCGCTGGGAACCAGACAAAACGTAGTGTTGGTTGGAAAATTCGAAAATGCTTCCCGATCAATTGAAACGGGAGAAATTGATTTAGCTATTCTTGGTTAATTCAACGATCAGCGTATCAATTGCCAGGTCGAGTGGAACCCGGCTTGTTTTTGCCCCCTCATCAATCTCCAGAAGCTTGTGATAGATCATTTCCAATGTTGGCATGGAAAACCGTTTTGCCTGGATGTTTACCTTTTGGGCAACGAACTCATGCAACCCAAGAGACTTTTGAATCTCTTGGACCTGCACGTTTCTATCAACTAGCTCGCGCGCCTGGAGCAATAATCGGAATTGACGGATGATCATCCCCCATAACTCGAACGCATCAACATTTTCAAGCATTTGATGGTAAGTGCGCTGAGCCTTTCTCCCATCCCCCTGTCCAAGCGCGTCAACCAAGTCGAATATGCTGCCCTGCGCGGTTATTGCGCAAACCTGATCGACGTCCGCCATATTGGCAGCCCGTTCGAAGTTTACATAAGTCATTAGCTTGGTCACTTCCTGTGCAGCAATGCGCGTGTCCTCGCCAACCATTTCAGCAAGTCGTGCGGCCGCATCTGCATCAATATTTCCGCCCTGCTTCTTGACCTCGCTTTCAATCCAGCGCGGCATTTCATACCGTTTTGGCAGGTTATACATATGAACACTGGCGCGCGGTGCGGCTTGAATCGCCCACTTGAGTAACCAATTTTCCCGTTTGAGTTCATCAAACTCTGCCAGGAGGATCGTTGTACTTGGTTGTGCATTTTGAAGAAAGTCAAGAAACTTCTTTCGATTTTCTCCGGGATTTAGTGCCACGAGTGGATTCAACAGCACCATTATCCGCCGCGAGGTCATAAATGGTGCAGCATTCACGGCGGAATTCAGGGCTGAATAATCGATGCCCGTTCGCGCGATCAAAGCGGGCAATATTCATGTCGGCTTCAGTTGAAGACCCGAGACCGGCACATATTTTATCGATATGGGCGTTTATTGCAAATTCGTCATTTCCGTATAAAAGTGTGATCTGGGGGGACTCAGCCATCGCTTGGATTGACCTTGAATGGGGTGATCAAATTGACACACAAAAGCCACAAGGATTTTTATATCGATATCAGGTGGTAAGGACTGGAATTACCGGTCAGTTTTGCTTAGCCCTTCGTGATCACCCGATGCAGTGAAAGCCTTCCAATACGGATCGGAAAAATATCTACTATTGCAAGCGATTGAGGGTCACCAGATGTGGTGATACGTTTTTGAACTTCCGGTCCCAAAGGTTGGCTGGCGATGAAACCTAGGGTCGCCAGTGCTATGACAAGCGGAAGGCGTTCGACCTTGTCCCGCCGGGACCGGGCACCAGCCATCCCCAGCCAAGCGAGCAGCCCGGCAACAAAACCCGATACGGCATAATTCGTGCCACAATTTTCGTGGATCGCAAGAGAATGTTCGCCATTATTCATCCGGGCGAGTGCTTCAACAACAGACTCACGCAGGTCGGGGGTCGGAATATCCCCCAGGATAAAAAATCCACCCGGGTATGAATAACCTGCCATTTGGCGGTAGGGAAAATTATGGGACAGGATATTGATTGTAGCGTGTTCCAATCCATGGTTACGACGGAGACTTGAAATCATCGGTAGGTCGAGGATGGTCATTGCAAGCTCCTTACTCTTCTCTCACTCGGTGAGTGAACCCTGACGGTTATATCAGGAAGGATTATACCTGTAAAAAAAGCCTTCCGAAGCGCTGGTCACTTCGAAAGGCTGAAAGTAGAGTCGAGATCAACTCACCGGCGAAGTATTCGTTGCCGGTTTTGCCACTGGAACAGTGGTTGCCTGAATAAATCCCACAAACATCAGGATCACTCCAACGAGTTCAGACAAGTACAGCCCATCCACCAAACCCATTTTTACGAATGATCCAGCCATGGCTGGAGCTAATGCCCCGGCGGCGATCAACACATTCCCAATCATCCGGTTCAAAAGGACACGCTTGCGGAAGAAAATGATCGCGGAATAGATGGCGCCTCCGACCAGGGCAAGCGTACCATAGATGTTGAGAAGAATGGTCAGGGCAATGATCAGACCGCTACGTGTCAGGATGTCCTTGTATTGGGAAGAAATCGCCAGGGTCACATGATATGACGCCGCGGCTGATGTCAATGGTGCAATGAGTACCAGTGTCATTGCGAGCAGCGATACCGCAGTCAAAACCCCGGTAAGCGTCCAGGCGATACCACGTTTTCTGACAAGTAAATGTAACGATCCCTGACCAAGCCACGCGGCAGTGAGCATGGCGCCGCTGAGATACCACAATTTTAACATCAAGCCACTGAAGGAGAACGCCAAGACAACCTCGGCAAGCGTGCCAATACCATAAAATACCAATCCAATTGTCCAGAGCAGCAAGTGTGGACCACGCCGCTTAAGGAAGCGCGCGAATACCGCCACTGCAAATGCAAATGTAACCAACGTGGAAAGGAAGGGAAGGTAATGCATGGATTCTCCTCAATAAAGCGGAATACTACTGATACTATCCAATGGAAATAAAGGGAAAATGATAAAAAGCTTATAAGAAGATAAGAAAAAGCCGGTCGTGGACCGGCGGGGTACTGATGTTTAACTTTAAAGAACTACACAATGGTTGCATCGGACTGCTCCTTAATCATGCAACCTTTCTCACCTTGGGAAGTTCGCGTTCGATCCCGAAAGCAAGTCCAAAGGCCTGTTGGACTGAGCGAGCTTCAACAACTTCGATATCGTCGGGCCAATGCTCACCTTTTCTCAGGCGCTTCGGCACAATAGCAGTCTTGAATCCAAGCTTGGATGCTTCCCTTAAGCGTGCAGGCATCTGCCCCGGCATGCGCAATTCCCCTGCCAAACCAATCTCGCCAATCAAAACCGTATCAGCCCGGATCGGAGAATCATTCATTGATGAAGCGACAGCTGCGGCGATCGCAAGATCGGCGGCCGGTTCGTTAACTTTTAATCCGCCGACAACATTTACAAAAATATCTGCTTCTGCGAGATTTATACGAACGCGGCGGGTCAGAACGGCCGCGATCATCAGGAGACGGTTATAGTCCACGCCGTTGGGAGTCCGACGGGCATTTCCAAACTGCGCAGCGGAGTGTCAATCCCTGCACTTCCACCAGCAATGGTCGGGTTCCTTCCATGGTTACGGCGATCGCAGATCCGGCTGCATTTACCATCCTTTCCGCCAGAAAAGCCTCCGAAGGGTTGGTAACCTCAAGCAGACCACTTTCCACCATCTCGAATACGCCCACCTCGGCAGTCGCACCAAACCGATTCTTTACAGAACGCAGCAGCCGGTATGCCTGGAAACGATCACCCTCAAGGTACAGCACGGTATCCACGATATGTTCGAGTACGCGTGGTCCGGCAATTGTTCCTTCCTTGGTTACATGCCCTATGACAAAGACCGCCGGACCCGATGACTTTGCCATTTCCCTTAGCCGGGAGGCACTCTCACGCACCTGTGAGACTGATCCGGCTGCAGATTCCAGCTCCGGAATGTAAACGGTCTGGATGGAATCGACAATCAACAGGTCCGGTTTAAGTCCTGTGACGTGCTCAAAAATGGTATCCAAATTGGTTTCCGTCACCAGGTATAAATTCTCCGGGAAAGCATTTTTTTTATCCCCACCAGAAGCAATACGCGCTGCCCGCATCTTGATCTGGCGTTCTGACTCCTCACCCGATACGTACAACACCTTCAAGCGGGTCGCCATTTCCAGAGCGAGTTGCAACATCAATGTTGATTTTCCAATACCCGGATCTCCCCCAACCAATACGATCGAGCCGGGAACAATACCACCACCCAAGACCCGAGCAAACTCACCCATCGGGACCGGGATGCGGTCTTCTTCGTCCCCATCGATCGCTGTAAGACGACGCGGTGTGGATCTACCGCTCAAACCTCGAGGTGCATTCCTGCCCGCAATCGGCTCATCGTTAACAATTTCTTCGACCATGCTGTTAAAGGAGCCACATTGTGGACACTTGCCCATAAATCCCGCGGATACGCTGTCCACACTCCTGGCAGACATACCTTGTACGCATTTTAGGCATGGCTTATTATACCTTTGGACAATCAACACTGTTTATTTGTCAGAATTCGATCAGGGAAAATTGGAAATCTATACGGACGAAGATATCCCGTCGTAGATCAACATCAAGTCGGCATAAGCCTGGTCGAGAATCGCCAGGAAATCCTCAGCATGATCCTGTTGAAGGATTTTTGTCCGGATGACACGCGGCAGGCGTTGGAGAGATAGGTACCGGGCAGCATGTTTCTTAAAGATCATCATCCCTTTGCGATTTCCGTAAAAGGACATGTGCTTTTCCAGATGTTGATGGATCATTTTATGCACCACGGCTGCCGGAACCTGGTCACTCTCAAGCCTTGAGAAGATCCACGGATTGCCAACTGCTGCGCGTCCGATCATGACTGCTTCGCATCCCGTGTAAGCCTTCATCCGGTCGATATCCATAACAGTTTTAACATCCCCATTACCGATCACCGGTATACGCACCGCCGCCTTTACTTCCGCGATCACATCCCAATTCGCTTCCCCGCCATAGCCTTGTTCCTTTGTTCGAGCATGGACACTGATCGCCGCGCCACCATTTTCCTCAACGATCCGGGCGATCAATTTATAGCTGCGGTAGTCCTCCCAACCGATGCGGATTTTTCCCGTCACGGGGAGTGTCAATGCGTTCGTCAATTTTTGAAAGATGTGGGCTACTTTCAGGGGAGTGCGCATCAACCCTACGCCGGCACCGCTATGGGCAACAGTTTTTGCCGGACAGCCCATATTAATATCGATGATATCCGGCTTCAATTCCTGAATCCGTATAGCCGCATTGAGTAGTTCATCGGGATCATCCCCATAAATCTGGAATACGACCGGACGTTCCGCTTCTTCATATGTGAAGCGGGCGGCGATGTGCTCGAGGGCATTAATGATGTACTTGTCTTTGACGAATTCGGTATAACTCATCGCCGATCCCAGCGAGCGACAAATGGACCGGAAAGGCCAATCCGAGAACCCGTCCATCGGAGAAAGGATGGTATCACCGTAAATGGGCAGACTTCCTACTCTAAATGTCAGGGAGTGCTGCCACTTGGTCAAACTGGGGGATACCGGTAGATACGACCATTAATGATTTATAACCTTCCAGGCTGAATTAACCTGACAAACGCACTTTGGGTAAGAATAACAGGATTTCTATTTGGTTTTTAACTTTTCTTCATAATGAAGGCGGAACTTAGCCACTTTTGGTGCAATTATTGCCCGGCAATAACCTTGAAAAGGATTCTTCTTGAAATATTCCTGGTGGTAATCTTCAGCAATATAAAACTTATCAAAGGGGACTACTGAAGTTACGATCGGACCAGCCCAAAGACCGGCCTCAGTAACTTCCTTTATCACCTGCTCAGCAATGGCTTTCTGCTCTTCGTTTTGGTAAAAAATGGCCGATCGGTATTGCGTACCAACATCCGCTCCCTGTCGATCAATTGTGGTTGGGTCATGGATGGTAAAAAATATCATTAACAGGTCATGGAAGGAGATGATGGAAGGATCGAATGTGATCCGCACGGTTTCTGCATGACCGGTAACTCCAGTACAAACCTGATTGTAATTGGGATTGCTGACATGCCCTCCTGAATAACCAGATTCAACCGATTCAACTCCTTGTAATTCATCATAAACCGCTTCGAGACACCAGAAACAACCACCGGCGAGCATTGCCACCTGTAAATTGTTAGCCATAAGTTACTCCCTGCGTCACCACCAAAAGAACACTGATAGTCAAACCGATATATACTTTTTGTATCGTAATCCCTTTAATATTCCTACCCAAATAAAAAAGCGGACCCTGTCCCTTGCCAGGGATAAGGTCCGCTCCGGATCTAATTTCTACGTGCCTGGCTCGGCAATTTTTTCCGGTTCCGGAGCCTTTTTCTGCCTCGCTAACGAAATTTCTCTTTCGACAACATCAACGAGGATGGTATCACCTTCCTGGAATGTGCCAGATAGCAGGGAATTAGAAAGTGGATCCTCCACTTTAAGCTGAATGATCCGACGCAACGGTCGTGCTCCCATATCCGGATCGTAGCCCTGTTCAGCCAATAGATCGAGAGCAGCGGGAGTGGCAGCCAGTTTCACCTCATGTTCAATCAGACGCTCCGAAACCTTGTCCAGTTCCAGATTGACGATCTGACGGATATCATCCTTGTTTAGAGACCGGAAAACGATGACGCTGTCCAGTCTGTTGATAAACTCAGGACGAAATACTTTTTTTAGTGACTCAGTTAATTTTTTCCGCATTTCTTCGTACGACTGTCGTTCCTCGGTCTTTTCATCATGCTTCAATTGGAAACCGAGCGAGGTCTGCTTTTTGATCTCCTCCGCACCGACATTGGTCGTCATAACAATGATGGCATTGCGGAAGTCAACGGTTCGACCTTTGGCATCTGAAAGATGACCCTCTTCCATGATTTGCAGAAGCATATTGTGCACTTCTGGGTGGGCTTTCTCGAATTCATCGAAGACCACGATCGAGTACGGGCGACGGCGCAGCGCTTCGGTAAGCTGGCCTGCTTCCTCATACCCAATATAGCCGGGAGGCGCACCGACCAACCTGGAAGCGGTATGCCGTTCCATGAATTCGGACATGTCAAGCTGGATAAGCGCTTCCTGGCTGCCGAACATAAATTTCGCCAGGGCTTTTGTCAGTTCAGTTTTTCCGACGCCTGTCGGGCCAAGGAACATAAACGAACCTATTGGACGCTTGGGGTCTTTAAGACCGGCACGCGCTCTCCGTACTGCTTTTGCAATGGATTGTATGGCTTCTTCCTGACCAACGATCACCTTGCGTAAATCATCTTCCATTTTTAATAATCGCTGGGACTCTTCTTCCGCCATCTGCATGACCGGTACACCAGTCCACATGGCAACCACTTCTGCAATATCTTCTCCGGTGACGACCGGGCTCTTGGCGCGCTCCCAACTGGATTTCATTTGTTTAAGTTGTTCGTTCAGATCGGCTTCCTGCGCCAACCAGGTTTGTACTTCCTCCGTTTTGCCTTCTTCCTGGGCAAGGACACGATTGGATCGGACCTGCTTCAATTGTTTATAAATATCCTTGGCAGAAGTAGCGGCTCCTGACTTGTACATCCGTACACGGGAGGCTGATTCATCGATCAAATCAATGGCTTTATCAGGAAGAAAACGATCGGATACATATCTTGAAGAGAGACGGGTTGCAGCCTCCAAAGCCTCATCCGAAATAATAAGGTGGTGGTGCTCTTCGTACATCTTGCGGATGCCTTTTAGTATTTCGATCGTTTCCTCCACGGTAGGTTCGTCCACTACGATGGGTTGAAAGCGGCGCTCCAGTGCTGCATCTGTCTCGATGTGTTTTCGATATTCGTCAAGAGTTGTCGCACCGATGACCTGTAACTCACCACGCGAGAGGGCCGGCTTAAGGATATTGGCAGCATCGACTGCTGATCCAGCCGAACCCGCCCCCACCAGCATGTGAAATTCATCGATAAAAAGGATGGAGCCGGTTGATTTGAGCTCATCGATGACACGCTTAAGGCGTTCCTCGAACTGGCCTCGGTACATTGTTCCAGCTACAAGTGAGCCAACGTCCAGTTTCATCACCCGTTTATTCAATAACGGTGCAGGTACATCTCCTTCGACGATCCGTTGAGCCAGTCCTTCAACAATTGCGGTTTTACCAACACCCGGTTCTCCGATCAAGGCAGGATTATTCTTGGTCCGCCTTGCCAGGATCTGGATGACGCGTTCGATCTCCATTTGACGACCAATAACCGGGTCCAGCCTGTCTTCTTCAGCCAGGGTGGTCAGATCAGTGGCAAGTTGGTCAACCAGCGGTGTTTTTGGCTCCTGCTTTCCACCCTGCTTGGCTGCCTCTGGAACTGCCGACGCCTGGGTACCGCTGCTTTCCTGCAGCACCCGGCGGGTTTGACGTCTAACCTGATCGGGGGTCACACCCAATTTCTTCAGGACTTCCATCGCCGCACCTTCTGATCGGACCAGACCTAAAAGCAGGTGTTCGGTGCCAACATAATGATGTCCCATCTTCCGGGCTTCTTCAAGGGCATATTCGAGAACGAGCTGTGTGTCGGGAGCAAGCTCAATCTTTCCGCTTTCATAATGGCCTTCACTGTTAACCCGCTGGATCATCTCCCGTACACGTTCCAATTCCAGGCCGAGTTCACGCAAGACACGCCCGGCTACACCCCCATCCTCTTCCAACAAACCCAGCAGCAGGTGTTCCGTTCCAATTAATCCCTGGCGAGCTCGCTCTGCTTCCTGGTGAGCCAGTGAAAGAACACGCCGTGCCCTTTGGGTGAATTTTTCCATGCTTGCCATAAGAATACTCCTGATCTATCGATGAAAGTACCCATAAATAAAGACAGGGTGTAAACACCTGCCCTCCCTTGGCTGTCCTGGGTGCTCGTTTTTTAACCTGACCTGAAAGGTCTGGATTGATTCTACCAAAAAGTGAGATGGATTGTATATGAAGATGATTAGAGTTTACGAGGCGGTTCATTTACCCCCGAATCAGGATGATTAACGGTTATCCCCATCGCCACCGATCTTTCCACGGTCCAAGCGTGAATACAGTTTTTCAATATTGACATTCGCAACCTGATCCAATGATAGATCCAGCTCGGTGCAGACCTGCGAAAGATACCAAAGTACATCCCCTAATTCTGATTGCAGGGCTGCGGTCTCTGCTTCACCGATAATCCCATTTTTATCACGAAAGATTTTCTTGATCTTCCCGGCGACTTCTCCCGCTTCACTTGCAAGCCCCAGGGTGGGATAGATAATAGCGTGACCTATGGCGGGGTATCTAGCAGTCTTGCGAGATTTTACCTGATATTCATTGAAATCCATATTAAGCCTTTAAAATCATATTTATTAGATTTATTGTTATTTGAGCGGTGTTATTCTTCCAGCAAGTATGCCAATAACCATTTTGTTGTTGCTACCAGTGCTTCGGTATGCGTCCGTTCATAACTGTGAGATGCGTCCACACCTGGACCAATGAGCGCTACTGCAACGTCCCCACCAGCAACCCAAAAGGCCTCGCCATCCGATCCATAATGGGGGTAAATGTCCACTTTATAAGGGATATGGTTTTTCTCGGCTAAATCCCGAAGTTTGTTCGATAATCCATGATGGTAGGGACCTCCACTGTCTTTCACGCAAAGAGAAGCATGGAATTCATCCGAGGTTTGTCCTTCACCAACTGCAGCCATGTCAACCACTACGAGTTCCTCAACATCGGCGGGAATACCCGTCGCGGCACCATGACCGACCTCCTCAAAGTTGCTGATAAGAAATGTTGTTGTCCGGCAGGGTTTCAGATGCGCATCTGCCAAAGCTTTTAGTGCGGTCACAATGACTGCCACACAGGCTTTATCATCCAAATGCCGCGAGCGAACGAATTCGCCGGTCAGTTCCACGCGTGGATCAAAGGTGACAAAATCACCGACTTCGATGCCGAGATCTCTTGTTTCCTTCTCAGAAGAAGTACGGGCATCCAGTCGGACTTCTATATTATTATCATCTCGCGTCAATTTGTTCACTTCGTCGCCAAACACATGGCTGGAAGCTTTGGTTAGCAGGATCGAACCTCGTATCTGACGTCCACTGCTGCAAACAACATTGACCCCTTCACCTTCGACCGTGTTCCAGGCAAACCCGCCAATCCTGGTCAACCGCAGTCGACCATTTGATTTGATCTCTTTGACCATTGCTCCCAATGTATCAACATGGGCGGTTACCGCCCGCGGCGCATCATCCCGCTCGCCTATCCAAGTGGCGACCAATGAACCTTTGCGGTTATGCGAGAGTTTAAGGCCTGGAATGGCGCTGAGCGCCTGTTCGGTGATTGCAACAGCCGGTTCAGCCAATCCGGATGGGCTGGGTGTATTAAGCAAATGGGTAAGGAAATCGGACAAGAATTGTGGATTGATCTCAGGTATATTGGTCATGTTTGCCTCTGTAACCCGGTTGACAAATTCGATCGGCGTTCACGAATCGAAAGGAATAATAGAACAAAAAAAGTGATCAGGGTGCCAGCAGCACCGATGATCAACGCTGCGAAGTAAACCGGGTCAGGATGGTTGATAACGGTGGCGTTGATATCCACAGGTGTGCTCGGAAACAGGCTGTACATATTGGTCACCCGCCAAATTCGGGAATGTTGTAAAAGATCATGAGCCATTAGAAGTAGTACAGCCAGGATTAAAATACGCTCCCCAAAACTCCGCTGTCCGAATTTGTTAAGTTGTTCCTGTAAATGGATGCTTCCCAGTACGATCAGGACAACCAGTGGCAGGATGAAGAAACGCGAGCTAATTCGCTCTGAGTCTGCCAGCGGGATGGGTAAATGATTAATTACGGAATATATTTGCCCGATGGACAAGAATGTGACAACTGCGATGGGTGCCAGCAGTTTTTTAGTAGCTGACCTCTTTTGCCAGGTCTTGAAGACGCCATAATAAACCAGGAATAACAGCCCAATCAGCCCGACATACGAATCCAATTCCCACCAGCCAAGGGATTTAAATGGACTGGAAAGCGCCTCTGCCGGATATTTAAGTACAACCATGGCAGCAAATAGATCAGTAACGCTCGGAAAGCCGGAAACAAACCCCTTACCTCCACCGAGATATTGAACGGCTGGAGGGAGTATGCGAAAGAGGCTCAACAGGATGCTAAACAAAATCGTAATTAAAGCTGGTGCCAGGTATTTCTTGGGAGAAAACAAGCCCCATGCCAGTAAAAAGATACCACACCAAATAACGAAATGAAATGCACCTTGCAGCATCATGGCAAAAAATGTCAGCGACGTATACAGGGTCCACTTCCAGCCAGGTTTCCCACCCTCCAAAACTTGTAAAAGCAAGAGTACAAAAAAGGGAAGGAAGAAATAACCAGTCCATTCACGGTGACCGACTGCGTAATGGGCTGTGATCTGTCCATTGATATTAAATAGCAGGAAAAGGGCGCTGAATGCGAACGGAGCCAGTTTATAGCGTTTCTGCAACAAGACTAAACCGATAAACCCGACTGAATACAGTATCAGGAGATTAACCAGGGTGAAAGGTCCAGGCTGAAGAAAGCGGAGAAGATATGCCTGCGGGGAGATCAGGGTTTCTGGTTGCGCCAGGTAACGTTCCGTCTCTGCAAGAGTAGAACCAATATGCAGGGGGAGCTGGTTGGTCAAGATCGCCGTGCGAAGAAAACTAAAATATACGCCGGTCTGTGTCCAATCATGGAGATCGAATGGCACCTTGCCCCAATTAAGGAAAAGGCACCAGTGGAGGATCCCCGCCAAATACAAGACAATCTGCCATACGGGAGTTAACCATCGGGATATTCGGGCAGACCCCGGAATAAAAAATTCTTCAACCAATCTGGTCCAGATTAACGAAATGGTTGAAGAAGGTCGTGTATCGATCATGAATGAATTATAACCGCTGTGGTGGGTCGACTTCCGGATGGACAGGGAGCCATCTTATTGGAACACGTTCTCTCGCGATAATAACCTATCCCACTTTTACCTGCCTGGTGGGTTATATATCTTGATTTACGTTATGGTTCATTAGTGGATAATTCCCAACCAGTTATTAAAAAGGAAATTGCCAGGTCCTTTTTTTCGGGGTTTTTAGAAAAGATCTTTGTCGTCCTTACCAAGATACGGACCCTGTTTTATTTCCAGTAAAACGGTGTCCTCGATGATCTGAAAACCGTGCCCGCCTCCCACCATTAGAACGACATCCCCTGTAAATAAATCCCACGTTGTGACCAGCTTCAAGCCATCATCGTATAGTTCAATTTGACAATGTCCGGATCTCACCACCACCACCTCAGCCATTCCAAAGATTCGTCGTTCCAATGGTTTGTGTGTATGGCGGGCAATGACCCCGCCCTTGGGGTACACGATAAAACCGACCTGCTGTTTACCGTCTGGCGGAGTAATGAAAGTAGTCTTTCCCGGCTGTACATTTTTACGGATTAGATAGCAAAGGGTTTGACCTTTTGCAGTAATGATTTCCACATCGTTTTCCATTAAAGCCTCCCTATCAAAGCATTGAAACGTAGCCTGAAGATCGTACTCAAGTATTTCCGGCCTCGTTGCCAGTATTGTAACAGGTGGGTGCCCGTTTTTGACTCACCGCTTCTGCGGGCCATGGCTACGTATGGGAGTTCACACACCTTGTAATGCCTGCGCAGGAACTCGAAAAATAAAATCTACAAAGTATTCACCGTAATCCCCACGCAGTGGGATTGCCTCGATCACAGATTTGCGAACGGCGATAAAACCGCTCGTGTAATCGCTAAAAGAGGAGATCAAAACAAAACGGGTCAACCTGTTCAGAATGGTACTCAGGAAAAGCTGCAACCTGCCCCCTTTTCCCACCCGGTATTCTCCTCCCCCAACGACATAGCGGGAATTAACAACCACATCGAAACCCTGGTCCAACATATAAAGCATCTGCGGAATGCGTTCGGGAGGATGTGAGAAATCACAATCCAGCCAGACAATAACATCATACCTTGACCGGTTTACTCCTTCCATCAGTGAGACGGTCAGACCATGATTTTCCATGCGGCGGACAACTACCACCTTGGCAGCTGGACAAACAACACGTGAGGCTATTTCCCAGGTCTTATCGGTGGAATCGTCATCGACGACGATTATTTCAATATTTTCAATTGCAGCTTTTTGCAATTCATCGACTGTACTTTTTATAAGATTCGTGATGTTGCCCGCTTCGTTCAAAGTCGGCATGATCACCGAAACGGAGGATACGCCGTGGTGGAAATGTTCCATCGGAATTTCATTATTTACCACTGTGGCTTCACCTTTTTTCGACATCCGGAAGTTCTTCGCCGACAACCTTACATACTTCTTCCAATTGGTCCTGGGTCAGTGATAAACCACTCGGCAGATATAAACCCTGCCTGGCGAGATACTCTGAGACTGGATACTTTTCACCCACAAATAATCCGCGACTAAGATAAACAGGCTGTTCGTGCATTCCCAGAAAGAAAGGCCGAGTCATTATTCCTCGATCCACCAGACGTTTTGCAAAATCGACAGCCGTCATCCCTGAAGCAGTATCCAGGACAATGCCATACATCCAATAAACATTTTTCGCCCATGATTCTTCTACCGGTAATTGCAAAAGCTTGTACCGGCTTAAACGTTTTCCATATTCGCTTCCCATCCATCGTTTCTGTTGGATCGCGGCCTCGATATTTTCGACCTGTGCCAGACCCAAAGCTGCCTGGATATTCGTCATGCGGAAATTGTGTCCCAAGGCCGTGTGATAAAATCTGCGCTCCTTTTGAAAACACAGGTTTCGCAAAGATTGAACCCGCGCGGCGTAGGATTCATTGTTCGTAAGTACCATCCCGCCTTCCCCGGTGGTGACTATTTTATTTGCGTAAAAACTGAAGCAACTTATATCCCCCAGGCTTCCGCAGCGTGTTCCTTTGTATTCACCTCCATGAGCTTCTGCAGCATCTTCAATGATTTCCAATTTGTGTCTGCGGGCGATTTCCCACAGCGGCTCCATATCAACAGGGTGACCATAAATATGGACCGGCATGATTGCCCTTGTCCTGGGCGTGATCCTCGCTTCGACTTGTCCAACATCCATGGTCCAAGTACGCGGATCACAATCGACCAGGACGGGAGTGCCTCCATTATATGTTATGGCTTGTGCACAAGAAATAATGGTGAAGGATGGCAGGATCACTTCGTCGCCCGGCTTAAGATCTAGGCATGCTACTGCCAGTTGCAAGGCAGTCGTTCCATTGCTGACTGCAACACCATATTTCATGCCGCAATAATCCGCCCATGATTTTTCGAATGCCTGAATAAACCTTCCCTCGGAGGAAATCCATCCAGTCCGTAAACACTCCATGACATATTCCGTCTCTTGCTGGCCGATGCGAGGTTCATTGACAGGGATCATTTGTAACTCCTTTTTTCCTGTTGTAAAACTGCTTCCCAGGAAAATCAAACCAACAATTTATTTTATACATTCAATAATTATCTGCTCTGCGTTAATAATATTCCTGCCTGAAGGATAAAAAATATTATATCATTTTGATTTTGTAACTGATTCGTGACGGCTTTGATTCAGTATTCGTTCCCGCTTGGAAATTTCCTTCCACGGGGAAAAAGTCTGATAGAATAAATGTGCTATGCGCACCATCCGTGCTTCCGAAGTCGGCTCTTTTTTATTTTGTGCCCGTGCCTGGTGGTACCAACGACAGGGGGTGGAATCGGGCAACCAGGCAGAAATGTCTGCAGGCACAGAACTTCACCGCTCCCATGGTAGGCAGGTGCTCATTTCAGGTTTTCTCCGCACGCTTGCACTGGTCCTTCTATTGCTAGCGCTGGTGCTGCTGGTGTCATTTTGCACCCTCCAGTCGTTTAATGTTCATTTCTGAGTCAATAAAGTAGTTCCTGGTTTTTTTACCTAAATTTCCATCCATGCTGTTGCTATACCTCGGTCTTGCCGCGCTCCTGATTAGTCTGATCCTGATATTGATAGCAGGCCGGCAACGGCGTGCTGCCGGTCTTCCAGGCGGTCGGGTCATTTATTCAGATATCGCGCGGCTGGGATGAACTGGTAAAACCATTGTATGATCCGGACCTTGGTTTAACCGGAAAACCAGATTACCTGGTCCAGCAAAACGACGTCATCATCCCGGTCGAAGTGAAAACTGGTCGGACTCCTCAGACACCCTACGATACGCATATTTTTCAACTCGCCACCTACTGCATGCTGGTCAAGAAGACTTACAACAAGCGACCTCCTTACGGCATCATCCACTACCCCGAGCGCGATTTTGCGATAGACTTCACATCGGAGCTCGAAGATACATTGCTGGATCTTTTAGCCGAAATTCGCCGCAGTGATCGCTTGAGGGAGATAGCGCGATCCCATGATGACATTAATCGCTGCCGAGGTTGCGGGTTTCAAATGATATGCGACCAGAAACTGACCTGAATGATTAGTTTAGCTTGTCTCCACACGGTATAATTACTTTAATGTCAGGGACCACTCTCATCCCCAAACGTATCGTTATCGGCATGCCTGCCACAATGCCTGAGGCTGCGATAACTGCAGTATCCATTGCTGAATATTTGCAGAGTCGAGGCTTACCGGCAGTTCATGGAACCCTGGAAGATGCTTCCTTGCGCAAGAGCATAAAAAATGGTGATTTTGATCTCTTCGTAGCAGTCGGGGGCGATGGTACCATGCTTAGGTCAGCCCATTTATGCGCACCGGTTGGCATCCCCATCCTGGGCGTTAACATGGGGCGCCTTGGTTTTCTTATCCAGGTCGGACGGGAGGAATGGCAGGCTGCATTCGATAATTTATTAATGGGGAATCCTGGATCGAGACACGCATGATGATCCGTGCCGAGCACATCAGGTCGGATGAATCTTTGGGCAACTGGCACGCTCTGAACGAAGTGGTAGTTTCACGAGGCGCATCCGTCCATCCGGTACATCTCTCTGCCAGCGTGGATGGAATGCTGCTAACAAATTACGTCGCGGATGGATTGATCGCCGCAACGCCGACCGGTTCCACCGCCTACGCCCTGGCTGCAGGCGGGCCGATCCTTCCGCCGGAACTGCGCAACATTTTACTAGTCCCGATAGCCCCGCACCTCTCAGTCGACCGGGCGGTCGTCCTGTCCGAGGGAAGTTCAGTCAGGATCGGTGTGTGCGACGGCAGCGATGCAATCCTGAGCGTTGACGGTCAGATCCCGGTTGGCCTGGCAGACCTCGACCAGGTGGAAATCCGCGCCGGGGACTATACCGCCCGCTTTGTTCGTTTCGGAGACCCGGGATATTTTTACCGTAATCTGACAGGACATATGAATCAAAACCCTTCTATTGGTTTAGCACGATGACCACCCAAACTACACCCGTTTATTGTGCCAACCACCCTGGCGTTGAAACATCCTTAAGGTGCAACCGGTGTGGAAAACCCATTTGCGCAAAATGTGCCATCCGCACACCAACTGGATACCGCTGCAAGGAGTGCGTCCGCAGTCAACAGGGCATCTTCAATACTGCCGTCTGGTCCGATTACGTCCTGGGTGTTGCCGCTGCTGGAGTTCTGGGATTCCTGGCAAGCCTGTTGGTGATTCTCATTAGTGGTGTCGCTGGAATCTTCGGCTGGATTCTTATAATAATCGGGAGCCCGACTGTTGGGATCATCATCGCCGAGGCCATTCGGTTTGTTACCCGCAAGCACCGCTCACGCACCCTCTTCATTTCAATTGCCGCTGCAGTCGTATTAGGCGCCTTACCGGTCATCATATTCAACCTGCTGACTGGTGGTGTCTTTGGCATGCTATTCCAGGGCATTTTCCTTTTTCTCACCTTACCAGTCGTTTATACCCGGCTATCAGGCATACAGATCTTTCGATAAACCATGCTAACCGAGTTACGAATCCAAAACTTCGCAATCATAGACCAGTTGGAACTTGAATTTGGTCCTGGATTGGTAATCTTCACCGGCGAGACTGGGGCTGGGAAGTCGATCATCATGGACGCTTTGGATGTAATACTCGGTGGACGCGCGGACGTCACCACAATCAGAAGTGATGCGGACCTGGCTAGATTGGAGGGCACCTTCAAGTTATCCGGCCCGGAGCGGACAGCAGCCCTCGAGATCCTAAAGAGGGAAGATTTGATGGATGACCAGGACTTCGTCACACTGACGAGGGAAATCCGTCGTGAAGGTCGTAGCTTACCTCGCATCAACGGAAAAACAGTAAGTCTTTCCCTGCTGAAGGAGTTGGGGGAGCTCCTGGTTGATATTCATGGACAATCCGAGCACTTATCCCTCTTCAATATTCGATCACACCTAAGCCTGCTGGACCGCTATGCTAATGTCGACCATTTGCTAAGGGAATATCGCAAGACCTACCAGAAAATGCTCGAAATCCGTCGCGATCTGAAAGGTCTGCGTGAAGCCCAACTTGACGCTGAACGAAAAACCGAGATGCTGACATTTCAAGCAGATGAGATCGAAGCTGCTCGGCTAAAGCCCGGTGAAGATGAAGGTTTGAGTAAAGAGCGCGACCGCCTTGCAAACGCAGAGGATCTGGCAAGCCTGGCTCAGCAGGCGCTGACTGTGCTGGACGAAGGTACAGAGGAATCACCGGCAGCCACTGATTTGATCGGCCAGGCCGTGCAGTCCCTTACCAAACTTGTCCAAATTGATGCCGGACAAAAAGGCATTGCCGACCAGTCTGTAGTGTTGGAAGAAACACTGGCAGATCTGGCTCGTGAGCTGCGAAATTATATTGAAGGGATCGAATTTAACCCCAAACGGCTTGAAGAAGTTGAAGAACGGCTCGATTTGATTCACCGTTTGGAACGTAAATATGGCGGAAGCATACAATCCACGCTTGAATTTGCGGCTGATGCACGGAAGCAATTGGATCTAATCAACTCTTCCGCCGATAGAATCACCGACCTGGAAAAAGCTGAGAGCGAGTCTCTCACCAAATTATCAGAACAGGGATTAGCTCTCTCCGAAAAACGTAAGGATGCCGCTGGGAGGATGAGTAAATCCATCGAAGACGAGCTGAATGATCTAAAAATGGCTTCGGCCCGGTTTTCAGTTGACTTCCATATGAAAGAGGATTCTGACGGTGTTCCATTACCGGATGACAGGCGGGTCGAATTTGATGGGAATGGCCTCGACAAGGTGGAATTTCTGATCGCGCCCAACCCTGGCGAGGGGCTAAAACCACTGGTCAAGATCGCATCCGGGGGTGAGACTTCACGCCTGATGCTTGCCCTAAAAAATGTACTTGCCCGAGTCGACCAGATCCCAACCTTGATCTTCGACGAAATTGATCAGGGAATTGGCGGTCGGGTGGGCGGTACGGTGGGAGAAAAACTGTGGAACCTGGGTCGCCAGCACCAGGTGATGGTCATTACCCATCTTCCGCAATTGGCTGCATTTGGCGACCAGCATTTCCAGGTACAGAAAGTCGTTGAGAAGAATTGCACCCTGACAAAAGTTACCAGGCTAAGCGGTGAGTCGCGGACCCTCGAATTAGCCCAAATGCTTGGTGATGTCACCGAAGGTACGCTGAGATCGGCTCACGACATTCTTCAAAACGCCCAGTTACTTAAGAAAGAAAAGAAACCTGCTCCAATCCGGTAACTCCCCTCTTGTCTTTTTTCCATAATGGCGTATACTACGCAACGCAAAAATAAATAATATTGAGGATAAAAATGATTGCCGTCTTGCAAGAAAAGGAAAACGAAAAGCCTCCCAGTTTTGTTCCGCGGCCCGACCCATCCGTGGCGGGTGGCCGTGCTCGCAAATATCAAGGAGCATGATCGGCCTCTCCCAGCGGATGTTCCCCCTGATGCGGGCGCGGACGACGATTACATTGAGACCATCAATCAAATCCGGGCAGCGATTGAATCCGATGGTCACTGGACAATGTTTATCCCGGCTGACTCCAACCTGCCCTACGCGTTGAAAGCTGCCAGACCCGATATCTGTATCAACATCGCCGAAGGTTTGGGGGGAGATGCCCGTGAAGCCCAAACACCAGCCTTGCTGGAAATGCTCAAAATCCCCTATACAGGATCACGTGTTCTTGCCAATGCGATCGCATTGGACAAAACATTGACCAAGCGCATCTGGCGTGATAGACGCCTGCCAGTTGCTCCATTCCAGGAATTCTATACCGGGGATGAGCCGCTCCGTCCCGAAATGCGCTATCCACTCTTCGTTAAACCTGCGCGCGAGGGTACGGGCATGGGCGTGGATGCAAAAGCGATCGTGAATAATGAGGTTGAGCTCCGAGAACGCACAAAATATGTCATTACCATGTACAAACAGCCAGCCCTGGTGGAGGCTTATCTAAGCGGACGCGAATTTACCGTTGCTGTCATGGGCCGGTCAGATGCAATAGGATATTCAAAACATCCTGAATGGTATGATGCGGACGGCTTCCATCGCTTCCCCATCCTCGAATTGGACAGCAGCCGTTCCATCACGCCGGGAGTATATGGCCTTGAAGCCAAGGCGCAATCCATCGGATCGGAAGGTGCTCCCGGCTATATTTGTCCCAGCAATATTGAACCGGAACTTGCCAAGAAATTGCAGCATTATGCCTGGCGAGCTCATAATATCCTGGGTGCATTGGATATTTCCCGCATTGATATTCGCCTGGATGCCGAAGGCCAACCCTGCCTGATGGAGATCAATCCTCTTCCAGGCTTGACCCCCGATTACAGCGATCTATGCTTGATTGCAAAAGCCGATGGGATCTCCTACACAGACCTGATCCTGGAGATCCTGTACCTGGGTGCCTCCCGCTGGTGCATGCTTGAACCAAACGAGCTGCCGCTCATGGTAAAGAAACGAGCCACACTCACCACCAGTAAATCCAACGGAAAATGATCGACCAAAAAGTGGGCCGTCCCTGTGACAGCCCACTTTTATTTTCTGGTATAATTCGCCCGCCTTACGGAGAGGTCGCGTAGCTGGCTTAGCGCGCACGCTTGGAAAGCGTGTAACCCACAAAGGTTCGCGGGTTCGAATCCCGCCCTCTCCGCCATAAAAAAGCTGTCCCATGCTTGGGACAGCTTTTTTTATATGGCTAACCCACTTTTACGCCATCTTTTCCCCCTTCAGGGGCTTTTTTTGCTCCCACATTGGGCTATCCTGCAGGCATGAACACCCTTCCCATTCCTCTTCTTCCCCGCACGCTCACAGTTTTCTGCGGCCCTCACGGTGGCGGCGAACCGGTCACACAAATGATCGCCGAACTGGCATTGCGCGGCCCTGTTACCGTGCTTGACGGCGGCAACCGCTTCCCGGCTTTTCGTCTGCTGCGCCTGCTGCGCCTGCGCTCCCCGGACCCCGCCGCGACCGCCCGCAGTATTTGTATCCGCCGCGCCTTCACCTGTTACCAGGTACTGGCATTGCTCGAAGCCATCCCGACCCTGCCCCATCCATGTATCCTGCTCGACCCGCTCTCCACATTCTACGACGAGCAGGTCCCGGCGGTTGAGGCCGAACGCCTGCTGGCAGGTTGCCTGCACCAAGTGGAGCGCCTGCGACAGTCCGCCCCGCTGATGGTGGCGATCTCCCCCGCTCCCACTTCGGAACGGGCCAACCTTGTCGAGCAGCTCTGCAGTCGCGCCGACACGCTCTATTCCATGGAACTCCCAACCGCGCGGGTGCTCCAGCCCGCCCTGTTCTAACCTTTCTCATGGGCCGCACTCTACCATCCATCACGCAGAATTTTCTTGAGGAGGAGCAGTCATTCTCCCACTTCCGGCGTGCCCTGCGCCGTACGGACCAGCTCGCCCTGGATGACCTTTTCGCCTCCGCCCGCCTGCACCTGGCAGCCTCCGCCTATGCCAGCCATGCGCTACCATTCGAGGTTTTCCTGCTTTCAATGCTCTTGGAAGAACACAAGGAAATCATGCACCTGCGCGGTCTATTGGATGGGCTGATTTCTCAACATGATTGATCTTACCGGTTGGCTTTTGGATCTGTATGCCGCAAAACAAGGGGTTACCGTTTGGCTGCTGGGGCGGGATGGACGCCGCCATTGCCTGACCCAGTCATTCCCGGTCGTTTTTTACGCCTCTGGCCCAAACTCGCGACTGCACTTGCTCTGGAAATGGCTTTCGTCCCGGCCGGAGCCGCTCCGCCTCTCTCGAACCATGCGGCGTGATCTTTTTGCCGGTCCCATACCGGTCCTGGCTGTCGAAGTGCTGGCTCCCGTTTTCCAACCGGGTTTGTTCCATTCTGCTTCACTTGCCTTCCCAGATCTCAACTTTTACGATGCCGATATCCCGCTCAGCCTGCGTTACTCCGCTGCCTTCGGCGTCTTTCCATTGGGATGCGTTCGCCTGACGGTGGACGGTGAGGCAGACGGTAGCTGCATCCATTCCATCAACCCGCTCAACTCGCCCTGGGAGCTTGACCCCGAACCGCCACCCTTGCGTATCCTGATGCTTGAACCTGATCGCAACCCGGCCCACGATACACCGCAGGGGGTCATCATTTCCCATGATGGTCACCGCTACCGCCAACCGCTGGAACCATCCCGTGCCTTGCTGGTCAACCTGCGCCAGATCCTGGAACAGTATGATCCTGACTTGCTCCTGACCGCCTGGGGTGACACCTGGCTGCTGCCGCACCTGCTCGAACTTTCCAGTACGATGGGTCTGCCCCTGCCCCTCAACCGTGACCCGGACGCCGCAATTATCCGCAAGGACCAGCGTACGTATTACGCCTATGGACAGGTCATTTACCGCGGCGCACAGGTACACCTGGCAGGCCGCTGGCACGTGGATATCTACAATGCCGTCATGTACCACGATTACGGGATGGACGGCATCTACGAGTTGGCGCGCCTCACCGCCCTGCCGGTCCAGACAGTAGCCCGTGTCTCTCCCGGGACCGGAATCTCCTCAATGCAGATCACAACCGCGCTGCGCTGGGGGGTGCTCGTCCCCTGGCACAAACAGCAAGTCGAAAGTGACAAGACCGCCCTCGACCTAATCCAGTCCGACATGGGCGGCATGGTCTACCAACCCACCCTTGGCCTGCATGCCGATGTGGCCGAAATTGACTTTGTCTCGATGTACCCAAGCGTGATGGCACATTTCAACATCAGCCCGGAGACCATCATTCCTGGCCAGCGTGACCCGGATACCGGGCTGCCCCTCACTCGCCCGGAGCGCAGGCCTGGTCCCTGAGACGCTTGCACCTCTCCTGGAAAAACGCATTAACATCAAGTCTATCCTGTTGGGCATGCCGCGCTGGGATCCACGTTACAAGCGTTACCACGCCGCGGTTTCAGCCCACAAATGGCTGCTGGTCACCTGCTTTGGCTACCTGGGTTATAAGAATGCCCGCTTCGGACGTATTGAGGCCCACGAGGCTGTAACCGCCTACGGCCGCGAGACACTTCTGCGCGCCAAGGAGATCGCCGAGGATTTGGGCTTTGAGGTCCTGCACATGTATGTGGATGGCATGTGGGTAAAAAAGCCTGGCTGCGCCACCGTAACCGCTTTCAAACCCTTGCTGGATCGTATCTTTGAAAACACCGGTCTGCCCATCTCGCTCGACGGCGTTTATCGCTGGGTGGCGTTCCTTCCATCGCGTTCCAACGCCAGCGTACCAGTTGCCAATCGGTACTTCGGTTCGTTCCAGAATGGAGTGCTCAAAATGCGCGGAATAGAACTTCGCCGCGCGCGATACCCCGATCTTCGTGTCGGATGTGCAGATGGAACTGCTCCAGCTCCTGAATCGCGCTGCGAATGCGTCTGTCCTGCCTGTCTGTTTCCCGGCAGCCTTCAACCTGCTGCGCCGCAGGTTGGCCGACCTGAAGTCCGGGCGTGTACCGATGGAGAAACTGGTCGTCCGGCAGACCTTGAGCCGCAGCCTTGAGAAATATCGTACCCCCTCACCGGCTGCCCGTGCCGCACTCCAGCTCAGTACGGTCGGGAAAAATCTTCGCCCCGGTCAAGCTGTCCGTCTACTTTACACCCGGGGCGAGCAGAGTGTGGTTGCCTGGGACCTGCAACCTCTGCCTGATCCGCGGACAATTGACCTGGCCGAATACGAAAAATTGCTTTTCCGGGCCGCCCATACCATACTTGAACCGTTGGGGATAACCCACCAGCAGCTTGTTGAGACGGTCAAGTACGGGGTACGTTCGATCCCGTTGCCACTTCCGTCCCGTTATTTCCCGGCTGTGCCGGCTCTACCCGGACCCGTCCCCTTATGAAACATTTGCGTTGAAAACCGTCTGGTAAATTAAATTCTTCATATTAATCTGAATCAAATCGATGGAGAATTTTAGTTTTCAATTCTAAGAAACCCCCGTACTGTTCTGCTGCTTTTTCGATCAGCCCTATGGTTTTGTTTTATTGGGTGTTCGAACAATTCCGTTTCGATTAAAACGGTGTCTTTTTAATTGTGCGATTCCATATCCCGATTACCTGGCCGTTCACAACAATGGTGGGTCTGAAAATGCCATTATTGGAAACAGCTTTTTTATGATCGACATCGGTTAATGATGCACTCCGATCCTGGTAACTGATGATAAATTCATCGAAGGCCGGCAGGAGATGAACCAGGTCTTTCCCAATCCCGGGTAGATTGAATGTTTGTGGGATCCAATAAATCCGTTCATCAATCTGTTCAGAAGTTAATTCAGACTTAACCATTTCCAAAGCATGCGTTGCCTCCCTGATTGTTAGTCCAGACCACCAGGTAAAATCCTGAAGTGTAGCCGGGCTGTGGCTCCAGAAATATTTTTTTGCAAGCGCTGCCAGAGCTTCATGCCTGGTCATAATGCCCGTTTTCACAACTCGTTCTTGAAGTAGGGTATATGTCGGTTCTCCATTTTTCACCATTCCGCTGCATATCAATCCGTCCAACTCCGCATGGGCGAGGAGATGAGAGAGCCGGTTGTCGTATATGGCGATCCCGGATTTATTCAATTCAACCTGTAGCATCCGTTCGTGATAAATGTTTACCGCCTCTCAATGCTTTCTCAATGATCGAATCACTTTTTGAGAGGATAGATCCAGAAAGACCGAGCTGTTGCTGTCGGGATTTCATGGAGGCTTTTACTTTTAGCGCGGTCAATTCAAGCATCCAGAATACGTCGGTTGCAGAAACAAAATGCCAGGTTGGTCTGAGCAGGTGAGTCCGAATAATGTCCCCCCTATTTATGGCCTCAGATATCTCCCGGTCGGTCGAATTTGGAAGTCGAATTCCGATCGCCCATTTAACCATCGGAAAATTCTGCGCTTGCATGGCGCCCATCCAGGTTAACAAATCCCTGGCGGTCTTGCATTTTGACATTATTATTTGTTGATTCGCCAACCTCATGATGGATATATCTTTTGAGTTCATAATTAATTAGTATAAAATCCTTTCCACACATGTCAAGGAGAATTCTTCGAACGATCAAGTATGGATGGCTCTTGAATGGCAATGTGCAATAGTTGCGGACCAGGCAGTTACAATCTATACTTATTTAATCAGGGTAAAGCACCGAAGATCCTTTCATTTTTGGAGTAAAAAAATGGAATTGGAAAACTTTCAACCGCAATCCAAACTCGTCACCAAGATCACCCAGGTTGACATGCCTCGCTTCCCGGCATTCGACGCGCATAATCATCTGGGAGAAGATTTCGGTGGGGGTTGGGATCATAAACCGATCAGTCAGCTGCTCGATTTGCTGGATTCAGCGGGCATCCGACGTTACGTCGATCTGGATGGCGGTTGGGGTGAAACCCTGCTTGGATCGCACCTGGATCTTTTCAAGCAACAGGCTCCGGATCGCTTCATGATCTTTGGAGGGGTTGATTGGTCTCAATGGCAGGAGAAGGGTAATAAATTCCCAGGGTGGGCGGCAGACAAACTCAAGACACCAAAAGGAGCGCGGGGCAGAGGGGTTAAAGATCTGGAAGTTGCTCGGTTTGCATGTAAAGGACAACACTGGCAAGCTCGTGGATGTCGACGATCCGCGCCTCGATCCCATCTGGGAGACCGCTGGGGAATTAAAACTCCCGGTCATGATCCACGTTGCCGACCCGGTCGCCTTTTTTGACCCGCTGGACGGCACCAACGAACGTTTCGAAGAGCTTGGCAACCACCCGGACTGGGCCTTTACCAGTCCACCATTCCCACCATTCATGCATATCATCAATGGGCTTGCAAATCTGGTTTTACGCCACCCTCTGACCACCTTTATTGGCGCCCACGTGGGCTGCTATGCTGAGAACCTTGGTTGGGTGTCCGCATTGTTGGAACGCTGCCCAAATTTCCATGTGGACATTTCTCCGCGGCTTGGGGAACTTGGACGTCAACCATACTCTGCGCGCAGTTTCTTTTTGAAGTTTTCAGATCGGATCCTGTTCGGCTCAGACATGGGCCCCTATCCAGAAGCCTACCGCGTGATCTATCGTTTCCTCGAGACAGATGACGAATATTTTAATTACAATGCCGCCCCTATTCCGTTGCAAGGAAGATGGTATATATGTGGTTTATATTTGCCCGATGATGTGTTGGAGAAAATCTATTTTAGCAATGCCGAACGGATCCTGGTTTCGCAGGGACGAAAATAGGAAAATCTTTAGTTTGATATTGGAGAGATTCGGACCTGTATTGATTACAGTGGGTGTATCATTGGCAGATAAATAGGATTTGTACAAAAAAGGGGAGGCTTGATATATAGCCTGTTTGACCGTGTTAGAATCATTATCGGATCATCACACTGCAAGTATTCAAATATCCAGGCGATAATGGATTAAATGTTTGAGGTAGACGGTGCAGTTAAAACGTTTCCTTTCCTTTGGTGGAGCCAGTACAAGGAGAGTGGTCTATGGGCAAGAGTAATGAAGATGAACTTCGTGATATCCTGAATACTACTGCGGTTGAAATTGCGCGAATGTATGACAACCCACGTTCGTGGAATTCGTGGATGGTTTACTTACTCGAGCATTTGGAGGAGCAAGCGAACCAAAGGAATTCCGCGAATATGGAAACCTTCAAAGAGATGCTTCTGGCATTACAGGATGAATTAAGGAACCGGTTGAAAACGGGCGGCTGGTAAGGTTAAATCGTCTTGCGTTCTTTTCTTGACAGTAGCACCGTAATCCATTCATCTATTCAAGATTGCAAGTTCCTGTTGGTTCTGGTGGATTTTTTTTTCGTGAGGGACAGGTTATTTTCCCTAAGACGACGTCATGAAATAAAATATCCCCCGGTTAAACTTATACCGCTTACATCCTCCAAAAAGGTATGTAAGCGGTTTCCAGTCGGGGCGCCGGGAATTGAACCCGGGACCTCTTGCACCCCATGCAAGCGCGCTAGCCGGACTGCGCCACGCCCCGTCAGGCAAGGCGGTATTATAGTCTCGAATAGTGATTCTTGCAATGAAACAGTTGGAAATAGCATTTTTTTAGATGTGAATGTCTCATCCTGCCTAATTTGATACAAAACCGACTATCCACCTCCTTACCAGAAGGCTACCTCAATCTGAGGTACAATCCTGCGCATGACCGAAAGAGCGTACCTGCCGGAAACAACCCGTATCAGTGTTCTGATGGCGGCTGTACTGCTCGCCTTTGCCATGACACGGATTATCAGCGCGCCCCATATTGACGTGTCAATCCCGATCGCCGGTATTTATCTCGCATTTCCAATTAATTTAAACCTGGTTATTGTGCTTTTAACCGCCGGTCTGACCGCTACCGGTATGGATTGGCTGCTCAGAACGCACCCTTCTTTACGAAAAGATGGGACGCTCGAACATTTACTGATGCCTACACTGACGGTTCTGGTAATTGGTATTGCCCTCAATACGCTCCCAAAATCAGAGGTCTGGTGGCTGGGTTTCGGTGTTGGTGCTGTCCTACTGCTGGTGGTTTTCCTTGCCGAGTATGTTGTGGTGGATCAAGCCGATGCACGCTACCCGTTGGCGACATCGATTTTGACTGTGCTCGCATTTATCATCTTTCTTATCCTGGCAACTGCCATCAAAGCAGCCAATGCCCGATTGATAATGGTCGTTCCGGCATTATTCCTGGCCGGTGGATTGGCTGGTCTGCGAACGCTTCACCTGCGTCTGAACCAGCGCTGGGAGCTGGCATGGGCGGTCGGTATCGGTCTGGTTGCGGCACAATTGGGGGCTGCCTTGCATTATCTGCCACTAACACCCGTCCGTTTCGGGTTGGTACTGTTGGCACCCGTTTATGCATTGACGGTTATGGGGGTCAACCTGCTGGAGGGAACTCCGTTCAGGCGGGCGTTCGCGGAACCGATGGTTATGCTGTCCGTTTTTTGGGGGTTGGCGATTTGGTTCCATTAGTATCTACAATTTAAATGAACGCTTCATTTCTGCCATATGATCAAGAGTTCACTTAGCCTGTAAAGGGCGGTGGGGAAATAATGAATAGTTTAATCATTACCACTGAAGTCTGGAAATCAATGCGTCGTCGCGTACAACGACTTTCTCCCTTGGAAGCATGCGGGTTACTCGCTGGTAAAAACAACCATGTTGAAATGAATCTAGCAGTCAGGAATGTTGACCAGAGTCCGGTCCGTTTCCACATGGACCCCAACGAGCAGTGGCGTGCATTCCAGCGAATAGAAGCTGCCGGTCTGGAATTGCTTGCTATTTACCATTCTCATCCAGAAGGACCAGAATATCTTTCAGAACAGGACATCAAAGAAGCCATGTATTCGGTGGTTCAGATCATTTGGTCCAAACGGGCTGGAAAATGGATTGCCCGAGGATTTTGGATCGATCCGGGAAAAGTTCGCGAAGTCACGTTGGAATTAGGTCAATAGAGAGACCTTTGCCCCATTTTTGGGTTATTAACTGTGCCTGAGATAATAAAAAGCACCCCCCAAATTCACAACCCAACAGGGACGAGGAGTAATTGATGCAGGTTTTGATTGATGCCGGGATATTGATCAGCTCCTATCTCATTGGAGCGATCCCGTTCGGTTTAATCATCGTAAAATTGATGACTGGCAAGGACATCCGTAGCGTAGCAAGTGGTCGGACAGGCGGGACGAACGCCATGCGGGCAGCCGGTCCAATTGCGGGTGCGCTGACCTCCATTATGGATATTATTAAAGCAGCCGCTACGGTCTGGTTGGCAAAAGCAATAACGGGAAATACCTGGATCCAGGCACTGGCACCAATCGCAGCGATCCTCGGGAATAATTACTCGGTCTTCCTCATAGAACGAGGTTCTGAAAACCGCCTGCATCTGCGCGGCGGAGCAGGCGGGGCTGCAGCAGGTGGGGGCACCTTTGGTTTATGGGCGCCAAGTGGGTTGATCTTGATCCCATTTGCATTCCTGGTCTGGTTCGGTATCGGATATGCCTCGGTCACAACCCTTAGTGTGGGACTTATTTCAATTCTTATTCTTGGCATTCGAGCTGCCCTGGGACTCGCTCCCTGGGAATACCTGCTTTACGGGATTTTGGCAGAGATGCTTCTAATTTGGGCTCTTCGCCCGAATATTAAAAGACTTTTAGATGGCACAGAAAGGAGGCATGGTTTACCGGTGATACTGCAACGCTGGAGGGAATCCCGTCAGAATAGGGTGGATGATGGCCGTAAATAAACGGATAAAAAAAAGCCACACTTCAACTGTGTGGCAGTATTTTCCTTAAAAGAGAGTGCTAATTTGGGTGGAAAGAATTATTCCTTTTCCCGGGCTTCTTTTTCTTCGATAAAAAGGGAACGCAAATTACGGCGATGGAGTTCTTCAGCCAACCCGCCGAGATGGACTCAACTCTTCCCACTGGCCTCGACGCTATTCTCATCGAGAAAATCCTGGGGGAGTCGACGGCGTGTGGCTGTACGGGCAATTTTACGAATATTGGAAAGGTAGTTTAGGTTTTCCTTTACTGCCGCATCGATTTCACCCCGCAGAATAATGTCGCCATGTCCTTGGATGATATTCTCTAGACCCATCCGACCAATCTTCTTAATGGAACTGGTAATTTCTTCGGCATTGCCATCCACGATGTATGGCAGCGGCATGAAGGAATCCCCCGCGAAAAGTACGCGGTCTTCCTCGACCAAAACCGCGATCCCATCCGGACTGTGACCGGGCGCGGGCATGATTGACAGGTTTTTTTTACCGACACGCAAGTTCATCATCCCTTCCCTAAAGGTAAAATGCGGAAGGACGATCTTTACCTGGCGAAAGGTCTGGTTCTGCTTCCGGGCGTTTTCAAGCGCGGGCGTGCCGCGTTCTATCAGAAGATCCCGGCACAAGGAATGGGCAATGATGGTCGCACCCGGAAAAAAACAATTACCCCAGGTATGATCGGCATGATAATGCGTATTAATTACATACCGTACCTGGACACCCACCTCGTGCTCAACAAAATCGCGGATGGCAAGAGTCTCTTCAGGAAGGGCAAGGGTGTCGATCACGATAGCCCATTGCGGACCAACCACCACTCCAGCAGTGACCTGTGCATAAATCTCACTCTGGAACCAGTAGACATTTTCAGAAACACGTTCTCGATGCATATATACCTCAAAACAAGATGCCTTAATCTAGCACAAATGAGGGTCAAAAGTCAAGGAAAACTAAAATTTGACGAATAAAAAATAATAATGGGATGACCAAAATAACAAAAAATGGTGGTACATCCCCGTTCGAACACGTCGATGGAGTAAAATAGGGTTTGCTTCTTTTCCCAAATATCGACTATATCCGAAAGGAGTACGATATGCAGTTACGATGCACTTATTGCCAGACCATGTTTGCCATCAGTCGCGAGGAGATGCTGGCTGGTCTTGAACATATGGAAGAGAATAAATTGTCATATTATGATGCCCATTGTCCCAAGTGCCGGCGTGCCAACCGGGTTGAGCGTGCCCGTATGGAACGATTCTTCCCGGATTGGAAGAAAGCCATCAAGACCATGGCGCAGGAAGCAGATAAAGCTGAGAGTGATGCTGGAAAATCGAAGATAACCAGTCAGGCAGTAAAAACTCCGGAAGCATTGAAAATTAACCCAAAACCGCAGAAAAAGCCATCGCAAAAGCCGAAGAAGAAGGCCGTCGTGAAGGCGGTCAAAAAGCCTCTTGCCAAGAAAAAGAAATGACAATTCATTCAGTATTCATTGATTTCGGTGGCGTTCTCGTTCGTACCGAAGATACCGGACCGCGTAACCGCCAGGCTGAACAATTGAACATGACCAGCCTCGCGTTGGAAAAAATCATCTTCGAAAGCGAATCCGCCCGGCTGGCATCCATTGGGAAAATCAATGAAGATGCTCATTGGGATGCCATAGCTGCAGCATTGCATGTGAATCGGTCGGAAGTGGAAAAAATCAGAACCGGTTTCTTTGCCGGCGACCAGGTTGACACCAAATTGACCGATTTCCTCCGCAGCTTGCGCCCCGAACACAAAGTTTGTCTGATCAGCAATGCCTGGTCAGGGTTGAGAGAATTCATTCAACGTAACGAATTCGATGATGTCTTCGACGAAATGATCATTTCTGCCGAAGTGGGGTTGATCAAGCCAGATCAACGTATCTATCGGCTGGCACTCGATAAGCTTGGTTCACGGGCAGAAGAATCGGTATTCCTGGATGATGTATTGATCAATATTGATGGAGCCCGAACAATCGGTATGCAAGGTATCCATTTCACCAAGCCCAACATTGCCCTTGAAGAGTTAAAAATACTTTTGGACGGTCATCATTGACAAGGATCACATAATGTTGGTTAGAAGCTTAAGAGAATAATACTCAATAATGTCGATCGGCAATGTGATCTTCGATAAAAGGTATATCGACATTATCCATGCAGCCTGGCGATCCCTTGGGATGATAAAATACCTTTATGGGTATTTTATTTCTTGTTGCCACCCCAATTGGTAACCTGGAAGACATCAGCCCGCGGGCTCTGCGGATCCTCAGAGAGGTGGATTTAATTGCCGCGGAGGATACACGTGTTACCCGCAAACTGCTTACCCATTTTGATATCCATACCCCGCTAACCAGTTATTTTGAACACAATAAACTTTCCAAGCTTGATACCATCCTGGCGTTGTTAAACAATAGCGATGTGGCACTGGTATCGGATGCCGGAACCCCTGTAATTAATGATCCGGGTTACGAGCTGACACGTGCCGCGTTGAATGCAGGTCATACGGTCAGCCCGGTTCCAGGCCCCTCTGCACCTCTCGCAGCATTGTCAGCATCAGGAATTCCGGCTGATACATTCCTGTATCTCGGATACCTGCCTCGCAAATCGTCTGAACGCCAGTTCTTATTAAAGCAGGTGGAAAGATACCCTTTTACTTTGGTGTTTCTCGAATCCCCCCACCGTTTATTGGTGGCGTTGAAGGATCTGGATAGTGTCCTCGGTAACCGGCAGGTTGCGATTGCCCGCGAATTGACCAAGATGCATGAGGAAATTTGGCGAGGCAGCCTCTCAGACGGGTACACATACTTTACCAGGAATGAACCACGCGGCGAATTTACTCTTGTAATTAGCGGTAGTCAAAAAGATGAGACGCCTTCCTGGTCCGAAGAGAGGGTCTTGATCGCCTTAAAAATCGGATTAAAATTGGGCGAAACTCCATCCGTTATTTCAGGAAGAGTAGCACAAGAATCCGGTTGGAAGCGCCGCGATGTTTATCGGCTTGCCATTAAACAGAAAGGGGTTGATTGATGAACCTGGATAATTACTCACTTTTCAAGAAACTCAATTCGAAGAATATGCTGGGTGAGATTGAAAACCTTCCCCACCAACTTCAATCTGCCTGGGAGTTGGGCCAGCAGCAATCCCTGGACCTGGAGACATTCGCAGGAATCAACAAGGTCCTGATCTCTGGCATGGGAGGCTCGGCCATCGGTGCAGACTTGTTGTCAGCTTACATCAACCCACTGTGTAAGTTCCCGGTCATCGTCCAGAGAGATTACTACCTGCCAGGCTGGGCACGAGGTCCTGAGACGCTGGTGATCGCATCGTCTCACTCCGGTAACACAGAGGAGACCCTCGAAGCGTTTGAGGCCGCTAAACAAGCGCGCTGCCGTATTCTTGTCGTTTGCACCGGGGGAGAACTCGAAAAACGTGCCTCGGCCAGTAAAATACAAGTCTGGAAATTTGATCACAAAGGTCAGCCTCGCGCCGCGGTAGGCTTTTCATTTGGTCTGTTACTGGCCGCGTTTGCCCGGTTAGGATTGTTGGATCAGGCAGACCGATTGCCTGGCGAAATCTCAAGCGCCGTCTCAGCGATGGAAAAACAGCAGGAATTAATTCGCATCGATATCCCTGCTGTAAAAAACCCATCCAAAGAACTGGCCAATCAATTGGTTGGTAATTGGGTGAATGTTTACGGTTCCGGAGTTCTCGCCCCCGTGGCAAGGCGCTGGAAGGGTCAGGTAAACGAGATCGCCAAGGCCGGTGCCGGTTTTGAGTTTTTACCCGAAGCTGATCACAATGCCCTGGCCGGACTGAACAACCCCGCAGAAACCTTGTCCCGTACGATTACCATTTTCCTGCGTTCGCCATCCGACCATCCACGCAATCGTAAGCGTAGCGATCTGACCCAGGCAGGATTCATGCACGAAGGTCTTATAACAGCGGTGCATGAGGCTCGGGAAGTCTCGCCTCTATCAAATATATGGACAACGCTGCATTTCGGGGATTACACAGCCTATTACCTGGCAATGATCTATGAAACTGACCCCACACCGGTAAATGTGCTGGAAAATTTCAAGGCTGCGATGAAATCAGCCTAGTCATCTTTAAAAACCGGCAAGAGCGATCCTGCCGGTTCTTTATTTAAAATATTCGCAAACTGATCAAGCCCGCCACCGCTCCCAGAACGGCGCCGGCCACGATATCAGACAAATAATGAAGACCCATTGCTACGCGCGCCAGTGCGACCATAGGCGCCCAGATGCAGAGAATCGCCACCAACCATCCGGGGCCAAGACCAATGGTAAGCACCAGGATCAGGATCACTCGGGCAGCGTGACCGGAAGGGAAGGAGTGTGGATCGGTTGAACGGTAAATTGCGCCCCATTCTCCCTCCGGTCTCCGGCGGCGAATGATAAATTTAATTGCCAATACAATCACTGCCAAGGCTATGATCGAAAGCAGCACCATCAAAGCCCACGGACGCCAAAATGCATTTCCCAACCACCACAGCAGGGCTAACCCCGCCCACCAGAACCAGGAGTCACCTGAGTGCGCCAGGAAGGCAGCTATATTCCGTAATAACCCCGGACGCTCGGCCACCCGCATACGTGCGGAGAGACGAGCGTCCATTTCCAAGATCTTCTTCAAGGTCACTTTTTAACTTTTTTCTTTTTTACAGGTGAACTGGGTTTGGCAGCCTTCCTGAGGCGTTTTTTTAGATCAGCCCGTATGATCTCGAGTTGGTGCGGTTTATCCACATCCATACCGACTTCTGCATATGGACAAACGATGGCTTTACCCGTGATCTTCAGGCGGTCCATGATATTGGCTTCGGCTTTTTCAAGGGAGAGCTGTCCGGTAAGGAGAAGGAAGGCCGTGTCATATCCAATCAGTGCAGCCTGTTTGAGCACATTCTTACGGGAGGCCGTGATCTTTTCCCATATTGCAGTCTCGTCCTCTGTAAGTAATTTTAGACTTCCAACGTTGATATCACCACCACAGACTTCCATATCCTTGAGTTTTGTCCAGGTGCGCTTCGAACCGGGAAAACGCTTCTCCATGACTTCACGGCGGATAACGTTGTAATAAATATCCAGCTTGGTATCCTTGGTTGTATTGATCACCCAGTCCACCATCTCACCGGTAATGGCTGGAATATCCGACGAAACGAGCAAAGCGTGCCGGGCTTTCTTATTTATTTCCAAAACTTTACGCGCCCCGGCCTGTAGATTCTCCACCATCTTTCCCTGGTTGGAGACATAATATATGGGTTTTTCGCACTTAACACCACTTTTTTCGGTCAGACCAACGATGACAACATTATCCACAGCTGCGGATTCGGACAGTGCATCAAGAACCCACTGGATCATCGGTTTACCAGCCACATCAACCATTGCCTTCGGTGTTCCCCGGGTGGCATCATACAGGGGTTCTTCCGGCAGCGGTATCCCACCGGCAGTTACGATTGCATCCATAAGTTATCTCCTCATCAAGGAATAAAATAAATGGTTACAAGTCAATCATGGATCTTACTTTGAGTTTTGAAGAGTTAATTAAGTTCCTGGAACGAAGGTTCGAAACCGAGCTTGGCCAGTAATTCTTCATATTCCGCATGGGTCAACGCCCGACCTTTGCCTGAAATGGCGATTAACGCGGCTTCCATCATGTTCGTACCGAATGAACGTCCATCCAACACGGGCGTTGTGGTTATCAGGTACTTTACACCCAGTTTTTTGAATAATTCCACATCCTGAGGAGTGGTGGTATTGGTTACCACCACTTTGCCTTTCATATCATCCGGCATATAACGCTTGATGTAGTGACAGTCCCCGGCAATAACCGTCCCCCATCCGAACCATTTCGGGTATTTTGGCTTGCGTTCTTCCTGCTTCTCTCCGGTGGGATAAACCCACTCGAAGGGCAGACGTCCTGCCAACGGCATGACAATGCTGGCGAGAGATTTTAATTGTTTAGCCGTGTGAAGCGGGATGGGAATTCCCAATGAAAACATAAAGTCACCAAAAGTGCATTCGTAACCTGCATCAAGGAAGCTCTTGGTCAATCCCCAGCGGTCAGCTCCGGTCATTACAAAAGCTTTCCTGCCCCCGTTCTTTGAAATATAATCACCCACTTTGGCTTCCATGAAAGGAACGGCTTTATTTTCCAGCGAATTCTTGAGGCCGGTGCCGTCCACAACCGGTGTTTGTTTGATGAACCGCACCATCTTCTCAACCGAATAAAGCCGGTACCATTTATCATCCACCATCAAACCCAGGTCCGCACCGCCAACACCGAAGGCATCAACTTTCCCATCGAGCTCCTTGTACTTCTGAGCCGCAGCTTCCATATCACCATCTGTACCGATCCGTTCGATGCTGACTTCCTCCCCCAGTAATTTAACCGTGACTGCTTTATTGCGCTTGGACGAGCCGATGCTAATGCTGACTGCACGTTTCATGATAAGACCTCCACTAATAATATGCTTGAACGAGTATACACCCATCCAATTTTTATGGAAATGGGACAGACCACGAGGACGATTCCAGGATTTTTAATGGCTGCCCAATCGATTAATTCAAGCTGTTTCAGGTAAAATCTAGTTCGAGGAGGTTATATGACACTTCGTCGAATCACGATCGCTTTTCTGATCCTGTATGGACTATTAACACTTTACTCCATCGTGAGTTTCATGGCTGGCATCCACCCCGGGCAGTGGCTGACTCCGGTCAGTACACTGGCCGGATTTATGTTCGCGCTCCTGCATGCCGGCCAGCGTGAGGGGTGGGCACGGTCATTGCGCCTACTGGCCCTCGTCTTTGCAATCAGCTTGTTATTTGAGAGCGTCGGCGTGGCAACCGGATTGGTTTATGGACCGTATCACTACACGAATCGGTTGGGACCAATGTTCCTGGGGCTGGTCCCCTATCTTATCCCGGTTGCCTGGTTCATGATGAGCTACCCTTCTTTTGTCATTGCTGACCGGCTAATCCCGGCGGACTGGAAGCATTGGCAAAGGGTGTTGTCAGTGGCACTGGTGGCTGGACTGGCGATGACCGCCTGGGATGTGGTGATGGACCCGATCATGGTCGCCAGCGGAATCTGGGTATGGGATGTGAGTGGTCCATATCACGGCATTCCATTACAGAATTTTTGGGGATGGTGGTTGACCATCTTTACCACCATCGCTCTGTACCTTCTCATCTCTGGGAAATTCCTCCAAACCGGCGAATTCAAGATTCGACCGGCTGGCTCTGACCAGCTATCTTGTCACAGAATTGGGGATTGTGTTTATTTCGTTGGTAACCGGTGCAGGCGAGCTGGCCCTGATTGGTTTTTTTGTGATGTCACCCTGGGTACTAACCGGATTACTGAAAATGGTAAAGGATTGAAAAAAATCTCCCGCTGAAATCAGCGGGAGATCGTCCACTATAAACCGGCAGCTTTTCGTAAAGCCGGGGCTTTATCGGTATTTTCCCAAGGGAACTGGACATCATCCCTCCCAAAGTGCCCATACGCAGCAGTTTTTCGATAAATTGGGCGGCGCAGGTCCAGGTCGCGGATGATGGCACCCGGGCGCAGATCGAAATGATCAAGTATGAGTGCACCGATCTTTTCATCCGCAATTTTTCCAGTTCCAAAGGTTTCGACATTCACCGATAACGGGTGAGCCACTCCAATGGCATATGCAACCTGGATCTCACAGCGATCTGCAAGGCCTGCGGCAACCACATTCTTGGCTGCCCAGCGGGCTGCATATGCTGCAGACCGGTCCACCTTAGTCGGGTCCTTACCTGAGAAAGCTCCGCCGCCGTGACGGCCCATACCCCCATAGGTATCTACAATGATCTTGCGACCCGTTACACCGGCATCTCCCATCGGACCGCCGATCACGAACCGCCCGGTAGGATTGACGTATACTTTCAGCTTCTTGTCGGTCATGCCAGCCGGCATGGAAGGCACAATGACGTGTTCCATGATGCCTTCTTCGATATCTGCGTGAGATACATCAGGAGAATGCTGGCCGCTGACAAGAATAGTATCGATCCGCTTTGGTTTACCATGGTCATATTCCACGGTAACCTGGCTTTTACCATCCGGGTAGAGCCACGGCAAGATACCAGCCTTGCGGACTTCAGCCAGTTTACGGGTCAGTTTATGAGCCAGATAGATTGGCATGGGCATTAGTTGCTCAGTCTCGTTGCAGGCAAAACCGAACATCATTCCCTGGTCGCCTGCACCGATCAGGTCAATCTGGTCCTTGTCGCCGTCCTTTGCCTCCAGGGATTTGCTGACACCCATGTCTATATCAGGGCTCTGGCTGGCAATAGCAGAAAGCACGCCACAGGTGTTTCCATCAAAGCCTTTATCACTGCTGTCGTAGCCAATCTCTTTAACGACCTTTCTGACAAGGTCGTCGAAATTTACAAATGCCTGTGTGGTTATCTCGCCAAGGAGCATCACGAAACCGGTTTTGGTCGCAACTTCACAAGCCACGCGGCTGGTTGGATCCTGCTCGAAGCACGCATCCAGGACGGAGTCTGCAATCTGGTCACAAAGTTTATCGGGATGACCTTCGGTTACCGATTCGGATGTGAATAACAATTTCGGCGATGACATAAAAGTTGTAGTCATTGTGTATCCTTCCTAATAAAAAATTGCCCTTCGGAACACGAAAGGGCAATTAGGGGGTCCACGGCTGCCCTCTCATCTTCCAGATCTTGCTCTGCCGGAATTAGCACCTTTTCATTGGAAAGGTTGCTGAGGCTTCGTCGGGCCGGTCCCTCCGCCTCTCTGGATAAGAGTGCCGGTAAAGGCTATTCAATTGTGATGGGATAATACCACAGGAGATTGGATGCGTCAAACCGATTGCATTCCCATCAATTTGAACATAAAAAGATCGATGGGAAGTACTTGCAAAGGCTCAACACTAATCTATTGTCAGGGGGCGCTTATGAGTACAGACTATCGAATAATAAACCCAGTGGATGGAGTTCGTTCAATGGCACCAAAAGATTTTTAACTCGTGTCCGTGCAAATTGAAATGTCGCCATACCGGGATTCAAAACAGTCCCTTTTTTCCGTATTTCTTCGTGGGTGAGCCAACCAGCAAGGATAATGTTCATCCCATAGACCCAGATATTTCCCCAGTCCAAGGGTTGAATAACATGGGTATCGACCCAGCGCGGGCTTTGCATTTCCACACGGGCAGATGGCTTATCCTTGGTATGGACGTAATGCAGACTAAAAAAGGTTTCCTGCACTGGAGTGCCTGAGTGTGGCGGGAGTTCAACATTACAGGTAATAAAATTGCGTTCCGCATCTTGTCCACCAATCTCAATAACAATGGGAACGTCACATTCGCTTTTCAAACTAATTCCCTCGATCGGTGCCCAGCCAACCGGTCGCGCCCAGGGTTCAGGTAGAAGATGAACAAGGTACGTGGGTTGACCAGTGGCAAGCGCCTGCGCCACATCAACCTGTCCGGCAGCCGTCAATCCCAATAAGAAAGCGAACAGGAACAAGTCATCCGAGCGGCGCCCCTCTCTGACGAAATCGTCCTGCGGGATAAGGGCTGGCGCCTGGAATATTGTAGCCGGGGTCCTCCCGTAACTGGGTGATTTGAGGCCGGCGGCAAATCAAGTACGTCATTATTTCGCAGCGGTGACCACCCAGCGTAACATCATAGTGGTTCGGGTCGGTGAAGGGTTCCGCAGCCAGCACGTTGAATGGAATCTTATGCTCAACAAGGTAACGACGGAATGATAGCTCCACAACAACTGAAGATACGACCCGTCGTAAATGGTTAAACGGGGATGCACTAATGAGACCGGATCCAGCGTTGAGGGACCTGCAGGCATAAGTAATGCCTGCCTCGGTCAGATCCGGGGTATATGGAATGTGGAGAAGATCAGATTGTGTAAGCATAACTTTACCCACCAAGGAAGTTTCTAATAGCTACTCCAATCCATCAATTATCCCTCATTTCTGAATTGTAAACAATAGTGGTGGAAGGTATTGCTCACCCATGCTGACCCGAGCCCGTATGGTGCAAGACGCTGGTTGTCTTGCAACCAGAGTTTTTCGTCTTTCAATGTGTATATTCTACCCAGTTCGCGGCCCAGGTCCCACGCCAGCGGATAAATCTTTCCACGTTTTTTTACATTTTTAACGATGATCGTCAAGTAGGCTCTCTCTCGCAGGATTGGTTTTAACCCGGTATAGATGGTCAACAGCTTGGCAAGGAAATCATCGTAGTCGTGCATGTTACCCAGGTCGTTCGGATCATCAGAGTAAAAAACATCCATATCCGGGCTTGTGCGACGTTGTTTTTGTGTGTCGGCGCCCCTGGCGTGTAACATATCCCAATACGGCGGGGAGGTAAAAACATAGTCACAGATTGGTAATTGATAATTACACGCGTCCAGAGCGTTGCCGGTAATGATCTGTGATTCGAGCTTTTCGACAGTCGCCCCCAATAGGACCCGCTCCTCTGCAATCACCTGCCGGGCGATATCCGCATATTTCGGATTTAATTCAATGCCATATGAGTTCCGTCCAGACCGCAATGCACCGATAAGCGTGGATCCGGTCCCGGCCATTGGATCGAGCACCCTTTCACCAGCGCGGGTAAAAAATTCAATAAACTCCTGTGCCATCGTTTCCGGGAACTTGGCTGGATGGACCAGAACACCTTTCCTGCGCGGCGGTGGGTTATGAATGAACCAGGATTTTTGGAACTTAAGCCAGGTTTTCGAATCGAGCTCATTCAATTTATTCTTCATGGGCTGGGTGTCCGGCTTGGAATTGGAGTGCGGGTTGGTGTGGGTGAAGGGGTCGGGGAGACGTAGGACACGGAATAAACAGACATGTTTGAAAAGGAAGCGGTTATGGGGTCTGTTCCGATCATGTAGACGAAAAGTCCTACTGACCCGGAATGGAATACGGGGTCACGTGTTTCGAGCTGAAGATGGTCATTTAAAAAGAATCGCAACTCATTACCTGCCACCCAGACCCCAAGCTTGACCTCTGCCGGAGCGCCGGTCGGTGCATCCCCAGTAGTCTCCCATTCACCAATAGGCGAGTTGGTTCCGGTATACGTGCGAAAGAACCGTACTGCTCCATCGCAGCTGACTGAAAAACGGTAATTATTATCATCGCCTGCAGCGCGAAAGACCATCCCGAATTGATCATTGCCGACGCATAGGCTAACCTTTACGGTTACTTCCGCATAGAAATCCGCGAGTTCCGGCTGACTGCGCAGGCTGAGGAGAGAATTCGGACCCTGCCCCGTAATAGAGAGCACCAATTGGTTGCGCGTGATGATCGCGCTGGCCTCGGATGATGTGGAGGTATTCCACAACTTTGGGTTGTCAAACGTGTCCATAAAAAGCAATCCACCGAGACCAGGGAGCTGATCTACGGTGGGCTGTGCGATGGTGGTAGGGAATAAGGTCGGGGTATTGGTGGGCGGAAACCAGATCACAGTCGGCGTGACAGTATTGGTCGCAACGACCTGCGTAGGCGTAAGTGTAGGCACGGGTGCCAAACCTGAACAAGCAGTAAGAAGCAGGACCAGGAACAACACCCGTCCCAAAAAAGTGAGTTTCATCGGGTTAAATATCAATTATTTTTTCAAGCAAGCTGTTGTACAATCGAAATGGCATAACTACCGGCATCGAATAGCATTCTAGCACTAAAGGAGATGATTATGAGCGGAAAATCGGTCCTCGTGACCGGCGCTTGTGGCGAGATCGGTCAGGCCCTGGTACAAAGCCTGGCGAAACGCGACTTTCATATCGTTACTGCCGACCTAGCTCCCCTGCCCGAATCAATCAAACTCCTGCCAACGGAGCATATCCAGGGAGATTTGGTAAACCGGATCAAGATATTCTATGATTATGATTTCGACATCATTTTCCATCTGGCTGCTTCGCTTTCCTCGAAGGCCGAGGTTGCTACCGAGGAGGCACACCGCATCAACGTAGAAGGAACAATGCAACTGCTTATGCTGGCAGCCTATAAATCGGAAAAACTCAAAAAATCGGTAAAGTTCCTGTTTCCCAGTTCAATCGCCGTTTACGGTTTCCCGGACCGGGGCAGTAAACAAAAAGCAGGGATTGTTAAAGAGGATGAATGCAACACCCCGCATACTATGTATGGATGTAACAAGCTTTATTGTGAAAAATTGGGGATCTACTACAGCCACTACTACGGTCAACGCCATCTGGACCCAGTCCCACCGACCATGGTGGATTTTCGGGCTATTCGCTTCCCCGGCTTAGTCAGTGCATTCACCATCCCCAGTGGGGGAACAAGCGATTATGGTCCCGAAATGCTGCATGCTGCAGCACAGGGTAAACCGTATGCTTGTTTTGTTGATGCTGACACTCGCATTTCCTTTATGGCGATGCCTGATGCAATTAAATCACTGTTATTGCTGACAGATGCCCCCCGTAATCAGCTATCTTCACAGATATATAATATTGCTTCCTTCAGTTTGACTGCCGGTGATTTCCGCAAGCGAGCACTGCAGGCTTTTCCGGGTGCCAAGATCACTTTTGAGCCAAACCCACGCCGGCAGGGAATCGTTAACTCCTGGCCGGAAGATGTTGATGACGCGCTAGCCCGCAAGGAATGGGGCTGGATGCCGGATTATGACGTGACACGATTCTTTGATGATTATTTCTTGCCAGAGATCCGCAAACGCTACCAAAAACATAGTACCAGAAGCATTGAATAATGAATAGTAAAGGGTTTTCCAGTACTTTTGGGAAATCCTTTTTTAGCGACTTATTAGCTGTTCACGTTCTGATCCTACGCTGACCAACCGGACCGGGACACCTGCCATAGTCGCCAATTTATCGAGATAACCTTGTGCGGCGGTGGGCAATTCCTCCCAGGTCCGCATGTCCGATATTTTCTCATGCCAGCCAGGCACAATAACGTTGACAGGTTCGTATGAACTCAGATCCAACAAGCCAAATGGAAGGTCGGTCAGTTCTTCCTGGTCGCGGCGGTAGGCAGTACATATTTGTATTTTTTCCAACCCGCAAAGGATATCCAGCTTGGTAACTGCCAGTTCAGATATGCCGTTGATCCGGACCGCGTAGCGCAGCAGCACGCCATCCAGCCAGCCAACGCGTCGCGGCCGGCCGGTTGTCGTGCCATATTCATCCCATGGTTGCTCACCGGTGCCTCGCAGTCGCAATGCCATTTCACCGTCAAGTTCAGTCGGAAAAGGACCGGAACCGACGCGCGTCTGGAAAGCCTTTACCACGCCGATGACACGTGCCTCCCTGGCAACATCCAGCCCAAGACCAAGACCGGTTAACACACCTGGGGCGGTGGTGGTTGAAGAAGTAACAAAAGGATAGGTGCCGTGATCCACATCGAGCAATGTGCCCTGGGCGCTTTCTGCCAGGACGGTTTTCCCGGTTCGTAGAGCTGAATGTAATTCAATAGCCGTGTCGCCAATGAACGGCTTAAGTCGTGAAGCATATTCCTGGTATTCATCGCTGATTATTGCAGCATCCAATTCAGGTACTCCGAGATTATGCAGTGTGCGGTTCCCTTCGATGATATGATCCCGAATGCGATCAGAAAAATCATTTGAGAGTAAATCAGCCATGCGAAGACCGCGACGGCTGGCTTTATCCGTGTAAGCTGGACCGATGCCGCGCCCGGTAGTACCGATATTTCCGGCCGCCCGTGCAATCTCCATCGCCCGGTCAAGTGCAAGATGGGCAGGCGTGATCAAGTGGGCGGCATGGGAAATATGTAAACGTTCAGGAGTAACCGAAATATCTGCCCGACTTAAGCTATCCATTTCCTCGAGCAGGGTTTTCGGGTTGATGACCATTCCGTTCCCCATCACGGCGATGGTTTGAGCGTGAATGATCCCGGATGGGATGAGGTGAAGTTTAAAAATTTTGTTTCCGACGGTTACAGTGTGACCGGCATTATCACCCCCGTTAAAACGGGCCGTATAATCAGCATCCGCTGCAAACCAATCCACAATGCGCCCTTTACCTTCATCTCCCCACTGTGCCCCAACAATGACCTGGAGTGGCATATGCTCTCCTTCCTAAAATGGCAAATCACCTGAATGGACGTTTTCGGTGAGACCTCGCTGCTGTTGTTTCCAGGAGGCTTTCTGGTGAATTATATCAAGCGAACAATCGATAAGGTATAATCTTTAAAGGTCTTTTCATGAAACCAAAAATCATTCTGCCGATCAGCATTATACTGATTCTGCTTGGACTGGCATGGATCTCCTCGGGCGTTCAAGCTTCTCCGGGGACGCCTCAATCTTCTTACCCATCACCGACGCCCGGGTCAGACGGACGGATTATTTACATCGTAAGAGCCGGCGATACCTGCTCGAAGATCGAGATACTGTACGGAGTAACCGAACAGACCCTGCGTTCATATAATCAATTGGATGCCAACTGCGATCTTATTGAGAACCAGCAGCTAATTATCGGCGCGGGAGGACCTTCATCTGCCACGGCAACACCCGGACCTTCCCCAACTCCAACATTAATTCAGCCAACCGGCACACCGGTTGTGGGAGGCAGCGCGGATGTGTGTATTTTGGTTTATAACGATGTCAATGGCGACGGATTGCATCAGCCTTCCGAGATCGCCATTGCAGGTGCGGCTGTCAGCCTTACCAGCCTGAACGGAAGCTTCTCTCAAACCCTTACAACCGTCATCAATCCGGATGCGACCGCGTACCAGGGAACATGTTTTTCGGGTGTCCCAATGGGAAAGTACAATGTCAGCGCAGCAGCTCCGGATGGGTATAACCCAACCATTAATATGACCTCCACCGTGGAAATCACTGCAGGTGACACGATCTATATTGCTTTTGGAGCGCAACCTAAATCCAACCCGGATAATGGAGCCTCTACAAAAAGTGTCTCGCCTCTGCTGGGTATCGTCGGAGTAGCGTTTCTTCTTGCAGGGATTGGGCTTGGGGTGTATGTTATCAGTGCATTGAGAAAGAAATAGCAGATTGATTAAATAATACAACAGCGAGCCTTTGACAAGGCCCGTTGTTTTTTTATTTCAATGCAAAACGTGCCAACGGACCGCCCAGCAAATGCAGATGGAGATGGAGTACCGTCTGCCCGCCATGAGCACCTGTGTTGAGGATCAGTCGGTACCCACGGCTGGCAAGTCCTTCGCTCGCAGCAATCTGTTTGGCCGTTAGGACCATATGTCCAATCAATTGCTCATCACCGTTTCCCAGATCATTGACCGATTCAATGTGGCGGTTGGGTACAATGAGAATGTGAGTTGAAGCGATCGGGTGTATGTCGCGGAATGCTGTGACAAGATCATCGCGATGGATCACCTTTGATGAAGGATCGCCGGCAACGATACGACAAAACGGACAAGAATCCATTTCAGGGGATCGGTCCATATGTCGGGGAGCAAACAATATCGTAATATTCTAATTCCGTGGTCTTATTTTCAGCATTATAGGCAGCAGCTTCCTGCCCGATTTGAATGACCTGGGGCATGTGTACGATCGCATCCGTATCCCAATAACGAGGCAGTACCATGAGTGGATCGTTGACCGTGCCATCGGCCAGCCAGGTTGGGCTTTGCGGATCAACAGTATCTCTTAGAGGGACCCAATTGAACATGACCGGTCCACGCGGATTGGTAGTAAATCCCAGGCTATAACCCAGTTGGCGAGCGACTGCAACGGCTCGCTGGGTAAAACCGCCGCCCGGCCAAATTACAGCGATGGGAGTTTTCTTAAAATTCAATTTAAAAAAATCGATGGGCTTTTGTAATTCACCGAGAATGAATTCTTCAGAAGAATCCGGACCAATTGGGATATTGTGGATGAAACCGTGTGCCTGGTAATCGACCCAACCTTCATTTTCCAGGACTACATTTTCCGGCAGGTATAAGGTGGTGGTCGAATTGTCGAGGCTGATCCAGGCATTGACTACCTTCCAACCCCACATCTCCCAATATCCGCGGAACCATGTATTAAAGTAATCGGCTCTCCTGCGATCATCAACAATAAGGAGAACGGAACGTTCGGGTATCTTGGCATTGGTTTCCATAAAATCCAGCATTTGACTGGTGGTAATCGACTGAAAACCATTGGCGTGCAAAGTATTCATTAAATTCCGGAAATTATTTTCTGACATTTGATCGGAGCTGGTAACTGCCTTGCTGGTGACCGAATGGAACATGATAGTCATTACCACCGTCCCTGGAGCACTGCGGTTGGATGACCATTTATCGATCAAATATTGGCAGGTATCCTGGATATAGGTGCGTGGCGACCCGAATGGAGTCAATTTGCTATTCTGGTATGATCCGGGAAGGACCGGAGGCGTCCGGGGAGTGGATGTCGGGGTGACGGTATCCGTCATGGTAGGCACGACCGTACTTGTCGCTGTATCCATGGGAGTGGGAGATACTGGTGATGGAACACAAGAAACCAACCACCCGATCAGCAGGCAAAAGGCACCCAGAATATCTGCAATGATGCGGTGTCTGGAAAACATGCAGCTGATTGTATCCGAAAAAGAACCTTGCGAAGGTTTTGGACCTTCGCAAGGAATTCGATCACTCTGTGGTTTCGCCTTTGATAAAGGTTTCGGTCTTCTCGCGGCAGATATCGTCGCGAAATTGTTGGGGTGGAGACTTGAAAAAATATGATGAGGGTTCAATGATCGGTCCTGATAAACCGCGGTCAAGTGCCAGTTTGGCACAGCGAATGGCATCGATCACCACACCGGCGGAATTGGGGGAATCCCAAACTTCCAGTTTCAATTCCAGGTTGAGTGGTACGTCTCCGAATGTGGTACCTTCCATACGGATGTAGCACCACTTACGGTCGGTCAACCACGGCACATGGTCTGATGGACCGACGTGGATGTCATTGGCATTCAACTCGTATGGGATCATGCTCGTGACTGCACGGGTTTTGGAGATTTTCTTGCTCTCCAGGCGCTCGCGCTCCAGCATATTCAGGAAGTCGGTATTTCCACCAAAGTTAAGTTGGTAGGTTCGATCGATGCGGACACCACGATCAACGAACAGGGATGTCAGGACACGGTGCAGGATGGTTGCGCCAACCTGGGACTTTATATCATCTCCCAGGATGGGCAATCCGGCATCCTTGAACCGTTTACCCCAATATTCAGAGGAGGAAATAAAGACTGGTATGCAATTGACGAAGGCACAGCCTGCTTCGAGTATCTGCTCCACGTACCACTTGGTAGCCATCTCAGACCCAACCGGCAGGTAGGATACCACCACATCTGTCTTCGTTTTCTTCAAAAGTTTGACAATATCAGCGGTTGGTCCGGGCGCCTTGACAATAACCTCGGAAAGGTATTTTCCCAAGCCATCATGTGTCATACCCCGGACAACTGGCACATTCATGAGGGGAACTTCACAAAATTTATAGGTATTATTGGGTTCGGCAAAAATAGCTTCTGAAAGATCCTTACCGACCTTGGTCACATTGATATCGATGCCCAGGGTAAATTCGATGTCACTTATGTGATAACCGCCCAGGTTGACATGCATAATACCCGGTACAGAGGCATCATCGGGAGTGTTCTTATAATATTCGATCCCCTGGATGAGTGATGAGGCGCAGTTCCCTACCCCAATGATTGCCACGCGTACTTTTTTTCTGGTCATGATACTCTCCTTAATGAAATGTCTGTAAATATACCTGATTATTGCTATAATCGAATCATATATGGACCGTGCAAAAGAAATCCCTGAAAAAGAAAGAAACCTGCACCTTGAGCGGTTGAACGAGATCGGCCGGTCATTATGTGCTTACACGGAGCTGGTAGCTTTCCTGCAAAATGTTGCAACTACCGCGATCGAACTTACTCGTTGTGAAGCTGCTTCCATCATCGAACTGGATGAGGGTAAGGATCAATTACGTTTTCTCACACTCTCTGGCAATCATGGGGATCGGTTAAAAACGACCGATGTCCCATTGGACTCCAGTGTAGCGGGGCGGGTGATCCGGAACGGCAAACCGGCTGTAATCCCTGATGTTTCAGCACAACCACATCAAATGAAAGAAACTGACCCGGCTGCCGGGTTCACCACACGCTCACTTATGGCTGTCCCTATTATATACCGGGGGATAACTCTGGGTGCTCTGGAAGTTGTTAACAAATCTGAACCTGGCAATTATACCGAAGAAGACCTCAAAATTCTGGAAACTTTAGCATCGTATGCCGCAATTGCAATCCAGTCCAGTCACCTTGCAGACAAGGTAGATCACGCACATGGCCAAATAACCCATTTGGATCGGATGAAGAGTGATTTTATCGCGATCGCATCCCACGAATTACGCACACCGCTCGGCATCATTCTTGGTCACGCCACCTTCCTCCGCGAAGTGATATCACCTGATTATCATGCACAACTGGATATCATCGTCCGCAGTTCCATGCGATTAAAGGAAATCATTGACAACCTTGCCAACATTGATAATATCCAGCGCGGGATGGCCAGTATCCGCAGCCAACCGATCTCCATCAAGCAAATCATAGGAGAAGTCCTGGATTCATACCAGGAAGAAGCCCAACTTAAGAGCATCACGATCCAATCTACTACCGGTGCGGATGAGCTCATGCTCATTGGCGATTCATCTAAAATCGTAATCGCTCTCAGCAACCTGGTAAAAAATGCGATCACCTTTACAAATCCTGGTGGTCACGTATCGATCCTGGGTGAGTCGATACCCGATAACATCCAGGTATCAGTCATTGACGATGGTATTGGCATCCCGGCCGGGGATTTGCCACATATCTTTGAACGCTTTTACCAGGTTGAATCGCACTTGACCCGCAAATTCGGTGGAATCGGTCTGGGCCTTTCGGTCACAAAAGTGCTGGTGGAACTGCACGGTGGTCAAATATGGGTTGAAAGCGAAGAGGGTAAAGGTAGTAAATTTACCATCTTGCTGCCAGTCGGAAATAGCGCTGTCGACGCTGCCGGTCAGGTTATACCTTCCTAAAAAAGCATGGAACCAACCTTCGTCATTGCAGGGCACCTGCGTCGTAATTACCTTTTGCCCCCGCATGGTCGCCCCTTGCTCGATGTGCCTGGAGGCCACCTGCTCTACGCCGCCGCTGGATTGGGTGTGTGGGAAAAAGAGATTGGTCTATTGGCTCGTGCAGGCGAAGATTTCCCGATGGATTGGCTGCTCGACTTCGAAAAACGCGGCTGGGACCGTCGGGGTATCCACCTGGTTGCGTCCGCGATGGACCTGCGCTATTTCCAGGCTACACTGGAAAGCATGTTGGTCCAACAAAACAACCCTGTCGCCCATTTTGCAAGGCTCGGCCTGCCTTTCCCCAAGTCCCTGTTGGGCTACCAGCCTCCAGAAGAATTAAATATCAACAGAAAAACCATTCCACCCGAATCGCCCCGACCCACCGACATACCGGATGATTACCTTAACGCACACGCTGTCCATATCTGTCCATTAGATTATCTTACCGCCAGCCGCTTGAGCTCCACTTTCAGGCAGGCGAACGTCACCACGATCACCCTGGATCCTTCACCGGAGTATATGAATGGTCGGACACTCGAGGATGTCCATATCCTTGTTCAGGGGTTGATAGGCTTTATGCCCTCCGAAGAGGATTTACGCGCCTTGTTCTGGGGTACGACAAACGATCTTTGGCAAATGGCCGAGGCTTTGGGAGAATTCGGTTGCGAATTCGTTGTCATCAAGCGCGGCGCACATGGTCAGATGTTATACGATTTAATCTCCAAGAAACGCTGGGAGATTCCCGCATACGCCGCCCATGTGACTGATCTGACGGGAGCAGGCGACTCATTTTGCGGTGGATTCCTTGCAGGTTATCAAAAAACATACGACCCCTTACAGGCGGTACTGCACGGCAGCGTTTCCGCATCCTTGACCATCGAAGGCAGTGGAGCCTTCCATGCTCTGGATGCCCTTGCCGGTCTGGCACAGGCGCGGCTCGATTCTTTAGCCGGGATCGTCAGGCAGGTGTAACGTAATGAACAGCTTGGTCTCAAGGTTGCTTGATCGGGTGATCGCCATCCAACAGATCCCGGCTCCGACCTTTCACGAACGAGAGCGGGCAGAGTTCGTCCACCAGTGTTTCATGCAAGAGTATCTGGCCGATGTAACCATGGATGCAACCGGAAACGTTTTTGCCCGGTTACCAGGATCCAAATCCGAGTAAGACCGTGGTTGTCAGTGCCCATCTGGATACTGTTTTTCCAGCTAACGTTGATCTTCATTGTGTCCGCGAACCTGAGCACATTCTTGGTCCCGGCATCGGCGATAATTCCACCGGCATCGCTTGTCTTTTTGGATTGGTCTGGGGATTACGGCAACGACAGATCAACCTTCCGGGAGACATATGGTTGGTGGCGAATGTGTGTGAGGAAGGGCTTGGTGACCTGCGTGGAATGCGAAGCGTTGTTGACCGTTTCGGAACCGATCCATTGGCATATCTGGTCCTCGAAGGCATGACCCTGGGGCAGGTCTATCACCGCGGATTGGGTGTTCGCCGCTACCGAATTACCATTCATACCTCCGGTGGTCACTCGTGGAATGATTACGGCCAACCTTCAGCGGTTCATGAATTGACTGCTCTTTCAACACGCATCACCGCTCTGGAACTGCCGCGTTCGCCGCGCACTACCCTGAACATTGGCATCATATCAGGCGGATCATCAATCAATACCATCGCTGCCGAGGCGATGTTGGAACTGGACCTGCGTTCGGAGAATGCCAGCACGTTGGATAACCTGGTCGAAAAGGTGAAGCAAATAACTACAAATGCAACCAAACCGGGTGTGTCCATTGAGTTTGAGCTCATTGGTCAGCGTCCTTCGGGAGAAATCCCCTCAACCCACCCATTGGTGTCGCTTGCAGCGGATTGTCTTCGAAATCTGGGGATCGAACCTCACTTGAACATCGGTTCCACCGATGCAAACTTGCCCCTCAGTCGCGGCATCCCGGCAGTGACCATTGGGCTGACCACGGGTGGCAGGGCCCACAGCGTCCACGAATTCATCGATATCCCACCGCTTGAAAATGGCCTGGAACAGGTTATCAGGCTTGTGAGCCGCATCTGGGATATTAAAAAACAAAATTGAAAACTTTTCACTTTAATTGATAAGATGCTGAGATGAATTACTCAAAAAGAAGCGATCATTTAAAACCGGAAGGTGCCTATCAGGTTTTGGCAAAAGCCAATCAGATGGAAAGCTCCGGGATGGAAATTATTCATTTTGAGATCGGGCAGCCCGATTTTGATACGTTCGCCAATATCAGCCAGGCTGGAATCCGGGCTATCAGCGAGGGCCGCACTCGGTATACCGCACCGGAAGGGATTCCTGCATTGCGGGAATTAATTGCACAAGACAGCGGGCGCCGACGCGGCATCAACATTACCCCGGATGAAGTGGTGATTGGCCCCGGAGCCAAGCCGGCACTATTCTTTCCGACCCTGACCCTGGTGGAACCTGGCGATGAAGTGATCTACCCCGATCCCGGTTTTCCTACTTACGAAGCCATGATCCGTGTGGCAGGAGGTATACCGGTCCCGGTGCCTCTCCTTGAGGAAAACGATTTTGCTTTCGACCTGGGTGTTTTTGATCGCCTGGTAAATGCAAATACGAAAATGATCATCATCAATTCACCCAGCAATCCCACAGGTGGCGTATTGACCCTGGCTGACCTAAAGCATATTGCTGATAAAGCCATCGAATATGACTGCTGGGTCATGTCGGATGAGATCTACGGCAACCTTGCATATGACGGATTGAAAGTGCCATCCATCGCCTCCATAAATGGCATGCAGTCCCGCACGATCATCGTTGACGGTTTCTCGAAAACCTATTCCATGACCGGCTGGCGTCTCGGGTATGGGATCATGCCAGCAGAACTGGCGGCACGAGTCGGTTTAATGTTGACTCATTCCGTGGGCTCGACCGCTCAATTCACCCAGTATGCAGGGATCGAAGCGATCCAGGGGCCACAGGACATGGTGGTTAAAGTTGCCGAGGAATATCAACGTCGCAGGGATGTGATCGTTGCTGGCTTGAACAAGATCCCTGGCTTTTCTTGCAGGACTCCACAGGGGGCTTTTTATGCCTTTCCCAATATCAAAGGAACAGGCATGACATCCAATGCGATCGCGAATCACATTTTGGAAAAAGCTGGGGTGGCATTACTGCCAGGTTCTTCCTTCGGCGAACATGGAGAAGGTTATTTGCGTTTGTCTTATGCTGTGAGTACAGATACCATATTGACCGGCCTTGACCGGATACGTTCTGTTCTGGAAAAGTAAGAACATTACGATCAGGAAATTTCCATGAAAAAGAGGATGGAGCTAATTGATCTCCATCCTCTTTTTAGACATCTTTTTGGGGCTCAGCAACCACAGCGTCAGGCAGACTTCCCTTCCGGTACGATTATTCCGGTGGAACCACGAATGATGAGACGTGGTTGGAGTATGACCTGCCTTTCAGCGACGCTATCTCCCTTCAATATATCTATCACGAGGCGAACTGCCTGTTCGAGCATGTCCTCGAGCGGTTGGTGGATGGTGGTCATTGCTGGCCAGACATGTGAGGCGATGCCGAGATCGTCGTGCCCGCAAATTGAAAGTTGTCCTGGCACAGATAAATTCATTTCCTGTGCAGCAAATATTGCGCCCAGGGCCGATTTATCATTGGCAGCATATATTGCAGTTGGGGGCTGATTCGATGAAAATAGCAGGCGAGCGGCAGTGTAGCCACCGTCAAAGGTATACTCAGTGTCCTTCACCAGGGCAGGATCTACAGGCAAGCCCGCCGCTGCCAGGGCCGCCTCGAAACCCGCCAGGCGATCAAATGACGACCTGAGATTGCGAGGACCCCGGAAGGCTGCAATCCTGCGGTGACCAAGCTCCAACAGGTGACCTACCGCCATGCGGGCACCTTGTTCATCGTCCCCTGCAATATAGGCAACCTCGCTACTCCGATCAAAAGGGTTGATCTGGACCAGAGGGATTTTATAGGTTGTAAGGAGTTCGGGGACAAAGCCATCGGCGTCACAAGGTGGGGTTGAGACGAATCCATCGAATCGCCGTCCGGAAGCCAGATCAGCCAGAATGCGGTGAGATTTCGGGAAGGCCGGGTAATAATTTTGAAAGATCAGGTCGTAATTCTCTTCGTACGCCAGATCCAGCAAGCGACCGAGTGGGGCTGAGGCGGGTTGGGAAAATCCCGGGTAGATCAATATGCAAACTGCGAATGATCTCTTTTGGACCAGGTGACGGGCAGCCTGATTCGGGATAAAACCTGTGGCATGAATGGCTGCCTCAACCCGCGTGCGTGTCTTCACGGTGACATGCGGTTCATTGTTAATAACCCGTGAAACGGTTTTTATGGAACAACCCGACAGGCGGGCGACATCTTTAATCGTAGTTGGCATTAAAATAAATTGGAATGCAAGAAAAAATCATCCATAGGCTGAACAATCCTGTCGATTATAGCATCAATCTTGACAACGTTGTCAATTCGAATATAATTCAGGCAGTATAATAAACCAGCCCCCTACCGATCTTTCACCTGCCCATTTGATGGACCAAATTTTCCAGCTTATTTAATCTTAAATTCTCATCGGCGATTCCAATATCACCGGTATTGCAGATCAAAATCCCATCAATGCATGTATTACGCCTGTAGTCACCTAAAATGAGTGATAATGATGGTTGAATGTGGTGCAGCCACAAAGACATTCGCCAGCCAGAAATCTGCGAATGGTTACAACCTCGGTGCAAGTTTTATAACCAGATTAGCATAGACTTTCGTGGTAACCAGACAGCAGTGTTATACGTGTTTGCGATAAATTCAGGTATTTTTCTTATTCATCTAAAACCCTATTCAAAATTGGAGATGCAATGGCAAAGAAATTTACCCCAATAAAACTCAAGCTGGTCCGACCTGTGCCATCAGACATTGATATTGCCCAGGCCTCAGATATAAAAACCATCGCCCAGGTAGCCGATGAAATCGGCGTATTGCCGGAGGAGCTCGAGTTCTACGGTCCATATAAGGCAAAGGTCAAACTGGAGATCCTGGAACGGCTTAAAGACCGGCCGAACGGTAAATATGTCGATGTCACTGCAATAACTCCCACCCCGTTGGGTGAGGGCAAAACTACCACAACGGTTGGACTGAGCCAGGCGTTGGGCGCGCACCTCGGAAAGAAAGTCATGACGGTCATTCGCCAACCCTCGCAAGGACCTACTTTTGGGATCAAGGGCGGCGCGGCCGGCGGCGGCTACTCGCAGATCATTCCAATGGAAGACTTCAACCTACACCTCACCGGTGACATACATGCCATCACTGCTGCCCATAACCTTTGTGCAGCCGCCCTCGACGCGCGCATGATGCATGAATCCATGCAAGACGACACTAAGCTTTTCGATGCATTATGCCCACCGGATAAAAAAGGTCAACGCAAATTCTCGCCTTCCATGTTACGCCGGCTGAAAAAGCTCGGGATTGAGAAAACCGATCCGAATACCCTGACCCCCGAAGAGCGATCCCGCTTCGCCCGCCTGGACATCGACCCCAATGGTGTCACCTGGCGGCGGGTGATCGACGTTAATGACCGCTTCCTTCGGGAAATTGAGGTCGGGTTGGGCAAGGAAGAGAAAGGTTTTGAGCATCGCTCCGGCTACGATATCACCGTGGCAAGCGAGATCATGGCAATCCTGGCTCTGACAACCGACCTGGCTGACATGCGCGACCGCCTGGGTCGCATGGTTGTTGGAACGGATCGCAAAGGCGGTGCAGTCACCGCTGAAGACCTTGGGGTTGCTGGCGCTCTGACAGTCCTGATGAAAGATGCCATCAAGCCCAACCTGATGCAGACATTGGAAGGCACGCCGGCCTTTGTACACGCCGGACCTTTTGCCAACATCGCCCATGGACAATCCTCCATCATTGCCGACCGGATTGCCCTGAAACTGGTCGGCCTGACTATGTCATCACCGAGTCGGGTTTCGGTGCCGACATCGGCATGGAGAAATTCTTCGATATCAAATGCCGCTATTCGGGCTTGATCCCGCAGGTGGTGGTTTTGGTTGCCACGGTGCGGGCCCTAAAAATGCACGGAGGTGGTCCAAAAGTGGTGGCCGGAAAACCGCTGGCTCCTGAATACACTGATGAGAATCTCGAACTGCTCAAGCAAGGGCCTGCCCAACATGGAGACGCCACATCCAGAATGCCCTTAAGTTTGGCGTGAATGTGGTCGTGGCGGTAAACTCGTTCGCCACTGACACTCCTGCTGAGGTAGAGCTGATCCGGAAAGCAGCCCTGGCCGCTGGTGCCATGGATGCGATCGTATGCACCCATTGGATGGACGGTGGTAAAGGTGCTCTGGCACTGGCAGAAGCCGTGGTCAAGGCAGCCGAAAAACCCAGCAATTTCAAGTTCCTATACCCACTCGAACTCTCGATCAAGGAAAAGATCGAAACGATTTGCACGGGAAATCTATGGTGCCGACGGCGTGGATTACTCGCCTGAAGCCGAGGAGAAGGATCGAGCTTTACACCACGCCTGGGTTTCGACAAGCTGCCGCTGTGCATGGCCAAGACGCACCTGTCCTTGAGCCATGACCCGAGTCTTAAAGGGTGTGCCGACGGGTTTCCGTGTGCCGATCCGTGACATCCGTGCTTCGGTCGGAGCCGGCTTCCTTTACCCACTCCTGGGTGAAATGCGCACCATGCCCGGTTTGCCCACCCGCCCGGTCTTCTACGATGTGGACCTGGACCTGGAAACCGGAAAGGTGGTGGGACTGTTTTAAATCTATTTTCAGGGGCACAGCAATGCTGTGCCCCTTTATCTTTTCAGGAGAACAACATGGCTATCTTCACCCCTGGACGTCGCTGGCAGCCTGCCTATACACCCTTCAAGAAAGAAACCTTCGGCCGATTCGTATCCTGAGGATCCATCGAGATGGTCATTAAAGGACCGCTGTTCGGCTGCCGGATGTGCGGCAACTGCCTGCTGCAGGAAACGGCTTTCATCTGCCCGATGGAATGCCCCAAAGGCCTGCGCAACGGACCCTGCGGCGGTTCGACTCCTGAATATTGCTACGTGGATAAAACCCGCCCGTGCATCTGGTACAAGATCTATGAACGTTCGTTCAAAATGGGCCGCCAGGAAATGCTCATGGAAGTCCTGCCGCCGCTGGATTGGGACAAAGTCGGCTCCGAGACCTGGGGGGACGTGACCGAACAGGTCAGAAAGATCGGGCACCGGCAAAGTGATTAGTGGCCTGTCTGAGCCGGGACAAAGAAGAACGAACTTCCGACCTGGGATGGGATTTTCCGCCCCGTCCGCCAGCCTGAGTGGTGGCAGGGTGACTGCCGAATATCATGCCCCGCAAATCGACTGAACCCGCCTCGGAGCTGGAAAAGCAGCTTGAGGGCGGGCGAGTTCGTGGTTGCATGCGAGATTGCCCCGCCGCTGTCCATCTCCACCAATAAATTGACTCAGCAATATCGACACTGGTCAAGCCGTATGTGACAGCCATCAACTTTACCGATAATGCCTCCGCCACCCCGCGCATGACCAGTTGGGCATGCAGCAAGATTGCCATCGAGCAGGGCGCTGAACCGGTCATGCAGATCGCAGCGCGTGACCGGACGCGCGCCGGCTTGCAGGGCGAGATCCTGGGCGCCTCGGCGCTGGGCGTGCGTAATGTTCTGTGTGTCACCGGCGACAGTCCGGTTCTGGCTCCCCAGCCGCGCGGCCGCATGGATATCAACGATCTGGATGCGATCCAGATGATCTGGATCCTGCGCCGTATGCGCGATGAAGGTCATTATCTGGATGGGCGTGAGATCAAGTTCCCACCCAAGTTCTTCCTGGGAGCGGCGGCTTCCCCCTTTGCTTCTGATCCGAAGTTCCAGGCTATCCGCGAACACAAGAAGGTCAATGCCGGGGCGCAGTTCTTCCAGACCAACCTGGTCTACGACGTCGACCGGATGGAAGATCTGGCTTAATGAACTGGCCAAACGGAATATCCTCGACAAAGTCTTCATCCTGGTAGGCATCACACCGCTCAAGAGTCTCTAAAGATGACCCGCTAGATGAACGAAGTGCCGGGTGTATTCGTTCCGGAAGCGATCATTGAAACGCATGGAAGCCGCCGAAGCCGCCGGGAATGCCCAGGAAGAAGGCGTGCAGATCGCCCTCGAACTGGCCCGCAAGATCAAAAGCTACGAAAAACAAGGCATTCACGGGCTGCACATCATGCCGGTCGGCTGGGAGGAAATAGTGCCTCGCATTGTTACAGAGGCCGGACTGCTGCCGAACGTCGTCCCCGCCTAGGATGACTTTCAGGTGAATACCATTCCTGATAGATTGCAAAGAATTATTCGGTTGATAATCGATTCGCCTGTTATGCATGTATCAACATTATCAGGTTCAGAGGTTCTATGACCAACCGCAAGATCCTTTACAAGCCCATTTCACCTGAAATCGAACGATTGGTGCGCGAACATGGTGGTACCCGTGAAGATGTGCTGGAAATCCTCAGAGATCTCGATCGCCGCGGTGAATTGAACCAGACATCCATCGCTGATACTGCCAGGTCGCTAGGGATGGCCCCACATCTGGTCTTTGGCATCGCTACTTTTTATTCCATGCTCTCCCTGCAACAACGAAAAAAAGTGATCAGGGTCTGCGATGGACCGGTGTGCTCCTTGAAAAAAAGTGCTAAATTGAAACAGGAACTCAGTGAAGGGCGGGAGAATATTGGAGCATCGAAAGAAGTTCATGTTTGGGCCTGTGCGACCGTACTCCAGCCGTGCTGGTGGGGGATGAGCAGGCCGGTCCGGTGGATATCGATGGCGTCCAAAGACTTTTCAAGGGCTGGCGGGGCGACATTCCGGATTATTCCCAGCCGCGTGAGGGGGAAGTACGGGTCCTGCTGGCAAACGCCGGAAAGGTTGATCCGGATTCCATCGACTCGGCACTTGAGAATGGTGCCTACCAGGGATTAAGGAAGGCCTGACCCTGCACGCCCGAGGAAATTTTGGAGATCGCTCGAAGCCTCGGGGTTACAGGGGCGCGGCGGCGCCGGTTTTCCGGTCGGCCGGAAATGGCGTTTCGTTGCCCAAGCCCAGGGTGACCCAGAAATACATCATCTGTAACGCCGGATGAGTCGGAGCCGCTCATCTTTCAAGGATCGCGTCCTGATCGATGTTGATCCTCATCAAATCCTTGAAGGCATGGCGATTGGCGCATATGCCTGCGGAGCGAGCGAAGCCTATATTTATATTCGCGGCGAGTATGAACAGCAAGCGCGCCGCCTGGAAAACGCCATTGCCCAGGCCGAACAAAAAGGCTGGCTGGGGCAGAACATCCAGGGTACCCACTTCACCTGTAATATTCATGTCCATCGCGGTGCCGGTGCCTACATCTGTGGTGAGGAAACGGCTTTGATCGAATCCCTGGAGGGCAAGCGCGGCGAGCCCAGGCTGAGACCACCCTTTCCAGCCAGCCATGGTTTTCGAGGCTGCCCGACGGCTGTCAACAATCTTGAATCTTTTGCAGCGGTGAGACACATTATTCAATAAAGGGGTAGAGTGGTGGAAGTCCATCTCCTCCTACCTCCGCCCCGGAACAAAGATATACATGCTGTCCGGGACAGGTCAGGAAACCAGGTTTATTTGAAGCTCCCTTGGATTGACCCTGCGCCAGATCATTGATGACTTTGGCGGAGGAATGCGGGAAGGGATCCACTTCCATTTTGCCCTGACCGGTGGGGCAGCCGGCACGCTTCGTTGATCAGAGCCTGCTGGATGTGCCCATCGATTACGGCTCATCTGCAAAGGGCATCTCCATCGGGGCAGGCGGCTTCCTTGATCTGCGACCAGAACGTGTATCGCCGATCAGGTTGCTGAGCGAACTGATGTATTTCTTCGCAATTGAATCCTGTGGAAAGTGTACCCCCTGCCGCGTCGGCACCTGGCGCGCCCAGGAAATACTGGACCGGATGGTCGCAGGAAATGGTCATACGGGCGATGTCGCTGAGACTGCGGGCACTCGCCGATAACCTCCAGATGACTTCCTTCTGCGGGCTGGGACAGTCGGTTGCCGTCCCGATCAATTCCGCCCTGGCCCATTTTGCAGACGAGTTCCATTCCTGCAAAGCCGGTAGAAAGGCTGTACATGCCTGTAAATCTTACAGATCAACCAAAAAGGATCCAGGCTGAGCAGGGTCAATCCATCCTGCAAGCTGCCAGGGATAATCATATCGAGATCCCGACCCTGTGTTTCCACAAGGACCTTTCAGCCCAACCGGTAACTGCCGGATATGCGTGGTCGAAGTCGCCGGGCAGCGCCTCCTGCCGGCTGCCTGCGTGACGACCGGTTGACTGAAGGCATGGCTGGTCGAAACCCACAGCGCCAGGGTGGTTCAGGCGCGCAAGCTGAACCTTGAGCTGATGCTCGCCAATCATCCGCAGGACTGCATCACCTGTGATGTCAGCGGGGAGTGCGAGCTGCAGGACCTGGCTTACGAATACCAAGTCAGCGTGCCGGCCTGGGGATCGAAGGGTGAACGTTTCATCCCGGACAGCGATCCCAACCCATTCATCCGGGTGGATATGAACCGCTGCATCCTGTGCAGGCGCTGTGTTCTGGCCTGCGCCGAAATCCAGGGCCGGGATGTATGGGGAGTGGCGGAGCGCGGCTTTGGGGAACAGATCGTCGCAGGTGCCGGAACGACGATGCTGGAAGCGCGCTGCGAATCCTGCGGACAATGTGTAGCCTATTGCCCGACCGGAGCCCTTTCGAACAAGATGAATTATGGTCTAGGTGCGCGTCCACCAGGTCCGGAAAGTAACGACCACCTGTTCCTATTGCGGCGTGGGCTGCCAGTTCGATTTATTGGTCAAGGCAGACAAAGTGATTGGCGTCTCTTCCAATCCGAAGCGCTCCGGTCAACGGCATGGCTCTGTGTGTGAAAGGTCGCTACGGATATGATTACATTCATCACCCGGACCGTCTCCTGATACCACAAGTGCGGCGGTATTTCTGGATGGCAAGAAAAAATCGCGTACCGGTAGTGATTGGGACTGGGTGGAGGTGGATTGGGACGTTGCGCTCAAGCTGACTGCCCGAAAGCTGGCTGCGACCCGCCGGTCGTTCGGCGCCGATGCCATCGGTATCCTGACCTCCGCCAAATGCACCAACGAAGAAAATTACCTGATGAATAAATTTGCCCGCCAGGTGATCGGGACGAACAATATCGATCACTGCGCCCGGCTTTGACACTCCAGCACCGTGGCCGGTCTGGCCACTTCCTTCGGTTCGGGTGCCATGTCCAATTCCATGGACGATATTGCAGAATTCGCAAGCGCGATCCTGGTGATCGGGTCGAACACCACCGAGCAGCACCCTGTTTTTGGGACCATGCTCAGGAGAGCGGTGCGCAAGCGCGGTGTCCAGCTCGTTGTTGCTGACCCACGCCGGATCGACCTGGTAGATCATGCAGTACTGCACCTTCAACAAAAGCCCGGTACTGATATTGCCCTGGTCAACGGGTTGATGAATATTATCCTGGAAAAGGGCTGGCAGGACCAGGACTTTATCCAGGATCGCACAGAAGGCTTTGAAGAATTCAAGGCAACTGTCAACGCAATACACACCGGAAAAAGTGGCAGAAATAACCGGCGTGCCGGTCGAACAGCTCCACCGGGCTGCAGAGATCCTTGCCCTCCAGAAGCCGATGGCGGTCATCTGGGCGATGGGCATCACCCAACATACCGTTGGCGTGCACAATGTGATGAACCTGGCCAACCTGCAAATGCTGCTCGGAAATATGGGGGTTCCTGGCGGAGGTGTAAATCCATTGCGCGGTCAGAATAATGTCCAGGGCGCATGCGACATGGGCGGGCTGCCAAATGTTTACCCGGCTTACCAGGCGGTGACCAATCCGGAATCCGCAAGAAGTTCGAGGCTGCCTGGGGCATACCCCTGTCGGACAAAATCGGCATGACAGCCACCGAGATGATCCCCGGGGTGCTTCAGAACAAAACACATGCTCTTTACATCCTCGGCGAGGATCCGGTCATGTCAGATCCCGATACCGGTCATGTCCGGAAATGCCTGGAGGCTGTTGATTTTCTTGTGCTGCAAGAGATCTTCCCATCCGAAACATCACAGTATGCCGATATTCTCCTTCCGGGTGTTTCATTTGCAGAAAAGGAAGGCACATTCACCAATACGGAACGGCGGGTTCAACTGGTTCGAAAAGCAATTGAACCCCTGGGAGAGGCTCGTCCAGATTGGCAAATCATCATGGGCCTGGCAGAACTGCATGTTGGCAGAGAACGAGGTCCAGCCTGCCGCGGGAGTCCAGGCTGCTGGCAATATCAAATCACCATCGGACATCCTGAGCGAAATAAACGCATTGACCCCGTCGTACGCCGGGATTACATATTCGCGGTTGGAACATGGTGAACGATTGCAATGGCCTGTTCCGAACAGTGATCACCCCGGAACACCAATCCTACATATACATAAATTCGCTCGTGGGGTGGGTAAATTTATGCCGTTGGAGGATATCCCACCTGCCGAGCTTCCAGACGATGATTATCCGATGCTGCTCAGCACCGGCAGGGTGCTTTATCATTGGCACGGAGGTCAGATGACCCGCAGGTCAAAGGGTCTGGCTGCGGTTTATAACAAGGCGCTGATAGAAATAAATCCCGATGACGCGATTCGCATGGGGATAAAGAACCAGGACCGCTTGCAGATAACTTCCCGGCGCGGCATCGATCCAGGCTGAGACATGGATCACTGACCGGGTTCCGCCGGGAATGGTATATGCAAATTTCCATTTTCCCGAATCTTCTGCGAATGAATTGACGATAGCGGCACTCGATCCAATATCCAAGATCCCCGAATACAAGGTATGCGCGGTAAAAATAGAATTGTTCCAATCGAAGGAAAGCCAGTAGAATTACCGGACTCGCGAGGTAATTAATCATGGAAATTCGAAAATTGTACGAATACGCTTTACAAAGAGAATATGAAGGAAAACGCTTTTTCGAGACGAACGCATCCCGTTTAAGCCACTCTGCCGCAGTCGCTGCATTCAACCGGCTCGCGGCTGAAGAACAGAAACACATAGAATTCGTCCAGGCTCAGATCGAGGCGATGGATTCAGGAAAAAATGCGGATGTCGCCTTCGGTGAAGAGTTGAACAGGTCCGGGATGTTCTCCCAACGTGCAGCCAATGAATACATCGATCAAACAGTTATTGAGGCGATGGTGCCCGACCTCCCGATCCTGCGGATGGCATACCTGATCGAGCAGGACTTTACCGAATTTTATGAACAGGCTGCTCAAAAAACTGAAGGCGAGGTGCGGTCGGTACTCGAAACCCTGGCTACATGGGAGAGGCGCCACGCTGCATTCTTCAAGCAGATGCACGACCAGGCATTTGACGAATACTCCCGCATGCCATGGGGTGGCTGAGTGGCGAACTCGATCCTTGCTAATCCCGGCAACCCGAGCCCGGTCAAGTTTTCCCTGGCAATTTTATCTGGCGGCGGATCCGAACGCATGGGCCAGGATAAGGCTCTCAAGCTATTCCTTGGTTCCCCTCTGATCCAGCGTGTACTGGAACGATTATCCGGTTTATGTGAAGAAATCATCGTATCGACAAATCGACCCGAAATGTATGCCTTCCTCGGTTTGCCGACCTGCCCCGACGTTCTTCCCAATCGGGGAGTGCTGGGAGGTTTCTACTCAGCTCTGCTGGCTGTCCATTCTCCACTGATGGCTCTTGATTGCTTGTGATATGCCCTTTGCCAGTCGCGCACTCTTCGAATACGAACGGGATCTTTTGATAAAAGAAAATGCCGATGCAGTCATTCCAAATGGGCTGAATGGAACAGAGCCGTTGCATGCGGTGTACCGGAAAGAAAGTTGCCTACCTGCAATCCGTTCTGCACTGGATGCAGGCGAGCGAAAAATGATCAGCTGGTTACCGGGAGTAAAAGTCTGCTATGTTCCTCCCAAGAAGATAGCCGAACTCGATCCTCCCGAACTAGCTTTTTGGAACCTAAATACCCCACTGGAATTCATCCAGGCAGAGCAGCGAGCCGGGATGGATAGTGATTGACGAGAATGTTGAGATTGATTAATTACGAATGTTAGCGGACATGAAACGAATAGTCCGAATTCCATCACATACCGAAGAGGAGAACTCATGCACACCGTATTGAAAGGGAAAACAAAGGAAGTCATCATTGGCATTGATCGCCCATTCGTAATGATTGGTGAAAAGATCAACCCAACCGGTCGAAAGAAACTGGCTGCCGCCCTAACGGAAGGGAATTTTGATTATGTTCGCCAATTGGTAGAGAATCAAACCGCCTGGGGAGCCGATGTGCTGGATATCAACGTAGGGGTGCCGGGATTGGATGAGGTGGCTATTATCCCTAAAATTGTGGAATTGGTTTCCTCACTGGCCGATATTCCATTGTGCCTCGACTCCGGAAATCCCGGTGTCCTGGCTGCTGGATTGGCGGTAATGCCGGGCAAACCTTTGGTGAACTCAGTGAGCGGCGAAACAAAACGATTGGATAGCGTACTGCCAATCGTCAAAGATCGCGGTGCCGCTGTTATCGGTCTGACCATGGATGACAATGGCATCCCCAAAACTGCAGAAGAACGCGTGGCGGTTGCCGAGAAGATCATCGAACGTGCCGCGAAAATGAATATACCCATTGAAGATATCATCATCGACCCGCTTGTGCTGACGGTCGGTTCTGACAGCAAAGCTGCCCTGATCACTTTACAAACCATCGACCTGGTGCGCAAGGAATTTGGTGTAAACATCAACCTGGGTGCCAGCAACGTCTCCTTCGGGTTGCCTGACCGATTAACGGTCAACCAGGCGTTTCTTACCCTCGCGATTCAAATGGGTGCAACTTGTTCGATTACCGATCCAGCCAAACTTGGTGCGATCGTCAAGGCAGCCGACCTGCTGCTCGGGCGGGATGAAAATTCCATGCGCTACCTGAAGTATTTCCGCGCCGCTGAAAAATTACGGGCACTGGAAGCAGAAAAGACCGCATAGTATGATGAGACTTTGTAATCGGATAGGAGAATAGAGATGACCGCTCAACTTATTGACGGAAAATTGATCGCCCAAAAGGTCCGCGATGAAGTAGCCGCGGAAGTTGCCAAACGCACTGCCGCCGGGAAACCACAGCCGGTTCTGGCAACCGTTCTCGTTGGTGATCGACCGGACTCAGCCGCATACGTTGCCTCCAAGGGAAAAGCCTGCATGGAACTTGGGATGGGTTCCATCAGCGAACATCTTCCTGTAGATTCTGACCAGGAGCAAGTCGAAAAGCTTGTAAAAAAACTGAATGCTGATCCCAAAGTAAGCGGAATCCTGGTGCAACTGCCCATGCCAGCCCAGATAAATGAAGAACGAGTACTTCAGCTTATCAATATCGAAAAGGATGTTGATGGTTTTTCACCGCTCAACATCGGCCGACTCGCCCAGAAAGGCCGTGAACCACTTTTTGTGCCCTGTACGCCTTTTGGCTGTATCTACTTGCTGGAACAAGCTGGGATCAAGATCGAAGGTGCCAATGCCGTCGTCCTGGGGCGTTCTAATATCGTCGGGATGCCAGCGGCACTGCTGCTGATCAGTCGGAACGCCACCGTTACAGTCTGCCACTCCCGCACTCGTGACCTGCCAGGCGTAATACGCCAGGCCGATATTCTGATAGCGGCAATCGGTAAGATGGAAATGGTGCGCGGCGATTGGATCAAACCCGGTGCGGCGGTAATCGATGTAGGCATCAACTCCAAACCTGATCCAACCAAAAAGAGCGGACATCGCCTGGTAGGTGACGTAAACTTTGAAGAGGCCAAGGAAGTGGCAGGATTTATCACACCAGTTCCGGGCGGGGTGGGACCGATGACTATCGCGATGCTGATGAAGAATACCTTACGGGCATCCCAGATCCAGAATCCATAGGGCTGCGCTGACCTGGAAGCCTTCTGGAGTATAATTTCTGCCTAATTCTTAAAACAAACCTGTGGAACAGGTCTGGTTGGTTTCTGAGCATAAGGTTGATCGGTAATGGATATTTTCGGTATTGGTCCCCTGGAGATAGCATTCATTCTGATCCTGGTCATTATTATTTTTGGCCCAAAGGATCTGATGAAGACGGGAAAAACAATCGGTAAGAGCCTGAATAAGCTGGTCCGGTCAGATACCTGGAGAACGATAAACCAGACCACCCAGGAGTTAAAAGATTTACCCAACCGGTTAATGCGGGAGGCGGGTCTGGATGAGCTGGAGCAAATAAAAAAGGATGGTCTCACAGGTGTCGATAATTCAATCAAGCCGCCGACCACCACCAGACCCTCCACGGACAACCCGCCGGTTGTTATCGACACCCCGGAAGAATCTCCTCAAATCGACCCCGAGACCCCCAAACCACCCACCCCACCCTCTCCACCGGAAGATGGTTCGTCACAATAACGCACATGCGTAAATTTATCCATAACCTTTGGCATGTACTTGGATTACCGTTTCGCGGCCTTTGGTGGTTGCTTATGCTGCCAGTTAAGGGTGTCCGAAAGGTTAATCTTTTCCTCAACGATGAACCGGAGGAACATTCCATCTCCGATGTCCTGGCAAACAGTGTTCGACAACCTTCCAACCTGATCGAGCACGTTGAAGCCCTGCGGAAACACCTCACCCGCATGTTGTTCGGGTTGATCATTTGTGTCGGGTTTACCTTTATTTTTACTTCACAAATGGTGAATCTGTTAGCCAGACCCATTGGCGGTCTTTCAGCGCTCAAAGCGATAGATGTGACAGAGTCCATCGGCGTATTCATGAGGGTGGCCCTTTTGGGTGGGGTTGCCATTGCATCCCCTTATATCGCTTTCGAATTATGGCTGTTCGCAGCACCAGGGTTAAAACCACACGCCCGCAAGCTTGGATTGCTTAGCATCCCGCTGGTCTTGATTTTCTTCATTGGCGGTATGTTGTTTGCCTATTTCATCCTGCTGCCTCCGGCATTGAAGTTCCTGCTCAATTTCATGGGTATCTCGGTCATCCCTCGCCCATCCTCTTATATCGGTTTTGTGACTGGTATTCTATTCTGGATCGGTGTGACGTTTGAGTTCCCACTTGTAGTTTATATCCTGACCCTGATGGGAATAATCCAACCCAGGATGCTCCTCAGACAATGGCGTATCGCCGTTGTAGTTATTGCCATTCTGGCGGCTGCGATCACACCTACCACCGACCCCGTCAATATGTCGTTAGTCATGGGACCGATGATCGCTCTGTACTTTATCAGTATCGGCCTTGGTTACCTTGCATTGGCAGCCCGCAGGCAACGAACGAAGGCGAGCGCCTAGTTTTAATACTATTGCAAGCCCGGATATGTTTGACAGTCAGAATTAAGTCAATACTTGTTTTCTATCGCGACATCTTTATCAAACCAGGAAGGGCAGTTAATCCCTTCCTGGTTTTCTTCTTTCCAAATGGTCCAAAACCTGGCCTTCCAGCTAATTTATCGGTCAACCGGATCCCTAAGCTGCAGGATCACCATAACACAGACCGCCATCAAGCCCAAGGAGAGTAAGAGGGCGGAGGTATAGGTTCCATCCGGGCTTTTTAAAGTTTCCATAATGTAAATAAATACAAATGAGGCTTGCCCGATGAGCTGGACCAACCCGTTGGAAGTGCCTTCCGGTGTCGGCAGAGAGATCTCCGCGGCGTATTGCATTCCGATCGGAAAGGTACTGACCAGGAAAAAACCCAGGGCAAAGACTGAGCCTAACAGCAGCCAGATGTTCGTGGCAAAAGTCAGCCCTATTATGCCAGGAACAGCCATGATAAAGCCGAGCAGGAGATACCTTGTCCGTTTGCCCTGTTTATCTGAAAAAGGAGGGATGACAAAAGCTCCAAGGATGCCGCCGATCAACAGCAACGCTCCAAGTGTTTGTGCATCGACGAGCGAAAAACCGCGCGGGCGGATGATGTTTTCGATCCGGGTTGTGACAGAGTTAATTATTCCCATCCCGATAAATGCAACCAGCAGGTAAAGCCAGAATGGTTTACTAGTTAAAGCATGTTTTAAGCCATCCAGCATTAACGCACGGACCTCCTGACCTGGCAGGCCCGGTGGTGTAGGTGGTCTCTCTCTTGATATGACAACGAAAAGGACCGACGAAAAAGCTGCCAGGCTGCCGTAGGTCAGTTGTACCGTTGGAATCGACAGTCTTGCAGTGAGCAGAGGTGTGAGAAACATGCCAACGGCCATACCGACCAGGTTGGCAACCGTCACCAGACCGACTGCTGTGGCTCGTTCCTCCGCCGCAAACCAGATGGCAGGAACTTTCGTCCATGCATTGAGCAGAAATGGTTGAGCTATCGCAATACCCACCGTGCTCAACAACACCAGCGGGTAGTTATTACCGACCAGCCCACGCGCCAGGCCGAATATACCCATCAGCACCGCACCAATGCTGACTGCCAACCGCAGCCCATAAGTATCGATGACCCATGAGACAGGAATCGAAAGCAGGATAAAAGCTATCACAAACGTCATCGCAAGCAAACCGATCTTCAGATCAGACACGCCATAGAATGTAGCCGTGGGTCCGGTGATCGGTGCGTAACTGATCCATAACACCTGGATGGTCATATTTAGGAACATGAAGACCGCCAGTACCAACCAGCGATAACCATAGACCTTGTATTGATCGTGCATACGGATGCCCATTAAGTAGAAGGGTTAGGCGAATTGAATGACCCTGCTGATTTCGGAAAGATCATTTCTGCCGAAGATGATTATCTGAACCATTCAACAATCCACGATACCTGGATGCGCTACAGGCAACTACTCAAGACTTTTTCAAATTTTTCGAGCGCCTCGTCTATCACTTCGTCGCTATCGACCATGGATGTGTACATGCGCGACCCTGCCAGTGTGATAAGACCCTGCGACATATAAGCCGCCCCCATTTCTTCTATCATATTTCTGCGTGGCTTGAGTTCCCTCAGCAGCCGCAATGGATCCTTGAAATCCAGCAGCATCACACCGGAAGTCTCCAGATGGACGATCGAGCCCTGATTGAATGCCACAAATGGCAAATTGAGCCGATCGATGATCTCCTGCAAACCGTGGGTCAACCGGTCGCCAGCTCGACCTGCGATGACCGGAGCATTGGTCCGTTCCATTTCAAGGAGGGCGTGATAACCGGCTACGCAAGAGAGTGGGTTGGCAGACAAGGTCCCTCCGATATAGGCTCGTTCCCCTGTCCCGCCAATACCGGCAGCAAAGCTCAACATTACATCCCTGCGACCGCCAACACCACCCGCCATGGGGAATCCACCGGTTACACACTTGCCGAAGACGGTCAGGTCAGGTTTAACATTGAAGTATCCCTGGGCACCGCCCATACCGAGCCGGAATCCGGTCACTACTTCGTCGAAGATCAACAGCGCCCCAAATTCATCACACAGTTCACGGACCTGGCGATTGAAATCGAACGGCACCGGGCGCGTCCCACTTTCGGGTCCAACCGGCTCCAGTATGACTGCCGCGGTGCCTCCGCGCAGACGGTTGAAGATCAGCTTGCTGCGAAGAGCGGACAGGTCATCCGGATAGAACTCCTGGGTATTGGCAGTCGCCCCGCGGTGGAAGACCTTTTGCCTCCATCCGTCCCGTACCAGGCACGTGCAAGCCAAAGACCATGGAATCGCTCCAGCCGTGGTATGCCCCGCCAGCCTTGATCACCTTTTTCTTGCCGGTAAAGGCGTGTGCCCCGCGGATGGCAGCCATCACACTTTCGGTCCCGGAACCAAGCATACGGAACATTTCAACTGCCGGCATGAAACGATTGACCAATTGAGCCAGCTTTAATTCGTACTCGTGGAACAGACCGGTTACGGGACCGCAGGTCTGGAGCAATTCGACGACTTTGTCGCGGACCGGCTTATAGTTGCTTCCCAGCACGGTCGGACCTCCCGCCTGCAGAAAATCGATGTATCTATTTCCATCCGCATCCCACATGTACGCGCCTTCGGCTTTTTCAACAGCGATCGGGAAGGGGTAATTAAAAGCCAGGTTGTGCTGGACACCACCTGGGATCAATTTTTGAGCCGCCTCCGTAAGGGCTTTGGAGCGCGAACAGTTAGCCTCGAAATAGTTCAGGAACTCTTGCATTCTGTCTCGCCGGATGGGTCGTAATGGCTGCCGGATAAGGTCCTTTAAACGAAGCCGTATCTTTTCTGTATCGGGGTATTCAGAGATTGCATACATCTGTTCAGTCATATTAGATCTCCAATTCCCTTGATTTAGCATTATTTTTAAAGGTCGTACTGGTAAGATTCTATACTTTTGTCAGGCAGAGTCAAGCAACTTATTGGCTATAATCCTATACTTTGACAAGGTCGTCTTGACGCAGCAAAGTTTATGCACTTCAAACAACCAGTATAATAAGGCACACCAAGGAGTAACATGAACAAATTCCTCGAACGCCTGCGATCCGGTGAGATCCTCATCGCTGACGGAGCTACTGGAACAAATTTGCAAAAGATGGAGATCACGCCGGGTACCCCTCCCGAGGAGCTGGTGATCGACCATCCTGATTTTATCCTGCAACTTGAAAATTCTTTTATTGCCGCGGGTTCGGACCTGATCTTAACCTGTACTTTTGGCGGGACGTCTATACGAATGAAAGACTCCAAATATGCAACGAGGGTGGCAGAGATCAATACTCAGGCAGCGGAATTGGCTCGCAAGGCTGCCTCTACTCGTGACGGAACACTGGTAGCAGGCTCAATTGGACCAACCGGTCAATTAATAAAACCTCTTGGTCCACTCAATGCAGATGAAGTGGAAGCAGCATTCGCAATGCAAGCCAAAGCCTTGGCAGAAGGTGGGGCGGATTTACTGGTAATAGAATCTATGTTCGCCTACGAGGAAGCGGATGCCGCATTCAAGGGCGCCCGTTCAGTCACCGACCTCCCAATTGTGGTCTCATTTAGTTATGATCGCGGAATGCGAACGATAATGGGCGTCAAACCCGCCGAAATGTTCAAGCATTACAAGGATATGGGCGCTGATATGATCGGCGCCAACTGTGGCACCACCCTGGAAAACATGGAAAAAATCCAGCAGGAGTATGCTTCCACCGGTCCGGCCTTTCCACTCTGGGCAAAGCCCAATGCTGGTATGCCTCACATTGAAAATGGAGCGACTGTTTATAATGTAACTCCTGAAGAGATGGGGAATGCCGCCCGAAAATTCATTGAATTGGGCGCGCGCGTGGTGGGTGGATGCTGTGGAAACACCCCGGAACATATTGCCGCCATTTCCAAAGCCGTCAGGAAGTAGATTGCCTGCATGAAAAGAAAACCGAAGAACTTGAGAGGCACCGCTTTTATTTTATGAAGATCGCATCAGTCAAAAGCCTGCGACAACGGGTATTACGGTTTTTGTTCCAGACGCTGGCATTCCTCCTTCTATTCGCATTTCTTATCGAACTGCTCGGACAGTTGGTTTTCAACAGGATCACTCCAGTGGTATCGCTGGGGGTCAATCCTACCCCGATGGGAATGTATTTTGAAATCAAGTGGTTCCGCTTGCAGCAATTCGTCAAGCGGAACGGTGGGGTGGATGTGATCCTGATCGGAAGTTCGGTGGTTAATACAGGACTTAACGCTGACACTGTTTCGAAATCTTTTACCGATATCACCGGTAAACAATTACGGGTCTTCAATTTTGGGGTTGAAGGTCTCGATATAGTCCCAAATTCCGTGTATGCAAAGATCCTGGTGGAAACCTACCATCCTGCCCTGCTAATATTTGGAACGGTTCCCAGGGATTACCTGGTAAGTGACAATGCAGATGTAAATGCCTCCTTCGTGGCGAGTCCGTGGATCTTGTTTAAATCCGGCGCGTTAAACTTTACCGGATGGTTGATCGACAATTCCAGCGCACTCGGACACTATCTGCGTTACCGGAACTGGATGCGTGCGGATTTCCTCACACAAAAGACCCTTTATGCATATCGAACACAGATGACTTCCACCAGTGGGGACGAAGCTGAAAATAAAGTCGGAATTAATCTCGACCAGCCGCCAGATCCAAATGATCCGAATGAAACGGCTACATTCGCGAAGTACCACGAGTATCAAATTGATCCATCCCGCCTTAATAATTTGCGGACAATACTGGACATCCAAAAGGGGGAAGGAACGCGGGTGATCGTAATGAATATGCCAGTTCTATCCACATTCTACGACTATATGGGCGGTCAATCGGTTTACCAACAATATGAACAAACGATTGCCTCAGCCACGAGTACTTCCGGTGGTTTGTTCATCCCGGCAGATGGCTATCCTTTGTTTCCCCCGAATTATTATTCCGATCGGGGGCATTTAAATTACAAAGGCAACCCGATCCTGAGTACCTACCTTGGCAGATTGCTGGCATCATTTTCAATATCAGACAGCAAACTTTTGCCGAATTTCTTCCTGCCAATCAATAATGCAAATCACCACCTTTCTATTTGCAGGTTTCGTCGTTATCGCTTGCGCTGGATTTCGTTTGCTGCCCAGGCGTTATAAAAGCATCTGGTTGCTTTTCGCCTCATCAGTTTTTATAATATCCTGGTCTTGGAAATTCCTGGTCCCCCTCCTATTGATCGCTGTCATCAATTATTATGCTGGGAAGCATGTTTCCTCTGCCCACTGGGGAAAACGATACTTTGGTCAGCTATCCTGGTGAATATTCTGGCATTATTGTTTTATAAATACAACAACTTTTTTCTCGCAGACCTTATTTCTCTCCTCGGAAAGCTTGGTATTCGAATCGGAGCCGGTGGAATTCAATTACTGGCTCCGCTGGGGATTTCATTTATTACGCTTCAAATGATCTCATATTTAATTGATATCTATTACCAGCGCGTTGAGGCAGAAGGAAGTTTTATCAAGTTTGCGCTATACGTGGTCTATTTTCCCAAGCTATTGGCGGGACCGATTGAAAGGATTAAACCCTTCCTGGATCAGGTGGACGCACCGCAAGAACTGACAGAACAAACGGTCAAACGTAGCATTTCATTGGTGGTTGTGGGTCTTGTCCGAAAACTCATTCTTGCCGACAGCTTGATCGTGGCGATCCCGGCAGATGTTTTCCAAAAACCATCCCAATACCCGTCTCTACTATTGGTGCTCTGGCTTCTGGCATATGCTTTTGCCCTTTACAATGACTTTGCGGGTTATACCAATATCGTCATAGGGATCAGCGGATTCTTCGGCATTGAGCTCACCAATAATTTCAATGTACCGTATTTTTCAAGGAGCTTTTCAGAGTTCTGGAACTTGCTGGCATATAAGCCTCTCAAATTGGCTGCGCAATTATATTTACTTCCCCCTTTCCCGTTTCTTGATCAAAAAAATCCCCGATCGTGACCGTGTAGTTCATTTCATAATTCCGCCTTTGATCACGATGCTGGTCAGTGGCTTATGGCACGGATTAGCTTGGAATACCTTCGTTTGGGGAGGACTGCATGGCTGTTTCTTGATAATTGAGCAACTTTTCAATCGTGGAAAAGCCAGGATTTCGCTCGATCTTCTACCAAAATGGCGTCAAGTGTTATCTGCCCTTGGGGTATTCATTTTTGTGGTCATGGCCTTGGGTACCGTTCCATACCGGGATATCTGCAACTTTTAGTTACTGGCAAAGTCTTTTTTTCATTACCCGGCAATTTCCGAATCTCCAAAACGTAAACTTCTTTGGACCGATGGTGGTACTTGCCATGGCAGTTGTCCTGGACATCTTTCAATATAAAAAAGAGTTCTTTTTTCTGAAATGGCCGGGCTGGCTCCAGAGTGCTCTACTTGCGGCGGTCATCCTAACCCTTTTCCTCATGTCATCCGCCGACAAGGGAGCGCCGTTCATTTACCAGAGTTTCTGAGACCGGGTCCTGTAAGGTAAGTCAAATCCCCCAAGCTAAATGATATTTTTTCAATTCATCTTCGGTGAACTTTTTAAATTCCTATATAAATCATTCCATTCCCGGGGAAACCTTTACCAAGTGCCATATCGTCAGAGGCAGGCTATAGCTCACTAATCCCCAGCAATAGGGTTCAGTTCCCCTGAGAAAAACAAGTTGTCAGCGTTGGGTCTTCAGTGGGCAGCGCTAATGATGTCGACGGGATTAATTTATTTGCGAAGAAATTTACTGCCATTGCCATCACCTCATCTTCAGTGGGACTCACCGTATAGTAAACCGGTGCGAAGCTGTGGATGGCATTTTTCATTACCACCAAGCAAATCGGAGCCCCAAGGGCTTTCATCTTGTCATAGAATAGATAAGATTGTGCGATCGGCACTGTTGTATCCAGATCTCCGTGGGCAATAAATATCGGCGGGGCGTCCTGCTTCGCGTAAGTTATCGGGCTTGCCTTTATCAATTCCGGGCTATTAAAGGCGAGGTTATAGAACGCCGCCGGTCCTCTTTTTGTCATCAATAATGCCAGGGAATTATCCGTTAAATCAGTTGGACCAAAAAAATCAACTATGGCTTCCACTTCGCTCGAATAATCCAGGTTGTCACCTACATCCCAGCCGGCGGTCTGGTCGGTGAGCCCCAGCAGCAGTGCGAGTTGTCCGCCTACGCTGTCGCCCATGGCACCGATGTGATTTGGGTCCAAATTGTAATCATGAGCGTTGGCGCGCAGGTACCGCACCGCACATTTGGCATCCTCGATCATGGACGGCCATGGAAAAGCATTCCCCAACCGGTAATTAATTGAAACCACGAGGATACCCTCTGCGTTCAAACCGGGTTGCGCGTGAAGATCCGGAGTGGATTTTTTATCTCCTGTGATCCAAGCTCCACCGTGAATTATGACCACCACCGGCCATAGGCCATTCGCTGTGGATGGATAATAGACATCCATCTGGACGGGCACGCCTCGCTGGATGCAAAAGGTGACATTTTTCTCGACAGTACCAAGTTTCGTGATGGCGATCGGTGTTGGAGTAGGCGTATAGGTGGATGTGGGCGTTGATGTGGGTGTACTGGTAGGAGTGATGGTGGGAGTGTAGGTTGGTGTCGAACTGGGAGTTGGAGATACAAAGATTTCAGGTAACTGACTGCAACCAGAAAGTATTAGAGCGTACATCAAAAAGAATAGTGTATATTTACGCATTTATTCCTTGTAAATGCCAATGGGAAGGAATGAAAACACAAGTTATTATACATGGCGCGGCTTCGTCCTGCAATCGATATGGTCGCATTGTATTTGAAATCTAAAACCCCCCTTTCACTCGATAACTTGATCTTTGTTTAGAAAGGCAACTTGTTACCAATCAATGTCACTATCAGATGGGAGATCTCTTAAAGATAAACATGGATGATAAACATCACCGGGCAGGAGATTTTCCTGCCCGGCTTTTCTTGATGCAATGATCGTCCTCGATCTTACATTCCACCTGTCGGGGCGCAGTCATAATGGTCGCCTGACGGGGTTGTGACCGATACCGAATAATCGTTTTGGTCTGCCTGGTATGGATCGAGTTGATTTTGAATTGTATATAATGCTCTCTCCGCCTGCCAGGAAGACAATGTAAAACTACGCCAGTCATTATCGCTGCCGATCGAACGGTTTTGAGAATAACAGACCAGTGCTGCGCCAACTGCCTCGTGTGTCACCTTCTGCAAGGTTGGATCCTGGAACTCTTTTACCAATGTCGGGATCGAATCGGAAGACAGCGATGCCAGGTAGGCCGCATCTAGGCTTTTCTCATTCGATGTGCGTGCAACGTTCTGGCGGACGATTGTCGCGTCCACATTGATCAGCACCAGCGTGGCGGCAAATCCAATCGATGACAGCAGGATCGCGAGGGCAAAGGTTCGTTCCCTGCGGATAAGCTCCAGCACCACCACTCCAACAAGTAAAATAGCCAGCCATATCATAAAAACATGGGTGTATATTCTCAGGCGTGAAAAACCATAAGCAGCCTCATAGAGTAGCATGCGTTGGAACGCCGAAAGTAACATGACCCCCACTAACACCACCATCCCCACACCCAGACCGGAAAAGACCCAACGCTGGGTCGTGTCCTTTCGCTTCACGATCGCACTTAAGCCAACAAAGAGAAGCAGGCTAAAGAAGGATGCTGCGACCAACTCACTAAAACCTCGCCGGGCGTACTCGGCGTATGTAAAACCCTGAATGCCGATATTGGTCAACCCGCCGAAAAAATATCGGAACTGGACAGCAGCAAAAAGGGAAAATAGTATCACCACTCCACCCAGTACGATAGTAGCTTCAATAAAACCAAGGAATGGGGTTACCAACGGTTTATTCAGCCCGAGGAGGTTTTCGTTCATGCTTTTCTGGGCGGCATGCAGGTAGACCCCCGCCAGCGCATAAGCTGCGATCGCGATATAAATACAACGGAAAATATATTGGGGCAAATTCTCCAGGCGGAACAAACGTGTAAAATCCTGAACGCGCTGTGCAAAGACCAGATCCGCGGAAGAGAGCAGTGCTGCAAAGATGACAATGATGGGGATGGCGATAAGAATTCCCCGAAAGATAGCCCAAAATCGCTTTGCCCGGGATCCGCTGGATGCCTGTAGATCCGCAGGAGCTGTCTTCTTCCTTTCGACCAGGAACGTCAACGGACGCGTGATTATGCTGAAGGCCAGTTTTATTATGTTGAGAACATAATCTGCGAGACTGTACTGGATCCATTGACCGCCAATCCATGTGACGGCAAGCAGGCTCATCAGTCCAAGGGTAAAGGCCAGCGAGAGGAAGATACTCAACGGTTCCCGCCTGATGAAAGTCATAACAGCGAAGAAAAGGATGGGCACAAGCAATAGCATCGCCTTCCATGATGGTGAATACCCATTCAATTTAAGTACCAGGAAGCCACCCAGTACGCAAAGAACGGCATAAATTCCAAAATTGATGCCCGGGGCATGCCCCCAAAACAGGAAGTCGAACAGCCACCCCAGGACCAGGACCGTGGTCCACAAAAGAACAGTGCGCTTCATAAACCGCTCCTCCAATTGAATTTCAGGGAGTATAGGCTGGAAAGTCTGGCAGATGGTTACCAATAACTATCAAAATATATCAAAAGTGTGGATATTACCAGGAAAAACGAGAAAAAAAGGCACACAATTGTGCTGAAAAAAATAATCCGGGATTCGTCAGGTCCAAGAGATGATGAAATACATTGCTTGAGAACCTTTCCTGAACACTCCTCGAATGATCTTAAGCCGTCATAAGAATAATATAAGTGTGAGAATTATTGCTATTGACATCCATATATTTTTATGTGATACTCATTTCCAGGCAGGCAATCATTATTGCCAGTCTGCCATCAACCAGCCATCCTTATAGAAGAGGAGGTGGTGCCCAAAATGGATAGTAGTTTGAACCGAAGCGCTGTGGCATCCCTCCTCGCTAATTTGCGATAAAGGTGCCACAGCGCGAACAAGGAAGACCGCCATCAGGCGGTCTTCCGACTTTAATCAACATTCATCCCCAAATGAGATACCGAGACCGCGTGCCGTCAGAACACCATCGCCATTCAGGTCCACCCGTTTGGGTACAGCCAGCGCCTCAACCAGGTCAATATCGATCACCTGTGCATTTCGGAGTGCAACCATGCGCCCAAAACCTCCAGCTGCAGCAACCCGGACAGCAGCCGCGCCATACCGGGTTGCCAGCCAGCGGTCAAATGCGGTCGGAGAACCACCGCGCTGGACATGACCCAAAACGGTGACGCGCGTTTCAAATCCCTGCTGCTCGATATAACGTCCAACTTCCTGTCCAATTCCTCCCAGGCGAGGGACATACACCTCATCCCCTGCCTGCCTGTAAACTACCTGACCGCCCTGTAGCCTGGCACCCTCCGAAACCGCCAGAAGGCTGAAATGGGAACCGCCATCGGCTCGTTCGCGTACCTTCCGGATAATGGCATCCATGGAAAAAGGGATCTCGGGTATCAAGATCACATCCGCCCCGCCGGATACACCTGCATGCAGGGTAATGAACCCGGCATCCCGTCCCATGAGTTCCAGGACCATTACCCGATGATGAGCTTCAGCCGTGGTATGCAGCCTGTCCAGGGCTTCGGTGGCGATCATCAAGGCAGTATCAAAGCCAAAAGTGACTTCCGTACCACCTATATCGTTATCGATCGTTTTTGGCACCCCAACCACAGGCACACCTTTTGCTCCCAATTCCATCGCGATCCGAAGCGTTCCATCCCCACCGATGACGATAAGTGCGTCCAAATCCAGATTGCGGATCGCCGCGGTGACATCACTCGATACGTCTACGACCTGTTCCTTGCCCGCACGGATCACCTTGCGGGCGAAGGGGTTACCACGGTTGGCGGTTCCCAGGATGGTGCCGCCGCGTGGAAGAATGCCACGGACTGCAGCCAAATCCATGGGATACACTCCCCCGGGATTGATAAAGCCATCATAACCGTCACGAACCCCCAACACTTCACAACTGTAATCATTGATCGCAGTCTTGACGACGGCCCGGATAACAGCATTCAAACCGGGCGCATCGCCACCACCGGTGAGCACCGCGATGCGTTTCATATCCACCTCCAGACCGATGTTTCAAATAAAGCAAGAGCCGGGACACTTGTCTGTGTCCCTGGTTATTCTTGGTATTTAGTAAATTTATTTAATCAAGATCCTGTCCATGGTCTACCAAATATCTGGATCAGGGTGCCATGTGCTGGAAGCGATAACCTTCGGCAATTTGCTGAACTCGGGATGTGCTACCGATCACCTCGAACCAGGTATTACCCGGTTTGAAGGGGAAAGGTGTGCCATCCGTGTTAATCAGGGTTACCACACCGGTATCATTGCGCTGCCACCTCACTTTGTAAGACAAACCGTCGCGGAAGACGTAAGCTTCACCGGACCCGCTGAGCAGGATATCGTAAATTCCGACACTGTATAGCTCATGCGAGACCAGCAGGACGACCACGTTATCACTAGCGATGGGCTGCCCTGTGAGACGGTCGGTTGCCTTAAGATATACCGGTTTGTTATTGTTGAAATCATCGGCATTATCAGAAAAACGAAGATATTTACCAAGGGCAGGATAAAAGTCCCAGCGGTTGTAGATCACGCCTGAATAACGGACGTAAGTCTGGGTTCCAGGCTGGCCGCCGGCGGGAGCTACGGTTGTAAAAGTCATTCCGTTCAGGTTTTGCTGCCCGCCCAATCCCCTTTTTGCTGCAAAGGCAGTGATGTCGGCGGTATTCACCATCAGGTAATTTTGACCGTTCGGTTCAAAGCGGAACAACGGAGTGTTGTCGCCTTCCACCACGAGCTGGCTGGCATAATCCGAGTTAACGAACCGATCCCATTCAGCTTGATAGGCCGAACCGAACACGAACATTGCCTTGTAACCCCGCACGATATCCCCATCAATAAATCGACCGGAGCGTATCGGGCCCACCATTTTGGCGTCATTGCTATAAAATATTGCCGCGAAACGGGTGGCGCCCTCCTCGGTATAATATTCAAAAACGAGGTCAGCCAGTGAAAGCCCCCATGCCGGGCGACTGCTACGCGGTACGTTTTGAACCTTGACGACGATAGGACGGCGATTGAGTAAAGTTTGATCAGCAACAGCCAGACCGGTGAGTGGATTTAGGTTGGCGGGGACAGTAGTCGGTGCAGCGGCAGTAGGCGTATCAGTAGGCGCCAGCGTCGCCTGCTCGCTTGTAGGGATGGCGGACGGTTCGGCTGTCACAGGCAGCGACGGAATCCCGGTGGGACTGGCATCCAGGGTAGAGGTAGGTGCGGCGGTTATTGCAGCTGGTTCGCAGGCAGCGAGCAGGATCGACAGAATCCCAAGCAAATAGAACAGTTTCTTCATAGGCTGAAGCCTCCAAACAATAGACGAAATCATACTTTAATTGTTCCCGGTTAACTGACCCCGCCCAATACTGGCGAATAATCATCACTTCAGGAATATCTCCGGGCGGGTGCGATGGAGCGCAGGGCGCCAGGATAATTGAATATCCCCGCCGGTGTGGAATCAGTAGGATGAGTTCGAGTGAGAGATCTCCATGTCGTTCACTTTTAATAAGACCGGCACGATAACTGCCGTGGGGTTACGGGCACCGTAGCTTTGGGAAGTGTTGTATGGGATTGTCGTTTTGGAAAGCCAATCGATTTTATCGCCGAAAATATCCAGCAGGCTCTGGGTGAGTCGCACGTTATAGGGAATCACCACGGAACCATCCTTTTTGAGCAACAGGGCGCCGAAGCGCGAGCTGCCAGTGATGATGGCTTTCGATGGATTGACGATATTCATGTAGTGAAGGAAGGGGATATAAAGGATGTCCTTTTTCCGGGGTAGATCGACCAATTCTTTGAGCGAACTGACCTTTTTACTGCCGCCATGCAGCACCAGGCTTTTATGGCTGACAGTATGACCAGTCGGTTTTGCGTCAAACTCGTCGGCATCATCCTGGTACCACGCGAAACCCTCGAAAACACCCTTTTCGAAGAACGGGAATGGTTTGCGTTGAATGCCGCTGTAATCTCTTTTGAATGGGAAGGTTTCCAGGCAATCGGGATCATCCGTGAGGGTGAACTTGTCTGAGAAAACCTTCTGACCGACCTTATCCTGTCCAAGGAAGGAAAAGCCGCGTTTCATCGATCCACCGTTGAATCCAATCCAATTCATAAAACCGAGCAAGTCGGCGGTGGCAGCCGCACCAAAGACGATGTCATAGCGCCCGAGCGGGATCTGCTGGGGTGTATCGTGCTGGTAGTGCTCGATCAGGAAAGCCAGCTCCTGGTGCAAGATGGATGGGTCCAGTTCAAACTTCTTTTGGGCAGATTGCTCGGCTGTGATCTCCCATTTGAGGGCAGAGTGGGATAGAACGGTCGTCACCTGGGTGTCGGAGGTCTTGAAATACTGGGTATGCTCGGAGAGGGTGTTAACCTGGGCAATGGTGTTCGTGCCGGATGAGAAAATTCCGGAGAGCGTTACATCGCTGGTCTCAAGACCCTTCGCTACTCGGTTGAAGTATTCGAGACGCTCGGCGCTGGAAACGGTAGCAAGGGCTTCGTCGAAGCCAGTTTCGTCGGAGAAGGAGGACGAAAAGAGAGGGATAGTCGGCTGGTAACTTAACGGCATGGCGTGCTGAACCATTTCTGCGGCGATATCGATCCCCTGCTTCATCTCGTCGAGCTTGCCCAGGTCGGTGATGAGTTCGTAGCTGGCGCGCTTGCGATCCGAGAAAGCGGTGATGTTCAGGCGGACGAGGTGTTCGTTGGTGTTGAGCGAGATCGCCGAATTGGCGAAGCGCATCAGGTAGCTGTCTTCTTCGTGATAGAAAAGCGTTACAACAAAGCCCTTGTCGAGGGCATGTCGGCGCAGGTCCAGAAGGGTTTGCAGGATCCGTTCCTTCACGGCTATTCTCCTATTCGGACGTTATCGAAACGGCAGACCGGCACACCGTGACCGAGCTGCATGATCTGATTGGGCTGACCCTTGCCGCAATTATCGACATACTTGACCTCCCAGGTGGATGGGTCACCGACCGCGGACAGGGAGTTCCAGAATTCAATGGTGGCACCCTTATATGTGGAGTTGCGGACGACTTTGGTCTTCCTGCCATCCTCCACCAGCCAGCCGATCTCAGTGCCGAAATGGAACTGTTCTCGGTTGGAGCCAATGGACCAACTGCGTTCGCCGTCAAGGACGATGCCTTTTTCAGTGTGGCTGACAATGTCGTCGAGGGTACCATCCTGACCGGGGTCGATATTGATGTTGGTCATGCGTTCGATGGGAACACGGTAGAAGATGGAAGCACGGCTCGCCCCACCGCTGCCCTTGAAGATCTGGTGGCGGGCGCGGGCATTGGCCTCCTCGACCATCTGGCGACCGGTGATGGCGCCGACCAGGATGCCCTTGTCGATCAGGACAACATCCTGGGCAGGGACACCATCATCGTCAAAACCGAAACTGCCCGGGGAATTGGGCAATGTGGCATCGGCGCGGACCGTGAGACGGGGGGAGCCGTAACGCAGCTTGCCGAAATCGTCGAGAGTGACAAAGGAACCTCCAGCATAAGCGAGCTCATAGCCGAGGATCCGATCAAGCTCGAGGGCGTGACCGATGGTCTCATGGGTTTGCAGGTACATGATACCTGGCAGCAGGATCACCGAGCGGTCATCCTTGGGGCAATCCTCTGCGGTGCGAACCTGATTCATCTCGCTGACGATGCGGGCGGCATTCTCGCTGAAGAGCTGCCGGTCAATGGTCTCCCAGCCGCGGGTATCACCACTACGCGAGGGGCGGAAGGTACGCTCGTACGTGGCACCCTGGTCATCAAGGCCGGATACCTGCAATGTAGCGAAGACCTCGGTGATAAGTTTCTCGACTTGACTACCTTCCGAGTCGACGAAAATGATCTGCTTGCGGACGAAGGACAGGTCGCAGACACGCTGGAAGACACCAGGCTGGTCGAGATGGTTGTCCATGTCCTTCAGGAAGGCGACCTTCTCAGCGAGGGGAACGTCGAAGGGATTGACCCGGCAGGGGCTTGTGAAACGCGCCTGGACGGCATCCTTCTCCGCGAGGCGAACAGGGAAGGTGACTCGCTCGGCGGCGACACGGGCATTATCGAAGGCTTTATCAAAAAGAGCGGACAGATCGGATAGATCCGAGGAGGCGGAAAAGCCCAATGCTCCCTTGTACAGGACGCGGATGCCGACACCGCTCTCCCGGGCGGAGGAAGTGTTCTTAAGGTTGCCGTTCCACATCATGAGGTAATTGGATTCTTCGTAAGGATACCAGCGGGCGTCCACGTAGGTGGCGCCGAGGCTTTTGAGGCGTTCGATGTGCTGCTTGATCTGGTCCAGCATGGCGATCTCCTTTAGGCGGACCCTGGGTTAAGCCGGGTGATCCAGGAAGATATTATACATTAGCAGGCATGCGAGCTGACGCTCCGTTCGGCAGGATGGATTTCATAGTAGAATCGTGACGGTAGAGAAGATTGACAGTAATGTCCTTTGGAGTATAATACCCGCCGCATGGCCGACTAGCTCAATGGCAGAGCAGTTGACTCTTAATCAATTGGTTCGGGGTTCAAGTCCCCGGTCGGTCACCTAAATATGGCGATTAAACGCCGAATAACCCCCAAAATTTGGGGGATTTTGTTTTAAAGTTGTCTAATGAGTCCAAATGGATCATTTGCGTTTGCAGTCAAACCTCCAAGCTCACAGATCTGGAACATTAAATCGGGAATAATGTGAAAGTTGTCCATATAGACTAATTAGACAATCTGCGTTTGCAGTAAAACGCTTCAAGCTCACAAAAGTGGATTTGATAAAAACTTCGGCGTCATTGTTAACGCAGACGACTTACAATACACTGGATCGCAGGTTCGAATCATGCCGGGATTATCCTCTACGTAAATCCACCGATTGAGAGACAGTGCCCTACCATAATTGCCCTGCCACGAATCTCTGGTCAGGAAGCGTCCAGTCACGGGACTGTAATATCTCGCCCGTAAATATACCCATCCGGTGCTATCCTTACGTCAAGAAAAAAGAAAGGGATCTTGACCTGCTCTACAACTATGCAAGACAATTCAGGATCCAGAAGATCGTCAGGGAATATATTGAATTCCTTCTATGAGTAAAGCCATGTAGCTCTATCGTCACAGGTTGGCGAAGGGGAACGTCACAACTCCTTTGCCAAGCGGGAGGGTCATTGAACCTGGATGAATGACATAACCATGGCTCGCTTTCCCTTCAAAATCCTTTTGAAAGTTGACGATTTCCTTAGCCATCTCCGGGCGCGGTGTTTCCGACTGCTTGATCTCAATCGGCACCAACTGATCCTGGGTCTCGATCACCATATCCACCTCGGAACCGGCCGCCGTGCGCCAGTAGTATAGCGCTGGCTCCTCACCCCGGTGGATGTAGATCTTGAATAACTCGGCCACGACCAGGTTCTCGAAAATAGCCCCACCCATCGGACCGGAGGCGGCATGTTCGATGTCCCGCAGCCCAACCAGATAACACAGCAGCCCGGTATCCGTGAAATAAACCTTGGGGGATTTCACCAACCGTTTTCCAATATTGGCGAAATAAGGTCGCAGGATGAAGATCTGGAAACTGGCCTCCAGGATCGAGATCCAATCCTTGGCCGTGTTGACCGATACTCCGACATCCCTGGCCAGGTCGCTCAGGTTGAGGATCTGTGCGCTGCGGGCAGCCAGGGCGCGCAGGAAGGTTTGGAACAGGGTCAGGTCGCCGATGTTGCGCAGGTTGCGGATATCGCGTTCCAGGTAGGTCTGCACATAGCTTGCCTGCCATAAGCGAGCATCACGGTCAGGGTTGCAACGATTTCCGGGTAGGAGCCGCGCAAGATGTGCTCCCATAATTCCTGGATCGGCTGGTCAGGCAAGCTGGTTGCTTTTCCTTTTTCCCAGGGCAGCGTTCTCTGCGGATGGTGATTGATTTCCCAACGCGACATTGGAAGTAACTTCAGCACCGCAGTGCGCCCTGCCAGGCTTTCAGTCACTTGTTGCATCAGGAGCAAGTTCTGGGAACCGGTCAGAAGGTATTGGCCGGAACGGTCACGATGAGCATCCACCTGTTCTTTGATATAAGGTAGCAGAACAGGCGCATACTGGATTTCATCGAAGACCACTGGGGGAGGATACAGGTTGAGAAATCCGCGCGGATCGTTCAATGCAGCAATGCGTACATCCGGAGGCTCCAGGGAAACGATGGGGTATTGTTTCGCCATAAAGATGCTTCAGGAGGGTGGTCTTCCCAGACTGGCGCGGGCCGACCAGTACGACTGCAGGAAATTGGCTGACAGCTTTCTTCAAAACCGGTTCCAGGCTGCGGGGAATATAGGTCTCGCTCATCGTTACTCCTTGTGTATATTTGCAATTATAATGCAATATTGCACGCATCCGCACAGGGAGGATGCCGGGCTTTTATAAGTTATTGCTCTTCGTTACAAAGTCACCAATGAAAGGGATGAAGATTTCTTATTATCATAAACGTTGCTTAATGTTAATAACCATCTGCGTTATTAACATCATGGAGTAGAGACGCTTAGTCCACCATTCTTATAAAAACTATAAGCCATGGAAACAATAGAAACGGAGGAAGAAATTCCCCTTGACTTAAGAACATTTGTTCTATTATAATTGCTACAAACTATGGTTGTCTTATAATTGAATTTGATTGATAATCACGATGAATTTCTTGAACCTTAACAATCGAATAGCACAAGCTTTAATTCTCGTTCCTCCATCCTGGACCTCCAAAGGTACAGAAAGGAGGAATGAAAATGGCTAGAAGGCGAGGCAACAACGAAGGTTGCATTTACCATCGTAAAGACGGTCGATGGTGTGCCCAGGTCAGCCTGAGCGGCAGACGCCTGACCAAATACGGCAAGTCCCAAAAGGAATGCCGGGTTTGGATCAAGGAAATGATGACGAAGATAGGGAACGGGCTGACATTCCAGGGCACACAGGTTACTCTGAGCGAGTTCATTGAAACCTGGCTGGATGGCAAGGAATTGAGCCGCAGGCCGCATACGGTGAGCGCATATCGCTCCTTGGTCCGACAGCACATACTGCCGCATTTAGGTGGGATGCGCCTGCAGGATATCCAGCCAGCGCATTTGAAGCAGCTCTACCTCTTCAAGAAGGAAGAGGGAAGTGGAGCGCGCACGGTGCAAGTGATTCATATGGTGATGCATGCGGTGCTGAAACAAGCTGTGAAGGAAGGCATCCTCGGGCGCAATCCGGCTGATGCCGTGGAACGACCGAAGGTGGAAGTCGCTGAACGGAAGATCCTGACCGAGGAGCAGGCCCAACACCTTATCATCGCGACAACAGGCACGCGTTATGGAACGCTCATATATATGGCGCTGATGACCGGGATGCGCGAGGGCGAACTGCTGGGTTTGAAATGGTCGGATGTGGATTGGACGAAAGGTCAGCTGTACGTCCAACGACAACTGCAGGTCATGAAAGTGGACGGGAGCGTACTGGTCCCACCGAAGACAAAAGCAGGCAGACGCCATATCAAGCTGGGTCAGGGAACTCTGGAACGGCTGGCGTTGCATCGGGAACAGCAGGAACTGCAGAAGGAAGCCAGGGGTGTTCGTTGGGAAGAGAATGATCTTGTCTTCCCGAACACGCTCGGGAAACCGATGTCCAGCCGGAATATGTATGAAGATTACAAGCACCTGCTGAGCGAGAACGGTCTACCGGATATCAATTTCCATGCCCTGCGGCACACATCGCTGTCGTTCCTGCTGGACATGGGGACGCCGGTGAATACGGTCCAGCAGCGGGCAGGACACTCGAAAGCGAGTGTCACGACGGATACATACGGTCACTCCCTGGGACATTCGGAAATTGAAGCGGCGGAACGGATCGAAGAACTGCTTACACCAATTGCAGTCAAATTGCAGTCAAAATGAAGCCTTCCTGAACTGATTCCCCATATATGGTGGGTGATGGAAACAAACCGCACATATATGGTGGTAAATAGAACAGTATGGAAGCAGTGGAAATTTCTGGGCTCGCCTCTTAAGCAATTGGTTCGGGGTTCAAGTCCCCGGTCGGTCACCTTGAATACCGTAAATATACGGTATTTTTATTTCCGTACCGCCAAAGGTGGGGGTGGTGCATTAGTCTACTTGTTCGAGATCCATAATCGGGTGCAATCGGGTGCATCAGATTTTTATTCCCCGGGTATTTGAATCTGAATTTCTGCACCTAGTAAATCGACCGGGATGGGGGTGACAATTATATCCATCAGACTGGCAGCTTCTTCCTGCATGTCCACCGTCGAATGAGCATAGATGGTCAACGTAATGCTCGGGTTCTCCCTACGAATCCCTGTACTATCTGGCACTTACGACCGGTATGCGGCAGGGTGAATTGCTCGGACTGAAGTGGTCCGACCTGGATGGGGAAAAGGGAACCCTCCTGGTTTAAAGACTATTACAACGCGTTGAACATCGAGGACTTGCCCTTGTTCCTCCCAAAACAAGAGCCAAACGCCGCCAGATCATCGCATGCCAAACGCGAGATGTTGTCAGGCGCGCCCGCATCCATTGAGGAGATCCGGCCTATCTCCACCGCGGGGTTACCCAGCCACACAACCATGTTCGCTGAAATTGGCAAACTAATATCATAGATGATCATGATCGTTATCCGGTTCTGGTAAGGAACTGGAAAATTTGATCCGATAGACCAGGCAATTGTTCATGATTGAAGTCGGGGTAGATCGCCATTGTTTTGGTTGAAGTAATTTTATTAAAAACAGCAAACTGAGTGGATGGAGGACAGATCGTGTCCATCAGCCCGATTCCCCACAACACTTCGGCCTTGATGCGGGGAGCTAAAAACTGAATATCGATGTAGCCAAGTTTCTCGAATATGACGTCCTGACTCGCGTGCTGTGGATCAAAGTGACGGAAATATTCCTGCAATTCTGCATATGCATCCTTCGCCTCGTCAATTTCCCAGACACGCTTGTAGTCGCTGAGGAATGGATAAACCGGAGCCGCGGCTTAATGCGAGGTTCCAGGGCTGTGCATACCACCGTCAGGGCACCTCCCTGGCTGGCACCGGTCGCATATACCTGTCCGGGATCCACATCCGCCATATCTAGGATGATCCGTGCCAATTGTGCAGTATCCAGAAAAATCTGTCGGAAAAGTAATTTCTCGGGCGAACCCCGCAATGCCTCATCTAAGCCCCGGATGATATGCCCATGAAACGTGGTACCACTGATACTGGCGTTGTCCTCGGAAAGTCCTGCCTGCCCACGACAGTCAAGTGCTGCGACGGTATATCCCTGTGCAACATAACCAAGTTTATCCGACCAGTCACCGGAATCGCCGGAATAACCATGGAAGAGAAGGATGGCGGGATGCGGCGAAGAGGCATTCCTTGGGTGGAGCAGCTTGGCATGCACACGCGCTCCACCTACACCCTTGAAATAAAGATGAAAACACTCAACACCTGGCACCTGGAATTCAGCCGGGACCAGTTCCAAATTCGCCTCGGTTGAACGCATCTCTGCCAGTGCTTTATCCCAAAATTCGTCAAAATCGGCTGGTCGTGGGTTGCTTCCTTCGTAGATCTTGCATTGTTCGAGCGGAAGGTCAAATGTTAATGGCATTTTTATTTTCTCCAGTAGAGGGTCTAACAACTATATTTGAACCGGTCCGTAATCGGATTAAAGTAATTTTGAATGAATTTTTTGATCGACCTCTTCGGTATTACACCTGATGAGCAACTTTCTGGCGGTAAACGTTAATTACGAGGCGACGGATCCACTATTACTTTTCTCGATCCTGAGAGTAACGATTTTTTTGGAGGTAAAGATAAGTGGACTCTTCCGCCTCGTTCGATTACTGGATTAATATCTTTTTGGAAAGACGTATGGGGCGCTCATCAAGTCCAGCTGATTGGACTTTTATTGGAATAAATGGCAGGCATATGGTCGCCGCTGAGCTTCTTTCCGACGGATTGTACAACCGTAAGATCAATGCCCCACCGTTCTCGGCTTTTTTCTGCGCGCTGAGTTGGGCTTCGTACTGCTGGTGCCAATGGGGGATTCCCCCTGAAAAAAATACGAGATTAATATTGCTCTCGAGTGCCCGATCCGCGACACCATGCCAGAGGTTAATTTCTGTTGGTCCGTTAAGGCGTGCGCTCAGAATCCCTATGGTCAATGGACGTGCGGAATGAGATATGCGAGAAGCCATGTGCGGAATCGATCGGTCTGCTCGCTCATTCTATCATCAAAAGAACCACGCAATAAAATCGTGAGAATCAGCGTAACAATTTAAGATCGTGCAATTAATGCAAATTTACCTATAATATTTAAGCCGATCCTTATTGTATGTCCTACTTTACCCCCCCAAAAAAAACATCCGGGTCAGCCCAAAGCGGCTTTGACCCTGGCGGGTGTGAAGGGAATCTGGCGCAGTCGTACTCCGGTGGCATCAAATATGGCATTGGCGATGGCTGCCGCGGTCGTCACCGTCGAAGGTTCACCGGCTCCCAATGCCGGCTGCTCGGGATGATTAAGAAGAATGATGTCGACCTCAGGGACTTCGGAAAATGTAATGATGGGGTACTTCTCCCAATCTATGCTGGTAACACGCTGCTCGTCAAACTGGACCTCTTCCTTTAGGGCGCGGCTCAAGGACTGGATCACGTTGCCCTCGATCTGGTTCTTCACGCCGTCCGGGTTAATGATCAGTCCACAGTCATGAGCGACGACAATGCGAACGACCTTTACAATTCCGGTGGAACGATCAACCTGTACTTCGGCAATGCAGGCAACGATAGCCTGGTCGTTCTCATACCGGGCGAATGCGACCCCCCGCCCGCGCGCAGGCGTGAGACGAGTCTTCGAAGGTGATGGATGAGCATCCCAGCCGGCTTTTTCGGCGGCCGCGTGGAGCACAGCTCGCTCCCGTTCTCCGTCCAGATAACGCAATCGGAACTCCAGTGCATCTATCCCGGCGAGAGCAGCCAGTTCATCCATGAAGGATTCGTTGGCAAAGGTGTTCTCCGCACCGCCCAGGCTGCGAAAAGATGATGCCCGCAGAGGTGAATTGCCAATGTAATGAACGGTAACACGCTGGGTAGGGAAGTTGTAATTGGTGGGGGCGTTGCGCTCGGCACCGAACGAGAAACGGGATTGGGGAGCACGTTGACCGGAAAGCAATTGGGCTGGCACCAACTGTCCGGCGAAGCGGGCGCGGGCAACATGTGAGGGCGACCAGACGTGATAATCCCAGGCAATGACATTGCCCTTCGCATCCAAGCCGCCATTGACTTCCATCACCATGGCAGGTGCATTGGGTTCCCAGGCGAACTCATCCTGGCGCGTCCATTGCACACGCACCGGTCGGCCGACCGCGCGGGCAAGCAAGACCGCATCCGCGGCGGCGTCGTCTGAACCATTTTGACCATAGCTGCCAGCGCCCTCCACGTGGATCAGATGGACATTCTCCGGCGGGCAGGTCGAGAAGCTGTGCCAGGGCACCGGACAGGGGATAAGGTCCGGGCGTGCTGGCCCAGACCGTCACCTGGTCACCGTTCACTTCGGCGACTGCGCAGGATGGTCCGATGGAAGCGTGCGCATGATAAGGCTGGTAATAAGTTGACCGCAATTGACGGGCAGCGCTTGCGAATGCCTGTTCGAAATCAGCTTGGTCAACCAGGATATTGTCCTCGGTTGGTTGGCTGCGCAGGAATGTAAAGAGATCATCTTGCCGGGGGAAAGCAGGTTGCTCGTGCCATTGAACCTTGAGTTGTTTGGTAGCTTGGATTGCCTGCTCCTCGCGCTCAGTCACAACACCGATAAAATTCCCCTGCACGACCACTTTCACCAAACCGGGAACATCCTTGACCGAACTCTCGTCGATCGAGACCAACTGGGCGGCAGGTCCCGGCGGGCGAACCAGGCGTCCATGTAGCATCCCGGGAACTTTTAGATCCTGGATAAAAGCGGGTTGACCGGCTACTTTGCGAGGCAGATCTTCGCGCGGCGTCGAACTTCCGACGATCCGATAATTCAAAGGTGATTTAAGGGGAGCCTGGTTGGTCACCCGCAAGTTAAAAGCTTTTCCTCCCATGAGCTGAGCATAGCTGACCGAACGTTCTGGTTGACGGACCACCGAGATGACACCAGCACTTATAGTCAGATCGTGAGGGGCAGCATCCAGGCGTTTAGCCGCCTTCTCCAATAGGGCACGACGGGCTTCCGCAGCGGCCTGGCGCAGGGCTGTGCCGCTGCCGCTGATGGTCTGGCTGCCGGCGGTATAGCCTTCATCCGGCGTACGGTTCGTATCCCCCATGACCATGTGGACCCGCTCGAGAGGTAGATCCAATTCCTCCGCCACGATCTGCGCCAGGGCGGTCCGAACACCTGTGCCCAACTCAACCTTACCGCTGAAGGCTGTTACCGTTCCATCTTTCTCGAATGCCAGCCAGGCGTCAAGAATATCCGTGACCTCGCCCCAGGCTGCCTCACGCCGGCCCGAACCGGATCGACCAGTCTGCGTACGCTTTATGGGTTTCGACTTCTCTTTGCGAGCAGCCATCAGACCACCCCCGATCCGGACATCAATTCAGCCATAAGTTTCTCGGCTCGCCTGACGGCGCGCAGGATGCGCAGGTGGGAGCCGCACCGGCACAGGTTGCCATCCAGGGATTCACGGATCTGGGCATCGCTCGGATGAGGCGTTTTCCATAAAAGGGCAGCAGTGGTCATGATCATGCCATTAATACAGTAGCCGCATTGGGAAGCCTGTTCATCAAGAAAAGCCTGCTGGACGGGATGTAATTCGCCTTCTTCGATCAATCCCTCCAGTGTTGTAATGCGTGTCTGACCGATCTCTGAGACCGGCAGTTTACAGGAGGCCCTGGCCTCGGACCCGACAAGCACCTTACAAGCCCCGCATAGCTCATCGCCGCAGCCATAATGGGGACCGGACAATCCCAACTCATTCCGTAGGACGTAAAGCAGTGGCGTATCCGGTGCGGCTTGAACAGTATGGGCCTTGCCATTCACGATGATCACCAACCCAGCGGACATGTTCATTTTCTCCTGACCAGGTTTTGGAACAACCCAATCCCTGGCTCCGGGAAGCCCGGCAGGGATTGCCGGGTTGGAAATGGAACCTTGGTAAAAGTTTTCCCGCCTGAAGTGATTATTAAACAAAATGAGGGAGTTGTCAATTGGTAGACCATCGCTCTCATCCCGCCTTAATAAAAAAAGGAGAGGCTGTCCTCTCCTAATTTCGCAGTTATTTGGTGTGGGTTTATCCACCCCCCATTGGCGGAAACAGGTCGACCTTGTCGCCAGCCTCTACCCGGGCAGAAGCAAGCTCCACCATCTTTCCGTTGATCGACACGATTGCAACCTCACACAGTGGTACGCCGAGCTCGCACAAGACGTCTTTCAACCCCTTGGACGGTTCAACAGGAATATTGAAACGGGCACGCTTGTGCGGGGTGTAAAAATTCAAGTGACCGCCCAGATGAAGTTCGAACATCGGCTAATCCGTGACCAGGTGACCCAGTTCGAGGCTTCGTAGTTTTTCCGGTGTAGGTGTGCCGGTGGTGGGATCCCAGCCTTTCAAGCGGTAAAGCTCATCCAGGGCATGTTCGAACTCTGCCCTGGGGTAAGAAACACCAGCGAGGGCGCCTCCTTCCAGGGGGGTAAACATCCGTTCCGGAAGGGTGTCATCCGCCCGGGAGAATCCCTCGCGGACATTAAAAACGCGCGCCTGGTTCGTCGCTCGCTCACCCATCCTGAGCAGCTCCGTCAAATCAACATCCCAGCCTGTGGCGGCGCGGACAATATCCACCACATCCGCCACCTGGATGAATGAACGCGGAGTTGGTCCAAAGTAGCATAAGCCGAGGGTTTTTTCCAAACCCACCCAGTTTTCGCAAATATAATAGGTTGCGACTTTTTCATCGTTCAACAATCGTGGCGGTAGGGCGTTACGGATGCCCAGGGCTTGACCGCCTTTAAAGCCGGCCGAGTCAGGATTCGCGATGAGCGTATCGTGGGTTGATGCAAGGTGTTCGGCACCCGTCTCTGACACTGCATATCCCAGGCCCACAATGGCTTTGCCGCGTGGGTCGTGCATGGCGAGCTCCTGGCCTTTAACCTGCACCGTATAGTCGATGGCATTTCCACCAATTGCCCGGGCGACCCTGAGTGATCCATCAGCCAGAAGGTTACCAAAACCCTGGCGGTTGGCGATAAGTTCGATGGCTTTGAGCATGGCTTCGACATTCCCGAAACGAAGATCCAGACCACCCGTTTCTTTCAAGCCGATCAAACCATGCTCGAAGCAATCCATGGCAAAAGCGATGGTGGCTGAGGTGGAAATCGTATCCATGACATACAGGTTGCAGAGTTCGTTTGCTTTGGCTATTGCCTGTAAATCCTGAATACCGCAGTTCGAGCCAAACCCGGCAGTGGCTTCATACTCGGGTCCACCGACCTCATGATCGAGGTCAAAGGAACCTCCCTCTTTAACCTCGGGTTTGCAGCGTATGGCGCAAGCGTAACAGGTGCCGCGCTTTTCGAGGAGCTCCTTCTGATATGATTCCCAATTGATTTTCCCAGCGCCTTCAAAACCGCCACTGCGGAAATTATAGGTTGGCATGATCCCGGCTGCATTGAGTTCATCCACCAGGGCATTCGTCCCCTTCTCGTGTAGATCCCAGCTCTGCGGGTGATTTTTTACTTCTTTGACCAAACGCTGCCCCAGGGCGGACAAGTCCTGGGAAGAATGAGCCAGGTCGCGATAATTTCCACCCTTTGCGCGCACCGCCACCGCTTTCAGGTTCTTGGAACCCATCACAGCGCCGATTCCGTTACGTCCGTTGTAGTGGCGAAGCCGGTGAGTCAGTGCAGCATAAAGGACAAGCTTTTCCCCGGCAATGCCGATCTGGAGAACCTGAACCTTATTATCTCCCAGTTCAGCTCGAACCTGCGTCTGGACCTCCTCCGGATCTTTACCCCACAGGTGGCGGGCGTCCTTCAGCACGGCCTTGCCCGGTTCGATCGAAAGATAGACGGGTGAAGCGGCCTTGCCGCTGATCAGGACGGCTTCATAGCCGGCCATTTTCAATTCGGGACCAAAATATCCGCCAGCCTCGGATTCGCCGTAACCACCGGTAAGAGGAGAACGGGCCGAAGCTGTGAATCGGGTGGCTGTGGAGATGGGAGCGCCGGTAAGTAGACCATTGGACAACACCAGCAGGTTATCAGGACCGAGGGGATCAGTATGAGGCTTCACTTGTTTAAGGAGAAAATATCCAGCCAGCGACTTTCCACCAGGGTATCGCCGATAAAAAGTCTCATCAAATGACTCTTCCCGGATAGCCCCGCTGCTGAGGTCAACGCGCAAGTATTTACCTGTGCTGCCATAACCCATGTTGAGATTCTCCTTCGCGGTCAAAAAATTCCGTCGTCCTGGCTGGCTTTGCTGCCGGTGGGGGTACTCCTTAGGCTCAGCTCAATCCGGATTTTCCCGGTGCAACTTTAGAATCCCATCGGCTAACGTTCAGGAAAGAACTCCTGGTCCACGCCTTGGGTTAATTTTATTCCAATTCAATGAAGAATACGGAGGGTTTTGTACCTTGTTCCTCAAGCCTTGGTTTCGCTTTTCCGCTTGTCACAAGCCTGGAGACATCCGATTGGGGGTCATCCAGGTCGCCGAATACCCTTGCACTACTCGGGCAGGTCACAACACAAGCCGGCAGCTTTCCCTCGAGCAGCCTGGGAGCACAGAAATTGCACTTCTCGATCGCACCCTTTGGGTGTGGTCCATTACTTACTTCTTCAAATACCGTTGCACCCTGGTCAGTGTAATATTCGAGTGGTCGGGAGGTATTGTAACTGCGCGCCTCGTATGGACAGGCCATGATGCAGTAGCGGCAACCCACACACAAGTCGTCATTGACGAGCACCAAGCCGCCTTCACCGCGATACGTTGCTCCGGTTGGGCAGGCCTCCAGGCAGGGCGCCTCCTGGCAATGCATGCAAAGCATGGGCAAATACCGCAACCTAGCCGCCGGGTATTCACCGGTCTCATACAGCAACACCTTGCTCCAGAAGACCCCGGGCGGTGTGGCATTGGCTTGCTTGCAGGCTGCGGCACAGGCGTTACAGCCCACGCACTTGCGCAGGTCGATCACCATGCCGTATCTCATATGCCACCCCCTGCTGCCCGGTGGACTTTCACACGTGGATTTCTATCGATGCCGCCATGGAGGGGATCGAATGTCCCCTCGGCGGAATTTAGCAGGAAATTAAAATTCGGTCCCCGTTGCCTGATTGGACTACCATGCGATGTCTTGAATCCCTGTATACCCGGGATCCCAACCGCATCCGGGTGGATCAAACTGGTGACCTTCAACGTACCTCGTGTACTGCCCCCCCAGTAAGCCTCGACCATCACCTCATCGCCGTCAACCAGCCCCTTGCCTTTGGCAGTTTCCTTATTCATCATGACCACGAATTGGTAGGGGTCGGTCTCGGAGGCTAATTCATTGAGAAGTGGGTTGCCAGTCTGGTCGGCATTGTGCATCCGGAACTGGGCGGTGGACCAGTTCATGGCGATCAGGTCGAATTCGGGAGCAGCATTTTCATCCGGGCGCCCAACCCATTGTGGAATGGCCTGATAGAAACGCCAGACATCGTTCATGTCCTGGTTTGGGATGGTCAGGTTATTTTCAGCCAGGTTTTTCCGGAGCGTATCACCGGAGCGCTTCAAATTCTCAAAGTAGAACGGGTAGCGCGTGGTGCCTTCTGGGAAATAGTAATAGTTGTAAGATTCCGCCTGGGTGCGCGGTTTATCATAAATACAGAGTTCCTGGAAATACTCAAGCCCTTGCTCAACTCCAAAACTGGATTTCAGGACCCTGTCCAAAATTTGTGGAGTGTCATAGCGTTTGTCCAGGTCCAGTTTGTGCGGTCCCTGCAGTTTCCAGAATTGATTAAGGTGATCGTTAAGCCCGCCTGCACCGTAGAGAAAACCGATCCGCTCGGCAAGCTCCACGTAAATGTCGTCAGCCTGGCGGGTATTGTACATCAGTGGCACGATCGGCATCCGGGCAAGCACACCGCTCGCCTGCATCAGGCTGGCATCCTGGACCTGGACCAGGTGTCCGGTACCAAGCCCCTGGATACCGTAACGCTCCAGAAGAGACGGCTCGGGCAGGAGAATGTCGGAAAGCTCCGCCACCTCATCGAAGATATAGGCAATGGTCACCACGAAGGGGATTTTGCTGATGGCCGCGATGGCTTCCTGGGGATCTGCACAGTTGGAGATCGGGTTGCCGCCATAGATCATCAACGCTTCCAGTTCATAGGGCATGGAGTATTTGGCTGGGTCTAAAACCGATTTCCAGACCAGGTAGGGGGTGGTATGGCGGTGTGGGTAGAACTGAGCCATATCCACGTCGGTCGGGTATTTCCAAGGCACGGGTATGGCTTCTTTTTTTGGAGAGACGACGCCATCAGGTCCCGGGCGAAGGGCGGGACCCGTTTCAGAGCCCTGGTCCGCGCCTGGAACGTCCAAAGCACCGACCAGCATGTTAAGCATCTTATGAACAAGGTGCTGGTAAGCTCCACCTCTTCGGCTATACGAAGATCGTTCACCTTTCACCAATGCTGGGCGGAATGGAAACTCGACTCCATCCAGCGTGATGGTCTCACCTATATGAGCCGCCTCCACAAACTCCTTGACGATGCGCCGGATGGTGGCAGCCGGCACGGTCGTGATCTGCTCGGCCCATTCAGGTGTGTAGGAGAGCATCGCCTCCTTGATCAATGTAAAGGCGGTTGCCAGGGTTCGACCTTCGACCTCGTATCTACCCTCCAGTGCAAAGTCCTGGATGTCGGGATCGTCGAAAACCCGGGCGCGACCTTCGACCGGATCCCAGATCAATGGTTTATCGGTGGCGGCGTCCTTGGCGTAGTATCCATCATCCGCGATCAGGTAGACTGCATTGGTACGTGTTTTAAGAAAAGGCACATCATAAATCCCGAGTTCATGCAGCGCCACATTCAGCATGGAAAGCGAAAACGGTAGGTCGGTTCCCGGTCGAATGGGTATCCATTCATCAGCCAGGGTAGCCTCTTGACTGCAGCGTGGATCCACCACAACGATCTTCATGTTCCGCTCGCGGGCTCTGGCAAGTGCGCGCGTGGAATGCGCACTACCCAGGTTCGGACCAAGGGAACCCCCGATCGTGACAAGATACTGGCAGTATTCAACGTCCTGCTTGTCAAGCATTGTCCCCTGAACAAGCGATGCACCATAATGAACAGGGCAAAGGACTCCATGCGAGCGTAACAGGTTGGGTGTACCAAAAGCCGGGAGGAAAGCTTCGTGCTGTACGATCCACCAATCACCGCCAAAACCCCACATATGGGCAAACTTGCGAGGATCTTCAGCCCGGATTTTGCCAAGCCGGTCGGCTACTGTGCTGAGTGCCTCTTCCCAACTGATCTCCACCCATCCAGGGTCCTGATCCAGCCCTTTCTTTGGGTTGGTTCGCTTCATCGGCGCCTTCACCCGATAGGGGTTATATAAATTGAGAATGGCAGCCTGACCGCGCGCACACAGCTTACCCTGACTGACCGGGTTTGATGGGTCTCCCTCAATCCCGACCACCACTCCATCCCGGATGCTGACGATGACAGTACACCAGGCTTTATTGCCGCACATCCGGCAAGCGCTTACCCTGGTTTCTGTGAGGCTTTCCAGACCAGTGGTCTGGGTCTGTTCTGTAGGCATTAAAGTCTTCCTCACTTTCCGAACACCTTTCCGGATACTTTTAAAAAATAGAAGGCTTTCAACCGGGTTGGAGACAAAAATATACTACATATTCATGCTGCAGGGAACATTAGCCATTTTTCTTGACAAATGATTAAAATATAGCGACCCCTTAAACTGACCGGAACGATGGAATTGAAAAACAATGCCCGGTCAGCCAGTTCTCCAAGTACAGCGGGTATCCACGCCAGGATCTGCGCTTCACCACCAATCCCGATCATAACCAAAGCAACAAGGACTGCCAAAGACCGAACCATCAGCAACCAGCGAAGTGGCCCTACAACCAACTGCCGGCTCAGCCGGTCTTCCTTGCTGCCCAGGTTGGCAATTGAACGCAACCACGAGACGACCAAGGTCAAAACCAGGATCAGGGCTATCACGACCCAAACGTAAATGCCGACCTGAGCGAAGCCTGCAAATTGACTGGCGACAAAAAAGCCAAAAAGCGTCCCCGCAGAAAGCGCTCCAAAGGGAAAGGAAAGCACCGCCGACCAGTGATCCCAGGCGGGACGGGAGAGCAGGCGATAGGTTTCACCGGATGCAATGGTGGCAAGCAAGCCAAGAACTGCACCCGTATATCCGAACAAAGAGGCCGCCAAACCGCCATTTTTAAAAACCGGTATGATGGCATAACCTGCCAGGGTGATAAGGAACAGCCCGAAAAGCAGAACCTCGCGACTCAACCATGACGTGGAAAGTTTCATCAACGCTAGTGGTGCCCGCCAGGGACGTCCCAGATGGAATAAGGATGCCACCAAGGCCAGCAGCCCAATTGATAATACCGCTACCGCTGCCCAATTGATGTCGGTGTTCTGTTGGGAACCGGATAATACCAGCAAGCCGACAAGTCCGCCTGCTGCTACGGGTTCCAGCGTTGTGAATGCCACCAACGCGGCATGTTCCTCATTACCAGGAGTTGCACGGACCTTTTTTTCTGCCATATCTTGCGGGAACCTGACCTTTACTAGGCGTATTGTCGCGCAGGAGCAAAAATTACTACAAAACTGACCGGCTCATCTCCGACTACCTGCAAACCGTGGGCTGCTTCCTTATCCATATAAAGGCAACTTCCCGGACCAAGGTCATACTTTTGACCTTCGACGGTGGCTTGCATATGTCCTGATACGACGTAATATGCGTGCTCGGTTGCGTGGGTCACGATCTCAGCGCCACCGCCCGGCTGGACTGTGGTGAGCATCAATTCGAATGCCCGGTTATCCTGCATCTTCGGCGAGATAAAAGTCCAACACAATGCCTTGGTGTGTTTGGGAGGCTCTACGCACGGAGCGTCGGCAATATTGATTTGGATCCCTCTTTTTAACGATTCGGTCATTAAATTTTCTCCTTCCTGCGTGGTTGGATCGTTTCTGGATAAACCCTTTCAGGTGGTATCGGTAATGAGGAACTCTGGATGAGCTCCAGGATGGTACCCAAAATCAACTCTGTGTCCAGGTAGGCATAACGCCCATCACCTTTTACCCCCAGGCCCTCGGCTCGCTGTAGGATGCCGATGCCCTTATCCTGGTAAGGCTTTATAGCCACATCCAAATCCGGTACGAAGATACCGACATGTTCAACACCAAATCGTCCCGCTTTAATAAAATCGCCATGGATTGTGTCGCCCTCGAGATATTGGATCAGTTCCATTTGGACCGGTCCTGAATTTGCGGTAGCCAGTCGAATCTTATATGTTGATGGCCGACCACGATACATGCAATTGAGGGGAGGTGCGCCGGTCGTATAAACGCTCCAGGGGCCTATGCCAGATGTCCGCCAGAAGCTCTCCATCGCTTGGTCAATGTCTTTAACTACCAAGGCTATCTGGCCGACAGTCAAACCGTCCATTTGTAAATGCATGACTAACCTTTACTCTTTATACACGGTCTGGACGTTATTATATCGCGCACCATTGAACGAAATATGAGAACCAACCATAAATCCGGGGAACCGTATCAATTAGCTAAGATCAGGTGATGGATTCACTCTGCAACCAGATTTTTTTAATATTTTATGGGAACAATAGACATTTATTTCAATGATTACATTCATAAAATGAAATGGCGTTCCATTTATAGATGTATATTAGCATACGAAAATGCTTTTGTCAATGACTTTCTCCCCTTCAAAATCCCAGCTTTTCGCCTGCTTTGAGGTCAAATCTAATCGATCATCGTCATAATAACAGTTTTTTCCAGGTTGCCAGCCACCTCACGAGCTAAAAAGCCATTGACAAGTCATCGCGTGTTGTGCTATCATGTCAATATACCTTAATTTATGAAATGCCATTCCGTTTTATATTAATATATTGCGATAATTTTTATCAGTAGTATGGAATACTGTGCCACATCATGGGTTTAGTGGATTAAATCGCTAATATTTGGCACTGATTTCAAAACCTGAGGGTTTTCACCACAACAACAATGTGCGGCTGTCATTACGCACATCAGGAGGAATGCAATGATCCATGAAATACTCATGCCCGTTCTTTCACAATCCATGCTCCAGGGGCGGGTGGTGGAATGGCTGATTAAAGAAGGTGATAAGGTTGACAAGGGAGCATTACTGGTCGTCGTGGAAAGTGATAAAGCCACCCACGAGCTTGAAGCACAACAGTCGGGCATCCTTCGCAAGATCCTGGTCGAAGCCGGTGCTGAAGTGGACGTCAACACACCATTGGCAATCATCGCTGACGGAGATGAGGTTGTCTTCCCCAAAGATATTGCAACACCTACCAAGAACGCCGTTGCCGGGAATGCGGGACCAAGTGGATCAATGTCAGCCACGGGTCGTAGACCCATCTCCCCTGCCGCCAGGCGGCTGGCACAAGAGCTTGGCATCGATGTGACCAAGGTGCAGGGGACAGGCGATGATGGGCTTATTACAGAAAAAGATATACATGCTTTTACTGCAAAAGGCACCAGCTCAATTTCTCCTGAGCCTGAAGATGCCCAGGTGATCCCTCTGACGGGCCAGCGCGGACGCATCGCCGAACGGATGGCACTCAGCCGCAGGACAGCTGCCGATGTGACTACCGTGATGGATGTTGACATGGGGCAGATCGCTGCCCTGCCGCGTGACATCAAAAATCTCTTATACGGCATATGTGGTCCGCGCGACCGCACAGGCGCTGCGGGAATTTCCACTGCTGAATGCCTGCTTGACAGATGACCGCATCCTGGTAAAAAGTGCCATCCACATGGGTGTCGCAGTCGCCATCGAAGGGGCATTGGTAGTTCCCGTTCTGCGAGATGCTGACCGAAAAAGCGTGGCGGAGATCGACCAGGAGATTAATGAACTGGGCATCAAGGCTCGGGCTGGACAATTGACCCCCGACGACATGAAAGGCAGTACTTTTACCGTCACCAATTCCGGTGTTTTCGGATCTTTGATCTTTACACCGATCATCAACCTGCCGGAGGTGGCTGTGCTCGGCATGGGAAAGGTAGCCGATACGCCAGTGGTGCGAAATGGACAGGTTGTTCCTGCCAAGGTGATGTATTTGTGCCTGTCTTATGACCACCGGGCAGTGGATGGGTCCAGTGCTGTTCAATTCCTTCAATCGGTCAAAAACCACCTGGAGAAACCAGATTAAGGTTGTGACAGGCTGGCGTTTCCTATCGGTGATATCCAACGAAAGGTGAACAGGTATGCAATACATCGATAAACTTGAACCGCGTGACTTGCTGGAAATGTACCGTCTTTTGGTTCGGACGCGGGAGTTCGAAGATCGGCTTTGTGCATTGTGGGGCCACGGAGGCGTGGTTGAGTTGCCGCACGGCAGCCAGGGCCAGGAGGCGATCGCAATCGGAGCCTGTTACGGCTTGCGCCAACATGACCAGGTGATGCCTTCTCTTCGTACCCGTGGGGCATTTATATCGAAGGGTATTCCAACCACGTTGCAAATGGCTGGCATCTACGGAAAGGTTGACGGTCCGGCGCAGGGAAAATCCACCACACACCACATGGCAGACCCAGAGTTGGGTGTGCTGCTTGGCTCGGGTTTGATCGGTTCTGATATACCTGTGGCAGTCGGGGCGGCACTCGCATTCAAACTGCAAAAGAAAGACGATGTCGTCGTGAACTTTTTCGGCGACGGAGCGGCACAGCGGGGCGATTTCCATGAGGGACTTAACTTTGCCGCAGTTTTCAAGCTTCCTATCATTTTTGTTCTCGAAAATAACGGCGTAGCCGAATATACTCCTTTGAACAAGCATTTCGTTGGTACGAATTTTGCCTGCCGGGCAGAAGGTTACGGCTTTCCGGGGGTGGAAGTCGACGGCAATGATATCCTGGCTGTCTACGAAGCCGTTCAGGAGGCTATCGTGCGCGCTCGGGCAGGTCAGGGACCGACCCTGATCGAATGCGTGACCTACCGCATGCGCAGCCATTGCGAAGCAAGATCGCCCGAATACCTTCGTGACCCCGCCGAACTTGTTGCCTGGCAGGAAAAAGATCCGGTCCTCCGATTCGAAAAGTACCTGGTCGAGAGGGGCATCCTGGATGAATCGATCAAAGACAAATACGCCGCCGAGGCGAAAGCCGAACTTGATACGGCGATCCGTTATGCGGAGCAGAGTCCCTTCCCGCCGATAGAAATATTGACCGAGGGAGCTTATGCACCCGAAGACCCGGCGCTTATCGGTGGGAGGCGAGCATGAGAGAGATCATGTACCGAGAGGCTATCCGCGAGGCGATGGCCGAGGAAATGCGCAGGGATCCAAGCGTGTTCCTGATGGGTGAAGATATTGCCGAACACGGGGGTAACTTTCTGGTCACAGTTGGTCTTTACGATGAGTTCGGGGAGGAACGCGTCTTCGACACCCCGCTGAGCGAATCTGCCCTGGTCGGGGCAGGTGTGGGTGCCGCCATGATGGGGACGCGACCCGTGGTGGAGATCATGTTCGCAGATTTTGTCACCATTGCCATGGATGCCATCGTCAACCATGCTGCCAAGGTCAATTATATGTCTGGTGGAAAAGTCACATGCCCGATGGTCGTGCGCTTGGCTGCGTACGGGGCTGGGCGGCGCTCGGGTCCGCATCACAGCCAATGCATCGAGTCGTTACTGACCAACACACCAGGCTTGACGATCGTTGCGCCATCCACATCATACGATGCCAAGGGGTTGCTTAAATCAGCCATTCGCAACCCCAACCCGGTGCTGTTCCTCGAACACAAGATGCTTTACGCCAAGAAAGGCGAAGTACCAGAAGGAGAATATCTGCTCCCGTTGGGTGTGGCTGATATAAAGCGCCCGGGTAGCAACCTGACGATTGTCTCCTACGGGCGGATGGTTGACGTCTCGCTTGCGGCTGCCAGAACATTGGAGAAGGAGGGAGTCAGCACTGAGGTGATCGACCTGCGCTCCCTGCAACCCCTGGACGAGGAAACCATCCTGGCCTCCGTCAAGAAAACCGGTCATCTCTTGATCGTGCACGAAGCTCCGGTGCGGGGTGGATTCGGTGGTGAAGTGGCGGCGGTTGTCGCTGAAAAGGCGCTCGGATACCTGGACGCCCCGATCAGACGGGTCGGTGCTCCCTGGGTGCCGGTACCGTTCAGCCCAACGCTTGAAGACGCTTATGTGCCGAAGGAAGCAGACATCGTGAAAGCCGCGCAGGCAGTCATGGCAAACTAACGCCAAAGTTATCAATGACAATAAAAAAGCGGACCCCAAGCTGGGTCCGCTTTTAATTCGATATAAAAACTTACCAACAATCAGCTTAAGGGTTTTTACCTTCCAAGGTAAGCAGCCCGCACGACCTCGCTGGTCTTGAACTTTTCGATGTCCCCTTCCAGGATGATCCTGCCGACCTGCAGGGCATAGCCCTTGCTTGCCACACCCAGTGCCAACGAGACGTTTTGCTCAACAAGCAGGACGCTGATCCCGCGGGCGTTGATGTACTTGATCACAGGCACGAGCTCGGCTACCATCAATGGAGCCAGACCAAGGGAAGGCTCATCCATCATGAGCAGCTTGGGATCAGCCATCAAACCCCGTCCAATCGCCACCATTTGCTGCTCACCGCCGCTCAGAGTGCCGGCTTTTTGGTTCTGCCTCTCTTTCAATCGAGGAAAATGCTGAAAAACGTTGTCCAGATCCTGTTTGACCGCGTCCTTGTCTTTCCGAAGGCTTGCGCCAAGCTTCAAATTGCTCAGAACGGTGAGATATGGGAACAGCCTGCGTCCCTGGGGGATATGGACCAGACCCAGTTCAACGATCTTGGGTGCAGACAGGCCGTTGATCCTCCTGCCCATGAACGTGATCTCGCCGGATGTGGCAGGTATCAGGCCTGACAAGGCTCTCAATAAAGTGGTCTTGCCTGCACCGTTCGCCCCGACCAGGGTAACCACGGAACCCTCAGCGACTTCCATGGATACGTTATCCAACGCCATGGCTTTGCCGTAATGGATCGTGAGGTTGCTGACGCTAAGCAACATTTTGTTCTCCCAGGTAAGCTTTGATGACTTCCGGGTTGTTCCTCACCTCAGCAACCGAACCTTCACCTATTTTTTGACCAAAATTAATGGCAACCACGTGGTCGCAAAGATCCAAAATCTGCATGTTATGCTCGATGACCAGGATGGTCATACCCTGCCCGCGCACCTTCGCCATGATATCCATGGTAAACGTGATCTCATCCGCATTCATACCGCCCAGAGGCTCATCGAGCAAGAGCAGGTGGGGTTCGACAGCCAACGCCCTGGCAATGCCCAACATTTTCTGGTAACCATGCGGCAGATTCATCGCGCGCTGCATCCTTAACCTTGCTTAACCCGACCAGGTCAAGGATTCGCAGGGACTGTTCCAGGGCAAAGGATTCATTATGCCGATAGCCCGGGGTACCGAAGAAAGCGCCCCAGAAACTCGAGCGTGGATGCAGGTAGTAGGAAGCGACGACATTTTCTAACGTCGTAAATTCCGTAAACAGGGGGGTCAATTGGAAAGTTCGTCCGATGCCGTATTTTGCCAGAACGTGGGGACTCTTGCCTGTTACATCTTTTCCATCGAATTCAACCTTGCCGCCGCTGGGACGAATGACACCGGTGATAAGGTTAAATACCGTTGTTTTGCCTGCACCGTTCGGCCCGATCAAACCGACGATCTGACCTTCATCAACACCCATGCTGAATTGGTTGACCGCGATCAGCCCGCCAAAGTTCTTGGTCAGTCCATGGATTTCAAGAAGCACGCTTGTCTACCTCCTCCGCCGGTTGTATTTGCCGGGATTTTGCACGCCGGCTAAACCATCCTCTGATTTGGGCCGGAAGACCGGCTAATCCTTCAGGCATAAAGAACAAAACGATCAACAGGATGGCTGCATACACCAACGGGACATATTCCTTAAGGTCACGAAGCAGCTCTGGGATCACAAGGAGGATGATTGTGCCCACTATCGGACCAGCGAACAAGCCAGGCCCACCCACTGTCATGTATACGAACACAGTGATGCTTTGGTTAAAACTAAAGGTCTCCGTGGTCAGAATTGTAAAATAGTGTGCATAAGCCACGCCGGCAACCCCGGCAAAACAAGCACTCACCACCAAACACAGTATCCTTTGGCGGACTTCATCGATGCCAATGCTTGACGCCACCGTGTAAGATTGAGCCACGGCCTTCCAGGTGAGACCGATCCTGCTGTGTTCCAATCGGTACATGATGCCAAGGCAGATCACCATCAGCGCCAGGCAGAAATAATAATAAGGGATTTTATTGTAGGCAAAAAGACGGGGAATGGCGCTTAAGCCCGAGTACCCGCCGGTATATTTATTGAAGACCTGATCCACGGAAAGTACCAGGATTCCGAAGAACAGGCTTACCATCGTGAAATAAATGCCTCTCACTCTTGTAAAAGGAATTCCCACCAGAAAGGCAACAATGACCGTAGCCAGCACCCCAACCGGCATAGTGATCCACAACGACCAGCCAAGATATTTAGCCAAAATGGCGGAAGTGTAAGCCCCGATCGCCATGAATGCCACATGACCAATGGAGCCCTGACCCGACAGGCTCAGCACCCGTAGGCTACTGGCGACCATAACCCAGATGAAAACGCCGATCAGGGTATGCATCGAAAAAACCGATAGACCCAAGCGTGGCAATGCAAACATGACACCTACGATGATCACACAGACGACCGCCAGGACGATCGTTCTTCGCTGCCTGACTGAGGAGACTTTGCTCACGTGCGCCTCGATCCGCTAGAACAGTTCATAACCGAATAGTCCTTTCGGACGGATAAGAAGGATCATGACAACGATCAGGATGGTGATCGTATCGCCGATGGCAGCCTGGGTAAGGACCGGTAGAAATGCATTCAAAAATCCCATGATGAGGCCTCCTGCCATGATGCCGCCGATGCTGCCAATGCCGCCCAGGATCACCACCTGGATGGCCCGCAAGAGGATATTGTCTCCCATGAAAGGATCCATGCTGAAGATGGTCGCCATTAATGACCCGGATAAAGCTGCGGTGGCACAGGCGATCACCGTAGCAGTAGCCGCGATACGGTGGGTGTCTATACCCTGCAGCGCAGCCCCTTCTGCATCCTGGGCAACCGCCAGCATCTGCTGACCGATCTTTGTTTTTTGGATCAGGTATGTCAAAACTGCCATGAGAACCGCACCGATAAAGAAGGTGAGCACCCGCTCATTGTCCACTGAAATGGACCCAGCTCTAAAAATACCCGGAACAAAGGCCGGGATCGCACGGGTGACCCCACCCAGTGTCACTTCCACGGATGTCTGGAGGACGAGGGTCAAGGCAATCGCCATAACGATCATGCGGGTTGGTTTTCCCTTAAAAGGACGGAAGCAAAATCTTTCCACGAACAGTCCGGAGGCGCCTACCAGATATGATGGACAGTAATAAAGAAAACCATTGGTTTAAGCCCAGGGCAACTGAAAAGCCATAGGTTACATATGCGCCGATCATGTAGATCGCACCGTGGGCAAAATTGAAAATGCCCATGATGCTGAGCTGCAGGCCAAATCCCAGGGCCACCAGGATGTAGATCGCCGAAAGGACCAGACCATTCACCGTGCTCGGCAGGATCATATTCAATTCCATGGGAAACACCTTCGATTTCTCAGTCTGGTTTGTGTGAGACCTCGACGGGTCAGGCTGCACTGAGGGCGCGACCTGACCCGTTTGGAACTACCCTGCCTGCCATCATAACGATTGGCAGGCAGGGCATGTATGGTTTGGATTACGGCATTACGACTGCCGGTTCCCATGTACCCCATGAAATAACATTATTATCGACTTTCAGGATCGGCAATTGGGTGTAAACACTATGATTGATACCATAGGTATCGAGACCACCCATGGTGCCTGGTCCCAGAACAGTGTCGATGGTTGTCATTTTCGCCCATGCAGCAGCCACAACTTGCGGGTCGAGGCTCTGGGCATTCTGAATGGCTTGCACCAGTGTATAGACGGAGATCGAAACCCTGGACCATCATCATATCAAAGCGGCCGATCTGCGGATCTGCCACCGCCATCGCAATTACCTCTTGCGTGATGGCCGGTGCATCCGGAATGGTAACCGCCTCGGAGATGCCATGACCAAAGAAATTGGTCGAAGCATCCGGACCGGCGATCTTGATGATATCCTGGGGTGGAGTCATCGAGCACACGAAAACTGGTCCTGTGAATCCCAGGGTTCGGACGTTCTTGAGCATCTGACCCATATAGTTGGTCGGGCCGTTGCCGAGCATGATGGCGTCTGCATGGCGGGCCACTGCCTGCTGGGCGATGGGCATGAAGTCAACGGTGGGCGGAGAGAAACCAATGATGTCGCCCAGGATCGTAAGGCCCAACTTTGTAGCTGAGGCCGTCACTTGCGGCGTGTTGTCAGCAATCTGGCCGTCATCGATCAGTACGTAAGCAATGGTTTTCACATCCGGATGGAGTTGCTTCAAATACGTCATGGCGCTGATCTGGCCGGCAAAACTATCGGGGTTGGCTACGAAGGTAAGTTTCCGATCCGGGTTCTGCTCAGCCTTGGTGCCATTGTTGTAAAGGGATACATAAAGGGCACCTGCCGGTTCTGCTACGGAGCCGATGGCACTGGTCAGGGGCGGGGGGCCGCTGCCCGTGACGAACATGACATGGTCGTCCTCAATAAGCTTGGTTCGGCGGCAGCTGCACCATCAGCCGTACCCTTGTTATCCTCGCCCATCAGCTTGACCATGTAGACCTCACCATTAATGGTGATGCCACCATGTTTGTTGATGTATTGCTGGGCCAGGTATGTGCCGCTTGCGGCGAGCTTGAGGTTGTCGGATGAAGCGCCGGTCAGGGTCTCAATGTCACCGATCAGTAATCGTTTGGGTTCTGCCATTGGAGCAACCGTTGGCTCTGCTGCGGCAGGAGCCACAGTTGTAGGAGGCTTCGGCGACCGGCGGTACCACTGTTGGTGTCGCAGCCGGTGCGCAGGCGCTCAGGATAAGGGCGAGCAACACGACAGTAACGATCGTGCCAGCCAACCTCTTCTCTATATTTTTCACGGAGTATTCCTCTGATAATCTGATCTAGGGCTGGAGGATTCCCCTTACGATCCTTCACCAGTTTTTCTAACAATCGTTCCATTCCTGAATTCAGTTGCATTATTAATAAATATGCTCCTAAGTCCCTGCACTCTGTTCGCTATCCTCTCCCAATTCACCTCCTTTGCACGAATATCGCACGTAAACCAGTACCGCCTCCGAATTGGCATACTGCCGTTTCGGAGGCGATGGGATTTACATTACCAGTACTTAGGCACACCGCATGATATTAGCTCTTCACAAGGGTACTTGGTGATGACTTCGTGCCCATCTTCTGTAACGAGCACTTCCTCTTCTATGCGCTGCCCCATGTTTCTTATCCGGGGTTTGTGCATATGTCTCCAGGGCGATGATCATCCCCTTCTGGAGGGTGAATGGGGTATCAATGGAGCAGAGACGGCTGATGAACGGGCGCTCGTGGATCGATAGTCCAATACCATGCCCGACTGCCATCCCGATGGCTTCCGCTTCGGAGCTAAGACCCCACATCGTGTAATCGGGCCAGCTCAATGCAATTTCCTTCGAGGTCACCCCGGGCTTTACCATATCGATCGCCTGGTACAGCCATTCGTAAGCCTGGTGGTAGGCTGCCTTTTGTTCAACGGTTGGGCGACCGCAAATAAATGAACGATAGTAGCATGTCCGGTAGCCATTGAATGAGTGAATGACATCAAAGAACACAAAATCGCCCGGCCGGATGATGCGATCTGAAAATACATGCGGATGTGGGGCGCTGCGCGGACCAGAGACCACGTTGACACATTCCACATCATCCGATCCAAGGCTGAGAGGGTCTGGCAGACCAGTCCAACCAGTTCGTTCTCCTTGACCCCCGGACGGATCGACCGGGTCAAGGTGTCGTATGCAGCATCTGCCATGGAGGCTGCAGTCTTCATTAATTGGATCTCATCCTGGTTCTTTATCAAGCGGGCATCCAGCAGGCTGTCCTGTGCATCAACGATCGTTTCAATGCCGGCCCGGTTTAACGCATCCAGGAGAACAATGTCTGTCCCAGTCAATGCCGAGCGGTTCATTCTCGACCCCGTGTTCAGCCATGATCTGCTTGACCGATGCGGCCAGCTTGTCGGCAACTTTATCCCCATTCGGTATGCCGCCCCGGGACCAGGTCACAGCCGGGCGAACGCGATCCGCAATCCAGGGTGCATAGAGTCGGCGGGCAGCGCCTGCAGAGCCGGACTCGAATAATATCGGCTCCCCACCGCGCGGTAAAACTGCGTAACGATGCATCTTATCTCTGGCCCACTCACCGATATGGACACCGGTCAGATATCGAATATTATTAAAATCAAAGCATAGGTATGCACCGATCTTATGCTTCACCAACTGCTCTTTCGCTCTGCCAAGGCGATAATTGCGCAGACGATCATAATCAACCCTGGTTTCCCAATCGACGCCCATCGTGCCCCAAGACATGTTATGCTCCTTCTCGATTTGATAATGTACTTGCAAAAGCTTTAATGATTAAGTGGGGGTATTAATTCTGCAGCGAGGAAACCGGTTCCAGGGGCACTTCCTGCGAAGCGCCCAGTTCTCGCGAAGATCTTGTTGGTGGCGTCCAGTAGCTTCTTAAGCAGGACGCTGATCCGATCGTCAGGTACCCGATGAGTAGGTGCAACGATGGCTGCGGCAGCGACGATCTTTCCCTGGTGGTCGAAGATCGGAGCAGCCAGGGCGGTCACGTCCGGGAACGACTTGCCTCTTTCAATGGCATAGCCATGTTCATGGACATTGGTCAGGCGCCGGCGGTACTCTGCCGGATA
>CAWJML010000018.1:0-437037 GCA_963843925.1 uncultured Chloroflexia bacterium | reverse complement strand
GCCAGGCTGACCACCGCGCCGGTGATCTCCACGCCGGAGGTCTGCTCGGCTTTTTGCACGGAGCGGTTAATCGCCTGCGAGGCCGCAGCCAGGTCAACAATGACGCCTTTTTTAATCCCGGCCGAGGGCTCAATGCCCACACCCATGATGCGGATGGTATCTTCTTCCACCCGCCCAACCAGGGTGCAAACTTTTGTCGTTCCTACATCAATTCCGACTACGATTTCATCCATAGGTCACTTGCTCTACTTATAGAATGGTGCATTCAGATATTCCACGCTGATCAACGTGGGCTGGATGCCCTGACGGGAAAGGGTGTCGACGATCGCCTGGTAAACTGCCAGCTTCATCGAGATATCTGTTGTATCCTGACCAAAGTAAACGCTCCAGCCGCGAGGATCCTGCCAACCAATGCCATAGAGCGAGTCGTAGGTCATCGGCATCCCGGCGGGGACGACGGGGGCAAGCGTGATCAGAGCCTTGACCATCTGCGGGTCGATAAACTTTTGCTCATAGAGCGGAACGGCTGGATCCAGGACCATGGTCGGCGACTTGGCGGCTGCCACCTGCAACAGATTGGGAACATCGCCGCGCGGGGTAAAAGCCATGCCATTGACATCGATCCACTTCAGGATGCCGTTATCATTCCAGGCCAGGAGCGGGATCCGCTCAACGACATTGACGGTAAGCTTGTTCGGAAAACCGACCGTAACACGCACGGAAGCCAGGTCAGAAAAAGCATCCCGCAGGTGGGCCTCGATCTGAGCGGGGACGGCTTTAAAGACCGGTTGACCGATGTCGCCAAGGGCGGCGTTAACATCGGCCGCGGTCAGGCGCAGGCTGCCGCGCAGGACAGCGGTGTAAATCGAGAAGGCCGAAGCGTTCATGAATGTGAACAGGATGAATGCAAGCAACAAGGTCAGCGAGGCTGAGATCCAGCGCGTACCCAGGTGCGGGAGGGTAAGGGTGGGGGCGTGAACGGCAGTGCCGCCGATAGAAAAGGCGAGGTCATATGCGCGCGTGTTCGCCGTTTTGGTGGTGCGACCCGGAACATAGGATGGAATGCGATGCGACTCAACGCGAGCACTCACCGCGGAGGGTCGATAGGCCTGGCGAGCGGTCTGGGTGGTCGGTTTCGAGACGGCGGCAGAGCGGGCTGCCGGAGCGTGCTGCGGCGCCTGGACTTTGTTGTCCTTGGAGGTGCGGCGCTGGCGGACAAAATTTGAACGGGAAGTTTTCTGTAAAGTGGTCATTCTGATCTCCGGAATCGGCGCTCGGTGCGGTCGCGCTCGGCTTTGCGTTCAAAGGCCAATTCGACCAGGCGATCAACGAGCTTTGGGTAGGACAGACCGGTGGCTTCCCATAATTTCGGGTACATGCTTATACTGGTGAAGCCCGGGATGGTATTCACTTCGTTCAGGAAAACGGTACCGGTATTCTTTTCGACGAAGAAATCGACGCGGGCCATGCCGGCACAATCGATCGCCTCGTAAGCACGGACCGCCAGCGAGCGGATCTGCCCGGATACTTCGGCAGACAGGGGAGCAGGAATGAGCAGGCTGGAGGTTCCGTCGATGTATTTCGATTCATACGAGTAAAACTCACGGCTGGGCAAGACCTGACCCGGAACGGAAGCAGTGGGGGAGTCATTACCCAACACGGAAACTTCGATCTCAAGGGCATCCACGCCGCGTTCGATCAATACGCGCCGGTCGAAGGCAGCGGCTTCGAGCAGCCCTTCACCCAGGTCGGAACGGTTGTTACATTTGGAAATGCCGACCGAGGAACCCAGATTGGCGGGCTTGATGAACAACGGGTAGGCGGCGACGGTTTCTGCACGCCGGATGACAGCTTCCATATTCTTTTCGATCTCGCTGCGGAGCACGATGATCGACTCAACCGTCGGGATATGGTTCGCGAGCATGACATCCTTGAAGACGCCCTTGTCCATCCCAACCGAGGAGCCGGTCACACCGGCGCCGACATATGCCAGATCGGTCAATTCGAGGAGACCCTGCACGGTGCCATCTTCACCGTAGGTGCCATGGAGGGCAGGGAAAACCACATCGAGATCCGTAATCAATTCATAACCAAGACCATCATCCTTGGGCTGGAGAGAATACAAAGCGGGGCGGGTGGGGTCGGGCAGGATGGTGCATTCGACCAGGGTTGCCAGATCGCCCTTTTCGAAACACTGGCAGGCATCCGCACCGGTCAGCCAGGAACCGGAGTGGGTGATGCCAACCTCAAAAACCTGATAGCGGTCCGGATCGAGTACCGACAGCACGGAGCGGGCAGACATGAGGGAGACTTCATGTTCGCCGGAACGACCGCCAAAGAGGACTGCGATACGGATCTTCTTTACCATCTCACCATTCACCTACGAGTTCAATCTCGGGTTCCAAAAGAATCGCGAATTTTTCAAATACCGTCTTGCGAGTCAAATCCATTAGAGCCTGCATGTCTTCTGCGCGGGTGCGGCCGCGATTAATGAAGAAGTTGGCATGCTTGGAACTGATCTCAGCATTACCGATGCGGGTACCCTTCAAGCCGGCGCTCTCGATCAGCCGACCAGCCTTATCTCCGGGGGGGTTTTTGAACATGGATCCCAGACTGGCTCCATGCGGCTGACTGTCATGCCGCAAACCGGAGAATTGTTCCACCTTCTGGCGGACCGCTTCGGGCGTAGATTTTGTGAGTGCCAGGCGAGCCGACAGGATGATGACCGGGCGACGTTCGCGTTTTAAGATGCTGGTGCGGTAGTCGTATTCCATTTGATCGACCAGCCAGACCTGACGCCCAATCTGCTGGTGGACCAACTCGAAGGTGACCAGATTCCCGGCAATATTGCCATCGTAAGCCCCGGCGTTGCCGTAGATGGCGCCGCCCAGGGAACCGGGAATGCCGGCAGCCCATTCGAAGCCAGATAATCCCAGCCGTTCAGCCTGGCGGCAGATATCATTCAGGCTGGCGCCCGATTCCGCCTCGACCGCGGGTGGATCTGCTTGCGGGAAGAATTTCACCTTGCGCGCCCGGTTGATGATGACCACGCCGCGGACACCTTTGTCGCTTACCAGGATATTGGAACCACCACCCAGGAGGATGAAAGGAATATCCAGCTCCCACAATTTCCCGACCGTATGAGCCAGTTCATCAGTCGAACGGACCAGCAGCAGGGCATCCGCCGGGCCTCCGATCCGCGCGGCGGTATGACCCGAGAGCAGGACGTTTTCCTGCAAGCGGTCACCAAATGCCGAGCGGAGGCTGGCGAGCGTGGAAGATTCCATTGGTTCCTTCAGGTTATTTCCTGTTTTCCCGTAAGTGCTTAATCAGTCGTTTGATGGTGTCTTCCACATCAGGATCCAGTTTTTCTTGCTTTTGGGCAGGACGATACTGCGTTTCCGGATCGGGAGTGGGTATGTCATCCATGACAAGACGAAGGTGCGGTACTCCCATCAACTCAGGTTCGTACACTTTCTTTTTAGCTGCCATTTTCGGCCTCCTTAAAATGGGTCAACACGTGGGTGCTGACAGTGGTGGCGTCCCCGGCAGACAAGACCAGGAGAACATCACCGGTATGAAGCGCAGATTCCAGATACTTGCCAACTCCGGCCAGATCGGCAATAAAATGAACCGGACGAGGCATCGCATCCGCGACCTTCTTGGATGAATAGTTCTGGGTAGGTTCGCGGGAAGGAAAGATCTCGGTCACGATAACTTCATCAGCATCCGTAAAGGCGGTTGTGAACTCGTTGAAGAGAGCCTTGGTGCGGGAATAGGTGTGAGGCTGCCAGACCGCCCAAAGCCGTCGGTAGGGATAACGTTCGCGGGCGGCAGCCAGGGTGGCACGGATCTCGGTTGGATGATGCGCATAGTCATCAATAATGGTAATACCGGACGCCTCGCCCCGAACCTCGAACCGGCGACCCGTGCCGGAGAACTGTCCGAGCGCCAGGGCAGCCTCGCTGGTGGGCAGGTCGAGCAGTTTGGCGACCGCCAGGGCAGCCAGGGCGTTGCGGACATTATGTTTGCCCGGCACCTGGAGCTCAACCGTGGCGAGATCACCAAGGACGGAGGCGCTGAAGGTCAGGCCGCCTTTCTTGTTGGAGCCGAACATGCTCGAATAGACATCCAGGTGGGTGCCGTCATCCATCTCGGGGCGCAAGCCATAGGTAAGGACGGTCTTGCCCATTTTTTGAGTTTGGAGGATCAGGTCGCGAACACCAGGATCCTCGGCACAAGCTACCAGGGTGCCCTCCGGGCGCAAACGGTACATGAACTCCACGAAAGCGGCTTGAAAATCAGCGGGAGTGGCATAGCAATCGGGATGGTCATACTCAATATTGGTGACAACCTCAATGGATGGTTTAACCCGAGGAACATACGGTCGTATTCGTCGGCCTCGATCACGAAGGTTTCACCAACACCGGCACGGGCATTGATACCCAGGTTTGCCAGGATGCCACCAACGATAAAGGAAGGTTTCTGCTTGAGGGCAGTCAGCATCCAGGCGATCATGGAGGTGGTGGTCGTCTTGCCATGGGTGCCGGCGACGGCGATGCCGATCTTGCCTTCCATGAGAGTACCCAGAAAATCAGAGCGTTTCAAAACCGGGATGCGTTCTGCCCGGGCGGCAACGATCTCAGGGTTGTCGTTCGGTACGGCGGATGAGCGAACCACCAGATCGGCGCCGCGCACATTTTCAATGTCATGACCGATCGAGATGGTGGCACCGGCGGTCTTCAGTTCGCGGGTGAATCCTGATTCGGCGCGGTCCGATCCGCTCACCGTGTATCCCATTTCGAGCAGGAGGCGAGCGATGGCCGAAAGTCCAGTTCCGCCGATACCGACCAGATGGATGCGAGTCATAGTTTAGATGAACACCACAATCACAAAAATAAAGGCGATGACCACTGCGAAGTAAATACCCGGAATACCGAGCAGATGGGGAGGCATGTAATGGAGCATGGCAGTTGCCAGGGCAGCCACGTTCCCGGTGGGGGCTGTAACGACCTGCGGAAAGGGATAGCCTGCATCAGCCATATAAAACCAAATCGTGCCGGCGATCAGGTATCCATTTAGTGCACCCAGAACCACTCCCAGGATGGCATCCTGGAGTTTTTCACGGGTCATTTTCGCAGCGAAGCGTGTGATGCTGGGCGTCTGGTATCCGAAGAAGACCAGCAAACCAAGGATGATGGTACGCAACCAGAAATACATGGGCTGATTGTCTTTTGCCAACACATCCCTGATGAAAGGTATGTAATTGGAGAGCAGGGTGGAAAAGGTGAGGGCAAGGATAACGCTGAAGGAAACCAAGAGTTCTTTTGCCCAGCCGCGGATGCCACCGATGACTGCAAAGAGAATGACGTACATCCAGAACACGACACTCATGCTCGCCACAGGATCATCTCCTCTCCCCGGCCAAGGCGAGAACCAGCCGACCAATCTCTGCGGCGGCCTGCGGGCGGGACTGAGCCTGCATGGCAGCGCGCATTGAGCCAAGTTTTTGGTGATCAGCGAGCAAACTGTTGACGGTGGATACCAGCAGATCGGAGAGTTGTTCATCTTCGATCATGACCGCTGCCCCGCGTTGTACCAGATAATCGGCGTTCACTTTCTGATAGCGCCATGCATACGGATACGGCACCAGCACGGCAGGAAGACCGAAGAAAGGAAATTCGCCGAGGGTGGAGGCCCCAGCCCGGGAAAGAACCAGGTCGGCGGCCGCCAAGGTTGCACCCATCTGCTCCTCCAGGTATTGGAAGGGATGGTAGCGGCTGGCTTCGTCTGCATCCAACTGACCGGCAATTGCCTGTACAGACTGCCAGTCCGATCCGCCGGTGATGTGGATGACCTGTACCTTTTGCAGCAGGGTATGGAGGTTGGCGAGGACTGCGGTGTTGATCGAATGTGCGCCTTTACTGCCGCCAAAAACAAGCAGAACGGGGGAGCCGTCATCCAGGGCGAGCGAGCGGCGGGCATCGGAGCGGGTCCAGCGGGTGAGATCGGAGCGGAGCGGGTAACCGGTAACGACCAAGCGTTCCGGGTGCTTGAAGTACTTGATGGAGGTTTCGGCAGTCAGCGCGATGCGATCGGCAAAATTGGCCAAGGTTTTCAACGCCAGGGCAGGTTCGATATCGGGGACATACAAGATGATCGGCGTGCGCCGACCGGCGAGTGCCATGGGAACCGCAACATAACCGCCGGTGAAGAACAGGACGTCTGGTTTGAAATTCTGCAGGATGCGCCGGGATGCAAAGAAACCTCGAACCAACCGGACCAGGTTGCCAGGCAAGGCTTTCAGGTCCACGCCGTGGAGTCCGGCGGCAGGGACGGATTTAAACGGTACATTGGCTCGCTGCACCAGCCGAGCTTCCATACCGCCTTCCCCGCCGACCCACAGAACGTCGGCGTTACTTGGCAGAGTTTGCAGGACGGCGAGTGCGGGATACACTCCGCCGCCGGTCCCGCCGGCGCAAATCAACAGACGCACTGTAGATCTTCCTTTCTTCACCTTCCGGCAGCACCTGCCCGGACTGGCGAGAGATATTCAGCAAAATACCAACGGCTGCGAGCATCGAAAGCAGGTTCGAACCGCCGGCACTGATAAACGGCAAAGCGTTGCCTGCAAAGGGCAGCAGACCGACCATGACGGCCATATTGATGCCGGCTTCGATGACAATCCAAAAGGTCAGACCAGCCGCCAAAACCGATCCAAGTGAATCGGGCGCCCGGCTGGCGATCTTCAAACCACGCCAGGCTAACACTGCGTAAAGGCTGATCAGGCCGAAGGCTCCGAGCAGACCAAGCTCCTCAACCACGACGGCAAAGATGCTGTCGGTGGCGGAATAGGGGAGACCGATCAATTTGGTGGTGGCTTGCCCAATGCCAACCCCGAACCAGCGTCCTTTATAGATAGCTTCCAGGGACCAAAGAACGTGATCACTGGAATGCAAGGGGTCCTTCAAGCCAGCGACATAGGAGCCGATGCGGGCCTTACCGGTACTGCTGAACTGGACCACCACCAACCCGGCAGCGAGGGCGACGATACTGAAGAGCACAATCTGGCGCAGATCCCCACCAGCGATGAAGAAGAGCAAACCGCCCAGGATAAAAATCGTGATCGAGGCGCTCAGGTCAGGCTCAAGAAAAATCAAACCACCGATCGCGCCAAGGATGACTGCCAGCGGGAACAAACCCAACTGGAGGTCATGGAGGTTCTCACGCTTCGAGTAGAGCCAGATGGACAGGTAGATAATGGTCGCCAACTTCGCCAATTCGGAAGGCTGGACGGACCCACCAAAGAAGGTGCGGACGGCGTTATTGCGAACCTCATTGTTGATCAGGACTGCGATGAGCATGACGACGGTCAGACCCATCAACGGTATGGCGAATTTTCGCCAGATGTGATAATCGAGCCGGGAGAAAAGAAACGCCACCAGGACGCCAAGAGCCATCCATAATAATTGCTTGTTGAAAATGTAATTTGCCGAACCATAGGTAAGCAAAGAGAAGTCCGTGCCGGCAGAATACAGCATCAGCAAACCGAAGATGCCCAATGCGATGACATCGGCGATCAAGATCAAGTCACCGGTGGACGTATGAGCGCGCCGGGTGATCTTCACTGCGGGACGTGTCTTCTGGTTTACGAAAGTTCCGATACCCATTTGCGAAATGCCTCTCCACGTTCTTCGAAATCACGAAACTGGTCAAAGCTGGTGCCACCAGGCGAAAGCAGGACGACGTTGCCAGGGGCAGCAAGGCGGGAGGCGGCGCGAACCGCATCTTCCAAGCCCTGGCAGATATCGATGGTGTAAGGGCGTTTGCCAACAACTTCTTTTCCCAATGCCGCACTGATCAAGGCGGCTGCTTCGCCAAAGAGAACGACATGATCCACGCGCTGATGAACCATTTTCGCCAAGCCATCCCAGGGCAGATCCTTATCGCGCCCGCCAAGGAGCAGTACGATGGGTTCCGTAAAAGAACAGATGGCAGCCATGGTCCGCTCGGGAGCCGTGGCGATCGAGTTGTTGTACCAATTGGAACCATTCCAGGTGCGGACAAATTCAAGGCGGTGAGCGACGGCCTGGAATTCCTGGGCGGCAGACAGCATGGCATCCAGCGGCAAGCCGGCGGCATATCCGATGGCGAAGGCAGCCAGGACGTTCATGACGTTGTGGTCACCGCGTAACTGGACCTGGTCGCGACGGATGAGGGGGTTTCGACTCCACGCTCACGGTAATACAAGAGATCATGGTCAAGGTAACTGCCATCGAGATCGTTATTTAAAGGACCGAACCCGAAAGTGATCAAGCGTCCTTTAACCTTCGAAGCGAGCAACCAGGAGGCAGGGTTCTCACGGCAAAGAACGGCAACATCCCCTTTACCCTGGTAGTCCAGGATGCGCTGCTTGGCAGCAATGTACTTTTCCATGGTGCCATGGCGATCGAGGTGATTGGGCGTAATGTTCAGGACAGCCGCTACCTGCGGGGAAATGGTCATCTGATCCAACTGGAAACTGGATATCTCCAGAACCGCCAAATCATCCGGTTTCATCCCATCGACGTAATTCAGCAGAGGATCACCGATGTTCCCGCCAACGAAGGCTTTCGCCCCGAGGGCAGACGACGCCATCTTACCGACCAGTGCAGTGGTGGTGGTCTTTCCGGCTGAACCGGTAATCCCGACCGTTTTACAGGGGACAACTTCCATGAAGACCTGCGTGTCATTGGTAAGTGGGACACTCCGTTTCAGTGCTTCGACTACGAGTGGGTTATCCAAGGGCACCCCACCAGAAAGGCAGAGGATGTCGGTGCTGGCAAGAATATCAAGCGGATGACCGCCGAGAACCCAGGTGATGGGGAGATCGGCGAGGGCAGACCTGGCGGGAGCCATCTGATCAGGGGTACGCTGGTCGTTCACAGTTACGTGCGCACCATGCTGTACAAACCAGCGGGCAGCCGCCTGTCCCTGGCGGGCGGCTCCGAGCACGGTCACACGTTTACCGGTCCAGATGGTTTTCACTTCATCACACCATTACCAAACCAACACCCAACATGGCGGCCAGCAGCCCGATCAACCAAAAGCGCTGGACGATCTGCATCTCCGACCAACCAAGCAGTTCAAAATGCAAATGAAGGGGAGCCATTTTGAAGAAACGACGCCCATGGGTCAGGCGGAAATATGCGATCTGAATCACGTCGGACAAGGCCTCGCTGACGGGAATGATGGCGATGACGGGCAAGATCGCCCATTGACCCGTCATCAGGGCGATGACGGCGACGGTGCCGCCCAGGGAAAGCGCGCCAGCATCACCCATGATGAGCTGGGCAGGGTGGACGTTGAACCAAAGGAAGCCAAAGAGGGCTCCCACCATGGTGAAGCAGAAACGGGATATGAAGACCTGCCCCTGCATGAGGGCAATGCCACCATAAGCGGCGAAAATGGTGGCTGAGATCAAACCAGCCAGCCCATCCAGCCCATCGGTAAAGTTGACCGCGTTCGACATGGCGACGATCACAAAACCCGCCAGGGGAATATAGACCCAGCCCAACTCGATCTCGAAATGAATGCCCGGAATATACAAATCAGGCACGTCGAGGATGTATCTCAGAACCCCGGCGAGCAGCAGCGCAAGCACGACCTGGGCTAAAAGCTTTGTGCGAATACGCATTCCCGATCCCTTGCGTTTGCCTCGGACACCCTGCCAATCATCAATGGCACCCAGAAAGCCGTAACCGAGCATGGCAGCCAAAGGCACCAGTACGGATTTGCCCAGTACTCTCATTCCGAACAGGCTGACGGCATTCAAGAGCACGGTAATGAGTGCGACGGGCAAGATGATCATCAGACCGCCCATGGTGGGGGTACCCATTTTGACCATGTGGGTGCCCGGTTCCTCGACGCGGATGATCTTGCCGATCTTGAAATGGCGAAGAATGCGCAGCAAGGGTCCACCCCAAATGACCGTCATCATGAATGCCAGTCCGGCGAGACTGAGCGCCATGGAAGTATCGTTCATTCAGGCACCTCGAGAGCGGCTGCGACCCGGTCCATGCGGACGTCGTGCGATCCTTTGACCAGCACCACATCGCCAAGGGTGAGGGACTTGCGTAAATGGGAAATGGCCTGGTCGGAGTTTTCGAACTCGACAATCTTTTTGGAGGCGAGCCCAGACCGGCGGGCTGCGTCAGCGATCATGTGGCCACGCGGCCCGACCGTAACGAGCAAGTCTGCGACTTCGGCGACGCGGGTACCGACCAGCTCATGTCCCTGCTGCTCATACTGACCCAGTTCAAGCATATCGCCCAGGACGGCAATCTTGCGCCCTTCAAGCTGGTCAAGCAGATTGATGGCGGCCAGCATCGATTCGGGCGAGGCGTTGTAGGTATCGTCGAGCAGTATTGCGCCGCTTTCTGTGCGAGTGGCGGAAAGCCTGAGCTGGGTATGACCCTGGCGCAAGCCGTCGAGAATCTCCTGCCAGGTCAAGCCATCGACCAGACCGACCGCGGCGGCGCGTAAAGCCGTATGAACCGAATGCAAACCGATGAGCGGGACACGAACGTGCATGGTTTCCTGCTGGTAATGGAAAGTGAAGCTAATCCCTTCCAACCCGAGACCTTCCACGTTATCTGCCCACAGATCAGCAGATGGATCGAGACCGTAAAAGAATACGCGAGCCTGGGTGAGGGCAGCCATCTTCTGGACCAACGGATCGTCAAGATTCAATATGGCGACGCCATCTGGAGGAAGAGCCTGCACCAATTCGGATTTGCCACGGAAAATAGCCTCCTGCGATCCAGCCCGACCGGCATGGACGGTGCCGATATTGGTCACGACACCGATCTCCGGCAGGGCAATCTCACAAAGGAAGGCAATTTCACCTGGAACGTAGAAACCCATTTCAAGCACTGCACGCTCGTAGCCATTGCCAAGCCTAAGGATGGTGAGCGGCAGACCGATCTCGTTATTCATGTTGCCGGGACTTTTCAGCGTTCGATAGCGCTGATCGAGCACCTCGGCAACGACTTCCTTGGTGGTCGATTTACCCACGCTGCCCGTGATGCCAACCACACGCAGGTTAAGTTTGCGGCGCCAGAAGCGGGCAATCTTCTGGAGAGCCATCAGGCTGTTCTCAACACGCAGGCAGATGGGATCATCGAAACCGACAAGCAGATCGATGCCTGCCGAACCGGGCTGCAGATCGAGAGTCTTGTATGCGCCGGGGATATCATGCTGGATCAAGGCGAACGAGGCCCCTTGACTGAACGCCTCGGATACATAGTCGTGCCCATCCACGCTGTTCACCCGGGATGGCGACGAACAAAGAGCCCGGGATGACCTGGCGTGAATTGACCGCAGCCTCGGTTATGATCCTTTCGGCAACCGGAGGGCGGTTATTGGTGAGGGCTTCGACAGCATCTGCCAGAGTCAACATAAGAATTCAATTTCCAGAAGATTGAAGACCAGAATTATCCGGAGGAATATTCATCAGGACGATCAGGTCCTGAACGACCTGTTTGAAAATCGGGGCAACCACGACCGAGGCAGCCTTGTTGCTTTGCGGTTTTTCGAGCCAGACATAGACCAGGAAGCGAGGATCGGCGACCGGACCCCAACCGATAAAGGATGCATTTACATTATTTGGGTCATAGCCGCCGGTCGGTAGAGGCACCTGGGCGGTGCCAGTTTTTCCTGCAATGCGGTAACCGGGTACCAGGGCATCGGAAGATTTTGATTCGAGGGCATTTGCCAACATATCGGTAATGGTGTGGGCGGTGGCGGCTGAGATGGGCGAGGCAACGATCTGGGTTTTCGTGTCGATCTGTTTACCATTCTGGATCTGGGCATAGAGTACATGCGGGTAAACCATCTGACCGTCGTTGGCAAGGGCGGAGGCAGCCATCACCATTTGCAGCGGGGTCGTAGAAACACCCTGCCCGAAGGCGTTGGTGCCCAATTCCATCGGATACCAGTCACTATCACCGGGGAGTTTCAGGCGACCGGTAGTCTCTTCAGCGAGATCAACGCCGGTGGCGTGTCCCAGACCGAAGCGCTGCATATAAGAATAGAAAAGGTCATTTCCCATCTGCGAGGAGACCCACGCCAGGCAAACGTTCAGCGAATTAGCCAGGCAACCGGTCATATCCTGGTAACCCCAGGGCTGACCATTCCAGTCCTCGATGCGATGCCCACCGACCGTGATGTAACCGGGGTCGAAGTAGACGGTATCGGGCTTGACGACGCCGCTGTTGAGGGCGCCGGACATAGTCAGGATCTTCATCACCGAGCCCGGTTCATATGCCTGGCTGATCGCCCGGTTGAAGGGAGTTGCGCCGGGGTAGATGGTGTCGATGCTTTTGTAATCATTGAGATTCATGCGGGGCGTGGATGACATCCCCAGGATCTCGCCAGTGTGCGGGTCCATGACAATGATCGTCCCGGAGGAGGCACCGGTATTGGTCAGCGCCTGGTCGAGGATCTGTTCGATCGAAGCCTGGATGCCGCGATCGATGGTCAGAACGATGCTTTCCCCTGATGGGATGGTAGGATACTCGGTGACACGGCGTGGGTCGGCAGGCACCAAGCGCCGGGCAGGGATGCCGGCGAGGATGTTGTCGTATTTGCCTTCCACACCCATATAACCGTGGTTATCTTCCATCACGATGCCGAGCACATTCGACGCCAGGTCATTTTCCGGGTAGCTGCGGGCGAAATGAGCCTGAAAGTAAATGGCGTCCAGGTTTTTTCCCTGGGGATCGCCATGGGCTTTCTTCTGGAGGGTCATCAGGAGCTCGGCCTTGTCGGCGGAAACGAAATCGGCGAGCATAATGTACCTGGCTGAAGCCGGCTCCTGAGAAATGCGGTAGTTCACTTCATTCAGGTCGATACCCGCCATTTGCAAAGCGAGCATGACGGTCGGCATATCAGGGTTGCCGGTCAGGTCGAGGTGGACCTCGTAGACGGTCTTGTTGCCCGCCAGGAGGTGACCCTGACGATCATATATTTCTCCACGAGGCGGGTAGAATTCCTTCCAGACCATGTTGCCCTGATCGATGACACCGGCAACCTCGGCACTAGCCTGGACACGGACAATGCGGACCAAGATGGCAATGCCCAGCGCGCCGAGGACAACAGCGATCGACAAGTAGCGCCAGGCATTCGGCAATCGTTTCATTGCTGACCAGCCTTGGTTGCAGATGAAACCTGCTGATTCAGGAAGTAATCGAACCAGGATTTGGTGTATTCCGGAAGGATAACCGGGGCAGGCGGCTGATCCGAAGGCGGGGAGGAGAAGTCAATTGTCGAATGGGGGACATAGCCTGGAACGGAGATAAATATCATGTCATCCGGAGAGGCAGACTGGAAGCCCATCTCTTCGGCGCGCTTGCGCATGGTTTCGACGGAGGTCAAGGCGGCAAGCTGCGATTCAAGCTCGGTATTGATGCGCAGGTTGGTGGAAATCGAATTTGGTTCCGACCCCGGGTATGGATTAACAAGGGAAGGATTCAGCAATAACTGGATCTGACGTCCAGCCAGGGTTGCCCTGACCGTGACGTTCAAATAAATCGCAGCCACCATCGCAATAACCACCAATCCAAGCATAAACAGGCCGATCCATTGGCGGTGAACCCGCCAGGGTGCCTGTCTTACTTTTTGGACGATTTGAGTGACGTTATCCATACTGTTCAGTCCATGTCCTTATCAGTCAATCAAAGGTGACGCTGCACCTCCGTTCTGAACCAACACCCATTAGCTTGCTAAATCTTCTCAGCGACCCGCAGCTTGGCGCTACGAGCGCGGGAATTCTGTTTAATTCCTCCGCTCCCGGCACAACCGGTTTGCGGGTTATTACCGTCAGGCTGGCTGTATGTCCGCAGGTACAAACCGGCTGACCGGGCGGGCAGATACAGTCCTTACTTTCCTGGCGAAAAAACTCCTTGACCAGCCGATCCTCCAACGAATGGAAGGATATGACTGCCAGCCGGCCTGCGGGTGCCAGGGCTTCCACCGCCAGCGGGAGGACTTTTTCAATCGATTCCAGTTCATTGTTAACCGTTATCCGAAGCGCCTGGAAAATCTGCGTGGCGGGGTGGTGCGGTCCACGGCGAGGCTTGATCTTCTCGATAACGTCTGCCAGGTGCCGGCTGCTTTTCAGGGGCCGGGCGGATACGATGGCACGGGCAATCCGGCGAGAGGCGGGTTCCTCTCCGTACTCATAAATGATGTCGGCCAGATCATTTTCAGGCCAGGTATTGACGATCTCGGCGGCGGTCAACGGGTTCGAAGGATCAAAGCGCATATCCAGCGGACCGTCGAGAAGGAAGGAAAAACCTCGCTCAGCATTATCGAACTGCATGGAGGAGGCGCCCAGGTCGAGCAGGATACCATCCACCTTTGTCCAACCGATATCGGTCATCTGCCGAGGGAGGTCCGTGTAGGAGGCCTTTATTAAGGACGCACGCTCCCCAAAGGGAGCGAGCTTCTGGCGGGCAAGGCTGAGCGCCTGCGGATCGACATCGAGGCCCAGCAGCCGTCCAGCGGGATGGCTTTCCGCGAGCAAACCGGCGGCGTGACCACCCGCACCGAGGGTCCCATCCACGTACAATCCTCCGCTTTTCGGGCGTAAAAAGTGTATAATTTCTTGGTAAAGTACCGGTTGATGCTGCGAAACCATCTCAGCGGGTTTTGAGATCGAGCGCCGCAAAGCGTTGTGCATTGGTTTCGGCATCAAAGACCAACACTTCCTGCTCTTTCCAGAGATCAGGCGACCAGATCTCAAAATAATCGCCCTGGCCGACGAAGATGACATTGTTTTTCAAGTTGGCGTAGTCGCGGAAGTTCTGCGATAGAAGAATCCGACTGGAACCATCGGGCAGCACTTGCTGGGCGTTGCCCATGATGATGCGGCGCAACAAACGAGCGGTTGGATCCGCCAGGTTCATCGCCATCAAGCGGTCATAAAGGACCTTGAAGACGGCGGGAGGCAGCACCATGAGGTTGCGATCCAGACCCTGGACGACAAAAGCACCTTCTGCAGGCAACTCCCGGAATTTCGCTGGGATCGTCAGTCGGCCTTTATCATCGAAGGAATGCTGAAATTGATTAAGGAACATCAGTTCTATTTCCCTTTTTAACCCGAATGCCGGAGTAACCGGCATCCCACTTCGTCCCACTTTCTCCCACGGACAGGCTCATTTTAGCACAATTTTAGTAGTAATTACAAGTAGTATTAATGACCATTAATGCTTTACTCACTTTTTCCCCAATTCCAGAACAGTAAAACTACCCAGGAACAATGAAATCCAGAACGCAACCTACCATCGACCTGCTACCTTCGCCCAACTGGAAAGACTACGAACTGCTGGACAGCGGGGACGGACAAAAATTGGAACGATTTGGACCGTATCGATTTGCCAGACCGGAAGTCCAGGCGTTATGGACAAAAAGCCTGGGAGAGAAAGAGTGGCAGACGGCGGACGCGGTCTTCCAGCCATCCGGGGAGGAGAACGGCGGGCACTGGCATTTCAAAACCAAAATTCCTGACAAATGGGAACTCCATTATCCGCTGGCGGATGTCAGCGGAGGAGGCTTGCGCTTTTCCGTGATGACCACTCCCGGACGGCACCTGGGGGTCTTCCCGGAGTGCGCAGCCCACTGGGATTGGATGGCGGGAAGGATCATCAGGAAACGACCGCCCTCCAACGCGGAGGGGGGGACCACCAATGTGCTCAACCTGTTCGGATACACCGGGTTAGCCACACTGGCGGCGGCAGCGGCGGGCGCGAAGGTCACGCACGTGGATGCTTCGAAGAAATCGGTCGGTTGGGCGCGAGAGAACCAGGCGTTATCAGGACTGGCAGAGAAACCGGTGCGATGGATCGTGGATGATGCTTTGAAATTTGTCGAAAGGGAAGGCAGGAGGGGGACGAAATATGACGGGATCGTGCTTGATCCGCCGAAATTCGGACGCGGACCGAAGGGTGAAGTGTGGGAGGTCTACGAATCCCTGCCGGAATTATTAATGGCATGCCGGAAAGTGCTCAGCGATTCGCCATTGTTCGTGGTGCTTACCATCTATGCGGTAAAGCTGCCAGCCGTACATGCTTTCTTTGCACTTCAAGAAATGATGAAAGACTATCATGGCAGCCTGGAGTGCGGTGAACTGGTGACCAATGAAGAAAGCGGGGGCAGACTGCTTTCGCAAGCGATCTATGCCAGGTGGGAACAGGAAACGAACCATCAGTCGTAATCGAAAGGGACCGCGTGGAAAGGAAATTAATCGATCCGGTCCCAAAGATACGATGTTGAATCCGAGGCGGAAGGCATTTCGTGAAGTGATCTGCCCGGGGGCGGCAGGGTGCGTTCATGAATTCGTCTCACCTGACCGGCAGGTTTGGTACAATTGCTGAAATGATGCCATATCCCGAAAAACCCTCATTGCTCGATACACCTATTAAAAAGTGGTTTCCGCTCAACGTGGAGACCTTGCTGATCGTCCTGCTCTTGCTGGTGGCAATCGTCTCACGCTTCTACGACCTGGGCGCGCGGGTGATCAGCCACGATGAGAATAACCACTTTGTCCCAACGTATAGTTTGTATTCCGGCAACGGATACCAGTACGATCCGATGAGCCATGGACCGCTTCAATACCATATGATGGCGCTGTCCTTTGCTCTTTTTGGCGATACCGATTTCACAGGCAGGATCCCGGCGGCATTGCTCAATGTTGTCACCATCATGGTGGCGATATTCGCGTTCCGGCGGTATCTCGGGCGGGCGGGAGCATTGGTGGCGGGGGCGCTGATCATCATTTCACCGCTGATGCTTTTTTATGCCCGCTACGCGCGGAACGAATCGTATATCGTGCTGTGGGGTATCCTGACTCTGTATGCCATTTTGCGATATCTCGAACGCGGCGAAGCCTGGGCATTGTTCCTGTTCACGATCGTCAACATGCTGCACTTCACCGACAAGGCGACCTCGTACATGTTCGCGGCGGAACAAGGACTGTTCCTGGCGGTTTATTTCCTGGACCGGATATCCCGGCGGGAATGGGCGGCAGCCAGGCGGAGGGCCCGATTCTTCCTGGGGCTGGCATTAACGGTGGTGCTGATGGCAGGCGCGGCTGGATTTTATCTATTGAATAAACCGACCCCGGATATGCAAGCGATACAGTCCCGCCTGATAATTGTGGTGGTAAGCATCCTGGCGGCGGGCGGTCTTGGGACGCTGCTATGGTCGGGAGTGGAACTGGCAAGGGGGCTCGGCTGGGAGATCATTAAAACCGAACGGTCCGCCGATCTGCTGGTGCTGCTCGTGACCTTCCTGCTGCCATTATTGAGTGCGATCCCGATAACGATAATGGGTTATACCGCGCTGGATTACAGTTCCACCGGCATGATCCGCGTGGCGGCTGTAGCGGCGATACTGGGAGCGATGGGTGTCGCCCTGGGGCTGTGGTGGTTCGGTCGCAAGTGGTTGTTCCACGCGGCAGTGTTCTTCGTGCCCTTCGTCGTTTTATACAGCACATTTTTTACGAATGCACAGGGTATCATCGGCGGACTGGTCGGCGCGCTCAGTTATTGGACCGAGCAACAGGCAGTCCAGCGCGGCAGCCAGCCGCTTTACTATTATATTTTCCTGCTCATCCCGATGTACGAATTCCTGCCCGCACTGGGGACGATCATCGCGGCGGGAATCGCATCCGTGCGGCATTTGTGGCAGACCGAAGCGGGGGAACCATTTACCCGTGTCCGATCGGAAAGCGGTGGGACGCCAGTACCGGTGGCGACACTGCTCGTTTTCTGGTCGGTCAGCAGCCTGGCTGTTTTCTCCTATGCAGGCGAGAAGATGCCCTGGCTAACTATCCACATCACCCTGCCGATGATCCTTGCTTCAGCCTGGGCTATCGGCTGGATGATCGAGACGATACCCTGGGGTAAACTGGCAAGCTGGGGAAAACGGAACTACGCGCGCGCAGCCGGCCTGGTGGTACTCGGTTTCCTGGCGGTGCTGACCGGGCGGGATGCTTTCCGGGCTGCGTACATTAATTACGATTATCCGACGGAATACCTGGTGTACGCCCACGGAGCTCCGGCGCCAAAACAATTGTTAAGCCAGATCGAACAGGTCTCGATCCGGACCACCGGATCGGCGACGGATATGGTGGTGGCATACGACAACCAGGTTCGCTATCCGTACTGGTGGTACATGCGGCGGTTTCCCAATAAGATCGATTATGATCAGAATCCAACCCGCGACCTCCAACGCGCGTTGATCATCGCAGTCGGGAATGAAAACCTGACCAAGTTAACGCCGGTGGTCAAACGCAACTATTACGATTTCTCGGCGATGCGATTATGGTGGCCCAACATGGATTACTGGGCAATCAAATGGAACTCGATCGAATCCGAACGGGCGGCTGACCTGGCGAAGCCTTTTACCGACGCCGGACAACCTGTACCGACCGCTTCAAACATGACGACGTTTGATTATCTCAAATACGCGTGGAAACACATCCAGCCGTTCTTTACGGATCCAAAGGCACGCAGTGCGGTGCTGCAAATCTGGTTGAACGACGATTTTACACAATGGGGTGCAATCCGAAGCAGCACTGCTTACACATTAGCCGATTGGGGTGTATCGGATGGGATGCATTACTATATCCGCAAGGACATCGTCGCACAACTTTGGCCCTATGGGGCTGAAGCCCAGGCAATCGTCAATCCACCCGACCCGTACGCAGCCATCACGGTTCCGGTCACACCGGACCAGGTGATCGGCGGTCCAGGCAACCTGCCGGGACAGTTCCAGGCACCGCGCCAGGTGGCGGTCGCTCCGGACGGCAGTCTATATGTGGTCGATTCGCTGAACAGCCGCATCCAACATCTCAGTTCCAGCGGACAGGTCATCCAGGTGTGGGGCACGCGCGCGGATGTTGGTGTTGGAGCAGCCCCCGGAGGCACATTCAATGAACCGTGGGGTGTGGCAGTCGGACCGGACGGCAGTGTCTATGTAGCGGATACCTGGAACCACCGCATTCAAAAGTTCACCAGCGATGGCAAGTTCCTGGCGATGTGGGGTCAGCTCGGGCAAGGCGATACGCCGGATTCATTCTACGGTCCACGCGGGATCGCAGTGGATGCCAAGGGTCAGGTCTTTGTTGCTGATACCGGTAACAAGCGGGTCGTCGTATTCGATGCAAACGGCGGATACGTGACCCAGTTCGGCTCGCCCGGAATGGATATCGGACAACTGGATGAACCGGCTGCAGTGGCACTGGATGCAGCGGGGAACGTCTATGTGACTGATACGTGGAACCAACGCATCCAGGTTTTCTCGCCTGACCCGAGCGGGATAGGTTACGTCCCGTTCGCACAATGGTCTGTCGACGGCTGGTCAGGTCAATCGGTCGAGAATAAACCATTCATTGCGGTCGATCCGAGCGGCGATGTCTCGGTCACCGACCCGGAAATGTGCCGCGTGATCACTTTCTCGCCAGCGGGGCAGGCAATCCATGTGTGGGAGGGATGCTCGGCGAGCACCTTCTCACTGCCGAGCGGGATCGCATCGGACGGGTTGGGCGGCATGTGGGTTACGGATGCCACCAACCAGACAGTGGTCCACTTCAAGTTAAGCAACCCATAAGCCATAAAATTATATGAAAAGAGGATCTTGTGAGATGAGTCCACAAGATCCTCTTTTTTATTATCATTTACCGCGAGGCAGCGCGATAAAAGCAGGTCGTTAAATCTCAACGTCCCCGGTCTTGCCAGGCTTTGCATGGAGCAGAGAAAGCCCTTTTGACAACAACCATTTCATCACCAAGAACGCCCGCCAGAACGCAACGGCTGCCATCCCATGGGCAAACACTGCGAAAATGGGCGGCGTCTGGAACGTATAATACGTCCAGCACTGGCGAGTGGTGCCCCAAAGCTCGAGGAAATACCCGAGCCCGGTACCAGCCAGGAAGGTCAGGGCGGCAAAGCGATGGTCGGTGGGGGTGGATATCAGGAATGCACATAACAATAAAGCCAGGATGGTGTACGATTTATTGAAGGTGGGGGCAACGAAAGACAGCATCAGACCATAGAAACCAATAAAAATCATCCAGTAGAGCAAACGGAAAAATTGACCGGTTCTTTGAGCGCTTTCCTTCGTTCCGGTAATTTTTCCCGTCAACCAATCCATTAACCTGGTCAGCCTGTCGATGGAGAGACTGGCGATTGGCCAGGCTGGAATGATCCAGAGTGGAGGGCGTTTGGCAGTAAAGTAGTGCCAGATATTAGTCTGGGTGCCCCACGACTCGATCACCAAGCCGCCGCACATTCCGACGAAAACGATCAAGACATCGCGGCGCAGGTTGGCATGGGCGATGATGGTGAGGGACATGAACAGGAAAATACCAACCAGGAGCCAGTCAAAGTAGAGCCACCATTGACCACCCCAATTAATATATGCGAGGGCTTCCTGCGCCAGGGGCCACCAGATATAGGCGATCAGGAAAACCAGCAGGAAAAAACCACCCAGCAAAACACTGCTGGAGCGCGTCCATCCCATGAGAGAGAAAGCCCGGCGGAAAAAGGAGATCCTATGGGATGATTTCAGCATGGCCGCATTATACTTCGACAGAATGTATCAAATAGGGTTTTATAAACTTCCGGGTTGGCGCAATTTGGCAGGGGTAAACCCTGAAGACCGGCAATCAGATTTTCCGCAGCCATGCTGGACATCTTCTGGCGGGTGTCCCAGTTTGCGCTGGCAATATGGGGGACAACAATGCAATTTTCCAGACCGAGTAGAGGATGATCAACGGGCAGCGGTTCGGGATCGGTGACATCCAGGGCGGCGGCGAAGATGAGGTGAGACGAAAGGGCATCAAAGAGGGCGTCCATATCCACCACCTGCCCGCGGGAAGTATTGACCAGGACAGCAGTCGCTTTCATTTTTTGGAAAGCGGCAGCGTTCATCAGACCGACCGTATCATTGTTTAAAGGAGTATGTAGGGTGATAAAGTCGGATGTGCCCAACAGGGTATCGAAATCAACCGGGACTGTGTCCAGGTCCGGTTGAGGCGGGACAGGGTGGGGGTCGTAGTAAATGATACGCAAGCCAAAGCCGGCTGCGCGGCGGGCAACCGCACGCCCGATGCGACCAAAACCAACGATACCCAGGGTGCCACCCTGGAGATTTGCTCCGAGCATGAAACCGGGGCTCCACGTCTTCCAACCGCCGTGTTTTACCAGGCGGTCAGCTTCCACCACACGACGGGCGGCTGCCAGCAGCAGGGCAAAAGCCAGATCGGCGGTGGCGTCCGTCAGGATGCCGGGAGTATTACCGACCGGCAAGCCGCGCGCAGTAGCAGCCGCCATATCCACGTTGTCCACGCCAACCGCATGATTGCTAATGACCTTGAGTCCCGGCCCGGCAGCGTCCATGATCGCGGCATCGATGCGATCGGTAAGCAGACAAAGCAGTCCGACGCAACCGCGGACATGATCGAGCAACTGCTGGCGGGAGGGCGGCAAATCATCAGGCCATATTTCGGGATCGCAGAATTCCTGGATCAAACGCAGCCCCTGATCGAGGATACGGCGCGTCAGGAACACTTTGGGTTTCGGCATGGTTTAATGCTATCATACGACCATGATTCCCGCCGATCATTTTTGGACGCGCAGCATCCCGAGCAGACCCGCACGGAGAGTCAATCACACGGATCCTGGCTGCAAGCCTGCAGGCGGTCGAACCCGGTCAGGCGGTAAAACACGCACTTGAGCTGAACGGCGACATATTGACCGTCAGCGGGCAGGAACTCGACCTGTCATCGTTCGAGCATATTCATATGCTGGGGCTTGGTAAAGCCGCGGCGGCGATGTCAGCCGCATTGCAAGAACTGCTCGGGCCGCGACTGACGGACAGCCTGGTCATCACGAAGAATCTGCCTGGGACGACCATAGCTTCCACGAGAATCTCATAGAGGGGGGACACCCGGTGCCGGATGAACGCAGCCTGAGAGGCGGCGGGAAGCAATCAAGCTGGTATCTTCATTACACGCTGACGATCTGTTGTTTTGCCTGATTTCCGGCGGCGGTTCTGCCCTAATGACCGCGCCGGCGGAGGGGCTGACCTTGGCAGATCTCCAGACCTTCACTGTGGAACTGCTTAGGTGCGGTGCCAGCATTGATGAGATCAATACCTTACGACGCCACCTCGATATTTTGAAAGGCGGCGGTTTGGTGAGACTTGCGAATGGGGCAAAAGTGGTCAGCCTGATCATCTCGGACGTGATCAAACGATCCACTGGAAACGATCGCGTCGGGACCCACGTCGCCCGATCCAACATCCCGGGAAGATGCGTTAGCGGTCATCGATAAATATCAACTGGATGAAAAAATCCCAGCCGGGATCAGGCAGGCGTTAACAAACGGCGTTGAAACATGGAAACCCGGTGACAGGCGATTTGATAACGTACTTAATGTTATCATCGCAAATAACCTGACGGCTGCGCAGGCAGCCCTCAAACAGGCGAAGATGGAAGGTCTGAACCCTAACCTTTATCGCACCGACCTGTGCGGGGAAGCCCGGGAGGCCGCCTTTGCATTATCCACGTTCCTGCGACAAACCAGCCGGACCGGCGACCCGGTCGCAAGACCCGCCTGCATCATTGCGGGAGGCGAAACAATCCCGTGACCCTGCGGGGGTCAGGCAAAGGCGGTCGCAATAGCGAATTAGCCCTGGCGGCCGTGAGCGAACTGGCGGATTTTCCGGATGTGATGCTGGTGAGCCTGGCGACGGACGGTGAAGACGGTCCCAACGATGCAGCCGGAGCGGTGGTAACGGGGGAAACCTTCCGGCGAGCAGCAGAAAAGGGTCTAGGGGTAGGGGATCACCTGACTAGAAACGATTCCTACACGTTCTTTGACGCGCTGGGGGATCTATTAAAACCCGGTCCGACGGGGACCAATGTAAACGACCTGGTTTTTCTTTTTGCTTTTTGATTATTTTTAAATAATACGGGACACGCAGGGCGTGTCCCGACGGGGGGAACAATCCATCTAATTGGTCTAACGACTATTCCGACGACCTTTTAATTCATCGCGCAGGACCATGCTCAAGAAGATGCTGACCGCGGTGGTCACCAGGGAGCCGAGGAAAGCATACCAGAACCAAGGCTGATTAAGGGTAAACCCGATGTTAAGCCAGTTACCGATCAAGACGGTCAAGCCGAAGAGCAGGGCGTTGATCACGAGGGTAAAAAGTCCCAGGGTCACAACGATGAGTAGGCAGGAAAGGGCTTTAAAAGGCGGCCTGAGGATGGCATTCACCAAGCCGAAAATCAGGGCGAGCCAGAGCAGGTTGATCCACTGCCAGTTTGCGTGGAAAGTAATCCCATTGATCGATTTTAAGGCGATCACGGCAACATAAAGGGCAACCATGTTAATTGCCAGGCGCAGGATGAATTTCATTTCGACCTCCAATAGAACAGTATCCAAACGATCATTTCACTGGGATTTACGGTTCAACGGGGATTAAGTTTCAGAATTTTTCATCCATAATAACGTCCGGTAGGCACGAAAACCGGAGGCTGCAATGGATGGACTGTAGTGCCCGGCTGGAAAATCGAGGATGAGTTTTTGGCGCCAGGCAAGGACCCGGCGGGCGTAGATGAGCAAGGCTGTCAGGGCATGTCCGGCATCCTGGTCGTCCTGCGGGGGGACTGCAGCCCACAAGCAGTCATTTTTACCGGTCATTGCCTGCCAGGTCAAAACGGCAAGCGCTTTGTTTCCATCCCGCGCCACCCAATGACGGACGTTGATATCAGACAGGACGCGATAGAACATAGGACCGAGACCCGGGCGGAGAGAGAGCCAAGGCATAGGCTGGTACCAGGTGAGCAGTTCGGGGTAAAGCTGGCGCAACCAGTTTTGCTGGTCGGGCCAATCGCCGGCTGCGCGCGAGGTAACCTGAACACCGGAATCATCCTTATCGGTGCTCTGACCAGCTGGAGCCTGCCAACTCGTGCGGCGGGCCATTTCGATGAAGCCCAGCGACCGGTACAATTCGATGGCACCCGGGTTATCGTCGCGAACATGCAACCAGGTCTCATCTGAGTGGCGCTGCCTGGCATGCTGCATGGCAGCGACGGTCAAGGCGCGACCGATCCCCCGCCGCCTGTCCTCCGGTCTGACCGCCACATTGGCGATGAGATAGTATTTTTTGCGGTCGTGGCGGTACGGGATCAGGCTGACATTACCAATAATTTCTCCATTTTCTTCCCAGATGTAGCCGGATAGGGGCATGGAGACGGTGTCAACCGCGGTACTTGCCCAGCGAAGGAACGCGTTGTCCTGTCCGGCGCGACGCATCTGCTGGATATAATTGCGCCCCTCGGCGTCCATCGTATCTGCAAAACACTTCTCTACCAGGTCAGCCACTCCTGGCAGGTCACGCACGATATTCAGGGGGCGGAGTTGAGGAATTTGGGAGCGAATCGGTACCGTGATGGCTGCCATTGGTCAATTATAGTAGATTTTCCATTGCGCTTAAACGTTTCTCCGGTACAATGGAACCAGACTCTAACATTTCTCTAACGCGCTGTTTCCATTATCCCAACCTTCGGTTTGTTATAATCCCTCACGAGGGCAAACGCAAGGTTCGCCTTCCCGAAAGGAATTCCCACAATGATGCGATTTGATCGCTTTACAGAAAGAGCACAGGAAGCCGCCCAACGGGCAGCCGAGATTATTCAGCGTTATGGACATAACCAGATCGATACCGAGCATATCCTGCTGGCACTCATTGAGCAGCCGGGTGGTGTCATCCCTCAAATTCTCGAAAACCTGAACATTAACGACAAAGCGCTGACCGAACGGCTCGACCAGACCCTGCGCATGACACCCAAAGCCAATATTTTTGGTGGCGGTGCCGGGCAGATCTTTATTACGCCGCGTGTCAAACGAATTATCGATCTCGCCAACGAGGAAGCGAACAAACTCAAGGACGAGTATATTTCGACCGAGCACATCTTCCTTGCCATCATGAGCGAGCGCAACACATCCGCGGCGCGCATCCTGGAGAGCGCAGGCTTGAATAGGGACAGGGTGCTGGACGCCATCCAGCAACTGCGAGGCGGACAGCGGGTGACCGATCCGCAAGCGGAGACACGCTACCGCACGCTGGAGAAATATTCACGCGACCTGACCCAACTGGCACGCGAAGGCAAACTGGACCCGGTGATCGGACGTGACAACGAGATCATGCGGGTGATCCAGATATTATCCCGGCGCACCAAGAACAACCCAGTGCTGATCGGTGAAGCCGGAGTAGGCAAGACCGCCATCGTCGAGGGGCTGGCGCAAAAAATCGCCACCAACGACGTGCCCGAGATCCTTTCAGGCAAACGGGTGGTATCGCTCGACCTGGGGGCAATGATCGCCGGATCCCGGTTCAGAGGCGAATTCGAGGAACGATTAAAGTCCGCCATCGAAGAAGTCCAGCGGTCTGCCGGTGAAGTGATCCTGATGATCGACGAACTGCACACCGTGGTCGGTGCGGGAGCGGCTCAAGGCGCGATGGATGCGTCCAACATGCTAAAACCAGCGCTGGCACGCGGTGAACTGCAATGCATCGGCGCAACGACACTCGACGAATATCACAAATACATCGAAAAAGACGCGGCACTCGAACGCCGGTTCGCGCCGGTATACGTCGAGGAGCCGACGGTAGACGATACCATCAAAATGTTGATGGGATTGCGCGACCGGTACGAAGCTCATCATAAAGTCCGCTTCTCGGACGAAGCACTGGTGGCAGCCGCCAAGTTCTCTGACCGCTACGTTACAGACCGCCACCTTCCGGATAAAGCCATCGACCTGATGGACGAGTTGGCTGCGAAACTGCGGGTGGCACTGTACTCTTTACCAGATGATCTGAAGGCGAAAAAGACCGAGATCGATCATCTGCAAGCCGAAGAGGATGCCGCCTCGAACGCACGCGATTACCAGCACGCAGCAGAGATCAAGGTCAACCGCCTGCGCCTGGAGGGTGAGTTCAAGGACAAACGCGATAAATGGGAGTCCGAACACCACCTGGACGAGGTAGTGGACGTCAACGACATTGCGGAAGTCGTCCACCAGTGGACCGGAATTCCGCTCAACCAGATGATGGAAAGCGAGTCGGCGAAACTTCTGCAAATGGAAGACCGGCTGCACGAACGTATCATCGGGCAGGATGAAGCGATCCATGCCATCTCGGATGCCATCCGGCGAGCCCGTTCGGGGTTGAAGGATCCCTCCCGCCCGATCGGTTCATTTATCTTCATCGGTCCGTCGGGGGTTGGTAAGACGGAGCTGGCGAAAGCGCTGGCCTGGTTCATGTTCGATGATGAAGAGGCGCTGGTGCGAATCGACATGTCGGAGTACCGGGAACAGCATACCGTCTCGCGGCTCTTTGGCGCCCCGCCAGGATACGTGGGTTACGAGGAAGGCGGTCAACTGACCGAAGCAGTCCGGCGCCGCCCTTACCGGGTGATCCTGTTCGATGAGATCGAGAAAGCCCATCCGGAAGTGTGGAACGCTCTGCTGCAGATCCTGGACGACGGTCGCCTGACCGACGGGCAGGGTAACGTGGTCGATTTCCGGAACACGGTCCTGATCATGACCTCCAACCTGGGAACAGAATACGTGCGGAAAGGCGGGACACTTGGTTTCCTGCAACCGACCGCCAATGATGAAGACCGTGAGACGCACGACAAGATCGAAAAAGCCTTGAAAGGCACGTTCCGACCGGAATTCCTGAACCGCATCGATGAGATCATCATGTTCTCGCCATTGACTTTAGAGCAGATGGAACAAATCGTAGCGTTGCAGATGAAGGAAATCCAGGACCGGATGAGCGATTTCGGCGTCAAGGTGGAGCTGACAACCGCCGCCCGGAAATGGCTTGCCAAAACCGGATACGACGCAGCCTTCGGTGCCCGACCGCTGCGGAGAGCGTTACAAAAATATGTCGAAAGCCCGCTTTCGATGGAACTGCTTTCCGGTAAGATCCCGGGCGGGTCCTCGGTATCCGTGGATGCGAATCCTGCCGGGGATGGATTGGAGTTTAAAGTAAAGGAAGCCAAGGTCAAGCGAGAGGAAGAAAAAGTCAAGCGGTAGGTAGCGAAAGACCAACAATGCAGGACAGGAAAGGACGGCATGAAAACTGCCGTCCTTTTTTTATCCCGACCCCGCTTGACAAACAAGAACATACGTGCTAATATTATTCCAGAACGCATGTTCTATGACCGAAAGGAGTACCCCATGAGCACTACCGATCACTTCCTGTCCGTCCTGCAAAGCTACCAGGAAATCCAGACTGCACTGAATATACCCATATCGACCCCGCGCAGGATCGGTAAACTTTTCGCCGCTGATCTGTTGGATGAAATAACCGATGCAAGTACAGGCGCCACGCTCCCGCTGGGGCTGTCAGATGACGGACTGCCTGTCAGGCTTGACCTGTATGACCCAGCACCGGGTCCAATCCTGGTGGCGGGTGACGGCGGAAGCGGAAAAACCGGTTACCTGAAATTCCTGGCTCAAGCCTCCAGCCGCCAGGATCCCGGGGAGATCGAATTCGGCGTGATAACCCCATTTCCCGAAGAATGGGCGGCGGAAGAAAGCCTGCCGAACTGCCTGGGGATCTGGCCAGCCTACCATCCGGCCGCGAGCGATTTCCTTGCACAACTGGTGTGCTGGACGGAGGCACTGCCAAAAAGCCGGCAGGTGGTCCTTTTGCTGGTGGACGGCCTGGACCTTGTATCTACCGGGGATTTTCTCATACAGAAGGATCTGCGCTGGTTGTTGATGCACGGCCCGGCGAGGCAGGTCTGGCCGGTGGTAACGGTTAACCCGGGCAGGTTGCAAAACCTGAAGGGCTGGCTGGATTATTTCAAGACCCGTATTCTCGGACAGGTACGGCGCGAACAAACCGCCCAGCAGTTGCTCGTAGATACGGATATCAACCTTGGAAACCTGAAGGCGGGGATGCAGTTCGGGCTTTCGAGCCCGGACGGATGGAAAAAATTCTGGCTTCCGAAGGTGGATAAAGGAGATTGAAATGGATACGGGTATGTTGTGGTATGACAACGATGCTCATACCTCGCTAACGGTAAAAATCGAGCGAGCGGCAGATTACTATCATAAGAAGTACGGCGAAACAGCGGATACATGTTTAATCAATTCATCCAGCCTGGGAGACGGTGAAAGCAAACTGGAAAAGAAAGTCGGGAAGGTGGTGGTCCGTGCGAACCACAGCGTTCTACCAGGTCATTTCTTAATTGGAAAGGAAAACAAATCCTAACCACGCTCGAGACAACGAAAAAGATGCAATGGAAAGAGTCTGCTCGTTTTTTTGAGGAGACTCTTTTTTTTCAATATTCAATTGATGATTCAACCTTCAGATTGGGAATTAAATTGGACGTATGGTTAACAGCCCTGTTTACTCGCCGGTTGCAATCACAACGGCGACGGCATTATCCGTGCTGTGACTTAGACTGACCGCCCAGGTCGTCAATCCGAGAAAGGCAGCAATCTTTACCGCCCGACCATGCAGAACGAGGTATGGTTCGCCGGTGAATTTATGCAGTGTTTCGATCTCGCGCCAACTGACCGGACCGATACCTGTGCCCATGGCCTTGGTGGCAGCTTCCTTGGCGGCAAAGCGTAATGCAACTGAATCCGCGCGGCCGCGGCATTCGGCTATCTCAGCGGGGGTCAATACCCGCCGGAGGAAACGGTCACCATGACGATCGAGAGCCGCCTGGATGCGGTGTATCTCGATGATATCTATCCCGGTTTTCAGGATCATTTCGGTGTGGGTGTCCCCTTCTTATGGACCGGCGATCGCGATCGCCAGTTTATCGGGGAAGAGATATTTACGGGCAGCCGCCAGCACCTGGTCAGGGGTGACCGAGCGGACCAGGGTGGGATACCGGCGGTAATAATCGAGTCCAAGCTCGAAGCGTTCCATATTGAGCAGGGCACCAACCACGCCGGCATTGGATTCGAGCGAGAGCGGCAAGCGACCGATAAAATTCGACTGGCTATCGGCTAATTCCTCGACGGTTACACCCTTGTCCACAAAACGGGAAATTTCCTTGGAGATCAAGTCGCGTGCCTTTTGAACATTTCCCGGATTGACACCCGCGCTGACATCCCAGGATCCGGGTCCGATACCGGCATTTAACGATGAAGCGGCATAATACGCCAACCCGGATCTTTCCCTGACCACTTCGCCAATGCGACCAGCCATACCAAATTGACCGAGCACGGAGTTTCCCAACGATGCTGGCATAAATTCAGGGTCCTTGCGACGCGGACCGATCGAACCGATGACCAAGTCAGCCTGGGATTTACCCGGGATCTTTACTTTCCGCGAGACGGTTTTCTTCAGGGCTCTGAGAGTGGGGAGCGGGGGCAGATCGAGCTGGGATGGATTGCGCCATTTACCAAGGACGGCTGAGACCTGATCAACCGCAGCAGCCGGGTCAACCGCGCCGACGATCGCAAGCACCATGTTGCGCGGACCATAATGGGTGTTGTGAAAATCGAGCAGGTCGGCGACCCGGATCGCCTGGATCGTTTCAGGCCAACCATCATCGGGACGGGCATAGGGATGACGGCCGTAGATCAGCTTGTCAAAAGTGATGGAGGCCATCTCAGCAGTGTCCTGGGCGCGGATCGCCAGGCTGGTAAGCAACTGGGCGCGCAGGCGTTCCACCTGCTCTATGGGGAAGACCGGGTGGCGCAGGGAATCCGAGAGAAGGTCAAGGAGCAGAGGCAGGTCTTCGACGAGACAGCGACCGGTAAACCCGGCGGTATGACCGCCAGCGTTGAAGGACAAGTTAGCTCCGGCAGATTCAAGCTCATTAAAAATGCGCTGGAAATTGCGTTTTTTGGTCCCGCGCATCAAGGCGAGAGCCGTGAAGGTTGCAAGTCCAAGCTTATCATCCGGATCAAACAGACTACCAGATTGGAGATAACCGCCGATGACAACGGATGGGCTGTTATAGTTGGCACGTGCCAGGATCGTCAAACCACCGGGCAGGACCTGCCGGGTGATATCGTCGGGTCCGGGGAGAGAGTGCTGGTTTTGTGATTTCATCCGTGCCGCTCCGTGTCGATCGGATAATAGGTGCCGACAACCCGGTTCTGCGGACGCAGGTATTTCACAGCCACTTTCTGAAGGTCCGCAGGAGTAACTTTTGCCAGGTTATCCAAATAGGTTAGGAACCAATCGTACGTTGAGAACATTTCCGCGTGACCCAACCAGAAAGCCTGGTTGGTGATATTCTCCGCTCCGTAGGCAAAAAGGGCACGGGCCTGCTTGATGGCACGGCTGATCTCTTGCTGCGAGATGCGACCATCCTGCAATTTCCTGATCTCATCATCAAAGACAGCCAGAACTTCGTCTGCTGTATGCTTTGGATGGACAGTGACGACGACGCTATACAGGTACGGATCGTGGGTGGCGGACAAGCCGCCATTGACGGAAATTGCCAGTTCTTTTTCGACCAGGGCGCGGTAAAGACGTGAAGTTTTATTCGATATACCGCCGCCGCCGAACATATTCAGACTGCTCGGACCGGTGAGCAAACTATCGAGAACCGTGACAGGGAAGAAATCCGGATCGCTAGCAGCCGGGGCATGATAGGAAATGTCGAGGTAGGTGGTTTCGCCCGGACCTTCGACCGTCAGGCGGTGCTCACCTTGTTGAACCGGTTCGGGACGGGCGAGACGCTGAGGGGCGGAACCGGCGGGGATCTTTTCAAATAGATCCCGGATATGACTGAGCATATCGGCGGTCTTGAAATCTCCGGCGACACTTATGACTGCGTTGTTGGGAATATAGTATGTACGATAATGCTGATAAAGCTGATCGCGGTTCACGGATCGCAAATCGGGCGGATCACCGATGATCTCGTGGTGATACGGATGAACCCGGAAGGCAGCGTTCTGGACGGCCTCCCCAAGCAGGAAGGAAGGCTCATTTTCATTACCATCCCGTTCGGAGATGACGACTGTCCGCTCGGAGGCGAACTCTTTCGGGTCGAACAAGCTATTTACCATGCGGTCCGCTTCGAGCTGCAAACCGAGCTCGATCTTGTTGGCGGGCATGGTTTCGAAATAGGTGGTCCAATCAAGATAGGTGAAAGCGTTCCACATGCCGCCATCACGGGAGACGGCGCGATCCAGGAGGCTGGGCGGAAAATCAGGTGTACCTTTGAACTGCATGTGTTCACAAAGGTGGGAGATACCGGTGATCCCGGTGGTCTCATCGCGGGAGCCGACCCGGTACCACATCCAGGTGCTGACCAGGGGTGCGGTATGAATCTCCTTGAGCAAGACTTTCAAGCCATTGGTTAACAGATATTCCGAGTAGTTTTTTTTCATGGTTAGGGAGGGTGCAATCCTTCTACTGTAGCAAATTATGAAATTTGGAAGGGTGATAATCACTGTTCGCGGTTTTGCGAGCGGAGGTAAACACTTGGTGTTCCCTGTTCCATAAATATAGCATAGACTTAGAAATTACGGGGCGGGCAAGGACAGCCTGTTGATGAGATGATCGCCCTGTTCGCCTTGCCCGAGATTGATGCAACGGCTATAATTTGTCCTTGATAAACTTTTGCCGGGAGATGTGCATGGAAGATCCAAAATACATGGTTGCTGTTATTGGTGCCGGACCAGCCGGTCTCTTCGCTGCCAGAAAATTGGCGGAGGGGGGCGCACGCGTGGTCTTGTTTAATCGAGATATCAAACCGGGCGGTCTGGCGGAATACGGCATCTATTGGGATAAGTATAAAATGAAACAGGGTTTACGCAACCAGTTCAAACAAATCCTGGCGACGCCGCTGATCGATTATTACGGCAATGTCACCGTGTGCTGCGGGGGAAATATCACGCTGGAAGATCTGTTGGAGTCCGGTTTCCAGGCGGTACTGGTAACCACCGGCGCGCAGGGAACCAAATGGCTGCGCCTGCCCGGAGAAAACCTGCCGGGTGTCTATCATGCCAAGAACATCGTATTCCACTACAATGAACTGCCACCATTCAGCGAAAAAAAGTATCTGCTTGGAAAACGGGTCGCGGTGGTCGGCGCGGGCAACGTGATGCTGGATGTTTCCCATTACCTGATACGGGTATGCAAGGTGGACGAAGTGATCGTGGTGGTGCGGCGCGGACCGGCAGAAATTAAATTTACCCGTAAAGAAATGGAAGCCGTAGCAGCCAACCTTGACCTGCCCAAACTCGATGAGGAATTCGCGCGGGTTACCCCGATCATGCAAGCCATCGGGCAGGACCCGGCAGCGGTGAAAATAGCATTCACCGATGCCCTACCCAAGGCGCTTGAACGGGTGTCCGATACAAAATTCCGCTTTGAGTTCCTGGCGACGCCCGTGCGCGTGGTGGGTGAATGGATCAATGGCGTAACAGGTTTGAAGGTGGAAGATAACACGCTGGTGGGATTGGATGGAAATGTAAAAGCGCGCGGAACGGGAAATACCCACCAGATCGATGCGGATACGGTCATCTTTGCGATCGGGGATACCGTGGATAAGGATTTCTGTGTACCCGTTTTCAATGACGCCTATGTAACGGCAAAGGAACCAAAATATCCGGTCGCAGGTCTTTCCTATGAAGCCTTTAACCCGGACACCAACCAACCAATGGAACGCGTCTTCCTGGCAGGCTGGGCACGGCTGGCCAGCACCGGTTTGGTGGGCTATGCCCGCCGGGACGGAGAGCAGGCATCTGAAGCGGTCCTGGCATACCTCCACACCCAACCGGCGATGCCGGATCTTGAGAATGTAAGCGAGAAGTTCGAGGAACGGCTGGCGGAGACGCACGAGATATTGGTGGATAAGAAACAGCTGGCCAAATTAGAATCGGCTGAGGTCGCCGAAGCGCAGAAACGCGGGGTGGTGGAGTTCAAATATTCCACGAATGACGAAATGTTTTCTGCAATGGGAATTTGAAAATAAAAATCCTTCCAACCCGTTGGGTTGGTAAACCATCAAAACGCGAGGCTGCCATGCTCGCGTTTTTGATTTTAATTTGTACGATTTTTGTAAGGAACTATTCGGGTATCGATGGGTTGTAAATAGTGAACGGGAACTAATTTAGACCTGGCAACGTATATATAGTGAAGAGAAGAGAAAGGAAAGACGCCATGTCCCCATTTACCATCGCCGTTGTATTGATCCTGAGTGTGTTATTCATCAGCATGAGCATCATCCCATTGCTACCCGGTCCGACCGACAGTGATGCAACCATGCGCCGATCCACACAGGTAAAAACCAAGGGTGCTCACTAAAATCGATCTGGTAATTTCGAGCTGCAGTTAAGATTCGCTCTAACCGAGACCGTTTCCAAATATTCCACCACTGCATTTCCTGCGGTTCGACTCGCAGACCAAATGCAGTGGTTTTTTATTTCCTGATCGTCTCTGCGATGAGGGTCGCCAGATGTCTTGCACGCTGAGGTGCATCCCCAAGATAACCGGCGGCAGACATCAGGTCTCTGATCTGCTGCCCGGATAAATAAACCGTCAACTGATCGTCAGAACATAATAAACCGGTGAGCGGATTATCCTGTCCCTGCCGGATCATTTCGAAGGCGTGCATAGCATGGGAGCGGATCAGTTCGTGCATCTCCTGCCGGTCCGCGCCGGCTTTTGTCAGTGCCATGAGCACCCGTTCGGTGGCTGCGAACGGTCCGTATTTAAGAAAATTGTCGTTGATGCTTTTCTCATCGACTTGCAGACCGGAGAGGATGCTGCCGGCAGTGCGGAGCAATTCATCCACAGCCAGGAAAGCTTCGGGGAGCAGGATGCGCCGGTTGGCGGAATCATCCAATGTCCGTTCAAGCAAGCTGTGGGCGGCATTGTCCCAGGCGATCCCTGGCAGCGAGGCGAGATATCGGGCGAGCGAGTTGATCTTCTCAGCCCGGACCGGATTCCGTTTAAACGGCATTGCAGATGAACCAACTTGCTTTTCGCCAAAAGGTTCACTTAATTCTCCAATGGATGGAGATTGGAGAATGCGTAAATCAAATGCAAATTTGTATAATGAAGCACCCAAGCCTGCCAATGCCGCGACAAGCTCATAATCCTGTTTGCGCGGGTAGACCTGGGAAGCGACTGGAAAAAATGACAGGTGGAGTTTTTCTGATAGCTTTTGTTCGAAGAGGGGCAGGTTGTCCACGCCGAGCAGTTCCGCATAGGACGCGCTGGTCCCAACTGCGCCTTTAAAACCTTTGCCCCGGATGTTTTGCCGCTGACTGACGAGGTTCTGATAATCCATCAGCAGGTCCTGACCGTAAAGCGCCAAGCGATAACCCAGGGTGCCTGGTTCAGCAGGCTGGAGATGGGTAAATGCCATGATGGGAGTATCAGCCCATTTTTCAATCAAACGGCTGAGCGTACGTAAGAGGGAGGAAAGCGTAACGAGGATCAGGTCCAGACCAGCGCACAACCGCAAGGCATCGGTGTTGTCTTCGATGTCCGTCGAGGTTGCGCCGAGGTGAATAATCCGGCCGCCCAGAGGACATTGCTCGGCGAAGAGACGCAGTTCGGACATCAGGTCGTGCTGGATGGAAGCCTCGATCTGCAGGGCACGGGCCAAGTCGATCTGGCTCAAGTGGGCGCGCAGATCGGCGACCTGATCAGCGGTGACCAATCCAAATTCAGACTGGACTTCGGCCAAGGTCACCCACAGTTTTCGCCACAACAAGCGCTTGTTATTTTCGGACCACAAGCGGCGCATGGCAGGAGTACCGTATCGCCAGCTAAAAGGAGAGAGATAATTATCAAAATCCAACATGCGAGTACTCCCTAATAGAACCAGAATGATATTTATATTTTACAACGCTTTCCGGGTATCCTTCCTTTTCCGGGGGTCAGACCAACTCTTAATTTCAAAAAGAACAATCCAGAAAAAGAACGAGGATGATCTGTTTTGACCATCCTCGTTCTTTTCGTGTTCAGTCCAAGCGACGAGATAAATTTCATCAATCGCCAGGGTTGTTACTGCTATGGCATTTCTTACAGGTGGCGACCGAGTAATCACCGGGGTTGGTATGACAGTCGGCGCAAGCGGCGCCATGATGATTGGTACAACCTCCCTCTCCACAGGCGTTGGGGTGGGAGAATGAGGCGTTCCAGTTGTTGGTGTTGTGGCAATTGGCACAATTCGTACCGAACTGACCCTTATGGACGGCAGGCTCTGCATGACAGGAGGAACAGGCCGCGGACAAACCGCTATAGTTTCCACCAGTGTGACATTGCGTGCATGAAAGTCCGGCGTGACCACCAGATAATGAGAAACCGGTATGGCTGAAGGTGGCGTTCCAATTGTTGGTGTTATGACAACTGGCACAGTTGGTACCAAATTGACCTTTATGGACTGCCGGTTCAGCATGGCAGGACGAGCAGGAGGCTGACAGATTACTGTAATTACCGTTGGTATGGCATTGTGCACATGACAGCCCGGCGTGACCACCCGACAAGGAGAAACCGGTATGGTTGAAGGTGGCGTTCCAATTGCTGGTGTTATGGCAGCTGGCACAGTTGGTACCAAATTGACCTTTATGGACTGCCGGTTCGGCATGACAGGAAGCGCAGGACTGGGACAAGCCGGCGTACACTCCGCTGGTATGGCATTGGCTGCAGGAGAGACCTGCGTGACCACCCGTCAATGCGAATTTGGTATGGTCGAACGAGGCAGGCTTCCAGGCGGAGGTTGAGTGGCAAGTTGCACAGTTGGTACCAAATTGTCCATTATGCGTGTCATTGCCCTTATGGCAGGAGTAGCAAGCGGTGGAGGTTCCCTTGTAGTTATTGTTGGCATGGCAGCTGCTGCACGACACATTCACGTGAGCACCGACCAATTTAAAGGGATAGACGCTGTGGTCGAAACTAGCCGGGAGCCAACCGCCGGTGCCGTGACAATTTCCACAATTCGTACCGAACTGCCCGCCATGGTTATCGTTCTTCTGGTGGCAGGCATAGCAGGTGGAGGCGGTGCCGATGTAGCTATTGTTCGCATGACAACCCGCGCAGGAGACGGCAACGTGCCGACCGGTCAGCTTGAAGGAGAACAGATCGTGATTAACACTGGCGGGCGTCCAACCCGACGGCGAATGGCAATTGGCACAGTTGGGACCAAACTGTCCATTATGTGTGTCATTGCCCTTATGGCAGGAGATGCAATCGATGGGTGTGCCGCGGTAGACGTTATTGACATGGCAAGCATTGCAGGCAACTGCGGCATGCTTACCCGTTAATTTATACGTTGACAGGTTATGGTTGTAGGTGGACGGGCTCCAACCGGCGGCGGTATGGCAGGAGGCACAATCAGCGCCGCCGAACTGACCTTTATGCGGATCGTCTTTCTGGTGGCAGGAAATACAAGCCTTGGGGGTACCGAAGTAGATGTTATTCAGGTGACAGGCTGTGCACGTCACATCGACATGTTTATCCACCAGTTTGAAAATGGATAGGTTGTGGTCCATGCGCGCCGGAGTCCAGCCGCCGGGGGTATGACAGGAAGAGCAATCGGTACCGAGACGACCCTGGTGCGAATCCTGGGCGGCATGGCAGGATTTACAATCCTGTGGAGCCGATCGAAGATCTGCAATGGTGCGCGCGCCTTGATGACATTGACCACAAACCACCTGGGTGTGTTTTCCAACTAATTTGAAGGTGACGCGGTTGTGATCAAATTTATGACCATAGCTGTCGACCCCATCGTGACAGGTCAGACAGGTACTTCCAAAATCCTGAACGTGGGACTTCGTAAACGCCGAATCTGTGAGAGCATGGCAGGTGGTGCAGACAGCCTGGTTGAAGGTTACATAATTTTGCCCGTGGCAGTCGCTGCACGTAAATGGCGTGTCATCTGCTATCGTCTTATGACCGGCAAGTGAAAAACCCAAGCCGGTATGAGGAAAGTTGGTGGTATCCAGGATCGTGACAGGCGCGTTCGGACCGCGATGATCGGGATGACAGGTCCGGCAGGTTGCAGCGGGTTCCGCCTGGTGCAAGATACCGTGTAACGTGGCAGGGTTCTGCCACTGTGCCGGTATATCGGTGTGACAGGTTTCGCACAGGTCCGACATGCTGGTGGCGCTCCAGAAGGGGGCATGGCAGAGCTCACATTTGGCGCTAATTTCCGCGTGTGAATTGACACCATTAATCGGTGTGCCGGTGCGGGCATTGAGACTGCCCGGGATAAAGAGCGTGCCACCCTGCGCCATGGCGACCCCAGACACGATCAGGACGGTCAGGATGGCGGCAAGGATTCCGGAGGTGGTTAAAAAAACCATAACCGTTTTTATGCATGCATCACCTAATGGAGTAAGGTTGCGTAATAGAGCGCTGCGCCGATGTGAAGGAATGCGGCGATGAAGAGCGCCATACCGAGCGGGATGTGGACGGCGTGCCAGATCGACATCCAACGGCGAGCCCTGACAATGGCGCCCACCTGGATCTGTCCAGCGGGGGATTCCAGCTCGATCCCATCCAGACTGCGCGGCACCTGGGTATAGATGTAACGCCCGACAAAGCCGCTGATGACAATGATGATGGTCAGGAGGGTGGTGGCGCCAGCCAGACCATTAAATTTCCATGAACTGTGCAAGAGCACCATATATGGACCGACCAGACCGGTAAAGATATGGAATTGGAGCCAGGAGGCCATGCTGCCCCAGCGTGCGGACTGACTGCGTTTGCGGAAGGAATAGAGAGTCTCGGTCAACAACATCAGGAGGAAACCGATGATCCCAAGGAGGTGACCAAAGAGACCGCTGGCAGCCGGGATGGCATGGAACCAGTAGGCGATAAATCCATAGACTGCCGTGATGACCAGGACAGCCAGCAAGGAATACAAAAACTCCTTGTTGCGTTTTATCATTGGATGTTCATCCTTTTATGCTCGTCCAATAATCCATGACAACCTGACCCAGGGGTGCACCAGATTGGAGCTGCTGGCGCATGGGGGTAATGTCATTTCCATTGGAGATCAGATCCTGCAACGGCAAGGATAGTTTTTGATCGCCCATGACCATAGCACCGAGCAAGGTCTTTTCGCCCATCATCAAGCGCAAGTGGTTTACATCCGTGCTGTTCTCGAGGGCGATGGAGTTGGGTAATTGGATCCAGGTCTCACTGGAGCCGCGGGCGACACTGACCAGGTCTTCATCGATGCCACTTCCAACGGCGCCGATGATGGTGGTCATGATGCCTGCCAGGCGAAGGACATTAACTGCCAGGCTTCGCCTGTACGCCTGTTTTGCTCCAGCCATATTAGCAGCCGCGAGGCTGCCCTTTTCGCGAGCTGGATTCCAAAGCGTATCGATGAATGATTTTCCGGTGGACGGGTCGACCACCTGAGCAACGTCTCCCGCTGTAAAGATATCCGCATCGCTGGTCTGCAGGTATTCATTGGCGAGGATGCCTTTTTCGGTCTGCAGACCCGAATCGCGGGCGAGCTCCATGCGGGGTCTTACGCCAACTCCGACACCGACGATGCCACACTTGATAAGCTCGCCGGAGGTGGTTTTGACACCGGTCAGCTTGCCGCGCTCGCCCAGGATCTGGGCGATCTCGGTTTTGTAATGAAGGTGGATGCCGGTTTGCTTAAGGTGATGCTCAACCATGTGAGATTCGACCTCATCGAGGATGTTCGGCCAGTAGCGATCACCACGCAGCAAGTAGTGGACGTTCAAACCGAGAGCGTGCAGCCCTTCGACCAGTTCCAGCGCCAGGATGCCCCCGCCAACGACAACGGCGTTCTTCGTCCGCCGGGCAAGAGCCATGATGCGGCGAGTATCTTCAAGATCATCGAGTTTTACCACCTGGGGCAGGTCGGCTCCGGGGACCTGGAGAGGCACCGCAGTCGAACCGGTTGCCAGGAGCAGGCGATCATAGGGCAGCACCCCATTCGTGCCAATGACCAGTTGATGCTCGCGAGTGTTGATGCGGCTCACATGTCCATTGACGTAGCGAAGGTTAAGGGACTGCCAATCTTTTTTGGTAAAAATGGTCAATTGTTTTTTGGGGAGCTCGCCGGTCAGGTAGTACGCCAGACCGGGCCGGGAATAAAATCCATGCGGCTCATCACCGATCAAGGTGATCTCAGCCGAAGGATCCAGGGCTCGCAAGGCACTGATGGCGGAAACCCCGGCAACACCGGGACCGACGATCGCGTAGCGTCTCATGTTTACTTGTCCAGGAATAGTTCGGTTATTTCAAAACGGAGAACGCCGCGCGGGCAGCGCCGCACGCACTCACCGCAGGTTAAACAGTGGGAATCTTCGATGTGTTCGCCCCGCCATGCATGGCGGCGGACATCGATGGCAATCGGACAATTGAAGGAACACAGCCCACATTGAACACAGCGGGTGGCTTCCGGTACAACATGTCCAATTGCGAGGATCTTCGTGCGGGAAGGGGCATAACTAGTTGTCAGGATACCCATAATGGTCGCGATATTACGCTGATACTCCTAAAGTAACAATCAACCAAAAGTACGTACGTTGGGAAATTGAACGAGGGTGGTTATTCGAGCGAGGCGAGGCTCGTATTGGCGGAAGCTCGAAATCTTTGCTGCCGGGGAAGTCCGCCCGACTGCCCTCAACGAGAGACTATCTCCCGTGCGCTTGAAAGGTTGTACAGGCACCGATCCTGGACCCGACAACCGCTCAGCCCCTATTATTAGCATTCATGGTGGTATCGAACATCATGATCGTACCGACGGATCTTATTCATCTTCCCATCACTTGGACCACATTGCCCATCCACCACCTGCGGGCAAACTTGCACGAGAAGCCGCAAGATTATCATGTTTGAAAGTGAGAGTCAAGCAGACCAATGGGGGATTTGTATCTATCTTCACAAAGCCCGGCAGAAAAACCGGGAGGATGGCACATTTCTTGACAAATTGGCAGGTTTTTCTGGCATTTCTGTAATGTGATTATTCAAGATCGCAGGGAAGCATCCGACGAAGAACGAATAATTGGTATTTGGATACGCCGAACCAGGAGGACATGAGAAATTATAAAAGGGCGACCGGTCATCGCCCTTTTGTTATTTATTCGATCTTGAGTTATCGGGTAAATCGAAATGAAGATGAATTATGCAATTCTGAAGCGAATACCATCGGGCACGTATCTACACGATGGACTTATTTTCGCTGCAACGTGAGGGCAGCGGCAGGGTCAGCACCGGAAGCCTGGATATACATCGACTGGATGGTACCTTCGAGTAAGTTTTTGAGGCGGTGGCGTTCGAGCCCGACCGGGTTGAGCGGGTCAAATGCAATTGCTTTTCCGATCTTCACAATGCCGGAGGAGTGAATGACGACCGGATAAAACTCGAGGCGTTCCTTCGTCTCTTCGTAATACATCTCACCCAGCCGGGCAAAACTCCGTTGAAAGGGCTGCATTCCCGTTTCGGGGTCAATGGTCATGCGATTATCTTCGGGGTAGATTATCAGGAAATTTCCCCGGCGCAAGACATCCATGCTCATGGCGAGGGTTGTCTTCATGCGCTCGTAATCACCGCGGTAGACGGGGATGCAGCCGATCGAATAAAAAAGGGGAACGGCGATGCGGCAAAGAAGCCTGGCAAGCCAACTACTGACCGGCGGCTTGAGATGCAACTGGCGCTCGGTGAAATCCTCCTGAAGCCAGGCGGGGGCGAGGTCCTTGTCCATCATATTGGCAATGATCCAGGGGTGCATCCGCAACGGGATCGAGCTGGCGGCGGCGATCGGTCCGGTGGCGTCGAGATGGTTGGCGATAAAAACAGCGGGTCCGCGACGGGGCAGGTTTTCCTCCCCGATCAACTCTCCCCCCCAGAGGAAAAGGTCAAGTAATCCGACAATGAATTGATAAGCTCCATCATTCATCGTTTACAACCTTTTCTCCGTGCAAAGACAGCATCCGTCCGATAAAAGAATTAAAAACCCTGCCAGACTATTTTCTTTTATCTTAATTATTATACGATAAATCGAGGCGGCTTTATAGACAGGAAATACTTTCATGATCTCAATCTTTGGTAATGATGACGATAGTATACAGTCAACACCGGCGGGAAAGAAAAGAAGCGGACGGGGTAAAGTGGAGGGAGGGTGAGTTGTTTTCGGGAACCAGGACCGGCGTTTGATTTTCGCATAGCCACGAAATTGAGCGAACGGCATTGACAACATTTCAAGCACCCTCTACACTAATAGCATGCTTGCCAGAGTCCATTCATGCGCGATCACCGGGTTGGATGGGGTGGTAGTCGAAGTGGAAGTGGACTACACCCAGGGAATGCCGGGAATGACCGTCGTCGGTTTGCCGGATACGGCTGTCCAGGAAAGCCGGGAGAGGGTACAGGCGGCGGTCAGAAATGCGGGCGCAGCCTTCCCACGAAAACGACTGGTGGTGAACCTGGCACCGGCATCGGTGCGGAAAGAGGGACCGGCATACGACCTGCCCATTGCAGTAGGGGTGTTGATCTACAACGGCTTGCTTCCGGCGGAGGCCGTGGACAATATGATGGTGGTGGGGGAATTATCACTGGATGGCTCGGTGCGGCATACACGGGGAGTGCTTCCGATGGCAGTCACAGCGCGCGCAGCCGGGTTCAAACAGATCGTCGTTCCAGCGGTGGATGCGGCGGAGGCGGCGCTCATCCCGGACCTGGAAGTCATCCCGGTGGCTACGCTGGCACAACTGCACAGTCACCTGTGCGGACGAAATACCATTCCATTTCAACCACACGTCGAGGCGGGCGACGCTCCGATAAACATTATGACCGACCTGTCCGAGATCAAGGGGCAGGAGCATGTCAAACGGGCGCTGGAGGTGGCCGCGGCGGGAGGACATAACGTTCTGATGATCGGTCCACCCGGAGCGGGTAAAACCCTGCTGGCAAAGGCGATGCCGGGAATCCTACCGCGGATGATCATCGAAGAAGCGCTGGACGTGACGCGCATTTATTCGGTGGCGGATCAACTGCCGGGCGATGTACCGCTGGTGCGCAATCGACCTTTCCGAAGCCCGCATCATACCATCAGTCACGCCGGATTGGCGGGAGGCGGCAATTGGCCGCATCCGGGAGAGATCTCGCTGGCGCACCGGGGGGTATTATTCCTGGACGAACTACCCGAGTTCGGTATGCGTGTATTGGAGGTGATGCGCCAGCCGATGGAAGATAAAGTGGTGACCATCAGCCGGGCGCAAGGCTCGCTGACCTTTCCAGCCAACTTCCAATTGATCGGCGCGATGAATCCGTGTCCGTGCGGCTATTTCGGAGACCCGGTCAAACCGTGCACCTGTTCGAACATGGTGGTGAGCAAATACCAGAAGCGCATCTCGGGACCGCTGCTGGACCGGATCGACATCCACGTGGAAGTGCCGCGGGTGGAGTATGAGAAGTTATCGGATGCGCGTTATGGGGAGACCAGCGCGAAGGTACGCGAGCGGGTAGAGGCGGCGAGGGAACGGCAGAGAAAACGATTTGGCGCAGGGACGGATGGAGCCCGCGCAGACCCTGTGACTTGTAATTCAGATATGCGCCCGGCGGAGGTGAGGAAGTTCTGTGCGCTGGATGAGACCTGCCAGGCGTTGATGAAGACGGCAATGACACAGTTGCAGTTATCGGCGCGAGGATATCACCGGGTGCTGAAGCTGGCGAGGACGATCGCGGATTTGGCGGGGAGTGAGGGGATACATGTGAGTCATCTGGCGGAAGCGCTGCAGTACCGGCCGAGGCTGGGGATGATGGGGTAGACGTAGGCGAAACCACATAACCAAAAAAGTTGATGAACTCGAAAAAGCGTAATTACCAAAATTCAGGCAAGAGATGTGGAATAGGGAAATTGGACTTAATGACGTGAACCAAATCTGTACCGAGTGTCAGATTGAAATCAAGGATTTAAAAACCATTACTGGAAGTTTTGGAAAGAAAATTTATATAATCAACCAAGCGTTACTTTTACGAGTGTCAGAAACACCCATGACACTTGAACAGGAGAATTTCAGGCGAGTTGCCACGCTAAATTTTGTACCGAAAATAATCCAAATTGGTACACTCCAGCGGGAAACCGAGCCTATATACTATACACTCCTGACTTTACTGCCGGGGGACGATCTTGCAAATGTCTTCTTCCAAACCACACGAGCGCAACAAAAACAACTCGGGGTAGATATTGCACGGTTTTTAGATAACTTGCAGGAATGTACTGGAACCCACTATGGAATTGGACTCTATGTGCCTGCGATTCCCAACTTTTCTGGAACATGGTTAGAGGGTCATCAAAGATATTGGGAACTCCTCAAGCAAGAAACCGCAAAAAGTCCCTTGAAGCCGGGCAGTATCAATGTTCTCGAATCAGCATACCGGTTTCTAGAGGCATCTACTGCCGTGTTAGATTTTCAATCCGGGCCGAAACTCCTCCATAATGATTTTCACCCAAAAAATATACTAATGCATCAAGGGAAATTTTCGGGAAGTCATCGATTGGGAATGCTCGCAGTTTGGTGAAGCAGATTTCGAATTGTGCCATCTCATCCACTGGTGTTTATATCCCCCTAAACCGAATATTGATTTTCGAACATTCCTACGTGCTTTCTTCGAGGCATCGCCAAAATGTTCGCAGGTCCCCCAACTTACACAGCGTTTAACTATCTATCAAATTGAACATGAAATACAGCAAATCGTCTGGAATCCGACTGAAACTGAATCCTGGAGGATTTCACGTCTAATTGATTGGTTAAATGGGGGTGTAGATATTTTGTTTAAAGAAATAGGAATTTAGCAGGGAGATTGAAATATGCATGACATTGAGGAATTTAGAAAACAACTTAGACAAGGATCGATCCAGAAGGCTTACAGAGCTCTCATTTCCTTCATGATGGGTTTGCGAACCGACTTCTCGAATGAGTACGGCGATTCAGCAGTCTCTGGTCTCTATCAAGGTTACATGGATATGACTTACTTTGCCATTTTTCCCCCGGCACTCAAAGCGCTGGGTCTGAAGGTGGCGATCGTCTTTAACTATGAGGCGTTCAGGTTCGAAGCCTGGCTGGCAGCACGAAACCGGAAAGTTCAACGGCAGTATTGGGAACTCGTCATGGAGAACCGATGGTCCGAGTATCGAGTTGTCGAACCGGCGGAAGGAATTGATTCCATCGTCGAATGCGACCTGGCAAAGGACTTCGATATGAGCGATACAGATGCATTGACTTCAAAGATCAAGACCGGCATAGTTGTGTTTATCAATGACATTGAAAGATTTCTGGCTGACCATCAACCGGATGTGGCGTAACATCCACTCAAGCGGATGCTCGCCGGTCGAGGTGGTAACGCAAGTCATTGGGCGGTAAAAGAAGGGAGCAAACGAAATGAAAGATTTTCTCAAAACAGTTGCTGGAATAACGATCTTCATCGTTTTAGCCGTTGCGACGATGACGATCCTACGAAATATTTAATCGCCAACCATCCATGATCCTAACAAGTACAGAATGCAATCCGCCTTGTTGGTATGGTATTTATCCAGGTCAGACTGATTCTTCACAAGTGTACTTAATCCTTGCACAGATCAGCGGGGTGGATGGTAGTTCTGTCGTTGGAATTGATGATAGTAATAATAATGTCAGTAGGATTTACTGGTTTTTCCAACGACCTGCGGAAGATACCAGCGGCACCGTCTACTTTAGTAACGATACAGCTAGTGCTATTACAATCTTCACCGCCAATACTTTGAAACTCACCACTCTTTTTGAAAAAATAGGGCAACCTGAAGAATATTGGACAGAATATGGACAAGGAGAAAACAGACAGTATCTGGAAGTATTCCTTCTGTATCCCACCAAAGGGTATCTTGTCGATATTATTATCGATGTTGGTAGCAGTGCTAATCACGTAAAGATACAAGCCGGCACTCCTGTTTTTCGTGTCACCTATTTTTCCCCGAGCATGTTCCAAGAGCTTCTTGGAACTCGAATTCTTTTCGATAATCCAGAGAATGTGCACGCTGATGAGTTCAAACCATGGACGGGCTATGGGAGCATTTCCTTCGAGAGATAATGGATCGAGAAGGCTGAGAGCAACTAAAATTGATTCGATCTCATTTAGTCCGGAAGTCCCGGGCTTATCGGGGTGGAACGGTATGACCGACTTCCCATCCGCTGCGCCCCAGTGATGCCCCGCGATCGGCGGCGGTCAGCTGCGGACAGTCGACCGTCACAGTGGCAGGCGATTGGCTGCTTCGGGTTAAGGCTTGCGCAGGAAGAGTTCTCATCGAGAGCAGGGAGGTGCCAAACGCAAGCAGGAGACCCCCAACTATATCTGCCAGGTAATGCTGCTTGATGAGAACCGTCGAGGCCACGATGAAAACTGTCCAGATGGAAACGACGATCCCCAGGCGGCGATCGACCCGAGACAAGTGGAGCGCAATGATGGTGGACAGGGAAGTATGCAGGCTGGGAAAATCGTTGAATGGATTATCAGCCGCGTAGACGGCGCGGATCATGCGGGTCAGCGCATCGCCGGCGGTCAGGACCGGGCGGAGGACACTCGTCTGCAGGAAGAAATAAAAGGCGTAGCTGACAAACCAGGCGATGATGAGGGAAAGAGAAACGGATTGGAAGATGCGCGTGCGGGTTAATAACAGCAGCACCAGGCTCACATAGATGATCGGCTGGAGCGAGACGTAGGGGATGACAAAAATGGAAACAACCGGCAAAGCCGCATCCAGGGGTGTTTTCAAATTCATGACGGCTGGGCCGTGATTAAGAAGAGCATAAATCAAACTGGTAAGGTAAACCGCCACAGCCAAGCCCAGGCTGATGAGCGCATTCTTCCAACCGGTCCCGAACAGACCCTGTCCAAAAATCCGTTTAATCATGGACGCATCCATTTCTGATCACGAAAAAGATCATTCTTAAGAGGTTACCAGTAAAGTCAGAAATTGAATGGTATCAATCAATTGAAACCATTTGATCAATTCCAACGGCGGGAGAATAGTTTTAGAGGATTATTACGGGGGGTAATCAGCCTATCACGGCTGGGTTGATGGTTCAATATAAGTCGAGTCTATAATTCCCACGATAACAGAAATAACGCAGGCATCCGGGTTTTTTAGCACCTGGCGGGCACCGTTGCCCTCCCGGTTCACCAGGACGGTATCGCCGATGCCGGCGTTGGTATTATCCAAGGCGATAAAATCATCATCCGGGGTGTCATCTGCCAGACCCATCGGCTGGACGACCAACAAGCGCCGGTTCTTATAATCCCGGTGGCTGATGGTTGTAACGACCGTTCCAACGACCTTTCCAATTATCATATTCGCTCTCAGGAGAACTGGTGCCAACCAGCGGGGAGGGTAAAGTCGAAGGTGCCGTCCGGACGCACGTCCAGTTCATCAACGATTCCGACCAGTGCCAGGTCAATGGGCACAAACTTAACATCCGGCATGGCGAGGGCAGCTTCACGGGAACGCACCATCACGCAGAGGTCACCGATCCCAGCGTCAACAATATCCGTAGCGACCTGCAACGCACCGATCGGTTCCAGCTTCTTGTTCAAGGGCTGGACGACGAGCAGTTTCAGCCCCTGCGTACCGGCATATTTGAGCGTGCAAACGGCAGTCCCTTTCACCCGACCGAACAGCATGACGTTATTTACTCCCGGTGCTCTTCAATACCCGCTGAATGATGACCTCCAGCAAGTTGGGATCGACCTGATCGCCAAGGCGAGCCTGGACGGCTGACTGGATGCGTGTTTTTAAATCAGGAACGACCGGAGCTGCAGGGGAGGGGACGGCGGGTGGAAGCGGAGGCGCAGCCTGGGGCTGGGGTTGTGACAGATACGGACGGACGGGCGCACTGGGTGGGTTATCCGCCTGGGAACGTTCCAGCCGCATGCCCAGCCGGTTGGCTTTTTCGTAGGCAAGTTCGGTCAAGACAACATTCTCATCCACACGCAGAGACAGGATACCGCGCCTGACCAGGTCCTCGATATCGCGTTCCGTATAGAATTCCTTGGGCATTATTGCCTTCCTTTCATCCAGGATCGGACGGCGTTCATGAGCCAGCCCGACCGACCAGGTTTTCCAGCGCCTGGACAGCGGCATTCTTAGCCGTCAGAATTTCTGCTTCGGAGCCGGAGAGCCACATGCGACCGAAACGCCCGACCGACGAGACATGGATCAGCTTGATGCTGGCAGTTTTTTCGGCTTCATTGCAGGCGATGTTAATGTAAGCAGCCGGGGCGCATTCGAGGACGAGCATGGTCTCACCCGCCACCAGCATGGAACCACGCCGGAAGCGGTTGATGAGCTGCGCCTGGTAAGGATCGATGCGGGTGATTACCTGGGTGGAGACCACCTCAGGCTTATCCGGTCGGCCATTTTCAAGCCCAGGCGGTTCAGGACAACCTCTCCGGCTTCCAGGACGGCGGCCTGGTTGAGCGAGTGAACTTCGAACATGCCGAACTCGCGTTCAACGATCTGGGCACCCGGACGGGCTTCGGTGGCTTTTACGGCGATATCGACCACCCGGAAGACTTCGTTGCCGGGCGCCATTTCGACGTAGAGAGCCGCCATACCTTCGGTAGGCAGATCACCCTGGGTGATGGTACCGACGAAGGAGGCGAACTGGGGCTGCATCCGGTCAAGGTAACAATAGCAGCGCAATGAGAACGTTTCTGCCATGGAGATAACTCCCTTATACCGATCTTTACAAAGGGGAATCCAACCGGAAAAACCGGTGAACCTCGCGCGGTAAACCTGCGCGGTCGGATCCCAGCACTATGCCTGATCCCTGCCGGCTTTGTCAGGAAGACAGCAGGGACCAGGCTTATCAACGCCTATCAGGATTTGGCTTTTGTTTCACCAGCGCGGCCGCCAATGGCACCCTTGCTGGACCTGGGCAGGATCATTTCCACGTCAGAATGAGGGCGAGGAATGACATGGACCGAAACCAGTTCGCCAACACGCTTGGCGGCGGCAGCACCGGCATCGGTGGCAGCTTTCACGGCACCCACGTCCCCGCGCACCATCACGGTGACGTACCCGCCGCCGACATACTCGGAGCCGAGCAGGACGACATTGGCTGCCTTGACCATGGCATCGGCTGCTTCGATCGAGCCGACCAGGCCACGTGTTTCGACCATTCCTAGAGCGATGAGAGATGTATCTGGAGCCATTTTGTTCCTTCCTTTCCAATTATCGAACCTAAGGTTGAATTATTCCGACATTTCAGGAATATTTTTTGCTTTCCAAAATTTCATTGACCACCTGTCTAACGATCCGTTCGACTTCTTCTGGTGAGGGTCCGGCGACCGGTTCCCCGGGCAGGAAAGCTTCTGCGGGAGGGGGAATGGTTTCATACGCCAGGCGCTTGATATTGATCAGGTGATAAGCGGTGACATTATCCCCGGTGATCGAGCCACCGACCCCGCCGGAACCGAGGGTCAGCGAGGGCATCACCCCGGCGGTCAGCCCGATGGCGCCGAGGGTACCCATGGTATTGACCAGGATACGGAAGACGGGCTTTTCCAGACCGAAGGCCATGATGACCTTTTCGTCATTGGCGTAGATGATCTGGGTGTGCCCGATCCCGCCGGTCTGGATGATGGCGATGGAGGTCTCACACCCCTGTTCCCAGCCATCGACCACATACCAGGCGAGGACGGTGGTCATTTTTTCGTGAGAGAGCGGCTCCTGGCGACCGGTTTTGGTCAACGGCGTAACAAGGATGCGTGTGCCTCGTGGAACATGGAAGCCGGCTACTTCTGCAACGTAGGCGGCACTCTTGCCGACGACGGCGGTGTTAAGGCTGCCATCCGGGTGAAAAACGGTGCGCCGCAACATCTCGGTCTGCTGGGAATCGGTGAACAAGGCACCTTCGGCGCGCATCCGATCCGCCAACTGGTCTGCAACCGGGCGGTCGACGATGACAGCCTGTTCGGTGGCGCAGATGGTGGAATAATCGAAAGCCTTGGAAGCGACAATGTAGCGGGCTGCCTTGGCGATATCGGCACTGCGGTCGACATAGACGGGGACATTGCCGGGACCGACTCCGTAAGCAGGTTTGCCGGTCGAATGCGCGGCACGAACCATGGGCGTACCGCCGGTGGCAAGAATGATCGCCGTAAGGGAGTGGGTCATCAGTTCATGGGTACCCGGCAGGGAAATTTGTTGGATACAACTGATCAATCCGTGCGGGGCGCCGGCATTTTCCGCCGCCTGAGCCATGACCTGGGCGGCCTCGTAGGTGCAGCGGGCTGCCGAAGGATGCGGAGAAAAGACGATGGCGTTGCGAGCCTTGACCGCGATCAGTGCTTTAAAAAATGTGGTCGAGGTCGGATTGGTGGATGGGATGAGGGCGGCGACCACTCCAAGCGGCCAGGCGATCTCGTACAGCCGGCGGGCCTGATCCTGGCGGATGACGCCAACCGTTTTCAAGGTCGCGGATGCTCTCCCAGACTGCGCGGGAACCGAACTCGTTCTTTAATTTCTTGTGGGCGGCAACACCGAAACCGGTCTCTTCCTGGGCAAGACGACCGAGACGTTCCGAAGCCTGGAAGCCGGCTTCAGCCATGGCAGCACAGACACGATCGACTTGGTCCTGCGTTGCACGGCTCCAGGTATTCCAGGCGGCGTGGGCGGCAGTCACCAGATCGCGTGACTTCTTGTACGGAAGCAAGATCCTTATCAAGACCCATAATCAAACCTTTCCTGCGCGCCTTACGACTTGCGGAACGTGGATTTGCCGTCAACTTCCAATGAATCGATGACCGCCATAATGACCGCGTCTACCGGGGTATCCTTGGTGATGGCGGTCTGGCGGGCGGACGAGCCTGCGCATGTCAGGACCAGATCACTGATGCCGGCATCCACGGTATCCACTGCGACGAACGGTTTTCCGAACGGAGCACCAAATTCATCAGCCTGGCGAACAATGAGCAGTTTCCTTGCGTGAAGTTTTTCGTCTTTGATGGTGGAAACGGTCGTTCCAATCACTCTGGCAATCAACATGGCAGATCTCCCTTGCTAACGGGTCAATAATTCTTGGCAACCGATACGGGGGCGGCAACGGCGGGCAGCGCCTCTTTGGCGGGACCCTGGATGATCTTCACCCCGGCGCTGGCACCGATGCGGGTGGCACCCGCCTGGATCATTTTCTCGGCATCCTCGTAGGTGCGCACACCGCCGGCGGCTTTGATGCCCATGTCGGGACCGACGGTGCGGCGCATCAATGCAACATCATGGGCGGTGGCACCACCACTGGCGAATCCGGTGGATGTTTTAACGAAATCCGCACCAGCCTCTTTCGATAACAGGCAGGCGATGGTCTTTTCCTCGTCGGTCAACAGGACCGCTTCGATGATGACCTTAACGAGGGCGCCGCGGGCGTGCGAAGCGGCGACCACGCCGCGGATATCGCGGGCGACCAATTCCAGGTCACGAGCTTTCAACGCGCCGATATTAATGACCATATCGATCTCGTTGGCGCCATTCTCGATGGCATTCTGGGTTTCGAAAACCTTGACCTCGGGTGCCGTGGCACCGAGAGGGAAGCCGATGACCGTGCAAACCTTGACCGGCGAGCCTGCCAGCAACTGGGCACACATTTTGACCCAGGTGGGGTTGATGCAGACGGAAGCAAAACCGTATTTGCGCGCCTCGAAACAAAGCTGGGCGATCTGGTCCTGAGTGGCATCCGGTTTGAGCAGGGTGTGGTCGATCATTTTTGCCAGATCCGGATCGCCGGGTATCACACCGACCGTGGAGGAGAGGCGTTCCGCCCCGGCGCTGACAACATTGCCGGCCCGATCGAAACAGGTGCGGACGCACAGACCGTCGGTGCAATTAAACTTGCAGGCGCTGCCCTCGGGAGCATGGGAGCGATCCTGTTTTTCGAGCATCGAGGCGAGCACTTCGTGGGTGATGATCTCGACCAATTGTTCGACCATTTTCGGATCAGTGACCATAATCAAGCCTTTTCCTTGAGATATTGCTTTTCGATCGCCATGATCTGATCAACGCGGCGGGCATGGCGTCCCCCGCCAAATTCAGTGGTCAGCCAGGTTTTGACGATCTGTTTGGCCAGGTTGACGCCGATAAGACCGGCACCCAGGGTAAGCACGTTGGTGTCGTTGTGCTCGCGGCTGTTCACGGCGGAAGAATAATCGTATGCAATGCCGGCCCGGACACCCGGGACCTTGTTCGCAACGATGCACGAACCGATACCAGCCCCATCGATGATGATGCCACGCCAGGCTTTGCCTGTGCTGACGAGCTTTGCAACTTCATGGGCAAATTCGGGATAATCAACCGTATCCTTGTTATAGGCGCCCATGTCCTTGACATCGAAACCCATATCCGAGAGGTCTTTCTTGAGGATCTCGCGCAGGTCGTAGCCGCCGTGGTCTGCACCGATGGCGACGACTTTACGCTGCCCGGAAGTGGTCTCAACCTTCTTTGATGAGACTTCTTGGGGTGGGGGAACGGGAGCGGCGGCAGGCTGAGATTTTCCCAGAACCTGGTCGACCACACGTTCCACAATGATCTTGATCTCACTGTCGTTCATCATACCTATGCCGGAAATCCTATTCCTTCCGAGAATTAGTAACTGGTAATGACCACATGACCATATTACATCAGCATGATAGCACAAGTTACGGTAAAAGTCAAGTAGGCAGTTTAAGGGTAGATATTCGAGAAATAAGTCAATAGTACAAACACAGGTTGGGTCTATTAAACAAAAAACCCAGGAAAGACGATTTCCTGGGTCAACCCCTCAATTGCTTTTTATTCTTTCCCGGAATGATCGAGGAGGTTTTACACCAATGAGTCAGCGAGTGAGCTTGGCGATGTAGCGGTAGCGGTCGCCACGATACAGGATCTTGACGAACTCGATGACACGCCGGTTTTGAGAATACGTCGTGCGTTCGCTCAGGAGCAGCGGGCTGCCAACCTTGATCTGTAACAGGGAAGCCTCGCGGGCGGTTGCCAGGGTAACTTCAAGGGTCTCATCGGCCTCGGTAGGGATAAGGTGGAATTTTTCCTGGAGTAGGGTGTAAATGGAACCGTACTGCTCCAATTCCTCCCTGGTTATCGTTTGCCCCTGCGGGAACAGGTAAAAGGAGGTCTGGAGTCCCATTGGCAAACCATCTCCAAGGCGCAGGCGTTCGATGCGGAGCAACGGACCGCAATCCGCGGGCAGGTCCATGCGAAGGCGGACGTTATCCGGGGGAGGGACGGGTCCGATCTCGATGATCTTCTGCCCGGGAACGATCCCGCGCTGTTTCATATCCTCGGTAAAACTGGTCAATTCGGAAATACCTTTTTGGAGTTTTTGGGGCGAGACGAAGGTACCCTTGCCGTGTTCCCGATACAGAAAGCCCTGGCGGACGAGCAGATCGATCGCCTGGCGGATGGTCGGGCGGCTGACCTTGTACATTGTTTCCAACTGGCGCTCGGAGGGGATGGGCTGGTGGGCTTCCAACTTGCCGCCCGAAATCAGTTCACGCAGGATATTAGCGAGTTGATAATAGCGTGGGAGATAATTGGTAGGATCGATGCTCTGAGGCATGACTATCCTTTCACGTGTGATGAACAGGTAAGGTGGTAATTACCAGTTAGATTATCGGTTATTTTGGAGGGAAAGTCAAGGTGGCTCTCGATGGGTAAAAAATATCCATCAGCGTTTTAGGCGCATGGATATGGTGATGACCAATCGGAATAATCCGAGGCGAACTAACCCGATGCGGCAGGGAGCCCTGCGGCAGGCGTGGCGGCGAGAACCGCGCGGGCAATCGCCTTTGCGAGAACTTCTGCGGCGAAGGCTCCGACAATGGTTACATCGGCAGCGACCTTTCCGGTTGCGAGGGCAAAAACCGTGTCACCGTCCAGCATGGTATGGGCGGGGCGGATGGAGCGTGCCAAACCATCCTGGGCCATTTGCGCCAGCTTGGTGCACTGTACCTTGCTGAACTTTGCGTTGGTGGCAACCACCGCGATGACCGTGTTGCTTTTAGCGGCAAAGCCCAGGATCGTCCGACCGACGAAGGAGCGCATTACTTCCAATGTGTCGGCGAACTGAGCGGAGCCTCCTAGCTTAACAGGACCGATCTTTGCCGGACGCGCCCCGGCGATGATCTGACCTAAATCCGGGTCAAGTACATCGCCAAAGGCATTGACCGCTACAATGGCACCCACGATCACTCCACCGCCGATCTCAAGACTGGCGGTGCCCAGACCGGATTTCATGGCACCAGCCATGCCGAAGATCTTACCGACCGTCGCCCCGGTGCCGGCACCGACGTTGCCTTCGAGAACGAGTCCGGCAGTTGCGGAAGCCGCGGCGGCATAACCCATCTCCGGGTCAGGATGGCGCGAGGATTTCGTCAACCCCAGGTCGAATAGGATGGCAGCCGGGACGATGGGTACGCGTGCCGATCCAAGACCATATCCAATTTTCTGTTCGGCAAGATATTTCATCACACCCGAGGCGGCATCCAGTCCAAAGGCGGAACCGCCGGCAAGGACGACGGCATGCACTTTCTGCACGAGGTTGACCGGGTCGAGCAGGTCCGTCTCGCGCGTACCCGGGGCACTGCCGCGCACATCCACACCGGCGACCGCGCCTTTCCGGCAGAGAACCACGGTGCAGCCGGTGAGAGCAGACAAATCCTGAGCCTGCCCGACCTCGATGCCGGGAACGGCAGTGATGGCATTCATGCGGTTCATGGAAATTACTTGAGGGCGCGGATCAATAGCAGGAACTCGTCCCACTCTTCCTTGAAGAAATTTACGGTGACGTTATTGAGCTGGAGGTTATAGGTGGTCTCGCCATCCGGTTCTTCGGCTTTCCAGACCACGAAGCTGTCAGTCTCGGCTAGGGTCTCGACTTTGGGTTCGACATCATTTTTTGGCATACGGTCTCCTTTGATATTTACTTATTATACGGAATATACGTTCGACGTGTATATATTGGTGGAAAGTAAATCGCCACCGAGAGGGGAGAAATAGTGATGGAGCTGATCTGGCGAGCGAGGCTTGCCAAATCAGTTGGCGCACGAAACCCATTCCATATTTCAAAGGGAAGGAGGTTCTTTATCCTTGCCGGCGCCATCCAGATCCGCGGATGGCTGATCGGCGGGTGAGCTTTTACTCCGGCGGAGCCTGTGCCAGACGCCCTGCAGGCGGTTCAGCCATTTTGGCGTCCGCACGGGCTGAATGAGATCCTCATTGGGCGGCCACGGGTCACGATCCAATAGTTTGCGGGTAGTATAGCGACCGACCAATTGGAGGGTCGCCAGGAGCGGCGCGGCGATGACGAGACCGAGGATACCCAGCAAGTTGGCGGCGATGATGGCAGCGATCAACACAAAAGCCGGATGGACTTTCAAGGATGAGGCGATGATACGGGGTGCCACCAGGTTGTCATACACCTGATCGATCAATAAGGCGACCAAGATGGCAAGTAATGCATATAGCAGAGGGGCAAGCCCGAACGGGTTGGGTCCCTGAAAATACGTGACCAACCCAAGGACGATCCAATTGATAGCCGGCCCGATATACGGTAGGAAACTTGCCAGCCCGCCGATGAGAGCCACCCCGATGGCGTAATGCACGCCGAGGATGGTCATGATGATCATATAGGTGATCACCTTCGAGAAAAAGATGATGATCTGCCCACGCAGGAAGGCGTTCCAGATCTGTCCTAATTTTTCAGTGAGACGGTGAATGTCATCCGTATAGCCGGGAATGTCGAGCGGCAGGATGTTCTTCCGCAGCTCGCCGCTTTCCAGCAGGAAAAAATAGGACACGATCACTATAAAAGCAAGCCAGCCCAGGACGGAAACTGCGCTGCCTGCCAACGTGCCCACCAGACCGCCGACCTTTCCCAAAGCCGGTTCAACGTATGAAAGGATCTGTGTACCGATCGCCTGCCAATCGATGGTCGAGAGATTGAGCTTGATTGGTCCAAGGACATAAATCTGATGGGAGAGGTTTTCAATTACGGTCGGGAGTTGATTTGCGTAATCCTGAATGGAAGTGATCAGGTTCTGGATCTGCCCGACCAAACCCACCCCGCCCCAGGTGAGCAATGACAGCAGGATAATGATAAATACCAGATAAATGAGGTTGACCGCCATCTTCCATGAGAAGGGTGTTTTACGGCTGATCCATGCGACGATGGGATGGAGAAGATAAGACAGAATGAAAGCCATCAGGACCGGCCCGATGATGGAAACGAACCTCACCAGCAAGGCACCTAAAATAACCACAGCGGTGAGAGTCACCACCAGTTTTGTAATCGACCCCCAACGAGGCGAAGATTGTTTCTGATTCACGCCCATAATAGCTCCTGAGGAATATTCTACCCCATGGCATGAGGTTTGGATAATGGAAAAGCGTATAATTGCGCGATGCACCGAATAACCCGGCTCCTGCTTATCTTGATGCTGATCACAGCCTGCTCAGGAGGATCACCTGGCAGAACGATCAATGTAATCACCCACCCGGACGGTCCGCTTTACGTGGGCGACCAGGTCAGTTTCGAAGTCCTGGACTCGAGCACGACCGGCGGCGGAATGAAAAGCGTAGGGGTGTCATTCCAAGGGCAGACCATCGGCGATGCAGACTTTGGTCCGATGGGGCTGGGAGGCAGGGAGCAGGCCACCTTTTGGTGGGTGTGGGATACCAGCAAGTTAAAACCCGGCAATTACACGCTGACCTTCACGGTTTACCCGGGTCTCATTACAGTAAGGAAAAGCTTCAGCCTTCATCCGGCAGACCAGGCGCCAGCGCCAGAACCTGGAGCAAAGTGGACGACGACCAGCACCGTATGCTGCCTGCTGCACTATATAACCGGAACGGCAGCGGCCCGCGATATGACCGGCATCGGCCAACTGGCTGATAAAGAATCGGGGATCGTCTCCAAACAAATCGGCACCACCCTGAACCGACCAATCGATATCATATTCATGCCACGTGTAATCGGGCATGGTGGATTCACCACGACGATGGTGTATGTATCCTACCTGGACAACGATTATCTTGGGAACGATTTGACCATCCTGTTCCACCATGAATTTGTTCACTATTATGACGGTCTGCGCGCAGGCGAATTTAAACCGATCCTGTTCGAGGAAGGCCTGGCAGTCTATCTGACCGGCGGCCATTTCAAGGTGGAACCGATCATCCCACGTGCGGCTGCCATGCTGGCGCTGGGCTGGTATATCCCGCTACGGACTTTGAGCAATGATTTCTACAACCAGCAACACGAGATCGGCTACCTGGAAGCAGCGGGATTGGTCGAATACCTGGTCGAGAAATACGGCTGGACGGCGTTCAATGATTTTTACCTGAACATCCCCAATCCGGGCAGCAGCCAGAAGGTGGCAGATGCAATCGACGCTGCCCTGCATACACACTTCAATATTTCGCTGGAGGAATTGGAGAACTCATACGAAGCGTTCCTGCGAGCGCAGAGTTTCACGGAGGCGGAACGAACCGACCTGCAGGCAACGGTCGATTTCTACGATACCGCCCGGCGCTACCAGGATATACTCGATCCTTCGGCATACTTCCTGACTGCCTGGCTGCCGAACGGAGCCGAAATGATCAGCCGGGGAATCGTGGCGGATTTCACCCGGCGCCCGCAAGCATGGGATAACCGCCTGGTGGAAAACCTGCTTATCAAAGCCCAAGAGGCTTACCTGGGTGGAAATTATAAGATTTCGGAAACCATCATGTGGTGGACGAACGTGATGCTGGATGTGGTCCCACACTAAAAAAAATCCCCCGCAGTGAAACACTACGGGGGATATATTTATCAAGATGGGGGATGAATTACGGGCAGGTGCCGTATCCGAACATTGGACCGACCAGGTTGAACAACCATTTGAAAGGAACCACGCAATCCATCTTCAGTGCATCAGCGAGGACAGGCGCGCCGACACATACGCATAGCAGCAATACAATGACGATGACGATGATAATCCAGGCTTTGCTGCCCTTTTTCGCGGCTGGCGCAGGTGCCATGGGAGCCGGACCGGCAGGAACCTGACCAGAATAGATGGGAGCAGGAGCGGCGGCCGGCGCAGGAGGGGGAACATAAGCAGGAGCAGGGGTGGGGGCGGGCTTAGGGGCGGGGACGGCGGTGCGGGGGGCTTTTGCACCAACGACCGTCGCATTCGGATCGTAGGCGGCTTCGTATTGCAGGACGATGTTCTCACCGAACGAAACCGTGTCACCCGCGTTGAGCACCTGGGTGGTGCTGATGCGCTGTCCATTGACAAACGTGCCGTTGGTCGAACCCAGGTCCTGGATCACATAGGATGCGCCATGCAGGCTCAATTGGGCGTGTTTTCGAGAGACCTCGGCGTCGTTGATTGCGACACCGTTGGTGGCATCGCGCCCGATGGTAATATCCGCAGCTTCGAGTGGATAAATCTTGCCAGCGTTCGGTCCGGAGCGCATGACAAATTGGAATAAAGCGGCCATAGATCCTCCTGAATCAATGCAAATAATAAAACCTGACAATAGTGTACAAAATTCCGAAGGAAAAGTCAAATCTGTCCACCATCTCAAAGGACATACAGCGTATGTGAGGCACAGTAAGCTCCGATACCAGACAGGACTAAACAGGTCGATCCGAGCCGGGGTTATGAATTTACCGAAAAATATTGTATGATACAGTAAGTTTCAGGTATTCGTGATCAGAGTTGATCAACCATTGGCGAAGAGCAGACATCATTCGATGATCCATGTTCATGCAAACCATCTCTGTAGATAACCAGGCGTACCCCAGTCATGCCGGACCTCAGCCAATCCCTGCTAAACCGTGATATTGGTCACCTGCGGGTTGTAGCAGGATTTTGGGGGATAGAGATCAACGCCATCGGGACGGAAGCAGTCCTGGCGGAACTGGTCACGGCGTGCCTGGACTCAAAGCTGACCCGGGAGATGGTGGATGCCCTGCACAGCGAGGCAAAGCTGGCGCTAAGCGCGCTGGTGGAGGCGAACGGAAAAATCCCCTGGGCAAATTTCGCCCGCCAGTTCGGGGAAATCCGTGAAGTTGGCCCAGGACGACGGGACCGGGAACAGGTATACCTGAAAACCGCTTCAGCCGCCGAGGCTTTATTTTACCGGGCACTGATCGCCCGGGCATTTTTTGATACCAGCGCGGGCGCACAGGAATTCGCTTACATCCCGGACGACCTGCTGGAGATCATTAAAAAAGAATTGATCATCGAAACCAAAATAGATCGTAGAAATAACCCGCCTGAAATCCCGGGAGAAAGCACTCCATCCGGCAGCATAGCGGGTCGTCCGGCATCGCAAAAGGAAAAGGGGCAGAGATTACCTGCCTGTGACCGACTGCTGGAGGATGCCACCACGATCCTGGCAGCCATGCGGATGGGAAAGGAAACATACGGTACGCACATACCGGCGCGGGTGGTGATGGATTTTCTGTCTGCAGCAAAAATCATCGGCGAGGGAGCGCCACGCATCGAAACGGTGCGAGCCTTCCTCGAAGCGAGCCGGGAGCTGGCATTGGATAGCCTGGAACATGCCTGGGAGGAATCAGACAGTTTTAACGAATTACGACAGCTTCCCGGGTTGATCTGCGAAGGGGAGTGGACCAAACAACCACGAGTGACACGTACCTTCCTGATGTACTTGCTCAAGGAGATACCTGAAAACCAATGGTGGAGCCTGCCGGCGTTGGTACGAACCGTCAAGGAGAAATGCCCGGATTTCCAGCGGCCGGCTGGGGATTATGACTCCTGGTTCATCAAGCGAGAGGTGGATGGGGTATACCTGCGTGGATTTGGATCCTGGGAGGAGGTGGACGGCGCACTCGTCCGCTATCTCATCAGCGGTCCATTATTTTGGCTGGGAAGGGTGGAACTGGCGACCCCGGTCGATGACCCGACCATCACCGCATTCAGAATTCTGTCCAGAAAAGTACCAACTGGAAAGCCAGAAAATGCCAAGCTGCACGTCACGTCACAGGGGAAGATCAATGTGCCGGTTCTTTTTCCCCGTCCGGTAAGATACCAGATCGCGCGTTTCTGTGAATGGGACGAAGAAAAGGAAGACGGCTATCGTTATCGTGTGACAGCGGGATCATTGCAAAGTGCCACCAGCAAGGGATTGAAGGTGAGCCAACTGCTAAGCCTGCTGGCGAAAAACTCAGCCTCGGAACTGCCGCCCGCATTCGTAAAAGCACTCAAACGCTGGGAGATCAAAGGAACCGAAGCGAGGGTGGAAGTACAAACCATCCTGAGGGTAAACAGTCCAGAAGTACTTGAAGCCCTGCGGAAATCGAAAGCGGGTCGTTTTCTCGGTGAACTGCTCGGACCCGTGACCGTGGTCATCAAACCCGGTGCGCAGTCCAAGATATTGACTGCAATCGCGGAACTGGGGCTGCTGGCGGAAGTGACCATCCCTGACGCTGAAAATAAATCGTCTTAACGTGAGATTCCATATTTCCAGAAAGACGAGTAGGCATTTTAATGATCAATTTTAATGATCGAGGTACAAGAGTTTGCACGTTTTAGCTATAATAGCCCGGAAGATTTCCTGAGGAGAAACCATGTCAAAAACTGATTGGATCACAACCGAACTTGAAGGATTGAAATCGCAAGGCCTTTACAACCGCATCCGCACCATCGGGTCACCGCAGGGAGCCTGGTTGGTGGTGGATGGAAAAAAAGTGCTCAACTTCTGTTCGAACAACTACCTTGGACTGGCAAACCACCCGAAACTTGTGGCGGCTGCCTGCAAGGCTGCCAATGAGATGGGGGTCGGCCCGGCGGCGGTGCGCACGATCGCAGGGACGATGAGCCTGCACCTCGAACTCGAAAAGAGGCTGGCTGCGTTCAAAGGTGTGGAAGCCGCCATTACTTTCCAGAGCGGATTTGCAGCGAACCTTGCGACCATTCCAGCACTGGTTGGGAAGGAAGATGTCATCTTTTCGGACCGGTTAAATCACGCCAGTATCATTGACGGCTGCCGCCTGTCGGGGGGAAAGATCATCCCTTACGAGCACTGCGATACCGTGTCGCTGGAAGCGGTCATTAAAGAAAACCAGTCGCAATTCCGGCGGGCGATCATCATCACGGATGGGGTTTTTTCGATGGACGGTGATGTGGCACCGCTGGATAAGATCCATGCGGTGGCAGACCGGTACGATATCATGCTGATGGTCGATGATGCGCACGGCGAGGGCGTGCTCGGCAAAGGCGGGCGCGGGATCGTGGACCATTTCGGTCTGCACGGCAAGGTTGACGTGGAAGTCGGGACGCTCTCCAAGGCTTTTGGAGTGGTGGGTGGAGTGGTCGCCGGGAACGCGACCATCATCGAATGGCTGCGGCAGAGGGGACGTCCATTCCTGTTCTCCTCGGCGGTCACCCCTCCGGATGCAGCAGCCTGCATCGCAGCCATCGACCTGCTGGAAGGCTCAACCGAACTGGTGGACAGGCTGTGGGACAACGCCAAGTATTTCAAGGCAGAAATGAAGAAACTCGGATTTAATACCGGTGCCAGCACCACTCCAATCACCCCGGTAATGCTGGGAGAAGCGCCTCTCGCCCAACAATTCAGCCGGGATTTATTCGAGGCAGGCGTGTTCGCGATGGCGCTCGGATTCCCAACCGTGCCACAAGGGAAGGCGCGCATCCGGGTGATGATCTCGGCTGCACATGAAAAGGGAGACCTGGATAAAGGCCTGGAAACATTCGCGAAGGTGGGGAAGAAACTGGGTGTAATCCAATAAGCAGGCAAATGCCGGTTCAAGCCCGGTGACTCTATGATGATGAGAAATAAAAATGGGATCTGGTATATGAAGACACCAGATCCCGTTCGTGACCCCAAACAAGTTAAACCCAGAAATTCATAAAAACCTCGATCCAGGCGCGGGCATATTCAGCACCCGTGCCAGCCGGGGTTAAATCCCACCAGGCAGAGAGCAGGCTGTGGCAGAGTGCCCAAGCCTGCATGCGCCGCGGGTCGAACCCGGTCCGCTCGGACAGGATCGCAATGCGCCGACGAGTCCGGTCGAGCGCTGGCTTCATATCGGGAATGTCCCCTAAAGGATTCGTCAGCAGGGGTCCGACCTCATATTCAGGCGGACCGATAACACCTTTTGGGTCGATCACTTTCCAACCAGTTCCGGACAGAAGGATATTGAAGTGGTGAAAATCGCCATGCAGCAATTTTTCGGGTCCGGATTCGGCGAACAGGTCAGGCAGAAGAGCCTCAACGGTCCCGACCGATCTTTCGGAAAAAGGACCGGTGCCCCCGCCGAAGCGCGGGCGAAGTTTTTTAATTCGTCAAACCAAGCGCGCAGGGACAGGAATCCAATCCCGCCCGGCGCGGGGCGCTGGATGGCGACCAACACATCCGCCGCGATCTCCGTCGCACGGTCATCATCCTGCAGGGTAGCGAGCATGGTACCGGGGAGGAGGCGTTCGAGCAAAAGCATGCCGATCTCCGGATCGGATTCGTAGAGAATACAAGCACCGTGACCATCATATTCCTTGAGGGCGTTGATCTCGCTGGTCAGTTCGACATTGGGAACACCCACTTTAAGAACGGCGGGAGAGCCGTCCACGCGGGTGGCTGCACAGACGTAGTTATAGGAGAGAAGAAACGGATCCCCCACTACCAGATCCCAGCGCAGGGAAGCGTTGGCGAGCAACATCGGCAGATCGTCCAGAAAACGACGACCGTTTTCCCCAAATGTATTGGTAATGTTCGTGATAAAAACGGGAGGCAGGTCCATATTTAATATAGGAATAGAACCCTTACTATTTTTCTTCCAAGGAACGGAGGGTTACACTGGGCTTTCCCTGCTTACGAAACTGAAGAATATCCGGATGGGCGGCGGCATAATGTTCCATGCCATCATTATCCCAGGATACCCTTCCCTGCACGAAGACCGCATGAACCGATCCAGCCTGGATACTTTCGCCGAATAGAAGAACGTCATTTTTAATTTCGGCTTCCAGGTCGTGAATATTGCCGTCTGCCGTCTCGAACAAAGGGTTGTATTCCGCGTCCAGGGCGTCCAATTCGTCCTGGACTTGTTTCAATATCCCAGCTTTTTTCGCATCATAATCCAGGTGCGCAACAGTTGATGCGCCACGCAGGTTGGAAAGGCGTTCCAGTTTATCAGCGACCCGTTCACGCGGGGGACGCCCGGCGATACTAGCAAGCTGGGCGATCACGATAAACCGCAGTGCTTTTCTAAAATGCTCAAGGGCGGTCTTGGTGCGGCAACTTTCCAGGGCATCTTCGCTCAAACGACGGGCGTATTCCGGGCTGATATCCAGCCGGGCGGAAATGGTCTCCAACGGTTCGGCGACCTCACCGTCCAGACTGAACCGGCGGGATATCAAATAGAAAGAAGGATCTTTTCCGGAGGAACCAGGCAGCCGTTTCTGAACGGCATCGATAAATTGTGTAACGACCGGCTCGAGATGACCGGCAAGCAGGAAGTCAACCTGTTCCTGATCGAAACCGAGGTCGAGCAGTAAACCAGCCAAATCCATCCCATCCGGGAGGATCAGGGATAAGAACTTATCGAGACCTGATCGTTGAAGAGCGAAATCCATTTGCGATACCCTCCAAAAAGGACTTCACGGGTGGAAACCCCGATCAGCCCTTTCCTTTTTTGTATTGCTGCCAATGAACGCGAGCAGCATCAAATTGTGTGCGGGGTTCTTTTCGTTCTAGCGCATAGCCAACGTATATCAAACTCAGAGGTGTGACGAAACGGGGAAGCCCGACGATATCCCGCACGATGCGGACGTAGTCGCCAACCGGGTGAACGCCGACCCAAACCGTGGCGAGTCCTAGGCTGACGGCGGCGACCAGGATGTTTTCGGTGGCGGCGGAACAATCCTCCACCCAGAATAAACGGGCAGCCGGGTTGGTCGAGAGGCGCGGGTTTCCGCAGACCACGATCGCAGCAGGCGCGTTGCGATTCCCAAAAATCAGACGGGAACGAAATTGAGCCAATTTTTCCGGTTCGGTCACCAGGACGAACTCCCATGGCTTGCAATTCATGGCGGAGGGGGCTGCCATGGCGGCCTGGAGGAGCAGATCCAGTTTTTCCGGTTCGACCGGCTGGTCGGTATATTTACGGATGGAGCGCCTACCGAAGATTGAGTTCCAAAGTGGGATTTTGCATCGGTCCTTTATCGGTTTATAAACCATTCAGTGATGAATAGATTACGAATGTGGAAGTTCCACTCAAGCGAGGAATAATTTTCCGAAGACTTCCGGGCAGTACTTTTGCACCATTTCGGAGCTGAGACCATTCTCGTGGCAAATAGCAGCATACAGATCCGCGGATGGACGCTTGGTGCGCTGCTGGGTTTCGACATCCAATGCCCACAAGCCGAAGCGCTGGGTCCAGCCGCGCTCCCATTCGAAGTTGTCCACCTGCGACCAGTGGAAATACCCCTTGACTGGCCAGTTGAAATTCACCGCCCGCCAGATGGCATGGACATGCTGGGCGAGGTAGCGGGGACGAATGCGGTCGGTTGCGTCTTCGATCCCATTCTCGGTGATGATGACCGGCAGACCTGGGTATGTCTTGTTAACCCAATTAAGCGACCAATAAAGACCCTCGGGCGTGTTGGAGTTCATTTTGGCGTCCGCCAGGTCGGTGCCCTCCGGATAGAACGATCGTGAATACAGCTCGGAGGGATTGCGTAAATCAAATGCGACGGTATCGACCGAATAATAATTGAGACCAAAAAAATCCTGGGTGCCTTTGGCTTCGGGGACTGGGATGTGAGCGATGGGTGAGCGGGCTATGCCGGTCGATATGGCTGAGGGAAAAGCCAGGTTGATGCCCTCGAATTTAATGTTGCGCATCAAGCGATCGAGCGGGGACCAGCTCCGGAAAGGTTGCTGGGGTCGGAAATGGAGAGCGTATCCTACCGCGCGCCTCGGGCTGCAAGGTGTGGATGAGGCGGTAAGCGGCGGCATGGGCACGCACCATGTTGGACTGCACCACTAAGCTGAGTTTCAAGTCAGATTTTCCGGGCGGAAAGTTGCCGCGCAAGTAGCCTTCCAATGCGTAGACATTCGGTTCATTGATCGTGATCCACAACGTGCAGTATTCCTTGAGGGCTTCGACCACTTTACCGGCAAACTTTTCGAACAAGGGCACGACTGCTGCGGTTTCCCAGCCGCCGAGCTCTACCAACCAAAGCGGGTCAGTGAAATGGTGCAGGGTGACCATGGGTGTGATGCCCCGGTCGCGCATGCCACGCATCATGATTCGGTATTGCTCGAGGGCATGTTCATCCCATCGATCCGGTGTGGGTTGGATGCAACTCCACTCCACGGACAGACGGTGCGCGTTCTGACCGCCCTGTGCGGCGTTGTCGAAATCTTCCTGCCAGCGCCCACCCCACCAGTCGCTGGCTTTGCCGGACTGGTGGGCAGTGTGACCCTCCTGCTCCCATTTAAACCAGTTATTGTTGGTGTTGCCGCCCTCGACCTGATGAGCAGCGGTGGCAGTACCCCACAAGAAACCATTCGGAAAATGGAAAGTGCCAGACGGCATGTTCTCCTCCAAGGATGATGATCAAATCCGGGCGGGGTCTGAAGATTTTGTCCGGGCAAGGTATGCCAGGTAAAGCGCCACCGACCCAGCCACGGCGGCATTCAGCGATTCAACCTGCCCCTGCATCGGCAAGCGCAGCAGGAAATCGCATTTTGAACGTACGAGCGGACGAATGCCTTCCGCCTCGCTGCCGACCACGACCGCCAGGTCACCGTCGAAGCGGACATCGGATGGATGGCGGGAGGTGGGGCTTTCATCCAGACCAACCACCCAGGCACCGGCTTCCTTTAATTGGTCGATGGCATTGGCAAGATTTGTCTGTGCAACCAGCATGTGCTCGGTCGCCCCCGCCGAAGCAGAGACGACCGCCGGCGTTATCTCAGCAGCCCGGTGAGAGGGCATGAGGATACCATGCACTCCAACCACTTCTGCAGTGCGGATCAGCGTGCCAAGATTTTGTGGGTTCTGCAGCGTATCAAGCAGGAGCACGAACAACCGCTCCGAGCGCTGTTTGGCATTTTCAAGAATATCATCCAGACCGCTGTAAGGGTAAGCGCTGCATTCCAGTGCAACGCCCTGATGGCTCTCGCTAAGTTTATCCAGTTGTGTACACGCGACCCGTTCGACCGGGATCTTGCGCTTTTGAACCAAGTTCAGGATATCGCTTAAACGATTTTTATCCTGCACACCCTCCGCCAGTTGCAGGCGGAAAACATCCCGGCGGTGTGCGCGCAGGGTTTCGTAGACAGGGTTGCGACCATAAATGAATTCCTTCATGCTGATATTGTAAACCAAAAGATCCGGGAAGCTGCCCTGAGGCGGTCAGTTGAATTGAAATATTCCAACCTAATCACAAAAGTAAAGGTTGGAAGAGTACCGATGCGAGCAAATTACCTGCATAGAGTCTCCGCACGCTCTTCACACTCAGTTCACAACCAACTTCTATACTGATATCAACAACCAAAACAAAAGGAGTTCAAGTATGTTCAGACACATTGTTTTTCGTCTCGTCGCAGGACTGGTCCTGCTGGCAGCAATCACCGGGATCGCCTTCTTCGCCTACCAGGCGGGAGTGACACACGGCGCGTTGATCCCGGTCCAGGCGCCTGCCGTCACCAACGGTATGCCATATTACACATTCTTCTGGCACCCGTTCTTCGGCCTCGGCATCTTCGGCCTGTTCTTCGGCTTCTTCCTGCTATGCCTTGCATTTGGAGCCATGCGCATGATGATCTTCGGACCACGCTGGGGCTGGCGGCATATGCATCGCAGTGAGAATGGAGAGATGACCGGACACGGTCCGATGGGTCGTGGTCCGTGGGGCGAAGGTGTGCCGCCCATGTTCCGTGAATGGCACCAGCGGATGCATGATAACCCGGAAGAGCCAAGCGATAAAAAAAGCGGCGAATAAGTTCCGAGTTTATAATAGACCCGGGTCCCAATGAGGGACCCGGGAAAGCTTTTTTTTCAGATGAAAACCATCCTGGTCGTTGACGATGAACCAAAGATCGTGAAACTGGTGCGCGATTATCTCGAGCGCGCAGGTTATAAAGTATTGTTCGGCTCGGATGGTAAATCCGCGCTCTCGTCCGTTCGAAGCGAGAAGCCAGACCTGGTGATCCTCGATCTCGGCTTACCGCAACTGGATGGGTTGGATGTGACCCGGGAAATTCGCAAGTTTTCGAATGTGCCGGTCATCATGCTGACCGCCCGGGCAGAGGAAACGGACAAGCTGGTTGGACTCGAACTGGGGGCGGACGATTATGTGACCAAACCTTTCAGCCCCAAGGAACTGGTGGCGCGTGTGCGGGTGGTACTGCGCAGGGTGGAAAATGCGAACGCGGCACCCGAGATCATGCAAGCTGCCGGATTGAGCCTGGACCTGCCGCGCATGCGGGTCAGCGCAGAAGGCAGGGAGATCGAAGAATTAACCGCGACCGAATTTGCGCTGCTGGCAGAAATGGTCCGTTATCCGGGTCGAGTATTCACGCGTGCCCAACTACTGGATGCAATTCATGGGGTGGCTTTCAAATCCTATGAGCGGGCGATCGATGCCCATATAAAAAATATCCGCCACAAGATCGAACTCAAAGCCTCGGACCCGCAATATATCCTGACGGTCTATGGTATTGGTTACAAATTCACCGACAGATGAGAACCCGCTACCCTTTCTCCCGATCACGCCCATCCTGGTGGCCTGAAAACGAGTCCTGGCCACCTGTCCGGCGGATGCGACATTTCCCGTTCTTCCGACGGATGGGATGCATATTCCTGCTGTTAAACCTGTTCGGGCTGGGAGTCCTGGCGGGCATCATTACTCTGGTCGGAGTGGGACTGGGAGTGGTCCATCTGTCTGCGAACGCCGGTCAGTGGCTGATCCCGGTTGGCGCTGGTTTTGCCCTGCTTGTCATGCTTATCGTTGGAACGGGGGTAATGAGCCTGCGGCGAGTGATCATACCGCTGGACGACCTGCTGAAGGCAGCCGACCAGGTTGGTCAGGGTGATTATTCTCCGCGGGTGAAGGAGAAAGGTCCACGCGAAGTCCGGTCGCTGGCACGAGCGTTTAACGACATGGCTTCCCGTCTCGACCAACTGGATGAACGCCGCCGAACGCTGCTGGCGGATGTAACGCATGAACTTAGGACGCCCATGACTGTGGTGCAGGGAAACCTGGAAGGAATGATCGATGGGGTTTATCCAGCCGATGCAGTCCATCTCAAAATGACGCTGGATGAAACCCAGATGCTCTCGCGGCTGGTGGATGACCTGCGCACGCTGGCACTGGCAGAGAGCGGCGCACTCCAACTGAAGAAGGAACCGACCGACCTGGCACTGCTGGTACAAGACAGCGCAGAGGCATTCCGTGCCCAGGCAAAAGCAGCGGGAGTGACGTTGGAAGTCAATACTGCCAAGGATGTTCCGTGGCTGGAATTGGACCCCGGCAGGATGCGGCAGGTGCTGTCGAACTTGCTGGCGAATGCTTTGCGCTATACCCCGGAACATGGGAAAGTGGTGATCAGTTATTTTCATATCGATGCAAACGCCATCCTGGAAGTGCTGGACAGCGGAGCCGGAATCCCAGCGGAGGAACTTCCCCATATCTTCGAACGGTTTTACAAGTCGACCAACTCGGGCGGGATGGGCTTAGGGCTGGCGATAGCGAAACGACTGGTCGAAGCCCACGGTGGGACAATCAGTGCGGAGAGCGGTGCAGGTAAAGGGACGCTGATCAAAATCTCCCTGCCGGGTGGGCAGGGAGGGTTTGTATCTTAGTTTCTCATAGAATAAATAAATTTGGTTATCAGGTGTTACTGTCGCGTGTAGCCGGACGACTGGACCGGATCAGCCCGAGTGCCAGGTGGTGCCATCCTTGCTGTCTTCGATGGATACACCCAGTTCCTTAAGCCGATCACGGATCAGATCCGACATCGCCCAGTTCTTTTGCTTTCCGCATCTTCGGTGCGGATCTCGACCAAAAGAGCGATGAATTTGTCAGCGTCCCCCGTGGAGGTTTTCTTTTCCGCCAGGCGCAAGCCGAGCACACCAGTCAATTCCAGCAACGTTTTGCGGGCCGGCTGGAGTTGAGCATCCGTCGCGCCTGCGTCGCGGGCGGTATTGATGGTGCGCACCAGTTCGAAGAGACCTGCCAGTGCTCCAGAGGAATTGAAATCATCGTCCATGGCCTCGACAAAAGTCTGTTGGGAGGTCTCGGACTGCTTATCCAGAGCAGCCAGCATATCGGCACCGGCACCGGGCGCCGTGGCGGAAGCCGGTTTCAGGGCGGAGCGCAGCCGATCCAAGCCTCGTTCTGCAGCATCCACAATATCGTCCGAATAAGAGAGCGGGGCACGGTAGGAACCATTCAAGACCATCATACGCAGGGCATCAGCGTCGTGGCGGGAAAGGAAATCGTCGATCGTCACCAGGTTGCCGAGCGACTTGGACATCTTCTCGCCCTGCAATTGCAGCATGCCATTGTGCATCCAGTAGCGGGCGAATGGTTTGCCGGTAAAGCTCTCGGTCTGGGCGATCTCATTCTCGTGGTGCGGGAAGACCAGGTCATTGCCGCCGCCGTGGATGTCGATCTGCTCGCCAAGGTGGCTGAGGTTCATCGCCGAGCATTCGATGTGCCAGCCGGGACGCCCTTTACCCCACGGGCTATTCCCAGACAGGCTCGCCGGGTTTGGCGGATTTCCAGATGGCAAAATCCATCGGATGTTCTTTGTCCTCATCGAATCTCGATGCGCGCACCGGCCTGCATATCCTCCATTTTGCGACCGGAAAGTTTGCCGTAATCCGGATCCTTCGTGACGCGGAAGTAAACGTCGCCATTCCTGGCCGGGTAGGCAAAACCCTTTTCGATCAATCCTTCGATCATGCGGATGATCTGCGGCATCTCCTGCGTGGCGCGTGGGTTGACCGTGGCCGGCAGGATGTTCAGGCTGTCGATCTGCTTGCGGAACTCCTTGATATAGTTTTCCGCCAGCGTCATGAGGGATCCACGCCCAGCTGGTTGGCCCGGTTGATGATCTTGTCATCCACATCCGTAAAATTCATCACCTGGCGGACCTCGTAGCCGCGATATGTCAGGTAGCGGCGGACCACGTCGAATACCAGGGCAGAACATGGCATGCCCGATATGCGCGTCGGAATAAACCGTCACACCGCAGACGTACATCTTGACCACTTTCCGGTTCGAAGGTCTGGAATTCTTCCTTTTTGCGGCGTGAGGGTGTTGAAAGACGCGCAGCATGATTATTTCCTCTACTCTATTCCCTCTCGGGGCGGGCAAAGATCATCCGTCCGGCGGCGGTCTGCAGCACCTTGGTCACGGTGACGGTGATCTCCTTGTTCAGATACTTGTTACCATTTTCCACCACCACCATCGTGCCGTCTTCCATATAGCCGACGCCCTGGTTGACTTCCTTGCCTTCCTGGATGACATTGACCGACATCAGTTCACCGGGCAGGACGCACCGATTTGACCGCATTGGCCAGTTCGTTGATGTTCAGGATGAGTCACACCCTGCAAGTTCGGCGATCCGGTTCAGGTTGTAATCGTTGGTCAGGATCGGGCATTTCATCTGGCGGGCCAGGATGACCAGCTTGTCGTCCACTTCGCGGACGCCTTCCACATCCATATCGCTGATGCGCACAACCACCGCTGAGGTCTTTCTGCAATTCGGCCAGCACTTCCATGCCGCGCCGCCCGCGCTGGCGGCGCAGGCTGTCGGGCGAAGTCGGCAATGTACTGGAGTTCGTTCAGCACAAAGCGCGGGATCAGCAGGTGCCGGGCAGGAAACCGGTCTTGGCGATATCGGCAACGCGACCGTCGATGATGACACTGGTATCCAGCAGGATGGTGCGGTTCGGCGATGCGACCAGCCTGCCGCCCGCGCCTTCCTCCCGGCCGGGAAGTCAATCCGCCCAGGATATTGGCGATGTCTGTCTGGCGCGAGGTAAAGACAGCCACGCCAAAGTAGCCGAAGAGCAACACACCGATGAAAGGCAATACTTTTCCAAAGGGAGCAGGCAAGCAGGGAGAGCGGGAAAGCCAGCAGGGCGGCGGTAAGCAAGCCGACCACCAGTCCGATCAAGCGGCGAAAAGCGTCTCTGCAGCAGATGCGTCCCAGCAGGGCGCGCAGGGCACGGATGGGGCGGGTGGTGAAGATAGGGTGTCAGTACCAGCCCAAGAGGGCACCTATCAGGGTGAAGATGATCGTGTAAGAATAATTGCCGGGTTGGGTCGTACTGAGACAACCCATTCCCCACGTAAACCCCCAGGATGCGAAAAGACCGCCATACCAATAATACGAACAATAAATCAGCACTCATATGAATAACTCCTTTGAATAAATCGAATAATAAATGCAGACGGATGATAACACGGCTACTAATTACCGTCAATTGGTAGAATTGCGCGAAAAAGGTATAATACTAGCCCAACCCTTTATTGGTATGGATGAGGAGATATGGCTTTCGATCGATTTGGACGCAAAATTCACTATTTACGGATCAGTCTGACAGACCACTGCAACCTGCGTTGTGTCTACTGCATGCCCGAGGAGATGACTTTTCGACCGACTGCCGAAATGATGCAGGACGACGAACTGCTGTACTTGACGCGCCTGTTTGCCGACCTGGGATTCGACAAGATCCGCCTGACCGGCGGCGAACCGACGGTACGCGCCAACATCGTGGACATCGTGCGAGGCATCGTTTCAACACCCGGCATCCGTTCCGTTTCCATGACAACCAACGGTGTGCTGCTGAGCAAACTGGCCGCACCACTGGCTGAAGCCGGCCTGGAACGTGTCAATGTCAGCCTTGATACTCTAAACCCGGCCAAATTCAAGCGTCTGACCCGGCGTGGGGATATCGAAGATGTCTGGGAAGGCATACTGGCTGCCGAAGCAGCCGGGCTGAAACCGGTCAAACTCAACGCGGTGGTCGTGCGCGGTTATAACGAGGAAGATGTCGTGGACCTGGCCCGGCTGACGTTCGAGCATGCCTGGCAGGTACGTTTCATTGAAATGATGCCATTCGCCGGTGCCACCGATCTGCAGATCGGCAAGGAGGTCTCAGCAGAAGAAACCCAGGCACGGATCGAACAAGCGCTGGGGCCTGCTCGAATCGCAGAATAACGGGCAGTTGGACGGAGAGGCGCGGATTTTCAAAGCACCGGGAGCGAAGGGCGATATCGGGTTCATATCGTCTGTCAGTGCACCTTTCTGTTCGTCCTGCAGCAGGGCGCGACTTACATCTGATGGTATACTTCGCATGTGCCTCCTGCGGGAGGATGAGATCGACCTGCTAACACCCTTGCGCCAGGGGCGTCACTTGAACAATCTGCGGGATATGGTACTGGAAGCTGTCTGGAACAAACCCTGGGGGCACGGGCTGGCGGATGGGGAAATTCCCCTCAACCGGGTAATGAGTGAAATTGGAGGCTAACGTATTGACCGGTCGCTGCGCTTGGGTTCGATTTGGCGCGCCCCGGAATCCAATCTATCGTTGAGGTGAGTATGAGCTGGGAAAATAAAATTTTACGGATCGTGCGGGTGGTAAACTGCGCAGGAGATCGGCACGCTCGGTCGACTGCTGGGCGCAATTACCGCCGTTGGGGGAAACATCGGCAGCATCGAGCTGCTGAATGAAAGTTCAAGCCAGGTGGTGCGTGATATCACCATCTTTGCGGATGACGAAAAGCACCTGGATCTATTGGTGGAAGCCATCCGCAGAAACCGCGGAACAAAACTGCTGGATATTCGCGATGAAGTCATGGCGATGCACCTTAAGGGAAAAATCGCCGTCCGCAGCCGCTACCCAATCGAGTTGCATTACGACTCTACGACGGGTTTACACTCCCGGTGTGGCAGAGGTGTGTCTGAAGATCGCAAAAGATCCCAAGCTGGCTCACATGTACACATCCATCAGCCACATGGTGGCGATTGTCACCGATGGGACGGCAATCCTTGGTCTGGGTGATATCGGACCGGTGGCGGGCATGCCGGTCATGGAAGGCAAGGCGATGCTGATGGAATCCCTGGTGGGACTTTCGGGTATCCCGATTTTATTGAACACGAAGGATCCGGATGAGATCATCGATATCGTCACCGCCATCGCTCCCACTTTCGCAGCAATCCAACTCGAGGATATATCCGCACCACGCTGTTTCAAGATCGAAGAAGAGCTTCAGAAACGGCTGGACATCCCGGTGCTGCACGACGACCAACACGGCACAGCGGTGGTCGCCACCGCGGCGCTGACAGTGGCGTGCCGCAAGACGAAGAAAGACTTGAACAAAGCGGTAATCGGTCAGATCGGCCTTGGCGCGGCAGGGATGAGCATCGCAAAGATGTTGATGCAGATAACCGGTCACCCGGTCTGGGGCGCGGACCTCACCAAGGAAGCCATCAAACGCCACGTCTCCAATGGCGGAAAAGCGCTCCAACCTGAAGGACATCATGGCGAACTGCGATATTGTGATCGCGACCACCGGCGTCCCCGGACTGATCAAGCCTGAAATGGTCCGCAAAGGGCAAATCATCCTGGCGTTATCCAATCCACGTCCAGAAATCGAACCGGAGGTCGCCATGAAGTGCGGCGCGGCATACGCTGCAGATGGCAAATCGGTCAATAACGTGCTGGGCTTTCCCGGGCATTTTCCGAGGGGCCGTTGATACCTGGACACCACGGATCACCGATGAAATGCTGGTGGCAGCGGCGAAGGCAATTTCTGATTACACCCCTGACGACCAGATGGTTCCCAACCCGCTTGACAGGAAACTGCATGAAGCGGTTGCACATGCCGTTGCCTCGAAAGCCATCGAGCAAGGTTTGGCGCGCTCCGACTATGTTCCATACATCCACGAATAAAATTGTTAAGTCATAAAAAAACTCCCGCAGGGAATTCCCTGCGGGAGTTTTTTTATTTTATTTCATTTTTTCTCAGCAACCAATTCTTTCAGCAGAGTTCCCAGACGGGTGATGCCCTCCTGGATCTTTTCGGGGCTCGAGTAGGAGAAATTGATACGCATGGTGTTCTTACCGCCACCGTTGGGGTGGAATGCGAAACCAGGTACAAATGCCACCTTGCGATCGATCGCAACCTTGAGCACTTCGGCGGCGTCCATCCATTCAGGCAGGATGCCCCACAGGAACATTCCACCGAGCGGATGCGTCCAGCGAGCCTCGGATGGAAAGAGTTTCTTCCATTGTTTCCAGCATCATATCGCGACGTTCCTTGTAAACCTTGATGATGAATTTAACGTGCTCATCCAGGAAGCCACCTTTCGCCACCTGGAATGCCACCATCTGCGTAAAAGCGGCGGTATTGAGGTCGGCGGCCTGCTTGGCCTGGACGAGCTTGCGAATCACCTGTTCCGGTGCAACCACCCAGGCGAGACGGATGCCCGGGGCGAGCAATTTCGAGAAGGTGCTCAGGTAAATGACGTTGCCGGTATAACAACCATCATCACCGCGGTTCTGGCTATCAAGCGAGACCAGCGAGGGCAGGTGCTCGCCTTCGAAGCGCAACTGACCGTACGGATCGTCCTCGACAATCGGGACACCATAACGGTCAGCCAGTTCAATCAACTGGATCCGCCGCTCCAGGCTGAGAGTGCTGCCACCCGGGTTTTGGAAGTTGGGCAACACATAGATAAATTTAGGTCCGATGCGGAGGGCTTTCTCAAGCTCGGATGTCACCATGCCGTTTTCGTCAGAAGGCACCGAAATATACTGGGCACCGTATGCATTCCAGGCTTGAAGTGCGCCGAGATAGGTGGGTGATTCAACCACAATGTGATCACCCTGGTTGATAAAAACCCGTCCCAGGAAATCCAATGCCTGTTGAGAACCGGATGTAATCAGGATATTATCCGGGGTGATCGAGACCGAATAACGGCTGGTGTGGCGGGAAATCATTTCCCGCAGGGGGTGATAACCTTCCGTGGTGCTGTACTGCAAAGCCTGGGGACCTTCATTTTCCAATACATAATTACAAGCGACCTGGAATTGTTTGATGGGAAAGACTTCCGGGGCAGGCAGACCTCCGCCGAAGGAGATGATATCCGGTTGCTCGGTCAGTTTCAGCAGTTCACGAATGACCGAACTTCCCATCCGCTGAGTCCGGTTTGCGTAGCGATATTCCCAGGGTGTCTGCATTATTACTCCTCAAGGTATGATATGGACAGCGACAAAAAAACCTGGCAGGTACGATTCACCTGTCAGGCTGCGCTGACTTCGAAATGCCAGGCATGACGAATAATAGCAGGGTTCGAGGCATGGCGAAACAATATTACCGTGTTTTATTGAACTTTGCAACCCTGCAGGAGTTTGAGTGCCAGGAGATGATAATCCTTTCCTGACCTTATTCCCGTCGTGCTACAATAACCCCCGGAGCATGCAATGATACGTCCCAACCGGTTAAGTTTTTTCATCAAACTGACCACACTGTCCATTTTCATCATCAGCCTGACCGCCTGCGGACGTCCTGCGAGCGGCACTACCGTTCCAACCGCCAGCAGCGGATGCGGAAACGGTATCTGCGATAGCGGGGAAACCACGCTGTCCTGCCCGTCCGATTGCCCAGGTTCCAGTTTCAGCGGATCCATTAAAACCACGTTCGTGAATTCAGCCGGGATAGGCGATATCGCTGTCATGATCGGCGCACCCCAGGCTGCCCGATATCCTGAGGGAGCCGGTGTGGTGGTGGTCGTACCGCCAATCTTCAGACCGGCGAACGGCTTTCAGATTGATCCGGATCTGACATCGATCGGGCTCATCCAGGTCAGCTTCCTATGGCCGGGGCAGACGGACGCCAACTCCAAGCTAGCCAGTGCGGGTAATTTTGATTTCGGTGGGGACCAGTCGACCCAGGTGCTGCAGGATGTGATCCGCTTCGCATCCGGACAGATCCCGGATAAAGAAGGTAAATATCTTTCGGCGCTCGTCAAAATAAAACCCATCACATCTGAAGTGGGTTTATATGCTTTTGCAGATGCCGGTATCGCAGCCGTTAATACACTGGCACTGAGAGGGGAAAACTTAGCGAACGTACAATATTATGTCGGTCGTGAAAACCCAACCGTAGATACATTAACCTGCCTGGAAGCCGGGTATATGAGTGATGTGGGGGCAGCGGTCTTTAATCCATTCTATACCTACCCCACCAGTTACAGTTCAAGCGCCATCCTTCTGGATTACTCCAACATACGCTGGGACCCGAAGTATAAGGACCCACACAGCGGCACGGTGGGTGTGCCATATATTGATATGGACAGTTCCAATAGCATCACAGCGGCGGACTATGTGGCAAACTGGAATGTACCGGTCATGTTCGGGAAACGGTATTATTCGGTCAAACTGACCCAGGCACTCCTGAACAACGGGTCACTGACCTTGTCCAACTGGCCGGCTGATGTGGCAACCCCGGTAGAAGCGGCACGTGATTGGCCTGCCCGGGAAAGCCCAAGCCGATATATCAGCATTCGCACCAAGTTACCCGATCTCAAAGTCATGCTGGTCTTTGCCCAGGATGACTCGTTCCAGGCAGCAGCGGACAAGCCTCACATCCACCAGGCTTTCCAGGGTTTTCGATTCGAAGCCGTTCTATGGGTGCGCCTGAACCCGGATCGTGCGTATGTCCAAGCACTGCTTCCGACCGCCGGAAAGGAATTCCCGGATAACCCCGCCAACACCCAGCCTGCAGATTGGGGACAGATCGGCACGATGGCTTACCCGGGGCAGGGTAGCGCGGCGCAGCTGGTACCCCTGGCTGCGGTAGCTGAAATGGCAGACCGTGCTCATTTTAGCCGCTGGGATGAAAACCTGGGACAGGAACTCTATATTTATTTCCCCAACACTCCCCAACCTTGAGGCCGAAATCAATATTTAAATTGGCTGGAGCGCGGCGAGTTTAGTTCACTAATGTTTCCCAGCCGAATTCTTCGAAGGAAACACCATTCAGCGAGTTTTCGATCGCCCGACGTACATACGGGATGGTATTTTCCGGCAAGGCGTTCAATTCAAACCAACGCAGGTCATCACATTTCCCGGGTTCCGCGTTGACCGGTTCCCCTATCCATTTGTTTACTTTCATAAAGAAATCCACGCGCTCGTCTCCTTCGTGACGGTGAAACACGCCTACGAAGGACATGTCTGCCGGGGCTATTTGAACACCAATTTCCTCCATTGCTTCACGGACGCCAGCCAAGCGAACCGTTTCACCACCATCAAGGTGCCCAGCCGGGACGCTGTAATGACCGTCCATATAGCCGGTCTGGAAACGGCGCGAAAGCAGAATCTGATCATCTTGAATGAAGAACATATGGACAGTTATGGGAAATTTTGGATGCATGCAGCGATTATACGACAGCCGAAACCCGAGCTCGACAGGATCCCCTAATTTATGGCATGGAATTTGCCCAATAGTGTGATGGGAACCAAACTTAAAAACTGCTTGTCAATTAATATTATTTTTACCTTATTGGATAGTGACATTTATCATCAATAAAGAGGATTTGTATTTTTGTAATAAAGCGTTTACCGGCCTGAAGAAATAGTACACTTCGAACAGGTATTTATCACAGGTTCCCATGATGGGAACCTGATTTATTTATAACGTATTGGTATTCATCATCGGCCCAACCCCAACCGTCCACTCTCAACCCCTCTTTTTTCGCCCTTTCGGGAAAATTAATCCTGGAACTGGGAATGATATTCGCAGTCAATCCAGGTCAGAACACCCTGTTCAACGCGAGAACAAAAGGAAAATTGATATGCTGAAAACAAAGACCTTCCTGGCAAAGGCATTTGCCATTGTCATGATCTCCGGATTACTGGTAAGCCTCAACCTGATACCGGGAGCGGCGGTAAGCCAAACCATCAATATCACGCCGGCGGCTGATGCCTATGTCGACGCCAGCCAGGCAGGCAGCAACCACGGCACAGGCACAACACTGCGGGTGGATGCATCTCCAGTAGTGAACAGCTATATACGATTTGTGGTGCCAAGCCTGAACGGTCAGACCATCAGCCAGGCGAATTTACGCATTCATGCGAACAGCGGGTCCACCCAGGGCGTGGTCGTCAAGGCTGTGTCGAATAATACCTGGGGTGAAACCAGCATCACGTATGCGAATGCGCCAGCGGCGGGAATTACGCTAGCCAGTTCGCCGGCTGTCACATCCGGCAGCTGGGTTACACTGGATGTGTCATCGTTCGTAAAAACTCAAGGCACTTTCAGTTTTAGTGTATCCACCCCCGGTGCGACTGCCATCAGTCTTTCAGCCCGTGAATCCGGCGCAAACGCCTCCCAATTGATGCTCAATTTAAACAGTTCAAGCACGCCAGCTGTAACAAAAACATCCACTGCGACAACGGTAAAAACCACGACTAGCATTGCCCCCAGCCCCACTCCAACCTCCGTAATACCTGCCACACCAACCCGAACGACGGTAGCTTCGGCAACCCCATCGTCGACCCCCACGAGCAGTCCAACCGTACCGGCAGCGGCGGGTCTGCATGTCATGCGTGTCGAATATGCGGATTACGCCACCAGCCGTGCAGAAGTCCCAAGTTGGGATGTCAAGATGAAAGCGGCGGGTATCAATATGGTTGCCCTGGCGGCAGGGCAGGACCGAGTGGGCGTACTTCAAATGGGCCGGGCACAACGCTGATTGGGCCAGTGCGATCACCGATACTGGCATCGATATCCTTGCCGACAATTCCTCGCATTATGGACAATATGCCCAGATCAATGCAGTCATCGATGTGTTCGCTCCAAATTACATCAGCGCCCACCCCGAGAAGGCAGCGATCAGCGCAACGGGCGTGCCCAGCCCCAACCTGGTCAGCACAGCGGAACTGGTCAACGGGGCATTCGGACAGAAACTGCTGGATATGGTCGCGTACATTGCAGCCAACTATCCAAATGTCGGCTCGATCTCGATCACGGAACTATGTTACCGGGTGGATGGATACGGGGCTGACGACCTGGCGCTGTTCAAGGCGGCGACCGGAAAAACGGACTGGCCGAGGCTGTCGAACGGGCAGATCAATATCGATGATCCGGTCATCGGTACGTGGCGGTCTGCTGTGATCGGGAAATTCCTGGCGAAGGCAACCGCACTCGCCCACCAATATGGCAAACAACTTTACATGGACGTCAGCGTCAATTACGACAACCTGCCGCTGATGACCAACAACAAGGGAACGAACTACGTAACCATGCTCCAAAATGTGGACAAGATCGTGGTCTGGGATTATTTTGGGGAAGCTGGATACCCGCCGCAAATCTCCCAGGACATCGCCAAATTCCTGATCCAGTTCGGGCTGGACCGGGTGATATTATCCGTCGGGCTGTGGGGACCATCGTCGGGATCGGTCATCTCTGCTGCGGATTTCCAGGCGGGAATCCTGGCTGCCCAGGCAGGTGGAATGCCAAATATCTGGATCTGTCCCGGCTCGATGATGAGCAGCGCTCACTGGCAGGTCTTGAACCAACTCTGGGGTCCACACTAGGTCAGTTGTTGTAACAATGGAAAACATATAAAAACAAAGCCGGACCTTCGTGGTCCGGCTTTGTTTTTAATCGACTAGTTTACTTTCCTTTTTTTGGGAGGGAGCGGGCGTAATCGGCACCCCGGGCGACCCAGTCTTTCAAATCAGCTTCTTTTGCACAACCCTGGGGTCCGACCATAACCCAACCTGCCATTGGTCTGCCGGTCATATCGAAGGGGTGGGTATGAGGCCGGGAGAGAGCCTCAGCATAATTGGCAGGTCCAACACGGACGATCATCACGTTCTTGTGGACACCGCAAGCCAAATTACCATTTATCATGAACCCGATGCCGCCAAACATTTTCTTTTCTTCCAAATTGGGGAGGGGACCCAAACGCGGCGCGGATGCGGACACCCAATAATTCGTCGTATGGCATATCGATCTACTATCCTTTGGGGAACCTGCTGATGACGACGGCTTCGGTCGGCAAAAGTCCCTTGTCACCGAGTTTCATCTCGGCGGGGGCAGGTCCGGCTTTTCCCGGGGCGCTCTGGTAAACGAAGACCGGCGTGCCTTCTGCTGCATACTTTAATTCTATATATGCCTGCCCGGTCAGGGTGCCATCCATATCGGCCGCACAACTGGTCACCCAACCGATAACCCGTCCATGCTTGTCGAGCACCGGGTCACCGTTATGCGCCATACGGACACCCTTCTCGGGGAATTTGAAACGGACAACGAGACCCTTGCGAGTTGCTTCATGTGCTACAAAGGCGTCCCTGCCGATAAACCACGGCTTGTTGGTCTTAACGTAACCTCCGAAGCCGGCTTCACCGACACCCAGGTCGTGCTGACCGCCCTTGCCGGAACCTTCACCCATCTCGTGCCCGTAAAGGGGCAGACCCGCTTCGGTGCGGAGAGAATCACGGGCACCCAGCCCGATCGGTTTGAGGCCGAACTTCTCGCCTGCTTTGAGCACGGCATGCCAAAAATTAACAGCCTTCTCCGGATGGACGAACAGTTCAAAAGCCATTTTCTCACCGGTATAACCCGTGCGGGAAACGATCAAATCGAAACCGCCGACCTTGGCGTCGCACAGGTTGGTGCGTTTGAGGGCGGTGATCCGACGACGGGTATCTGCGCTGACGCCCATCGCCAGGAGAATATCCTGGCTTTTCGGTCCCTGCAAGGCGATATCGACGCGCATCTCATCACCCGCCTGGGGGTCACGCAGATTACGGATGACGGCGTTATAGCCCAGTGTGCGGGCACCCGGATGAGCATTGTCAATTTTCACCTTGCCATCCCGGACAGCTTCCAACCAAGTACGGTCCTTGTCATCATTGGAAGCATTCACCACCATCAGGAACTTATCCACTGCCCGGCGGTAGATGAGAGTATCATCGATGACATCCGCGTCAGGTGTCAGGAATTGGGAGTAGAGGCTTTCGCCCGGCTCCAAGGTACCGCAATTGTTTGCGACTACTGAATCGAGGAATGAAGCAGCTTCATCTCCTTCCACCTGGTAGACACCCATATGGGAGACGTCAAACAAGCCGGCAGCTTGGCGAGTGGCGAGGTGCTCTTCCATCACTGTGGAATACCAGACCGGCATTTCCCAGCCGGCAAATGGAATTATTTTTGCGCCCATGTTCTTGTGGACTTCATAAAGTGCTGTGCGTCGAAGAGATTCAGCGGGCGCTGTCCACTTGAAATTGGGATGGCTTTTTGAGGAGGTCTGGTCGGAAATTCCGATGTAGTAAGGTTTTATTGGGCTGACAGGCTTCCCTTTGGCGATGGCTGGCTTTGCATTCAATTCCATCACGACGATGGGACCGGGCATACGTCGGGGTGTCGCATCCGGGGAACCATCCAGATTAAAGGAAGTATAGGTATCGGAAAGGTCCCTCAGCCAGGTAGCAGCCAGATTGGCATCTACGACCGGGAACGACAGGCGATAATGATTTATGTCGACAAATAATAATGTACCGGTAATCTCACCTTTGGGTGTATAGAGGGTGGTAATTTGGCTTTCGCCTTTCCCGAGGGCGGACAAATCGGAGGTTAATGCGTAGTTAAGGAACTGGCGTGCATAGCAACCCAATATGTCATAGACCCCGATGGTGGAAGGGTCATCAATGTAATAGAAGTGCGGGTATCCATGGTGGGCAGGTGCAAAGTCAATGCCGGCAGAGGCAGCCAGGTCACGGACTTTGAGGCGGGCGGAGTTCAGAATATTGAAATCAACCTTCGCACGGCGGAGAGATTTTCCTCTTGGGGTAGTGGCTTGATGGGGGACAGAGGCAAGCAGGACATCCGCAATGATATCCGCCAGTTGTTTCGATTTTTCCTCATCGAACCCGCGTTGGGTGATCCAAGGGGTGCCGAGGCGAACACCGGAAGGATCGAGTGCATTTGTATCGCCGGGGATGGTATTCCGGTTACAAACGATACCGACTACATCCAAAATACGAACTGCCTTATCGCCGCTCAGGTGCGTCCCATCAGGACCGACTATGGACGAGACATCGACATTGAGCATGTGGCTGTTAGTGCCACCATACGGGATGCGGAAACCACGTTCTTTCAACCGCTCCGATATCGCCAGCGCGTTCTTAATGGTTTGTTTTTGTAGTTTCTCAAACTCCTTGGTGCGCGCCAATTTGAAGGTGAGCGCCAACGCTGCAAAGATGTGAACATGCGGTCCGCCCTGCTCGCCAGGGAAGACGGCTTTGTCGATCTTGGTTGCCAGATCCGGATCGGTGGTCAGGATCACGGCGCCGCGTGGTCCGTCCAGGGTCTTATGGGTGGTGGAAGTAATGACGTGGGCGTACCCGATGGGCGAAGGGACGACCCCCGCCGCGACCAGTCCGCCGATGTGGGAAATATCCGCCATCAAGTAAGCGCCGGCTGCATCTGCGATCTGGCGGAATTTTTTCCAGTCAGGGATCCATGGATAGGAGGAATAGCCGGCAATGATCATTTTTGGCCGGTGCTCCTTGGCGAGGTCCATGACCGTATCGTAGTTGATCTGCTCGTTATGAGGATCCACCATGTAAGAAACGATGTTGTAATACTTGCCGGAGCGGTTAACGGGGGATCCGTGGGAGAGATGACCGCCATGAAAGAGATTCATGCCCATAACGGTATCGCCCGGCATGACCAATGCCTGGTAGACAGCATTGTTGGCGGGACCACCTGAAAGCGCCTGGACATTTACAAAGATCTGGTCCGGCTTGACGCCATTGGCGGCGAAGGCTTCCGCGCAGCGTCGTTTTGCCAATAATTCAACGATGTCAGCGTATTCGGTGCCTTTATAAAAGCGGGGATCCGAATAGCGGCGAAAGTCTGTCAGTCGGTCCGGATAATCCAGGATCTGATGCTGGGTCAGCTTCTGATCAGAGCGTTTGGGGTAACCTTCGGCATAAATATTCTGGAATGCAGATGCCATGGCTTCCCGGACGGCGAGGGGGGCCTGGCTCTCGGAAGGGATCATGATAATCTTGCGCGCCTGACGTTCAGCCTCGATCTGGGTCAGTTCGTAGACATCAGGGTCGAGGTCGGCGAGCGTGCCGCGAAAGAGAAAATCTGACATGAGTGAGTCTCCTAAATTTGAAAGAAAAGAATGGCAAGGGAAGTATATTCCGCGTAGACAAGCGGGTCAAGTGAAAAAGGTCACGTAACTGGAGGAATATTCCATTGTTGAAAAATAAAAAACCACCGGGTGGTGGTTTTGTGGGCGCAAAGGGACTCGAACCCCTGACCTTCTCTGTGTAAGAGAGACGCTCTAACCAACTGAGCTATGCGCCCGGCGAATGTATTATACTGAATAAGGTTGAAAAGTTGAAGGTTGCGGGTTACACTTCATAATTATCTAAAGCCCAGGAGTCATTCATGCGGATCGTCCGGTATCAAAAGAAAAATGAACGAGCCTGTTACGGCTGGATGCTTGAAAGCAAAGTCGGACCCATCGTGGGTGATATTTACGGAGAATTTCAACGGCTGGAGGCAGATACTCCCCTTGGTGCAGTGAAATTGCTGGCACCCGCACAGCCAACGAAAATTATTTGTGTCGGGCGAAATTATGCCGAGCATGCCAAGGAACAAAATGCCGAGGTCACGAACGTACCGCTGATATTTCTAAAGCCACCTTCGGCAATCCTAAACCCGGGAGAAACGATCATCCTACCACCGCAATCCCAGCAAATAGAGCACGAGGGCGAATTGGTGGCTGTTATCGGGAAACGCGGACGAAATATCATCACCGAGAATGCGCATGAGCATGTGCTGGGCTATACGATCGGGAACGATGTGACCGCCCGCGACCTGCAACACTCCGACGGGCAGTGGACTCGGGGAAAAGGTTTCGACACCTTTTGCCCATTCGGTCCGTGGGTGGATACCGATTTCGATGCCTCGGATGCGGTGATCACATGCAGGGTCAGCGGTCAACCGCGCCAGATGGCATCCACGCGTGACATGGTTTTCAGCGTGGGGCAATTGATCGCGTTCATCTCATCCGTGATGACGCTGGAAGCGGGCGATCTGATATTCACCGGAACACCTGCAGGTGTTGGACCATTGAAGGCGGGTGACACGGTCGAGGTGGAGATCGAAGGATTGGGGAAACTCAGCAATCCGGTGGCAGTCTGAATTTACTTTGGCAGGTATGAGAAAGCGCCCAGGCAGGAAACAATGAGCCAAACCCTAAGCTTGTCCGTCCAAAAAGTCCAGGATACTCTCCACAAACTTGGTTACCCAATCACCATCATTGAGTTCGCGGAAAGCACGCGAACGGCCCAAGAGGCCGCGGAGCGCGTCGGGTGTACACTTGGGCAGATCGTCAAGTCCATGATCTTCAGAGGCCAGTTGAGCAGTAAACCGATCCTGGTGCTTACCAGCGGCTCCAACCGCGTGGATGAGAAGATCATCGGCGAATATGCAGGAGAGCAGATCGGACGGGCAGATGCAGATTTTGTCCGGGCAGTGACCGGTTTTGCGATCGGCGGTGTACCACCGGTCGGGCATCTCCAGCCAATGGAAACTTACCTGGATGAGGATCTACTGCAATACCCCACCATCTGGGCAGCGGGAGGAACACCCAATGCGGTTTTCGAATTAACACCGGAAGCCCTGCAAAAAATGACCGGGAGTATGACGAAAAGAGTAAAAATCCAGAAATAGGATCTGGTGAGGTAAGCGATTGATTACTGGTACTGTGTTCGATATTCGACGATATTCTATCCATGATGGCCCAGGTATCCGGACGACGGTCTTCTTCAAGGGTTGTCCCCTTGATTGCCAGTGGTGTCACAACCCGGAGGGGAAGTCGTTCAAAGCGGAGTTGATGCTTCGCCCGGGTCGGTGCATTTCCTGCGGCGCATGCATCGACGCCTGCCAACCGGATGCGATCGATGACGAGCACAATACGAATCGGGAACGCTGCGACGCCTGCGGGAAATGCACAGTGGTATGCGTTGCGGAAGCGCGCCAACTGACCGGTCGTGAAATGTCGGTGGACGAGGTGATGACGGAAATCGAACGCGACCGGGTCTTTTTCGAACAAACCGGCGGGGGGGTGACTTTTACCGGTGGTGAACCGCTCTCCCAGCCTCGTTTCCTAAAGAGCCTTCTAATCGAATGCCGTTCAAGAGGACTTCAAAGCACGGTCGATACCTCAGGTTATGCAACCTGGCAGGTACTTGAGGAGATACAACCATTTGTTGACCTCTTCCTGTATGATCTGAAATTAATGGATAGTAACCGTCATTATCAATGGACAGGCGTGACGAATGAAAAGATCCTTTCCAACTTGCGAAAACTTGCAGAGCTGAATCAGAATTTTCTGATCCGCATCCCGATCATCCCGGGAATCAACGATGATGAAGAGAACCTGCGGCAAACAGGCGCTTTCCTGGCATCCCTGCCTGCGCAACCAACCGTGGAACTTTTACCGTATCATTCCATTGCAACCAGTAAATATGAAGGGCTGGGGTTGGAGTACCGGATGGATAAAATCCAACCGCCATCGGCGGAGGAAATGCAGGCGCATGCTGCCGTGTTGAAGGAATTCGGATTACAAGTAAAATGAACAATAGAGGTTTGCCATGCCCATGACGGAACGAGTCCGCAATCTTCGGCAGCAATCCCTGGATGCCATTGAAACCCTTTCCAGCGAGAGGGCCGAACTCCTGACCGCGTTCCTGACCCAACCAGGAACCAGCATTAAGGATCCATCCATCCCGGTACAGCGTGCAATGGCGTTCCAATACCTCATGGAACATAAACACATCGAGATAGCCCCGGGAGAATTGATCGTGGGGGAAAAGGGACCCGCCCCAAAGGCTGCGCCGACCTACCCGGAATTATGCTGTCACAGCCTCTCCGATCTCGACATCCTGGATAGCCGTCCTAAAACATCGTTCAAAGTGACCCCGGCAACCCGTAAGGCTTATGATAAAACGGTCATCCCGTTCTGGAAGGGGAAATCCATCCGAGAACAGATCTTTAAGCTGATGACGGATGAGTGGAATGCAGCCTATGAAGCCGGGATCTTCACTGAATTCATGGAGCAACGTGCCCCTGGACATACCGTGCTCGATGACAAAATATACCAGAAGGGCATGTTGGATTTTATTGGTGAGATCGATGCCCGGACGACGTCCCTTGAAAAATCCAATAATCCGGAACACCTGAAACAATTGGAAGAGTTAAAAGCCATGCGGATCACTGCTAAGGCATTGATCCGATTTGGGGAACGATTTGCCGAGCTGGCACACCAGCACGCAAGCCGTGAACCAGACCCGCAGCGCAAGAAAGAATTGGAGAAGATCGTGGCGGTCTGCAGCCAGGTACCGGCTCATAAACCGCGCGATTTTCATGAGGCACTTCAATACTATTGGTTCGTCCACCTGGGCGTCACCACGGAATTAAATACGTGGGATTCCTTCTGCCCGGGTCACCTCGACCGTCACCTTATGCCGTTCTATGATCTGAAGCAGATGCCGAGGGAATATTACGAGGAACTGTTGCAGTGTTTCTGGGTAAAGTTCAATAACCAACCCGCCCCGCCCAAGGTGGGCGTGACCGCTGCCGAAAGCGGAACGTACACCGATTTCGCCCAAATAAACCTAGGCGGGATCATGGCGGATGGCACGGATGGCGTCAATGCGGTGACATACCTGCTGCTGGACGTGATCGAAGAAATGCGCCTGCTGCAACCGTCATCATCGATCCAGGTAAGTCGGGAGAATCCTGACGCATTCATCAAGCGGGCGACAAAGATCATCCGAACCGGATTCGGCCAGCCTTCGGTGTTCAATGCTGACGTAATCGTCCAGGAAATGCTGCGGGTTGGGAAATCCATTGAGGATGCCCGAAACGGCGGGACAAGCGGATGTGTCGAGACCGGCGCCTTCGGCAAGGAAGCTTACATCCTGACGGGATATTTTAATATCCCAAAGATGCTTGAATTGGCCCTGAACAACGGCGCCGATCCACGGACAGGAAAGCAGATCGGTCCAAAGACCGGCGATCCAACATCGTTTGCCTCTTTCAACGACCTCTACGCAGCGTTCGAAAAACAATTGATCCACTTTATCGATATCAAAGTACACGGAAATGAAGTCATCGAACGATTATATGCGGACCTGATGCCCGCCCCATTTTTATCGCTTTTAGTGGACGATTGCATCGAGCGCGGCAGAGATTACCACGATGGCGGTCCACGCTACAACAGCTCCTACATACAAGGCGTTGGAATGGGAACCATCACCGATTGCCTTTCTGCCATCAAACAGCATGTTTTCGAACAAGAAGACGTATCGATGAAGGACCTGCTTGAGATGCTGGGAGTCGATTTTTCCGGGTTCGAACGCGAGCGAAAGAGGCTGGTTAATAAGACACACCGATACGGGAACGACGACGATGCAGCGGATGAAATCCTGGTGAGAGTTTTTGAGTCTTATTACCATGCCATTGAAGGAAGAAAGAATAGGCGCGGCGGAGAGTACCACATCAACCTACTACCAACCACCTGCCATATCTACTTTGGATCCGTGACGGGTGCCACCCCGGACGGGCGAAAAGCCTGGGCTCCTTTATCGGAGGGCATCTCTCCTGTGCAGGGTGCAGACCGGCAGGGACCGACCGCAGTACTTAAATCGGCGAGCAAACTGGATCACGTGCGAACCGGGGGAACCTTGTTGAACCAGAAGTTCACGCCATCCCTGCTCGCCGATGAAGCCGGGCTGGATGCGCTGGTGGGACTCATCCGGTCGTATTTCAGGCTGAATGGTCACCACGTCCAATTTAATGTGGTGGACGCCGAAACCTTGCACAAGGCACAGCAAAACCCTGAGCAATACCAGGACCTGATCGTACGGGTTGCCGGCTACTCAGATTATTTTTGCGACCTGAGTGAAGCGTTGCAAAATGAGATAATCACCCGGACCGAACAGCAATCGTTTTGATGAGCAATGGGAAGGGGGGATCGAGAAACCGTTTTTCCCGTATTAGGACTGAACCAGTATGCTGTGGATGTCTTTCATCCAGATCGCCTGCAGCCTCCGTGATGGGTGATGTCGTCCAGGGTGAATGCTTATATAATCTGGTTAACATATAAAGGAGAATATATGAAACGACTGATACCGCCCATTGTCGTACTATCGATACTGATTCTTGCCTGTAACATTTCGACCCCGACCACGCCGACGGGAGTAACCCAACCACCTGTTACCGTCCCGGTGCCGGCGACCGAGACAGCAGTCAGTCCGACGGTCCCGCCGGCGTTGCAAACTAATGCGACATGCAACCAGCTTGCGTTATACCTGGACCCCGCACTCGCATCCGGTTATACCTGTGAAACGGTACCGGAAAATCCGGCGGGCATGGAGATAACGCCTCAATATACCAAGCTTAGTTTGCAAGGGTACCTGCTGGCGGATAAATTCTTTACCCCGTCGATCTCCGTATTCCCTGTCCAGCGTTTTGCCGAACTCGTACCCGATTTTATCCCCCAACGAGTCAAAGACCTGCAGGTCTTGATCGAAGGCGCACCCGCACCGGTATTTTCGAGCGCATTCACAACCTCGCTACCTTTCCTGCCGATCTTTAATGCCGCCCAGGTATTCTTTGCCAATTATCAGACCGTTCCGTTCGTTTCCGGCGGAGGGATCCGTTATATAACCTTGTTCGCACAGTACTCAGCACCGGTCAACAATCACGATCTGTTCTATACCTACCAGGGGCTGACCAGCGATGGACAAAATTGGATTTCCGCCATCCTGCCGATCAACAACCCGATACTTCCGGCGGATGCAAAAAATCCACCCGATGGACAAAGCTGGGATCAATTCAGCAGTAATTTTGGACCGTATATCACGGATATGACCACCCAATTGAATGGTCTTGCACCCGACAGCTATACCCCCACATTTTCTCTGCTCGATACGCTTGTTGCGAGCATCACCATCCAGCCGTAATTATTCGACCTGGGTGACGGTGGTGCGCTTCGCACCGGCAGATTTAAGGCCTCGGCCATCGCCGGGGCTTTTTCCTTGATCACGAGTGCAATCATATTGCCGCCGAGCCCACCGCCAGAAAGCTTTGCCCCCAGCGCGCCAGACTTGCGGGCAGCCTCGACCAGCTTGTCAAGCTCGGGACATGACACCGCCAACGATTTTAAGAGGGCATGGTTGGCATTCATCAAATCGCCGAGTTCGGTCACGTCCCCTCGCTCGATAGCCTGGCGGGCATCCCAAACGATCGATCCGATCCGATCGAATAATTTATCATAACGGGGTTTATTAGTTTCCCACAGTTTTTTTACATTCCGAACGGCTTGCCTGGTTGGAGCGGAAACGCCGGTATCACCGATGACGATCGTGAACGGTGCACCGACATGCAACGTTTTTACCGGGCGCCCTTTGATGAAATAGACCGGTTTTACATACGTGATGACCGTATTATCAATTCCGGACGGCGTACCATGATACAGTTTTTCTGCCTGAAATGCCAGTACATTTACTTTATCATCCGGAAGCGGCTTACCAAGGTAGGACGATAGAGCACGCAACACGGCGACCGAAACAGCCGCGCCGGATCCAAGACCCGAAGCGACGGGTATCGTCGATTGGATATACACGGTACATGCGGGCGGATGGGAAATGTCAAGGGCGGTATAAACGCTATTAATGATAGAGGCGAGCGGGTGACTAGCTGGCAGATCGGAAATATCGGAAGACAAGTTGATATTGGGCGCTTCAATCCAGATACCACCCCGTGAGTTTTCACTGATCGATACCGTAGCCTGCAGTTGCGAAACAGGTACCGCCAGCGCCGGGCGACCGTAAACAACGGCATGTTCACCGAACAGGATGATCTTGCCGGGTGCTGAAGCTGAGTTCATACCATATAGAATACAAGCATTACCGACACAGCCCAGAGCAGGATGGATATCTGGAATGGACGATCGGTGAGTAAAATCTCTTCCGGTTCACCACCACTCTGTTTGACTTCGATGAGGTAGAGATACCGGAAGAGGGCATAAATCACGAACGGGATGGTCAACATCAGGCTGTGGTTATTGGGGAGGCGGTCGAAGGTATAGAGCGAATATGCCAGGATCGTCGAGGCAGAGACAATTGTAATGAACTGATCCAGAAGCGGCAGCGTGTAACCTTCAAGCACTCTGCGCTGGGCGATCGTATCATCAGCAAGCAATGCCAGCTCAGCCCGGCGCTTACCAAAACCCAGATAGAGTGCAAGCAGCGACATGAGTACATAAAGCCAGGGTGAGAAGCGCTCCACAACGATGAGGGTTGTACCGGAATGGACCCGCAAGACGAAACCCGCAGCGAGAATGATCACATCCAGGATCGGGATCTGCTTCAGCCATTTGGAGTATGCCAGCATTAGAACGAAATATATCGACAGCGTCAATCCGAACTGGAAGGCTTCCAAATAACCACCGGCCAGGGCGATAACCGCCAATATAGCCCCGGTCACCAGAGCCAGGGTTGTGGGGACTTTGCCTGAGGCAATGGGGCGGTTCTTTTTTACCGGGTGAAGCCGGTCGGCTTTAAGGTCGAGCAGATCGTTAAAAATATAGATCGAACTGGAAATCAGGCAGAACAGAATAAAACCGATAAGCGTGCGGATGAAATCGCTGGGATGGAACAATTTCCCATCAAAGACAAGTGCCGCGAAGACGAAGAGGTTTTTCGTCCACTGGCGAGGACGCATAGCTTTCAACAGGGAACGCATCATAATGTAATTTTACACGAAAGCGGTACAATACGTTCGTGCAAAAAATCAGGCTGGACTTGCTGTTGGTCGAACGTGGATTGGCGGAGAGTCGTTCCAAGTCACAAGCCATTATCATGGCCGGTCAGGTGCGCGTGGATGGACAGGTGGTGATCAAGCCAGCCACGGCGGTGCCCGGGGATTCCCAGGTAGACCTGGATGCGGGTCCGCGATATGTTTCAAGAGGCGGCGAAAAATTGGAGCACGCATTGATCCAATTCGCGCTGTCGGTGAACGGTTTGATCTGCGCAGATGTTGGCAGTTCGACGGGAGGCTTTAGTGACTGCCTGATCCAACACGGTGCAGCAAAGGTGTATGCGATCGATGTAGGGAAGGGTATCCTGCATTGGAAAATTCGAACAGACCCGCGGGTGGTGGTAATGGAAGAGACCAATGCCCGGTACCTTGAATGTCTACCTGAGGCGGTCAACCTGGTAACGATCGATGCATCGTTCATATCGCTGAAAATCCTGCTGCCCGTGGTAAAAAAATGGTTACTGCCATCCAATTCTCAGGCTGCGGACCAGGCGGGTGGAACCATCATCGCCTTGATCAAACCTCAATTCGAGGCAGGTCGGAAGGAAACGGCAAATGGACGGGGGGTCATTCGTGACCCGAATGTGCATCGCGTTGTGCTGAATGATATTCTTTCATATGCAAGGAATGAAGGTTTCTCCGTACGCGGATTGATCAAATCACCTTTAACCGGACCGAAGGGGAACATTGAGTTCCTGGTTTGGCTGGAAATCGGAGGCGGGGAAGAGGCGGACCTTACAGACCTCATCAATACAGCCATGTCGTAATACGCTCACGGGAGAATCGTCGACTGCCGATTGAAGATTGAGATGCCTTTTTTTGTGGGGATATTAAAATCGGTTATACTTTTCGAGATATGACTTCCCTCATTCGCAATTTTTGCATTATTGCCCATGTTGACCACGGCAAGTCCACGCTGGCTGACCGGCTGCTGCACCTGACCGGTACAGTGCCTGATCGCGATACCACCGAGCAGATCCTGGACTCGATGGACCTGGAACGTGAAAAAGGGGTGACCATCAAGGCATCCGCGGTGCGAATGAATTACCTGGCGAAGGATGGCATCACATACGAGTTAAACCTGATCGACACGCCAGGGCATGTGGATTTCGGTTACGAAGTCAGCCGGGCTTTGAATGCGTGTGAGGGAGCCGTGCTGGTGGTGGATGCAACGCAAGGCATCGAAGCGCAGACACTCGCAAACCTTTATTCCGCACTGGGTGCGGACCTATTGATCATTCCCGTCATCAATAAGATCGACCTGATCACCGCCCGACCCGATGAAGTGGCTGAAGACATCGGCAGCCTGCTGGGAGTTGTACCCGATTCGGTCATCCGGGTTTCGGCGAAAGATGGCAAGAACGTCGAGGCAGTACTGGAGGCAATCGTCAAGAATATCCCGGCGCCAAAAGCGGATGCGAGCCTGCCGTTGAGGGCGTTGATATTCGATTCTCATTATGACTCGTATAAAGGCGTCATCACCTATGTGCGCGTGGTGGACGGAAAGGTGTCGACCGAGGAAACGATCCGGATGATGGCTACCGGTGTGGATGTAAAACCGATCGAGGTGGGTATCTTTGCACCGACGATGAAACCCATTGCGGTTTTGAACGCGGGAGATGTGGGGTATATTGCGACAGGATTGAAAACCGTGCACGAGGCACGCGTAGGCGATACCGTCACAAACGCCTCCCATCCCGCCAGCGAACGCCTGCCGGGTTATCGCGTGCCAAAGCCGATGGTCTTCGCAGGTATTTATCCGGCTGAGGCAGATGATTATCAGAATTTACGCGAAGCATTGGATAAGCTGCAACTCAACGATGCCTCGCTGACCTTTATACCGGAGACATCACAAGCATTGGGCTTTGGCTTCAGGGCAGGTTTCCTTGGATTGTTCCATATGGAAATCATCCAGGAAAGACTCGAACGCGAGTATGACCTAAGCATGGTATTTACCGCACCGACGGTGGCGTATGAAGTCCTGCTGCGTGACGAAACCACCAAGATCGTGAATTCACCAGCGGAACTACCGGAAGAGGACCAGATCATCGAAATACCGCGAACCCTGGATGAATATCGAGATCATCACGCCGACCGATTACTACGGTCCGATCATGGACCTGGTGACAAAACGGCGGGGAATCTACCTCAGCCAGGATTATCCTGCGCCTCACCGGGTCCAACTCAATTTCGAAATTCCATTGTCAGAGATCATCGTGGATTTTTTTGACGAACTGAAGAGCCGCACGCGCGGGTACGCATCGCTCGATTATCAATTCCTTGAATATCGCAGCGATGAATTGCAAAAACTTGAAATACTGGTAAACGGCGACCCGGTAGACGCGCTCGCTGCAATCGTTCATAAAAAGGATGCGTATCACAAGGGTCAACGATTTATTACAAAACTTAAAGAACTCATTCCCCGACAGTTGTTCGATGTCGCCATACAGGCTTCAGCAGGCGGGCGGATCATCAGCCGTGCAAACGTCAAGGCAACCCGCAAGGATGTGCTGGCAAAATGCTACGGCGGTGATATCACGCGTAAGAAAAAACTGCTCGAAAAACAAAAAAAGGGCAAGAAGCGCATGAAAATGATTGGTAATGTTGAAATCCCCCAGGAAGCTTTCATGGCGGTCTTAAGCCTGGAAGAGGAATAAAAGGCTTCCATGTCCCGTTTCTGGAAATCCACGCGCGGCTGGCTGCCCGGTGTAATCATCAGTGTGGCAGCCATTGCTGCCGTCCTGTATAAAGTTGATCTGCACCAGACCATCGAGGCGATACGATCGGCGAGATACTGGCTGCTGGCAATCGTGGTCGTTACCGGGGTGGTATGGCTGCTGGTGCGGGCGATGGTCTGGCGAACACTGCTGCGGGAAAAAGCCTCCTACCGGGATGTTTTTTTTACCGTAAACGAAGGATACCTGCTGAACAATGTCCTGCCTTTCCGGTTGGGAGAATTGGGGCGGGCTTTTTTGCTAGGCAGAAAGACCGAGCTGGGCTTTATGGGTGTTTTACCCAGCATCGTGGTTGAACGCATCTTAGACTTTGCGTTCGCGGCCGCGCTCCTGATCGCCTCGGTACCATTTGTAGTAGGGGCGTCGAGTGCGGGACGGATCGCGGCGCTGGTGGGCGGCTTGATGGTCCTCGGTTTGATCAGCCTTTATTTGTTGGCGCGCAACCGCGATTGGGCTTTGGGGATGTTCGAGCGGGTTACCAAGCGTTGGCCGAGACTGCAGGAGCGAGGCGGTCAGTTCCTGACCCCATTATTCTCCGGACTAACAATCCTGACCGATACCTGGTTATTTTTAAGAGCATTGATCTGGATGCTTGTGGATTGGACCATTTCGGTCGGGCAGTTATATCTCACCTTATTGGCTTTTTTCCCGCATGCACAACCAATGTGGGCATTATTTGTATTGGGAGTTTTGGCTCTCGGGAACGCCATCCCGTCATTACCCGGGGCGATCGGGATCTTTGAAGTGGCTCTGGTCGGGGCATTGACACTGGTAAGCGGCGACCAGGGGACTTCCCTGGCAGTAGCACTGGTCAGCCATTTTTTTAACTATCTTCTCACTGGTGTGATTGGCGCCTATGCGCTCTCTCGGGAAGGGGAAACCCTAATGGGCGTCTATCGTCAATTACGCCAAAGGCAGGTTGCGAAAGAATAAGGGCGCCTGGTCAGGTTGCCCAGCGGAGGGATCATGCCTAATAATTATTTCATCACCGGCGGGGCGGGATTTATCGGCTCGAATTATGTGAGCCGGCTGCTGGAACGGGGCAAGCGGGTCACGATCTACGATAATCTCAGCCGGGCGGGAGCTGCCCGCAACCTTGCATGGTTACAGGATAAATTTGGTGCCAAGGCTTTCCAACTGGTTAAAGGCGATGTTCGGGATGCGGAGCTTCTGTTATCCGCGAGCCATGAGGCGGAAGCGATCATCCACCTGGCTGCCCAGGTGGCGGTAACCACATCAGTAACCAAACCCCGTGAAGATTTCGAGATCAATGCCCTGGGTACGTTCAACGTACTTGAAGCAGCACGTCTTAACGAACGTAAACCAGTTGTCATCTACGCTTCCACGAACAAGGTCTATGGAGAAATGGTAGATGTAAGGGTTGTGGAAGATGATACGCGCTGGCATTATGCCGATCTCCCCATGGGCTGCCCGGAAACGCAACCGTTGGATTTCCACAGCCCGTATGGATGCTCGAAAGGCTGCGGCGACCAGTATGTGCGGGATTATGCCCGGATCTACGATCTGCCTACCGTGATCCTGCGCCAATCCTGCATCTATGGAGAACGCCAGTTCGGCGTGGAGGACCAAGGTTGGGTGGCGTGGATGATCATCGCCGCCATTACCGGTCGAACGCTTACGATAAACGGCGACGGAAAACAGATCCGGGACATTCTTTACGTCGAAGATCTGCTGAACGCGTACGACGCGGCTATATCCAAAATCGAGAAAATCAAGGGTCAGGTATTCAATCTGGGGGGTGGACCGAATAATACGATGTCCATCTGGACTGAATTCGGTCCAATGCTGGAAAAAATGCTCGGCAGGAAGGTGCCCGTTCAACGGAGCGATTGGCGACCGGGTGACCAGAAAGTCTTTGTTGCCGATATCCGCAAGGCGAGCGCAGAACTGGGTTGGATGCCAAAAACCGGTGTGGCTGAAGGGGTAAGCAAGTTATTTTCATGGGTATCAGAAAACCGGAAACAGTTCTAGCGATGGGTATTAGCATTCCCGAGCGAATTGCGCTGGCGAAAGCTGGCAGCAACCCGACCGTCATATGCAGCGTTCCGTCGGGTTGGGCGGTATTGTGCGATATGCAATTCCTGCGCGGCTATACCATCCTGAACGCAGATCCGGTGGTTGCATCGATCAACGACCTGGATCAAAAGCGGCGAACGGATTATCTGCGGGACATGGTCTTGATCGGCGATGCCTTGTTGGAGGTTTCCAATTGCTACCGAGTTAATTATGCCATTATGTCAAACACGGACCCACACCTGCATACCCACATCGTTCCGCGGTATCTGTCTGAGCCGGAGGTTTATCGCAGGGGGCTGCCATGGTCACACCCCAAAGAGGAAATTGATAAAATCGTCTTTGATTATGAACGTGATAAGGATCTGATCCTACAGTTATCTAAAGCGATCAATAAACGCCTTTTTGTGCAGTAAGAAGAATAACAGGTGACGAATCAAGGTCACCTGTTTTTTGTTTGGCATGGGATCATTGATCCGGTTGGTCAAGTTCAAGAGGATATTTATAATTATTATCCGTCACTGGGTTATAATTTGACGGTTACCGCCATGAATCACAATCACACCTTAACCCCCAATTTGAACCGATCCACCATCCAACGGCTGGCGATCTCCCTGGGGATCACCCTGCTTTTCGTAGTTGTGGAAGTGCTCGCCGGTATTTTTGCCAATTCCCTGGCATTGTTGACCGATGCTGCCCACAATGTCACCGACGTGCTTGCGCTCGGTCTGACCTGGTGGGCGTTATCCGTCACGACCCGACCGGCTCACTCTGGAAAAACCTACGGCTATCATCGCGCCGGGATCCTGGTGGCACTGGTCAACTCAACCACGCTGGTTTTGATCGCCCTGGGTATCTTTTATGAGGCCTACCAGCGTTTTATCCACCCCCCAGAAGTAAAAGCGGATATTCTGATCGTCGTAGGCGTGGTGGCGGTGGTTGTTAACCTGGTGACCGCCCTGCTCGTCCGGCGGGGTGCGGAACACGACCTGAATCTCAAGTCAGCGTTCCTGCACCTGATGGGGGACGTATTATCCACCGTCGGGGCTGTCATTGCCGGGATCATCATCCACTTTACCAAACTGAACTGGCTCGATCCGTTGGTCAGCGTACTGATTGGCGTGCTGATCTTGTGGAATGCAGTGGGAATTTTACGCGAAGCGGTGGAGATCCTGATGGAAGGCACCCCGGCTGATATCGATGTAGATAAGATGATGTCAGACCTAATGAAGATAGAAGGCGTGCGGGGAGTGCATGACCTGCACTTATGGAGCATCACACAATCCATCCGCAACCTTTCGGCGCACATCCTGACCGATGATATTGCGATAAGTGAAGGGGTTAAGATCCAGGCAGCGGTCGTTGATCTATTGCGCCATGATTATGAAATCGGTCATGCCACCCTTCAACTGGAATGTGAAGGCTGCATTTCGGTAGACCTTTATTGCGAACTTGTCGGCGAGACCCACCACCAGCACTCTTCATGAAGATCCTGACCGTTCTGACCTATTACCGCCCGCATACATCCGGTCTGACCATCTATGCAGAACGGCTGGCACGCGCATTTGTGAAGCGCGGACACCAGGTAACGGTTATGACGACTCAGTATGACAAGTCACTCCCGCTCGATGAGATAATGAACTGCGTACATGTTATCCGGGTACCGGTGGCAGTGCGCGTCAGCAAGGGTGTGATTGCCCCAAGTTTTGGGTGGGTAGCGACCAGGCTGGTTCGGGAGCATGACATCGTCCAACTCCACCTGCCCCAATTCGACGCTCCCGGAGTCGCACTGCGCGCACGGCTACTTGGCAAACCAACCATCCTGACTTACCACTGCGACCTGCGACTTCCATCCGGCTTGTTCAATAAACTGGTCAATCTGGTTGTGAAGGTCCAGAATAACCTGGCAGCATTACTGGCGAACAGCATCGTAACTTATACCCAGGATTACGCCGACCATTCGAGTTTTCTGACCCGCTATGCCAAAAAATTGACCCCCTTACTGCCTCCGGTCGTTCTTCCAGCAGCCGAGCGGGACGAAATCAACTCATTCGCGGACGAATATCTCACCCATAAGCGGCGCCCGGTGATCGGAATGGTGACGCGCTTTGCAACTGAAAAAGGCGTCGAGGTTTTACTCGACGCCTTACCTGAAGTGATCGACCAATACCCGCAGGCGCAGGTGCTTTTTGCCGGACAATATCAGAATGTAATGGGTGAACAGGCATATTTTGACCGGCTCTTTCCCCGGATAAACAAGTATGAACAAGGTGGGTACTGGAAATTCCTGGGTAACCTAAGCCAAAAACAATTGGCGGCATATTACCCAAATATAGATGTACTGGTCGTCCCTTCGCTTAATTCGACCGAAGCCTTCGGCCTGGTACAGGTGGAGGCGATGATGAACGACGTCCCATGCATCGCATCGGACCTGCCAGGCGTGCGCCGCCCAATCCAGATGCACGCCATGGGCAAAGTAATACCCGTCGGTGACGTGCCAGCGCTGGGGCGGGCACTTTTAGATATCCTCGGCGGGAAGGAAAAACCCCACTGCGACCTGGCGGCTCTCAGGCTTCAATACGATCCGGACAGCGTGGCGGCGGAGTATGAGAAGTTGTTTGCCCAATTAATTCATCAATAATCCAGAATTCATCACAGATGACCTGCTATTATCCATAAACATGAAAGATTTTCTGTACCTTCATTTACAAAGCCTGCCTTATTTTCGTGCCCTGGTGCGCGGGGTCGAGGCGACTTATTATCAAAATTTTGACCTGCCTTCCCCAACACTGGATGTCGGCTGCGGTGACGGTCATTTTGCCAGCCTCACTTTCGACCGGTCCATCGAGGTAGGTCTCGATCCATGGAAAGATCCAATCCATGAAGCCGGTCGACGCGGATGCTACCAACTCTTGGTCCAGGCGGACGGAGCGCGGTCGCCCTTCCCGGACGCTTATTTTTCCAGTGCCTTCAGCAACTCGGTACTAGAGCATATCCCGCACATCGATAATGTTCTGGCTGATACCGCACGGGTATTGAAAGGCGGGGCGCCTTTCTATTTTTGTGTGCCAAACCCACGCTACCTATCTGAACTATCGATCTCACATATGCTAGGAGCGCGATATACCGATTGGTTCAGGCGCATTTCCAGGGTCCAACATGCCGATGATCCACAAGTGTGGCAGCAGCGGCTGGAACAAGCGGGCTTCCGGCTTGAAAAGTGGTGGCATTATTTCTCGCCGGCAGCCATGCGCGTGTTAGAATGGGGTCATTATTTTGGTCTGCCATCCCTATTGGCTCGCAAATTGACCGGTCGCTGGATCATTGCCCCCACAAAATGGAACTTGTGGCTGACGGAAAAGTTCACCCGCCGGTATGCATCCGCAAAACCGGTCTACGATGGGACTTTTACTTTCTATTTGGCCCGCAAAGCCTGATATGCCCTTTGACGAAAAATATTTCAACACCAACACCTACGAAGGTGTATCGTTTGCCAAGTTCAGCCAATACTGGTGGTCGAACCGATTCTACGCGATCCTGGCACGCAGGTACGGAAGGGGCGGTACCCGGTTACTCGAGATCGGATCGGGATTGGGTCACCTGGTGGGACAGCTTGAAAGTACCTTCAGCACGGCTGCCGTGGACGTCAATCATTGGGCAATGATCCAAGCCAAGCCGGTTGCCGTGCGGACGATGATGCAGGTTGCGAGCGCCGAAGAATTGCCATTTGCCGACGGAAGTTTTGCAATGGTGATCATCAAGCACGTTGTTGAGCATTTAGTTAATCCTGAAAAAGCAATCTTAGAATTAAGCCGGGTCATTTCACCAGGAGGCATTCTGATCCTCGCAACACCCAACCTGGATTCCATGCTCAAACCATGGAAAGGGCAAGGTTGGATCGGTTACCAGGATCCCACCCATATATCGCTGAAACCTCCCTCCGAATGGCTGGCGATGATCAAAAATGCCGGTTTCAAGATACGAAAAGCTTTTGCCGATGGTTTTTGGGATGTTCCATACATAGCCATCCTGCCGGTGATCCTGCAGAAATTCTTTTTCGGTTCGCTGGGGGGATTCCAGGCAATCTCAGGACTGCCCTTCCTGCCAATTCGGTGGGGCGAGAGCATTATGGTGGTCGCCAGGAAACCATCCATGGATAATAAACGATGAACTCTGCCAAGCCTCCGCAGCCCGAACAGGAACCCAGCCTGCTGGATTATCTCAAGGATCGCTTGAAGTTCTGGAAGCGCGGTCAGAAAATTGCGATACCAAGCGAACAACCGCAAAGTATAAAATCGTTAAAAGAGACCGCACGGATCTCGAACGAAGAAAAGCCGGATGTGTTCGAGCGCTCCTGGGAGAGGGTCACGCATGTGAGAGGTTGGCCATGGCGGTCTTTGCTGGCATTGGTATTTGCATTGTTTGCCCAGCGCACATTCGAGCCATCACCCAACCGGACAGCCACTGCCGGGCTAATCCTGTATGGTTTTGCCTTTGGCTGGCTTGTACTGGCATATATCCGGAAAGAATGGCGATTGACGGGTTACCCGGAGGGGTTGGCTGGTAATGAGGACTTCACGATCAAGCGAATCCCGCTCATCCTTGCGATCGTCTTTTCCGTGGCAGCCTTCGCAACACTTGGTGACAACCTTTTCACCTTACTCAATGTCACGCTTTGGATACTGGCAATCGCGTTCTTCGTCTGGGCATTCTGGCTGACACCGGAAAACCAACCTCCGTTCTGGTCGAGGATCAAAGTATTCCTGGCAAAGAATTCCTGGCAAGTACAGATCACAAAATGGACCCTGTTGGTGCTGGCGGTTGTAGCGGTGGTGGTATTTTTCAGGATCAATAATATCGGAGGGGTCCCGTCCGAGCCATTCAGCGACCACGCCGAAAAGATCCTGGATGTGTTCGATGTTTCGCAGGGTCAAACCCATATCTTCTTCCCCCGTAATACCGGCCGGGAAGCGATCCAAATGTACCTGACACTGGTGGTCTCATGGATCTTCGGTACTGGACTGTCGTTCCTCAGTCTCAAGATCGGGACCGTCTTCTGCGGGCTGGTGACCTTACCTTACATGTACCTGCTGGGAAAGGAATTCGGCGGTAGACGGATCGGCTTGCTGGCGTTATTGTTTACCGGTATCGCCTACTGGCCGAATGTGATCAGCAGGGTCGGTTTAACGATTTCCGCTCTACCCGTTATTCGTCGCTCCGACACTTTATTACCTGTTGCGCGGTTTGCGCAATCGCAGCCGCAACGATATGGTCATCTCCGGACTTTTCCTCGGATTCGGACTACACGGTTACAGCCCATTTCGGATCATGCCGATCGTGGTCGTGATCGCCATCGTGTTGTACATGATCCATGTACAGTCGAAGGGTAACCGCAAGCAGGCGATCACCTGGCTGGTGATCCTGGCTCTGGCTGCGCTGGTGGTCTTTTTACCGCTGGCGCGCTATTGGGTGGACAATCCTGAATCATTTAGTATTCGAGCGTTTTCACGGCTCGGTACGGCTGACAATCCCCTGCCGGGTCCGGCCTGGCAAATATTCCTTTCGAATACCTGGAATGCGCTGAAGATGTTCAACTGGGATGATGGTGTGATATGGGTCCATTCCGTGGTAGGACGCCCGGCGCTGGATGTTGTCAGCGGAGCCCTGTTCCTGATCGGGATTGTGCTGCTCCTGATCCGTTATGTTCGCCAGCGCCACTGGCAGGACTTATTCTTATTGCTGGCGATTTCGCTGCTGCAGTTACCGTCCATCCTCTCATTGGCTTTCCCGGAGGAGAACCCGGCCCTGAACCGCGCGGCGGGCTCATTGGTCCCAACTTTCCTGGTGGTGGCGGTGGCGCTGGACGGCTTGCTGGTAGGTATAACCGCCCGGATGAGCCGCCGGTCCGGATCCGCTCTGAGCGGATTGCTGATCATCGGATTGTTCAGTTGGTCAGCCTTCCAGAACTATACGCTTGTCTTTAACCAATACGCCACCGATTATTCAAACGGCTCCTGGAATTCCTCGGAGATGGGGGCGGTCATCAAACAATTCGGTCAAGCTTACGGGTCCACCGATAATAGCTGGATCGTGCCATACCCATATTGGGTCGATACGCGCCTGCCGGGTGTGTGGGCGGGCATCCCGAACCGCGACTTTGCGATCTGGCCGCAGGATTTCGCTGCGACAGTTACCGTTCAGGGACCAAAACTATTTATTGTCGATGTTCAAGATACGGCTGATATAGAAGGACTGGGAGCTCTTTATCCACAAGGCATATGGAGCCGTTTCATATCGAAAACAAAACTTCCCGGTAAAGATTTTATGATCTTCTTTATCCCGCCGGCAAAATGACCGAGGGTAATTCATGACGATCCCGCAAAAACCAAAAACAGAAAGAAGATCTGACTGGCTGATCGACCTGCTGCTGGTAATTGTCATCCTGGTGGGGGGCTATTTCCGACTTTAAGGGCGTTAATCGGGGTGATTTTGACAACCAGCATCCGGATGAAAACTTCATTACTTCGGTCACATATGCCATCCAGCCCCTCCACAGCATTAGTGATTACTTTAACACTCACAATCAACACTCAGCCCGGCGGCGGTTGGATACCCGGCTTACGTCTACGGTACTTTGCCTTTATTCATTGTGCGATATCTAGCCCTATGGCTGGGTCAGATGAATCATTCGACCTTGTTCGGGCGCCAGATGTCTGCCATAGCAGACCTGGGGACAGTGGTACTGCTTTATTTTATTGTGAAGCGATTTACCGCCGCAGGGTGGCCCTGCTGGCGGCAGCCTTTTCCGCCATAACGGTCATGCAGATCCAGCAGTCCCATTTTTATACGACCGATAATTTTGCCACCTTCTTCACAATGCTGACCTTGTATTTTGCCGCCATCATTGCGACGGCTGAATGGCAGACAAGTGCGCTGGATGCCGGTTTGAATGCAAGTGAAAAACCTGCGATGCGTCCGGTTCCAAGTTTTTTTTCACGCCTGTACCATAATCATTTAATTTGGTGGTGTGCCATTTTTGGGCTTGCCCTGGGCATGGCAGCAGCATCCAAGCTGAATGCCGCTGCGGTGGCAATAACCCTGCCAATCGCCCTTGTAGTCCGCTATTTTAAATTTCACCATCACAAGACGGATACCCTGTCTGACAATCAAAGTGGACAGGCTGAGCGGACGCCCTTTGAAGATTTTATCGGTCAAGCCATCATTGCCATCATCATCGGCGCGGTCGTTTCGCTGATCTCGTTCCGGGTGTTCCAACCGTATGCCTTCAGCGGTCCGGGATTTTTTAATATCAGTATCGATGCCAACTGGATCTCCAAGGTGCGGGAACAATTGTCCATGGCGAGTCCCAATGCCGACCTTGTCTGGGCGCTGCAATGGGCGAAGCGTACGCATTTATTTTCATTTGAAAATCTGACCGTCTGGGGTCTGGGTCTGCCGCTGGGAATCCTGGCGTGGGCTGGTTTTATCTGGATGGCCTGGCGAATGATCAAGGGCGATTGGCTCAAGCACATCCTGCTCTGGAGTTGGACGGGTATTTATTTCACCTGGCAATCGCTGCAGTATAACCCGACGATGCGCTACCAATTACCCATATACCCGCTGCTTGGAATGATGGCAGCCTGGGTCGTTTTTTATTTTGTGGAACCGCGCCTGGATGGATTGAAACGAATCAACTGGAAAGCAGTGCTGTCAATTTCCGCGGGAGCAGTGGTGCTCATATTGACATTTTGTTGGGCATTCGCCTTCAGCAATATATATGTCCGCACCGAACCGCGAGTGGCGGCAACCAATTGGATCTTCCAGAACGTGGCCGCGCCGATTGATCTGCAGATCCTGACACCGTCAGGTGGAACTTATAAACAGCCGCTGCCATTTCCGTCGGACAGAACCGTTCAGGCAGGATCGCCATACCAGGCGGTATTTGTTGCACAAACCGACGGTACGCTGAATTCGATCAACTTTGCACACATTATCGATTCTGACCAGTCCGGTAACCAGACCTTGACCGTGACGCTTACATCATCAACTGATCCGGCACAGGGTATCCTGGCGAACCTGAATGTGACGACGAATTTCGCAGCGAGCCCGGATTTCGCGCGGCAGCCCGATCAGTCTGCCGCTCAGCAGCCCGGTGATCATTAAACACGGATTGACCTACTCGCTGCAGATCGAAACCAGCGGAGGGTCGCTGACCTTCGTGGGTGCGACACTGGCGAATGAGACGAGTTTCGACTATACCCTGCCGTTCCGTACGACCACCTATGACCCATTCGGCGGCATCTATCGCGGGGACCTCAATTTGGAGGTCTACAACGACGATACCGCCGATAAAGTGGCACACATGCAGGACGTTCTCGATCAAACCGATTACATCCTGATACCCACCAACCATCAGTACGGGCAGATCACTCGCATTCCCGAGCGGTACCCGCTGACGACCGAATACTACCGGCAACTGATCGGCTGCCCGGTGGAAAAAAACATCATCTGGTGCTACCGGGTGGCGGAGCCAGGCATGTTCCATGGAAGCCTGGGATTTGATCTGGTCGCGACCTTCTGAAGATTATCCGACGATCGGCCCATTCGTGATCAACGATCAGCCGGCAGAAGAAGCATTCACTTTCTACGACCATCCCAAGGTCTTGATCTTCAAAAAGAGCGCTGATTTCAACCCGGCCAAGCTGCAAAACTTTTTCAGTTCCGTTGATTACAGCAAGGCTGCCCATTTGACCCCGGGACAGTTGGATAATTATAAAAACCTGCTGCTTCCGGCAGATCAACTGGCGGTCCAGCAGGCGGGCGGGACGTGGACGGACCTATTCAACCCGGCAGCCATTTATAACCGTTACCCGGTGCTTGGACTGCTGCTCTGGTATGTAGTGATATTTGCGCTTGGGTTATTCGTTTACCCGCTGGTGCGGGCGGCGTTTCCCGGTCTGCCGGACCACGGCTATCCACTGGCACGGGTCGTTGGACTGCTGCTGTGGGCCTGGCTGGCGTGGATGGCGGGATCGCTTGGACTGACATACAGCAGGCTGATCATCGCGGTCCTGCTGGGGATCATTCTTCTATCAGGCGCCTGGCTGGCATGGCGCCAACGCAAAGAACTAGCACAGGAAATAAGGGAACGCTGGAAGTATTTCCTGCTGGTTGAGGCGGTTTTCCTGGCTCTTTTCCTGGTCGACCTGGTCATCCGCATTGGCAACCCGGATCTCTGGCATCCATCCAAAGGCGGCGAGCGACCGATGGATTTTGCCTACCTCAATGCGATCCTGAAAAGCACCACCTTCCCGCCATACGATCCATGGTATGCAGGCGGTTACATTAATTACTATTATTTCGGCTATGTGATCGTCGGTACGCCGGTGAAGCTGCTGGGAATCGTCCCCTCCATCGCTTATAACTTCATCCTACCGACATTATTTGCCTGCCTGGGAGTTTCCGCGTTTTCGGTCGGATGGAATTTATTGGCAGGCATCCGAAACGCGAATGCCGGAAATGAAGGAAAGGCAGGACATTCATTATTCGGTTTGCCGTTCATCGGCGGTCTTTCGGCGAGCTCAGCCATGGTACTACTGGGCAACCTCGGGATCGTCCAGATGCTGAAAGATGGTTTCCAGCGGCTTGGTACACCGACCGATCTAAACGTGGCAGGTAACTTTTTCCAACATACCTGGTGGACGATCAAGGGTTTCTTCATGGTTTTGGGCGGCATGCAACTGCCATACGTGCCCGGGGATTGGTATTGGTATACCAGCCGCATCTTCCCGCCGGGATACTCGGATTTCTATGAGTTCCCACTTTTCACATTTATTTACTCCGACCTGCATGCTCATATGATCGCATACATGCTGACCGTGCTGGTCATCTCGTGGGGAATGTCGGTCCTGCTTGCCAAAGGCAGGTGGAAAAGCCCGATCGATGCCGGGCTGGGATTCTTTATGGGCGGTCTGATCATCGGATCGTTGAAACCAACCAACACCTGGGATTTCTACACGTACTTTATCCTCGGTTCGGTTGTGCTCGCGTACTGCGTCATCCGGTACGGCAGCACCGACAGGTTGCGGGTACAACTACCGGGATGGGTAAAACGCGGCTTGTTTACTGTGGCTGCGGTGGGTGTGCTGGCAGTATTATCCCTGGTTTTATACCAACCATTTTCGCACTGGTTTTCCCAGGCATACAGCTCGATCGGCGCATGGACCGGCGAGCGTACTCCCATCTCGATCTACCTGATCCAATGGGGCGTGTTCCTGTTCTTCATCGTCTCGTGGATGACCTGGGAGACACGCCAGTGGCTGGCGGAAACACCCGTCTCGGCACTCCACAAATTTCGCCCTTACCGGGATCTCATCATTGCCGCCCTTGTCATCATTGTAGTGGTGCTGATCGCACAGCAAGCATGGGTCATGAGTTCGACCCAAAACGTGCCCTGGAAAGGGGTCACCATCCTGTGGCTGGCGCTGCCACTGGCAGTATGGGCGGCGATCCTGTTGTTCCGACCTGGGCTCCACGACCTGAAACGATTGGTGCTATTCATGATCGGGACCGGGTTACTGCTGACGATGGTTGTGGAGTTGATCGTTGTTTCCGGCGACATCGGGCGGTTCAATACCGTATACAAGTTTGGCGTGCAGAGTTGGATCCTATTGGGTTTGAGTGCGGCGGCAGGGTTCGGCTGGCTATTGAGCGAATTCCGCAAGTGGCTGCCAGGCTGGCGGACTGCCTGGCAGGTTGCAGCCACGATCCTGGCGGCTGGATCAGCGCTGGTGTTGATCATTGCAGGGGCTGATAAAATGCGGGACCGCATGGCGGTTGCGGCGCCACACACACTCGACAGCATGGATTACATGGCATATTCGACTTACTCCGAGTACGGCGTAAACATGGACCTGAGCCAGGACTACCGCGCAATCAAATGGATGCTATCAAACGTGAAAGGGTCACCGGTCATCGTGGAAGCCGCGCCGGCGGGCGTCCAGTATGCCTGGCTGGGACGCTATTCCATTTATACCGGACTGACGGATGTGGTCGGGTGGGAATGGCACCAGGAGCAGCAGCGTGTGCTCCTAACTTCGGATATCCAGAACCGTGGGCGGGTGGAGGTGGACGGTTTTTATTCGACCACCGATATCCAAGCGGCATTGGCATTCCTGCATAAGTACAATGTGAGTTATATCATCCTCGGGCAACTGGAACGCGCCAAGTATGCCCCCGGCGCGCCGGGCGGTCCAGTGAAAGAAGGGGCAGCGGACGGGATCGCGAAGTTTGATGTATTTAACAATATCTATTGGCATGCGGTTTACCAGGATGGTCAAACTGTCATCTACGAGGTAAACCGGTGAGCGGGTTTATTTATCATATAACTGCCCGAAGTTCCTGGCTTGAGACGGCAGGAACGCGTGAATATAAGGCTGATTCGATCAAGAATGAGGGGTTCATACACTGCTCGAAAGCCGACCAGCTCTTGCGCGTAGCTAATAATTATTATGGTCAGCAACATGACCTTGTGATCCTGATGATCGATCCGAAAAAACTCCAGGCGGAGGTTCGCTGGGAACCGGGTACGGACAAAGTGGATGAGTTGTTTCCCCATATATATGGTCCGGTGAATGTGGATGCGGTAAGGCAGGTGTTTGATCTCGAACCGGGTCCGGAAGGGTTATTCTCTCTGCCGGAGGGTTTGTTGTGAAATCGGAAACAGTCATTCGCCCGGCCCGTGTGTCAGATGAAGAGGCTGTCGCCCGTCTCATCTATTTATCGATGGGCATCGAAGCGGACTGGCTATTCGATGGCATGAAGGGAAAGAACACACTGGGGGTATTGGGTGACCTTTTTCAACGGATCGGGAACCGGGTCAGTTATCCTTTATCACATGTGGCGGAACAGGACGGTCAGGTGGTTGGTTTACTACTGGCGTACCCGGGAGCCAGGCTCACGCGCTACAATTGGACGACCGGTCTGCATTTGTTGCAGAAATTCGGTTTGGCAGCCACGTTACGCCTGGCACGGAAGCAATCATTGTATGGTGATTTGAAGGAAACAGAGCCGGATGAATTCTATATCAGCAACCTGGGAGTGTTCCCGGAGTACCAGGGTAGGGGATTGGGAAGCAAGCTGATGGAATTTGCCGAACAGTTAGCCATGAAAACCGGTTTGAAAAAATGTTCGTTGATCGTCACTTTTGGTCATGAAAATGCACGGCGTCTGTATGAACGGCTGGGATACAAGTTGATCCGTTCTTATCATAACAACCATCCTATGATCGCCGAAGGTACGGGAGGGTATCACCGGATGGTCAAAGCCCTGAGATCCTCGCCGTTATTGGGATGACCGAGGAAAAATCCTGATGTTATCTTTTATCGCCTGGTACCTGCTCGTTTCTGCCCTCGGCTGGCTGACCTTCCCACTGGCTTTTCGGCTTTTCCCGGGCCTGGCTGACCGGGGCTTCAGTCTCGCCCGAACATTGGGGATGCTGATATGGGGCTATGTGTTTTGGATGATGGCTTCCCTGGGTATCATTCAAAATGATATCAGCGGTTTAATCCTGGCATTGTTGATCCCACTTGCAGTGGCTGGCATCATTCTGTTCAATAAAGATACACGTCGATCGATGAGCGATTGGATCAAGACCAACCGAAAAGTGATATTCACGGTTGAGATCCTATTCTTCATTGCTTTCGCTTTCCTGGCAATCGTGCGGGCAAGCAACCCGGAGGCAGCCGGTACGGAGAAACCAATGGAAATGGCATTTATCAATGCCATCCTGCGGTCGCCCACTTTCCCGCCACATGACCCCTGGCTTTCAGGATACGCAATCTCATATTATTACTTTGGCTATGTGATGACCGCCATGCTCGCCAAGTTCACCGGTACTCCCGGGAATGCGGCGTTCAACCTGATGCTAGCCATGGTTTTTGCCTTGAGCGCGGCTGGAGCCTACGGTGTTCTCTACAGCCTGTTGGCAGCCTGGAGGGAAAAACATCCTGCCGCCAGGGGCACATCGTTATACCGTCTGCCATTACTTGGTCCATTCTTCTTATTGATCGTTTCCAATTTCGAAGGGTTCCTGGAGATCCTAAGCAATCGCGGCCTGTTCTGGAAAATAGGTACGAATGGAGCATACACTTCTTCATTCTGGACGTGGCTCGGGATAATCGACCTGAACCAGCCGCCCGTGCGACCGCTGATCTGGGCGCCGGAGCGATATTACTGGTGGTGGCGCGCTTCGCCGCGTCATCCAGGACCTCAGCCTGGCGGGTAATCCGACCGGGCAAAGCGAAATCATCGATGAGTTCCCATTCTTCTCCTATCTGCTCGGAGACCTGCACCCGCATGTACTGGCGATGCCTTTCGGTCTTCTGGCCGTGGCACTCGCGATCAACCTGTTCGCGGGCGGCTGGAAAGGGGTGACGAACCTTGGCTTTTACCGGCTCCCGGTACAGCCGGCTGGACTGTTCTTCGGTGCATTGATCCTCGGGGGATTGGCATTCCTGAATACCTGGGATATCCTGATCGGTTTTGCCCTCTTCGCAGGCGCATTCGTGCTTATGCGGGTATTCGAATTTGGCTGGACCTGGAAACGGCTTGAAGATGTTTTTGCCCTGTGTGTGCCGGTCGGTCTGCTTGCCATCCTGCTCTACCTGCCTTTTTATGCTGGCTTTTCATCCCAGGCGGGAGGGTTGCTACCGAACGTGGTAGACCCGACGCGTGGGGTCCAGTTGTGGGTCATGTTTGGATCTTTATTCCTGCCTCTGTTTGCCTACCTTATCTATCTCTGGCGGTTTGAAAGAAAGCCCGCGAATTGGAAGCTCGGGTTGGGTCTTGCGGCAGGCGCAGCGCTGGCATTATGGGTTTTCTCCTGGTTGCTCAGTCTGCTCGCCAATCTGAAGCTGCCCGGGACCGTGGCAAATTACCTGGCGCAGCAGGGCTTCGTCAGTTCAGGACTTTTCTTCGCGGCAACATTGCTTCGCCGCCTGTCATATATCGGCGGGCTGCTGACTCTCCTTGCACTGCTGGGAATGGCTCTGGCATTCCTTTTGAAAGGAAAAACCGATGCTCCTACGGGCGATGATATTGAAAACACCGGCGAGCATCCTTTCCTGCTCCGACCCGTGCACTTCGTGCTCTTCCTGACCGTGCTTGGCGCCCTGCTGGTACTGGCACCGGATTTTATCTATCTGCGAGATCAATTTGGCTGGCGCTTAAACACGGTTTTTAAATTCTATTATCAAGCCTGGCTGATGTGGAGCATCGCAGCAGCGTTCGGCACGGCGGTCTTGCTGCAAACCCTGCGTGGACCATGGAAGTGGGTTTACCGCTCAGGCCTAGCAATCGTGCTGTTCATGGCGCTGGTCTATCCACTGTTCGGATTGTCGACCAAGACGGAAAATTTCCAGATACCTGCTTTCTTCAAGAGTTTGACGACTGCGCAAACCGCCGGTGATGGTTCAGCCTGGCAGACCGCATCGTCCGTCTGGACAATGGATGGAGGCGCCTATTTTCAAAGCCTCTTTCCTGACGATATGGCTGCAGCGATCTGGTTAAGATCTGAACCGGATGGGAATATCGTCGAGGCTACCCGCCCGGATGCCAGTTATCACGGCGAGATCAGTTTGATTTCAACATACAGTGGTTTACCAACCGTCCTGGGCTGGCCTGGTCATGAGTCCCAGTGGCGCGGTACGTACGATGGACTCCAACAGCGCATGGATGATATTAAAACCCTGTATGAAACCTCCGATTGGCAAACAGCTCGGACGATCCTTGCAAAGTATGCCATCCGATATGTGTATGTTGGTACACAAGAGCGCAGCAATTACCGTGTAAATGAACTGAAATTCCAACAGTACTTGAAACCGGTATTCAACCAGGGTCAGGTGGTCATCTATGAGGTACCCTGATCCTTAGTATTTGGACTGCCCATCCGTCAACCATGTTAAAATATCATCAATGAAGAATAATCAACCCACTCTTGAACATGCTCTCTATGCCCTGGCAATCATCCTGGCTGCTGGTTTACGCTTCATAAACCTGGGGATGCTTCCCCTTTCGGATTTCGAAGCCAACTGGTCAATCCAGGCACTGCAGATCGTCCAGGGCTTGAGACCCGTGATCGGCTCCAACCCGGCTTTCGTCCACCTGACCGCCGCGCTGTTTTTCGTTTTCGGCGCGACCAATTTCCTTGCCCGCTTCTGGCCGGCCCTGGCGGGTACCGCGCTGGTACTTGCTCCCTGGTTGATAAGGGGTCGGACCGGAAGGATCCCTGCCCTGGTGATTGCATTCGGTTTGGCGATTGATCCCGGAATGGTGGCGATGTCGCACCTGGCGGGTGGTCCCATGCTAGCCATCAGTGCCCTGATCTTTACCGGGCTGATGTGGATGAAGGGGCACCGGACGCTGGCAGGTATTTTCGCAGGGTTGGCGCTTCTCAGCGGGACAGCGGTCTGGTTTGGCTTATTGGGGCTGATCATTGTCTGGCTTGTTGCAAGATCGCGGGCTGGAAAATCGCGCAAGACGGATGAAGAGAAAGCGGAACATGTGGAGCCTCCAATCCCGGCGACATCCTACTCAATAAAATGGGTCGATCTGAAAGTTTCCATCGTCAGCGGCGGGTTGACACTGCTGATCCTGGGGAGCCTTTTCATCCTTTCACCAAAGGGATTATCAGCAATCATTTTTTCGTTCATCGACTTTTTGCGAGGCTGGATAACGCTGTCTGATATTCCAGTTTGGAGATTACTACTCGCGCTGCCGGCATATGAAATCCTGCCACTCGGATTTGGAATTGCAGGCGCAGTGCGCGGTATCGTGAGAAAAGAGCGTGCATCAATCCTGCTGGGGGTATGGGCATTGACCGCCATTCTGCTGGCGCTGATCTATCCTGGCAAACAAACCAGCGACCTAAGCTGGGCATTCCTGCCGCTGTGGGTCCTGACGGGGATGGAGCTGGGTCATCATCTTGATTTCGAGAAGAGGGATTCCTGGCAATTGGCGGGATTGATGGCAGTCATAGTTGTGCTGCTGGTCTTCGGCTGGCTGGATCTGGCAAGTGTAACCAGAATGGACCTGACCATGTCGATCGCCCACATGCGTCTCTCCTTATTACTCGCAGTCGGGTTGCTGGTTGGGCTGAGCATCCTGCTGGCAGGCGCGGGCTGGTCGACCAAGGTGGCACGACTAGGCGGGGTTTGGTCGGTGGTAATCTGCCTGACATTGTTCACGATCGCCATGAGCACCGGTGCGGCAGGGCTGCGCCAGCCGCTTACCTTTGAGCTGTGGCAACCGGAACCGTGCACCGGCAGGGTGGATGTCATGTTGATTGTCGCCAACCAGATCTCCGATCTGAACAAGGGCGAAATAAATTCTTTGTCTCTCACCGTGCAGGGAGTCAAATCCAGCGGGCTGCAATGGTTATTTCGTGACTGGCAGGTGCAGTTTATCGACGCCCTGGAACCGGATGCAACACCAGAGATGGTCATCACACCGATCAGCCAGGTAAGCCTGGCTGCCAAATATCGCGGCGAGGCACTACCTTTGCGGGAGGTGGCGGATTGGGATCATGCCACCACTTCCGATTGGCTGAACTGGCTGGTTTATCGCCAAATGCCGATCCTGCGCGAAAACATTATCCTATGGGTGCGGTCCGATCTCATGCTGGACAGCCAGGGTGTTCCGACCGTATCACCCAACCCATGACCATTACCCCGGAACCGTTATGACAATTCCCAATATCATTGCGATTGATGGACCGGCGGCCTCGGGCAAGTCCACCATTGGGCGGCGGCTGGCAGAGTTGTTGGGATACCTTTTTTTCGATACGGGAGTCATGTACCGCGCGGTGACCTGGGGCGCGATCCTTCATAAACTAGATATAGCGGATGAAGCCAATATCACAAAACTGGCTGAGAGCGCACAAATTGATGTTCTCCCACCTTCCAAGAATGATGGTCGCACATGCGACGTACTGCTGGATGGAAAGGATATCACCTGGGAGACCCGCCGAAGTGATGTGGAGGCGAACGTATCGCCGGTATCGGCATATCATGGAGTCCGCCTGGCGCTGGCATCCCAGCAGAGGCGGATCGGTCTGCGCGGACGGATCGTCATGGTCGGGCGCGACATCGGCACGGTGGTACTGCCTGAAGCCAATCTTAAAATTTACCTGGATGCTTCGCCAGAAGTGCGTGCGAAGCGACGCTACGAGGAGATCCTGCAGCGTGGCGGCAAAGCAGATTACGAGCATATCCTGGCGGGGGTACGCAACCGGGATGAGATCGATTCGACGCGGGCATTCTCGCCTCTAAAAGCAGCGGCGGATGCAGTGATCCTTGATACGGACAAATTGAGCGCCGATGAAGTCTTCGGAAAATTGGAGGCATTATGCAATTGAAAGAATACCATCCTGCCTGGTGGGTTCGCTGGCTGGGTCGCCCCTTCGTGCGGGTGGTATTGGGAGTGCTGTTCCACATCCTGGGACGGGTGGAAGTGACGGGCAAGGAAAACGTCCCAATGGGAAAACCATATATCGTAGCGATAAACCATGTCTCATTATTTGACCCGCCATTGGCCGGCGTGTTCTGGCCTGAACAATTGGAGGCGATGGGGGCAGTGGACGTCTGGAGCAGGCCCGGACAGGGTCTGCTGGCGCGCATGTGGGGCGGCATCCCGGTCCATCGCGGGGAATATGACCGAACCCTATTCGATACGGTGCTGGCAGTGCTCCGTTCCGGTTACCCCTTGCTCATCGCACCAGAAGGCGGGCGTTCCCATGCTCCCGGCTTGCGGGTTGCGAAGCCAGGAATTGCCTATATCGCCGAACAATCCGGCATGCCGGTCATTCCAGTCGGTATTGTCGGAACGACCGATGACTACCTCAAGAAGGCGCTGAAGGGAAAAAGACCCCTGGTGCAAATGCATATCGGAAAACCGATCATGCTCCAGCCTTCGGAAGCGAAGGGTGCGGAAAGACGGGATGCCCGCCAGCGCAACACTGACCTGGTAATGCGTCAGATCGCGGGTCTTTTACCCGAGAACTATCGTGGCGTATATGCTGGCAACGCGATATTTACCGATAACGAATAGCAAATCCTGGCTTTAATTAATGGATAATCTGCCCAAGCCGGCGCGTGGTTGCAAGTTTTTCTGGAATTTTATCTGTTCGTCCGGGCAACATTATTCCCCTTTGACCGATTCACTCCCCTCGGTTATAATTGCGACCCGTCCATGAAAAACCCCGGCGGAAAACCGCTGTTTGGTGTTTTTATCTCTTTTATTCGGAGTAAGTGAAATGCCCAAGCGTACTTATCAACCCAAAATCCGGCGGCGTGTCAGAGTGCACGGTTTTCGCCAGCGGATGTCGACTGCCGATGGTCGGATCGTGCTTAAACGGCGCCGCTTGAAGGGTCGCATGAGACTGACCGTTCGCAGCAACAACCACGTCAAGCACGTCCGCTGGTAGGATGGTCACAGCCGGCCAGCACTGGCACGGTCGTGATTAAGTCGAAAAAGTGAAAGCGAGATACCGGTGAAGCGAAGCTTTCGCCTGACCCGGGTGACCGATATCAAGCGGGTGCGGGGTTCCGGCAAGTCATACGCGCACTCGCTTGTTGTATTGTATGTGCTAAAATCGGATGGAATTGGAACACATGTCGGAGTGAGCGCCGGGCTGGGGGTCGGGAATGCTGTCAAGCGTAACCGGGCCAAACGCCTGCTGAGATCAGCAATGAATGATCTTCTACCCGCCATCCTTCCCGGGTCGGACTTGCTCCTGGTCGCACGGTCCAGACTTGCAGCTGCAGATCACCACCAGGCGTACGAGGCATTAGCCGGCTTGTTAAAACGTGCCGGCCTGGTGCCACAAACTTATGAGCGTTGATTATTTACCGCATGATTATTCCAATGAACCACGTTTGCGCGACCTGCCACGTAAAATATGGAACTGGCCGAGGATCGTATTGCTTGGACTAATCCGTTTATACCAGGCAAGTTTTTCCAAAACGATGCCTGCAAATACATGCCGTTTCTACCCTTCCTGCTCGCATTATGGTTACCAGGCGGTTTACAGGTATGGGGTATTGAAGGGTGGGGTGATGGCGACCTGGAGAGTTATCCGTTGCAACCCATTCAACCCCGGTGGATATGACCCCGTTCCTTAGGAGAGAAAAAGTCTTCATGAAGAAAAAATACCTGATCCTGATCGGAGTAATGCTTGCACTGGCAATGATCCTGGCTGGCTGCGCGACCGGTTTGTCGGCTGCGTCCTGGCCGGGGGTTACCAGCGATGGGAACAATGCCTATATCGCAGCCGGTCCTTATGTATATGCGGTCAGCCTGGCGAACGGCACTGAAGTATGGCGCTACCCTGCCAAAGCCGCCACTTCCAACCCGTTCTATGCCACCCCAGTACTGACATCGGATGGGCAGTTAATCGTCAGCAGTTTTGATAAAAAACTTTACAGCCTGAACGCCACAAGCGGTGCTGAAAACTGGCGTTTTGAGCAGGCGAAAGACCGATGGATAGGCGGTGCATTGGTCACCGCTGATTTGATCTATGCCCCCAATGCCGATTACAATCTTTATGCAATCAACACAGCAGATGGAAAGCCAAAATGGGTTTCCCCATTCCAGGCAGACCAGGCGATCTGGGGCACCCCGGTAACGGACGGTTCGAATATCTACTTTGGGACCCTGGGCAGACAGGTCTATGCGGTCAATGCACAAACCGGCAGGCAAACCTGGGTACAGACGGTCAATGGAGCCATCCTTGGATCGCCTGTCCTGGGCGCGAACAATACCATCTACGTGGGAACGTACGCGGGAGAACTGGTGACTTTAAGCACCAGCAATGGGAATATCCTTCACCAGGAGACTTTATCTTCCTGGACCTGGCAAGGACCAGCGGCGGATGGTAACAATATTTACATCGGCGATGCCAATGGGACGTTGTATGCCTTTCCAATGGCAGGTTCAGGCCAACCCTGGACCCAGAAATTGAGCGGAGCCATCGTAGGATCTCCGCTGGTCAGTGATAAGGCGATCGTTGTCGGTACGGAAACTGGTAATGTCTATTACCTGGACAATACCGGGAAGATCCTGCAATCCATTTCGGTATCCGGGAAAATTTATACGACACCTGCGGCTGCAAAAACATCCAATGGTGCCCTTGTCCTGGTGGCTCCCGTTAGCGGAAATGATGTCCTGATAGCCCTCGATATGAACGGGGCCACGCTGTGGTCCTTCATACCGGCCAAATAAGGAAATAAACCATGTCCTGGGACTCAATCATTGTCAACCCCTTTACCAATGTGCTTTTAGTGATCTATAAGTTGATCGGTGGGAACTTCGGCATCGCGATCATCCTGTTCACGATCCTGATCCGACTGATCACCCATCCGCTGATGGCCTCGCAGATAAAATCGAGTGCCAAGATGGCTGAATTTCAGAAATCGAAGCAATGGCAGGATATCCAGAAAAAGTACAAGGATGACAAGGAAAAACTGGCCCAGGAACAAATGGGCCTTTACAAGGAACTGGGTATCAGTCCATTTGCATCCTGCCTGCCGTCACTGATCCAGATCCCGATCATTTTTGGACTTTATCAGAGCATCATGCGCGCCCTGGCTGCCACACCCGGTCAATTACTGATCCTGACCCGGGTGGTGTACCCCTTCTTCCACCTCAACGACCTGGTTCCCCTAAACAGTAAATTCCTGTGGATGAACCTTGGTCAACCAGAGCGGATATTTATTCCGGGGCTCGCATTCGGAATACCGATCCTTGCGATCATCGTTGCCCTGACAACCTACATCCAGTCGAAGGTAACCATGCCCGCCTCGGGCGGTCCGACCGACCAGGGCGCCATGATGAGCAAAATGATGGTGTTGTATATGCCGCTTCTGCTAGGCTATTTCGCGCTTACCTTTGCATCCGGTCTTTCCATTTATTTCATCACCGGTAACGTGATCGGTGTGGCGCAATACGCCTTGCTCGGCAAGGTTGATTGGAAATCCCTGATACCGGGTCAGAAACCTGTCACAAATGCTTTGGCGAGGAAGAGATGAACGAACGGACGACCCTCGAGAAGATTGCTCAGACCGTTGATGAGGCGGTTGCCGAAGGCCTGGCTGAACTAAACCTCACCGATAAAGACGTAGACGTTGAAGTTCTCGACAGCGGCAGTCGCGGTATTTTTGGCGTTGGCAGCCGCCAAGCGCGGGTGCGCCTGACTGTCAAGGGAATGGCAACGGGAGTAGAGGCTGGCTCAAAGAAAACGGAGACTGGTCTCAAACAGCCTGTACACAACCCGGAGGCCTCCAGTCCATCGGAAGCAGCATTCGATGTTCTCGATGATAACCTGCTGTTCATTTCCCGCCAAACCGTTGCAGAATTATTAGAGAAAATGAAGGTCAAGGCTAGAGTTGAGGTCCGGTACGGCGACCCGGATGATGAAGGTCAACGACCGGTCATGGTTGATATCCAGGGAGATGACCTGGCTGTGTTGATCGGCCGACGCGCGGAGATCCTGAATGCTTTGCAATACATCGTGAACCTGATCGTCAGCAAACAGGTCGAGCATTGGATCCAGGTGGTCATTGATGTGCAAGGGTACCGGGCACGTCACGAACGGCAGTTACGGCAAATGGCGCAAAAGATGGCTGACCAGGCTATGAAAGCGGGCCGGCGCCAGACATTGGAACCGATGCCTGCCGGCGACCGCCGGATCATACACCTGGAATTGCGCGACCACCCGGGCGTCACCACCCAGTCGGTTGGTGAAGAGCCAACCCGCAAGGTCACGATCATACCAAAAGAGTAATCCGGTAGCCGGGTTTGATTTGAAATTACTTACCCCTCCAATGATTTTGGAGGGGTTTTTTATTCCAGAATCCGTGCGCGGACATCCCGCCAGTTCTCCTCAGGTATAATGTATCCATGCCGGAATTTGTAGTGCTTGAACCTGTGGATTACCTTGTGATCGGTAATCTTGCGTGTGACCTTACCCCACAAGGACCGCGGTTAGGTGGGACCGCAGCGTATTCGGGTTTGACCGCACATGCACTGGGCTGCCGGGTTGGAATCGTAACAGCCTGGGGGGGAGAAGTGTCACTGGACGCGCTGCAAGGAATCCGAGTTCAACAATTACCGGCTGCTCACAGCACAACTTTCGAGAATATATACACCCCGGCAGGTCGCATCCAACACATCCATTTCACCGCGCCGGACATCACTTTTGAAAATGTACCGGAAGCCTGGAGGCGGGCTCCGATCGTCCATGTTGGGCCGATCGCTGGAGAGGGCAAACTCATGGTGGATGGCAGGTTTTCATCTTCCCTGCTAGGTTTGACACCCCAGGGCTGGTTGCGAAAATGGGATAAGGATGGGCAGGTGGGACCCGGTGATTGGCCGGAAGAACGCGAGATGCTTATGAAAGCAGGCGCGGCTGTATTGAGCGCTGAAGATGTCGGTGGAGATGAGGACGAGATCGAAGCGATGGCGACCGCCTGCCATGTACTGGCAGTGACCGAAGGTCCCGCCGGAGCACGCCTGTACTGGAACGGTGATCTACGCCGGTTTCGAGCTCCACAACTGAATGAAGTGGATGCCACCGGTGCAGGGGATATTTTTGCGGCAGCATTCTTCTGGCGCTTATATACCACGCGGGATCCATGGGCAGCAGCAGCCTTTGCCACCCACCTGGCGTCCTTTTCTGTGCTGCGCCGCGGGCTTGAGGGTATTCCAACGCGGGAAGAAATCGACACTTGCCTGGTGGAGATATTGTAGTGGGACGCGTTTACGCTCTGGTCAATCAAAAGGGTGGGGTGGGAAAAACCACCACTGCCATTAATCTTGGGGCTTACCTGGCACAACTCGGTCAGCGGGTTCTTATCGTAGATATTGACCCACAGGCAAATGCAACGTCATCACTGGGCGTGGACAAGCAAACTGTCAGGGAAGGCACCTATGAAGCCTTGCTGGGTGGGGTCACGGCTGCATCAGTCGTTCTGCAAAACCCGCGCTTAAAACTGGCGATCCTGCCTTCCTCACCATCCCTGGCAGGAGCGGAAGTTGAACTTGTCAATGAATTGGGACGCGAAACCAAACTTCGTCACATCATCGCCGCCCCTGATAGAACGTTATGATTACATCCTGATCGATTGCCCGCCGTCGCTGGGTTTGCTGACCGTCAACGGATTGATGGCAGCGCAAGACGGCATTCTCATCCCGGTGCAGTGTGAATACCTGGCACTCGAAGGATTGGGGGAATTAACCCGGACGATCCAACGAGTGCGCGCGGCAATATTCCCGACCCTCAAAGTACGGGGGGTCATCCTGACCATGTTTGACAGCCGTACGCATCTCTCTGCAGATGTCGTTTCGGAAGTACGGAAGTATTTTGCTGAACAGGTTTTCGAGACGATCATTCCCCGCAGCATCCGGCTGGCCGAGGCCCCTTCGTATGGACTGCCGGTATCTGCGTATGCCCCGCAATCGAATGCTGCCAAGTCATACGATGCACTGGCGAGGGAGTTGATCGCGACGGATGGGATCGCAGTGGTCGAGGGCGTCGAGTAGGAGGAGCATATGCCACAAAAGTCTGGACTTGGTCGTGGATTGGGAGCACTCATCCCGGGCGGGGAAAACGTCCGAATGGAAAATGGAGTGATGCTCGTTCCAGTGGAGACGGTTGCTCCGAACCCGCGTCAACCGCGCAGCGCAGTGCGCCCGGAAGAACTGGATGAGTTAACGGCCTCGATCCGGGAACATGGTGTATTGCAGCCATTGATCGTGACGGTTGGAGAAACGCCCGATCACTACATCCTGATAGCGGGTGAACGCCGATTACAGGCAGCACGCCTGGCGGGCCTGGCTTCGGTCCCGGTGCTTGTCCGGCAGGCAACCGATCAACAACGGCTTGAATTGGCTATCATTGAAAATGTCCAGCGCTCCGACCTGTCTGCACTGGAGGAAGCCGAAGCGTACCGCCAACTGGCTGAGGATTTTGACCTGTCACATGAAGAAATCGCGGCACGAGTGGGGAAGAGCCGGGTTGCAATTACGAATACCCTGCGTCTTTTACGGTTACCCGATTCGGTAAAAAATGCTCTCATTGAAAACCGAATTTCAGAGGGACACGGGCGGGCGCTGCTGGCACTCTCCACCGGCGAAGCGCAAACGGCAGCCTTACGAACCGTGCTGGCGAACGAACTTAACGTCCGCCAGACCGAAGAATTGGTCCGTAAATTATTCGGGCAAAAGCCAGCTCGCAAATCCAAACCCATTGCGTCACCGGATGTAGCCGAAGTGGAAGCACGTCTGCGCTCCAGCCTCGGGACAAAAGTAAATTTACGCCCGAGTCGTAAAGGCGGAACTCTGACCATATATTATTATTCCAACGAGGAATTGGATTCCTTGATGGGCCGTTTGCTAAAAGATTAACCAGTAAGAACCGGGACCGTTCTGCTGAATGTGATCATTCATGGAACTCCTATACAATGCAATTGTTCATACGCTTGACAAAAGTAAGCCAAATGCCTCGGCGATCGTCATTGGAGGGGGACATATCGTTGCAGTGGGTGGAAACGAATTGTTGGCTGAATTTGATGGAGCCAAGCTCGAAAACATGGGGGGCAAGACCATTCTGCCTGGGTTAATAGATGCGCATATCCATTTACAGACCTATGCACTGAGTCTGAGCGCGGTAGATTGTGAAGTGGCGAGTAAAACAGAGATCCTTGAACGGGTCTCACGGAGGGCAAAAAACGCAAAAACAGGTGAGTGGATATCCGGATACGGCTGGAATCACAATACCTGGGGTGGGGAATGGCCAAGCGCGACTGACCTGGATGCGGTGGCACCGGATAATCCGGTATTCCTGACTATTAAATCGTTCCACGCCGCATGGATAAATAGCTCCGCGTTAAAACTTGCCGGCATAAACGGTTCCACACCGGACCCAATCAATGGACAAATTCAACGGGATCAGCAAGGTCTCCCGACAGGGATCCTGTTAGAAGGGGCGGTTAAATTAGCAGAGGATGTCAGGTCAAAACCCGATCCCGCAATATTAGCAGATCGCCTCAAACAGGCGATTGGCGACCTTTGGAAGATGGGGTTGACCGGCGCCCATGATTTTGATCAGCGCAGTTGTTTTCAGGCTCTTCAAATCCTGAAGGAGCGCGGTGGTCTGCAATTCCGGGTGGTTAAATCAATTCCGCTTGAGTTGCTGCCACAGGCTGCTGCGATCGGTTTACGTACAGGATTTGGGGATGATATGTTGCGGATCGGATCGGTTAAACTTTTTGCCGATGGCGCGCTGGGTCCGCATACGGCAGCCATGCTCGATCCATATGTTGACGAGCCTAAAAATCGTGGTATTCTATTTCTGGATAACGAACAACTTTTCGAACACGGGCGGCTCGCAGTGGAAAGCGGTCTGTCACTGGCTGTCCACGCCATCGGTGATCGGGCGATTCACGAGGTTCTTGATGGCCTTAGCAGGCTGCGCGAATATGAGCATGATCACAATCTACCTAAATACCGCCATCGGATCGAGCATGTTCAAACGATCCACCCGGACGATGCCGGGCGGCTCGGTAAGCTGGGTGTGATAGCCTCCATGCAACCCAGTCACGCTCCTTCCGATATGATCGTAGCGGATCGATCACTGGGTGGCAGAGCTGCATTTTCATACGCCTGGAGAACACAGCTTGAGAACGGCACGATCCTGGTTTTTGGATCGGATGCCCCGGTCGAAAAACCGAACCCCTTCGCAGGAATTCATGCTGCTGTCACCCGCCGTCGAGCGGATGGTTCCCCCGGTGAGCAAGGCTGGTATCCACAGCAAAAGTTATCCGTGGCTGAAGCACTCGAAGCATTCACAACCGGTCCAGCGTACGCGGCTGGCATGGAACATGTTCTCGGGAAATTATCTCCCGGATACCTGGCTGACTTGATCGTAGTCGATGCGGATCCCTTTTCCTGCGACCTCGCTGAGATTTATCATATCCAGCCATCGGGGACCATGATCGCTGGCGAATGGGTATGGCAAAAATGAGGCTCGCGCAATGACCACACCATTGACCCCTGAAGTCCTGGTTCCCAGATTGGGAGAGCACCTGGTCCAAAAGGGTCTGATCACGCAGGCTGGTCTGCAAAGCGCTCTCGCGTACCAGAAAGAAAAACACGCGGCGGGAGAGCAATGCATTCTGGGTCAGGCGCTCATTGAACTCAACTTGATCACCCGCCAGCAGATCGACCATGCAGTGACCGAGCAGATCATCCAACTGCGGAATGCACTCGAAGATGCAAACCGGTTCCTTGAACATCGCGTCGCTGAAAGAACTGCGGAATTACAGGAAGCCCTGCGGAAATTATCCGAGTTGAGCCAGATGAAAGCCAATTTTATTGCCAATATTTCGCATGAATTACGCACTCCTTTAACCCATGTTAAGGGATATTTGGAGTTAATGACGACCGGAGCGTTAGGTCCGTTGAGTGATGAACAAACAAACGCAATGCAAGTAAGCCAACGGGCAGCCGGAAGGTTGGAGAGCCTGATCGAAAACCTGATCATGTTCTCACAGGCAACCCGAGGTGAGATGACTTTACGACTGACTCCGGTGGATATGAACCAGGTGGCAGTGGAGACAATGAATTATTCACGAGGCAAGGCAAACGATCACAATGTCCGCCTGCTGTTCGAACCGCGAAATGATATCCCAACGGTCGAGGCGGATAAGGAAAAAATCTCATGGGTGATCCTGCAACTGGTCGATAATGGAATTAAATTTACACCAGCCGGTGGGCAGGTGACCCTTTCCATCGAGCCGGAATCGGATACGATGATCATGCTCTCCATTGCGGATACCGGCATCGGCATACCAGCCGACCGGTTGGAAGAGATCTTTGAACCTCTCCATCAACTGGATGGATCCCCGACCCGCCGATACGGCGGCACGGGTCTGGGTCTGGCGCTGGTGCGTGATATCGTCAATGCACACGGCTCGGTGATCGAGGTAGAGTTCAGAACAAGGTAAAGGCTCACGTTTTCACTTCCCCCTCCTGGCGAAGAAAAAACCGGTATGAAGCGATTGGTGGATTATGGACAACGAATCACTTGAAATCCTGCACCCGTTTGAGCGGTTCCATCGTAAAAGAGAATCCGAAGAAATCCCTGGATGCATTGTTCGTGTTAATCCGGAAATACTTTGTGTTCGATAACCTGGCGATCTACCTGGTCGAAGGAAGAAAGGACACTTTGGAAGTCGTGTACGCCCGGGCAGCTGGAAGAGGGCAGAAGCAAGGAAGCCGATGCATCCTGGGGCGAGGAGATAGCAAGCAAGGTTATCAGCACCGGAAAAGCAGCCGAATCAAAAACAACCAACACCGGTGATGATGACAGGGTCGCACTGCCTTATTTTCTCGGATTGCCGTTGTCGCTTCAGAACCGGTCCGGGGCGCTTGTATTTGTGAGATTTGGAGGTCCGGAGTTTAAAACCGATGAAATACCCTATGCAACCCTGGCAGCCATCCAGGCGGCAAGGGCACTCGACCAGGATTATTTCCTAGACTGCTTAAACCAATTGGAACATGCCCGTCACAGAGCGCAGCTCCAGGATGATTTTATCGCAACCATTTCCCATGAACTGCATACTCCGCTCGGTTTCATCAAAGGGTATACGACATCGTTGCTGCGTTCCGATACCACCTGGGATCCGGCGACGCAAAATGAATTCCTTACGATAATCGACGAAGAATCCGATCATTTATTGATGTTGATCGACCGGATGCTTGACTCAGCCCGTTTACAAACGGGAAATATGACCATGGACTTTCAACCTGTGCGCCTGGATTCCATCCTCAGGGACTTGACCATGCGGGTACAGGGGCGGCATGAAAAATTGGAAGTTGTCCAGAACCTGACTTCAGCACCGCCCATTATGGCAGATAGTTTTCACCTGGCGCAGGTTTTTGAAAACCTGTTCGATAATGCGATCAAGTATGCCAGCGGCTCGCCCATCACCATCACGCTGCAAGTTAAAGATGGTTGGCAGACTGTCATTTTTGCTGACCAGGGAGAGGGTATACCTGCGGAACACATCCCGTTCCTTTTTGAACGATTTTACCGGGTACCCGGACATGGCACCAGAAGCGGGACAGGATTGGGACTTTTTATCTGTAAACAGATCATCCAGGCTCACCAAGGTCGAATCTCTGTGAAGACCACGCCTGGTAAAGGAACTGCTTTTCGCATTGAACTCCCGGTAAACCCCGAGGAAGCAGGTTAGGAGGACGAGGCATGCCTACAAGGATTTTAGTTGTCGATGATGAGCCGCGCTATCTACGACTCCTGGAAGCGAACTTGCTTACCAAGGGGTACGAAGTTACCACAGCCATGGATGGAGAGGAAGGAACTCGATCCTTTTCAGCCGACCCAGCTGACCTGGTCCTACTGGATGTGATGCTGCCGCGTATGGATGGATTTACCGTATGCCAGCGGATTTGCCAATTTTCAACCGTGCCAATCATCATGCTCACCGCAAAAGGCGAGGAACATGACCGGGTGCGCGGTCTGGATGTGGGCGCGGATGACTACCTGGTAAAACCCTTCTCTGTCATGGAGTTGCTTGCCAGGGTGCGGGCAGTCCTCAGACGGGCGCAGGTCACCGATGAAGGCCAGGATCCTTTCTTTACTCACGGAAATTTACGGATAGATTTCGCGCGCGTGGAAGTCTGGTTGGGTGAACAGCCAGTCTATCTTTCCGCGACGGAATACCGACTGTTACTCCAATTTACCCATAATATTGGGAAGGTCATGTCGGCAGAAGATCTTTTAACGAGTGTGTGGGGACCTGAATACAAGGACGATAAAGAGATCCTATGGGTTACGATCGCGAGGTTACGCCAGAAAGTGGAAGATGATCCGCATACACCAAAACACATCGCGACGCGATCCGGTCTTGGGTATCTGATGCCACCGATAGAAGAATAAAGCAATGCAACATTAAACTTTCTAACAAGCGGCCAATCCGATCTCGTAAGTAAAATAGTAATCCCGCCACCGAAGGAAGTAATCTTGCAATTCCAAAGACGCCAGCGTTATGGAGCTTTCTGCTATAATGATTCTGTCCACTCGAATAGTATGGTGAGGTAAAACCCATGAGTATTAATGCCCAGGTCGCTCTCCGATCGAGAAAATTAGGTGTCCTAGTTCGTGATGCCCGGCTTTCCGCCCGTAAGACCATCCCGGAGTGTGCTCACATCGTCGGTGTTACCGCGGGCATATTCCGGACCTGGGAAGCGGGAACCCGGTCGCCGTCACTGCCTGAATTGGAGACACTAGCTTTTGGTCTAAAGCTGCCATTGCGGCGGTTTTGGAGCAAAGATGCCACTTCTGATGATGTTCCTGCCACTGAGAGCCTCAACCTGAAATCCCTGGCCGGCCTCCGCCAGCGTCTGATCGGAGCCCTATTGCGGAGGGAACGCGAAAAGACGAGTGTATCGATGCGGGACCTTTCGGACCAATCAGGGATCACCGTCAGCCGCTTGAAGAGCTATGAACTGGGTGAACGCCCGATACCACTGCCAGAGCTTGAAGCCTTGATCGTCCTTTTAGGCGGTCAGATCGAATCACTATTTGACCAAACCGGACCGATCGGCATATGGATGAACCAGCAGAAAGCCATCCAGGACTTTTTATTACTCCCAAGTGAACTCCAAAATTTCGTTTCCAAACCGGTAAACCGCCCATACTTGGAGCTGGCGTTGAAACTGAGCGGCATGTCGACCGACAAGCTACGGTCGGTGGCTGAAGACCTGCTGGATATTACCCTTTAATATGGATCATATACCATCCCCCGGGGACCTTGCGGAACAAGCAAAACAATTTTACCTGGCAGGTGACTTCACCAGCGCAGCGAAAGTATTTAGCGAATCATCCGATGATTACAAAACTGGCGGCGACTTGCTTATGTCTGCCGAGATGCTAAACAACTGCTCAGTAGCTTTGTTGCGCGCGAAGCAAGCGCAATCAGCACTGGAGGCTGCCCAGGGTACGGATAAGGTTTTCGCCGAAGCAGGCGACCTACGCCGGCAGGGAATGTCCCTGGCAAACCAGGCATCGGCACAGGAAGCCCTAAAACATTCCAAAGAAGCCATCGATCTATATAAGAGTGCGGGCGAGATACTTGAAAAGGCAGGCGAGGATGTCCTGCGGGTCGAGGTGATGCAACTATTATCCGTTCTCTACCTGCGGCGATTTAAAATTCTATGACGCAATTATCGCCTTGCAATCCGGATTGGCCGCAGTCAAGAATCGAACTCCAAAACAACGTTTCATGAAGAAACTTCTTTTCTTCCGGTTATGAATTACGGAACCAACCTACAGTTGCGCCCGGCGGTTTTAACTGACCAAAGGGCGCTTGCCAATCTTATCCATTTTAGTCCCCACGTCCACCGTCATCTTGACTGGCGCAACCCGCTGGATTGGATCGGGACGCCACCATATTATGTCATTGAAACCCAGGGTCAGATCGTCGCCGCCCTGGGTTGTCCTCCGGATCCGCCGGCGGTGGCCTGGGTGAGGTTATTTGCCAATTCAGGCAAAATCCCGACACCGGAATCATGGACGCTCCTGTGGGGGAAGGTCAGGGCTGACCTGGCAGGCAAGGGTTCATTATCCGTGGCTGCGATCCTTTTACAGGATTGGCTGGAGGAAATCCTGGTTCTGAGCGGTTTTACAAGCCATCAATCCATTATCATGCTTGAAAGGGAGGGCTCCGCAGCAGGAATGAGTGTTGCTGCTGAAGTGTCGATCAGGGCAATGATGCCGTTCGACCTGCCGACTGTCGCCGAAGTCGATGCGGCAGCATTTGAATTACTCTGGCAAAATTCCCTGCCTGCTTTGGAACGAGCATACCCCCAGGCAATCATCGCTACGGTTGCAGAGGTGGATGACAAGATAATCGGTTACCAAATCAGTACCCGCAACCCATATGGTGTACACCTTGCCAGGCTTGCAGTATTGCCTACCAGCCAGGGTCAAGGGGTGGGATATGGTCTGGTGGCAGATTTGATCCAGCAGGCAGGTCAACGCGGATTGTCGCGGATAACGGTCAATACACAAAGCGATAATGCCACATCGCGAGCTCTTATACCAGCGGATGGGATTCCATGAGACGGGTGAACGATACCCGGTCTACCAGGTACAGGTTTCCTAACCCCTCTTGGTAAACGACCTTCTGGAAAATATTGCTGAAAGCCCGTATCAACAAGTTTTCAACGAATCAGAACGCAAATAAGTATTATGGAAAGATGATCATTGGATCGACCCTGACTCAATCTAACCATCAGGTAATTGTCAAAATGGATGTGAAGGACTTCACATCCATTCTTAATGCCTTTATACTGGACAAACCACCGTGAATATGGCAAAATCCCTTCACACTTTTAGCCGGGAGAATGGATGAACCGAAGGCAAGAAACTCGCAATCACCAACAACAGGAAATCATCCGCAACCGCATCCTCGTGATCTTCATGGTAGCCCTGGGTGCGTTGTTGGTTGTCTTTGCCATCATATTACCAATCATCAATAATATTACCGATCCTGCGAACGGATCAACAATCCTGGCAGCAGCGATCACGCCCATCACTCAAAAGGTGATCCATGCGAAAATTGATGGACAACACCTTGGCGATGCGACAGCAACTGTGAAGGTGGATGTTTGGGAGGATTTCCAATGTCCCGCTTGCAGGGCTTATTCGCTCACCATAGAGCCGGCGATCATAACAAATTTCGTGGAAACGGGTAAAGTTTATTATACGTACCATTTTTATCCCCTGGTGGATGGTTATAACACAGAAGGCGAATTGCATCACGCTGCCAACGCTGCGCTTTGTGCCTCAGCCCAGGGTCATTTTTGGGACTACCATAATATCCTGTTCAACAACTGGAACGGTGAAAACCAGGGTGCCTTTGCGGATACCCGCCTGGTCGCGTTTGCAAAAAGCCTTGGTTTGGATATGACGAAGTTCAACCAGTGTTTTCAGGCGAACCAGAACGCCAGTTTTATCACCCAGGATGCAATCAGCGGGCAAAACGCCGGAGTACAGGGCACGCCCAGTGTCTTTGTCAATGGGAAATTGTTAACGCCCGGTTTTGTGCCAACATATGACCAGGTAGCGGCTGCAATTAATAACGCACTGGTGGGAAAGTAAAAATCGTTCAAAGGAGACCTGTTATGAGCAAAAGAAAAGAACTGCGCCAGCGCCATCAGAGGGAAAGGATGCGCAACCGAATCCTGGTCATCTTACTGGTAGGAGCGGGAGCGGTGTTCATTATCCTGGCTCTCATATTACCTTCCATCAACAATGCCACCGCCTCAGCCAGAGCGACTCAAACTGCTGAGAATGCCACACCCTTACCGGTTGTCACCATCGTTCCAAGGACTCTTAATGTGCCTGTGGATGGACCGCATATGGGGAACCCGAGTGCTCCCGTAAAAGTGGATGCTTACGAAGATTTCAGGTGCTCAGCCTGTCTGTCTTATTCGCAGAATTATGAACCCCAACTGATCGCGTCTTATATTGAAACCGGCAAAGTCTACTATACCTTCCATTCATACCTCGTGATCGACGCCAACGATGGGACTGATGCCTCACTCCGTTCGGCAAATGCTGCCATGTGCGCAGGGGACCAGGGGAAATTTTGGGACTTCCACGACACTCTGTATGCAAACCAGTTAACGGAAAGTGCCAGTCTCTTTACCGATGCGCGCCTCATCATCATGGCTCAGAATTTACAGCTGGATATGGCCGCATTCAATACCTGTTACCAGGCAAAGAAATTCAATAATGTCATCCAGACAGACGAATCGACCGCCCAAGCTTTGGGCCTGACTGGTACCCCAAGCATCCTGGTTAACGGAAAGCTAACCGCTGTGAATAGTTTATCCACGGCAATCGATGCGGCACTTGCTGGAAAATAATAAAAAGAATCCGGTCTGAAACTAAAAGGTTGCGAATCAGTGAAATCATCACTGTCGCAACCTTTTTTGTTATACCAGGTAAATTATTTGATCCCCAAAACCGCCAATAGGGCAACTATCAGCGGTGCAACCGCAAGCGAAGGCAGGAAATTTCCAACCCGGATGGGCTTAATTTCCAAAAGACCGCTCAGCGCTATCCCAACCAGGAGAACGCCTCCACCGCGGTCATCTCAGCCATCATTGCCGGGGTAATGACCGCATTGAGCTGGTTCGCCAGCAGGCTGATACCCCCCTGGTAAACAAGAATAACCAGCGCTGAAAACAGGACTCCTGGTCCCAGAGTGGAAGCAAACGCCAGCGCCGCAAACCCATCGAGGGCGGCTTTTATCGCGAGTAAACTGAAATCCCCGGTTAGACCATCTTGAATCGATCCCAAAATGGCAATCGGTCCCACACAAAAAACAAGCGAAGCAGTCAGGAACCCGCGGATGAACCGACCACGGGCGAAGTTATCCATATCAGTTGCTGGTGAACGGTTAAACCGTTTTTCCAGCCACTCACCAATTTTTTTCAGACCGTCCTCAATCCGCCACCACTCTCCCAGCAGGGCTCCAATAAGGATGCTTCCCAGAACAATGAGCGGGTTTTGGGTTTTAAGAAAATCGTACAGGCCAAATGAGAGTGTAAACAACCCCAAGCCGGCGATCACCGTCTCACGTATTCGGGCAGGCAAGCGCGAACCAAAAAGGAGTCCAAGAATGCCGCCCACCACGATCGTTGCAACATTGATGAAGGTACCTATCATTTTATTTTTTGGCTTTCATCGTATTTTTACCTGCGAACCCATTTTCCAAAATCTCGAGGGCAAAGCACAAGGTGGAGAGGCGGTTCAGGTATCTCATAAGGACCATATTCTTTATCTCACCACGATCAAATAATTCGACCACACTTCGTTCAGAGCGCCGAACCACCGTGCGAGCCAGCGACAATGCCGCACCTGAAACCGAATCGCCGGGGAGGATGAATTCCTGGGGAGCTGGGGCAGCGGCAGAAATCAGCTCAACCTGCGATTTAAGCCATGCGACACGCGTCTGGTCCAGGCTATTGAAATGATCTGTTGAATCCGGTGTGGCGGCGACTTCAGTCATTCCGGTATAAAGATCGCGCTGCACTTCGATCAGAATAGCTGCTGTTTGGGGTGCCTTGCAAAGGGACCGAGCCAAACCAAGGGCTGCAGAGGCTTCATCCAAGGTTCCAAGGGTTTCGATACGCAGATGATACTTTGGGAGACGGCCTTTTCCAAGTAAACCGGTTGAGCCATCATCACCGGCATGAGATCGCGGGGTAGACATGTTGTAATTATAACCAGAATAACTTAAAATCTTCTTCGACCGGTTTCTCAACTCATCAAAACTGTGCATCTTTATAGCACGGTAATATCGATATCGCTATGCACGCTAACCCCGATAACCACCCGGGAAGAAGGGATCACTACCTGGAAAAACCGGACTTGGTCCCTTCAAATAATGCAAGAGGTATAATGAAACCATGGACATAAAAAATCAATTTGAAACCGCTTTGAAAGAAGCCATGAAGGCCGGGGATGATGTTCGAAGACGCACCATCCGCATGGTACTGGCAGCCATACGACAAATTGAAATTGACAAGCAATCCAAGCTTGATGACCTGGCAGTACTTGGTATCATTCAAAAGGAAATCAAGACTCGCAAAGAAGCGATTGAAGAGGCACGTGGTGCCAACAGACCGGATATAGTCGCAGCTACGGAAGCTGAGGTCGTGGTACTTCAAGCTTATTTGCCTCAAGCGGTCAGTCCGGATGAACTCAAGGCGCTGGCACAAGCTGCGATCCTCGAAGCGGGTGCGATCTCTCCAGCCGATATGGGTAAGGTGATGAAACTTCTTATGCCTCGTCTTGCCGGTCGGGCTCCGGGTGAGCAAGCCAGCGCGATGGTACGCGAACTATTACAGAAAGATCCCGGGTAGTTATAAAAAGCCTGTTCATGGAAAGTTGAAAATGGATTCCCCGCGTCTCTCCCGTTATTTTTCCCGCCGGACTTTCTTTCCCGCTCTTGTTTTAGTATGCTCCAGCATCCTCGCATATGTTTCCATTGTGCAGCCCTGGTCATTACGTCAAATAAGCCTGCCACTATCCATCGGAGATGTGGCTCCGCAGGACTTGCGTGCACCCCGAAATATCCAATACGTAAGTGATGTATTGACCGCAGCAGCTCGCAATGAAGCCGAACGGGCTGTAGCTCCGGTCTATAATGCCCCGGATACAACGATCGTGAGGGCACAAAGCCAATCGTTAACGTCAATCCTTCTCACGATATCATCCATCCGAAACAATCAGACGATCAGCGAAGACCAGAAAAAAACCGGAGTTATGGCAATTAAGGGGATCATCCTCCAACCAAATACGGTGGACTTTGTTCTTGTCCTGCCTGATGCACGCTGGGGATTAGTGCAAACAGAAGCTTTATCAGCCCTTGAACAAGCCATGAGGAACCCGGTCCGTACTGAAGACCTGGAGACCGTTCGACAGAATCTTCCATCGCTTGTCAGCCTATCATTAACCGAACAAGAAGCCGGCCTGGTAGTCGAGTTGATCTCTCCATTGGTTGTTGCCAATAGTTTTTATAGCCCGGAATTGACAGATCTAGCCCGACAGGCAGCCGGCAAGGCTGTTGAACCCGTCATCCAATCTTTCGTGACCGGACAAACGGTCGTCTCGCGGGGACAGATCATCAGGGATGTTGACCTGGAAGCTCTTTCAGCGCTCGGACTTGTAGAATCAAAAAACCCGGCATTCGATTACCTGGGCGCAGCGGCTCTGGTAGTAATCCTGTCGATCTTTACGGCACTGTACTTCTTCCGACGACAACCACTTGTCCTCTCCGATCTGCGAAGATTGATCCTGCTGGCATTCCTTTTCCTGATATTTCTGATCAGTATGAGGATCACGGCACCGAATCGAACCGTCATCCCATATTTATTCCCGGTTGCAGCGTTTGGACTGCTGGTCTCAGCGTTGTATGGGATGGAACGAGGCATGGTTTTCAGTTTACTGATGAGTTTGCTTGCTTCGTATGGGATGCCGGATTCTCTTGGTTTACTCCCTTACTATACGATCAGCAGCCTGTGTGGTGTCCTGGCGTTGGGTGAGGCGCGGCGAGTAGGACAGTTCCTTTATGCTGCGATCGCCATCGCTGCATCAGGGGCAGCCGTCCTGGCAGCTTATCGCCTGCCTTTTACGCAGTTGGATCTATTCGGGATGGCTACCTTGCTAGGAGCCGCGGTATTTGCTGGGGTTGCCTCAGCAAGCATCGCCCTGCCAATGCAATACCTGCTGGCTCAATTCCTGGGCTTAACGACTGCCCTGCAGTTACTGGAAATATCACGACCTGATGCACCATTGTTGAATTACTTCCTGCAACGAGCGCCAGGGACGTACCAGCACAGCTTGCAGGTTGCCAATCTTGCCGAACAGGCGGCTGAAACCATCCATGCGGATACGCTCCTGACACGGGTTGGGTCACTATTCCACGATGTGGGTAAATCGGGTAACCCAATATTTTTTATTGAAAACCAACCACAAACTCAGATCAACTCGCATGATGATCTTGCCCCTGAAGAAAGCGCGCAGATCATCATCCGACATGTTGCCGATGGCGTGCAACTGGCTCATAAATACCGATTACCCAGGCGGTTATCCGACTTTATCATCGAGCACCATGGTACACAAACCACCCGCTACCAGTACAACCGGGCATTGCAAGCCGCCCAGGGAGACCGCTCGAAGGTGGATGAAAGCCTGTTCCGTTATCCCGGTCCAAGTCCTCAATCAAAGGAAACAGCAATTTTAATGTTAGCCGATGGCGTCGAGGCGCAAGCGCGGGCGGAACACCCTAAAACTGATGACGATATGAAATCGCTGGTCACGGAGGTGATCGACCGCTGCCAGAAGGATGGACAATTAAAAAATACCCCACTCTCCCAGAAAGACCTGGCAAAGATCGCTGAATCTTTCATTACTACCCTGCGGGTTACATATCACCCCCGCCTGGAATATCCAGAGGAGCAACCGGAAACACCAAATTCAGGCACCTTAGAAGACCAGGCAGGGACCGAAACCGATCCCATCAGTAAGCAGAAATGATCAATATCGACATCGATCCAGAATTCAGACGTTTGTTCCCGCCAAGCCTGCTTACACGGGCAGCTACCGCCACTCTGAGCGAGCAAGCAGCTCCGGATTCAGACCTGACCATTGTGCTGACCGGTGACAGTGAGATCCAAAAGCTGGATGTCAATTTCCTGGGCAAGGATTCCCCAACTGACGTGCTTTCGTTTCCCGCCTCGGAATTGGATCCGGAAACGGGCAGGCTTTATCTGGGGGACGTCATTATATCCGTCCCGAGAGCTGAATCTCAATCGGTGGCTGGGGGACATTCTCTGGAAACCGAGATTTGCCTATTGGTAGTGCACGGCATTCTCCACTTATTAGGACATGACCATGCCCTGGCGGATGAAAAAGCCAAGATGTGGGCCGCGCAAGCGGACATTCTTATCCAACTTGGAATCTCACCAACAATCGTTCATGAATAGGGTCAAAGAGTTCTTTCTCTCACGTGGACGTTCTTTCAAAGCTGCGTTCAATGGCTTGTGGTTTGTCATTCGCACGCAGAGGAACGCCTGGATCCATATTGTCATTTCGATAGCAGTCTTCGTGATCGGTCTCTGGCTTCGATTGAACCTCAGGGATTGGGCAGTCCTGATGCTGACGATCGCCACGGTCTGGACTGCGGAGTTCATCAACACGGCCCTGGAAGCAGTTGTGGACCTGGCAAGCCCGGCACAGCATCCGCTGGCAAAGATGGGAAAGGATGTAGGTGCTGCTGCGGTGTTGATCGCGGCTTTAGCCGCCATTATTGTTGGATTCCTTATCCTAGGACCGCCCTTGTGGGAAAAATTATTCACCTGGTTTATACGATAATCCTGGAGACCCGATGAGCCTCTCTTTTCGATTTGGAACGGTTGGCTCGCCTGCAGGTACCCCCGCCAGACCCGGAGGGACCGCTGGAGGTATTCAATTCACGTCATCCATTGGTCTGGATGCTCTTGAATTAGCTTGGGTGAATGGGGTCAGAATCAGCCCACCGTCATGTGGGGTGATAAAAACAGCGGGGGAAGAATATGGCGTGGCTTTATCGGTCCACGCACCTTATTATATAAACCTTAATGCAGTTCCGGAAAATTGGCTTAAACAGCGCAAGTATTTAATGGACGCAGCCCATTTTGGGAATTTGGCAGGTGCGACGGATATCGTTTTCCACCCGGGATCATATTTCAACCAGCCTGCAACCGATGTACTCAAGATAACCATACCCCGGTTGCAGGACTGCATGGATGAAATTCGAGCAAAAGGCAATCCAGTCACGCTCCGTCCGGAGATAAGCGGAAAAGGGTCCATGCTGGGTTCGCTGTCCGATGTGCTCGAGATGTCAAAAGCGATCCCGGGTGTGTTACCCTGTGTCGATTTTGCTCATTTGCATGCCCGTCTTGGCGATGGTGCTGTGAATAGTTACGGCGAGTGGATGTCTGTGTTGGAGATATATCAAAAAGCTCTTGGCGATCCGGCCCTGGAACACATGCACATACACCTTTCTGGCATTAATTACGGACCCAAAGGTGAGAAGAATCACCTGGTAATGGAAGAGGCGGACTTGAAATTCAAGGAACTGATGCGTGCGCTGCATGCAGCGGGTGCCAGAGGACGCATTATGTGCGAAAGCCCGGTTTTGGAAGTCGATGCATTAAAATTTAGAGCACTCTGGAAAAAAGTGAGTAAAGAAGCATAAACGGAAGTGCGGACATTTGTCCGCACTTTTCTTTGAAAGATAAAGCCCCCACTTTTTTACAAAATTAAGAATCAAGACCGTGCGACAGGAATCAGATACCCTGTTCTTCAAGCCACTTGATCGAGTAATCTGCCAGTTCCTGCCAGCCATCCTGACCGATCGTGAAGTGCGGGCGACCAGGGTACTCTTTGAACCCGATCACTGAAGTCGACGAGAGATATTTTTTATAATTGGTTTTGTTCAGTGATGGTGGGATGAGGTGATCAGCAGAACCTGCGATCAGCAACAACGGTGGGTGAGGTTTTTTAAAATCAATTTTAGTAGTGAGCGCTTCCCGTGGAACCCGGCGTGATTTTGGGACAACATAACGATCGTATGCCGCTTTTTGTTGTGCGAATGGCAGGGTATTTACAAATGTGTACTGGAATCGCTCAAAAGACATTTCGATAGGATCGCCCTGGGGCGTGAAGGGATTTATATGAGGCCAGTTCGCCTTCAGGAAAGGCCATTTGGTGGTAAAAACACCCATGGGGGGAGCGGAATCAATCGCGACACCCGCGACCGCCAGGTTTTTTTGGAGCAACATCTGGACGACCAGTCCACCCATTGAATGACCAATGAGGATTGGTTTTTCAACCATCGTTTCGATCAACTTCGAAATATGGCTGATTATTGCGCTCAGATCAAGCTTTCCCAATTGTGGGTCAGGATGATTTTTACGCAGAGTTTCCGGTGGTAAATCGCGGCCCGGCCAGGCGGGGGCGAGGCACTTGAAGCCCTGACCGCCAAAGTATTCAATCCATTTTTCCCAGCACAACGGGTTCATGTACATCCCGTGGATAAATACGATGTTTTTAGTTTTCACCGATCACCTCGATCAGAAAAACGCCACCCACCAGAAAATGAATAACTACGTCTGGATCAATTTTTCTTCGATTTTATCTGCTGCCTGAATTTGTAGCCATAGATCAGCATGGCGCGTTCATCGCCATCCGCTCGAAGACGGCGAGTGACCATCTCTACTGGCATGCCGATCTCCGGCTTGATATCGCCAAGATCGGTTAACTGAGCTGTGACAAGCGGACCTTCCTCGAGCTTGACCAAGGCGACACAATATGGAGCGGTCTCGTCAAACCCGGTGGGCGCTTCATAGATCGTAGTAAATGAATAAACTTCGCCCTTACCGGAAAATGCAAAGCCCGAATTCATATCATTACCACATTGTGGGCAAATCTCACGAGGCGGAAATGATTTCATTTTACAATTTGGGCAGGAACTGCCTTTTAGATTGTATCGTTGATCTTTCAGACGCCAATGGCGAGCTATTTCCATTTTCTATGCCTCTGTTGCCAGGATATGGGTTACAACAACGGATGCTGGTCCGCCAATTGATTGGATCGCAGCTACCTTTGCATTTCTAATTTGATTGATTCCAGCCTGACCGCGTAATTGCAAGACTGCCTCCACCGCTTGATAGACGCCTGTTGCACCGCCAGGATTTCCTCTTGCTTTCGATCCACCCAGGGTGCCACAAGGGATCTGACCAGTTAATGTAATCGAGCCATCCGAGGCGAGTTTCCAACCTTTTCCACGGGGGGCGAAACCGGCTGCTTCCAGGGTCAATGCGGCGAAAACCGGGTAGGCATCGTCATACTCGAACAGGTCAACCTGCTGGGGTGAGATGCCGGCTTTCACGAAGGCTTCTCTGGCAGACTGCTGGGCTGCACTGAACCATAAAGAATCCGCCGCGGTCAGCGAGGGTAAATTTATCGGATGCAATCGAAGATGCCTTGATGCTGATTATAGGAGCCACATGGTTTTGCGGAAGTATTTCGGGACGGGTCAGAACGAGTGCGGCTGCTCCGTCCGCCACCGGGGCGATATCGAACAGGTTCAGTGGATCACAGACCAGTTCAGCGTCTTTATAGGAATCCATCGTAATCGTTTTACTGAACATGGCATTACCATTATGTACCCCATTGGCATGGGCGGTCAGTGGAAAACCCGCCAAGCCATGGAGCGGCACTTTATATTCATGAAGATAGCGCTGCGTAAGGAGAGCGGCTTGAGCGGTTGGCGTTAAACCATGAACGGACTCATAGTCCGAATCAGTCAATGTGCCAAGGGCGGAGTCGATATCGGAACCGGCTACGTCGGTGAATTTTTCTATGCCAAGAACCAGGGCTACGTCGACCAGCCCGCTCGCCACTGCCAGGTAACCCTGGCGCAATGCCGCCCCCCCAGAAGCGCCGCCCGCTTCGACCGTACAAGAATCGATGCCCACCAGACCGGCATAATCAGCCAGCAAAGCACCCACATGCGCCTGACGCGAAAGGTTAGCAGCCAGTACGTTACCCACATAAAGCACCTGTGGTCTAAGGTTGCCTGAATCAGCAAGGGCGGTGCGCACGGCTCGAAGTGCCAGCGAGCGCAAAGATGCATCCCAATGCTCACCGACAGGGATTTGACCAATACCGGCGATGATGATGTTGTTTTTTGTGCTCATCTATTTCATCACAATTTTGCCACGCAGGCGGGAGTAGGTAGCATAATCGATCTCGGTCCTTCGGGCAATATAGTCCTGTGTTTTTAATGCCTTGTCCCTACGCGAGGGCAGTTTATCGGTAACGGTAATGTCAAAAGCATCCGATCCCGCTCCCGAGCCGAATGAAACCATCAGGATACGGTCACCAGGTTCGGCAATATCCAATGTAGCGGTTAATCCGATGATCGCTGCTCCTGCATAAGTGTTACCGATGACCGGCGACAGCAAGCCGGGTTCGATCTGTTCCGCAGAAAAGCCCAGCAAGGAAGCCACCCGTTGTGGAAACTTGGTGTTAGGCTGGTGGAATATGGCCCACTTGTAATCCTTGGCGGTAGCGCCGAGGGCTTCCAGGATGGTTTTACCGGCGGTGGTAACGTGTTTGAAATAAGCTGGTTCTCCCGTAAATCGACTACCATGTTCAGGGTAATGCTGGTATTCACGACGCCAGAAATCGGGTGTATCGGTGACATAAGAGTAAGAGGCATTAATCACCGCGAGCGAATCATCTGCCGGGCCAATCACGAAAGCAGCCCCACCGGCGGCGGCGGTGTACTCAAGAGCATCTCCAGGTTTACCCTGGGCTGTGTCCATACCAATTGCAACGGCATAACGGGCCATATTCGATCCAACCATGCCCATCGCCATCACCATCGCTTCGGTACCGGCTTTACATGCGAATTCCATATCCGCAGCCTGGACATGCGGTGCGGCGCCGATAGCCTCAGCGACGATGGTCGAAGTCGGTTTGACCGCATAAGGATGGGATTCCGACCCGGTCCAGACCGCCCGGATCTCAGTCGGGTCGATGCCGGCGCGTTTCATCGCATTCCGGGCGGCTTCGATGGACATCGTTATTACATCTTCATCGATACCGGGGACAGCCTTCTCTTTGATCGGCAAGCCAGCGGCGCGTCCGCCTGTCCAAATGCGGGCGACTTCCTTTGCCGGCAGCCGATAACGCGGCACGTAAGCGCCATAGCCGATGATCCCCACCGGTTGGGAGGGTTTGAGCAAGATCTGTTCAGGTCGATGATCAAGGATTGCCATGTTACCTTCCTTAAAGTTTTGTATTCGTTGCGCATATCCAATCGGATATTTATAAGATCCCAAGACCGAATGATCGGGGGAGTACAGTCGGAAATTCCCCAGGGTGAAGCGTGCTTCGAGTGATCGGTTGAATGGTCTTACTTATTCCGTGCTTGCAGAATTTCTTCCGCTCGATCGATCCTTACCTTCTTCTCCGTCACCATCTGTAATGCGACTTTTTCGATCAAATCGCCTGTTGCTCCGGCAGCGATTGCCACCTGGCGGGCATGCAAGGACATGTGTCCACGCTGAATCCCTTCCGTCGCCAGGGCTCTCAAGGCGGCCAGGTTTTGTGCCAGCCCAACCGAGGCGATGATCCCAGCCAATTCTGAGGCCGTCTTGACAGCCAATAATTTTATCGAAGCTTGTGCGGCGGGATGGACGCGGGTTGCACCTCCAACGATCCCTACTGCCATCGGCATCGTGAGTTCGCCAATCAAATCACCGTTTACATCCTTCCCCCATATGCTGAGGCTTGTATAACAGCCGCTGCTGGAGGCATAGGCGTGTGCGCCCGCTTCGATCGCCCTCCAATCATTGCCGGTGGCGATCACAACCGCATCCACCCCGTTCATGATGCCCTTATTATGCGTGGCGGCACGGTATGGATCAACTGCGGCAAATGCCCACGCCTCAATGATCCCGTCACGGACCTGTTGACCGGTAAAAATCAAGCCATCATCAGCAGTAAATCCCAATTGATTAAGCGGGATCGTACAGCGTGCGGTAACCAAACGCCGGTCTGCGAGGTTAGACAGAATGCGCAGATGCACCCGCCCACCTGTTATTTTTTCCAGGCTTGCAGCAAGTTTTTCACAGGCGGTATTTACGGCGTTGGCACCCATGGCATCCCGAACATCATAAATGAGATGAACGACCAGGAACGGTCCAATTGGTAAGTCTTCCATTATTCGAACTTCCAGATCTCGAGCCCCGCCACCCATTTTTTTTATGACCGGGTCAACCGCATCCACTTCTGCAAGCAGCGCATCCTTGTGGTTCATTATTTCCATACTTGCATGGACCAAATCCCTGACATCCAGAATTTGTATCTGGCCGATCATTTCCGGTTCGGACGAGATTGTCGTGAACCCTCCTCCAGCACGGGCTAATTTTGCCATGTAAGAAGCGCCGGCAATCACCGAGGGTTCTTCAATTGCCATCGGTACGAGGACTTCGCGTCCATCAACAATAAAATTCAAGCCAATTCCCAGCGGGAGGCTATACATGCCGATAGCATTCTCGACCATTTTGTCAGCCTGCGCGGCGATGAGCCCATATTCCTGAAATGCAGCCAGATCCGCCAGGTCCAGCTTGGCAGCATCAGCCAGTTTTCTCAAGCGCTGATCCAGCGGTAAATTGTAAAATCCAGCAATACGGGAGGTATACATGAACTGATTCTAACAGTCAGAGCTGGCAAAATCTATCAAACTTGGCATTCTGCATGTATCTGGAGTAAAATTGTCCTTATTGAGGTGCATAAATGCTGTTATCCCGTGAAGAGTTGCAAGACAGACTGATCACCCTCCACCAGGCGAGCTTGGAATTAATTAAAAATGTGTCACTTCAAACATTATTGGAGCGGATAACATCCATTGCCTGTGAACAAGCAGGAGCGAAATATGCGGCTCTCGGCGTACTGGATGAAGAGGGAAAATTAAAGCAATTCATCACGATCGGAATGTCGGCTGAAGAGATAAAGAAAATGCCACACCCGCCGCGCGGGTTGGGCTTAATTGGCGCGTTGATGCGAGGCGACAGCGGTACGATCCGCATTCCAGAAATCGAAAATGACCCGCGATCGGTAGGTTTTCCGGAGGGTCATATTGAGATGCACAGCCTGCTGGGTGTTCCCATCCGGCTGGGGGAACGTCAACTGGGACAATTATATCTGACCGACAAAATTGGCGATACAGAATTCAATAGCGACGATGAAAAAATCATCGAAATGCTGGCTGCATACGCCGGTGTAGCTATCGAGAACGCGCGACTGTATGAACATCTCCAGGAACATGAAACGACATTAACCAAAAGGAACGATCAATTAGCACTACTCAACCAGGTCCTGTCAGCCCTGGCATCCTCGCTCGAGCTCGAAGAGATCCTCAATAAAACGCTTGCGCTCCTAATGGCTCATTTCCATGTAGAAGCGGGAGAAATTTTCTTGATGGAGGAAGACGGTGAAACCCTGAGACTGGTGCTCCATCGCGGTGAGGCTGCTGAGGCTTTTTGGAGCCGCACGCGCTATAAAATTGGAGAGGGGATGGTAGGCAAGGCTGCCCAAACCCTTCAACCTGTGATCAATAACCATCTCGAACGGGACGAATTGGTTACCCGGCAGGCAGTCGTGGATGCAGGATTTAAACAGATTGCCTGTATCCCATTGACAACGCGCGGGGAGGTGGTGGGAGTACTCACCATTGCAGCCCACAGCCGAAATGCGATCTCAAAAAGCGGACTTCAATTATTAACCTCGGTAGCCGCAGGCGCCGGGACCGCAATCGAAAACGCCCGCCTGCATACCAACGCACGGCGGTTGGCTGTGTTGGAAGAGCGCGAGCGAATTGGAATGGATCTGCATGACGGCACCATCCAATCCATTTATGGGGTCGGATTGGCACTGGAGAATGCACGCATGCTGCTGCGGGAAAACCCGCTGGTGGCTGAAGACCGCTTGCAGAAAGCCATGGAAGACCTAAACCATACCATCCGCGATATCCGGAATTACATTCTGGATCTTCGTCCACGACAGTTGCACGGCGAAAGCCTGATCGATGGTTTAGGGCGACTGGTAAGTGAATTTAAAGAGAACACCAAAGTTGATGTGGTCCTGGCAGGGCCAAAGGATGGTATGGCCGACCTTACCCAGGTAAATGCCATGACACTATTCCATATCTGCCAGGAAGCATTGGCAAATATTGCCAAACATTCCAAAGCTTCCAAGGTAACGATCGACCTGTGGTCGACCTTAGAAAGAATATTATTGGAAATCTCGGACGATGGAGAGGGCTTCGAAGTTGAGAAAGCCATCAAGACAGTCGGCCACGGTTTGGCAAATATGCTTACAAGAGCTCAGAATGCCGGCGGCGATCTTGATATAACTTCTACTCCAGGAGAAGGCACATCCATTCTCGCGTGGGTGCCACGATTACCAGCCCAGCCGAATGTATAAACCAGCTTTTTTGATGTGACGAAACGCCAGATTCAGGGTTTCACGTTTCACACAGCTAACGATTTTGTCAACTGGATATTTTTAAGGTTGACCAACATTCTATCAGTAGCTGTGCAAGTGCAAGAGAAATACCCAAAGATATGGCGGTATAAAATCATCCACCGGTAGTAGTGGGGGTGTTGGCCCGTTCCAGTGTAATCCAAGCATATTGTTTATCAAGCGCCCCTTTTAAGATTGATGCAACCTTAAAAATTAATAATGTTTTAAGATAGCGTAGGTTTGGCGTATGGAACATTTCTAGTTTATCTGCTAGAATGCTCTGTGTGAAGGGTGGCAGACGCTATCCTTTCCCCAAGGAATTGAAAGCAGGAATTCATTGATCAAGTGAACTTCCCAACTGCGAGAGCAGATGGGCTGGTATATTCATACCAAGACGCTAAATAAACGACCTTTTGGAGGAAAGATGGACGCCGAGCAAGCCTGGCAGTCAGCAATGGGGCAGCTCCAGATGGAGATGCCAAAAGCATCATATGATACCTGGGTACGCGAGACCCGGATGGCATCGTATGCAGATGGGGCATTTACCATCAGTGTACGAAATGCATATGCCCGGGATTGGCTCGAAAGCCGCCTTTCGAGTACCGTTACCCGGCTGTTGACGGGGATCATGAACCGTTCGGTGAACGTTTCCTTCGTCGTTAAGAACGCGGAAGAACCCTGTCTTGAGCCTATTGTTACAACATCCGGGGGGATGGAAATATCAATAGATGAGAGCGTGGTGTCCCGTCCACGCAGCGTTACACTAAACCCACGTTATACCTTCGAAAATTTTATTGTCGGTCCAAATAACCGGTTGGCGCATGCTGCCGCTCAAGCCGTGGCCGAAAACCCCGCGGCGGCATATAACCCTCTTTTCCTCTACGGTGGTGTCGGTTTGGGCAAAACCCATCTGCTGCATGCGATCGGAAATTATTGCCAGGAACACGGTCAATATGTGCTATACGTGTCATCGGAAGAATTTACCAACGACATGATCAATGCCATCCGCTCACATACGACGCAGGCATTCCGGGAGAAGTATCGGTCAGTTGATGTATTACTTGTTGATGACATCCAATTTATCGCTGGCAAAGAATCGACGCAGGAAGAATTCTTCCATACGTTTAACACGTTACATGGACAGAATAAGCAGATTATTGTCTCATCCGATCGCCCACCCAAATCACTGATCACCCTCGAGGAACGCCTCAGATCCCGATTTGAATGGGGTTTAACTGCCGATATACAGTTGCCTGACCTTGAGACCCGCCTGGCAATCCTTCGTTCCAAGTCAGAAAAGCTGGGACATAATGTACCGGCTGAAATAATGGATCTGATCGCACGCCGGGTTCAATCCAATATTCGTGAACTCGAAGGTGCGTTAAATCGTGTAGTGGCTTTTTCAGAATTAAGTGGTACACCGCTTACTTTACAACTTGCGGAGATGGCATTGATCGATCTGTTACCTCAGCGGGGAGATGTGAAACCTGCTGCTGTCGTTGATATCGTTGCCAAGGCGTACAATATCTCCGTTGACCAGCTCATGAGTCCAGACCGTTCAAGGGATGTTTCCCTTCCACGGCAAATAGCGATGTTCCTGATGCGCGAAACAAATCTCTCCCTGCCTCAAATCGGGCAAGCCCTGGGAGGTCGTGACCACACAACCGTTATGTATGCCTGTGAAAAGATCGCCGACCTGCTTGAACGGGATGACCAGGTCCGCCGCCAAGTGGTACAGATACGACAGCAATTATATGCATGAACCAGTTCGTGCCAGGGTAATCAAATACCGCCCCAAGCAATTTTCTTGGGGCGGTTTTATTGTTCATTTTGCATCAACAAACTTTCCGCCTTTGAGTTGTTTGTCGATCAAATGCCGGTTTTCATCGAATTTCAAAATACATTCGATCTGTTGAAAACAATGCGCATTTCCGATCAGGACCTTTCGGCAGATATAAAAAGATGTTCCTGCTTCGTCAATCTCAAGGCTGAGCTCATTATCGGTGTTAATCTTGACCTGAATGATCTCTCCACAGCGATCGCACTTGACGGAGAAATGGTAAAAATTCCGGGCTGTGCCGGGATCAGAGAATAGTTTCTTAAGAAAACTCACGGGGACCTCCTGGAATTGTCAAAGTATAGCATGACCGGCTGTACTACCGGGAGGACGTTCGATCGATCGGGACGCAAGAGTTCAGCGACGGGAAAATATTGGCAGGGAGAATGTCGGAAAAACGACTTTTTTTTATTCCTGCTGGAAATTTGTGGTATACTACCGCCGCTTCAGATATCTGGAGCACATTCTGCCCGGGACGGGCATCGAGCGTCCCTGAGCGGGTATATCATCCCCGCTAAACTTTCGGGCTTTGCAAATTAAAAGCCTAGTTAGTAAGGAGAAAAATGGCTGTTATTTCGATGAAAGCGCTTCTTGAAAGCGGCGTCCATTTTGGTCACCGCACCAATAAATGGCATCCGGGTATGAAGCCGTACATATTTACAGAACGCAACGGCATCCATATCATTGACCTCCAGCAGACGGTGAAGGCGATCAACAATGCATACAACGCAATTCGTGATTGCGTGGCGACTGGCGGCGTTGTGTTATTTGTCGGGACCAAGCGACAGGCCCAGGAAACGGTACATGATGAGGCCGTTCGCTGCGGAATGCCCTTTATAACCGAACGGTGGTTGGGTGGGCTCCTAACGAACTGGTCAACCATGCACCAACGGATCATTGAACTGGAGCGAATGGAAAAATTGTTCGCGACCGGTGAGATCGAGAAGCTTACCAAGAAAGAAGGTTTGCTCATCCAACGGGAGATCAATCGTCTTAACCTGCGCCTATCGGGTGTCCGCAACATGGCACGCCTGCCCGATCTCGTATTCGTCGTGGACGTTGATCGTGAATATGCAGCGGTTCATGAAGCCAACCTGTTAAAGATCCCTGTGATCGCGCTGGTAGATACAAATTGTGACCCATCCTACGTTGATTTTGTCATCCCTTCCAATGATGATGCCATCCGTGCAATCAAATTACTGGTCGCGAAAATGGCTGATGCTGTAGAAGAAGGAAAAGCCATGCGGAAGGATGAAGAGTTAGAGGCGGAATCTGCCCAGGCACGCCTGGCGGATGAATCTCCAGATTCGACCAGAGTGAGTTCGCATGCCACCATCGATCTTGATGAAGAACTCCAGGATAATCAACTGCTGGGTGAATCCACACTGGCAAAACTTGCCCCGGCTCCAGCTCCAATCAAAGAAGAAGAAACGGTACCGAACGAGAGTGCTGTAAACGAAGATAAAAAAGAAGAGTAACAGAGGGATTGGCATGGAAATTACAACTGAAATGATCAAGGAATTGCGGGAAGCCACCAAGGCTGGTGTGCTTGACTGTAGGAAGGCGCTGGAAGCCGCCGATGGCAATTATCAAAAAGCAGTGGATTTCCTGCGCGAAAAAGGTATGGCAACGGCAGCCAAGCGAGCTGATCGCCAGGCTTCGAATGGACTGGTGGAACTCTACACGCATGGTAACGGCCGGGTCGGGGTCATGGTGGAAGTCAACTGCGAAACAGATTTTGTAGCCCGATCCGAGCAGTTCCGTAAATTCGCCCACGAAGTGGCACTCCAGGTTGCGGCAGCTGCACCAAAGTATGTAAAAGAAGAAAACATACCAACTGACGTGCTCAGCCATGAAAGTGAAATTGCGATGGCACGCGCCCGTGAAGAAGGCAAGCCAGAAGCGATGCTCGAAAAAATTTCCGAGGGCCGGGTTGAGAAGTTCAAGGATGAGGTGGTATTAATGCGCCAGCCTTATATCCGTGATGACAAAACGACCGTTGGGAAGCTCTTACTCGAACAAATCGCGGCGATCGGTGAAAACATCATTATCCGGCGTTTCGCCCGCTGGGAACTGGGTGAGATGAGCGAGTAATTGAACCTAAAAAGACCAACCATGGGGTTGGTCTTTTTCTTGTATATTATATAATTGCAAGAGGAGGAACCATGGAGGAGTTAAAATACAAGCGGATTTTACTCAAGCTGAGTGGAGAATCCCTTGCAGGGCAGGGAGGTTATGGTATCGACCCTGAGCAGGCTGAAGAAATTGCCAAACGGGTTAAAACCGTCCGTGAGATGGATGTTGAAGTGGCAATTGTCATCGGGGCAGGAAACCTGTGGCGGGGTAAACAAGGCCTGGATCGGGGAATGGACCGGGCAACTGCGGATTATATGGGGATGCTGGCAACCGTGATGAATGCGATGGCGCTAATGGATGCCCTGGAGCGAATGGGAGTTTATACACGCGTCCAATCCACGATCGAGATGCGCGCGGTGGCTGAACCGTATATCCGCAGACGGGCGATCCGCCATCTCGAAAAAGGTCGGGTGGTGATCTTTGGCGCAGGAACCGGCAACCCGTTCTTCTCAACAGACACCGCTGCCGCTTTGCGGGCGGTTGAGATCGATGCGGATGTATTGATCAAAGCGACAAAGGTGGATGGGGTATATGATTCCGACCCGCAGAAAAACCCCAAAGCCACGAAGTTTGACCGGCTAAGCCATATCGATGTGTTGAACCGCCGGCTTGAAGTGATGGATAGTACGGCGATATCTCTTTGCATGGAGAACAACCTGCCCATCCTGGTGGTCAATCTTTGGGATCCATCAGCCCTGGTCTGTGCATTACGTGGAGATGATATTGGGACGCTGGTCACGACTCAAAAGAATTAAATCGAGAGTGATCTGATACGATTTGACAGGGCTGCCTGATGATACTATCAAGCAGCCCTGTTTTTCATTTCCACTCGATTCAGTGGCTTTTTTTCCAGTTTTAAGGTATCCTTGTGGGAGAGAAAAAATGTTCATCCCGGGAGGCCGACGTGATAAAAGATCTGCTGAAAGAAGCCGAAACGCGCATGCACGCCGCGATCCAAAGTCTCGATGAAGATCTGGCTGGCATCCGCACAGGACGCGCAACACCAGCTTTGGTGGAAAAGTTACCAATCGAATACTACGGCGCTCCAACCCCATTGATGCAACTGGCTTCGATATCGGTTCCCGAACCTCGCAGCCTGCTCATTAAACCTTTTGACCCAACCTCTTTGAAAGGAATTGAGCGTTCGATCCTCGCCTCGGACTTGGGAATCACCCCTAATAATGATGGCAAACAAATTCGACTCAGCCTGCCAGCCCTCACTGAGGATCGCCGGCGTGAACTGGTCAAAGTAGTGCACGGACGGCTGGAAGAAAGCCGGATTGCGGTACGTAATGTCCGCAGGGATGTTCTCAAGGATATGCGGGATTTTGAAAACGAAAAGTTGATCTCCAAGGATGATCTCAAGCGTGGTGAGGAAGATCTTCAGAAAGTTACCGATCATCATATCGAAGAGATCAATAAGCATGGTCAACATAAAGAGCAGGAGATCATGGAGGTGTAGGGACGGTCTAAACCGCCGCTACGATATTTATGGCGAAGAAAACACCTGCCGTTGAAGCTCGCATCCCAACTCACGTCGCGATCATCATGGACGGGAATGGGCGCTGGGCAATATCCCGTGGTCTGCCTAGACTGGCAGGCCACCGTGCTGGTACAGAGAATTTACGGCGCATCATCCGTGCCTGTGTCGAATTTGGCGTAAAGTACCTAACGATATATGCTTTCTCAACAGAGAACTGGGGTCGCCCGCGGGAAGAAGTGGACGGCCTCATGCATATACTGGAAGATGTCATCGATAAAGAATTGGCTGAGTTGAATAAAGAGGGTGTTCAATTGCGTCATATTGGACGCCTGGAACGACTTGACCCGAAACTCCAGGAAAAAGTTCTCGAAGCGATCGAGTTAACCAAAGCCAATGACCGCCTTATTTTGAACGTAGCCTTCAATTACGGCGGTCGGGACGAGATCGTTTGTGCGATCCAGCGGATCATCAATGATAATGTCAAGGCTGATGATGTAAATAACGACCTGGTCAGCCGGTACCTGTTCACGGTGGGTGTACCGGACCCGGATTTGATCATTCGTACATCAGGCGAATTACGTGTTTCGAATTTCCTGATCTGGCAAGGTGCGTATTCGGAGTGGTACGTCACTTCCGTTTATTGGCCGGATTTCAATAAAGAAGAATTTCGCAAAGCATTGGATACATTTGCTAAGCGGGATCGTCGATACGGCGGATTATCCCAATCCGTTGAGGATAACCCACGCCATGTTGATTAAACGTGTGCTGGCTGCCCTGGCACTGGCAGCGATCGGCATCCCGGCGATCATCATCGGGGGATATTATTATTTTGGATTGATCACACTTCTGCTTGGGATCGCCGCCTGGGAATTTGGACGTATCTTCAAGGCAGCCGGTCACAACGCCTCCGAACTGTTACTGGTTGGGGGCGTTGTTTTGTTATTGATATTACGGGCATACTTCCCCGACCAGGCAGCAGCCGGGTTAACATTGCTGGTCCTGGCAGCCATGACCTGGCATTTGTATGATTATGAAAGGGGGCGCAGCCAGGCTGGTTCCGATTTTTCCATAACGATCGCGGGAATCCTCTATCTTGGGTGGTTGGGAGCCTACTTGATCGATATCCGCAGTTTAGAGAACGGTATGTGGTGGATATTACTGGTACTGCCGGCTGTCTGGCTGGCCGATACATTTGCATTTTTTATTGGCAGCCGGTTTGGACGCACCAAATTAAGCGCAAGGCTCAGCCCCAAAAAATCCTGGGAAGGTTATTTGGGGGGGATCGTTTTTGCCATCCTGGGGACTGCCGGGCTGGCGGAATTATGGCACGCATTAGGAGGCCTTGAAGTCACCTGGTGGAAAGGGGCAGCCCTCGGGGCAGTCATTTCGATCCTGACCCTGCTCGGTGATCTTGGGGAGTCCATGTTCAAGCGACAGGCCGGGCTAAAAGATTCAAGCAATATCATACCCGGTCACGGTGGGGTATTCGATCGGATGGATTCCTGGCTGTGGGCGGGGGCGTTGGGATACCTGGTAATCGTTTGGTTTTTGGTATAGGAATTCCAGGAGACCGATATGATCAGTGAACCCACTCGAAACCTGGCACTTGAACTTGTGCGGGTGACGGAAGCAGCAGCTTTGTCCGCCGGTCGTTATATGGGACGCGGGGATAAAAATGCAGCCGATCACGCAGCCGTCGAAGCCATGCGCCTGATCTTAAATACGATCAATATTAATGCGATCATTGTCATCGGTGAAGGCGAGAAGGATCAGGCACCGATGCTATTTAATGGAGAACACGTGGGCAATGGCCAGGGTCCAGAGATGGATCTGGCAGTTGACCCGATCGATGGCACCCGTCCGCTGGCGAACGGGTCCTGGTCCGCTCTTGCGACGGTTGCCCTGGCACCGCGCGGGACCATGTTTAATCCAGGTCCATTTGTATATATGAATAAAATAGCAGTCGGTCCGAAGGCAAAGGGAAAGGTGGATATCAATGCCCCGGTCACGGATAATCTGCGTGAAATTGCCAGGGCAAATGGAAAGTCGGTCGAAGATCTAACCATCGTCATCCTTGACCGACCCAGACACGAGCAATTAATCAGCGAGGTGCGCCGGGCTGGGGCGCGAATTGAACTCATCCCGGATGGCGATGTTGCTGGTGCACTCATGACCTCCTGGTTCGATTCCGGAATCGATGGTCTGTTCGGCATCGGCGGAACACCGGAGGGGGTACTTTCCGCTTGCGCTTTGCGGGCTATTGGCGGAGAAATTCAGGGAAAATTATTTGCGCGCAATGACGACGAACTCCGGCGCGGGCGTGAGCAGGGGTATGATTTCGAAAAAGTGCTGACCATGAACGACCTAGTCTCCAGTGAAGATGTGTTTTTTGCAGCCACCGGTGTAACGGACGGGGAATTCCTGGCAGGTGTGAAATATACTGGTACAGGGGCACGAACCGACAGCCTGGTGGTCCGTGGTATGACAGGAACAGTCCGGCAGATCATTGCCACGCATCGATGGGACAAACTCAACAAGTTTAGTGCGATAAAATATTAACTCCCCCATGCAATTCTCTCGAAATCAGCGATCAATCCAAATTCCACGTATTTTTTACCTTGTCAGACAACAAAGTCTCGAATATACTCCTTCCGAAGGAAAATTCTGCCCATGGCTAAACAACGCATCGTATTGGTAGATGATCACGAAGTAGTGCGTTTAGGATTGAAATCGCTGCTTGAGCGTCATCCTCAATTTGACGTTGTAGGTGAAGCTTCGTCTGCGCGGGAGGCGCTGGAGATGGTGAACAACACCCACCCGGACGTGGTGGTCATGGATATTCGCCTGCCTGGAACATCCGGAATTGAGGCGTGCGAGGAGATCACCGGCAGATTCCCTGAAACCAAAGTGATCATGCTAACTTCGTACGCAGAAGATGAGATGCTGTTCTCATCCATCCGAGCCGGCGCATCAGGTTATATACTCAAACAGATCGGTGGGGAAGACCTGGTTCGTGCCCTTGAAGCAGTTGGTCGCGGCGAGGCAATGCTCGATCCAACCGTAACCCAGAGGGTTTTCCAGGAAGTGCGTCGCGCAGTTAAAGAAGAAGAAGCATCGGCATTTGCACACCTCAGCCAGCAGGAAAAACACGTTCTATTGCTGGTTTCAGAAGGCAAGACCAACCGGGAAATTGCCAAGGCTCTATTCCTTGGAGAAGGTACGGTCCGAAATTACGTATCGAGCATCCTTTCCAAGCTGGGAGTCAATAATCGGGCCGAAGCCGCAGCCTACGCTGTGCAGCATAATTTGCGCGAATACATCGCGATGTAATGCGATTGAAGGCGCAGGTTGACAAAATCTTAGATTCGGATAAAATACAACCCGCACGCCGAAGTGGCGGAATTGGCAGACGCGCTAGGTTCAGGGCTTAGTGGCCTTACGGTCGTGAGGGTTCAAGTCCCTCCTTCGGCATAAAAAGACCCGCGGATTCGCGGGTTTTTGTTTTAAGGGGATCACGAAATACTTTTCCGTGCGCCTGCTTTGTGGTAAAAAGAAGGCATAAATCGTCTAGAACTCTTCCCGGATACTGTCCAGATCGTTCAACATACTCTTTCCATCGCCGGATGTAACTTGGCGGACCTGGCTGACAGATATGGTACCCCACTCTATGTTTATGACCGCGCAACGCTGGATGGTGAATTGAAAGCCTGCCAGGATGCGCTTGCCAGGTATTATCCCGGGATGAGTTCCATTACGTATGCCGGAAAAGCTTTTTTATGCCTGGCAATTGCCGAGTGGGCTCAATCCCATGGATTATTTATAGATTGTACCGGGCTCGGTGAGATCGCAATCGCCGTTGCAGCGGGAGTGGACGCACAGCAAGTTGTCGTTCATGGAGTTAATAAATCCCGCGAAGATTTGAACGCAGCATGTGAACATGCCGGGATAATCGTAATAGATAATATTTCAGAACTCCAGCACCTACTCGATTTGTCCAAGGAGATGAATATCCCAGAACTCTGGCTACGGTTCCAACCAGGGATCGCCGTGGACACACATGCTTATCGACAGACTGGCCAGGCAGGTAGTAAATTCGGTATGGATCTGGAGCAAGGGCTCCGGGCAGCCCAAATTTGCCGGGATAATAAACTGCCATTGACGGGTATCCATTTTCACCTGGGATCTCAGTTCCGTGACCCTGCTCCGCTTGTACCGGCGCTTGAACGCGCGCTCGATCTAGCTCTAAAAATCGATCTTGAAGAAGCCTGGACACTTTCTCCGGGAGGGGGATTAGGGGTGGCGTATCATGAGGATGAATTGTCGCAACCCAGCCAGGACGAATATATCCAGTTATTATCTAATACGATCAAAACTGGTTGTTCGAAACGGGGACTACCGATACCCCAATTATCCCTTGAACCCGGTCGCAGGCTGGTTGCACGCGCTGGAGTAGCGATCTACCGCGTGGGTACAATAAAACAAATGGCTGACCGAAAATGGATATTATTGGATGGGGGCTTGGCGGATAACCCTCGGCAGGCGCTGTATGGAGCACGGTACGTAGCCCTGCCTGTTCGGGACCCGGAAAGGTTGCCTGTTTCGCCAGTTTGGTTCGCAGGTCCATATTGCGAAAGTGGAGACGTCCTGATCGAGGCACTACCATTTCCTGAATTGCAAGAGGGCGACCTGGTGGCAGTGCCGGTCAGCGGCGCTTACCAGCTTAGCATGTCGAGCAACTATAATGGAGCACGACGCCCAGCGGTGCTCTGGCTGTACAACGGAGAAGCGCAGGTTATTCGGGAGCGTGAACCGGTCGATAACCTTTTTAAGCTTGACCATCGACTTGTCAAACCCGGGATGACAGGGTAATATAACAGTATGAAAGTCAAATGGCGCAATATTCTCATTTTTATTGGTCTCTTGGTGGCGGTAGTTTTGTTGGTCGATTTTAACCGTCGAATGGAACAATTGGACCGACTTTCGGCTCAATTGAAGGCGGACCAGGCTCAGGCTACCATGGTAGTCCAGACCCAGACCGCATTAGCCAGCGAAGTGGCTTATGCGACATCGGTCATTGCGGTCGAAGACTGGGCTTACAGCAACAAAATGGTCAAGCCCGGAGAACATCCAATTGGCGTGGTACCAGGTGCGGATCTAACCCCCACGCCGGAATCAACAACCCCGCCGAAGGTCCAGGAACCGCCGCCGTGGCGGATATGGTGGGAACTTTTCTTCGGCAACCATCCCTGATAATAAAAAAAACCGGACCTAGTCCGGTTTTTTTATTGGGATTCTTATCAATTTTCAGGTAGCCACTACCACAATACCCTTTTGTCCAAGTTTGGCTTGATGTTCGGCGCGATTTGCACGATCGATTAACGCGGATAAACTCGTCTGGTCATCGGTCAGTTCTGCCACACCGATGGATATCGTGACGCTCAATTCCCCAAAGGAAGTAGGTATGTTTTCGGAACCTATCTCCTTCACCATGCGACGGGCAACAATCTCTGCATTAGCGGCATCTATTTCCGGCAGGAGGACGACGAACTCGTCTCCCCCGAAGCGCGTCAAGATATCCACTGAACGTAGCATGGTCCGGCATTTTCGGGCGACATGCTGGAGGATGATATTGCCAGTCAGATGATTGTAGGTATTGTTGAAACTACGAAAATTGTCGACATCAAAAAACAGGATGGAGAGGGCGCGATGGAACCGGATTGCACGTTCAACTTCACGGGTGCCGAGCTCCTGCAAACCACGGTAGTTGTACACCCCGGTCAACTCATCGATAATGGCCAATCGCTGGACTTCAGAAAATAAGTGAGCATTTTCGATAGCAATGGCTGCTTGGATGGCAATTTTCTCAAGGATACGGACATGGTCTTTATTAAAGGCATTCGGGTGATAACTCTGAATGGACATGACACCGATCACCCGATCCCGCAGCATCAATGGAATTCCGATATATGAACGCGGTGGTTTGTCCAATTCAGTTTGTTCAATCGGGAGCGGGCGGGTATCTGGATTGATGGGATTATTCAGGACGAGAAGTCTTGCGAGCCTGGATCACACTTCCAATGATGCCAGGGTGTTCGGTAATGTCGCGTGATGGTCCGACCTCATAATGGCCATTTTCGAAGAAGATGGGAACATGGATCAATGAACTTGCTTCATCATAAAGGGCGACATAAAAAATATTCATCGGCGCGACCAGGTTGCATTGCTCGTGCAGGGCTTTGAGCACGTGTTCCATATCCAGGCCGGCTGTAATCGCGAGGCTGATGTTATTAATAATACTGAGCTCTTCAATCGTACGAGCGTGATCCGTTTCCATCTGGTGACGTTGCGTGATGTCACGTAAAACAATCAAGTTACCTGATAAATCTCCGTGAGGGTCAAAGAGTGGGGCGGAATGCATATGGATATGTCGTGGAGGATCCGTGTATAAGTGAAATTCCGCTTCACCCTTCAGTTTTTCCTTTAATTCACGGGAAAACAGGTCCCAGGATTTCAGTATCTCCCCCGCAGGGTGACCAATAATTTCATACTTGGTGAGACTGATCATTTTCTGAGCAATCGGATTGACATCCACAATTAAGTTTTGAGTATCGAGGACCAGGACCCCCTCATCCAGACTATCAATGATTTTATCGCGGGCGATCGGAAGAGGATCAAACAATCGGAATTTTAATATTCCATAACCGACCACCAAGCCTGTAATCGAAAAACAAACCGGAACCAGGTCCAAACCCGAAAGGAAACCCGGGATGGCGTTGTATAGTATTCCACCAATGAAAGGGAATGCCGAACCCAATAGCAGGATTCCAATACATCTGCGATCAGTTGCCTTTGACCGTGACCATAATCTTATTAATAAAAATATTCCAGCTGAGAAAATCAAGTAATCATAAATAATCAGAACGAAATAGCCGATCCCGTGCCCGTATAGGATCATATTCTGCTGGTCTGGCGAAGCAACGAAATTGGTCCAGATCAAGCTGTGCCAATTTGTCGCAGCAGCCATTAAACCTACCAACGGTACGATCGATAGCAGGATAAGGTTATTCCGCGTTAGCCATTTTTCCTGCCGGATATATCCCAATACAAAGATAAAAAACAAGGTTGGTATGCTAATGACCCCCAGGTATTCCAGCTTTGCCCAAATAATTTTATTATTGAGACCCACCACCGCCACTTCCATACCGGATGCAAATGCAGCCTCTGCTGTAATAAACAGCAGTATTGCCGCTGCAAGAGCCCCGGGGGTTTTCCTGCGACGAAAAACCAGGTAACCAACGAAAGCTGAAATAATTGCAGTTAAATGAAGAATTGCTGCAAAGGGAGTATAAATCCAGTTCATCCTGCCCTCAAAAACGGTTCGTTCAGCAAGCCCTTTTTAAAACCTGCTTGCATTTGAATTCACCTCGTAACAGTATAGCATAAACAGCTTTCAGATAAAACAGTCAGAATCTAAGCAGATTAAATTATTGAAATGTTTAATTGATGAAAGTTTCGGAGAGACTGGATGAAGGGGAAAAAATGCTAAGAGAGAAATGCCTACTCGTCCCGATTGGCGAGATTTATATCTTTTTTATAGGAAAAGTCTAGCAGAAAACTCATTAATAATATAAAACCCTGGGTGTATTTTTTATATCCAAGTGCCATCATAGCATTGGGTCACATGGCGGAAGTCCGGCTTGCGTAGAATAACCAGCGACCAATCAGTTCTTCCACAATGACCAGCATACAAATGACTACGTTCAACCAGACCCCCCAACTCGATCCAAGCAATCCCAGCGATATCGTTGCGATGAGCGCAGATGATATCAGGTACATCCGCAATTTGCGGAGTCCCGGGATAGTCTGTGCTTTATCAACGAGGGTAAATGTGAACTCAAGACTGAGAGCGAGAACGATCGAGATGAATATCCATTCGATTTGAGGGAAATTAACGATCATAGACTTACCGGTGCCAGGTAACGCTGACGCGACGACAATTCCGCCCATGCTTATGGCAGATAAGAAAAAGAAAATCTTTATACGCCAGTTATTCCATGCCGGTACCATCCGTAAACGGTAAACTTCTGCCATGCTAAGAACAAATAATGCTCCGGATACTCCTAATGCGGCTGTCAAATAGATGAACCATGGTCCAATCGCTCTATTGATAAGGTATGTGATTAAGCCCGCAGCCCAGAACCCGCCGAATAAAGCTGCGCATAATAATTCCCGACTCAACCAAGATTTATGCAAGTTGTTAAGCACCCGCCAGGCATTCCCAGGTTTGCCGAGGTGCATGAAAGCGAACATCATACCAAGCCCGAGCAAGATCCCGATCGATAAGTAGAGCAGGGGGGAAAAGAATGTCCCGGCTATAACCAGCAATGCCAGTATCCATGAGATCCCGGCAGCCATCTGCCCGAGGAGTGTGAAAACCAGCAGAGGAAATTCTTCCAGCGCGGCCGCGCCGGGTGTTCGCTTCCTGCGGGGAGTGATTTCCTCCCAATTGAAAACTTGCGGTAAATTCGTGGCAGTCTCTGCGGCGGGATGAGGTTTTATAAAAATCCGCGGTTCAGTCCTGGACGTAACCGGCATTGGGTAAACCGGTAGGGAGTGGAAACCATCTGCAACAAACCCTGACTGGTCACCAACTTCCAGGACGCGCATCGGACAGGCAGCCACGCACGAAGGAGGCAAACCCGCATCGAGATTGTCTACACAAAGGTCACACTTGGTCATGACCCCATTGACCCGGTCATATTGAGGCGCGGCGTAAGGACAAGCCCAGGCACAATATCCGCATCCAATACATTTGGACGAGTCCAATAAAACAATTCCATCTTCCCGAACGGTGTATGCATCCACCGGGCAAACCCCTGCACACTTGGGATGTTCACAATGGTTGCACGCAATGGACAGGTTGTAGGCAAAGACGGTGCTGGTCCAGGCATTACCTACCTTGGTCCAATCACCACCGCCAACCTCGTAGACGCGCCGCCAAAGGACACCTGCTGGAAGGTTGTTCTTGTCCTTGCATGCAGCCTGGCAGGCTTTACAACCGGAGCAGGCTGAGGCATCGAAAAAGAAAGCGTGGCTCAAACCTTAACTGCCTTCTCGACCTCGACCATGATCGTTTGTTGAGCCGTCCCGAAGGCGAACGGAGTCCAGCGGGTGGAGGTCAGTACATTGACATTCCCACCAGAGTCCACACCCGTGCTGCCCGGTTTCCACCAAGCTCCCTGGGGTATATCGACAACGCCAGGCATGATACGGGGAGTAACCCGGCAAGCTAGCTCCATCACTCCCCGATCGTTGAAAACCCTTACTCTGTCTCCATCCTTGATCTTTCGTTCAACAGCATCGAGCGGGTTGATAAAAACGCGTTGTGGAAAGGTTTCTTCAAGCCACTCATTGTTGTCGTGAGTAGAGTGAACCCGGCGCAAAGTGTGATGACCGATCGCCTGCAGGGGATAAATCATTTTAGAGTCTTGACCGGTAGAATTATTATCTGGAAATGGACTGTCCCATTCCTGGATATATTTTGGAACCGCCGGTATCTCTTGCGGGTTGCCGAGTTCGAACAACTGCCGGGAAAAGATCTCGATCTTTCCGGATGGAGTTGCTAATGGATATTTCTGCGGGTCCCGACGAAAATCAGTAAAGGCAACCACCGGTTGACTCACCGGCTGTGCCCATACGCCAATATTCGTCTTTATGAATTCATCCAGAGTGGGTAAATCCGGAAAGAATAAATTGCGGTAAACATCAAGGCAATACTCTGTCCATGCATATTCATCGCGCCCCTCGGTAAATTCTTTTTCTATCCCCAGCCGTCTAGATAATTCTGCACAAATGCGATAATCGGATTTGCATTCTCCAGGCGGATCGACGAGTTTAGGAGCTAGAATTACCTCCTCACCGTATTTCCATCCGACCTCAACCCCCCAAGTTTCGAATTGCGTACAGGCAGGAAGGATAACATCCGCAAACAAGGCTGTGGGGGTCACGAAATTATCCTGGATGGCGATAAACTCGACCTTGCGTTCGTCACGCAGGATCTCAGCGGTCCGGTTGACGTCTGCATGCTGATTGATCAGGCAATTCGTGGCGACACCGTAGATTAACTTTATGTCATTATCAAGGCGATCAACCCCGCGTACACCATCGTTTGCCGTCATATCCTTCCCATGCAGGCAAGCCTCGGTCCAGAGAAAGACCGGGATCCCTGCCTTGACAGGATTTTCTCCAATGGGAAAGACCGTATCGGGGAGACCCCCATCCGGTGCCTGGTTTGCCAATCCACTCGCCCAACCACCCGGGATGCCAACGTTACCGGTGATGGCAGCCAACACACACCCGGCGCGAACAACCTGTTCACCATAGGCACGCCGCTGCATACCGTAGCCCTGGTAGAGCATGGCTGGTTTTATGGTGGCATAGGCCCGGGCGATCCTGGCAATCGTTGCTGCCGGGACAGATGTTATTGCCTCAGCCCAAATGGGTGTCTTAGGGATTCCATCACGTTGACCGAGGAGATAGTCCGTGTAGCTTTCTTCGCCTTCTGTACCTGGCTGCATCTGGGTTGAGTCAAATCCGACGCAGTGGGTGCGAACAAAGCCCTCATCGTATAGCCGTTCAGTCAATATCACATAGGCCATGGCGCTCATCATGGCGGCATCTGTTCCCGGGCGGATCGGGATCCACTCGTCAGCAAGGGAAGCGGCGCTTAACGTGTGACGCGGGTCAATGCAGACGATCTGCGCACCCGCTTGATGGGCAAGTTTGATGAAATAGTCGCTATTTGTACCGTCACGCATTTCCGCCGGATTCCAGCCCCACATCAAGATAAATCTTGAATTTAACCAATCCTGGCGCTGGTTACCGGTGGTCAGGGTGCCATATACGGTGGGAGTCGCCTTATTCGTTGCCGCCCAGGAATATGAATTATCAATTCCAAGGCAACCACCGTAAAGGTTCATCAGCCGGCGTGCGATATGCGAGCCATTAAGCTGGTTATAACTACCAGTACCATACGGTACGAATAAGGCTGAATTTCCATACTCGTGCTTGACCCGTTCGATCTGGTGAGCAACCGAATCTAATGCCTCGTCCCAAGAAATGCATTCGAATCGACCTTCTCCGCGTTTGCCAACACGCTTCAAAGGCGTCAATAAACGGTCTGGATGATACTGTCGTTGAAGATAGGAACGACCGCGCACACAGGCCCTTAACTGGGGTGCGGATAAAGTATCCGGTCGGTCATCCGAATCCAGGCGGACGATCTTTCCATCACGGATATGGGCAACCAATACACAACGCCCACCGCAATTGTGCGCGGGACAACCGACCCTGATAAGTTTGTCAGGAAGGGCAGGGACCCTGACCCTTGAAGCAGGACTCATGGGTCAAGTTTAGGCTGGATAACCTGTAATGTGTAGTGAGTAATGTAATTTATTTATTCCCGTTGTCGTGGTACTTTATACGAATGGGAGGAAATATAATTATAAGAAAACCGGGGGCATTCGCCCCCGGCAGGATTTAAAATTACAGGTTGATCAAACCAAATCATGTGGTTTATTGCAGCGCGGTAATCACACGGTGAATGCTGGATATCATCCGGCCATCTGGCTTGTTTCTGCAGGTTTCAAACCAGATAACCTCACATTCATTATTTTCTTTAGGACATCAAACCAGAACGATGAACCCTGGCCTCCTGCCACCGCGGTAATCAGAAATCCGAGGATTTTTATGATCCAACCTGCCAGGTCACTTAACTGGGGCACATTGACGAATCGATAACAATCGTTCTTGATCAGTAGCCCATAGATCTGGTTTTCCTGGCTGGGAAAGAATGTACACGTTTGGGCAAGGGACAGTTGACCATTGCCTGGCGGAGCGCTAACCAGGGAGATCGGAGACCCGATCCACCCAACCGGCAGGCTGATATCCGAGAACTGCTGCTGGATGGTCAGCAATTGCCCGTTGCTTGAAGTCGAACTATTATCCTGGATTAGCAGAGACTGCAACTTGTTCAGGATGGCAACGCGCAGGTCCGGTTCACGCCACAGACGGGTGGTGAGGTTTATCGAATTGACATTTGCCACAACTGCGATCAACAAGCCGATCAAAAATGTCGCCACCATTGTCCGGCGTTTGTACCAGCCAGTCAGCCGGTCCATATTATTGTTGAACCATTCTTCCAGGTTGGCGCGAACCAACTCCAATTCGGTCCCATTTTGAACTACGGTTTGCGGCAGGCTGTACAGCATTGGATAAAGAGTTCGTTTTAATTGCGGATGGGTAACACTCAGTGCCATCACGCCTGCTTTGATCTGGTTCATTACGCCATTTTGAGAAGGCTCTCCTTGATAAGACAGTTTAACCAGGGCAGCATCAATTTGTTGCTTTTGAATAATTACATTGTTCAAGGAATCGTCCACGGATTTTTGAAGATTGGGAACATCCTGCCCAAGGAGAACAAGGTCGGATTTAACCAATTTCAAGATCTCGTTGACCGCATCCTCGCCGGTTTCCGCAGTCAGAGCTTTGCGGGTCATACCAAGCATGATACATAACCGTTCCCTTGCGAGTTTGCGTTTCTTGCGCGAAAGGTGGTCGGTTTTGCTGTAAAGTTGATACAACTTTTCCTGGATCAACGACGCCTCGGTTCCAGTGGTGCCCAACATGTCAATCATGACCTGTGAAAATTGGCTGGCAGGGATATACGAGGGTTTATGAACACCGTTCGTGCCAGTGTAGAGACTGCGGATGGCAGGATGATTATAGAATTGATCCACGAGGACAACCTCGGTCAGCATTTTCCCAATTGTCTTTTCCAACATTTGGGACCGCCACAGACAGCGCGCAGCCAACCATTCCTGGATGTTCATAGCTGCCAAACTCAGCAGGAACCAGGTAAAGATAAGGCCAAGAAGAACATTGAGTATTAAGGTCAGTGACATATCCATCACCTCGATAGCGAATTGTTTAGCATCGGCAGTAATTTATTATTCGACCCATCCATAGAAGAGGAGAAAAAGTTCCCGTTGCGTCGTTGAGAAGTCTTCATTATCCACTTCTTGGATCAGGTCCTGGTAGCGTTGATCGTTATGAAGCAGCTCAAGGTCCGGATCGGATTTTATCCATTCAATGGTCGTGTCCTTATTCTTCAGTGCAAGCTGAAGATAGTCCATCGCCTTGTCAGCCTCGCCGCAGATGGCATAGAAACAGGCAAGGTTATATGAACTCTCGTTATCCATCCTGGGCAGGGCGATGCTGATGTGATCGTTTGCCTTCGATTCAAAACCCAACCTGCGATAAATACCGGCAAGTGCACTGTGAGCAAGAACGTAATCCGGATTCAGTTTAAGAACATTTTCGAATGCCCAGGCAGCCTGTTCGTCTTCTTTCACAACGGAATAAAGTAATCCAAGGTAGTAGTAATACACTTCACGGCTGGGAACCTTTTCAATAGCCTGTTTATAGGCATTGATGGCATCTTCATATCTCCCCAAGGATTTGTATAATTTTCCCAAGGTATCCCAGGCTCGATCATTGTTGGGGTTTGCCTGGGTAATATTTTCATATATGTGGACCTTGGCGAGGGTTTCTTCCAAATTGACATTAGCATTGATGCTGTGAGCCAATTTTTCGGAGGGTTGTTGGTCGGGATTACTCTCAGAAGAATCGGTCCTGGTATCCTGGGGGATCGCCTGATGACCATCTCCATATTTCATCGGCTGGGTAATCAATTCGGATGTTACTTCCTCGCGATTTTCCATACGAGCCGATTGTTCAACTTCAGGTGCAGGAATGACCAATAAGTTGGGTTTCTTCATCGAATAATTACTGGTGGCAGAAGCGCCATCCACCGACATGCCCACACCATCGTTTGAGGCCGCGATTTGCTTTGGGTCCAATGGATGGATCGGTGCGCGGTTGTGTTCAGCGTTAATCGGTCTTGGATTCGCCCGGTAAATGTTATCGGCAGGTCTGGTTCCAGGTAAATATTGTGGACTCCTGGGTGGAACTGGACTTACAAACGCCTGCTTACTGGAGTTTTGGTTAGCCAAAGGAACTGACCGGTTCGCTTCATTCGGATTCCGATTTGCACCAGCAGGAATCCTTACCTGTTGAGGGGGAGGAGCTTGCGGCGGAACTTTGTCGTTGGATGATCGTTGTTTGTTAGCCAATACAGAAGTCAGGGATGGGCCAATTTCCAGGTCGTCGGCTTTTTTGTAGGCAATGATGGCATTATCTGCGTCTTTTAATGCACGGAAGACATCACCAAGCCTATTCCAGGTTATCGACAAATACTTGGGATTGTCCAATAAGGGGATGCTGATCCGGTAAAGGGATAACGCCCGGCCATATTCGCCTTTGTTGAAATAAGAAAAAGCCAGGTTGGAATACGTCCATCCGGAATCCGGGTTGAGTTCAATGGATTTTAGATAAACTGAAATGGCTTCGTCGAAAAGGTCCAATTTCAGGTAAATATTCCCAAGCTCGTTCCAAAGCAATGCATCGTTCATGGTTACCTCAAGGTCTTGATCAGCCTACTGCCACTCTACCCAGTAATGATTTTCTTGCTCGCATCAAGACAGGCCTGGTATTGGGGTTAATTTGACTTGCTTTCTGATAAGCATCCAGGGCACTTGAATAATCTCGCATACGTCGATATACATCGCCCAGCCGGTTCCAGGACACGGCTTTCTCCTCGGGAGTAGCCAGGTAATCAAGGCTTCGTTTCAGCATAGAAACGGCACTCTCGAATTTGCCCATCTGGTAGTAGAGAGATCCAAGATTGCTGTAAGGTTGACCGAACCGTGAATCCTTCTCAATCGATTTTTGATAGGCTGCGATAGCTTTATCGAAGTCCCTGTTATTGGTGTAGAAATTTCCCAATTGATTCAACTCGACTGCACTCTGTGGCACGGTTGTGTCTTCCCGTTTGATTACGGTAAAACCATCAGGAAGTTCGGCGGTGTCATCAACGATCGGGGTGGAATCAATTTGTGCAAACGATTGACTGGCAGATGGATCGCCAACCATGGAGGCAACTTCCGATTGCACCTGGGCAGCAGGATCAATAAGATCTGCCTGGTTAACGGAAGCCTCATTGACTGTGGTACCTGCGAGACTATTATCTGCCTCCACCGGATCGCCCCTCTGCGCAGCCGGGATATTATCCTGGTTGAAGTAGGTTGAAGGATCAAGGTCGTCGTCCTCGCCTTCCCAGAGGTCCGGCTCATCTGTCTTTCCGATCGACAATCTCCCTTTAATCTTGCCTTTGTGGTAATGAGCTGCGGCTAAATTCTTGATATAGGGCCAATTCAGACTTGGAGCCAGTTCAATTGCTTTGGTATAAGCGTTAATTGCATCATTATAGGAACCGGTCGTCACGAATTTATTGCCCATGGCATTCCATTCGGCCGATGTCTTGTGATCGAATAATTGGTCTGATTTTTCATATCCGAACCTCTTTCCGGTTGATCCTGTTTCTCTTCCGTGCTGGCATGGATATCAGTATTTTCAGGAGTCATCACAGTTCGTTCAGGTACAACCTGGCTGCTAGCCCTTTCAGACGGGATATCCTGCAGTTCCTGCGGTATTACTGGATTTTCTTCGTTCGAAACAGGTGAAGCAGCCTCAATCGTTGATACCGGCACAGTTTCAACCTCTACCTGGCTGTTTATAGTCTCAGGAGCACTCGACTGGGGAAGAGAGGTCACTTCCGGGGTCTGTTGTTCAGCATCGAGGTCATTATTATCCTGAGATGACGGTTCCAGGACAGCGGTCTCAACCGTATGAGGCTCGACATCAGGTTCACTTGCTGGTAGTTCCTGGTTCGATGACAATGCTTCATCAACCAAACCCGTTTTATCCTCAGCAGCGACCGGTCCTACGGATTGAATTACCTTTGCCTGGTTATCTTGTAATTCTGTTGAAATCGGAATTTCCTGAACCGATACTGGGGTTGCATCAGTCTCCTGGCCTGGATCTGCCTGGACTAACGTGAGGGCATTTTTGCATTGCGCCTCGAGGGATGAATTCGAGATCTGTTTGGCTATCTCCAGGGAGACATTCAAAAACTTGACGGCTTCTTCCGGAAGACCTCTCCTCCAGTAAAGGACGCCGAGCATCAGGATCAGATTCCCGTGGAAGAAATTTGGTTCAACCTTCTCAGGCGATGCGATGATCTCATTGATGGCGAATGATGAAGAGGGGACCTCGAAAGCATGTTCGTCCAGCCCCAACCAGGTCGATTCAAGGGTTTGCAGGAGTGCTTTTGTCTGGAACGGTGAATCCTGAAAATCGACCACGTGATGGCGCAGGATCCAGCAGTCGATGGCGTTGGTTGCGAAAAATGGTACGTCTTCTTCGGACAACCAAAATACCACCCGAATTCTATGATCGATGAACTTTTCGACATTCCGTCTCAGCTCTATAAAAAACCCGGTATTTTCTTCACAGGAAGTACACTGAATATCGTCAATAAACAGGACCGAGTGGGAAAGTTGAGGCAATTGGAAAATGTCAGTGGAGAAGTTGGATTGTTTTTTTCCACTTACCTCGATAATGTGTGTTTTTTGGTTAAGATGGGTGAGCCGGTCTTCGAGTTCCGCTTTTGCTTTGGAAAGAACGCTGCCGGAACTATATACTGCGAACAAGATGGACGGACGCGACCACTTAATGGCAAGATCGATCTCATGGAAGAGAATATCAATATTCTCTTCAAAGGAACCATTTGCCTTGCTCTCATCCAAAAAACCCTTATTGTTCATTCAAAAGCCTTTTCAGGGTGGGGTGAACGTCACACCAGTTCTCCCCATCCCGGTATTCGAGGATTGCCAGGAGTTGAAGCAGCGGGCGAAGACGGTCGTTGTATTCCAGGCGATTGTGTTCCTGAATTTTCTTCAAATAAACCAGGTCGTTCTTATCCAGGATACGGCGATATTCGTTGCGGATCTCTGTGGCGGCCCATTCAATGTCGACACTTTCGATTCGTTTTGTCTTGCGGCGACGGGCTGATCCGATCGCAGAGCGCATAATGCGAGCCATTTCCCTGAAGACCCCGCCACTGTAGGTAATGGCGTCTTCCAGAGCCTGACCCTCGATCAAGGATGGGTCCATTCTTACAAATGTAAATTTACGGAGCGTGTCATAACCTTCAACGATGTGTCGTTCAGGTTCCTGGGGATGGTGCAAATTAATGTTGGGCAGGAAAATTGCCTTATCGCGAATTGCATCAAATTCCTTGCAATAGAACAAGGCACTTGAGATGGTATAAACGATTGCACAATTGGGCTGCATCATTATTTCACGGCGGTCATGGAATATGGCGGTCGCCTTTTCAAGATCGGGCTTATCCATATCGTCGATGAGCAGCAGTGGGATACGGTTTTCCTTCGCATAAATGGCTGCAGCGATAGTATTGATCACATCCACCAACCCGGTGATATCTTTCTCAAATACCTGCCTCAATTCAATGCGTGTTTTGGGCTCCATTTTCATTCGCATGCCCGCATTGAGAAAGAATGCATCCAGGGATGTGCCGATCTCATAAGATGATTGTCCCGAAAGGACTGTTCTAACTTCCTGTTCGACCTTGCCCTGCCAGCCGTTCAACTGTTTCAATAACTGGTCTGGCATCACACCCCCGGCTTTTTTATAGGACCGATACATGCGGCTGCCGATGGCAAGCAAGACATCCCGAAAGTCCAGATCTACTATGTCGGTTTCTTCGCGAACGCTAAAAATGATCGGCCAAAATTTCTTATGAATTTCAGGATGGGTCAATATGTGCAGGAGTTCTGTAGATTTTCCACAGCCACGATGTCCCGAAAAATAGAACTTGGGAGGCCGATAGAACGGGGCCAGGATCGCATCTGCAAGTTCATTGAATCGGATTGCCAGGTCTGGCTACATAGAAAGGATTTGCCTGACCGTTCTTACCGGGAGTAAGGGGAAGATCGAGTTCGAAATTGAGCCATGCCCTGTCAAAATCTTTGGCTGTAACATATTCGTAATTGATCATCTTGTTATCCGTTTTCCCTGATCATGCAGAACAGAAGGATGAAATTCAGCAAATCTTTTCCGAGCAGGATGCCGGTCCTTGCGCCCATCTGGCAGGCTAGGCGAAACTCAGGTAGCTTTCATTACACCAGCCACTGGGACGTTCGATCTGGGCCCAGCCACTTTTTCGGGTGAGGATCTTTGTCCGTTGACCATAGGTCAGCCCTCCGACGATGGGAAAGGCAACCCCTGGTCCGCCGCGAACATTCAGTCCGCTGGTGTTGCAGATCCCGAAGATATCAGAGGACGATACCTGGGGCAGGTTCATAACCGGAATCGGTTCTTCTTTGTCAAAGGTGAGGTAGGTTTCATTGCACCAGCCGGCAGGGTTCTCGATCTGAGACCAACCATTTTGACGCTTGAGGACTTTCACCTGTTGACCCATATAGATACCAGCAACCATCGGATAGGTTGCAGCGGGACCGCTGCGAACGTTCAATGCGCTGGTATTACAGACTGCAAACCCATCTTTGCCCGCAGATAGGAGGCTGGGATCCAGAGCAGGTGCAGGATTTAGTTCAGACGGTTGAGTGGAATCAAGCATGGCAGGTGTGGATGAAACGACCGTGGTATCTGACGTTACTGCCGGGGAGGATTTCAATTGGAGTTGTGGCAGCAGGATCCACCGGAGAGACTGCGACGGGATTCGTCTGCGAAATCAGGTGTACCAATTCCTGCGATCACCTTTTCCAGCGCAGCCAGGCGTTGTTCAAAATTAGCCATGGCAGGTGAATTCGAAAGAGACAGCGATGCCAGTTGTTGTTCGAGATTAGTCACCCGGTCCAACAAACCATTAGTCAATTGAAGACCGGTGGGACTCAACGATGCGACTGCATCTTCAACGGCTTTAGTCCTGCTTGCCAGGGAATTGTAAAGTTCATTAAGATTAATGACCGGAATTTGAACCCCGGCGAATTCCATTAATTCGCTCAATGTTCCGTTGAACCTGTTCATATCGATGGTCAGGCATTCGGAACCAAACACTTCACCGGGACCTTTTGCCGTGAATTGCCAGAATTTCCATAATGGCCAGGGAGATGGCAGGAGGGGAGTCATAGAGGTGGTGTAATGTGCCAACCAAAGTGGGAACTGCAGCCAATAATCCCGCTTGGTCATATCCCCGTATTCAGCCCAAAATCCAGGTGATGAATACAGTATGGGTTTTTTTGCAACCGAGTCTGCAAACAACTCAGTACGCGACATAAGCTGGTCCAGGCAATCACGGAGAATGACTAATGCGGCTGCCGGGTTGTTGTCTGTACGACGAAGCTCATAATCAATAGCTGGTGGAAGTTCACCCGGGTCGCTTTTAATCAGGTCAGCAAATGCATTTGCCTGTTCCTTACCGGATTTTGTGTAATCCAGATAATGATATGCCCCACGCAGTAATCCAGCATCTTTGGCTTTTTGCCAGTTCAAAAGGAATTGAGGGTCGGTATACGTAGCCTGGGAAGCCTTAATAAATACGAAGGTCGCGCCCTGGGCTTTGGCTTTATTTGCATCCCAATTTCCATCCCATTTGGAAATATCAATTCCTATGACAGGTCCTAAAGCGGTCATGGTAAATCTCCATACAGATCAAAGTGATCCTGTTTTTTTGGCACTTTTATATGATCAATTTAAGCAGTCGCCAGGTTGAATTTTACAAAGCGATCGGTGTTGGCTTGATAATCATTAAGATCCTTCTTCTGTTCTTCCCAGGAGGCAGGATCCCAAACCTCGAAATAATCGCCCTGCCCAACTACTACGACCTTTTCGCTAATTCCGGCATAGCCCTTCAATCCAGCCGGCAACTGGATCTGACCATCCTTATCGATGTCCAATTCAACCGCATTTGCAAGGAATAACCTATTCAGCAGACGCGCGATGGGGTCGGTCAGGCTTGTGTTCTTTATGTGGGAATAATATTTTTCGAAAGATTCAACCGACATGAGCAAAAGATTTCGGTCAAAGCCCTGGGTTAGATAGGCATGATCGTGCAGCGCTGAATAAACATTGGAAGGCAATGTTATCCGGTCGCTATCTTTTACTGGAAGTACATTTTGCCCAAAATAAATCATTTTTATCCTTTGCTGCATGAAACAGTTATTGCCTTGTGCGAATTCATTATCTATCTTCTTCATTCATCGGTAAACCATAAAAAACAGCTTCTTGAGAGCAAATTTATGCTCCCATTTATGCTGCAATTAATGGGGGTAAAAATACCCCCATCCCGTAAATAAAATGGATAATAAATGCCACCAATTGTCAATTTAAATATTACATACTGGTTGTTGAATATCTTGAGCTACCAGAGGTCAGATGTAATAAAAAGCACCTCCTAGGGAGAAGTCCCTGGAGGTGCGTCTTGGGATTAAATCCGATCTGCCCTAATTCATGGCATCATTCATCGGGTTCCTTTTCTTCAGTTAAACCCTTTCGATGTGCGTATAAAGCAGCCTGAGTCCGATTAGCCAAGTGTAACTTTTCCAGGATATTACTTACATATTTCGCAACGGTACGTTCCTGAACGAATAACTTTTTGGCGATCTCCTGGTTGCTCAAACCGGTAGAAATCAATCGCAATGTATCCAATTCGCGCGGGGTAAGGGGATCGGTTGCGTATAGCATATCAGCAGGACTGTTCATTTCCCGGATCACGCGCATTGCGATCGAAGGATACAACGTTGCTTGTCCCTGGGCCACATCGCGGATACTCTGCAGTAGTTGCACGTGAGTGGCATCCTTGAGCATGTATCCCTCCGCCCCGGATTTTATTGCCTGGTAGACATGATCATTATCGGCAAAACTGGTCAGGACCAGAATATGGGCCTGGGGAAGTTTTTCCTTGATGATCGGGATGGTTGTGAGTCCATCCTGCCTCGGCATCACCAGGTCCAACAGGATCACATCCGGGCGGGATTTCTCGACGATCTCGACAGCTTCGACCCCGTCGCCAGCCTGTCCGACCACTTCGATGTCATCCTGGGTTGAGAGGATGGCAGCCAAACCTTCCCTGATAAGTGCTTGATCTTCTACGATCACGACGCGAATTTTATCCATAATCCGTCCTTTTGATGATTATACCGGAAGAGTAAGGGTAATTTTGGTGCCTTTTCCGGCTGCGGAAGTGATGTTTAATTTAGCCCCGATTTGATCTGCGCGAATGAGCATATTCTTTAAACCCATACCAGCCTGACCAGGCTTGTCGAAATCGAACCCGCAGCCATCATCAACAATGCTCAGCCGAAGTGCCTGCTTTCGCTGGGTTAATTTCACCATAACGGATTTTGCCTGGGCATGCTTGATGATATTGTTCAAGGCCTCCTGGGTTATGAAGTACAGTGCAAGTTCCTTATCTTTTGGAATGGATACATTCTTACCTGTAAGGAATTGAGCCTGGATATCTGAATGACCTTCCACAGCAACCAGTCTCTGCTGCAGGATGGAGACGAAACCCTCATGTTCAAGGTCAACCGGTTGAAGTTCATGCAGGAATAGGCGCATCTCCCGTAAGGCCTGACGGGATAACACGCTGATGCGGGAGACGTGTTCACTTGTTTTACTGGTCGCTCCGGTTTCCATGCCGACCTGGATTGCCTCAGTAAGGGTCACCAATCCGTATAGTTTTTGGGTGACAAAGTCGTGCAAATCGCGTGCGAGCCGCTGCCTCTCCGCAACGATGATATTCATCTGCTTTTGGCGGTCTGCGTTGATATAGGATGCCAACTCTTCCGTAACAATGTTTAAACGGATTATTTCATCAGAGTTAAATCCCGGCGCTTCAGTTCGCGAGAGGATGATCAACCCGAGTAGTTGCTGATTGGCGAGCAGTGGAAATATACCAAAGGAGAGATGGTCATAGGATTGCGAAATATCGTTCAGACCTGGTTCCAGTTTTGCATCAGCAACGATCAAAGGCTGCTTGTTTTTCATCACCCACGATACAGCCCCCAACGATCCATGCAACCGCGATAAGAAATCGGTTTTTTCGATCAATGGACCGTTTTTTGCCAGGAGGTTAAATTTTGGTTTTTCAATATCGGAGGAATCTTCGATAATTAGGATCGCACCGTTCTGTACATCGAACGTATAGGCGATCTGGAACAACGCACTCCGCAGGAATTCGCTAGTCGATTGGGAATTGCCGGCATCGTTAAAAAGGGTACGTAGGAAAGCGAACATTTCATCACGGGCTCGCTGGCGATCTTCATTAACGCTTTTTCGGTCGGTGATGTCCCTGAGGATCAATGTTTTTCCTATATCCGTGCCATCTGAATTCTTGATCGCGGACAGGCGAACACTCAAATACCGCCACTGGCTGTTGAGATAAACGCTGCCTCTGAATTCCAACTCTCGTGCATCCTTGTTATGGATCAGGCTATTCCAGTTGCTGATGATATGATCGATGGGTTTGCTGTACGCCACGCCGATCGAGGTTCCAATCATCCGTTCTGCCGTGGAATTCATATCAATGATGGCTTCCCGACCATTGAGAACGATGACACCATCCTCAAGACCCAGCAGGACTTCATCGCGAGCGATAAGATTGATCCCCAGGGGCTTGAAAGTGACTATGTATACGATAAAAGAAATACCAATCAATGAAAAACCGATCAGGGCTAAATCAAAATTCGGGATTGGCAAGAGACTGCTGATACCGAGAAGATTAAGGAGGATCGCCAATATGATGGAACCAATAAAGAACCACATTGGGCGGCTTTTATAGAGGGTCACACGGAGATCGTTGTAAGGAATATAAAGAAAGACCAACCCGGCTGCCAGGATCCCAATCGAATAGATAAATGTTAACCATCCCCAGGCACTTAATGCTGATATATAGATCGTACCTGTGGTAGGGGTTTCAGCATACAGAGCAATTGACCGGTCACCAAGACGAAGGAATAATTGCGTTAAAAGTGGTATCACGCTCAGCAAAGCTAGAAGTTGAATGGACAACCAGCGTCGATGGCTTTTGTATTCGAGGGTGAAAGCAAAAACGATCACCGATAATATTGTTACAAAATAGTAGGATGCTGCTTGAACGAAGGAAATAACCGTGGGGTGGAGAAAAGTGGCGTTCTCGGAAATAAAAATCAACAGGGTTGTGACGAGAATTCCAATGGCATATGCCATCATACTTACAGAACCACTCGCCCCCTTCTTCCTCAGGACAAGCAGCAATACACTGATCGCAAATGCAGATATCAGGATAACAATGTGAACGAAGGAGGAAAAACTCACCATGCTCAACCTAAATAATCCAATGACCTTGTTTCATGGAAAAAAATTAAATCCAAATTCATATTACAGAGTTTGCTCCTCCCAGGGTCGTATCCCGCCACTTCTATGTTGAGTTGACAAAAGGTGAACGGACCGGTTTAGTTTTTCCAGTTTTTTCTGGGTTCCCGCATCATTTCCAACCAGCCCGGAGAGTTTCTTTAGAATTCGTTTTGCATTATCCATCAGATCCAATTGAATATATAGATCTGCAACTTCCAACAATATGTCCTTCTCTTCCGGTTCAATTCTCAGTGCTTTGTGATAGTGTGCCAGAGCTTCCTCATAGATGCCCAGGTTTTTATATGAATTAGCAACCCTTTTTAGCAATACAACATTTCTCGGATCTTCTATTAATTGAAGCAGGATCGACTGTATTGATCGTTCGTTTTTCTCTATGAAGGTGCGTCCATGAATATTCCGCCCAACTGTCAGTAGATCCAGGAATTCGATCACATTGGATCGAAAGGCCCAAAAATCCGGTGCGTACCTTGGGAGTAATTTAGCTTCCTGCCCGGTCAGCCAAAAAACCGACCTTATTTTTTCTTCAACGAGATACTCTCTATGCAAGTTTAGGGCATGAAAAGCGTATGAACGACTTCGCCCCCCACCCTGTTTAAGTCCGCTGATAAAAAATACTGTTTTTCTTCTTTCCGGTCGATCGCGCAGATCCAGTGCTACATCATTATGTTTTTTATCCACTTTGTAGACCAGGATCTCCTGCCCCCGACTATCCAGGTTCTTCTTGATGATGGATTGCAAATTTTCCAGTAAGAATTGCGATTGATAGACTGCAATCGTGATGCACGGACGGTCCCATTTTATCGCCAGGTCCAGCTCGTCCAGAAGTACGGCGATCCGATTCGCTAATGGTTCCGTTTCAGCATCCCTTTCGGTCATTTATTCTCATTTTGTTGGGAGAATCGAAGTGATGATACTTAAATAAATGCTCTAAAGGGATTATAACATGCCTCCCCTACAGCCATTTATTGACGGATAAAACAAGCCAAGCGGAATAATGCTAATATTAATCGTTATTCAACGAACCTAAAAAAACACCTAAATCGGCATTTCATAAACGCGATACCGCCTGAGCGGGGTGGCACCTAGTTTTTTTATTGCGTTGACCATTGGCCAGTTATCTTCAAGGACATAATTAATTTCCATCCAGAGGTCGGACGTATTGAGGGTATCGTTCATTGCCCGATAAAGGAGGCTATCCACCGCCTTGCCCTGGTATTCCGGGATCACACCCAGAGCGAACATCCGGTAATGTCTTAATTTTTGGATGCCGGTCAGTAGTTTTAGAAAGCCAAATGGGTAAAGCCTGCCATTCAGACCTTTGAGCAGGGTATTCACATCCGGGAGGGTGATGGCAAAACCGATCGGTTTCCGCCGGCAGTCTTCAGCAAACAGCACGCCCTTGGCCTGGATGATCGGTTTCATATCACGTGCCATGGCCCGCACTTCGGCATCTGTCACGGGTGAGTAGCCCCAATTGTCTATTATGGTCGTGTTGGCGAGTTCGATAATAATCTTGACTTCTTCGTCATAGCGCTTCATGTCCAGTTGGCGGATCCGGACACCGTATCTCTTTTGGACTGCGTCGGTCAAAGTGATAATTCGCTGTGGAATTTTATATCCTTCGGCAGTGGAGATATACCAGCATAACAAATCCTTGATCTTCGTCAGCCCGAATGAAGCTAACAAGCCTTCATAATATGGCGGGTTATATGGAGCCATCACCACCGGCGACGGTTCGAATCCGTCAACTACAAGCCCCCATTCCTGGGAAACGAAACTCCATGGTCCGCGCATGCTCGTGCAGCCACGGGATTTGAGCCAATTCCTGGCAGCCTCGAGTAATAATTGCGCCGATGACTGGTCAGGAGGGGATTCAAAATAACCAAAGAGACCAACCTTCTCCTTCCAAAAATCAACAGCCAGTACGTCGATGAAAGCTGCTATTCGACCGATGATCTTATCTTCATTTTTCAAGAGAAAGAGCTGCTTTTCACAATGGTCAAGCAAGGGATTACGCTTAGGATCAAACTGACCCTTTTGCTCGTCACGGAGGGGTGGAACCCAAATTGGGTCGTCCTTATAGATCTGGTAAGGGAGGTTTATAAACTCACGAAGATTGTTCTTTTTTTGGACGGGTTGAATATGCACAGTAGGCTCCGAAAGAGTTTTGTATATAGTAGCAGAATTTGAGGGGCTGGGCAAGTTGCCTATGTGGATAATGAAAAGAACCTGCCAGAGCAGGTTCTTTTTGATGGAAAATAGTAAAATGAGTTCGAAAAGTGATTGAATGTAAAGTGGCGAAGGTGAGATTTGAACTCACAACCTAGGGATTATGATGCCCTTGCTCTGCCGTTGAGCTACCTCGCCAAGCGGGCTAGATATTACTATGGGGGCGCTTTTTTGTCAACGATTTTATAGGAAATGGACAAATCGAGGTCTTTAAAGTCATAAAAAAGCTTGACTTTGCCTATTGTAATAGGTATAATGAACCTTTGCATATTCGCGGCTGTATCCCATTAAGGTAACAAGATTTGCAGAATTTCCTTTCAGCCCAGGGTACTACATTCAGGAGAAATCTATGGAATCTGTTCTACCCGAGAAGAATTACGCGCGTATCCCGGTTACTCTTAGCTTACCCAATCTAATCGAAGTTCAACTCGATTCTTTCAAAAGGCTCAAAGCAGAAGGTCTTGGGGATCTTTTTCACGAAATTTCACCAATCGAATCATACAACAAGGGGATGAAACTTTTCTTCCCCAGTCGTGGACCCGAAGCAAAGCAGTGGGGTCTGAAATACTGGTTCGGCGATCCAAAGCACAGCATCGAGGAATGCGTCGAGCGGGACTTAACCTATGCGAGCCCACTCTATGTTTCGGTTTTGCTGGCTGGTGCAGACGTCCCGGAACCGATCAAGCAGGATATTTTCCTGGGCGACTTCCCGGAAATGACCGATAAGGGTACCTTCATTATAAATGGCACGGAACGTGTCGTTGTCTCACAATTGATCCGTTCTCCAGGTGTCTACTTCGAAGCACCCACCGACCGTGCAACCGGTCGTCCGCTTGCAATGGCTAAATTGATCCCCGACCGTGGCGCGTGGATGGAGTTCGAAACCCGCAAGAGCGATTATATAATTCTGAAATTCAACCGTAAACGCACGGTACCCATCACAGTATTCCTGCGTGCATTATCTGCGGTGAAGGATGGAAATGGGGGCGATCCAATTCTAACCACCGGGTCGGATGAAGAGCTCATTAACCTCTTCAAGGATGTCGATACCAACCCGGAGAGAATGTTCATAGCATCGACTTTACGCCAGGAACCCGAATGGGATCCGTCCGGGAAACAGACGATCGCTGAGGCTGCGCTGATCGAGTTCTTCAAGCGCATGCGTCCCGGTGATCCCGCCACGCTGGATAACGCACGTGCCTTTTTGGAAGAGCAGCTATTCGACCAGCGCCATTACGACCTCGAGCGTGTCGGTCGTTATAAACTGAATCAGAAACTTGATCTGAATATTCCCATCCCACACCGGACAGTAACCAAATCCGATGTAATCCGCCTATTACGGCGCATGATATTAATTAATAACGGTATTGAACCTGCGGATGACATCGATCACCTGGGCAATCGCCGGGTGAAGACGGTGGGGGAGTTGATCCAAAACAAACTACGAATTGGCTTGCGAAGGATGGAACGCGTAATTAAGGAACGTATGTCCATTCGTGACCAGGAGCAACTGTCACCGGTCACTTTAGTAAACATACGTCCAGTGGTAGCTGCCTTGCGCGAGTTCTTTGGTTCCAGCCAGTTATCGCAGTTTATGGATCAGACCAATCCACTGGCCGAGTTAAGGCACAAACGAACCCTGTCTGCACTGGGTCCTGGTGGCTTACGCCGGGAACGGGCAGGATTCGATGTCCGCGATGTACACCACTCCCATTATGGGCGCATTTGCCCGATCGAAACACCTGAAGGTCCAAACATCGGACTGATCGGGCGCCTCGCATCGTTCGCCACGTTAATGAATATGGGTTCATTGAAACACCGTATCGGCGCGTTATAAAGCAGTACACGTACAGACGATTCCGGGTTGGAAGGAAGAACCCTGCGCGAAGATATCACCGATCCCAAGAGCGGCGAAGTGCTGCTAAAAACAGGTGAACGGCTAACATCCAAGACACTCAAAGTTGCAACCAAGGCGAAGCGAAATATTGCCGTCATTCCATTCATTTCGGATGAGTATGAGTATCTCTCTGCCGATGCTGAAGACAAGTACGTCATTGCCCAGGCGAATGCGACCCTGACCGAGAACCGGGAATTTGAAAACGTCCGGATTTCTGCCAGATACCATTCCGGTTTTATCTTTACCGCGCCGGAAAATATCGATTATATGGATGTCGCCCCACACCAGGTGGTGGGTATCAGTGCAGCATTAATTCCCTTCCTGGAACACGATGATGCCAACCGGGCGTTGATGGGTTCAAATATGATGGCTCAGGCTGTACCCCTGGTACATCCTGAAATTCCACTCGTCTCAACCGGAATGGAACCTTATGCCGCATTGGATTTGGGGCAGGTGATCGTCGCTGAAGCCGATGGCGATGTGCTTTCGGTGACCGGTTCATACATCGTGGTAAAAGAGAAGGGTGGTTCGACCCATACATATAACCTGCGCAAGTACCAGCGTTCGAACCAATCGACTTGCATCGACCAACGTCCTGCAGTGATCAAGGGTCAGGTCATTCACAGTGGAGATGTCATTGCAGATTCTTCCTCCACCGAGGGTGGGAAAACTTGGTCTTGGTCAGAATGTCACCGTAGCATTCATGTCGTGGGAAGGTGCAAACTACGAAGACGCCATTGTGATATCCGAGCGCCTGGTCCAGGATGATCGCTTTACGTCGATCCATATTGAAAAATACGAACTTGAAGCGCGCGATACAAAACTGGGACCCGAAGAGATCACCAGGGATATACCGAATGTCGGCGAAGACGCCATTAAAGACCTTGACGAGAATGGAATTATTCGGGTTGGTGCAGAAGTGGGACCAAACGATATCCTGGTTGGCAAGATCACTCCCAAAGGTGAAAAAGAATTAACACCTGAAGAGCGCCTTCTGCGGGCGATCTTTGGCGAGAAATCGCGCGATGTTAAAGATACATCGCTGCGCATGCCTCATGGCGAACGCGGCAAGGTGGTGGACGTAAAAGAATTCACCCGTGAAGATGACGCCGATCTATCTGCAGGTGTTGATAGGATGGTGCGAGTTTCAGTGGCGCAACGCCGTAAGATCACGGCTGGCGACAAGATGGCCGGCCGGCATGGTAATAAGGGCGTGGTCTCCCGCGTAGTACGTGTGGAAGATATGCCATTCCTCGATGATGGAACACCCGTGGATATTGTGCTAAATCCAACCGGTGTCCCTGGACGTATGAACCTGGGCCAGGTATTGGAAGTCCACCTTGGGTGGGCTGCACAGAAACTGGGTTTCCGGGCAATAACTCCGGTATTCGATGGAGCAACAGAAGAGGAGATCGAGGCTGAGTTGGCACGTGCCTGGATGGTGGACCACGCCTGGACGGATACCGTCGAGACGGCATGGAACTGGCTGAGAGAACAGGAATACAGCCCCGAGATGATCGAGGATGATGATGAAGTTCGCCGGCTGTACCTCGAACAATGGCTGGGCGAACGTGGGTACGATGTCTACCGCTTAAATCGAACCAAATTATGCTCGCCACGCCACGGTTACCGAATGGCTGCGAGATCAGAAATTTGATCCTGCGAGCATCTTTACAGATGATATTCCCGCACCTTCGAAACGTCAGGAATTCGATCAGAATGCGGTTACTGCCTGCCTAAAACTCTGGCTGAAGATCTACGGGCACGAAAATGTATCCGATCAGAAACTTGCAGCTACCATCCAGGCGGTCACATTGGAATGGGGAGTACCGGCTCCCATCCTGGGAAAACAAGTTTTAAGGGATGGTAAAACCGGCGAGCCTTACGACCAGCCTGTGACAGTGGGTGTGATGAGCATGCTCAAATTGCACCACCTGGTCGAAGATAAGGTTCATGCCCGTTCCACGGGTCCATACAGTCTTGTTACCCAACAACCGCTGGGCGGCAAGGCCCAATTTGGTGGGCAGCGCTTCGGCGAGATGGAAGTATGGGCTTTGGAAGCTTATGGTGCTGCTTATACATTACAGGAAATGCTGACGGTCAAATCGGACGATGTCCAGGGCCGCGTCAATACTTACGAGGCAATCGTCAAGGGCGAACAGATCGAAGAACCGTCCATCCCTGCCTCCTTCCGGGTATTGGTAAAGGAACTTCAATCGCTCGGATTGGCTGTTGAGGCAGTGACTGATACGGGTGAAGTGATAAAGTTTGGAAAGGATGAAGAGAAGGTCCATCCGCCGAAGTACACCACCGGGCTGATAGATCTTGGTGAGGACTTGATGAAAAGTCCCAAGCTAGAAAAATCCTAGCCAATATACTTGACGGGCTTCTATCCATCATGATAGAATTGCCCTTCGTTGCCTACAAGGGCGGTTGCATCGCGCTGCCCACTACGAAGTTGGTACAGGTGAGGCCATCAACGTGAAAAACGATGGCCTCACTTATTGACAAAGTCTTGTTTTAGCATGGAAATTTTTCTCGGAGGCGAACGTGCCCACAATTAATCAATTGGTTCGTAAAGGACGCCAGTCAAAGAAGGTCAAGAGCAAGGCCCCTGCACTGCTTTATACGCTCAATACTAAGAAGCAGCGACGTGTGCGCCAGGCAAAGGGCGCACCGCAGAAGCGAGGGGTTTGCACGGTTGTGCGCACTACAACCCCCAAGAAGCCAAACTCGGCCTTGCGGAAGATTGCCCGTGTCCGCTTGACCAATGGTCTTGAAGTGACTGCTTATATTCCCGGTGAAGGTCACCAATTACAGGAACACTCCGTCGTTCTGGTCCGCGGCGGACAGCGTCAAGGATTTGCCGGGTGTACGCTATCATATTGTACGCGGCTCACTGGACACCACCGGTGTTAATAACCGCAAGCAGAGCCGTTCAAAATATGGTGCAAAACGGCCAAAAGAAACAGCTGCTTAGTTTTTCATTATATGGAGTAATCACATGCGTCGTTCAAAGCCAGAAAACCGAGAGATGCTTCCGGATATCCGCTATAACAGCCTGACAATCCAGACGATGATCCATCACATGCTGCATCGCGGCAAGAAAAGCACCGCGATCAGTGTGATGTATGATACGCTGGATATCATACGTGAACGCAGCGGTGGGAAAGATCCCGTCGAAATATTCGACACCGCCATGCGTAACGTGGCACCGGCAATGGAAGTTCGTCCACGCCGCGTTGGTGGAGCCACGTATCAGGTGCCGATGGAAGTACCGCAAGCACGCCGTACGACTTTGGCGATCCGCTGGGTACTCGACGCTGCGAAGGCCCGCTCCGGTAAATCCTTTGCCGAGAAATTGGCTGACGAACTTTTGGATGCCTTCAAAAATGAAGGAACATCCATTCGCAAGCGCGAAGAAACTCATAAAATGGCAGAGGCAAACCGCGCATTTTCTCATTACCGCATGTAACCAGCGGTCCGGAACCTTACCAAGTCAGGATAATGTAAAGTATGACACGTACGTACCCGCTCGAGAGGTATCGGAATATCGGCATCATTGCCCATATTGATGCCGGTAAAACGACAACCACCGAGCGCATTCTGTTCTATACAGGCAAAACGCACCGCCTGGGTTCCGTCGATGACGGCACTACCGTCACGGATTGGATGGAGCAGGAGCGCGAGCGGGGTATTACCATTGTATCTGCTGCTGTGACCGCGGAATGGAAAGATTACCAGATCAATATCATCGATACTCCGGGTCACATCGATTTCACGGCGGAGGTACAAAGATCTTTACGAGTGCTCGATGGTGGTGTCGTTGTATTTGATTCTGTCCAGGGGGTCGAACCGCAAAGTGAAACCGTCTGGCGTCAGGCTGATCGGTACGGGGTACCGCGCATATGTTTTGCGAACAAGATGGACCGAACCGGCGCCTCGTACGAGCGAACAATAGAAAGCATCAAACAACGCCTGGGTGCCAATCCAATTGCCATGCAGATGCCGATCGGGATGGAATCATCCTTCCTGGGTATTATCGACTTAATGACAATGAAGGCGATCTTCTGGGATGATGAGCTGGGTCGGGAACCGCGTGAAGCTGAAATACCCGCTGATCTTAAGAAAGAAGCCGAAGAACGCCATCATACAATGGTCGAACGGATTGCTGAAGTCGATGATGAACTGACGGTTAAATACCTGGAAGGTAAAGAGATCTCCCCCGAGGAATTAAAAAGCGGGTTACGGAAGGCGGTGCTGGAAGGAAAAGCTGCTCCGGTCTTCTGTGGAAGTTCCCTGAGAAACAAAGGCGTCCAACTGGTTTTGGATGCGGTGATCGATTATCTTCCTTCACCATTGGATGTCCCTGCCATACATGGGACGGATCCCCGCACCGATGAACAAATCGAATTACCCGCTCGTGATGATGCAATCCTGAGCGCACTCGTCTTTAAGATCGTTACCGATCCATACGTGGGACGGCTGGCATACTTCCGGGTTTATTCCGGGACTTTGAGCCAGGGTCAAATGGTAACAAACTCTACCAAGGGAAAACGTGAGCGGATCGGGCGATTGTTACGCATGTATGCAGACCACCGCGAAGATGTAACCGAAGTACGCGCCGGAGATATTGCTGCGGTACTGGGTTTTAAAGATACCTTCACTGGCGATACGTTGTGCGAGAACAAACTGGTTGTACTTGAAAATATTACATTCCCGGAACCGGTCATCTTTATTTCAATCGAACCCAAGACTGCCGCAGACCAGGCTCGCATGGGAGAAGCCCTTCGAAAACTGTCCGAGGAGGATCCCACTTTTCGGGTCAGGACGGATGAAAACACCGGTCAAACCATTATCGCTGGGATGGGTGAACTGCATTTGGATGTGATCGTTGATCGGATGCGGCGTGAATTCCGAGTCCAGGCGAATGTTGGAAAACCGCGTGTCGCATATCGCGAATCGATCACCCGCCCTGTGGAAAAGGTCAATTATAAATATGTGAAGCAAACAGGCGGTCACGGTCAATATGGACATGTTGTGATCGCGCTTGAACCAGGTGAACGTGGAAGTGGCACGGTCTTTATAAACAAGATCGTCGGCGGTGTCATCCCCCGCGAGTACATCCCGGCAGTCGAGAAAGGTATCAAAGAAGCAGCCGAGAGCGGTGTGCTGGCTGGATACCCGGTAGTCGATATCAAGGTGACACTGTTCGATGGTTCGTTCCATGAAGTGGACTCGAATGAAATGGCTTTCAAGATGGCTGCTACTTTTGCCTTCAAGGAAGGCGTCCAAAAAGGCGGTCCGGTATTGTTGGAACCAATTATGAAAGTCGAAGCAGTAGCCCCGGAAGAATTTCTCGGTGATATTATCGGTGGATTGAATGGACGCCGGGCAACCATACGAGGCATGGAAATGCGGCCGGGCAATGCCCAGGCGATCAATGCGATCGTGCCGCTTGGTGAAATGTTTGGGTATGCGACTGAACTTCGTTCAACAACCCAGGGGCGCGGTGTCTTTACGATGGAATTTGACCATTATGCGCCAGTACCGGAAACAGTGGCGCGCGAGATCCTCAATTCATAATTCTTTTATGCTTTAGAAGGAGAAATTTTTCATGGCGAAGCAGAAGTATGAGCGGACGAAACCGCACATGAACGTGGGGACCATGGGGCACATCGACCATGGCAAGACGACGTTGACGGCGGCGATCACGAAATACAGTCAATTTTTAGGGAAAGCGGCATTTCGTGCGTACGATTCGATCGACAATGCGCCGGAGGAAAAGGCGCGCGGCATCACGATCAACATTGCGCACGTGGAATACGAGACGGACAAGCGCCATTATGCGCACGTGGACATGCCCGGGCACCGTGACTACATCAAGAACATGATCACGGGTGCGGCGCAAGTGGACGGGGCCATCCTGGTGGTGGCCGCGCCGGATGGGCCGATGCCGCAGACGCGTGAGCACGTACTGCTGGCGAGGCAGGTGGAAGTGCCGAGCATCGTGGTGTACCTGAACAAGGTGGACCAGATGGATGACCCGGAGCTGCTGGAGTTGGTGGAGATGGAACTGCGGGAACTGTTGAACGGGTATGGCTTCCCGGGCGACACGACCCCGATCGTGCGCGGCAGTGCCTTGAAGGCGCTGGAGAGCACCAGCACCGACCCGAATGCGCCGGAATATGCCAGCATCAAAGAGCTGCTGCGGGTGATCGACGAATACATCCCGGAGCCGAAGCGCGAGACCGACAAGCCGTTCATGATGCCGATCGAGGACGTATTCTCGATCAAGGGTCGTGGCACGGTGGTGACCGGGCGTGTGGACCGGGGTGTGGTGAAGGTGGGCGAGCCGGTGGAGATCATCGGGCTGCGCGAGACCCGCAACTCGGTCGTGACGGGCGTGGAGATGTTCCACAAGATGATGGACGAGGGCATGGCCGGAGACAACCTGGGCCTGCTGCTGCGCGGCATCGAGCGCACGGATGTGGAGCGCGGGCAGGTGGTGGCCAAGCCGGGCAGCATCACCCCGCACACCAAGTTCAACGCCAAGGTGTACGTGCTGAAGAAGGAAGAAGGCGGACGGCACAGTGCCTTCTTCAACGGCTACCGACCGCAGTTCTACATCCGCACGATGGATGTGACCGGCAACGTGGAACTGCCAGCCGGCGTGGAAATGGTCCTGCCGGGTGACAACGTCGACCTGACCGTGACCCTGATCGTGCCGGTGGCTCTCGAGCAAGGCTCCAAGTTCGCCATCCGCGAAGGCGGCCTGACCGTCGGCGCTGGCGTCATCACCAAGATCATCGAATAGGTATAATTATGACGAAACAGAAGATCCGCATCCGCCTTAAAGCCTACGATCATCGTGTTCTTGACCAGTCTGCCAAACGCATTGTTGAAACCGCGGAGCGCTCGGGTGCCCATGTTGTTGGTCCGGTACCCTTGCCAACCAAGATAGAACGGTTTACAATACGACGCTCGACTTTCATTGACAAGGACTTGCACGAGCACTTTGAAATTCGCACGCACAACCGCCTGATCGATGTTCTGGATCCAGACTCGAAGACGATTGACATGCTGATGCGGCTCAACCTGCCAGCGGGTGTCGATATCGAGATCAAAATTTAATTATTGCTAGTTCTTTCAACTGGTCGGACCAGTCGAAATTGTAGACTGATCGGACCAGTTGGATTGAATAGGCAGTATAAGAACGGTTCTGTTCGTTGGCCCTACAACCCTGTGCGCCGCGGCAGACCGGTTGACTGTACTGTGACCGAGATGATGCAGCCAAGCCCGGCTGACAGTCTCTAATAAATTTATGAAGGAGAAAACCGAGCATGTTAAAAGGGCTGATTGGCAAGAAGATCGGTATGACCCAGATCTTCGACGAGAACGGCGCTGCTTTACCGGTGACTTTGATCGAAGCTGGGCCTTGCTATGTTACACAGGTACGCCTTCCGGAAAAGGAAGGCTACGCAGCGGTGCAACTCGGATTCAGCGAGATCAAACCCAAGCGGTTGACATCAGGTGAACTTGGGCATCTCAAGAAGAATGAATTGCCGCCACTGCGTTTTTTGCGCGAATTCCGCATCAAGGGTGCCGAATACAAGCTGGGTGACAAGCTAACAGTCGAAGTTTTTGGCATCGGAGAGCATGTGGATGTGGTCGGAACGAGCAAGGGTAAGGGTTTCGCCGGTGTTGTCAAGCGCTACCACTTCGCCGGTGGTCCCAAGAACTCACGGCGGTTCTGATCGCCTGCGCGCACCCGGATCGAACGGTTCCACCACCACACCGGGACGTGTATACAAGGGATCGCGCCGTCCAGGTCATATGGGTCACGAGCGCGTGACATCCCAGGGCTTGAAAGTAGTCCTGGTAGACACGGAGCGAAACCTGCTGGGTGTTACAGGCGCTGTCCCCGGGCCAAAAGGCGGCCTGGTTATCGTTCAGGACGCGCGCAAGCAGTAAGCGCAGATGATGGGAGCAAAGGTACTATGAAAGTAGACGTTCTCAACATGAAGGGCGAAAAGGTCAAAACGGTCGAACTGCCGGCAGAGATCTTTGAAGCACCTGTAAACATAGATTTGATGCACCAGGCATACCAGCAACAGATGGCAAATGCCCGCCTGGGAACGCATAAAACCAAAACCCGCAGTGAAGTATCCGGCGGCGGTAAAAAACCGTGGAAACAAAAAGGTACCGGTCGCGCTCGCCAGGGGTCCACGCGAGCTCCCCACTGGGTACACGGCGGCAAGATCCACACTCCCCGCCCTCGGAAATACACTCAACATATGCCTCTAAAGATGAGGCGGGCGGCTTTACGCTCGGCACTCTCGGCCAAGGCAACCGAATCCGGTCTGGTCCTTGTGGACGAATTGGTCATTCCCGAAGCTAAAACCCGGCTGATGGCCCAGGCTTTAAATTTATTGGTTGGCGACGCAACTGCTTTGATCCTTTTCGCTGAGAAGGATGCCAACTATGATGCGATCACCCGCTCTACCAACAACCTGCCGGATGCCAAGTTATTGATGGCAAATTATTTGAATATCCGGGACTTGCTTGGATACGAGAAAATCGTCATGCCGCTGACGGCATTGGACGCATTAAAGTCTTTTCTGGTGTAGGAGGGCAGCATGACAACGATCTATGAAGTAATCCGCCGCCCGCTTGTCACTGAGAAATCGAACTATCAGACGGGCAAACTCCATCAATATTCGTTCGAGGTCAGAACAGATGCGACCCGAACGATGGTGAAGGAAGCCATTGAAGAATTGTTCGACGTAACAGTCACGCGTGTCAATATCCTTAATACGGCTGGCAAGCGCAGCCGCCGACGCAACCGCCGTCTATTGATCCGGGATGCAGGTTTCAAGAAGGCGATCGTAACCCTGGCAGAGGGTAGCACCCTCGATTATCTCGAAGGGGTGAAGTAATGGCTGTTAAAAAGTATAAACCAACAACGCCTGGTCAAAGAGGGATGACCGGTTACACTTTCGAGGAGATCACCAAGTCTACTCCTGAGCGCAGTTTAATCTATATCCGCCGGGAACATGCTGGTCGCAATACAAACGGGCGAATAACGGTACGTCATCGCGGCAGCGGCAACCGTGGATATATTCGAATTGTGGATTTTAAACGTGATAAACGGGAAATCCCCGCAAAAATCGCTGCCATTGAATATGATCCCAACCGGACAGCCCGCCTGGCACTTCTGTTTTATGCTGATGGTGAAAAGCGATATATCATCGCACCGCTTGGCGTCAAGGTCGGCGATACACTTGTCTCGAGCTCCCAGGCTGAAATTCGCGCCGGTAATTGTTTGCCTCTTTCAAACATTCCCGTTGGTACGCTGGTTCATAACGTGGAACTCAAAGAAGGCAAAGGTGGACAACTGGTCCGAACTGCAGGTGGATCAGCGCAATTACTTGCAAAAGAAGGCGAGTATGCGCAAGTCCGATTGCCATCCGGTGAAGTTCGCCTAGTTCGTCAAACTTGTTATGCAACCATCGGTATCATCGGAAATGTCGACCACAGCAATATTAAATTAGGCAAGGCAGGACGGAAGCGCCATATGGGTATCCGCCCAACTGTACGAGGATATGCCATGTCACCACACGATCACCCGCATGGTGGTGGTGAAGGTCGCCAGCCGACCGGTATGCCGGGACCAAAGACCCCCTGGGGTAAACCGGCGCGAGGTTATAAGACTCGTCGTAACAAGAAATCCAACCAGTTCATCGTGCGCCGCCGCAGCAAGACCAGCCGCTAAGCGCAGAGAGTATACGAGGTAAGAAAATATGTCTCGTTCATTGAAAAAAGGGCCTTTTATAGAGCCCAAATTACTAGCGAAGATCGAAGCGATGAACCAGAAGGGTGAGAAGAAGGTCATCCGGACGTGGAGTCGCGCCAGCGTGATCTTTCCGCAGATGGTAGGCCATACGATCGCAATCCATGACGGTCGACGACATGTGCCGATCTACATTACCGAGAACATGGTGGGTCATCGCCTGGGCGAATTCGCGCCAACCCGGTTATTCCGCGGCCACATGGCGGCTGAAAAGTCGACCAAGGTGGTTAAGGAGTAATGAGATGACCCACGATATTCATGCACAATTACGGTACTTGACTATTTCTGCCCAGAAGGTCCGCCTGGTGGTTGACCTGGTGCGTGGTAAAAATGCCGTTCAGGCCATGGAAATTCTGCGCTTTGCACCTCAAGGCGCTGCACTCCCAGTGGGAAAACTTCTTGCATCTGCCGTGGCAAATGCTGAAGAGAACTTCGGTGTCAGTCGCGACGACCTGTTTGTGGCCAAGATTTTTGCAGATGAAGCGCCGACCCGTAAATGGCGACGTTTCGGGGCACGTGGTCGCTTCAAGCCGGTTTTGCGGCGTACATCGCACGTAACGGTTGTATTACGCGAACGCGAGACTGCCTAACCGGCAAATAAAGGACGAAGGAGATCTTATGGGTCGCAAAGTTCATCCGATAGGTTTTCGCCTTAATGTAAATCGGGATTGGCGTGGTCGCTGGTTCGCTGAAGGTGCACAATATCGCGAGCAGTTAAATCAGGATTTTGCCATACGAGACATGCTGTATAAAGAGTCGGGACGTGCAGGCGTTTCGCGGATCGATGTGGAACGATACCCGGGCAAGTTGAAGGTTGCCGTTTACACCGCAAAACCGGGAATCTTGATCGGCCGTAAGGGCGAGGGAATCAAGAAAGTCCGTATATCCCTGGAAGGGTTGACTGGCAAGAAGGTTGACCTGGACATCAAGGAAATAAAGGCACCTGATTGCGATGCCTACTTGGTGGCACATAATATTGCCGACCAACTCGAACGCCGGATCAGTTACCGGCGAGCGATGAAGCGTGCCATTCAACAGGCTATGCGGCAAGGCGGACAGGGCATCAAAATCGAGGTCGGCAGGTCGCCTGGCCGGAGCAGAAATGGCACGCACCGTAACCCTGCGTGATGGAAGAGTTCCGCTTCAGACACTCCGGGCTGATATGGATTTTGCCCGGGCGGAAGCAGCCACGACCTATGGTCGGATAGGCATCAAAGTTTGGATATACAACGGCGAAATGAAAGCCGAAGTGGAAGAAAAAGTCGAAACGACCGAAGGCGTTTACGTAAGTGAGTAGGCGTTGTGTCATTGAAGTGAGGTTGATGCTATGTTAATGCCAAAACGTGTAAAGTACCGCAAGCAGATGCGCGGACGAATGAAAGGGAAAGAATCACGCGGCGTGGAGATTTCCTTCGGCGATTATGGACTGCTCGCCCTGGAACCAGGGTGGGTGACAGCCCGTCAAATCGAAGCTGCCCGCCGTACACTGGTGCACGCCATGAAGCGCCGCGGTAAAGTCTGGATCAGGATCTTCCCGGATAAACCTTACACCCAGAAACCACCGGAAACTCGTATGGGTAAAGGGAAAGGGAATGTTGAATATTGGGTAGCTGTGGTTAAACCCGGTCGTGTAATGTTCGAAGTGGGTGGTTTGGACGAAGAAACTGCCCGTGAGGCATTATCGCTTGCCAGACATAAATTTGCCATTAAAACAAAGATCATTGCCCGTCATGATGTAGCTTCAGGAGAGCAGGCATGAAAACCGAAGAAATTCGCAAGCTATCGGTTGAAGAGACCCAGGTTAAACTGGCGGATATGCGTGAAGAGCTGATGAAACTGCGCTTCCAGCAGGTCACCGGCCAGCTGACCGACACCAGCCGCCTGCGACTGTTGAAGCGGGATGTCGCCCGCGTGGAAACGATATTAAACGAGCGCAGCCGGACGGCTTTACAGGAAGGTGAAGCATGAATAACCGTCGTCGAATAACTGGTGTCGTCACCAGCAATAAAATGACCAAGACCGTTGTGGTCGAAATTGGCCGAACTTTCAGGCACCCGCTTTACCGGAAAGTGGTTCATTTGAGCAAGCGGGTCAAGGCGCATGATGAGTTGGGCTGCCAGATCGGTGACCAGGTTCAAATCGTAGAGAGCCGGCCGTTGTCTCGCGATAAGCGCTGGGTGGTCGAGTCGATCGTCAAGCATGAGATCCGGACTCAAGATGTCGGCGTAGTCGATGCGATTGTGCCAGAGACCGTCACGGCAGAAAACGCCGCCACAAAAACAGGTGTGGAGGTCCAGCCATGATCCAGCACGAATCACGCCTAAAAATTGCTGACAATACAGGCGCGCGTGAGATCCTGGTGATCCATGTCATGGGTGGATCCACCCGGCGGTATGGCCGGATCGGTGATATTGTGGTCGGTGCTGTTCAATCAGCCACCCCGCAGGGATCGATCAAGAAATCAGAGATCGTTAAAGCCGTAATTGTGCGTTGTACAAAAGAATGGCGTCGTGAGGATGGTTCCTACATTCGTTTCGACGATAATGCGGCGGTCATCCTGGACACTGACGGTCAAAACCCAAAGGGCAGTCGTATCTTCGGCCCGGTAGCACGCGAACTGCGTGAAAAGGGTTTTATGAAAATAGTTTCACTGGCCCCGGAAGTGCTGTAGGCCGGTTGAGGAGTGAACGATGAGAAGTCAAGATTCGCAAGGGTGATACCGTTGAAGTTATCAGCGGGAAATTCGATGACCAGGGCAAACGCGGCGAAGTGATCAAGGTTTTGCCGGACGAGCACCGGGTGGTAGTACAGGGCGTCAACGTGCATACCAAGCATCAGCGCCAAGTGCAGACTCAAGGCCGCACGATCAATCCTGGGCGGATCAAGTTCGAGGCACCACTCGATATCTCGAACGTGATGCTGGTCTGCCCGAAATGCAGTGAGCCGGCGCGCGTCAAAGTTCAACGCGATGAGGATGGCGCCCATCGTGTATGCAAAAATTGCCAGCAGTTGATCGATTAACCGGCAGTGGAGCAATAATTTATGAATAGAATGCAAGAACGTTACCAGAAAGAAGTTATGCCTGCCCTGCGCAAAGCATTTGATTATAAAAATGTCATGCAGGTGCCGCGCATCAATAAAGTCGTATTAAACATTGGACTCGGGAGCGAGCAGGATAATGCGAAAGCGCTCGAAGCTGCCATGGGCGATATGACCATCATTGCCGGGCAGAAACCGGTCATGACCAAGGCTCGCAAGAGCATCGCCAATTTCAAACTGCGCGAAGGTCGGATCATCGGAACGAAAGTCACCCTGCGCGGCGATAAGATGTGGGCTTTCATCGATCGATTGATCAATACTGCCTTACCGCGTGTTCGTGACTTCCGCGGCGTGTCTCCGGATGCGTTTGACGGACGTGGAAACTACACACTGGGCGTCCGAGATCAACTGATCTTTCCGGAAATTGAATACGACAAGATCGACAAGGTTCGGGGCATGGAGGTTACGATCGTAACCACAGCCAATTCTGATGACCATGCACGGCTGATGCTACAACTGCTGGGCATGCCGTTCAAGAAGGAAGAATAACTATGGCAAGCACCTGCATGAAGTATCGAGAAGCCCGCCGCCAGTACGCCAACCAGGTACGGCATCGCTGCTCGCGCTGCGGTCGTCCGCGCGGTTATATGCGCCGTTTTGGTCTATGCCGGATTTGCTTCCGCGAATTAGCGCTGGAAGGAAAAATCCCCGGTGTAATGAAAGCATCCTGGTAAGCGGGTGGAGGTAACAAATGAGCATGACTGATCCTATTGCTGATATGCTGACCCGCATCCGAAATTCCGTGATGAGTGGTCAGGCCATGACGGCCATGCCTTCTTCGAGGGTCAAGGTGGAAATCGCCAAGATCTTGAAGGAAGAAGGCTACCTGGAAAGTATCGAAGTAGCCGATGGCGAACGTCCCAGCCAGAAGGTGCTGCGAGTGAAGATCAAGTATATCGGAGAGCGCCGCGAGCGCAAACCGGTGCTTACCAATCTTGAGCGTGTCAGCCGACCTGGTCGCCGTGTGTACACCAAGAAGCAAGAGATCCCCTGGGTGCTTTCGGGCATCGGTGTAGCAATTCTCTCCACCCCAAAAGGTATCATGACCGGTCAACGCGCCCGTCAATTGGGCGTGGGTGGTGAGATCCTCTGCAAGGTTTGGTAGAGAGGAGGAGTAAAGTGTCTCGAGTTGGACGAATGCCAGTGGCAATCCCGGCGGGTGTGCAGGTGAATATTACCGGTGCGAACGTCAGTGTAAAAGGTCCCAAGGGCGAACTGAAACGCACATTTTCACCATTGGTCGGTATGAAGATGGAAAATGGTCAAATTGTGATCACCCGCAATTCCGATTTACCGGCTGAACGTGCTTTACATGGAACCACCCGGGCTGTTCTTGCAAACATGATTCACGGCGTTCATGCCGGTTTTGAACGTGTTTTGGAAATCGAAGGTGTCGGTTACCGGGCTGAGATGAAGGGTACCAACCTGGTCCTGTACATGGGCTTTTCACACCCGGTGGAAATGGAACCCCCCAAGGGGATTTCCTTTGATGTTGACACGAAAGCTCGCTTGATTTTCGTGCGTGGATTCGACAAGGAATTGGTCGGTCAAATTTCGGCCAATGTTCGTAATGTTCGCCCGCCCGAACCGTACCATGGCAAGGGTCTGCATTACCAGGGCGAGAAGATCAGGCGCAAGGCTGGCAAGGCCGGAAAGGCAGCAAAGTAATCAATGGCTGAGAATAATCGATCAGATGCTCGCATCAGGCGGCACGCACGCGTACGCAAGAGTGTACAAGGCACATTGCAGCGACCCCGCCTGAGCGTCTTCCGCAGTCTCTCTGAAATTTACGCCCAGGTCATCGATGACCATGCAGGTCACACCATCGCCGCCGCATCAACAATTGACCAGGATCTGCGCGGGCAGATGAAGGATTTGAAGAAGTCCGAACAGGCCAAGCTGGTTGGCAAATTGGTTGCCGAACGTGCCAAGAGTAAGGGAGTAAAGGCGGTCGTCTTCGACCGTGGCGGATTCAAATATAGCGGCCGGGTCAAGTCACTGGCCGATGGCGCCCGTGAAGGCGGCCTGGAATTCTAGGCCTGAGGAGAACGTTATATGCTGAATTACCAGGTAAAAGAAGCTGAACAGCAAACAGAACAATTGGACGAACGCGTGATCGAAATCGCGCGCGTCGCAAAGGTAGTTAAAGGCGGACGCCGGTTTCAATTCCGTGTAACGTTGATCATGGGTGATAACCATGGCAAGGTGGGCATGGGTATCGGTAAAGCCAATGCAGTTCCGGATGCCATGCGCAAGGCTACCGATCGCGCCCATAAAAATATGCACCCGGTTTTCCTGTCCGGAACGACCATCCCGCATCAAACGACCGGCAAGGTCGGTGGTGCGATCATCCTGCTAAAACCCGCCTCTCCAGGTACCGGCGTTATCGCCGGCGGTGGGGTGCGTGCTGTTCTGGAAGCAGTTGGCATTCACGACATCCTGACCAAATCGCTCGGTTCCTCAAATGTATTGAATATCGTGCAGGCTACCCTGCAGGCACTTGATGAACTAAAGTCTCCCAAGGAAGAGGCTTCGCGCCCGCGGCAAGAACGTTGAACAGTTATTGCCGTTCTGGGAGAGGAGCAAGAAGAATGGCTAAGAGTGCAGAAGGAAAAATCATTAAAGTGACACTCGTGCACAGCCCGATCGGATACCCGATTCCCCAAAAGGCTACTGTGAAAGCCTTGGGTTTGCATTCCATCAACCAGACCGTGGAACACAAGGATACGCCTGCTCTGCGCGGGATGTTAATGAAGGTGATCCACCTGATTCGTGTTGAAGAATAGGATCGAAGATGAAACTGAACGACCTAAAACCCAACGTGGCCAAAAAGAACCGTAAGCGCATGGGACATGGCATTTCCGCAGGCCAGGGTAAAACCGCCGGCCGTGGAACCAAAGGCCAGAACTCCCGCAGCGGCTCAGGCGGACACCTTTACCGGCAGGGCGGCAATTTACCGTTCTTCCGCCGCTTGCCTTTTATCCGTGGCAAGGGTTTCACCCCGCCAACCGAGGTTGAATTTAACGAAGTCAATCTCGACCAGTTGACATCCTTCAAAGCGAATGCCGAGGTCACTCCAGAAACCCTCGACCAGGCCCGGCTGATCCGAGATCCTCGTAATCCAGTTGCTCTGATGGGGCGTGGAGATCTAAAGACAGCTTTGAAGGTACGTGTACATCGCGTAACCAAGAGTGCCAAGGCCAAGATCGAAGCCGCTGGCGGCAAAGTGGAAATCATTGGATAACTCGTTCTTACGTGGAGAGTTTTTATGAAAAACGCATTTTCAGGATGGCAATATCTCTGGAAATCTGAGGATATCCGCCGCAAATTGCTCATTACTCTGGGCATTTTGATCATTTTCCGTCTGGCGGCGAATGTCCCTGTACCAGGTATAAATGGTGCCGCTCTCAAGTCGCTGATGGGCAACTTGAGCAACACCGGGTCATTCTTTGCGTTCCTCGATCTGCTGTCTGGTGGGACGGTTTCCCACTTTTCACTGCTATCCATGGGTGTCTACCCGTACATTACTGCCCAGATCATCCTGCAGTTGCTCACCCCGATCTTCCCGGCCCTGCAAAGGAAAATGGAAGAGGATCCACGTGAGGCTCGCAAGTGGCAGGAAAAGTGGACTTACTACCTGGCGGTTCCGATGGCTGCACTCTCCGCTCTCGGACAGATCAACATCTTCAATTCATATTCAGCTCAGAGCGGCGGCGCCCAGATCGTGCCATTTGGATTTACGGCAGCGCTTTGGCTGCCCTCGCTGACCGTGCTGATCACAATGATCGGCGGTACGATGTTTGCCATCTGGCTGGGTGAGTTGATCTCGGAATACGGTATTCGAGGCCAGGGTCTTTCCCTGATCATTTTTGCAGGCATCGTCGCCCGTATTCCCTCCCAGTTCGGCACCTTGCTTGCCGATAAGCAGCATGGCTGGATCCTCGTGATTGCCATGGTCGTGGTGATGGTTGCGGTGATTTATGCGATCGTATATGTCCAGCAGGGTCGCCGCTACATGCCGGTAATGTATCCGGGCCGACGCGTCGGAAACCGCATGTCCATGCCGGTTAAAGGCACGCTACCGTTGATGGTGAACCTGGCAGGCATGATCCCGCTGATCTTTGCTAGCGCCATTCTCCAATTCCCGGCGATCATTGCCAGTTACTTTACCCGCTCAACAACCACCTGGGTTGCCAACTTTGCCCTGGGCACACAGACGACGTTTAACCCAAATTCCTGGATCTACCAGTTACTGTATTTCATCATGGTGGTGGCGTTCACTTTCTTCTACACAGATGTCATGTTCTCGCAGCAAAATTACGGTGAGAATTTGAAGAAAGTGGGTGCACAAATTCCAGGTGTTAACCGTGGTACTCCAACACAAAAATACCTGACCAAGGTTCAGCGGCGCATCACTCTACCGGGAGCATTATTCCTTGGTTTCGTTGCTGTTCTTGGCTACATTATTAATCTGATCCTCAAGGCAGTTGGGTTTGGGGCTGCCTTGTCTTCCACTTCCATTTTCCTGGTGTCCTCTGCCGGTTTGCTGATCGTCGTCGGAGTCGTTCGTGACACGTTCATGAATATCGATGCAGAGCTCAAATTGCATGGGTATGATGATGCCCGGTTGGTGAAATAACGGTAACATGCCAACTTTCATCGTTCTTCTCGGTCCTCCGGGCGTAGGCAAGGGAACTCAGGCGAAACTGATCGCCGAGAAGACCGGGTTGACTCATATATCTTCGGGAGACCTTTTTCGGGAGAACATTAAAAATGGAACTGAGCTGGGTAAATTAGCCCAGTCCTATATCAATAAGGGCGATCTTGTTCCGGATGAAGTGACGATCAAGATGATCCGTGAACGCCTCGCCAGCCCGGACTGTAAAAAGGGCGCCCTGCTGGATGGCTTTCCGCGGACCACTGTACAGGCAGATGCTTTGTCTGCATTATTAAATGAGTTCCACGGTAAAGTGAATTATGTCCCCTACATCACCGCATCAGAATCCACCCTGATCGAACGATTGAGCGGACGCTGGACTTGCAAGGCACAGGGTCATGTGTTCCATGAGAAATATAACCCGCCGCAAAAGCCCGGTGTTTGTGACTTTGATGCTTCTGATCTTTACCAACGCGAAGATGATAAAGCCGGAACTGTGACCCGGCGCATACAGGTCTATTTTGAACAAACTGCACCTTTGATCGCGTATTATCGATCGCATGGACTCCTTTCGGAAATCAATGGAGCCCTACCCATCGAACAAGTTACAGCCGACTTACTGGCAGTGCTCAGGAAATAAGCATGACCTGGGACCGAGATATCAGTATAAAAAACGCGGCCGAAATCGCATTAATGCGCGATGCCGGTCGCCTCAATGCACAAATATTGGCGAAAGTACGGGAACTTTTACAACCAGGCGTTACGACTGCAGACCTCAACGCGGCTGCTGAGGAAATTCTGCGGAAACATGACGCTTATTCACCTTTCCTGAATTACGGGCGTCCTCCATTCCCTGCCTCGATATGTACCAGTGTCAATGAAGAACTGGTGCACGGCATTCCAGGAAACCGTAAGCTTAAGGAAGGCGATATCATCTCAGTCGATAGCGGAACGGTGCTTGAAGGTTTCGTGGGTGACTCAGCGTTCACTGCTGGTATTGGAGAAATTTCTCCGCTAGCCCGGAACTTGATCGAGGTGACTGAAAAAGCGTTACACGTTGGCATCGCAATGATGCGCGCCGGGAATAAAACAGGTGATGTCTCTGCAGCCATTCAACAGTATGTTGAAGCACAGGGATATCACGTGGTCCGTGAATACACCGGACACGGAGTGGGTCGGAAAATGCACGAAGGTCCGCAGGTGCCGAATTATGGCACTCCCGGTACCGGCGTATTATTACGACCCGGAATGACCATTGCACTCGAACCGATGGTGCTGGTCGGAACGCATCGGACCCGTGTCCTGTCCAATAAATGGACGGTCGTCTCTGCAGATGGATCGTTGACAGCCCATCAGGAACATTCGGTGGCTGTCACGGAGGGTGACCCTCTCATCCTCACGGCTCTATGACACGGGCAGAGCATCATAATAACTAGACGTATGCAAGTAGAACAAGTATAATTCGACCTTTGGTTGTAAAGAAGAAGTAAGGAGAAAGCAATCATGAAAGTAAGTCCATCTGTTCGCAAACGCTGTGCGAAGTGCAAGATCGTCAAGCGCAAAGGTGTTTTGTATATCATCTGCGAAAATCCGAAGCATAAACAGCGGCAAGGATAGGATAAGAATATATGGCGAGAATTGAAGGTGTTGACCTGCCGCGCAATAAGCGCGTCGAAGTTGGCCTGAATTACCTTTTCGGAATTGGCCCAGCGCGCTCGCGCGCGATCCTGGCTGCGACCAAGATCAATCCCGACACGCGTGTCAAGGATTTAACCGAATCCGAGGTTGCTGCCATCCGTGATTTCATTGGCAAGAACTGGAAAGTCGAAGGCGATCTCCGCCGCCAGGAGCAGTTGAATATCAAGCGCCTGGTGGAAATTGGCTGCTATCGCGGCCTCCGTCATCGCCGAAACCTGCCTGTGCATGGGCAGCGAACCCGCACCAATGCCCGTACCCGCAAAGGTATCAAGAAGACAGTTGCCGGGCGCGGACGCCGCAAGGGCGGCAAGAAGTAATCCGGAAGGAAGTAGAGAGGATTTATGCCACAGACTGTACGATCAGCGCGCCGCGCAAGCGGTGCAAAAAAGGGAAAGCGCACTTTATCTTCTGGACAAGTGCATGTATTCGCTTCATTTAATAACACGATTGTGACCGTGACCGATCCCGATGGCAACGCATTATGCTGGGGTAGCGCCGGTTCCGTGGGCTTCAAAGGCTCACGCAAGAGTACTCCTTTCGCTGCCCGTCTGGCAGCCGAACAGGCGATCAAGGCAGCCCAGGCGATGGGCATCCAGGAAGTCGATGTCATCGTTAAAGGTCCTGGTCCTGGTCGCGAGAACGCGATCAGAGCCGTCCAGGCGATGGGTCTCAAAGTCAAATCGATTGCCGATATCACTCCGGTACCACATAATGGTTGCCGGCCTCCGAAGAAGCGTCGTGTTTAGTTCTGGTGAGAGAGGTTAGTCAGTATGGCAAAATATACTGGTCCGGCTTGTAAACTGTGCCGGCGTGAAGGTGAGAAATTATTCTTGAAGGGAGAGCGATGTTTTACTCCCAAATGTGCGTTTGAACGCCGCAGCTTTGTCCCGGGTCAGCATGGACCCACCGGCAGCCGCGGCAGCCGTGGTGGAACCGGACGTGAATCCGACTACGCCAAGCAGTTGCGGGCCAAGCAGAAAGCGCGCCGTGTTTACGGTGTTTATGAACGACAGTTCCGCCGATACTATGGTCATGCGCTGCGGGCACGCGGGATCACCGGCTTGATGCTGCTCCAGATCCTGGAATCGCGGATGGACAATATCATCTTCCGCATGGGATTCGCTTCAAGTCGAGCCCAGGCACGTTTGCTCGTCAGTCACGGTCATTTCACCATCAATGGACACCGCACGGATATCCCCTCGATGAACCTTTCTGTGGGTGATGTCATAGCTGTTCGTGACGGCTCCAAGGACGCCACTTATTTTAAAGAGCTGGCGCCACTGGCTGAAGCACGCAATTCTCCAGCCTGGTTGAGCCGGGATGTTGCCAACCTGACGGGCAGCGTTGTACGGATGCCTGAACGCCCCGAGATCGATGGCAATCTGAACGAGCAGTTGATCGTCGAGTACTACTCGCGCTAATCTGGGCTTGATGTTTGAGACGCGGCGTACCGTTTGTACGCCGAAGAGAGGGTGCTGTGACAATCACAAACATGGTAATGCCGAAGATCGAGCGCGAAGCCGAAGCTCGGAATTATGGCAAGTTCGTTATTGGACCGCTGGAGCATGGCTACGGGGTGACCCTTGGAAACGCCTTGCGCCGGGTGCTTTTATCTTCGCTGGAAGGGGCAGCGGTCACCTCGGTCCGTTTGGTCGATGTTCTGCACGAATTTAGTGATATTCCCGGAGTTCGTGAAGATGTACTGCAGGTCATGTTGCAGGTCAAACAACTGCGCCTCATGATGGACGGAGTCGACACGACCCGCATGCATCTTGAAGTGCGCGGAGAGGGTGTGGTAACCGGTGCGGATATCATCACCCCGCCTGAGATCACGATCATCAACCCCGACCTTTACCTGTTCACGGCTGATGGTCCCAAGGCTCGCCTGGATATTGAATTTACAGTCGAACGTGGGCGTGGTTACGCCCCATCAAATGAGCGCGGGCGGATGCCGATCGGTGAACTGCCAGTGGATGCCATTTTTAGCCCTGTAAAACGGATCAACTGGGAAGTCCAGGCTGCGCGTGTAGGCCAGAGCACAAATTTCGATAAACTGGTGCTTGAAATTTGGACGGATGGTGCCATTTCGCCTGAGACTGCCCTGAGTTCATCGGCGAAGATCTTGATCGAGCATTTACGCTACGTTGCCGGAATTAGCGAAGAGACCCTTACCATATCAATGGAAAAGGAAGTTGCCGGTTCCCGCCTAACGAGTGAAGTCGCCGAGACCCCGGTCGAATCACTGGATCTTTCGGTGCGCGTCTTCAATTCCTTGAAGCGCACCGGCATCATCACGGTTGGGGACGTACTCGAATTGCTTGAGAAAGGCGACCAGGCTGTCATGTCGATCCGTAATTTCGGCGAGAAGAGCCTCGAAGAATTGCGCATGAAAATGCGTGAAAAGGGTTATTTGAAGGACGAACCCAAGAAAGAGTCGGAGTAATCGAACAATGCGACACCAAGTAGCTGGATATAAACTAAATCGTACTACGGGCGCCCGAATTGCCTTACGCCGCAATCTGATCAAACAATTTTTTATTAACGAGCGGATACGGACTACCGTAACAAAAGCGGCTGCAATCCGCGGTGATGCAGAACGCATGATAACGATCGCCCGAAGAGTCAAGGATTTGGATGATTCTGATAAGGTCGCAGCCCGCCGCCAGGTTGTTTCCAAATTGGGTGGCAACAGTAATGATGTTGTCAAGAAATTATTCGATGAAATCGCCCCCCGTTTCGCAGATCGCAACGGCGGTTATACCCGGGTGCTCAAGCTAGGTCCTCGCTTTGGTGATAAAGCGGAGATGGTTTTACTCGAACTAGTGGAAGAGTAGGCACCCGGGTCCCTGGTGATCGGGTCTTCGGAACTGATGCCAGCGCCCAGGTCGCTCTTATGGCACGTTACCAGATTATCCTCGCTTACGACGGTACCCATTTCGTAGGCAGCCAGAGGCAGGCAAATTCCCGCACAGTCCAGGGCGAATTGGAAAAAGCCCTCTGTAAACTGGGCTGGCAGGAACGGACCGTCTACCTGGCAGGGCGCACCGACACAGGCACCCATGCCAGTGGGCAGGTCGCAGCATTTGACCTGGACTGGGGTCACAGTCCTGACAGGTTGCAAGACGCCTTGAATGCTTACCTGCCGCGTGATATGGCAGTATCGAGCGTGAAAACGGTTTCGGATGCTTTTCACCCCCGATTTGACGCCAGTTCAAGACGATACCGCTACCGGCTGTTCTGTGCCGACACACGGGATCCGTTACGGGAACGCTACGCCTGGCGTGTATGGCCAGTGGTGAATGACCTGAAACCCCTGGCTGATATATGGCTCGGAACGCATGATTTTTCCGCTTTTGGCTCGCCAACCCGAACTGGAGGAAGCACGATCCGCTCGGTACATTTTACGGAGTGGCAGTTCCGTGATAATGAGTGGATATTCGAAATCCAGGCGGATGCTTTCCTGTACCGCATGGTTCGGCGCCTGGTTTTCGTACAGGTCGCCATCGGTCAGGGCAGAATTCAGGCAGAGCTGGCGATCCAGGCACTTGCGGATAAGGCCAGAGTGCGGAAAAAGGTTGGTAATCAACTACCAGTAAACCTGGCACCTGCCTGTGGTCTAACACTCGTCGAAGTTCTTTATGATAATCTGGTTTAATTTAGTCTGAACGTTTGGAGAAATTAAAGTGTATAAATCTTTCTATCCCAAGGCTGCTGAGATCGACCGCGAGTGGTTGCTGGTGGATGCCGATGGTCAAACCCTTGGTCGCCTAGCGACCAAGCTCGCCGCGCTCCTGCTTGGCAAGCATAAACCAACTTTTACCCCCGGTGTTGAGTTGGGTGATTTTATCATCGTGATCAATGCCAGCAAGATCACTGTCACGGGGACCAAGACCCACACCAAATTAACAGAGAAAATGTATCACCATCACTCAGGTTACCCGGGTGGATTGAAGACGATCAGCCTGCGTGACCAGTTAAGCAGCTATCCTGACCGTGTAATCCGCGCTGCAGTATGGGGCATGTTACCTCATAATAAAATGGGTCATCACATTATCAAGCGGCTCAAGGTCTATGGCGGCACGGAATATCCACACAGCGCTCAGAAACCAAAGCTCGTTGAATAAAGGAGCGAGAATATGTCAGTTCAATATTTTGAAGGTATTGGTCGCCGCAAGCAAAGCATTGCGCGCGTGCGTTTGATGAATGGGTCTGGTCGTTTCATAGTTAATGAAAAGGATGCCCCTGCCTACTTCACCCGCCTGGGTGACATGGATGCCATTCTGGCTCCCATGAAGGCTGCCGGTCAGGACGCCAAGTCTTTCGACATTACCGTAGTCGTAAGCGGCGGTGGTGTCACCGGTCAGACTGAATCCGTTCAGCTCGGATTGGCGCGTGCCCTGGTCAAGCTTAATGGCGAGAATGTCTCGGCGATGCGCAAGGGCGGCTTCCTGACGCGTGATGCCCGCATCAAGGAACGCAAGAAGCCCGGTCTCAAGCGTGCCCGTAAAGCACCTACCTACACCAAGCGGTAAATATTACCCATCGTTCTTTCATCACCGCGGAGACGCGGAGAGTGCTGACCGTTCTCTGCACTCTCCGGGACCTCTGCGGTGAAGCTTTTAAGGAGTAACCATGCCTGGAATAACCCTGCTCGGTCTTGGTCCGGGGGACCCATCCAAATTGACACGTGAAGCCTGGGAAGTATTATCGAGCGCCAGTGAAATCTGGTTGCGGACAAACCAGCATCCCACCATGGCTGGTTTTCCTGACAACCTTCAGGTTCATTCATTTGACGATCTTTATGAAAATGGTGATACGTTCGAAGGCGTTTACACTGCTATCGTCGATAAGGTTATGGAACTCGGGATGAGACCTGAAGGTGTGGTCTATGCAGTCCCAGGCGATCCATTCGTAGCCGAAGCCACCGGACCGGAAATTGCGAAGCGGGCTCATACTCAGGATATCCCGTTGAAGATCGTTAACGGACTTTCTTTTCTTGAACCGGCCTTCGCGGCTTTGGGACTGGATCCTTACCCACGGCTGGTCCTGATGGATGCCTTGGAACTCAGTCAGTTACATGTACCGCCTTTTCCTCCTGACATGCCGGTAATGATCGCACAAATATATTCCCGCCTCGTGGCAGCCGAGGTCAAAGTGACCCTTAATTCCATTTACCCTGATGAGCATACCGTTTGCCTGGTGCATGCAGCCGGGACTGATAATGAACTCGTAGAGCAAATTCCTCTCTACGAAATCGACCGCTCGGAGCACATTGGATTATTAACCTTGTTGTATGTACCACCACTTGACAAAGGCACTTCCCTGGAGGCTTTCCAAGAGATCGTCGCCCGTTTACGTGCGCCAGATGGCTGCCCATGGGATCGGGAACAGACACACGCCAGTTTGCGGACTCACTTGATGGGTGAAGCATATGAAGTCCTGTCTGCGATAGATTCTGGCGACCCGCACAAGATGGCTGAAGAATTCGGTGATCTTATACTTCAAATCGTTTTGAATGCTCAAATCGCCACCGAAGAGCAGGAATTTAACATGGCAGACGTCTTCAAAGGTATCTACGAGAAGATCATTCGCCGGCATCCGCATGTTTTTAGCAATGTCACCCTGGATGGGGTACAGGGAGTACTAAAAAACTGGGAAAATTTGAAAGCGATCGAACGAGCCCATAGCGGTGAGCCAGAAAAAGGACTTTTGGATGGAGTCCCATTGGCGCTCCCGGCTCTCTCCCAGGCGCAGGAATATCAAGAACGGGCAGCCCATGTCGGTTTCGACTGGAAAGAGATCGATGGCGTTTTGGACAAAATCAACGAGGAGATCCAGGAGATCCGAAGTGCCACGACCCCCGATCAATTAAGCGCTGAATTGGGCGACCTGTTGTTCGCCCTGGTCAACCTGGTACGTTGGAAGCATATCGACGCTGAATCTTCTCTGCGGGAAACGAATATTCGCTTCAAGAAACGCTTTTCCCATGTGGAAATGGGTGCGAAAAAGCAGGGTAGAAAATTATCAGAATTATCTATGGATGAAATGGAAGCCTTATGGCAGGAGGCAAAAAAACTATAACCCGGATGAACTATCCTGACTTTTCATTGAACACAGAAGATCTGATTGGACGATGTATCACAGCCCCTGGTGAACTATTTTCTAATTCCCACTAATTCATTATAGGTTTTGACGAAGTACTTTCCCTCACCAAAGATCAGAATGTGCATTTTTCGAGTGGATTTTCGCCTGATAAAAATGGCATCCCGTCTCCAGGCTACAGAGGTGATATCAGCCAGGGGGGTTTCAAATTGACTCCAGGCATATGGCGATCCCCTCACCCAAATTCGCTGATCGGTCAGGATCAATTTGCCATTAAACATGCAGATCACATCTTCCGCGATCCAGGCTATTGCTGCTGCCGGGACCAGTCCGAGGAACAAGAATTTTGTCAGGAAATCAGCAAACCAACCCGGCAGGAAGGTTGACAGTCCGTGTTGTGCCGGAGTACCCAGCAACTCAAACAAAATAAAAGTTAAGAAGGAAAACCCAACCAGGCCTGCAACAATTTTCCAGACGACCAGGTACCATTCATGTGGCTGATCGGCGCGATAATGAATATTTTCCCCTGGGACTGGCTGGAATTCAACTTGTTTCATTCACAACTCCTCCGGATGGCTCAGGGGACAATTATACTGCTGGTGAGGTAGTAAGGCTGGTCAGGCAAAAAAATTGTCGAAAACCTGAAGGGGAAAATTTAAGGTAAATAGATGGCAACCCTCTTGTTTTGAAGTCTCAAGTATGTTAGAATAACTGATATCAAACCCCATATATAGGGGATTTGTATTCTTAACCACTAAATATGGCGGCTACAATTGTTCTAAATTTCACGGAGTAATTAAATGCGCTGTCCGTACTGCCAGAATGATGATTCGAAAGTCATCGATACCACTCACGACAGCCATGGTGGTATACGCCGGCGCAGGGAATGTCTTAAATGTGGGCAACGTTTCAGCAGTTACGAGCGCCCGATCCTTTCCACGCCATTGATCGTTAAACAAGATGGGACCAGGGAGGAATTCGATCAGGTAAAATTAGGCCGCGGTATCCGTATCGCCTGTGCCAAACGCCCGGTCTCAGCTGCGGATATTGACCGCCTGTTGGGACAGGTGGAAGCCGGCCTCCAGCGCCAGGGTAAGTCGGAAGTATCCTCACGGGTTGTAGGTGACTTGGTCATTAACGGCTTGAAGGAATTGGATCAGATTGCTTATATCCGCTATGCGATTGTTTATCTCAGGTTGGATGATTTGCATTCACTCCGGAATGAGATCGACCGGTTGTTGGTTGAAAATTAATTAACGTTATGCGCCGATGTTTTCCCCTTCCGGGGCGGACAATCGGTGTTGTTGTTTTTATAGGACTTATAAAGCAATTATTGGAATAGTGCATAGTTTAGAAATAAGGGAGCATTACACAATGGCCGCGACAACATTGGTACCAAAGAAAACCCTTCTCCCAACGCCCGCACTTCCGCAGGATCTGCCGGGGGTTGAATTGACTGACAACGCCCGCCAGGTGCTTCTTCGTCGATATGTCAGGCACGGAGACGATGGTCAACCGGTAGAATCGGTCGAAGAAATGTTCTGGCGTGTGGCTTACCATATCGCCAAAGTTGAAGAATCGTACGGGAATGATGTCACGGCGCGCGCCCGCGAGTTCTATATTTTATTAACTTCCCGCAAGTTCTTCCCCAATTCCCCAACATTTACCGGTGCTGGTACACCTTTGGGTCAGTTGGCAGCCTGTTTTGTTCTTCCGATCACCGATGATATGGGTCGCGATCCCGCCGGTATTTTTCAATCGTTACGGGATGCGGCGCTTATCCAGCAGACAGGTGGTGGCAACGGCTTTTCCTTTGCGCGTATCCGTCCGAAGGGCTCCATCGTAAAGTCGTCCGCAGGGCAGGCGACCGGACCGGTCGGTTTCCTCAGGGTTTATGACCATGCATTTGGTGAGATCGCGCAGGGTGGTACCCGCCGCGGAGCAAACATGGGTGTTTTGCGTGTGGACCATCCGGATATTGAAGAGTTTGTAACCTGCAAGATCGATGAAAACCAGATCACCAATTTTAATATCTCTGTTGGCGTTACAGATGCTTTTATGCAAGCGGTGAAAGACGATGCAGACTGGGATCTGGTATTCCCTGATGTAAGTGCCCCCGAATATCGTGGTTTTAGCGGCACCCCTGAACAGGCTGTCGAACGGGGAGTCCCATTAAAACCTTTAAGACCGTCAAAGCACGGAAATTATTCGAAAAGATCGTGCAACAAGCTCATCACAACGGTGAACCTGGTCTTTTATTCCTGGATGCAGCCAACCGGAGTAACCCGGTACCACATTTATATCCCTTGGAAGCGACCAATCCGTGTGGCGAACAATGGTTGGGACCTTACGAGAATTGCTGCCTGGGCTCGGTCAACCTGGCTGAACATTGCGGTCCGGATGGACAGGTCGATTGGGAAGGTTTACGTCAAAGTGTTGTGAGTGCTGTTTATTTCCTTGATAATGTGGTCGACGCAAATGCCTACGTCCCGGCAGTGCCCCAGTTGAAGGAGGCTGCCTTGCGTGCCCGCCGGATCGGCCTGGGTATCATGGGACTGGCAGATGTCATGTACCACGTCGGTGTACGATACGGTTCTCCAGATGGATTGGAATTTGGCTCGCAGGTGATGGAGTTTATCCGTTATCACGCCATGCATACCAGCGTAGACCTGGCTCACAGCCGGGGAGCATTCCCGGCGATCAAAGGTAGTATCTACGATTTTGAGAATATGAAATGGCAACCACCCAAACCTATCACGCCATATTCCCACGAATGGAACCGGCCTGAATTGGATTGGGACGGATTGCAGGAAAACATCAGGAAATACGGGATACGGAATGCCGCCCAGACCACCGTCGCCCCGACCGGGACGATCGCTACCGTTGCCGGTTGTGAAGGTTATGGCTGTGAACCGGTTTTTGCCCTGGCTTACGTTCGCCATGTGAATGACAACGGAAAAGACCTCCAGTTGACCTATGCCTCCCCCCGTTTTGAGGCTGCGCTGGAAAAGGCGGGCATCAGCGGGCAGGCTAAACAGGATATTGTTGAACAAGTCTTACAGAATGGAACCTGTCAAAGTGTCAGCATTCTCCCGGATTCGCTGCGGGACGTTTTTGTTGTGGCAGGAGATATCACCGCCGACGAGCATGTTCACATGCAGGCTGCCCTCCAAGCATTTGTTGACAATTCCCTTTCAAAAACCATTAATTTCCCGGAGACTGCCACCATTGAGGATGTCGCCGGTGCATATTTGCTGGCCTGGGAGCTTGGCTGCAAAGGTATCACCGTTTATGTGACCGGATCGCGTGAGAAGGTAGTTTTAGAGACCCGTGCGACCGCTCAGAAGAAACCGGGAGTTGGGCTGCCGTTCATCCAAACCTGGAAACCTGCTGAGGGGACCACTTCGTCCGGGAAGAACGTTGCCGATGCGGAAATCGCCACCCAGTTGGCGGCCTGGCACGAGTCGAAAAAGCCGCGCCCGCGCCTTTTAACAGGCAGCACGTATCGAGTCGAGACACCGCTCGGTAAAGCATTCATTACGGTAAATGAAAATGGTGGAAAACAACCTTTTGAGGTTTTCCTGAATTCCGCCAAGGCGGGTTCAGAGACGGCTGCAATTTCGGAGGCAATTGGCAGACTCATTTCGTATATCCTGCGTTTGGCTTCTCCCATCGCGGCGCGTGAACGTTTGGCAGAAGTGGTACGGCAGCTTTCAGGTATTGGCGGTGGTCGTTCACTAGGCTTCGGACCGAACCGGGTGCGCAGCCTTCCGGATGGGGTGGGGCAGGTTCTCGATGAGTATTTGACCGGTCGAAAAACCCATCAGGTGGTGGAGACTGACGATAAACCTGCCGGGAATGTCGGTCTGCTTGACCCGACATCTGAAATGCAGTTGCAATCCCCTGAAGTTGACATTCAATATACTCCGCTATCGACAAAAATGGGTGATCTCTGCCCGGAATGCGGTGAGGCAACGATGGTAAATGAAGAAGGCTGCAGGAAATGTTATACCTGCGGTTATTCCGAGTGTTGAGTTACTGATGTAAATTGATATAAATAAGGACGCAAACGATTGCGTCCTTATTTATTTGCTGCGAGAAGCGGGAAATGGTGAAATTATTTTCCTTTCTTCGAAGATCTTTGTATTTTACTGCTTGGATTAAAACACGTATAATTCAACCTTACCAGTTCGAACGGTAAATTTTAAATAATGAGGTGATTATTGATCGCCGATCGAAATCAATCAGAGGGTAAGTTAAACTCACGCCTCTCTGGTACTTTTGCTGCGCTCAAACACTACAATTACCGCCTGTGGTTCTTTGGTCAGATGGTGTCGTTGATGGGTACCTGGATGCAAGCAACAGCACAGGGATACCTCATCTACCAGTTGACCGGGTCACCCGCCTACCTTGGGTTGGTCGGGTTCATGAACGGTGTACCGGCATTACTTTTTACCCTATTCGGTGGTGTAGCCGCGGACAAAATCTCGCGCCGGAATTTGATGGTAATTACCCAGACTTCAATGATGATCCTTGCAATCACCCTTGCAGCTCTGACCTTTACACATACCGTACAACCGTGGCATATCGTCGTCCTGGCTTTCCTGCTGGGGACGGCGAACGCATTCGATGCTCCCGCAAGGAACTCGCTCGTGACCGAGTTGGTATCCAGGGAAGATATGACCAATGCTATTGCTATGAATGCCACCATGTTCAATATCGGTACCGTCGTAGGACCTTCGATCGCAGGTCTGACGTATGCGGCATTTGGACCAGGTTGGTGTTTCACGCTGAACGGAATATCGTTTATTGCGATCATCGCTGCCCTTATTCTTATGCATATTAAGCCCATCGATCAGCCGCCGCGGCGGTCGACGGTGCTCGCTGATATGAAAGAGGGACTGCATTATGTCTTTTCGCATAGCTTAGTCCTGATTCTGACCATTTCGGTTGGGCTGGTAAGCATTTTTGGGATCGGGATGCTGACACTTCTGCCAGCGTGGGCAACCGATGTCCTTCACGGCGATGTCACCACCAATGGATGGCTGGTGTCAGCCCGGGGTTTTGGTTCATTGGTGGGTGGATTAACGTTGGCGTACCTGGGTACCCGGAGATACCGCGGCAGGCTCTGGATGATAGGAGCTTTTATCATGCCGGCGACACTATTCCTTTTTGCTTGGTTACGGTGGCTGCCATTTTCTCTGCTCGCGATGGTGGGGGTGGGCTGGGGATTTATGTTGATATCGAATAACAGCAATGCAATCATTCAATCCGATGTACCCGATGAACTGCGTGGGCGGGTAATGAGTGTTTACACCCTGGTCTTTTTTGGGTCAATGCCCATCGGATCGCTGCTGGCTGGTACACTTGCGCAGCAGATCAGCGAACCATTGACCGTTATGCTGGGTGCCTCTTTTCTCATGCTGCTGGCGATTGCCGCATGGATATTCCTTCCTGAGATCCGCAGGCAGGAATAAAACCGCTTAATAAAATAATGCACAGGCAGCACTACATCTAAGAACAAAGTAGAAAATGTTTATTGGAAACGTCCAATGTTATTCTCGTGTACAATTACCTTAAATAAATCGTTATCGGGCGGAGGAATTATGCCAAAGAGGCTTGTGGTGGTGGCAGGCAATATTGGCGCGGGCAAGACCTCTCTCACAGAACGGATCGGTGCCCGTCTTGGCTGGCGAACCGATTTTGAATCGGTCGCAGATAACCCGTATCTGCCGGATTTCTACGCAGACATGCGCGCCTGGTCCTTCCATCTACAAATCTTCTTCCTAGGTCACCGTGCTGACCAGTACCTGGAAGCAGTACACGACCCACGTCCAGCCATTCTGGACCGAAGTATATATGAAGATGCATACATCTTCTCCCGGGCGTTGCATCACATGGGCAACCTATCCGAGCGGGATTTCCTTGCCTACCGAAAGCTATTCGACCTCGTAGTTGGTAACCTGCCGGCACCCAATTTGCTCGTGTATTTGAAATGCCCGGTCGAGGTTTTAATCGAAACGCATCCGCCGCAGGGCACGGAACATGGAAACGGGCATCTCGCCTGATTATCTATCCCTCCTAGATGGATTCTACGAAGAGTGGCTGAAGGCATATGATTTCTCCCCGGTTTTGACAATCCGGACCGACGACCTGGATTATGTCAACCAGGCATCGGCGTTGGAAACGGTGGTTAAGCGCATCCAGGAACGACTGGGTGGCAAGGAAGAGCTCGATCTACGAGGCGTATAACGATGAAGAATTGGAAAATTATCCTGCTCATAGCCGGTATCCTATTGCTGATCGCATCTTTTGCAGTCTATGCTAGTCGAGTTTCAATCTGTAACCCACCGGCGGATATTTGGGCTCAATTTACACCTGAACAAATTACAAGCATGACGGAAACTTGCCATCTTAAATCACCTATCCAGGTACAGTTTGCCAGCTTTCTTTGGCTATTTATTCCCGGGATCATCCTGTTCTCGGCTTATTGGTTAAGCACCCGCCCAAAAGTCAAAAACCGTCGGGTTGTGCAACTCGAGGCTTTTCTCATTATTATCATGGCTGATAGTCTTCTGGTGATGGTATATGGTTTGTTGGGCTACCCATCGCCGGTAAACGCCCGCCCCACGGCCGCCTGGGCGGTGGAAGCCATTGCCGCTCTTGGTTTCCTGAGTTACATCTCCACGCTGGCACTCTGGCATTGGAAACGCTGGGGGCTGGTTCTGTTCCAATTCGCCTCGATCGCACTGGCAGTGTTCATACTCCTGGGGGGTGGTTCCCTTATCCTGTCCGGAGTGATCATTGCAGGCGTTATCGGATTGGCATTGCTCTTACGCCCAGTCAGGAATAAATTAGTGTAAAAAAAACCTAAAAAATAACCCAGCGATTGGGAGGGAAAACTGGTTAATAAAGGTGTCAAAACAGGTAATAATACCTGTCTGGACACCTATTTTTTTCACTCACCATTGATTATTCAATGGTCGAAGGCTTTTATAATGTAATTTTGCCAGATTCCTGGCCATTTTCGACCAAAAAGCTAACAAAAATTAAAGAATTCTTGACTTCGAGTCTCGGCTGTGCTAAAATGAGTGCGTTCCCAAATCTTGCGTATAGAAGTATCATCGTGACCAACCCTCGTAGTCCGCTTCGACTCAACGTTGGCTTCCTGATCAAATCTCCGATCGGAACGAGTTGCAAATTCGATTTTGAGTACGAAAAGATGCGTTTGGGAGAAGACCTTATCGTCAGTGGGTTTATTGGTGAAGCTCGATTTGACCGTACCCCTCAAGGTTTGCTACTCCAGGGGGATTTCGAAGCCGCCGTCGATCTTCAATGCGTGCGCTGCCTGGATCCATTTTCCCAATCCATAAAATGGTCGTTCACAGACCTGTTCGCTTTTGATGCAGATAACATATCCGAATCCGGCCTGCTCGTGCCGGAAGATGGTCAGATCGACATGGAACCGCTAATGCGTGAATATGCCCTGTTGGAATTCCCGATCAGTCCGGTTTGTAAACCGGACTGTAAAGGTCTTTGTTCGGTCTGTGGAGAGAACCTGAACAAGGTCGATTGCGGTCACCACCCCGAACCTACTTCGCCGTTCGCGGCGTTGAAGGACCTGCTGAAATAGGACGCCGATGAGGAGGGTAATGAATGGCGCCGCTTGATCGTAGACATCGTAACCGGGAAGTTTTGAGCCTGCTGCTGGAGAAGGCCTCCGTCCAGGGTTATTTGACCACGGATGATCTGCTCGAAGTCTCGCCGGAAGCAGGCGAGGATGCTGAGCGCTTATCGGTGATCATGCTGGCATTAAGACACCGTGGGGTGGATGTGGTCGACCCAGAAGTGATGGATTCACCACCCATCGGCCTGCTTGAACCTCCTGAACTGGAACCATGGGTTGAGGCGGAACCCGTTGTAAGTGACTACAATGGGGATGATTCGGTGGGGATGTACCTTAAGGAGATGTCAAGGGTCCCGCTCTTAAAGCCAGCCGAAGAATACGAGATTGCAATCCGCATCGAAGATGGACGCAAAGCCAGGACAGAGTTGATGCGGTTTGCTGGTCGAAAACATACGCTGCAAATGCAGCGCCTTGAGGCCCTCGTTCAGGATGGGATCGTTGCTCGCGAACATATTCTCAAGGCAAATACACGCCTTGTGGTAAGCATTGCCAAACGTTACATGGGCCGCGGCGTTCCCTTCCTGGACCTGATCCAGGAGGGTAACCTGGGTTTGATGAAGGCGGTGGAAAAATACGATGTTCATAAGGGTTTTCGCTTTTCCACCTACGCAACATGGTGGATCAGGCAGACTATAACCCGCGCGATCGCCGACCAATCCCGCACCATCCGTGTCCCGGTCCATATGAGCGACCGCATCCGCCAGATCTATAAAGCCACCCATGACCTGGAACAACGCCTCTCCCGTGTTCCAACCCCGGAAGAATTGGCTGTTGAGCTGGGACTTGATCTTCAAAAAGTGCAGTGGATCTTACAGGTTTCCTGGATCCCGCTTTCGCTTGAAAGCCCGGTGGGTGATGATGAAGATTCAGATCTTGGCATGTTTATTGAAGACGAATTAACACCCACACCCATCCAAAGCGCCTACCAGACCATGCTCAAGGAGAAGATCGACGAAGTCTTGGGGACCCTTTCCCCGCGTGAAGCGCGGGTCCTGCGCCTGCGTTTCGGCCTGGACACGGGTGTTCCATTTACACTGGAGGAGGTTGGGGAGAAATTCGGTCTGACCCGCGAGCGAATTCGCCAGATCGAAGGGAAGGCGCTGCGCCGGCTGCGTCATCCCAGGCGATCCAGGCAGTTAAAGGAATATCTGTAACCGGATCCAAAAATAAGCCGCCCCCGTGTAATTAACTCCATTAATCGATAACCTCCCCATTTAGAGGAGGTTTTTTTTTATCAGGCGGTGAGATTTCCTTGCACGCTCGACAGCCGCCGGTACAAACCATCGTTCCGCATTAATTGCTCGTGCGTACCGGTCTCAAGAATGGATTTATCTTCCAGCACGACGATCTTATCCGCCTTGCGAATGGTGGAAAGCCGGTGGGCGATGATGATGGTTGTCCGACCCTGCATCAGTCGTTCCAAAGCCTGCTGGATGAGCTGCTCGGTTTCAGTATCAACCGATGAGGTCGCTTCATCCAGGATCAGGATGGGAGCATCCTTCAGGATCGCACGCGCGATCGACAGGCGTTGTTTCTGCCCGCCAGAGAGTTTAACTCCCCTTTCACCGATCAGGGTGTCGTATCCATCAGGTAGGTCGGCGATAAATTCATGGGCGTTAGCCGCCCGGGAGGCTGCGATCATTTCGGTCTCATCAGCCTTTGGCCTGCCGAACAATAGGTTCTCCCTTACCGTCCCATAGAACAGGAACACATCCTGCAGGACAATGCTGATCTGGCCGCGCAGGTCGTCCAGCGTGTAATCGCGCAGGTCCCGCCCATCCAAGGTGATCTCCCCACTGGTCACATCGTAGAAGCGGGGTATCAGGCTGACCAGTGTGGTCTTACCGACACCGGTGGGTCCTACCAGTGCTACGACCGACCTGGCGGGGATTTCTAAAGAAATATCCTCCAACACAGAAATGCCTGGTGTGTATTCAAAATTGACATGTTGAAAAACAACACTTCCCATTACTGGTCCAGCCACCGGTGCGGCATCATGGATGGTTTGTGGTTCTTTGGGCTCAGCCAGCAAGCCAGCCACCCGGTCAGCCCCTGCCAGTGAAGATTGGATCGCTTCCCAGGCGCCACTCAAGTTCCGAACAGGCGAGTAAAAACTTTCCAGGTACAGGAAAAATGCGACCAGGTCGGCAACAGGCAGGGTTCCCTGCAGGACCAATTGCCCGCCAAAGTAGATGACTATTAATGTTCCAAGAGATGATGTAAATTCAACGAAAGGCTGGAAGGTTGCCATGAGCCGTAAGGCGCTCAAAAGCGATCTCCGGTAATTATCGATACCGACTTCCACACGCCTGGCTTCCTGGTCTTCACGTGTAAAGGCTTTGATCTCACGGATGCCGGAAAGGTTGTCGTTGAGCAGTGCATTAAGGTTGCCAAGCTCTTTCTGCCGGTTGCGAAATGCCGGCCGGACGTATTTGGCGTAGACCCGAAGGGAAAGAATCACAAGTGGGATGGGGATGATGCTCAACAGGGTTAGTTTCCAATTTAGACCCAGGAGAACTGCCGTCACACCCAGTAGTGTGATCACGTTGACGATCACGTCCGGGATGGCATGCGATATCAACTGTTCGAACAGGTCGGTATCATTCACTACATTGGACATCAAAGTGCCGACCTGCTTGTCTTCATAAAAACGCAGTGACAACTTCTGCATGTGTTCGTAGATATATTTGCGCACATCAGCCACCACTCCCCAGCCGGCGATGTGAGCCACGTAGGAACGGACGAATTGAAGTCCCGCCCGCCCGATGAAGGCGATCAGGACGATGATGGTTAGTTTTGTAACGTAACCCATGTCTGCCAAGCCAGCCGAGGGTGCGGTCACCTCGGTTATTAATAGTTTTACGATCCATGGAATGAGCAGTTGGATCCCGACCAGGATCAGCATGCTGATGGCAGTGATGACCAGTGAAAGGGAATATTTCCGTGCGTAGGCAAATATTAATTGAAATGGTTTCATGAAGGGTCCTCGGGGGGGTATTGTACAACGACCCACCGAATCTGTGGTAACTGTTTAGAGGCAGGTTGATGTTTGCAATATAACAATAAGACCGCCCGGATGATTGGGCGGTCTTTGAGAACAGGTGATGAAAACCTAGGTGATTAGCCCTTCATCTTTAAGATATTTTTGCAGAACGTCAGCCTGCTGCTCGAGTTGGGCGACCAGGGCAGGTGCAGTCTTGAGATCGTCCTGCCGGCCTGATATTTCGAGCTCTGCACTCAATCTCGTCAACGGATCCGCACTAAAGTTCGCTGAGACACCTTTCAGGTTGTGAGCAAGCCGGCTAAGGTCGTTTGTATTCCCCGCCTGGATGGCGTTATTCAATTCCAGCATGCGAGCCGGAAGCCCGGCGGTAAACTCCTGTGACATTTCCATCAGGAACGATTTGTCTCCACCGAAGCGTTCAAGAGCGCGCACGATGTCCATTGGCTTTTCATCTGCTGGCAATTCGGTTTGGGGTAGCGAGGATGGACTGACCGCGGCCGGCACGGGAACAGGTATGGTGCTTTTCTCGAGCGCAGATTTCCTCCTGCTCTGAAAGTTTCAACCAGCGGTCGAGGACACCCAGCAGGATCTTCAAATCGAGCGGTTTTGATACATAATCGTCCATACCGTGCTCGAGGCAACGTTCGCGGTCACCTTTCATCGCGTGAGCGGTCATGGCAATAATGGGGATATGCTGCCGGTTCGATTCCCATTCTCGGATGTGTTGGGTCGCTTCATATCCATCCATTTCAGGCATCTGGACATCCATCAATACTGCGCTATAACCCCCTGATTTGATCTTTTGCACCGCTTCAAGCCCATTTTCCACAGTATCGGCGGAAAAACCTGCCTTACTGAGAAGGATTACAGCCAGTTTCTGGTTAATGGCATTATCCTCGGCAATAAGGATGCGCTTATCTGCTCGCCTGCGCTCGGCAAGCAGGTGACGGGTGATAATCGGCATCTTTTTTTCTTTTCCGACCAGGACCGCCATCAGGGCATCGTAGATCAACTGCTGCCTGATCGGTTTAAGCAGGTAGCCGGCACACCCCAGCGCTTCCATGCGGGCGGCATCTCCCCGCATACCGATCGAAGTCACTACGATGATATCCACATCCTTGAGGATGGGATCAGCTTTGATCGTCGGGCGGTTTGCTCGCCGTCCATCCCAGGCATTTGCATGTCGAGGAAAACCACCCGGTAGGGATCACCATCCCGGAAGGAGATCCGGATCATTTCAATCGCCTTGGATCCACTGCCTACCGTATCCACCCGGCAGCCGAAGCTTTCCACCGTCTTGGTCACTATCGTCCGGTTGGTGGCATTATCATCCACACCCAACACCCGCATTCCGCTCAAAGTGAATGGAGGGCTGCTTAAAGGTGCGGTTTTATGTTTTTGCACGGGTTGTTTATCGAAGGTGAGATTGAACCAAAAAGTACTTCCCACTCCCGGGGTGCTTTCCAGGCCGATTTTACCTCCCATGGCTTCCACCAGTTGCTTGCTGATGGTCAAGCCAAGTCCACTGCCTCCATATCTACGGGTGGTTGAACCATCCGCCTGCGTAAAACGTTCGAAGACCAAATTTTGCCGGTCGGGTGGGATGCCAATACCGGTATCCTGGACTGAGAAGTGGACGGTTGCCGTTGTTTCGGTCTCCCCGACCGGTTCTGCTCGAATCACGATTTCACCCTGGTGGGTAAATTTGAGCGCATTACCCACCATGTTGACCACTATCTGCCTTAACCGGGCGGGATCACCTTTCAGTCCTGATTTGATGTCAGAGTTGATCAAGCAGGCTAATTCCAAACCTTTATCCTGGGCACGCGGGGCAAGTGAATAAGCGGTATCCTCGATCAACGTTCGCAGGTTGAAGTCGATCTTTTCCAGTTCCAATTTTCTGGCTTCGATCTTGGAGAAATCGAGGATATCGTTGATCAAGCCAAGCAGCGCTTCTGCACTTTGCAGCGAAACCTTTAAATATTCCCGCTGTTCTCCGGTCAGGTCAGTATCCAGTGCCAATTCCAGCATACCCATCACACCATTCATGGGTGTGCGGATCTCGTGGCTCATATTCGCCAGGAATTCGCTCTTGGCACGGTTTGCTTCCTCCGCTTCCTGCCTGGACCGGACCAGCTCCGTGATGTCGTGGTATATGCCAAGCGCTCCAATCTTTTCCCCATCCTGTGTGACCGGCACGGCGAAAATCTCGACGTCGACGAAGTTACCATTTTTATTCCGCCGTTTTCCACTCCCGTGCACTGGACCAGCCATCGCTTGCTGGGTGTAATGGGTTGCCTCATCGTAGGTTTCCGGGTTGGTGACAAGGATATCGATCCTGGACCCTTGAGCTTCTTCGCTTGAATAACCAAATAACTTCTCAAAGGCAGGATTGCATGAAACTATTTTTGAGTTATTGTCGAGAACTACTATCGCCACCGGGCTGTTCGAGACCAGCGTCTCGAAATACTGCTTCTGACGGATAATTTCACGTTCATCCCGCTTACGTTCGCTAATATCGATCATGGAGACCAACACTCTTGACAGATCTTCTTCATGCCCGGGTTCCATTGACCAGCGCAAGCTTACCGTGAGCGGGGTCCCGTCAAGTGTATGGTTGATGCCTTCCCAGTTAAACTCGGTTTTCCCTTCAGCAATTGAGCTGAATTCCTCGATCAGGTCGTTGCCTGGATCCTTTCCGAATACAACATTTAAATGGTCGATCAGGTCAGTTTTATCGTGGGCGTGTAATAATTTAATGGTTGCATTGTTCACATCCAGGACTTTGATCAATGAAGCACATTCACCCAACACATCCGGATGGTTTTGGAAGTATCCGCGAAAATCAACCACTCCGGTTTTTCGGATTGCATCAATACGCGCTTTGACTGCAGAAAAATCCTCCTCCCAGATGGAAATGGGGGAATTATTGAACAGCCCGCGATAACGGAGTTCATTTTCCCTCAGTGATTCTTCGATCCGTTTTCGTTTTGAGATGTCATGCAGGACGGTGATTTTCCTCGCTGGGCTGTCTTTTGGGAAAACCTGTTCACTGAACACTTCGAAGAACCCGCCCAGGCGGGGAATTTCCATTTCCCCGTCCTTAAGCGGAATAAATCCTTCCTGCCCTTCAGACTGGAAAATCTTGTTGAAAGGGCTGCCGATGATCGCCTGGAATGTTGTGTTGAATTTCTGAATGGCGGCTTTATTGCAGCGCACGATGTTCCCATCAACATCCGTGACAATGATAATGTCAGTAACCGTATCAAAGGTTGCCTCCCATTCGACTTTTCCCCGGCTGATCACCATTTCCACCTGGTGCATCAATTCCAATTCGTGATTGAGTTTCTGGTTGGCTCCCTGTAGTTCGAATGTTCTTTGATCGACGGTCGCTTCAAGTTCGGACTTTAATGTCTCCAATCGTCCTTCCCGGTGACCGATCAAACCGAACACTGCCCCCAGCACCAGCGGGGCGGAATTGATGATCCACAGCAGGGGGTATGCCCGCTGGATGGATATCAAATCCTGCCAATTAAGAGCGAAACCAGAGAGTCGGGTTTGAAAAATGGTTGCAACTACCGGGAAAAGAGATCCCAAAATGACCCCCACGAGCACATACCGGATGACCACAGGGAGACGCAACGTGCGGGTCTTCATTTCCTATCCTCCGATGGAAAAAAGGCTGCAATGACAAGCGCTATCACATGATTATAGCGAGAATGTAAAAAAACGGGTTGAAGAATTTCGATTATCTGGGTGTAATTATTTCCCAAATTTAAGTAATAAATATTTACCGGAGCACCACTGGAATTGAGGCGAGGCTTTTTCCAGGAGATTAATTAAATTATCAACAAGATTCCACTTGTCACAAACAGCAGGACATAGTAAACTTCCTTCCATGAGTAATCTTGATATGACAATGTCCCACTTACATGGACAGTTCAGCGCCAGTTGAACTGCGGGACGGGTCATGCCGCCTGAAACCTACTGCTGGCGCAAGCCGGCAGTTTTATTTAATTATTATTTATGACAGGCAGCCTGGTATGCCACTGAGAATGCAAAAGAGGTCATTATGAAGAATATTTTGATCGCCATCGCCTGGCCTTATGCCAATTCCGAAATCCATGTTGGCAATCTTACCGGGTCACACCTGCCGGGTGATATCGTTGCCCGCTACCACCGCCTCAAGGGCGATAATGTTCTAATGGTCTCCGGCACGGATTCCCATGGCACGCCGGTCACGATCGCTGCTGATAAAGAGGGTAAGCCGGTCGAGGAAGTCTACAAAAAATATCACGATGGATTCATTGACCTATTTAAACAAGCCGGCATTCAGTACGACCTTTTTACAACCACCCATACCGCCAATCACTTCAAGATCGCCCAGTCCATTTTCCTCGCCCTCAAGCAGAACGGCTTCCTGTACACGCATAAATCGATGCAGTGGTACTCGCCCTTTGCAAAAAAGTTCCTCCCCGATCGCTACGTGGAAGGGACCTGCTATATTTGTGGTTTCCAGGGTGCGCGTTCCGATCAGTGTGACAATTGCGGTAATGTGCTTGAACCGGAAAAATTGATAGATCCACGATCAAAGGTCGATGGTTCGACGCCCGAGTTGCGAGAAACCGATCATTTCTACCTGGACCTATCGAAGCTGGAACCTGACGTGGCAGACTTCCTTCGGCAGCGCGCGAGCTACATGCGTGATACCGTTCTGGGGGAGTCGCTCGGCAAGATCGAAGCTGAAGGATTGAAGGCTCGTCCCATCACGCGTGACCTCGATTGGGGCATCCCTGTCCCGGTCGAAGGATGGGAGGACAAACGTTTATATGTCTGGTTCGAAGCTGTAATCGGCTATCTTTCCGCATCGGTTGAGTGGGCGAATATCAGCGGGGAACCCGGTGCCTGGAAAGGTTGGTGGACTGACCCATCTGCCCGGGCTTTCTATTTTATCGGCAAGGACAACATTTTCTTCCACACCGCCATGTGGCCGGCTGAACTGATGGGTGCCGGGAACCAATTCCTGCAGATCTTTGCCGAAGAGCAGGGACACTTGACCCTGCCGTATGACGTTCCTGCCAACCAGTTCATGAACCTCGAAGGGAAGAGGATATCAGGCTCGCGCAATTGGGCAGTCTGGTGCAGGGATGTGCTTGCACGCTATGACCCCGACGCTTTACGCTATTATTTGACCATCAATATGCCAGAGTTACATGATTCCGATTGGGACTGGGGCGAGTTTGTTGCCCGGAACAACGGCGAACTGCTTGCCAACTGGGGAAACCTGGTAAACCGGGCGCTTTCGTTTTCATTACAAAAATTGGGACGGCTGCGTACCGGATATTGATCCTTCCACTTTGCGCCCTGCCGACCTGAAGCTCCTGGCAACCATCGAAGCCGGGTTCCAATCGGTGGGCGCCCTGCTGGAGGCGGTCAAGCTCCGTCCTGCTTTGGAGGAGGCTTTCAAGCTGTCTTCGGCTGGGAACCAGTACCTTTCAGAGAATGCCCCCTGGCATGCCATTAAAACCGACCGGGAGGCCGCTGCCCTTACCATTTACACTGCCTTGAAGACTATCGATTCCCTCAGGGTGCTGTTCGCCCCATTCCTGCCTTTTACGAGTGAAAAATTGAATGGTTTCTTCGCCCATCCGGCTCCAATTTTTGGCGATTCCTATACTGAAAGCATTACGGATTCCCTTGGCGACCACAACGTTCTTCGGTATAAACCCGCCAAAGCTGGCGGTCAGTGGGTGCCATCCAGCCTTAAACCAGGGGCAAAACTCAATCCACCAACGCCGCTTTTTAAATTGCTGGACCAGAAAGTTGTCGAAGAGGAACGAGCAAGGTTGAGTCTGGGACAGTGAATTGCTCGGTTTTTAGGGGAAGGGGGAAGGATTTAGATTGTGGTTGCGTCTGAACTAACGGGTTTACGCTTGCTTCACCCAGTCCGGCAATTGGTCAATCAGTGTTTTCATTATCCCCCTAGTGCTCTCGTGGAAAAGCTCGATATTCCCGTACACCTCGCCACCATCTGAGCTGACGAGGTCGCTGACCCCTCGCAGAATCAGACATTTTACCCCGTTTCGCTTCGCCACCCAGGCGATTGCCCCGGATTCCCAATCCGCAGCCACCGCCCCATATTTCTCGACCAGCATGCGGATATCATCCTTGACGATGTCCCTGTCCGCCGAGACCAGCAGCCCGCGTTGGACTGCGTGGGGGGGTAGCTCCTTAAGCCAGGTGAGGTCAAGTTTTGTGGAGTAGGATTCGATTGCTTGCTGCGGATCCGACATCTGTTCGAAAATATCGTACACGATCGTCTTATCGACCAGTATCACAGTCCCGCGTGCTACCCGTCCGGCAAATCCACCGCATGTCCCAATATTAACCAGCAATCCTGGTTGATAATGGTCGATCGTGAATTGGGTCGACGCTGCTGCAGATATTTTCCCCCACCCACCCTGAAAAAAAATCAATCCATCTTTTTCGAAGGTCTCACCAAAAAGAGTGGAAAGGGTTTTGGCTGGTTTAAGAATTTCCTTAACTGCCTGCCATTCAGCGTTTGCCGAAATCAAGATGACGGATGGTCGCTTACCCATTTCCCGGGTTTCCACGGAGGTAATCGAGGGCGAACTGCAGGGCAGCCTGTGCTGAGGCCTCCTTGTTGGAGCGGCGGTCGCCTTTCCAGACGAACTTACGCGACCAGTCGCCGTCGGTCGCTGACAGACCGATCCAGGTCGTCCCGACCGGTTTATCCGGCAAGCCGCCACCGGGACCGGCAATTCCGCTCACGCTGATGCCGATATCCGCTCCCAGGGCTGTGCGGACGCCGCGTGCCATTTCAACCACCGTTTCCCGGCTGACAGCACCATGCGCCCGCAATGTGTCCCATGATACGTGTAGCAATGCAACTTTCGCTTCATAAGAATAAGCAACCACCCCGCCTATGAAATAATCGGATGAACCCGCGACATTGGTGATATGGTCCGCCAACGGCCCTCCGGTACATGATTCGGCAGTGGCGAGTTTCAACCCGTTCTGGCGTAAAATGGTCCCAATCGTGGTTTCCGGCTCATCAACCATGGTTATCTCCTAGTAAGCCAAATTATAGCATGTGGTTTCGGACACCCATTATGGGTAAAAAGACCAGTCCAAATGGATAGGGTGCTCGGAATTACCGGAAAATAGGTTTCTCACTCCATTTTTAAGTCTTTGGCATTAGAATCAGGACGATGGAAATAGCTGAGCATATCAAGGGGATACTGGATACCCTGCCTGGAAAACCGGGTTGTTATATTATGAAGAACGCGGAGGGGGTGATCATTTATGTTGGCAAGGCGATCAGCCTGAAAAACCGCGTGCGTTCTTATTTCAACGCTGATTCCAGCCATGATCAGAAAACGCGCCGACTCGTGCGGGAAATCGCGCATATTGAGTGGATTGTGGTGGGTTCTGAGCTCGAGGCGCTCATCCTCGAAATGAACCTCATCAAGAAGCATCAACCCAAATACAATGTTCGCCTAAAGGATGATAAACGCTACCCGTACATCAAGATCCACTGGAATGAACCTTTCCCCAAGGTAACCGTAACCCGCCTGATGCAGGAGATGGTTCACGGTACTTTGGACCGTACACATCTGCCTGGGCTGTTTATCAGACCCTGGATGTGCTACGCCATGTCTTTCCATTCCTTACCTGTGACCGGGTCATCACGGGTCAGGACAAACGTGCCTGTATTTATTACGATATAAAACTCTGCACTGCACCCTGTATCGGCGCTGTTAATCAGCAGCAATATCGCCAGATGATCTCGGATCTGCAGGAATTTCTAAATGGCCATTCGGAGCCGATTATCAACCGGGTCCAGCAGGAGATGGATAAAGCCGCCGAGGAGATGCGCTTCGAAAAAGCGGCGGCACTGCGTGATCAATTAAAAGCCATGCACTCGATCGTTGAGCGTCAAAAAGTGGTGTTTGCCTCAGATTACAAGGATTCGGATGTAATTGCCATGGCTCGCGCAGATAACGAAGCGTGTGTACAGGTATTCTTTATCCGGGGCGGTAAGCTGATCGGACGGGAATATTTCATATTGGAAGGCACCGAAGATTCGGCCGATAATCAAGTGATGGGTGAGTTTATCAAGCAGTTCTATACCGAGGCGGCAGTCATCCCGCGACAAGTGCTCCTGCCGGGGGAGATTGAAGAAGCACAGATCATCGGTCAGTGGCTGCGCTCCGGCGGGGCGGCGAGAAGACCGAGATGGTTGTCCCCGTAGAGGACAATCCCACGATCTGGTGAAAATGGCTGCCGAAAATGCCACCGAGACTTTAAAGGCATTAAGATCACAATGGCAGGCAGATACTCATAAACAGGAACAGGCGCTGGCTGAGCTACAGTCGGCCCTCCAGTTGCCCTGCCCTCCCAACCGAATCGAGTGTTATGATATATCGCATACCCAGGGAGTGGCAACCGTCGGTAGCATGGTTGTCTTCACCCAGGGGGTCCCGGATAAAAAACTCTACCGTCGTTTTAACGTCGAAAGCTCCATTGGAGCACCGGATGATTTTGCGAGTATGGAGGAAGTGCTAACCCGCCGGTTCAAACGCTGGAATGCAGCCCAGACGCTGGAGCCGCGCCCGGTACCAAACCGGATCAATCATTCGCATTTTTACCGGACCTCCTGATCGTGGACGGTGGCAAGGGTCAGTTATCTCGCGGTGTCGACGTCCTGCAGAAATTTGAATTGACGGAAAAAGTGCCGGTGGTGGGTCTGGCAAAGCAGGAAGAAGAGATATTTTTCCCGCACAAGTCTGATTCCCTGCTGCTCCCGCGTCATTCACAGGCGCTCTACCTGGTCCAACGGATCCGGGACGAAGCCCATCGCTTTGCCATCACGGCTCATCGGGCACGACGGGGCAAACAGGGCATGGCATCCGTGCTCGATTCTATACCCGGGATCGGCCCGGTCAAGCGCAGGGCATTGCTGAAACATTTTGGTTCGGTGGATGGGATCAGGCAGGCATCGGTGGTAGAATTGACCGCCGTACCGGGAATCAATCAGTCTTTGGCAGAAGGAATAAAGGCGCAACTGGAATGAAAGAGGTCTGGATCGTTGACGACGATGAAGAAATGAGCCGCGCGGTCGGGTTGATGCTAAAATTACTCGATTGCGATACACGCAAATTTTATTCCACGCGACTTTCAGCACAGGCATTGATCGATGGCGGGCGACCTGATCTATTTGTTTTGGATATCAACATGCCGGGAGTGACGGGTATAGATTTCCTTAAATACCTGCGTAACCAGCCGGCGACCGTTCACATACCGGTTGTCATGCTGTCGAGTGAAGCCGCTGAAATATTGGTTGATAAAGCTTTGGAACTTGGGGCAGACGCTTATGTGACCAAGCCGGTCACGATCGAAGAACTCGAGGCTGCCATGGAAAAAGCCTTTTCGCAACATGAACTCTAAATCTAATCAATTCCGGGTGAGGAATAAAAATGTCCAAAGGTAAAGCTCAAAAAATGACCAGAAATCAGAGGCAGAACCGTACGTACCAGGTCGTTTTTATTATTTTCTGCGTGATCGTCGTCCTGACCATGGTTTTATCGCTGATCAAGTGACCCGCAGCATGAAAGTAGTTCGGGGAGTAGTAAATCTCCAATCACGTTCCAATTTCCATCGATCGATCCGGTAGTGTGGATACTCCCGGTTGTAAATTGTCTTGGGAATATCCGGGACTTATATTTACTTCTATTTGAGTGGATAGGGATTTTATGCTCGATAAACTTCTGGGAATAGAAAAAAGGTATGAAGAACTTAATCGCCTGCTGCTTGAAGTGGGCGAGGATTACCAGCGCGCAGCGGAATTGAACAAGGAACGACTGGACCTGGAACCAATGGTGGTAAAGTCGAAGGAATATCGCCGAGATATGGCGCGTCTCGATGAAGCCAGGTCGGTCCTGGGTCTGAAGAAGATCCTGAAATGCGCACGCTTGCGGAATCCGAGATCGCAGACCTGGAGCCACGTACGCTTTCCCTTGAAAAAGTGCTCAAACTAATGCTGGTCCCAAAAGACCCCCGCGATGATAAAAATGTCTTCGTGGAGATACGCGCCGGGACCGGTGGCGAGGAAGCGGCAATCTTTGCAGCTGACCTGTATCGAATGTATACGCGCTACGCCGAGCGCATGGGCTGGAAAGTGGAAATGATGGATTCAAACGCCATCGGTATTGGCGGTTTCAAGGAAGTAGTCTTCCAGGTAAAGGGCAAAGGCGCCTTTTCGAAATTAAAATCAGAATCCGGCGTACACCGCGTCCAGCAGGTCCCGGCGACTGAGTCTTCGGGCAGGATCCATACCTCGACCGCGACTGTGGCGGTCCTGGCAGAAGTGGAGGATGTGGATGTCGAAATACCGGAATCGGATATGAAGATCGATGTTTTCCGGTCTTCCGGTGCGGGAGGACAAAATGTCCAGAAGAACGCCACCGCCATTCGCATCACCCATCTACCCACCGGCATGGTGGTTGCCGTCCAGGATGAGAGATCCCAGTTGCAAAACAAGTTACGGGCAATGTCCATTTTACGAGCCCGGCTATTTGAAATAGAAGAAGAGAAACGGCGTTCTACACAGGATGCGGACCGCCGGTCACAGGTTGGCACCGGTGAACGATCTGAAAAGATCCGCACGTATAATTACCCGCAAAATCGTGTCACCGACCATCGGATCAATATATCGATCTTCAATCTACCCGCTGTCATGGAGGGTGGTATCGATTCGTTCATCGAGGAACTCTCCACCCGGGATGAGGCTGACCGTCTTTCCGCTACTGGAATAACCGTTGATGATAAATAAGACGGTCGAAGCGACCATTGGGTATATGCTCGTAGGATTGGAATCCCGTCTGGTGAAGATCAGCAGTTCACCTGCCCTGGATGCCCAGATCCTGGTAGCTCACTTGCTTGATCAATCTCGGTCCTGGGTGCTTGCTCATCCGGAATGGCTATTATCCGGGGATCAATCCCGGGAACTTGAAAAGTCGGTCTCCCAACTGGAAGCTGGTAAACCCCTGCCATATATTTTGGGACACTGGGAATTTTATGGACTTGATTTCGATCTGACCCCCGATGTTCTCATTCCTCGCCCGGAGACTGAACAGCTTGTCGAAAGATCCCTTGCCTGGCTCCGTGACAGACCTAAGTGCCGTACTGCTGCAGATATCGGGACAGGGTCAGGTTGTATCGGGATCAGCCTGGCAGTAAAGATCCCTGACCTGAAAGTGGAAGCAGTGGATATTTCACCCGCAGCCATCCGGATGGCGAAGCTCAATGCACGTAAACATGGGGTGAATGACCGGATGGAATTTTCCTGCGCCGACCTGCTTTCCAGCGGGTCTTCTTTCGATCTCATCGTTGCAAACCTTCCTTACATCCCCACAAAAACGCTGCATAACCTGCAAATTTATGGTCGCGAGCCGGATCTTGCTCTGGATGGTGGCTCCGATGGAATGGACCTTATCCGCCGTTTGCTTGTGGCTGCCCCCGACCATCTCCATTCCGGAGGATTATTGCTTATGGAGCTCGACGCAACTGAAGGATTGGCAGCCCTGTCTTTTGCGTACGATGTGTTTTCCAAGGCTATGATCCACCTCCATAAAGACCTTTCCGGTCATGATCGATTATTGGAGATCCAGGTTTAGATCAGGATCAGCCCCGGACGAAAGTAAATATGAAAACCATCCTGTACCCGGTGGACGATCCGAAAGCCGTAAAAACCGCTCTCGACATATTGCATTCAGGTGGGCTGGTTGCCTTTCCCACTGATACTGTTTATGGGCTGGGGACGCTGGCATTTAACGGAAACGCCATCGAAAGCATTTACATTGCCAAGGATCGCCCGGTGGACAAATCCATCCCGATCTTAATTGGGGATTTTGATGACCTTGAAAAAGTTGCCACGGATATCCCGGAAATTTCTTTAAGGATCGCTGCTCATTTCTGGCCGGGTCCATTAACGCTGGTCCTGCCAAAACGGAGTGATGTCCCAGAGAAGATTTCATCGACAAATACCGTCGGTATTCGCCTACCCGAACATGTTTTTGCGCGCAAGCTGCTGAGATTATCCGGACCGATGGCGGTCACCTCAGCCAATCTATCCGGCCATCCAAGCCCATTATCTGCCAGGGAGGTATATGATCAGCTCGCTGGCAGGATACCCATTATCCTGGATGGCGGAAAAACACTTGGGGGAATTCCATCGACCGTGGTAGATTGCCTGGGGTTTGAATTGAAGATCCTGCGTGTTGGACCGATTACAGAAACTGAAATCCGGGACTTTTTAGGCGAAAAGCTCTAATCCGCTGTTTACCTGCCATTCATCTGAAATTTAATCCATTGCGTATAATAATAAAAAACCACCCGTCAATATCTGTTTGCTTTACCATCGTAATGCAACTGGACATCTGGTTTCATCATTGAAAGAGTGATTTACAAAGGAAGATCGATCATGAATGAGCCTGCGGCTTTTCATCTTCTGTCCGTTTGATCGTCATTTTTTTCTAATCTATCTTTTAACCCTTACTCATCTAATTTTTATCTAAATACATATAATAAACATTGTATTCTCCTCCTCACAAACCCCGCCGGGACTAGGGCCAGTCCCCTCCGGGGTTTGCGTTTTTAAACCGGTTATTTGATTTTCACAAGTCTTTTTTTCCCCTCAAGCTTTTTACCCCCATTCCTGTCAGTCAAACCTGTTTGCTAAAAATAAGATCTTGGGTTTTCCTCTCAAAAACCTCGTCCATGCGTGACGCAATTTGGACGAGGTTTTTGATCAATTAAAAACGGTTTTACATCATGATAGAGGCCAGGTTGGGAGTACGTCTATTTCCAATCCGTCCAGATGACCGAAAGCAAACCGAAAATATCCTGCAGATGCAATCATTGCTCCGTTATCCGTACATAGCGAAAGACGGGGGATGTTCACCGGAAATTCAGTTTGTGACAGGAAGGCGTTCCGAAGGGCAGTATTTGCAGAGACCCCACCACCCACAATGATCTGTTTTACACCATATTCCCGGGCTGCGTTAATAGTTTTTTCGAATAAAACTTGGACCACCGCAGCCTGGAAACTGGCTGCCAGGTCTGCCACTGGCAGGGCTTCGCCTTCCAGTTTTTTAACTTCCTTGAGCACTGCAGTTTTTAATCCACTAAATGAAAAATTCCAGGTACCTTCCAGCCGTGCACGTGGAAATTTATACGCCTTGGGATTACCTTCTTCGGCGGCTTTTTGGATGGATGGTCCCCCAGGATAGGGTAAACCAAGCAAGCGAGCTACCTTATCAAACGCTTCCCCGGCAGCGTCATCGAGTGTAGCCCCGAGCCGCTTGTAATCGAGGTGACCTTCCATTAAATTTAATTCCGTATGACCGCCGGATACGAGCAGCGCCATGAGTGGAAACTCGGGTTCCGGTGGTGGAGTGGTATCCTCATCATGCACCCAGGCTGAGTAGATATGACCTTCAAGATGATTTACGCCTATCAGCGGTAAACCTGCACCCATTGATAAGCCTTTGGCTGCGTTTAAACCCACCACCAGGGCACCAGCGAGGCCGGGGCCGCGTGTGGCAGCTATGGCATTAATATCTCCGATCGCCAGGTGAGCCTTTGCCAGCGTTTCTTCGACGACTGGTATGATGGATAATATATGCTGGCGGGATGCGACTTCAGGATAAACGCCTCCATAGCGGGCATGCATATCCATCTGTGATGCGACAGTGGATACGATCAGGGTACGCCCGTTTTCGACGATGGCTGCCGCAGTTTCATCGCAGGACGTCTCGATGGCAAGGATCCGGGCAGAAGGGAGTGTCTTTATTTCCTGGTTTTCCATTTTTCCATTTTTAGCACAAAGTCATAGGGATACTCGGCAAGTATCTCCATTTTCCCATCCGGTCGCACCCAGATGGTGTCTTCAATCCGTACGCCCATTCCCTTATCGGGGTAATAAAGACCTGGCTCTGAGGTGATGATCACTCCCGGTTTTAAGACGTTATCAGCGGTGGCGCTCATGCCGGACCATGGACGTTCATGGATATTCAGACCGACGCCATGCCCGAGGGAATGAACATATCCTTCAGTCGTAGCGGGTGTGTTCAGCGGCGTTTTGTGTCCTTTTTTCTCGAATTCTTCACAGACCAATCGCTGGTAGACACTGTATTGAGCATTTAAATTCAGGTTCTCTGCAACTTTATCATAAACAGCTTTCACATCGTCATATAATTTTTGCGCTTCGGGAGAAGCATATCCCAGGCACCAGGTGCGGGTGAAATCATAAAAATAGCCTCCGCCTGCTTCACAAGGGTAGATATCAAAAATAATGGTCTGGCCCAGGCGCATCAGGTCGCTTGGTGTACCCGCGGAATGGGGCACACCGGCATCCCGTCCGATGGCGAATATACAACCTTCCGGGTTTTCTGCGCCCAATTCAGCCAGCCAAAGGTCGATCCTGGATTTTACCGATGCGATGGTAAGCGGTGATCCATCTTCTTCCAACAAAACCTCATCTGAATTGACGTCCCGGCTAGTCAGGAATTTTGCTACGCGACCCACGACCGTGGTAGTTATTTTACCCATCCGGCGAATACGGTTTACTTCTGAATCGTCTTTTGTCTCCATCATATACATAAACAACGAACTTTCCCGGGCTTCACCCACCATGTGTACTTCCGGCAATATTTTTTCCAGTCGAGTGATCGTAGCGAAAGACGATCCCAGATCTGTGATGCCATAGATGCCAACATTCCCTTTGACTTTCAGATCGGTAAATATCTTTTTCAGGTTGATCGCGGACGCCATGACCGGATCGCCGTGTGCCTCTTTGAGAGAGGATTCATAGTTATAGGCGCTGAACGGAATGACCATTAATCCCGATTTGGCAGCTTCCTCGCGCTCCATATCATTACAAATCAGAATGGCACTTTCGCCTATTTTTTTTATCAACAGGGCTGAGCTGACGTGTCCTCCGCCAGTCATATAGTACATCGGTGGATTGTGTGTGGCGTTTCCCATGATCAGGATCGCATCGAGATTTCTTGCCTTCATGAGCGTATCGAGCTCGGATTTCATTTAAAATTTCTCCTATCCATTGAATTTGCTATGGTATTTACTTTGTATTAATGACAGCAAGAACGAGTTCTGGGCTTTGGTCCTGGATGGATACTTCATAAGAATTTCCAGCTGTTTTAGCCAGTTCAGCAACCTGGACGGGATCACCTACCAGCCAGAGATGGGAATCACCACTATAGCTCTTGACAATCAACATGGCAGCGGTGAGATCATTTACGTGGATCGCATCGTTTATTTGGTTTACTTTCTGCAATTCATCTGGTTGCCATTCTAACCCAAATTCACAGTTCAGTACCTCACGTTCCAGCAGCGCCGGCGCCCACTCGCGCAGGGCGCCGTTCCCGGCGATCAATACATGTGCATCAGGAGGAATGGTGGCTTGAAACCGTCGAAGGAGATTCACCTGAGTTGAAGAAAACCTCAATTCGGTTTGATTTAACAGGTCGTGGACGGCGAGCAGCGGGCTGGCTATCAACACGATCGCCAGTATCAACCCGAGCACACCCGGTGCCAAGGGCGGTCGCTGGTTAATAGCATGGTTTGAAAAGGCATTCCTGAACAGTGGCCAAATTATCTGAACGAATGCCATGCCAGCGAGAAGCGCGGCGGGTATGGCGACCATCCAACTGCCTTCACGTGGGATTAGCCAAAGTGCAAATAAGAAAATCACATGAACCACTTGCCTGTTCAATACAGCCCAGACCACTCCCATGAATACCAGCGCGTCGAATACGAAACCATAGATACCCTCATCGGAGACGAAAGTGATCATGTCCGCGGGTTTAAACGTGATCATGTATCTGATCTGACTTAGCAGGGAACCGTTGGATTGTTGAGATAAAAACGTGGTCAGGAAGATGCGAAGATCATGATGATTTAAGATTGTCAACCAGTATGGTGAAGAAACGATCAGACCGATAAGCCCGGTAAATAATAACCACCTTGAACGCAAATAAGTGTGCTCAGTAATATCCTGAATAAGGAATTTGAAAAAGATAATAACAGAAACTATCACCGCGCCATATGCGCTACCGGGGCTGGCTAAAATACAAAGACCAAGCGCTATACCAGACCATAATGCCGGGAAGAAATGTGGCGTTTTTTCCAAACCGGAAAATAAAACCCAGGTAAGTCAGAAGCGCCAGGGTTCCAAATGCTTCAGCCAGACCGGCTCCTTCAATCTGGTTGACGAAGGCGCTAGGCATGAAGGCGAATGCAAACAAGGCGGCGGCACGGATATAAATATCTTCGGTGACCTGGCTGACCATCCAATAAAAGACGGGGAGCGAAAACGCTGCTATCAGAGGCGGCAGTAAATTGACTGTTATAAATGGGGCTGCGGTAAATGCGCCCATGATCGCGGCCTGCAGGTAGAACGGCAGGGGAGGGTAGGCGAATGGGATACCGCCCATGGAATAATAGGGAATGGTTGATGGAAAGATAAAATGATTAAGCAATATTTGACGGGAAAATTCATAAAATACCCCCCCCAGATGAAATGGTGCACTAAAGGAAATAAAAAAAAGATGTAAGATCCGAATCAGGACACCAGCTGAAATGATGACCAGGATGTACCCCGGTGTTTTTTGGGGAACCTTACTCAGCCGTGAATTCGACATCTTTCCTTCCATGGCATCCTGACAAAAAAAATAATACGCTTGGTTTTCCTACTAGTACTTGGAGCGTTCAACTGGCTTGTGCGACGATTTTCATCACCTGATCGCGGGAGAGCTTTCCAACCCCGTTCTCAATCGCATCCAGGGTCGCTTCGGCAAGGCGCATGGGTATCTCGACAAAAAATTTAAATGAACTATTCGGCATGTTCGATACCCCGGCTTTTGCCAGGACCAGGTTTCTGCGTGCATAATCGAACATCATTTTATCAGACCAGTCGGTGGGATAAAAACAGACCCCGCGTTTCGCATCATCCGCCTTGTTACGAAGAATGTTGACCGATTGCAGACCGCGTCCGAAATGGACTGCGCTCATGCGATCGATTGAAGTCCCATCGAACCAACCCCACACATCGCAGATGAGCAATCCAACCGCCCCTGCCACACTGAAAGTGTATCCATCCAGGTCATTCTCGGTTTGAATGTGCCAATCTTTATCCACCCAGTATGCCATTCGTTCCGCCATAGCCATGGTGGCATCCCAGACACGTGGAGCGATCTCAAGGGGCGTTCTTGACAGCCATTCACCGATGCGAAGTGTTACTTCCGGGAGGATCGACCGGTACGGGGAAAATAAGGATATCTAACTCGGCAAAACCTGAATGCGGATTGCCAACCCCGATATGGGCCTGCAAAATCGGTCCCAATCCACGTAAAAGGGCCGCTTTGCTGGGATTGTCCAGGTCTGGGTGGTCTTCGATTTCGTCGATCGCCCGCATGCATAAGTATGCACACGCAACAGTTTCCTGCAGCCTGGCAGGCAGGCGTGCGATCGGGATAAAAAAAGTACGGCTGGTATTGCGAAGGATTTTTGTAATATCGGCAGGTAAGGTCATAAACTCGTCCACCAGCAACAAATTACTTTTCAAGAATTACGTTGACGTTTTTGAAGTTTAAGCGCATTGGAGACATTGACCACTAGAGCACCATCCTGCTCCGGCAAGACTGTGCGCGGGTCAAAAATAACGCGATCCTTCTCCATCCGGGCAACCAGCGGTGGCTGCCCATGGCGCATGGTTTCCAAGAACCGGTCGGGACTATTTAGGCTGAGGGCCATCGCCCAGGTGGGCAGGGACTCGCCTGGAAGGCTTCCGCCCCCAACGGTTGACTCGCTGCTAATGACCTCACCCTGTCCAAGTTCTGCGACCCAGGTCCTGGCACGCGCCTTGAGTTGTTTGCGGGTGGAAGATATCATCCGCCAGATGGGGACTTCGCTTTCCACCTCATTCTTCAGGTAATGCAAAAGGGTGACCGACAAAGCCGCAAGGCAAAGTTTATCTGCCCGGACTGCACGTGCCAGGGGATGTTTCTTGATCCTTTCCAGCAATACTTGCTTGCCAACGATAATCCCGGCTTGCGGTCCGCCGAGCAGTTTATCACCAGAAAAACAAACCAGGTCTGCGCCGTTTAAGAGCGCTTCCTGTATGGTAGGTTCGTGAGCTAGACCATACCGCTCGGTAGCGATAAGCGACCCGGATCCAAGATCGTCCACAAAAGGAACCCCGAATCTGTGTGCGAGGTTCGCTATCTCTTTAATATCCGGTTCTTGTGTAAAACCCACCATCTTAAAGTTCGAACGATGGGCGTGCATGACCAGGGAAGCTGATCCTGCCAGAGCCTCTTCATAGTCTGCGAGGTGGACCCGGTTGGTGGTGCCTACTTCGACCAATCTTGCCCCGGATTGTTTCATTACATCCGGCACCCGGAAACCTCCCCCGATCTCCACCAACTGCGAGCGGGAGATGATCACGTTTTTTTTATTCGCCAGGGTCGACAACACGAGCAAAACCGCTGCAGCATTATTATTAACCACCAACGCCGCCTCAGCCCCGGTCAATTGTTTAAGAACCGTTTCAGCATGGATAAGACGACTGCCCCTTTTGCCGCTGTCCAGGTCGAATTCGAGGTTCGAATATCCCTTGGCGACTGCATCCATCGCCTGGATGGCAGCAGTTGAGAGCGGAGCGCGCCCAAGATTAGTGTGCAGGATGACACCGCTGGCATTGATAACTGGAATTAATGATGGAGACGTCCATGTGCCTAGCAGTGTACCAGCCCGGTTGATGATTTTTTCACGAGCGGGTATTGTTTGGTCTCCATCATGTTGAATACGTACTCGGATTTCCGCCAGCGCCTCACGAACAGCCTGCAAAGTCAAAGGACGGCCGTAACCGGCAATCAGTTCGGCCGCCAGGTGGGTCTGGAGGAGTTGTTCAACCGATGGAAGGCCACGGAGGCTCATTTTTCAGTTTGATCGCTATCCTTTTGAGATTGTTCACCGGATAAAGCAGGCGGGTTTTGATCCGGCGCCCAGCGGGTTTTTTCTCTCATACGGATCAAATATTCTATGGCGCCCAAGCCGGCAGCCAGACCGATTCCGGCCCAGATCGTCACCAGTCGTTCCTGTTGAAGCCAGAAAAGCAGCGCTGCATACAGTCCAATCCAGATCGCCTGCCTCAGGATCACGATAGGACCAGCAGGTGGATCGGAACGGAAGCGTAGATTAATGAACCATGTCACCGGCAAAGCCAGGCTGATAATTCCAAGCGTCCCGCAGAAAAAAAATAGCCAGCGTGCCCAAACCGTTGGGGTAAGGGTAAAAATGGCAACGACTGCCCCGCCCCAACCGATGAAGAATAGAATAATGGTAGATGCCAGATATGTTCGAAACGTAGAAAAAGGATTGGTTCGCATTAATTGAATTATACCCCACAGGGGTTTTTACCCCTCAAAACGTAAACATTTTATCGGACACGGATTCCTGAGTACTTACTTTATCTTTCGTTTCATCTGATCGATCTGTTCCTGGGTCAAGTCGGGTATTTCCTCTGTCCTGGTGATCCCAAGAGCTTTGCGTTGAGCATCCCGCCAGCGTGCAAGCCGGTCTGTCACTTCGACCTCATAACCAACACTGGATGGTTTATAAAAGTATGTTCCAAGCAGATCTTTTGGAAGGTACTGCTGTGGAGTGAAATGCTCTTCGAAGATGTGTGGATATACATAATCCTTCCCATGCCCGAGCGCGACAGCATCGCGGTTACTGTCCTTCAGGTGATCAGGAACCGCGCCAACTCCTGTCTGTTCGATCCGTTCATACGCTTTAAAGTACGAGGTAGCAGTGTTTGATTTAGGTGCAGTTGATAAATAGAGGGTGGCTTCAACGATTGGATAGACACCTTCAGGTAATCCAATGAAAGTAAAGGCTTGCATGGCAGACGAAGCGATGACCAGTCCCATCGGGTCTGCCAGGCCAATATCTTCCCCGGCAAGTATGATCAGACGGCGTAAGATGAAGCGGGGATCTTCCCCGGCGTACAACATTTTTGCCAGCCAGTACAGAGCCGCATCCGGGTCCGAACCACGCACGGACTTGATAAATGCCGATATCGTGTCATAATGGGCATCCCCATCTTTATCGTACAAAACAGCTCTGCGCTGAATTGATTCCTGGGCGACTTCGAGGCTGACGTGAATCTTGCCGTCCTGTTCGGGAGTCGATTCAACCGCCAGCTCGAGAGCGTTCAAAGCATTGCGCGCATCGCCACCTGAAACATCGACCAGGTGGGCGCGAGCATCCGGATCAAGGACCACGTGTCGTTTACCATAGCCGCGTTCCGAGTCCGTCAGCGCCATATCCAGAATTTTTCCGGTTTGTTCTCCCGTTAATGGTAGTAATTGAAAAACCCGGCTGCGTGAAACCAGCGCGCCGATAACCTCGAAATAGGGGTTTTCGGTAGTCGCGCCGATCAAGAGCACCGTTCCGTTCTCAACATGCGGCAGCAGGGCATCCTGTTGAGCCTTGTTCCAGCGATGCACTTCATCCACGAATAGCGTGGTCTTCTTTTGGTACAAACGCCGCCGCTCGAGTGACGCGTCGATGACATCCTTCAGCTCGGCTTTACCTGCCAGGACAGCGGACAAAGTTTCAAAATGCGACTGGGTCCGGTTCGCAATGACCTGCGCCAATGTAGTTTTACCGGTGCCGGGAGGTCCCCACAGGATAATGGATGAAAATAGCCGGTCTGACTCAATGGCGCGACGCAGCAGTTTCCCCGGACCGATGATGTGTTCCTGCCCGACGAACTCGGACAGCGTTCGCGGCCTCAGCCTGGCAGCAAGCGGTGCCTCGGCGTTCATTCGCTCTTGCATCACGTGATCGAACAGGTCGTTCATGAGGAGTATGATCCGTTTTATTTTGAGGAAATATATGGCAAAGCGGAACGTTCGAATTTTTCCAAGGGCAGGACATCCACCAGTTCGTAATCCCGGCTGCCGAGACCAAGTTTCTCGCCGTATTCGGTAACCAGGTACGGATCTTTGAGGGGACCGTGCAGCTGTTGGAAAGGATGTCCCTTGCGGGTATGGACTTCCATTGCCAGCGGCAGGTTTTCTTCCATCAATTGCAATCCGGCAGTTGAGTCGAGCACTGCCCGTTCGATGGCGACGATATCATCCGACCCAAAGATGCCGACATCGGACAGGATCGGCATGGATGTGAATCCAAAACAATCGCAAACGGGCGTCATTTGGGTAGCAAGGGAAAGGTGGGTGACTTTCTTCGGGTCGAACGTGGAGAGGGTGATGCTGGTCGAGATGGCACATGCTTCCTGAAATGAACTGAAATTTGCCGCATCGATCTTCAAGCTCCCAGGAGGGGCTACTTTCAAGCAACGACCGCACTGGTTGCATTGTTCCATGTGTAAATGCATCTGTCCCGGATTCTTTTTATCTTCGACGATGGCTTCAAAAGGGCAACTGGCTGCAATCTTTTGAATCGTCTCGATGTCGGAGCACTTGTCGGAGAACCAGTATTGGTCGAAATGCATGGTGTGGTGCATGGCTCCACGGGTATCACCTGCCATGCAGCCCAACGCCAGGTTTTTGAAGGCTGCACCCAGACTGCAGGACGGATGTCCTTTTACATGCGAGAAGTTGATGAGGAACGTTGCGTCGTGGACCAAGCCGGCAAGCTTCCATTTTTGGATGCCTTTGTACGGTCTCTCGATTTCGTAGAAGTATTTTTCATCTGGACCGGCTGCTGGATAGATCGGACAACCGATTGTTTCTTGCGTGTAGCCGCGTGTGTCAGCACCTGAAACATCCCAATTCACATCAGCGATAAACGGTTTGCCACCACCATCCTTTACGGCCTGTACGAGGCGCCTGACAAAAACCGGATGGATAGTCGAATAACCTATATTGTTCCCGGTATGCATTTTGATGAGAACCATCTCATCTTTTACACGTTCACGGATTTGAAGTTTTTCAACAATAAGATCGAGTTTCGCCGGGAGAGTTTCCTTGGCTTCCAGGCGGGATTGGCGGGCAGTTCCAAAATATACGGTGCTGGGCATGATGTAATCCTTTCAAACAGAATGCAGGAATTATAATGTATCTTTGCATGGAGGCTGCAGGACCGTCAATATGCAAGGCTTTCGGTAAAACGAGAGCCTTTTTCCGTCATTTTCCCATCCCCATTTACTGAAGTGATTTATGAAATACCGGCGCTTTGATCTTTTTCCAGGTCATCCAGAAGATCAGGTATTTGATCAAGAGCAGTGATTACTGCCTGCGCTTGTATTTCCAGTTCGCCATCCTCGGGCAGTTGGGTTCTGCGGGTGATCCAGATGCTGTAGATGCCGATGAGGTTTGCACCAAGTACATCAGCCTGGAGCGTGTCACCCACCATAGCTGTTTCATCCGGGTTGGCATTCATCTTATCGAGAGCAACCTGGAAAATACGCGGCATCAGGTTTACGGATCCCCAAGGCTGCAGATGTGACCACACACTCAAAATACGGTCGCAATCCCCGTTTTTCCAAGATATCCTGGACGTTCTTGTCATCGGATGTATTTGAAATGACACCCAACCGGTATCCATGTGATTTAAGGTTCTTGAGTGTGGGTAGAGCGTCATCCTCCCGGTACCAATTCTTCTGGGTGATTCCATACATCGCATCCAGCGCGGCCCGGATCACTGAATCGGCTACATCGGTATAACCTTTACCAGCCAGCATGTCCAGTAGGGAGTTAAAAGAAGTTGGTTCGATATTGTTTTTTGCATGCTTGGCGTAATAAGAATTGAGAAAACCACCGAATTCAACATAGAAAGAGGTCGAATCGATCGTAATGCCGGAGGTGCGAAGGACCTCCACCAGCGCCCGGTCAGCGCGGGCATAAATGGGCGGCCATGGATCTTTACAGTAGACCAATGTAGATCCAAGATCAAAGAATATTGTGGATATTTTCATCGCACATCTCTTTCCGGTAATAAAAGCGGGTGATGAGATCAGTCTTGTTTGCTCATTACCCGCCGGTTCCTCATACTTCTTTTACCTTATGCACTTTTCAAGTATATCCCTGAAGGATCGAGTTCCTCCCGCAGGATCTTAAGTTCCTGTTCAGTAACCAAATCAGTCGTCCGTAATTGCTTTTCCACCTTCAATGACCAGCCGGTATTGTTGATGGCATCTTCTTTCGTTTTTCCCGGATGCAGAGCAGTCAACACCAACTCTCCATTTTGGTCCGGTTCCAAATAACCAATGTCGGTAACTACTCCCACCGGTCCCTTCCCACGCAAACCCGCTTTCAACCGTCCGCCCGAATCTGCAAGCGTTCCGGCAGAGGTGACAAAGTCAACTTTTTCCGGGAAGCGGCGTTTCTGGTGAGGGGTCATAATGTAACAGCGGTTGGCCCAGGCTGCGATTTCCTGCGCGCCTCCCGAACCGGGCAGCCGCACTTTGGGATGGGTATAATCGCTGCCGATGACCGTGGCATTGATATTTCCATAGCGGTCTATTTGCGCACCACCCAGGAAACCGACATCCACATTTCCACGCTGCAAGTAGTTAGTGAAGATATCGTACATACTGACCACAGAAAGTGATCCGCTGACCAGGGTCGGGTCGCCAATGGATAGCGGCAGCCTGGCAGGTTCAGCACCGATCACGCCCGCCTCGTAGATCATCACCAGGTTGGGAGCATGCGTCCGTTTTGCCAGGTTGCATGCCAGGTTGGGCTGCCCGACGCCGACAAAAACAACATCGCCATCTTTGAGCAGACGGGCAGCATTCACAATCATCAGTTCAGCCGGGGAGTAAGTATTGGCATCCATATCAATACTCTCCATAGTTGACAACTGCACTCAATCTTGGTTTTACCTTCAGGCGATTCAAGACTGCCTTGTCAAGTTTGTGCCAGTATTCATTGCGATCCTTTACCCCGTAAACCCATTCATCCAGGTAAGCCTTAACTTTCTCAGATGATTCGCTGATTTTGTCCCAATTAAGATAAAACTCGTTATCCCGATCATAATATCCCTGCGCATACGATGGATGCGCCGAGCCGGGTGCCAGGCAGACAGCGCTAACGATGAAGCCGGGGATAAGGGTCCGGTTCGGGTCAGACCTGATGACGGTCTCGTCCACGATCTCCTCGGCGGTTACGATGACTCGTTTTGATGCAAACGCAACTTCTTTTTGTTCGCCAACGATGCCCCACAGGTGGGCATTGCCTTCCTTATCCGCCCGCTGGACATGGACAATCGCCACGTCGGGGTTAAGCGGCGGTACCACCATTACTTCTTTTCCGGTATACGGGTCAGTGATACGCTTGATCTGCTGATTGAGCATGTTCCAGATCAATTGCGCCGGTCGGATTCATCGGCATGAACGGCAGCCCGGCAGCACCCGCCTGAAGGCGGCTGATCATGCCAAAGTGCGAATATTCTTCCCATTCCAACCTGCCCGCCTCTATCTCAGCGCGGACAATCCGCAGCGATCCGACTCCCGGATTACCCATGTAGGAGAATATCACCTTGCGGGCGCAGCCGGCCGCGACCATCTGGTCGTAGATCAGGTCCGGGGTTGCGCGCGCCAACACCAGGTCCCGTTTGCGCTGGCGGATGATCTCATGTCCAGCTGCAAAGGGGATCAGGTGAGTAAAACCGGCTGCATAGACGCAGTCACCATCATGTAGATAGGTGGATATGGCTTCAGAGAGGGGGATTAGTTTGGCCATTTCTTATTGATTTCCTTCTCTTGTTGTTCTTCTGGCTGCCGACGGTTTCTGTTGCGGAGCATGTTGATGCTTCCGAACCGTCCGCTCTGTGGGCGGGAAGCACCTCGCCTGAGGATTGTTCCGATGAAGTATGTCACTACTGAAAACAGGAAATATTCCAAGTGCAGGTCACGACTGAAGGCCGATCCGATAAATATGACCAATAATCCCACACTGATGACCAGGAAGAATGTACCGATGCGAGGGATCAGGTTATTTTCCATTGCCCCATATTATAGATGATTCACCCGTGAAATGGTGTGTAAACAGGAAGGCTGGCATGCTAAATGAGGATAGATGTCTCTATCGTTCACTAAAAGCCCAAATTAAACTATAATGAGGACTAAAGATTTCACTGAATAACACCCGATGAAAGGAGAATTTTTATGCGGCTTTACGTCGATGCCACGAAGTGTTCAGGCTGCAATGCCTGCCGGGTGGCTTGTTCTCTAAACCTGTTTGGTGAGAACAACCCCAAGAAATCGGCTCTCGTTATCGAACCACATTTCCCATCTCCGGGTGTATACACGGTCAAGGTATGCACCCAGTGTGGCGATTGTGCTGCCGTCTGCCCGACGGAGGCGATCAAACTCGATGAGCAGGGAGCTTACTACGTTGATTTTGCGGAATGCAACCTGTGCGAAGCCTGTGTGCCGGAATGCCCGGAAGGTGTGATGTTCGTACGCTCCGAATTGGCAGATACGGCCTGGAAATGTGATCTCTGCGGTGATTGTGTAAACGTGTGCGGTACCAGCGCATTATGGATCGCCGAAAAAGAGACCGTCGAAAATCTGCAGGCGGCGTCATAAGGAGGCAAAAATGAATGGTTATGGTGGCAAGATCCTGCGAATCAACCTGACTACTGGTGCAATTTCGAAAGAACCTACCCCGGCTGATCTAGCCCGTGATTTTATTGGTGGGCGCGGCTTTGGCATTTACTTTCTGCTCAAGGAAGTGCCGAAGGGTGCCGATCCGCTTGGTCCCGAGAATAAACTGATCATCTCCAGCGGTCCGATTTCCGGCATGCTGGTCCCGGGTGGCGGGAAATGTGACTGGACGACCAAAGCCCCGCTGACAGGCGGCTATGCGGGTGCGTCGATGGGTGGTCATTTCACTGCCGAGATGAGCTATGCCGGTTTGGACAGCATCATCCTGGAAGGCATCAGCCCGAAACCCGTTTACCTGTTCATCGATAACGACAAGATCGAACTACGCGATGCCGCCGACCTGTGGGGCAAGAAAACATTCGCCGTCGAAAAGCAATTCAAGGAAAAATTGGGCGAAGAATTCCAGGTGGCGGTCATCGGTCCGGGTGGTGAAAATCTTGTCCCGTATGCCTGCATCAATCACGACTACGGTCGCCAGGCCGGACGTGGCGGCGTGGGCGCGGTCATGGGTTCGAAGAAGGTCAAAGCGATCGTGCTGCATGGAACGAAATCCGTCCCGGTCGCGGACGTGGAAGCCTATCGCAAGGCCGGCATGGCGCTCTATAAAGCCTGCAAGGAAGCCGAAGGATTGAAGACCTGGTCAAGTTACGGGACCACGCAGGTTGTGAGCTGGTGCGACGAAGTGGGTGCATTGCCCACCCGCAACTTCAGCGCCGGGTACATTCGAAGGCGCCAAGACCCTGTACGGTCCAGTACATGCGCGAGCACATCGTCATCACCGATAAGGGCTGCTTCGGCTGCCCGTCGCCGTGCGGTAAATACAGCCGGATGAAGAAATACAATACTAATGTCGAAGGTCCGGAGTATGAGACCATCGGTCTGATGTGGTTCCAACCTGGGGATCGACGATATTGAAGATGTGGCACAGGCCAACCTGTTGTGCGACGATCTCGGCATCGATACGATCAGCGCCGGGAACGCCATCGGCTGGGCAATGGAATGCTACCAGAAGGGTATTTTTACAAAGAAAGATACGGATGGTCTCGACCTGAAATTCGGGAATGTCGAGGCAGTATTTACGCTGATCGAGAAAATTGCCCGCCGTGAAGGTCTGGGAGCCTTGCTTGCGGAAGGGGTCAAACGCGCCTCCAAGAAAATGGGCAAGGGCAGCGAGAAATTTGCCATCCATGTCAAGGGCATGGAACAGTCGGCTTATGCCACCCACAATGCCACCGCCATGCTGCTGGCGTACATGACCTGCGATGTGGGTGCGCACCATAACCGCTCCTGGGCGATCACCTACGATCTGCAGGTCGGTCGCGAGCTGGTCACACCCGAAAAGGTGAAACGCGTGATCTGGCTGCAAAACTTCCGCCCGATGTTCGATGTGATCGGCGGCTGCCGCCTGCAGTGGGTGGAACTGAATATCGACCGCGAACCTCTATGTGCCGGCCCTGGAAGCCATCACCGGTATCCACCGCTCCTGGGAAGACCTGGAAAAGGTCGGCGAACGCATCTGGAACCTGACCCGCATGTATCTGGGCGCGCGAGAATGAGGACTTTGGCCGCGAATGGGATATGCCTGCCCCGCGCTTCTATGAGGAGCCCCCACAGCGGTGCCACCAAGGGTCAGATCACCAAGCTCGAGGATGTAAATAAACTGCTGGATATGTATTATGAGCAGCGTGGCTGGAGCCCGGATGGTTTGCCCACATCATCAACTTTGGAATTGCTCGGTCTGGAAGCCGTGGTAGCCTGAAATGTCTGCAACCCTTCGCCTGAGCGGGGCACTACGGCAGTTCAATGCCGGGAAGACCGAAGCCCAGGTGGACTCCGGTCGAACGGTTCGTGAGACTCTCACCGGTCTCGGCATCGTACCAGAGACTATTGCCATGGTGGTGGTCAATGAAGAACAAAACACGAAAGACTACCTCATCAAGGATGGTGACGTGATCCAGGTGTTGGCGATCATCGGCGGCGGATAAGGATAAATCAATATTAAAAGACACAACGGACGGCAATAATTATGCCGTCCTTTGTTTTGTTGTACCCGGGTAACGTTATTGTAGAATACCCGGATAATCTCTATCGAATGATCGTCTGGATCTGCTCGTGCATGTATTGCGGCAGGTAATAGTGACCGCCACCATTCTTCCCGCTCGATCCGGAAGCTTTCCACCCGCCGAAGGGTTGGAATCCAGGCCATGCACCGGTGGTTGCTCCCTGGGGGCGGTTGGCATAGGCTACACCTGATTGAATGTTTTCATGGAACCACGGGATTTCTTCATCCGACCCGTAGAATCCGGCTGTGAGCCCGTAATCAACATCATTTGCATGTTGCATGGCTTCATTCAGGTTTTTAACCCGTGCAATAGTCGTAATCGGGACGAACATTTCGTGTTTCCACAGGCGATGATCGAGAGGCAGATCGGTAACCAGGGTTGGTTCACAGAAAAATCCCTTATCGTAATCGCTGCCGGTCAGGACCTTGCCGCCGGTGAGGAAATTTCCAGCCTGGCTGATCTCTTCCGTAAAATTCTTGAAATCCTTGATATGAATTCTGGTTGATCACCGGACCCAGATAATTCTTCCGTTCGGTGGGGTCGCCGATGGCAAGTTTTTCTGTCATGACCTTTAAGCGACCTGTCAGCTCATCATACACGGGTGCTTCGATGTAAACCCGTGAAGCCGCTGAACATTTCTGTCCCTGCAGACCAAACGCCGAGCGGACAATGCCTGTCGCTGCCCGATCCAGGTCGGCGTGGCGGGAAACGATGACCGGGTTCTTGCCACCAAGTTCCAATATGATCGGTCGCACCCACCTGCATTCGGAGAAATCTCGAAAAATCCGCATTCCCACGCTAAAAGACCCGGTAAATGTAACCCCGTCCACTTCCTGGCAACTGATCAATGCGTTGCCAATGGTACTCCCGGGACCGGTGACAAAGTTGATAACTCCGTCCGGGATGCCGGCTGCCTGGAAACACTCAGCCAGCAGGCGGGTTACCCAGGGCGTGTCGGAGGCCGGTTTCATTACAACCGTATTGCCAGCAACGAGCGCCGCTCCCGCCGGGCCACCGCTGAGTGACATTGGGAAGTTGAATGGGCTGATCACCAGCCAGACTCCCCACGGTCGTAAAAATGAGGTATTGTGAGCATCGTACCCAACCAGCGGGTCTTTGCCCATTTCGACCATGTAACCTTCATTCTTTTCCATCTGATAACAATAGTAGCGGATCAGGTCTGAAGTTTCGGCAGTATCTCCGAGAGCCTCCATGCGGTTCTTGCCCACCTCCAGTGAGAGGGCGGCTGCTATCTCGAACAGGCGTTCATCCAGAATATCGGCTGCCTTGCGCAGTAGTGCCACACGGTCCTGCCATTTCATCCGGGACCAGGCAGGGAATGCTTTTCGGGCAGCAGCCAGGGCGACCTGAGCGTTTTTTGCATCGCCTTTCTGGAAAATACCTAAAACCATGTCCGTGTTGGCTGGATTGCGATCTTCGAATTTCTCAGTTGTGAAGACATCCTTGCCATTGATGAGCATCCCGTATTCTTTTCCCAGTTCCTTCTTGACCTTTGCCAACGCTTGATCGAAGTTGGTGTGAAGTTGTTCCGGTGGATCGAACATGGTTGCATAGGTTAGTTTAAAATCTGCCATTTCAACCTCCTGAAAATTACTGATCAAATAAGACAATATTTGTATAGTATAGTCTTTGAACAACCGGCTGTCAAAGTTTTTACAGGTCGGGTTAATAAATAATATATAATGTCATCTGGCTGTAAGAAATCGAGAATATAATTCAGGGAAAAGGATTTTATGCCGTCTAAACGCATTCCCTCCATCGACCAGTTTCGTGGTTTTGCAATTGTGACCATGGTGCTCGCGAAATTACATGGGTCAGGTCCAGGTCATCCCAGCCTGGCTCAAACATGCCCCCGACGTTGGCTTGACAGTTATTGATCTGATAGCCCCATTCTTCATTTTTGCCATTGGTTTGACCTACCGGTTATCCTTCAAGCGACGCCAGGAGCGAGATGGATCATTCCGCGCCGTACAGTCATTTCCTCACACGCTTCCTGGCTATCGTTGGGTTGGGAGCCATCATCTCTGCAGGTGAAACTGCCCTCGGCGACAATCCCAGCGGCATTGACTGGGGAGTCTTACAGGCAATCGGGATGGCCGGATTGCTTACGCTGATCGTCATCAGCCTGCCATCGACCTGGCGCTGGATCATCGGGGCAGGTATCCTGGTGGTCTATCAGATCGTTCTTGATCATTTCCTGCTCGACTTGACGCTGCGCTCTCCGCATGGCGGATTGTTCGGTATCACTCGATTGGTCAGCCATGATGATCCTCGGCACTGCCCTGGCGGACCTTTTCCACGACGAAGGCCGGTTAAAAAAAGCCTACCCCTGGGCGTCGCTGGCTGTCCTGCTGGTTGGGATTGCGGCAGCCTTCCTGCTGCCGGTCAGCAAGCATCGCGTTCTCAGCCTCCTATGTTTTGATCAGTCTTGGGATCAGCGCGTTGTTGTTTTTATTCTTCAACTGGCTGGTCGAACATTTCCACTGGCAGGGACATTTCCTCGTGATCTGGGGGAAAAATCCGCTGGTATTATATTTCCTTCATTACATTCTGATCGGACTCGTCTTCATCCCTGCCATTCCGGATATTTACCAGCAGGCTCCGCTCTGGTTGGCTGTGCTTGAAATGATCCTGCTGGTCGGTAGTATCTCTGCAGTGGCATACTGGATGGATCGTAAAGGAATATTAATCTCCTTATGATCAATCTGAGGAAATCGTGAGAACTCGCTTGCATAAAATTTACACGTCCTGGGGCCGGGTGGTGTTCATTCTCGCAGGACTTGGGGCAGTAGTGATCATCGCCCGTCAGTTGGCATTGCCAAGCACCACCGTTCCACTTGCGGACCTTCAGCCGTTTTCCCTGGCGGGCTACCACCGCCTGCTGATCCTCGCCCCACATTGCGACGATGAGACTCTTTCCTCGGCAGGCTTGATCCTGGCTGCCGAACGACTGGGTATCCAGGTGCGGGTGGTGATCGCCACCAACGGTGACGGTTTCTTTTTCGCGACCTTGCGTGATTTCCATAAACTTTATCCAACCAACGCCGACTACATTCGCCTGGGTACAATGCGCCAGGAGGAGTTAATAGCTGCCCTGGCGATCCTCGGGGTCAAAGCGGACCAGGTTTCTTTTCTCAGCTACCCCGACCGGGGTACGCCGGCTCTATGGAACACGAATTGGTCGACCGCAAAACCTTACCAATCGCCGTACAGCGGAGATTTAAGAGTCCTTACCCACTTACATATAATTCGCAATCCGTTTACGCTGGTGTAGATTACCTGGCGGACTTGAGTTCCATTATCGATAGCTATCGCCCCGATTTGATCGTCTACCCACACCCGGATGATGTCCACCCGGATCATTGGGGGTTGAACGCGTTTACCCGCCTGGCGATTACTTTATTGCGGCACAAAGATCCTGCCTGGCAGACCAAGGAAATTACTTATCTTGTCCACCGTCCGGACTATCCTGAGATCAGGGGATACCTGCCCCAGGACAACCTCACCCCGCCGGGTGAGCTGTATGCCATCGATCCATATTGGTACCGGCTCGACCTGGCTCCCGCGGATGTGGCGGTCAAAGCCCAGGCTGTCCAGGCATACCGCACTCAATTACCTTTGCTACGCAGCCTGATGGAAAGTTTTATCCGTACAAATGAGACCTTCTCCCCGGTTTCAGATCCCACACTTGCCCTCCTTGCTCAGGGTACCATCCGGAACCCATCCACTTGGCAGGATCTGCAGGGGATGTCGATACCACCCATTCAGTTGGATCCTACCGGGGATTACATCACACGCGTCGCCTTGCCTGCCGGCGACTTGACCGCAGTTTACGCAGCCAGAGACCAGCAGGGCAACCTCCAAGTGTGTGCCCAGGCAGTGGAAGAGACCACACCCGCTGTGATCTATATATTGCGACTGAAAGCGCTGACTGCCAGCGGAATCGGTCTATTCCAGGCTCGCACCAGTCCTGCACCAACGGGTTGGATCCTTGTGCATCGCTCGGGTGTATACGCCTGTGCCAGTTTCTCCATGGCTGAGCTAGGAAACCCGTGGGCGATATTTGTAGGGGCAACGACCGATACTGGAGGACGCATCATGGATGAAACCGCCTGGCAGATGGTATATTTAAAACCGTAGGCGGTGGAAGGGACTTCCCAACATTACTGAATTGCATTTGGAATAAAATTGCCCACAGGTGCGGCACACCTGTGGGCAATCCTTTTAATCAGCTTCCGCGCGTTTTAAAACTTTCAATGCTCTGAACGTCACCCATGGATTGGGTTGCTTTTTTACACCAAAATCCGCCCAGGTCTTTCCGATGTAATCGTATTCAAGCAACCAGCAGCCGGAATCGTCCTGTTTCTCGCGTATCAACGCAAGGACCTGCTGCAGCCGTTTATCCCTACCGTATCCCAACGTCACCAATGCTTCGACGAGTTGGAGCAGGTCGGTCACGTAAAAAACCGGGAAGCCAAATTTCCACCAATTCCCGCTTGGTTTTTCGCTCCAACCGGAGGGATATCCAGCACCGGCGGGATCGACACTGAAAAGGAAATCCACGCCTTGCCGGACGGCACGCTTGATGGCAAGTGTGTGACGTTCCCGGGGTAATTTTCCAAAGGCCAGCATTACTTTAACTGCCCCCCAGGCACACGGAAGTTTATTATTTGCCCCACATGCAAAGATTGGACCGCACTTTCCGGCGTAGTAGCGTATTGGTGCATGCCCGTCTCTGGAAGGGGCGATGCCTTCACCAGTAACGAAGCGCGCCATCCAATCAATAGCCGTGTCCAACCGTTTGTCATCATAGCCAAGATCCAGCAGACTGGCAGCCAGGTTGCCCGCCAGGCAGTCTACGGTACCGGAAGGTAACCCGTTGGTGCTGAACAAGCCTCCATCTGCGAGCGCATTCTCCAGCAGGTATTTACAGGCAACTTCGATGCCGCGGGTCTGCTTCGATTGAGCCGCCCAATTGAGACAGCAGGATCATTGCCCACACGGTAGAGCGATATTTTGGGTTGTAACCCGGTCCGGGTTCGATCCAGAAGCCAGTTTTATCCATCCCGTTCAACACACTAGCGATTGGACCTTTAGCGTGAGCCTCCCTGCTGGCGAGTTGTAATTCTCGGTCGGTTTTTGGACGGTCAAGCAGGTCACGCAGCGCCAGGTACCGTACGCCAGGTGTCTCGCTTTTTAGTAACCATCCAAGCGGATCACCCTTCAGTTGATCAAGCCATGCCATATGGGTTCACTCCCTCTCCTGCAGCATCAATTATGGAAATAGTACACCGGTTGGAGGCCGGTTACAAGAGGCCGATGGCAGGTGGTCGAGTAGGGGGGGACACGAATGAAAAAACACACACCTTCAATTTTCAAGATGGGTAATGGTAAAAAGTAAAAAAGTCGCTGGTTCCGGCTATAATGGAGCGAATTTCGAAAAGGATTTGAGGGATCGATGCAAAACACGCGGAGAAAGCAAGAATTTTGGAGTGGCGTACGTGACGAAGCTCCCATATTGTTAGGGGTGATTCCTTTTGGGTTGCTTTACGGAGCGCTGGCGATCAATGTCCACCTCACCGCCGTAGAGGCTCAAGCCATGTCTGCCATCATTTTTGCCGGAGCCTCCCAGTTGATCGCCGCGCAGTTGATCGGGGGTGCCACCTCCGGGGCTTGTGATCCTGATGGTGGTCTTCGTGGTCAACCTTCGCCATGCCCTTTATAGCGCCTCGGTGGCTCCGCATGTTAAAGGTCTGAACACCGGCTGGAAGGCATTATTATCTTACTTGTTGACCGATGAAGCGTATGTCGTAGCCATCATGCACTACAATGCAGAAGGACCTCCTGCCGATCGCCACTGGTATTTTCTTGGAGCCGGGCTTACCCTGTGGTCTTCCTGGCAGGTAAGCACTGCTGTTGGAATCATCGTTGGTGCGCAGATCCCATCCAATTGGCCGCTGAGTTTTGTGCTGCCGTTGACATTCATCGCCTTAATCGTGCCAAATATCAAGGATCGGGCGGGTGTGGCGGCCTCCCTGGTTGCTGGTGTTGTTGGTTTGCTGGGCTACGGACTTCCATACCGGACCGGGTTACTGCTGGCTGCGCTGATCGGCATCCTGGTTGGCCTGGCGATTGAAGGCAAGTCGAAACGATCCGATCTGGTGGAGGGCGAATTGAAGTGAACATCTGGTTGGTGATGCTGATCGCAGGGTTGCTTACTTTTGGCACCCGCTTGTCGATGATCTTTCTGCTCGATCGGATGAATGTACCGGATTGGTTCCGGCGCGGGCTTCGTTTTGTTCCACTGGCGGTACTCTCGGCACTCATCCTACCCGAACTGACCAGTCCGGCAGGCAGCCTGTTCCTTTCCTGGCGTAACCCGCAGCTCTTAGCCGGTGCAGCCGCGATCCTGGTAGCCTGGCGCACGAAGAATGTGCTTTTGACGATCGGCGCAGGTATCGCGACATTGCTGATTTTCCAAGCATTGTTAGGTCTGGTTTGAGGCTTGAAAAAAAGAACTGCTCTCGCAGGAGTGCAGTTCATTTTTTTGATAGAATTGTTAATGAGGAAGCACTAGTGGAACATTTCCACCGTTTTCAGCGATTTTCTGCATAATGGTCCGGTGCAGCCAGCGGTTGCGTCGTGCTGCGGCTCTCATCTCTGAAGAAGGACAGCCCAGCTCGAGTGCCAGATCCTTGAGGTCCTCCAGACTGTGGTCGAGTTCAAGTATTGTCAGCAAGTCCACGATGGAAGACCGCCAATTTAGCCCAGCGGGGTAGGCGGCTGCCAGTCGGTCCAGCTTGCTCACCACGTCCACGATGTGAACCTTTACGGGTTGTGTCTCGATCGGTACGTTGCGTCGTTTTATGCCACCCATCGTATTTGGTTGAGCGTGTATTTCGGAGTGAAGCCGTAGTTTTTTTAAGATGGATTCGAGGCTCGTCATGGCTTTTACTCCTGCCGGTGCGAAGTATATATTTGTGATGCGCGTCAAAGTTGGTGGAGGTGTTTCTCGTGTTTTATAATATCACAATTTTTTCCAGACCGCATTCATCCATTCTTCCTAGGTTTATTTTGTAAGTCCCGTGTTTCTTGTCTCACCCGTTTTTTCTGTGATCATTGTTCCGTGCATCGTCCGGCAGGCTTGGTATAATCACTTTTGGAGGCTGCCTTGCCCATCATTACCCTCACCACGGATTTTGGTATCAAAGACGGCTTTACCGGTGTGCTTAAGGGCGTCATCTGGGGTATCTGTCCCGAAGTCCATATCGCAGACATCACACACTCAATCAGTCCGCAGAACATCCTCGAAGGCGCCTTTGCTCTCGGACGAGCGTATGCTTTTTTCCCCTCCGGGACGATCCATGTTGCCGTGATCGACCCAGGCGTGGGCACGCAGCGTCGTCCCATCGCTGCCCGGCTGGGGATGCATTTTTTCGTCGGCCCTGATAACGGGCTCCTGACCTCGCTTTATAACGACGCCGCAAAAAGCGGCTGGCCGATCGAGGTTGTTAATTTAACAAATGAACGCTATTGGCTCTCGGATGTCTCACATACCTTTCATGGCCGCGATATCTTTGCACCAGTGGCGGCTCACCTGGCGAAGGGTGTCCCTTTATTCGATCTGGGACAAGTCCTCAAAGATCCGGTCCGGCTGACCATGCCTGAAGCCGAAAAAACCCCGGCTGGCTGGCGTGCTCACGTCACGGTCGTTGACACATTCGGCAATCTCACCACCGATCTACCGGCTTCATACCTGGCGAAAAGGGAAAATGTGATCTTCCGCCTGCGTGATCGGGTCGTCAATGGCTTGGTGAGTTCCTATGCCGAACACCAATCCGGCGACCTGGTGGCGCTGGTGGATAGCGAGAACTATATTGAGATAGCGATTGTTAATGGCAGCGCTGCTTACAACCTGGGTGCACATGTCGGCGACCTTGTTGAAGTGATACTGGGAAAATAAATCCATCGCCAAGACTGCATTTATTCATCGTGTGGAATTAATTCGATCATTACGACAATCTGTTTGATCGTCAGAAAATAGACATGCGACACGTCTCCTCCAAACCGGTGTTATACATGCTGGATATCCATGCCTGATTTCCCGCTGATCATCGAAAACCTGACTTTCCGCTACCGGGACCGGCAAACACCTGCCATCCAAGGTGTTTCATTTTCAGCCGTAAAAGGCCAAATCCTACTCATTGCCGGTGCCAGCGGTTGTGGTAAAACCACCCTCATCCGGGCTGTAAACGGTTTGATCCCTCGTTCTTATAAGGGTGAGGTATCAGGACGGGTTCTCCTACACGGACAGGATCCTGCCACCTGGGCGCTCTCGAAGATCTCCCAGATGGTCGGCACGGTTCTGCAAGACCCTGAGCGTCAGATCCTGGGTTCCAAGGTGCTGCACGAGGTGGCTTTCGGTCTCGAAAACCTGGGATTGCCACGCAGCGAGATCTACACCCGCGTCGATGCCGCACTCGATTTTCTAAAGATCACCAACCTGCGCATGCGTGAAACCTTTAGCCTTTCGGGCGGGGAGAAGCAAAAACTTGCGTTGGCAGGGGTGTTGGCGATGAACCCTTCGATCCTATTATTGGATGAACCGCTCGCCAGCCTGGACCCGGCATCCGCTTACGAGACCCTGGACATGGTGCGCAAGCTGGCTGATGAAGGCATGACCGTGCTGATGATCGAACACCGCGTGGAGGATGTATTGCGAATCCATCCCGAGCGCGTCATGTTCATGGATAACGGTGAGATAAAGTATCTTGGTTCGCTCGACGGACTGGCAGGCGCCGTGGACTATCACCAGGTGAAATTACGCGCTCCGGTCATCATGCAACTCGCCAAGTCCGACGCTGTCCCTGCAGAACTAAATATCCTGCCCGGGGTAAGCCGGTACAACTCTGCACCCGAAACGATCGTGAAATTCGAAAACGTTACCTTCGATTATGGCGAGCAGGAAGTCTTGCACGGCATCAGTCTGGATATCAAGGCTGGAGATGTAATCGCCGTTCTCGGTCCGAACGGTGCCGGTAAGACCACTTTTGTAAAACATGCCATCGGGTTACTTAAACCAAAGTCTGGTCGGGTAATGGTCCAGGGGCGCGATACCAAAGAAGCCAGCGTGGCTCAAATTGCCAGTACTCTCGGATATGTTTTCCAAAGCCCAAGTCACATGCTTTTTGCCCCCACCGTACGGGAAGAATTGGCCTTCGGTCCGAAGAACCTAAAGCATCCCAAAGAGGAAATCGAGAAGGAGGTGATGGAAGCACTCCATATTGTCAATCTCGAGGATAAGCTTGGTGACCCCCCGCTGGCATTATCATTCGGCCAGCAGAAGCGGGTCAGTATCGCGGCCATCCTGGCCATGCGTTCCCGCATTTTGGTGATGGATGAGCCCACTGCCGGCCAGGACTACCGGAATTATATGAACTTCATGGATGCCATTCTGCAACTGCCCGGGTTTGAAGCCATTTTATTTATCACGCATGATGTCGACCTGGCAGTCATTTATGCCAACCGGGTTTTATTGGTGGCGAATGGGAATCTAGTGGCTGACGGTTCTCCGCATGATGTGCTGGCAGATAAGCGGCGGTTGGAAGACTGCCGCCTTGTGCCTTCTTCCCTTCTGGCGGAAAACCTGGAAGCCTGGCCGCGTACACATCGGTTCCTGCGCGCCGAGGTCCTGGCGCACATCTAGTATTCACAAGAGGAGAATAAAGATGAAAAAGTTAGTAGGTGTTGGAATTGCGTTGCTGGTGGTACTGATCATCGTCTGGGGCGCAATCCTGATCGGCAATCAGTTCGGCATCAGCCGTTTACAGACCGGTGAGAATCCACTGCTGCGGTTCGTCTTTGTGATCATTGGCTTGCTGATCGCTTTCGCCATTTACCTGGCGACCCGCGAGAACAAAGCCTGGGAAGTTGGCACACGCCAGGTGGTGTGGATGGCAATCGGTGCAGCCCTGTATGCCGTCTTCTCCTGGCTGTTCAATGGCACCGTTTTTGTCGTGCCATCGCTGAGCCAGGTCTCATTACGCCCGGCGATAGCCATACCGATGTTCTTCGGCTATGCCTTTGGTCCGGTGGTGGGATTTTTCTCCGGGGCAGTAGGGAATATGTTTGGTGATGCATTAACCGGCTTCGGTTTAAGCCCACAGTGGAGCATTGGTAATGGATTGATCGGTCTGGTAGCCGGTCTGCCCATGTTATTCATGGATAAGAAGAAGAGTCTGAACACCGTCTTGATCGCTGGTGGTGTGCTGGCTGTGCTGGCTGCGGTGGTGTACTTCCTTAATCGAAGTCTGCCCAACCTGCTTTTCTTTGATGCAGCCAATAACATCTTTGGAGATGCGACCATTACCATGTTCGCCGGTATCTCGATCATCGTTGGACTGGTGCTGGTGCTGATCGTCCGGTTCGTTTTTGGCAAGAACATCGATATTGCGGCTGCAGTAACCTGGGCCATGCTGGGAAATATCGTTGGCATTGGTTTCGCCGCCATATCCGATATCTGGATCAACGGATACAGCCCAGCTGCTGCAACCGTCGGTGAGTTCCTGCCTGCCGCCGGTCCCAACCTGATCTTTGCCGCCATCCTGGTCCCGTTACTAGTGGTCGCTTATGCTGCGGTCCAAAGGCAATCCGGGAGGTAGTTTGTTTTATTGACTTGGAGTGGAAAGCCGATACCGGCTTTCCACTCCAAGCTCCTAGAAATATCTGGAACCTAACTGATGCTTGTCACCTGGCGATATCGAAAACGCAAGTCCCTGATCCAGTGGTTCGATCCACGCGCCTGGATCATTTTCTACGCCTGTTACCTGGTATCAACACTATTTTTCTGGGATATCCGCTTTCTACTTCCTTTCCTGCTGGTGGGGGTAGTGGTCCTTTTGACCTCGGGTGTAAGCTGGAAGGAAATACGGCGTGCCTTTATTTTTATTATTGGATTTGTTATAGTCTTTACGATCCTGACGATGTTGACCGGACGCGGTGGTTCGGAAGTCTATAAACAAGAACACATCCTGCGCGAATTCCGTGCCAATTTCTCCATACTGGGCTGGACCCCCACCTTGAAAATCACCGTCGAGCGCTTGTTTTTTGCGGTCAGCCAGTTCGCCCGTGTATTTGGTATTGCCATCATGACCATCCTTATCCCGTATTCCCTTGACCCTTCTTTCTATGGGATCACTTTCCGGGGACTCGGCCTGCCCGATAAAATCGCCTACGCCATGGACCTGACCATGCGCTTCATCCCGACCTTCGGGCGGGATTTTCAACTGACGATGGATGCGCAGCGTGCCCGTGGCTATGAGTTGGAGAAGATCCGCGGTGGGTTGATCGAGCAGGTGCGTAAACTGGGACCTTTAATGGTACCGGTTACCATTCACGCCATCATCGGCTCCGAAGATATCATCGATGCAATGGACCTGCGGGCATTTGGCATTGGTCCACGCACTTGGTTGGAGCAGTTGCATTACCACCTTCGCGATTGGTTGCTGGTCGCTTTTGGGGTTTTCATCTTGATCGTTTCGCTGGTACTGTTAATATGGGGATATGGTGTATTTTGGGTTCCCCCGGTGCTGATCCGGTTGGCCGGCGGCTAAAATAATTTTAAGACGTTCAAGCGTAAATACCAGGGTTATTTACGCCATCTGGGGTTCGGGATTCATCAAATCTACAATCTTTGGCAACTTGAACTAAACCCAACTGACGGAACGGAGGGCTTTTTCCGAAGCCCGCTTTTAAGAAGCTCCCCTACATTTCAAATTATTTTTCGGTGACGATGATCACAGCCACCATTCCGGGTCCGGTATGAACCGCCAAACCCGGAGTCATGTCAGCAAAAACGATCTCTTCCGGGCATGGCATGGATGCTCCCAGAAGATCTGCAAATTGGTGGGCAGCGGTGAGAGCATTAACATGCATGATTGCCATGCGCTCCACCTTCCGCCCAGCGGCTTTCTCGATCGTCAACTCAACCGCCCGGTTCCAGGATTTCTTCTGTGTACGAATCTTCTCCAACAACTCAAGCTTTCCATTCTGGAGAGTAAGAACCGGCTTAATGTCCAGCAATCCCGCCATGCCTGCGGCAAGTGCGCTCACCCGGCCGCTCATGGCAATATATTTTAAAGTGGGGAGGGCTCCAAAGAGATAAGTCCGTTCGCGAACATCCATGGCTGCTGCAATCGCTTGTTCAATGGTGGCACCCTGCTCGACCGCCTGTGCTGCAGTAATCGCCATGAAACCCTGCCCCATGGCAACGCTGCGGGTATCCACTACCTCGATCCGCTTGCCGGGCATCATCTGCGCCGCCTGGCTGGCCGAGTTGAAGGTGGCACTCATCTCACAACTGATATTGAAGCAGATCAGCGATTCAGCTCCCGATGCAAACGCAGCATTGAAAGCATTAACAAATTGCCCAGGCGCTGGTGCGGCAGTTGTAGGTAGCCTGCCCTCTTTATCGATACGGTGGAAGGTGGTAGCAGTATCTATTTCGATTCCGGTCAGTAATGATTCTTCGCCAAACTGGATCAGGATGGGGATTTGAACAATTCCGTATTTTTGGGCCAGATCGACTGGCAAGGCTGCATCAGTGTCGGTGATGATCGCAATTCGGGGCATTGGCTCTCCTTTGGCGGGTATCCATTGATAATAACACTCTTATCACGCGCAGGTTTCAAAATTTCCATCTTGACAAATCCGATATCATAGGGGTATATTAAGGTATCCCCCCCCCAGGGGGGGAGGGGTAGGAGAAAAACTATGAAAAATGAAGAGACGTTAAATAGATTAAAAACTGTCGATGGTCACTTGAAAGGCATCATCCGCATGATTGAAGAGGACACCTATTGCATTGATGTCATCCGCCAGATCCAGGCAGTGGAAGGGGCGTTACACAAGATCAGCACCCAGATCCTGGACAATCACCTGAATTCATGCGTGATAACTGCCGTACAAGGTGAAGATCCTTCCGAACGGCAGAGAGTGCTGAAAGAAGTACTGGAAGTTTTCGAAGCCTCTGCGAAAGTTTGATGTTTGCATTCCAAGGTTGAAAAAATCTTAGTAATATCCAATAAAGGAGAAAAAATGAAAACCGTAACGTATTCTGTACCTGCGATTAATTGTATGCACTGCGTACACACGATCCAGACCGAAGTCGCCGAGGTCAAAGGCGTCCAGTCCGTAAAAGCAGACGCGGCCACGAAAAAGGTCGAGATCGTGTTCGATATCCCCGCTTCAGAAGAAGCAATCAAGGCTTTGCTGGCTGAAATTAATTACCCAATTGCAGCCTAACCAAGATGTATCTAATATGGACGTAGAATATCTACGCCCATATGACACCATCATTTATAGGTAAACCATGCCCGAAACTAAACAACTAATCCTTCCCATTACAGGTATGACCTGTGCCAACTGTGTGGCAACCGTGGAACGCAGCCTAAAGAAACAGAATGGTGTCGAATCGGCGGTTGTCAACCTGTCATCAGAACGGGCGACGGTCAACTTTGATCCTGCTGCAGCAACAATACCTGACATGCTGGCACGCATCGAACACGCCGGCTACGGAATAGCAACGGGTGAAGCCACCCTGGTCATTCATCGGCTTTCTGATGAAAACGATGCAAACCGGCTAGAAAAGGCGCTTTCAAAATTGGAAGGGGTGTTAGAGGCGCATGTCAGCATCACAACTGAAAATGCACGGGTAAAATACATTCCCACTGTTATCAGCCAGGCTGAAATCCGGTCAGCAATTTCACGCTCCGGTTTTGAAGCCGTGGAGATGGGTGGAGCCGGCGAAGACGCGGAAGCGAAAGCGCGCGAGCATGAAATCAGCGAGCAACGGCGCTTGCTCATTACCGGCTTAGTCTTTACCATCCCACTCTTCTTGTTCTCAATGGCTATGGATCTGGGAATACTGCCCATGGCGTGGATAGAAAGCAAATGGGCAATGGTTTTAATGTTCACCCTGGCTACCCCAGTGCAGTTTTATGTAGGCTGGCAGTATTATGTCGGTGCAGCCAAGTCATTACGTAACGGGTCTGCCAATATGGATGTCCTGGTCGCGATGGGATCATCGGTGGCGTACATTTTCTCGATCTTCATCATGCTGGGTTTCCTTCCCGGACATGTGTATTTCGAAACTGCCGCCGTGATCATCACGTTGATCCGCCTGGGAAAATTCCTGGAAGCGCGTGCAAAAGGACGGACAAGTGAAGCCATCAAGAAATTAATGGGACTACAGGCAAAAACTGCCCGCGTTATCCGGGACGGAGTTGATTTGGAAGTCCCAGTTGATGATATTCGTGTAGGTGATATCGTGCTGGTGAGACCAGGTGAAAAAGTCCCGGTGGACGGTGTGGTTGTCGATGGCCGCTCCGCCATTGATGAATCGATGTTGACCGGTGAATTGCTACCGGTTGAAAAAAAACCCGGGGACCCGGTCATTGGTGCAACACTGAATAAACAGGGCTCATTTAAATTCGAAGCAACGAAGGTAGGCAGGGAGACAGCCCTGGCACAGATCATACGGTTGGTTGAGGATGCCCAGGGAAGTAAAGCGCCTATACAGAAGCTGGCGGATAAAATCTCAGCAGTTTTCGTACCAGCCGTACTAAGTGCGGCGGCGCTTACCTTCCTGGTATGGTATTTCCTGGTACCGGTTAATCCGTCCATCCCTCAATTCACCCGAGCGTTGATCAATATGGTGGCAGTGCTGGTGATCGCGTGTCCATGTGCGATGGGACTGGCCACACCTACTGCTGTAATGGTCGGGACCGGAAAAGGAGCGGAGCTGGGAATTCTCTTCCGTAACAGTGAAGCCCTGGAGAGAGCTGGCAAGGTGTCAGTGGCTGTGATGGATAAGACCGGCACGATGACCAAAGGTCAACCGGCGGTCACTGATATTGTAATGAGCGCTTCGACCGGTATCAGCCAAGACGAGTTGCTGCGATTGGCTGCATCCGTGGAAAAGGGAAGCGAACATCCTCTGGGTGAGGCGATCTGGGCGGAGGCGACGATCCGTGGCCTTGCTCTGAGTGGATTCACCGGTTTTGAATCCGAAGCCGGCCTGGGCGTGTCTGCCGAAGTCGACGGTCGTAAGGTCGCAATCGGAAACTTACGCATGATGGAAAGCAGGAAATTTCAGCTAAACGGATTGGCTAAAAACATTGACAGGCTTCAGGATGAAGCCAAGACAGCCATGTTGGTGGCAGTAGATGGCACCGTGAGCGGGTTGATCGCTGTTGCGGATACCATAAAAGATGGCTCTAAGGCAGCAATAGATGAATTGCATCAAATGGGCATCAAAATCGCAATGATCACAGGCGATAACAAGAAAACAGCGGATGCCATTGCCAAGCAACTTGGCATCGACGTTGTCCTGGCCGAGGTTTTACCGGATGGCAAGTCAGCCGAGGTAAAAAAGCTGCAGGTTTCCAAAACGGTCGTAGCGATGGTAGGGGACGGCGTTAACGACGCGCCGGCACTGGCACAGGCAGACGTAGGTTTGGCGATCGGCACCGGGACCGACGTGGCCATTTCTTCAGCACCGGTGACATTGATAAGTGGCGACCTGCGAGGGGTGGCGCGCACCATCGTGCTTTCCAGAAAAACTCTCGCAACCATCAAACAAAACCTGTTCTGGGCCTTCTTTTATAATGTCATTCTCATACCGGCAGCCGCCCTGGGATTCTTGAACCCAATGTTGGCAGCAGGTGCGATGGCATTCAGCAGTGTTTTTGTTGTCTCAAATAGCTTGCGGTTGCGAAAGGTAAAGATCTAGAGTCGTCAAAATGGGGGACGCAAGGGCTTGAGATCGCCCTTGCCATTTTGAATTTCAAGGAGTTTAATGAACCAACTGCTCATAGCTTTCGTTACCGGTGTCACCACTGGCGGACTGTCCTGCCTGGCTGTTCAAGGTGGTTTACTGGCAAGCTCAATCGAACAGAATCTGGAACAACAACTCGACCAACAGATCGAATTGGAAATAGCTGAACGGAGGACTCACCGTTCAGGGAAAAAACGCAAACAAACCAGAATCCTGGTAAAACCAAGATTGGCGGGGCCGATAGTTTTTTTCCTATCTGCGAAACTTGTCGCGTATACCCTGCTCGGTTTCCTGCTTGGGGCACTTGGGTCAGTCCTTCAACTTACCGCCACGCTGCGCGCGATCCTGCTAATAGCGATTGGGATTTTTATGTTGGGGAATGCACTGCGGATGTTTAATGTCCATCCCATCTTCCGGTATTTTGCGATCGAACCCCCCAAATTCATTACAAGATACATTCGGCGCAGGGCAAAAAATGGCGATAACTTTTTCGCTCCGATAATCCTTGGAGTATTAACTGTTTTGATCCCTTGCGGGGTGACCCAGGCGATGATGGCAGTGGCAATCGGGACGGGAAATGCAGCCCAGGGTGCGGCACTGATGTTCGCATTCATCCTGGGTACCAGTCCGGTTTTTTTTGCTGTAGCCTACCTGGCGATGCAATTGGGGGTGCGTTTGGAAAAGTGGTTCATGCGATTTGTGGCGGTAACGGTACTGGTTCTCGGGCTATTTTCTGTTAATTCAGGATTAACCCTGATGGGATCGCCTCTCTCGGTAACAAATATGCTTGAATCGATAAATACAAGCCAGCCTGACCCTGTTCTCGCATCCTTGCCCCAATCTGATAGCGCCAATCTTTACCTGAGTGCGAACAACCGGGGTTACGCCCCACGCGTCCTTAATGCCAAAGCCAGCCAGGCAATTACCCTTCATATCGTTACAAGCCAGACCTATTCATGCGCCCGGGATTTTGTCATACCGGCACTTGGAATTGAAAAACTCCTGCCTGATACCGGGACAGTACCCGTGAGCATTCCTCCGCAAGCCATTGGAACGGTAATGAGATTTTCATGCTCAATGGGAATGTATACAGGCGAAATCGTCTTCAGTCAATAAGCAGGTACCCGCCGAAAAAGAGAGGGATCGATGATCAAAAAAGTATTTCGTTTGGATGGTATGCATTGCTCCAACTGTTCGATGGCAATCGAAAGTATTGAGGATGACCTGCCTGGTATAAAAAAAATCTCCGCCAGTTACCAAAAAGCCAACATGGTCGTTGAATACGATGAATTGCTGGTGACCGAAGTTCAAATCATTAATGCAGTCGAGAAACGCGGGTATCACGCAGAAGCGATATGATCGATCAAAAATGGAGGATCGTTCTTTTTTATCGATAAGACAATGGATATTTATGGTTGATAAAGCATCGAAAAAGGGTGGTTGTCGTCGTCAATCGGTACGATAACCACCTTACTTTTACATAACCTTGTAAACATCAATACAATTTTTACTATTAAATAAATTAAGCGTATCCCGGGAAAATGCTGATCTGAGAGGTGTATACTTGCCCCTTGCAAAGGAGATCTCACCGCTATGAAAAGAGGTATCTGGTATGCCCTGGCGGCATATTCTTTCTGGGGCCTTTTCCCTATCTACTGGAAAATCCTGGGTGGCATTCCAGCTCTGCAACTCCTGGGTCATCGCATTACCTGGTCATTTATTACTCTCTTGGCTATTTTACTTATTGTGCGTCAATGGAAAACCTTACGCAATAGCATTACCAGGCGAGTGCTCTTAACGTACTCGGTCGCTGCATTGCTGATCGCCGTCAATTGGTTAACTTACGTCTGGGCAGTGGGGAGGGGATTCATTATCGAAACGAGCCTCGGCTACTTTATTAACCCCCTCATCAGTGTCTTGCTGGGTGTACTATTCCTTCGGGAACGCCTGCGCCCTCTTCAATGGGTGCCAATCGGCCTGGCGGCGGTGGGAGTTCTCTACCTTACATTTGCGTACGGCTCATTACCCTGGATTGCGCTGACGCTCGCTTTTTCGTTTGGTTTCTATGGTCTGGTCAAGAAATCTGCGCCGCTTCAATCGTTGCCCGGTTTAACACTTGAAACCGGTCTCTTATTTATTCCTGCGGTCGGATACCTTCTCTACACTCAATTTACGGGAAGCGGCGCATTCCTTCATAGTAGCCCTCTGCTAAATATAATGATGTTTGGAGCAGGTCTGATCACCATCATCCCCTTGTTGTTATTCGCATCGGCAGCACAGCGCATCCCATTGACCATGATCGGGGTTTTACAATACATCAATCCCAGCATTCAATTCCTGCTCGGTACATTAATATTTAAAGAGCCTTTCGACCATCGCCGCCTGATCGGATTTGGAATAGTCTGGGTGGCACTGATCTTGTTTGCACTGGAAGGCTTACTGGTCCGCCCGAAAGTTGCAGTAGCAATGTCATAAGTTGACCAAAACATTTTTATATTTATTAATGCGAGAAGAAATAAAGTACCCAGCGACTCACCCCGCCTCCAAAGGAACTCATCATGGAAAATACAACCTCCATTGCTCATATTTCAAACCAGGGTCGATTTTACAAGGATACGCTCCTGTCTGAACAGTTTCCAGATATTCAAGATCTGGAAAAGATGGTGAGGGTGGAGGCTGGACCCCATCTAATAACAACGGTCAGAATCCCTGTTGATGGAAGAATCCTCGGAACAGTACCGATCAGCACCGTTGAGGATATCAAAGCAGCGCTGGCGCGTTCCAGGTCCGCCCAGGTGGATTGGGCTCTTACAAGTTTTGAGCAGCGAAAGAGCATCTTTTTGCGTTTCCATGACCTGGTAATGAAAAATCGTGATGGTTTACTTGATCTGCTCCAGTTGGAAGCAGGCAAAACACGGTTAAACGCCCTGGAAGAAGTGCTGGATGTGGCAATCAACACACGATACTATGCCTCAAGAGCCAAGAAGTACTTGAAGGCACGTCAGCGAAAGGGAGCATTCCCCATCTTAACTCGTACGATGGAATCTGTATCACCCGGTGGGGGTGGTAGGCTTTATTTCCCCCTGGAACTATCCTCTTGCTATGGCTGCTTCAGACGCCATCCCAGCATTGATCGCGGGCAACTGTGTCATCTTAAAGCCCGCCGAGGAGACGCCATTCTCGGCATTATTCGGTGCGAAATTGTTGTACGAAGCTGGAGTACCGAGGGATGTTTTCCAGGTTGTAACAGGAAAAGGACGGGAAATCAGCCCCGCTCTCCTGGAAGGGATCGATTTTCTAAGTTTCACCGGTGGAACAGCCACCGGAAGACTGCTTGCCCGTGAGGCAGGCGAACACCTGATCAAATGCTCCATGGAGTTGGGAGGAAAAAACCCGGCGATCGTTCTTGATGATGCCAACCTAGATAAAACTGTGGAAGGTGTTCTACGCGGAGCCTTCTCCAGCGCGGGCCAATTATGTATCCATATTGAGAGACTGTATGTCCAAAACGGCATATATGATCAATTTGTAGAAGCACTGGTAAAACGGACCAGAGAAATGAAGGTCTCGGGTGCACTGGATTTTAATGTTAATATGAGTTCATTGTTGTCACAAACCCAATTGGACAAAGTAAAAAATCATATAACAGATGCAGTTAATAAAGGAGCCACCATTTTAACTGGAGGAAAGAACCTTCCGGAGCTGGGTCCTTATTTCCACGAGCCGACGATCATGACAAATGTGAAACCGGGGATGGAGATGTTTGCACAGGAAACCTTTGGTCCCGTACTGGCAGTCTACCGATTTAATACAATTGAAGATGCCGTTCGACTTGCCAATGATTCGATGTATGGGTTGAATGCAAGCATCTGGACGCGCAATGTCAATAGTGCCCGGAAAATCGCGTGCTCCATAAAAGCTGGTACAGTCAATATTAATGAGGCATATGCAGCAACCTGGGGTTCGGTCGATTCACCGATGGGGGGAATGAAGGCTTCCGGTATAGGACGAAGGCACGGCAGAGAAGGGATCCTAAAATATACCGAGTCTCAAACGGTTGCGACCCAATCACTCATACCCATTGGTCCGTTCGGTCTGCTGCCGCCGCAAAGGTACGCAGCGGCGATCACCTGGATCCTTAAACTAATGAAAACACTGCCATTCCTGCGGTAAAAAAACTCTTTTTCAATCCTGACCAACTGCTATCCGCAACAGCAAATTCAAGTCGTAAAATAAATCCGGAGATATTGGAGGCTGAGTCCCAAATCTCCGGATAATTTTTACCTGATATCAGATCAACTAATCATGAGGCGATATCGGTTGTATCTTTTTCCTGAGTAACTTTTTTCTTTATTACTGCCGAAAAAAGCAGCCATACCCCCAGCCCTAACACGACGACCGGTCCGACCCAGCCGGTTACCCACCCTAATGTCGAAATAATTGTAGACATGGCAGCGAACGCCACCCCGGCAAAACCTGCAAGGATAATGCCGGCCAGCCTGACGCCCTCGATCTTCCTTATGGTGCCTATGATCAATAACGGCAACCCCACTGAGAAGGGGACTACCGTCCAAAGAACAGCCCAGGAATTCCACATTCCGGTAGCTGCACAGAATTGAAGGACCAAACCCGTAAAACCGATTATGGAGGCAGGAATCATTAACCACGGGATATTAAGGAAGAATGCCATCAATACAAAGCCCAGCGCTACACTTATTACTTCCAAAGGCCACAACAATGACCAGATCGACCAATGACCGGTAATACTTGCAAAGAATAGGATCAATCCGGTCGTAAGGGTTGCGATGCCTGGAATAAATAAGCCACTCAGACCGCGAACTCGTGAAAAGATAAACGGTGGCAGGCAGAAGAACAAACCGGCAGCCACCACAAATATCGGCCAGGCATGGAATCCAAGAAAAAATTCTCCTCCTGACGAACGCATCAGCAGGTTACCAGCCAAAGCCAGCACACCGAGTAGGATCAGTGTCACCCCAAAGAGCATCGAAACTTTCTTTTGCATTTGAACCTCCAACTAGTTTTTGAAAACTTGCCGACCAGAACTGGCGGCTGGATAGGATCCCAACCAGGGAAAAACCGTAACGTCGAAGTAGTAAAATATTCAGATAGAAAGGATAGTACCGACGATCATGATTAGAACAAATACCAGGGCAGCCAGGAAGATAAGGATCGCTCCCAGTCGCCTGGATATCCAGCGCCCCTGGTCTCCTTGGTTCTTTAACCAGAATGGTGAAATAATGGAAATCCCAAGCAGGATCGGTTCAAGAGGCCAAAGAAATGTCCAATGACTCCATGAGTTGGTCAGAGAAAAGTATGCGAAGATAAATCCATTGCCCATAACGATCCCGGCTGGAATTAATAACCAATAATTTGCCATCGATGACATCAAGGCAGCCAATAATACACCGGTAACAATAAGCTCCATCGGCCAGACCCGACTGAAAACCTGCCAGCCAAACACACCGCTGGCCCAGATCATCACCATGTTTGAGAACAGGATGGCAGCCACGGAATAAAATATTGACCGGCCAACATTTTGAGGGTGAATCCCTGCCAGGTCTGGGGGAGGGGTAAGTAGCGATCTCGCACTGGCGAGAAGTTGCTCAGGACTTCTCTGGTCCTGCCTGATTTTTTTTCCATAAGTGATGTCGGTATCACCGGAAGCAAAAGCGGGGTTGTGGATATTTTCGCGGGCTGCACCAGAGAACACTTCGATGGGTCCAGTGTGGGATGTAGAGACATTTCCCACAAGAGGAACGGAAATCGTTTCCGGTACCTGGATTTCAGATTCACTCGCTGCTGAAGTAAGCGCCTTTGCCATTTCTCCAGCAGTCTGGAAGCGATCGTCGGCTTGTTTAGCTAGTGCTCTTAATGCCACCCGCTCCAGCGGTTCGGGTATGGTCGGGTCGATCTTGCGCGGCATGGGCAGAGGATCGTTAATATGTTTCATCAGGATGGCAAGCGGAGTGTCGGCATCAAAGGGTACGACCCCGGTCAATGCTTCGTAATATGCGATTCCAAGGGAATAAATATCGCTGCGAGCATCACAATGTCCATCCAATCCCTGCTCGGGGGCCATATAGCTGAGAGTACCCATCAACGCTCCGGATATGGTGTATTGGGTGCCGCCAATGATCTGGGCGATCCCGAAGTCGGTCAGTACTGCCTGGCCGCGTTTGGTCAAGAGAATATTGGCAGGTTTCAGGTCCCGGTGAATGATACCCTCCCCATGGGCATAAGATAATCCATCCAGAACATCACTGAAGATTCGAACCACTTCCGCCCGCGGCAAGCGGTTGCCGCGGGCGCGCATTGAATTTAAATGCGATTTAAGCGTATCCCCTTCGAGCAATTCCATGACCATGTAATACAGGTCACCTTCGGCATCGAAATCGTATATTTGGACAATGTGAGGATGGCGCAGGGCAGCAACCGCACGGGCTTCCCGCCGGAACCTGCCGAGAAATTCCTCGTCTTCCACCAAATCAGATCGGAGGATCTTGATCGCAACATAGCGATCGAGTTGCGGATGATAAGCCTTGTAGACCTGGGCCATCCCGCCTCTTCCAAGCGGCTCCAGGATCCTGTATTTACCAAGACTTTTCCCTTCCAGATATATGGGGGCCATTTCTATGCTACTTTTTCCATTTACAGGCATGGGTTCCATCCTGAAAGATGATACCCGAGCCGGCTTGAATCAACCTATCATTTCGCTAACATGGGGCTACTGAGTTACGATGAGATATTCATTAGTTAGGAGCTTGGATATGGTTTTATCCAAACGGGTTCTTGTAATTGGTGATTCTTATTCATGCAGTAACAAGTTTGTATCCCAGACCGCGAACAGTAAAAAGCAATTGCGGATTAGCCGGGTCGAGCTCAACCTTTGTCCGCAGACGCCTGACCAAGTTTTCAATTTGATAATCGAAAATTCCCCCGGCTTCATATTCCGGCCAGACGGCATGTCCGATATCATCTTTCGAACATACCTGGCCGCGCCGCCCATAAAGATAGGCGATTAGGAGGTACTCTTTGGGCGATAAGCGGATCGATCTACGATTTACACGCACCACACCGGCAGTGGTATCCACTTCCAAATAGGGGACCGGGTTTTCGCGGGTGGTCGTATCAGGGTCATGGAAAAGAAACATGACTTCCCCGACTTTAATGCCGTCACCATCACGCAACTTCATTGGATTGATGACTCTCTCGCCATTCAGATATGTGCCATTGGTGGACCCAAGATCTTCAACGATCCAAATCCTGCCATCTCGCCTGAGCCTGGTGTTCTCGCGGGAAATACTTTTACTTGCGATGACAATATCACAATCCACCGCACGTCCTATTATGGCATGCTGGGCTGGTAAACGGTGCTCCTGACCATTTGGATCTGTCAGGTATGGGCCTGAAAATTCCATGGATTTGGTCCTCTCTCACTCCACTCAATTTCTTGGTAATTATACTCGCGAGGATTATAATTGCCGCCAATTGCACTGATACATCTTGGTCCTGAGGAGAATATAATGAGTAAAAAGAAACCGGGTGTTATTGGAATTCTGACCGGTGGGGGGGATGTGCCGGGATTAAATCCCGCCATCCGGGCGGTCACCATTCGGGCTTTGCGCGAAGGTTACCAGGTCATCGGTTTACGGCGCGGGTGGGCGGGCGTTACAGAAATCATCCGCGAAAAAGACGCAGACAATAGTAATAATTACCAAATATTATCCGAGGAGATTGTCAACCGCGCAGGGCGGACCGGTGGAACATTCCTGCACACCTCGCGCACAAAACCAAGCAAGATCTTAAAAGATGATGTTCCAACTCATCTGAAAGACAAATACAATGCCGATCAGAATGACCTGACCCCTGAGGTGATAGAAAACCTGGATTGGCTAGGCGTTGATTATTTGATTCCCATTGGTGGTGACGATACTCTCAGTTATGGAGTGCGACTTTTCCAGGAGGGCTTGAAGGTCATTGCCATTCCAAAAACCATGGATAATGATGTGCCGGGTACGGACTATTGCATCGGTTTTAGTACCTGCGTTACCCGGACGATCTCCCTGACCAACAGCTTGCGCACGATCGCCGGATCACACGAACGCTTCCTGGTGCTGGAAGTCTTTGGCCGGTATGCCGGTTTTACAGCGATGTTACCAACCATGGCAGGGGCAGCTCATAGGTGTGTGATCCCTGAATATAAATTCAACATTGAGAGATTAACTGAATTACTGGTTTATGACCGCAACCACAATCCGTCGCATTATTCCGTGGTATTGGTTTCGGAAGGCGCCATGTTCGAGGGTGGCGAAATGGTATTTGCTGACCGGTCGACCGACGCATATGGTCATGCCAAGCTGGGTGGTATCGGTGACCTGGTTTCCAGCCGGATCAAAGAAATCTCTCCGAAATACAATAATGGTAAGGCTGTCAATGTGATCGACCAGAAAATTGGTTACATGGTGCGCGGGGGTGACCCGGATGCCATTGACTCCATAGTCCCCATGGCGTTTGGAAACCTGGCGCTCGATATGCTTCTAAAAGGCTTGCATGGACGATTGGTGGTATTAAAGAATGGGCGATACGATAATGTCCCACTTGAAGTGATCACCGGAACAAAGAAGGTCGTCAATGTAAACCAATTCTACAATACTGAACGATACCGTCCAAAGTATGAAAGTTTTGAGATGAAGCCCTTGTTTATCATGACAAGTGAAGGCTAGAATAAAAGACACCTCGTCCCGAAGACGAGGTGTCTTTTAGGCAAAGATCTTGCTACAATTTAGGGGATCTTCATGGCAAGGGCAATCAATACACTTGTGCATCCGGCAATACAGACCAATAAAATAAAAGTGGTTGCTATGATCACGGTCAGAGCGACGGTGTGATCTGCCTTATGCGGTAATGGATTGGGTGTCTCATTCATGATGGGCCTCCTGAAATAATGATCGGAACATTCTACTTTATATACGATACTACTAATAACAGGTTTCCAAAAAAACTCATATTTAATCCTACCGGAAAACGAAATCCCGTGCCGTATAGGCACGGGATAAATTGATGTTTGATCCGTAGGGTCAAGCCCTTGCAGCCGCGAGTTCGACCTGGGTATATTTGAGCCGCTCCAGCACAGCTACAGCAATATTTCGCATGAGAGCGAAAGCTAATCTGGCATCCACTTCCATTAAAGCGCGCAGGGCGGACGCATCCACTTCGATGACCTTCACCGGAATCGTTGCTCTAGCCGAGGAAATGAAATGGTATGGCTCAATCAACGAGGAAACACCATAAACTTCACCAGGGGCAATGGAGCCGACCAATGCATTTACCACTGCACCTTCACCGCCACCACTGAAGATCAGGTCCACATCCCCTTCGAGCAAAAGGACGAGTTTATCGGCAGGGGAATTCTCTTTTATCAGAATGGTATCTTTCGTATATGTTTTCTCTTTAGCGATCATTGCGATCGCCTTCAAATGATCATCTGTCAGTGACCCAAAGAATGGATAGCGGCGTAACAATTCGGGGGAAATCATGTATCTCGCTCCTTACACTATTATTTTATCTGATCCGTCGATCAAATTCATAACAACTTTTATACTTTCCGGAACGGCAGTAGCGATGGCAGGGGAAAGCTCCTGTGAGAAATCATACACGTTTTTCGTTTCGATGGCAACTATTATGACGTTTTCATCTTCCGGCAGAGGGATGTGCATACTCCTACCAACATTCAGGGCGTTGTGAAGGGATGTGTCATGAGCCGAGGCAGAGTGACCGGCAGTCAGGTTTGGGATATCTTTAAGGGTAAATTGCCTGACAGTGCCGATCGGCTCCTGCCCTGTGAAAATGGCGTCTATCAAAATAACGCGGTTCGACCCGGTTAGGCGCTCCATCAAGCTCAACCCGCCCAAAGCAACGGTATCCACCTCGATCTCGGGACGATCTTCGGTCAATCTGGCAATACCTTCCGCTACAACCCAGCCGACACCATCATCACCGAGAATTGGATTTCCCAGGCCAATCACAAGGGTATTCATGATTTATTCTAATAAAAAACGGCAGACAGATTTGATTCGGTCCGCCGTTTTTGACAATCCTATTTATCCACAGAATTGTTTCAGCACCTGGATCGGTTCGCCGTCAATATTCCGCACGGTCACCTCCAAAGGCATCTGTCCGGGCAGGGAGTGGGTGGCACAACCGAAGCAAGGATCATAGGCACGAAAGGCCATTTCAACCATATTCAACAGACCTTCGTTGACATTGCCCTTTTTGATCAGGCTGTCGGCTGCTTTTTTAATGGACATGGTAATGGGAGCGTAATTGTTGGTTGTACCGACCACCAGGTTCACCTTGGTCACCACACCACGCTCGTCTGTCCAATAATGATGCGTGAGGGTGCCGCGAGGAGCCTCGACAATACCGACGCCCTCGGTAGGGGTTGCGGTAGGGATGGCTCGATAATCAGGGCTGGTGATTTCCGGGTCGGTGGCAAGTTCAACCCATCGTTCTGCGGCATATAAAAGCTCGATCAGACGGGCCCAATGGATCGCCAGACGCTGATGCACCGGTTTGCCACCCAATGCTGCATAGAATTTCTCGTATTCAGCCTGAGCGAGAGGTGTTGCCATGCCGTCCGATGCATTGAGGCGGGAAAGGGGTGTCGCCATATAAATACCCGAATCCGGACCATCAACAAAGCCCTTCCAACCTATATTCTTGAGGTACGGGAATTTGAGATACGTCCAGGGTTCGACGTGTTCCGCAATGTTGTTTACGTAATCTTTTGGCTCGTACTTGACATATTCCTTGCCATCCGGACCAACCACACGCACCTTGCCATCATAGAAATTTACCTTGTTGTTGGCGTCGACCAGACCCATGTAATAGGTCTTGTGGGTGTAGATATCACCAACGATCAAGTCAAGGTATTGCTTGTTAGCCAGGACGATATCGTTAAAGGCTTGCAGCGAGAACTGCGCGAACTCGATCGCCCAACGCCCCATCTTCTCGATATCGACGCGCTGCTCTTCGGTAATACCCTTGGTGAGGCCACCGGGGATGGACGTGCAGGGGTGAACCTTGCGCCCACCAATGATCTCGACGACGGCATGACCGAATTTACGCATCTGGATGACTTTGCCACCTATTTCCAGACCGACCTTATGGATGACACCCAAGATATTCCTTTCGGCAACAGGAGCATCAGGACCCATGATGAAATCTGGACCGCCGAGGGCGTAAAAATGGGTCGTATGGTCGGTGGCATAGAAAGCAGAGTAAAGTAACTCGCGAAGTTTTTTACCTGTTGGAGGTACCTCGACGTGATATACCGCGTCGACAGCCTTAGCAGCCGCCATATGATGTGCTTCGGGGCAAACACCGCAAATCCGGTTGGTCAGGAGCGGCATTTCTTCTACCGGGCGGCCTACGCAAAAGCGTTCAAATCCACGCAGTTCCGGGATCTGGAAGTAGGTATTGGCGACATTGCCTTCTTCGTTCAAAAAGATTTCAATCTTGCCGTGACCTTCCAGCCGGGTGATTGGATCAATAGTAATCCGTTGCATTGTTTATCATCCTTTCTGCCGCGGATTTGCTGGCCCGCAGAAGAGAACCAGCCAGGTTGAACCGGTAAAACTGCCCGGCGGGATCTACGAGACCATCAAGTATTTTATCGATCTCTTCAGGATTATCACTATCAATGACTGAAGCAAAGGCAGTGATCAGGCGGGCACCGTAATCCATCACACCTTCAGCAGGACCGTAGCAACCGATGCACTGTGCGCCGGCGCTTGGGCAGCGGGCATTACACCCACTGCGGGTGGCCACGCCATTGCAAGGGATGCCTTGTTCGAGCAGGCAAAGTTCCGGATCGGTATGGGTGAGCTGGATGCGGCTAAATTCCTTGATCATCTTGACATTGCGTTTGCGTGTGCATTCATCGCAGACAGTGGAATTACCAGCGCCGATGGTGGCGCCCTTGGGAGGAAGTTCAGCTTTGCCGTTCAAAGCAGCCATTACCAGGTCCACTACCGCGGCAATCTGGTGACTCTCGGGAGGGCAGCCTGGCATGTAGTAATCCACATCCACGACCTGATCGAGGGTCTTCAACATCGGGTTCAAGGTTGGGATGGTGATCGTACCTTCCGGCATGTCATAACGACGTTTGAGGTCGGATATTGGTGGGATTATCGGTGTGAGATGGTCGAGAATGCCGTGTCGAGAATTCCTGGATTGGTGAGAAGTTAGCCATTCCAGGTATGCAGCCTTCACAGGCGCAGGACCCGAATGAAACCATGATCTTGGACTTCCGGCGCAGCAGTTTGGCAATATGTTCGTTTTCATCATTACGCATGCCGCCGTTGAACAGGCACAGGGTGATCTCGCCATCTTGCATGGCTTCCACGTCCTTGTACTTGGCATCCATAGCAACCGGCCAGAAGACCACATCGAATGTGGCATCCACATCCAGGATCTTCTCATGGATGTTCAGCACGGCGATCTCACAGCCGCCGCACGAGGCAGCCCAGTACATGGCGAATTTTGGCTTGCTCATGCTGTCACCTCCTTCACTTAGCGCAAGTCCACCGGTATCACGATGCCGGATTTATTCCAGTTCAACGGACCAAGCGCCCGGACTTCTTCGACAAATTTAGTGATTTCCCTGGCGAAGATGGCTCCTTCAGCAGCGCTGGCCCAGAGAAGTTTGAGCCGGCCTGGTTCGATGCCCATCTGTGTCAGGACACGCTTCATCAGGTGAAAGCGGCGCATGGCCTTATAGTTCTGGTTGAGTAATGGCAGTCGCCAGGATGACAGCCGGAGACGAGCACCGCATCAGCACCACCGGCAAAAGCCTTGAATACAAAGGTCGGATCCAGACGCCCGGAACACATCAGGCGGATCAAGCTGCACATTGGGGGCATACTTCATGCGTGCAGTACCAGCCATATCGGCGGCGCGGTAGGAGCACCAGTTGCAGGTGAAGCCGATGATGACGGGTTCAAAGGGTTTGGTTTCTTCAGTCATGGTGTTTTCTCAGCAAGCTTAACGGTTCTTTTAAGCTGTCGCTGCCTCCTTCTTTTTAGCCAGACGTTCAAAAGTAGCAAGCCATCTATCTGCGACAGGATTTGTTCGTTCGAGAAACCCGTGCCACTGATGGCACCCGCCGGGCAAGCTGCCACGCAAGTACCGCAACCCTGGCACAGCGCCGGGTTGACTTCAGAGACCATTTTGTCTTCATGGAAGAGAATGGCATTGAATGGGCACAGGTTATTGCAGATACGGCAGCCGGAGCACTGTATCCTCGTGGATGTGGCACGTATCGGTTCGAGTGCAATTTCCTTCTGCTGGATCTTGCCCAGAATCCGGGCTGCTGCAGCTGCACCTTGCGCCACGCTGGCCGGGATATCCTTGGGACCCTGGACACAACCGGCGATGTAGATGCCTTCGGTCATGGTTGCTACCGGGTCCAAGCTTGGGATGTCGTTCGATCAACCAGCCGTCTGCGCTGCAGGAAATGCCAAACAGTTTTGGCAATTGCCTTCGAGTCATGGCGGGGTTCCAGACCGGCCGAAAGGATTGCCATATCCACCGGGACGCGCAACTGAGTTGCCGGTCAGGGTATCTTCGACCTGGATGATCAGCTTGCCTTCTTCGCTCAGGCAGGCGTGCTGGCATCGCTGATCTCAGCCACCTTGCCGCGGACGAAGTGCGTTCCTTCTTCGAGCAGGCGATGATAGAACTCCTCGTAGCCCTTGGCCGGGAGTGCGGATATCAATATAAAAGTTATAAACCTCGGCACCGGTCTTCTCGTTGACGAGATGGGCAAATTTCAAGCTCTGCATGCAGCAGATCGACGAGCAATATTCGTTGTAGTTCTTATCGCGGCTGCCCACGCAGTGGACGATACCAACCACCTTTGGGGTTGTCTTGCCATCGCGCAGGACGATGTTACCGCCCGTCGGGCCGGCCGCGTTGCTCATGCGTTCGAATTCGAGGCTGGTGAAGACGTTTGCCAGGCGGCCATATCCGTATTGCGTAATCCGATGCGCATCGAACAGCATCGTAGCCGGTGGCCAGGATGACATTGCCAACCTCGACGGTCATGATTTCGTCTTCCTGGGCAAAGTCAATGGCGTTGGTCGGGCAGAATTTCTCGCAGGCTTTGCAGGTGCCTTTGATGTAATAGGTGCAATTCACGCGATCGATGACCGGGTACTTGGGAACGGCTTGCGGGAATGGCACATAGACTGCCTTGCGATTGCCCATGCCGGCTTCGAAGACATCATCCACCACCTTCTTGGGACATTTTTCCCAGCAGATGCCGCAACCAGTGCAATCTGCTTCATTGATGCGAGCGGGCGCGTTTGCGGATGGTGACGACGAAATTGCCGACATATCCATCCACTTTCTCGAACCTCGGAATAGGTCAACAAGGTGATGTTGGGATGGTTGCCGGCATCCACCATTTTGGGCGTCAGGATGCAGGCCGAGCAATCCAGGGTGGGGAAGGTCTTGTCGAACTGAGCCATGTGCCCACCGATGGAGGGTTCGCGCTCCACCAGATAGACGTGGAAACCCGCATCTGCGATTTCAAGCGCAGCCTGGATACCGGCGATACCGCCGCCAACGACCAGCGTGGCCGGATGGATGGGTACATGCAGCGGGTTCAAGCGGTTCGTGGTGGACGACACGCGAAACGCCGCCCGAAATGATTGCTTTGGCTTTTTCGGTGGCAGCGACTTTGTCCGTGTGTACCCATGAATCCTGTTCGCGGATGGAGACCAATTCGCACAGGTAGGGGTTTAGATCCGCACCTTTGCAGGCATTGCGGAAGGTCTTTTCGTGCAGGTGCGGGGAACAGGCAGCGACCACCACACGCGTCAAGCCTTGTTCCTTGATGTCTTTCTGGATCAGTTCCTGTCCCAGGCTGGAGCACATGAACTTGTAATCGCGCGAGATGACCACGCCCTGATCCTTAAGATTTTCAGCAGCCCAGGTGCTGACCTCGCCAACATTCACGACACCGGCAATATTGGTACCGCAGTGGCAAACGTATACTCCAATCTTTTCTTTCTTTATCCATACGTTTTACTCCTTTAATGTCATTTTCTGGATCAATCTTCATTATCCTTGTCCAGCCTGGAGCAATGAGGGCGCCATGGCGATACAAATTCCTTGCCGATCCCCAATTTTTTCGTGGAGATGCCCAATGCCAGACCAATCAGTTGGGTGAAATACATGACCGGGACGGAGAAATTTGTGCCAAATTCCAGGTTCACCTGCTGTTGGTACACTTCCAGGTTAACCTGGCACATTGGACAGGCTGTTGCAATAACGGTAGCCTTGAGATCCACGGCACATTGAAGCAGATTGCGCACCATGCTCAAAGCGGCCGTGCGGCTGGAGATGATCAGAGAGCCGCCGCAGCAACGCATCTTCAGCGGATAATTGACCGGTGTTGCACCGATGGCAGAGAGCATTTCTTCAAAAAACTGGGGCTGCTCCACATCTTCTTTTTCTTTTTGAGGTCTGACAATCTGGCATCCGTAATAGGGGGCAACCCGCATGCCTTCCAGCGGTTTGGTCACCTTGCTCTTCAATTCCTCCGGACCGATATCCTGGGCAAAGACCTCAATGAGATGCTTGACGTTGACATTTCCGCTGAAATGCAAGATTGTCCTCTTCAAGGGCAAAGTTGACATGTTCAGCCAGGTCCGCATCTTTCTTTAGATGTGCCGCTGTGAAAAACATGTTCTTGTAGCAGGCACTGCAAGGTGCAACAACATCCAGGCCGGTCTTTTCGGCAATGGCCAGATTGCGGGCGCAGAGTGTGTATGCCAGTAACTCATCGATATAGAAATAGGTTGTTGCGCCGCAACAATTCCAATCTTCAAGTTCCTTGAGTTTGATGCCGAGCTTCTTGGTCGTTTCCATCGCCGACATGTGGTAACTGACTGCCATTTTTTCCAGTGAGCATCCCGGGAAGTATGCGTATTCTTTCATTCGAGACCTCCCATGGGAATGATCCTGCCGATCATGCGTTTGAAATTGTCCAGCCGCTTGATCCTGGCGGGGAGGACGGGCAGTCTGCCTTTGAGCAGCAATTCAGTTGCGCCCTGAATTTCCTGCAGGAACTCGCGCATACTGAAACTGAAAATGTAGGAGGTAGCCAGGATCGGTTCAAAGGAGCGACCGCCTCGGACGATCATCTTTACGAAAGCTTCCGAGAATGTCGGTCCGATCAAACCTTCCTTATAATGGTTCTTCCAAATCGAGTAGCGTTTCAGCGCATACATCAATTCGGTAATATTGATATCCTGCGGGCAGCGGACCGTGCAGTGGTAACACGAAGCACAATACCAGAATGTATTGCTCTCAAGCACTTGTTCTTTCTTGCCCTGATTGATCAAGGCGATGATCTGCCGTGGGGTATAATCCATATAACCGGCCACCGGGCAGGTTCCAGAGCATGTGCCGCACTGGATACAGGTTCTCAGTGGTTCCCCTTCTGCGGCTGTAAAAGGTTGGAAACTTCCTGACCGAAATGTAATGGTATCTGTCATAGGGTTAGCCTTCTATAGTTGCCGGATGCGAGAAGTAATCTCCGGTCCGGCAAGCATGGTTCGGTTATTTACTTGCCAGCTTTTTTGGCTTCGGCAGCCTGGATCAGAGCCGTTGACCTTTTCCAGGAGCAACTTGGGTTCCACCGGTTTTTCGACCAGTTCGTCGATTTCCACAAAGCGCGGATGGACTGGTTCACCCGGGAAAAGGAATGCGATCTGCTCCCGCATACCGGTGATGATCAGTACCGGCAATTCACGCAGTTTGACATCCTTGCGCAGTTTGCGGGCGATCATGATGCCTTCTGCGCCGCGTCCCATCATGATGTCAAGCAGCAAGAGGTCATACTGTTTGGTCTGCAAGGCATTGCATGCCATCTTTAGGGTTGTAGGCAACATCCACCTCGAAACTCTGCGCTGTCGAGAATCGCCTTGATGCCCGAGACGAAATCGGGATCGTCATCAATCATCAGCAATTTTTTGTGTCATTTGACACCTCCGTTCAGGGTGTACGAAATATTAGTCCTTAACAGGACCAGTTATGTGTTCGAAACAGGCAGGCTGACCATAAAGGTCGTGCCTTTGCCCAATTCACTTTCCACGGTAATCGAACCATCATGAGCATCCACGATCTGACGGCTGACTGCCAGACCGATACCATGTCCTGCCGTTGCCTGCCCGGACTTTCCGCGGTAGAAACCCTCGAAGATGTGAGGCAGGTCTTCCGGGGAGATACCGATGCCGCTATCTTTGATTGAGACACAAGATTTTCTCCTCTGTCCTTCGGTCTTCAAGATCACCTTGGTTCCATCCGGTGAATACTTGATCGAATTACCAATAATATTTACAAACACTTCCGAAAGACTGAGAGCATCACCAAAGATCTGGGGCAATTGATCGCTGATCAAAGAGTACGATCTCGATATTTTTTCGCTCTGCCAGCGACTCGACACTCTCCAGCGCATTCGGAGATGGGTTCGGTGATATCGAAATCTGGGTAAAACCTTCCTTCAGTTTATTGATGTCAACAGAAATCACCCGCAGCCAGGAGTTGATGAGTTTCAACAATTCATCAATCCTGATTTTTATGCGCTCCATTTTTTCTTTTTGTTCCTCGTTCAGCATTTCCTCAAGTTCGAAATCCAAGGCAAACAGGTTTTGCTGCACTGCGCCCAAGGGAGCTTTCAATTCGTGCGAAACGATGGATGCAAATTGTTCTCTCAATAATTCCTTTTCCCTGCGAAGGGCAGATGGTCTCCAGCACCAATCTTCTGCGCTCAATTCCTCGACGCGTAATCATGCGGAATTCATCGGGAGTGAAAGGCTTGGGCAGGAAATCGTAGGCGCCTTTCTTCATTGCATCCACAGCAGAACTGACCGTGGCAAAACCTGTGATCACAACTGTCACGATGGTCGCATCAATTTCATGGATTTTTTCCAGCACCTCGAAGCCGGAGATGCCGGGCATTTTCAGATCAACAAATACCAGGTCCGGCAGGATACTCCTGCACAAGTTTCAAGCCCGTCGTCCCATCGGTGGCCGTCGCAATTTGATAACCGCTGCCCTTCAGGATCTGCGTGCAGGAATCCAGGACAACTTCCTCGTCATCAATAATCAATATCTTTGGTTTAGTTTCCATCTTCTGTACCAGTTGTAACCTGTTGTCAAAGGAAAACTTACCGTGAATGTTGTACCTTTTTCCACTTCACTTTCAACAGAAATATTGCCGTTATGTTCTTTTACAATACCATAACTGATGGCAAGTCCAAGACCAACTCCATGACCGGTTTCTTTGGTCGTAAAGAAGGGATCAAATATCTTTCTCCATATTTTCTTCCGTAATGCCGTGACCGGTATCCTGGACTCTTATCTCGATGACTTTCTTTTCTCGGTTATGCCTTGTGGACAAGGTCAATGTCCCATTGCCATCCATTGCATCGGCCGCATTGATGATCAGATTGAGGAACACTCTTTCAACCTGCGATGGATCCAAAATCACCATGGGAAGTTGTTCGTCGAGATTCATACGTGACTTTGATATTGTGAAACGTAGCCTGTTTTTCGACCAGCGAGATGCAACCTTGAAGCAAATGTATTTACATTGCACAGCGTTTTGTCGGGTTTTTTCTGACGGGAAAAATCCAACAATCCGCGGATAATGTCTCTGCATCGGTTGGCCTGGACAACAATTTTTTTGATGGTTTCTTTGCATCTTCGCTGATAGATCTCTTCTTCCAGCAGAAGATATGAATAGGTGACAATGCCCTGGAGAGGGTTGTTCAATTCGTGGGCAACATTGGCAGAAAGTTGCCCGATCAATGCCAGCCTTTCCGATTCCATGATCTTCTTTTTCGTAAATTCTTTTAGCTTTTCGTCCCGATCTTGTAGGGCAGTTGCCATCAAGTTGAAAGTATCTGCCAGTTCGCCGATCTCGTCATTAGAGGCTTTTTTTGCCTGTCGTTCAAATTGCCGCTTGCCAGTTGTTTGGAGGCTGTAACCAGATTACCGATCGAAGTGGAGATACTGCGGGAAATCAGACAATGTGATCAGGATTGAAAGGACCACACCAGCGAGGGTGATGCCCAGGAAGATCAGGGTGGCTTCGATTGTTAATGTCCGAATATTTTTGTTCCAGAATGCCAACGTAGAGTATTCCAATGATTTGACCGGTAATATTCTTTATCGGTTCGTAAGCGGCTATATACCAATCATTGACAACATACGCTCGCCCGACATATTGTCTTCCTTTACCACCACCTGTTCGTAAACATCTTCCGCAATCGCGTGCCGATTGCTCGAGATCCATCCTTATTGTAACATTGGTTGAAATTCTACATCGTCCTGAAAAATCGTGGCTGTTCCAATATCCTTTCCTGTGTACACGACCCCTGAAAAACTGTTTGTTTTACCTCATCAACAATTTCGTAGTTGTGGTTGAGTAACTCTCCAGCGTACACGACACCGATCAAGAGCCCATCCTGACCGATAACCGGATATCCGCCATCAACATCATGCCTGCTGTTTCCTCGGTTTCTGGCGCGTGCGTGCCTTGGGGTATCAACAAATATGAAATGCGCTGTTCGCAAGAGCGGCGACTCCTTCTACTAATTCCCCGGCAGAAATGATGATTGTTCCTGAGGCTGCTGTCCGCGTGCGGAAGACAGATGGCAACCATTTCCTGGTTGCTTTGATTGTCACCAAAGGACTTGGATTGTTCATCCGAGAACAACGATGCCATTGCTGTCCGTAATGGTCAAGATGTCCAAACCTTCATTTGCCTTAAACCAGTCAGTTGATCGACATAGATTGTGTCGCATTACCCTGTAAGATATCCTCGATAAATGTTCTGGCCGCTGTAAACTGTGCCGCTTGCCGAATATGGTGAGTTGAACATCGTAAATATAACGGGCCGTATTCAGGTCGTTCCTGACTCTTTCCTCGGCTTCTGAAATGATAAGGTGCGATATGATCTGTACGCCAACGACAGTAAAGATAAGGCTGCTGATAATAATGATCGAGAGAAAACTCAAGGTCAATCGGGTGGCGATTGACAATCTGAGTTCTTGAAACTTTGGAAATTTTAATTTTGGCAGGCGTCTCCAAAAATTGCGCATAGTTGTAAAGTCTTCATTTCGTTTTCCAATTAATGGATGCGAAGTTACAGTGCCTCGTAGACCAAGTCAATCAAATCCTTGACATGAGATTCTTTCTCATTGCCGGTGGTTTTGACTGCATCCCGGTACATCGTGAGATCTTTAGGGCAGGCAACGATAAAAGCCTGTACTCTATCCAGGGAAGCGGCTTCACGGATGCGTGACTTCGCTGGGTCGTTCCTTTAACCCTTCTCATCCATCCAAATACGTCCACCGCCTGCGCCACAGCAGAACGAGCGGTCGCCGTGGCGCGGCATCTCGACCAGTTCACAGCCGGTAGCTTCGATCACCCGGCGCGGGGCATCATAAATTCCGTTGTAACGTCCCAGATAACACGGATCGTGATAGGTGACTTTGTAACCCAATTTCTTGCTGAATTTCAATTTGCCGGAAGTGATCATCTGGTCGAGCAATTCGGCATAATGCAATACCGATGGTGACCATTACCATGCCTCGGGTATTCATTCTTAAGGTGTTATAGGAATGCGGATCGGTGGTGATAATGGTCTGGAACTTTATTTTCGACAACACCTGGCTGTTCTTATCAACCAGCATCTCGAACAGACCTTCCTCGCCAACACGGCGCACATCATTACCGGCATTGCGTTCGCTGTCATAACAGGATGCCAAAGTTCAAGCCGATCTTCTGGAATACTTCGGCAGTCTTGCGGGTGACATCGGTCAGGGTGGCATTATAGGAGGCATAATCGCCGACAAACCATAAATACTCGACCGGCTCGCGGCGGGCATCCTTGACAGCCGGCTGTATGCCCATCGTCCATTTGGCACGCATCCGCTCCGATTGACCGAATGAATTGCCGTAGCGTCCCAGATTGGCAAGTGCATCCTGGAGCATTTTATCCATCTTTCCCTGATCCACCAGATAGCGGCGCATATCTACAAAGGTGGTTACATGGTCAATAAATGCCGGGCAAACCTGGACGCAGGCGCGGCAGGTAGTACAAGCCCATAAGTTCGTCTGCATTCAATCACATCCCCGTGTAATTGCGATCACCGGTTTTTTCCCACAGGTGCGGCTTCCAATTTGATCATCATATTACGGGGGGAAAGTACCTGGGCACTGGCAAAGCCGGGCAGACATCCTGACAGCGTCCGCAGCGAGTACAGGACTCAAAATCAAGCAATTGTTTCCAGGTAAACTGCTTCCATTCCTTTACACCCATTCCGTTTTCCATGTTCGCGGGAGCGAGTACGCCGGCGGGTTGCAAGGAGCGGAAGTAGATATTGATCGGTACTGAGAAGATGTGGAATAATTTGGTGAAAGGCAGGCTGGCGAGTACACCGAAGGCGGTCAGGATATGGATCGACCAAATGGTCAGGTGTAGTGTCCGATTGGTTGGGTCGCCTGTGGCAATAAATATAGAACCCAGAGCCTTGCCAATCGGTGACCAGTCTGGCCCAGCTTGGCTGGGTGACGGCGATACGCAGGCCCTCGGTCAGATAACCGCTCAGGGTGATAAAGGTCAGCATGACGAGAACGAAAAGATCATCGCCCGTCAAAGATTTGACCGGCAGGTTCTGCAGGCGTGCCGGGCGGGAGATATAGCGCCGGTAAATGGCCATCCCAAGCCCGATGATAACCAATAAACCGAGTATATCAAGGACCAGTTCGTAGACTATATAAAATCCATCTTTAAGGATTTGGAATCCGAAGAACAGGTGCGTGACATCCCAATCGACTGTTGCCAGGGCGGTACCGACGGCCAAGAGTGAGCATGCCCCAGAAGATTGTGAAGTGCATAATGCCGGGATACGCCTCGTCCAGTGTGCGACGCTGACCGAAGACCTGAACAACCACACCCCAAACGTCGTTGCCCAGAAGTTGCCGGAACGTTTCTCAGGGCTGTCCTTTCCGCCAGTGACGGACGCGACGAGCAATTCCATAGACGAAGACAATCACGGTTAATAGCGCCAGAATATACTGCGCGGTTTCGGCCCAGGAGGGGATATTCCAGAAAGTTTCTCGGATAGGCATGTCGCTTACTTCCGAAAAATCTATACTACCTGGCCTGTTTGACCTTGTCGGTCAAAACAGGGATCAGGTCGAACATGTCGATCGTTGTCCCGTACTTGGCAATATTAAAAATGGGTGCATTCTGGATCAGTATTGATAGCAATAATCACCTCGACTGTCGCCCATCCCCTCAACATGTTCCGGCGCTCCACTGATGCCAAGCGCCAGATAAATCTTGGGTTTGACCCGTTTTCCGGATTTGCCGACCAGTCGTGTAGTTGGCATCCATCCCTGATCGACTACTGGACGGGATGCACTGACCGCACAACCCAGAGCTGCAGCCAGTTCATTTGCCAACTCGATATTATCCTTGTTCTGGATACCGCGCCCGACCGATACAAGCATGTTTTCTTTGGTAATATCCACATCGCTCGTATCAGGTTCGATATACTGTTTTAGAGATAACCCGTATGGACTCTAGGGCAGGTGCGTCAATCTCTGAAACAGCAGGTGGCTGGTTGCTTTGTCCCTGCTTCAGCTTTGTATCCTCCGGGTACCATGGTGACCAGGGCAGTTGGGCCAGATCAGGTCGCCTTCCGCCATGATTTTGCCGCCGCAGATCTGGCTGACGAATTTTCCATTATCCGTAAAGCTGCGGCAGGAACTGACCAAAGGCAAACCCAATTTCGCCGATAGCCCGCCTGGCGATATCCATTCCGATGGAACTATGACCGAAGAGCATCACGCGTGGGGACTGACTCCTTAATCAACTTCGCCAACGCAACCTGATATGCATCGGATGTAAACTCAGCCAATGCATGCATGGTCGATGTAAATCACTTTGTCTGCGGCGAGATTCCTGCCAAGTCTTTGTGCATTATGACCAAGGAGCACAGCCATAACGCTTCCACCCTTGCTCTGTGTTAACTGGCGTGCCCCAGCCAGCATGACATAGGAGGTATCGGAAACCTGCTCCTCGCAAGTGTTCGATGACAACAAAAATATCCTGACTCATGGCTGCCTCCTCCTCACAGCGTGCCCAGTTCTTTGAAGATTGTCGACAAGTTTATCGGCAACTTCGTCGGCTCCGCCTTCGAGCATCGTTGCACGCTCAGTGACTTCGGGTTGGAACATGCGGCTGACTATGGTCCCACCGCTGAAAGTCCAATGCGGCGACGGCCGTTCCTTCGATTTTTGCTGTACCCATCACCTGGCGGATCTTGCTGTAGGCCACATAACGAGGTGGTTGTTCTGAGGCCTGAATACCCAGGACTGCCGGCAGTTTGACTTCCATCTCAGCGATCAGGCCGCCGCTGTATTCCTTGCGTACAATGACTTTATCGTTCGGTGATGGTTAAACCAGCCACATAACCTACGTAAGGTAAGCCCAGATATTCCGCCAGGAGCGGACCGATCGAGCCATCCAGGTCATTATGTGCCTGGACACCAGTCAGGATCAAATCGGGTTGCAATTCCTTGAGAAGATCAGCATATACGCGCGCCAGGGCAGTGGTTGTTGGAATTGTTGAAATCGCCTGTAAATTTGATGAGTTGATCGGCACCTTTAGCGGCGCAGTGAAGAGAAAATCATCCACACCTTCCGATTCGACTCTCGATCACTATAACCTGACCCACCGCTGCGTTCTTTGAGAAGAATGGCCTGTTCAACGGCATGATCATCGAATTCATTAATAATGAGCCGCAGCCAGGTTGTATCCGAGGCTAGTACCACCCGGATCAATGGTGAGTTCTTCAACCAGGTCTGGGAACAAATTTGATGGGAACTGCTATTTTCATAGTTCTCCTCCTAAAGCTCCATGGATTCGGCGAGTAGTTCGGCAATTTCCCTGACTTTCAACTGATTGGCGTTCTGGATGGTTTTAATCGCATCTTCGAAACGTGGCGGTTCGTAAGGACAGGCCACGGCGAGAATTTCTGCATTGGCAGCGACTGCCTCACGCACCCGCCACTCGGATAGACGGGTATGTGCTTTTTCCCATTGAAAGCCATCCAGCCACATCCCACCACCGCCTCCACCACAGCAGAGACTGTTCAGGCGCTGGTGTGACATTTCCACCAGTTCAACTCCCGGGATCGCAGCTAAAAGTGCACGCGGTTCATCAAATACACCGTTCACACGACCCAGATAGCACGGGTCGTGATATGCAACTTTGGCTTGTATTTCCTTTTTCAGAAGGGGTTTTATCTTGTCAAGATGCGCAGCTAAAAATTGTGTGTAATGACGCACTGGATAAGAGATTCCTAAAGCAGGGTATTCATTCTTTAGGGCATTGAATGCGTGCGGATCAGTAGTGACGATTTCGTTCGAATTTATATTTTCGAAAGGCCTGTCCATTCTTCTGCGCCATCATTTCGAACAAACCGCGTTCACCTGCCAGTCGCTGAGAATCACCATCGCTGAATTCTTCCGGTCCAAGAATACCGAATTTTACTCCGAGGACATTCATGATTTTGGCGAATGCTTTTGTTGCCGACTGCATGCGCGGGTGGTACGAGGCGTAATCACCAACAAACCACAGAACATCCACCGGTTGTCTCGTCTTGGCCAGGATATTCACTTCAGGTTGGAGACCAATCGACCAATCAGCCCGTTTACGGGGTGACTCTCCCAGTGGATTACCGTAACGCTGGGTGTTTTCCAGGGCGGCCTGAAGTTCGGTGGGAATATTCCCTGCCAACAGCATTTCTTCCTTTGCCCGTGTCATCAGGGCTGCCGTGATGGGAATATTGGATGGGCAGAATGCCGAACAGGCATTGCATGACACACACATCCAAACACTATCCGCTTTTATTACCTGGTCGAAAATCTCTGCCCGAAGTGCGCCAATCATTTTTCCGGGAGGGAATTTCATAATATAACCAAATGGGCAGACGCCACTGCACGTACCACATTGCAGGCAGGACCGGATCCGGTCGCCGTTGTTCAATTCATATAAACTGGTAAGAAAGGTCTTGCTTTTGGAAGTTTCTAACGGTGATAGCGTGATTTCCAAGGCGCACCTCTGATTTAAAAAGAAATTTGACTGCAAAGAATACTATTACACTGGCATTAGTATGTAATTATTGTCACAATAACGCCAGTATTGTTAGTCATGGTTTTAAGTGATGAACTTCCTGCCTAAATTCAATCAAAAGTGAGAGATCCTTCGCTTCGGCTTATTACCGGAGGGTTTACGTGTATCTGGGATCCAGGAATAAAGATCTATCTGGTTGAGGGCTGGTATAATCGGGCAATTGGAAAAGGAGATTTTATTGTATGAATTTTACAATGTGGAAGAAAGCACTTACCGTTATCCCTGATGTATCCAAAGCTGAATGGGACAAACTGGACATCATTTCAAGGTGGTTGATCGCCACGCGCGCTGCAGTGCTCTTGATGACATTTACATCCGGCATCCTGGCTGGTCTTTTTGCCTGGCATGACAAACATTCCTTTAATTTACTAACCTGGCTCATTCTCGTCATCGGCCTTATCCTGGCACATGCTTCGAATAATATCTTCAACGACTTTACGGATTATGTTCGTGGTGTTGATAAGAATAATTATTATCGCACGATGTACGGACCACAGCCGGTTGCAGATGGGCTGGTCTCCAAGCGTCAGCACTTGACCTATTTTGCCATAACCGGTTCGCTGGCTCTTATATGCGGACTCATCCTGATCCTCCCGCGGGCAAATGATTGGGTGTTGTGGTTGTTGCTTGGATTGGGAGCATTCTTCGTTTTGTTGTATACCTGGCCGTTGAAGTACATCGCCCTGGGGGAAATAACCGTCCTGATCGTCTGGGGACCGCTGATGGTGGGAGGCGGGTATTACGTTCTCACGCATATCTGGTCATGGAATGTGATCTGGGCCAGCCTGGTTTACGTACTGGGAGTTACGACGGTCATTTTCGGAAAGCACATCGATAAATTACTAATCGATAAGAGCAAAGAAGATCTACACCCTGCCAGTCCTGATCGGTGAGAAAATAGCGCGCTTCAGCGTTTTGACCATGATGGCATTACCATACCTGCTGGTGTTGGTGCTCATCCTCACCCATTATTTCACCCCCGTCCTGTTACTGGTTTTTTTGGCAATCCCCACATTTTTAAAGATGTACCCGCAATTTCTAAAACCCAAGCCGGAAACCCGGCCGGAAGGTTTTCCGGATGGACAGGGAGGCTGGCCGCTCTTCTTCGCACCCCAGGCATTTATCAATACGCGCGCGGTCGGAACCTGGTTCATGCTTGGATTGGTTCTCGACGTTATCGTCCGTATTATCTTTCCACACTTCTGGGTAATCTGATTCACCATTGGGGATCAATTTGCTTTTCATTTCCTGATATTAAATTTCCATTCCATCAAGCTTTGATGGATGCCAATGTTTTTGTCCAACCTACGGGCTATGCCAAGGAAGGTTGCGATTTTTAAGAGTGGTGTATAATGTTGAAAATAAATCCGTCCACCGAATTTATAACTCATGAATAATGCCACACTTCTGCTCATAGAGGGCAAACACGCAGATCATCCCAGCTTCACACCGGCGCTGCGGAATAAAGGTTTCGTTGTCGAGCTAGTCTCCAGCGGGAGCGAAGCGTTGGCACGCCTGGCGGACGGATTTTCCCCGGAGATGGTGGTTGTCAATGCTGCCACGCTGCGCAGCAGTGGGAAGCGGATCTGCCAATCCCTGCATGAGAAAGCCAAGAACCTGCCAATACTGCTGGTTTTGGACGAGGACCAGGAAGTGGAAAAAGTTGAGGCGGATGTCATCCTCTCACTTCCATTTACTGCCCAGAAATTGGTCAACCGAATTCGCCATCTGATGCCCGGCGACGGCAAGGACTATATTATTGCCGGACCGATCCGGCTTGGACGCAGAAAAACGGATGGTACAATGCCCGGGAAAACAAGCCCGCCTGACGCCGCGATTGGTTCACTTACTTAAAGCGTTGATCAAACAACATGGCGAAGTCATTGAACGTAAAGCACTTTTTTCTCAAGTATGGGAAACAAATTATACCGATGACACCCGAACGCTGGATGTGCACATTTCCTGGTTAAGACAGGCGATTGAAACAGATCCTGATAATCCGCAATATTTAAAAACAGTAAGGGGAGTTGGATATCTTTTAGACGTGTGACTGGATCAACAGCCCGTCTATGGTGACAGCCCGTACACAGACGTTGGTCGGTGTGACGGGCATTTTTATTGAAAGAGGTAGATCGGCGGAGCGATTGGGTCTGCGTGATTGAGCGATGCTGTGGAAGATCTTTCCATCCCAAGCAGGGTCAATCTCCCAATAATCCAGAGAAGGGGGATCAATGAGTGAAACGATGGAATCGGAGACATCAACCGTAAAATGACAGGGGGCATTAGGGATAACGTTGTGCCCGTCAAAGAATACCGTGAACGGTGCAGTTGCTTCTTCTATTAACCTTCCACGGGTGGTATGAACTGCACGCCAACCTATGTCACTGGCAAGAAAGTGACGGTCATGCCGGGCAGCTACCACGGGGAAAGTCCCGGAGCCAGAAAAAAAATCACCTACCAGATCGCCGGGATTTGAGGAAGCAAGTAAAATCCTCTCAAGCAACGCTTCCGGTTTTTGGGTTGGGTAGCCGGTACGTTCATTATGAAGACGGGCAATAACAGGAAAATACCACCAATCTTCGGGGACTTTGCCACGTTCCAAATTGGGTATTTTCCCGAAACCTGCTTTGGGTGACGATCCAAATGTCTTAATGGTATTCGGATTATAAGGTTCGCGGACAGCGTCTGCGTTAAAAGTGTAATCCTTCCCCTTGGAGTAAACGAGAATCGTGTCATGTTTCCGATTAAATGCCCGACGAATGGGTGACGGGCCATGATATGTCCAAATAATTTCATTAAGTATGCGGTCTTGACCGAAAAGTTCATCCAACAGAATGCGAGCGTATGCGTCAGCGTGCCAGTCCAGATGCAGGTAGAGAGTGCCATTTGGCTTTAGATAGTCGATACATCAAGTCCAGGCGGGGATACAAGAAATCCAGGTAAGCATCCAGGTTTTCCCAATGGTCACCATATCCATCCGCCATCTGCCAATCCTGGGGGCGACGCAAGTCCTCTCCACGCCCGAATCGCAAGCGGTACTCTTTATTAGTAAAAAAAGGCGGATCGGAATAAATGAGATCCAGCCGGCCTTCAAATTCCGGAAGCAAGGCAGCCATGATCCCAAGGTTATCCCCCAGAAAGATGCGGTTGTCGAGAGCGGGTCCCGGATAACCGAGACCATTCGGATAAAGGATCGAATCTACAACGAGACTGGCAGGCTGGAGATTCGGGTGTGCTTTCGATGGCCAGGAAAGGCTGGGCATATTAATAATGGATGTTTACGGCTGTACCATTCCCTTTGACATCAAGGGTCGTTTTATTTATTTCATCAAAACTTGCGGAAGGTGTGTTCCAGCGGAACAGCCATTTGGCATCTTCATTCCGCATGTTTACGCAGCCATGACTCATTACATTACCAAAATTATTATGCCAGTAAGTACCGTGAAAAGCATGACCCTGTTCAGTAAAGAAACTGCACCATGGCACCCCGACCAAGGGGATGACATCATCCGCCAACAGGCTGGTTGTGGCCATATTCCGGGAGGGCAATTTATCATTGATATTAAAATCACCATACGGGGTTTCCATGCCCATCTGACCAGATGAGACTTTTGTCGAAAATACCTCATTTCCTGATTCTAAGGCAAGTAAGTGTTTGGGTTCTTAAATTGACATCTATGCGTTTCTTCCCGGGAGGTGTATTCGGTGAAATTGGCGCCATCTCAGCAGACGGGATCGGTCGTAACTGCACGCAAGGTACAAAATAAAATTGGTTCTTGTCAGCTTCATCCTGGACGACATACCAGGGTTTTCCATCCGGTCCGGTATCAACTCTTGTGATCCACTGGGTGGAACTGTAATAGAGTTTTTTATAAATGGGGTGGGGTTCCCAACCAACGGATGAGCTGTAGCGATACGGCTGGGTATAGGGGACGGTAAGTTCAGCAAGGATCTTGGAAGGGGGGATGTTATTAAGGGGTGTATTGTAATGGATCTGCACTTTTTGGAGTCGTGCCCGGTGCATATAGCCACCAAAAACTCGATACCAGATCGGGTTATAAGAAGGTGAACCGGAGTCAACCGTTTCGTATACATGGATGAGATCATCACGCATCCATGTACGGACGATCTGACTCTTATCGCTGGGTTGCGTATAAACACTGACCGGATCTTTGGCGACACGTACCAGATCCAGGTCTTCAAAACCAGTTATTTCCGGCAGGAAGGGGGTGAATGCCAGGCTGGCAAGAGCCAAACCACCAAGTTTAAGGAAGTCACGGCGGGAAATATATTTCATAGTATGGGGTGAATTGTACCTGAAAAAAAACCCGAAGCGGGGACGCTTCGGGTTTTTTTGTGATATGAGACCTTTACGCTTCAACTATTTCTGGAAGAGTATCCTGGAGCAGGATCTCAAGTGCCATGCTGTGTCCACATTTGCGATGTGTTGTGAAAAAATCACAATCGCATTTAAAGACCCCGCTATCGAATGTTACATGGTGATCGTTATTATCACCGTGGAAAACGACATCGAATTTATTGAAGCGGAAGCGTTGCCGTTCCTGCGCATAGCGTTTGGCCTTGTCGATCTTGCCGATCATTCCAGAGTCCATTATCAATCTCCTTGGTGTCTAGGATAGTGAAAGGCACGCGAAACGGCAGCGTGCCTTTTTGGTAATTATCCGGGATATTGTGATGAACACTCGCATAGGCGATTACTCAATTAATAGTATAGTGCGAATTGCCCGTAAAGTCAATCAACGTCCCAGCCGTGATCCAAAATTGTATGGATATCGTCGACCAATCGTAGGGTATTTTAATCAGCAGGGACCATCGATTGCAGATGTTCATCGCCGTTATAAATCCTCAATTGCGGCCATTTTATAACAATGAACGCCATGCCAACGATACAACCAATCCCACCTGAAATAATCGCAAATGGGACACCAAATAAACTAGCGACGATCCCGGATTCCACTTCCCCAAGCTGGGGACCTCCCTGGAAAAAGATCTGGTTGACGGATGTCATCCGACCACGAATATGATCGGGGGTTTGTAATTGACGTATCGTATTTCGGATGATCGTACTGACTGCATCAGCGGCACCCATTACTATCAATGCCATCATGGCGATCGCGAAATTTCCCGTTGCTCCGAAAACCACCGTTGTCAAACCGAAGATCACTACAGCGGTAAGGAACACCGGCCCTTGTCTGCGGATTGAATGCATCTGTGAAACGATTATCCCTGCGATGACCGATCCGATTGCCTGCGCAGAAGAAAGCCAGCCATATCCGATCTCGCCGACCTTGAGAATATCCCTGGCGACAATGGGCATCATCGTGTTGGCAGAAGCGAAAAATGTCGCCACAAAGTCAACCAGCATAGTGGATAAAATCACCGGTTTGGAAAGAATAAAATGGACGCCCTCTAGAGCGGCTTTTAAATGGATGCCGGATTTTCGAGAATCCTGCAAGACTGGTCCGATCAGAAGCAAAGCCAAAATGACTGCCAGAAACGAAATCGCGTTGAAAAAATATGTGTAAGCCTGACCTAACACAACAATCACAATGCCACTTAATGCCGGTCCGATGATCGAGCCTGTGTTCTGGGCGATGGATGACATGGAAAATGCACTGGGTAGATCCTCCGCTGGAACGATATTTGGGATCATCGCCTGGCGTGCCGGACCATCAAAGGCAATAGCAGTCGCCTGGATGGCTGTCAACAGGTATATGTACCAGATCGTAATGGTACCAGTCCACGTCAGAATGGCAAGCGCCAGTGCGACAAGTGCCATGGCGGTCTGGGTGAGGAAGAGGATCTTACGGCGGTTAAGGGTGTCTGCGGCAGGTCCAGCCAGGAAGGAAAAAACAATGATCGGCAAGATTCGTGCCAGACCGATACCACCCAGGGCGAGAGGTTGAGGCTGACCGGTAAGGATACGGATATGCCAGAACAAGGCAGATATCTGCATCTGCGAACCGGCGATGGAAATGAGCAATCCCAGCCAGAGATAGAGGTAACGTTTATTATGAAGGGCAGGCGGTATGGATATTTTCATGGATCCCATCATTGATCATTTTTTCAGAGCTGCCCACCCCCAGGCTAGAAAGGATCGATTTTAAATTTGATCACGTCCCCCAGTCACGCAGGTAGAGAAAGTCATACCCGACCGTCCGGTTGGAAAGTTTGGCAATCGGGGGCAGAATGCGTTTATACTGGTTTTTCCTGATACGTTCGATCACAGTATGGACAAATTTTTCATCAAAACCCGCATCGATACATTCCTGGGGATTAAATCGTTGATCGACCAACAGGTAAAGGAGTTTATCCACATCTTCATAGGCGAAACCAAGCTCTCCTTCATCGGTCTGACCTGCCCAAAGATCAGCCGACGGCGGCTTGGTAATGATTGGTTCCGGGATATTTAATGCCGAACCCAGTTGGCGGATCTGGGTTTTGTAGAGATCTCCTATCGGGTTTAATGCACAGGCTGAATCTCCGTAAAGGGTTGTGTACCCGAGCAGGATCTCAGTTTTATTGCCGGTTCCAATGACAAGCCCTTTAAATGCCTCAGACTGGTCATAAGCAACAATCATTCGAACACGCGCCATGAGGTTGCCTTTTCGGACCGGCGATATGCCTGATTTTTGATCGATTAGTGCATCCACAGTGTCCGTGATAGGGATCGTTATCGAAGGGCAGCCTACCTGGTCTATGAGCATTTGAGCGTGCTCAAGCGAGTCCCCGGAGGACGATTTATACGGTAATCGAATTGCCAGTACATTCTGCGGCTTGAGTGCATCAGCAGTAAGGAATAGCGCAACGGCTGAATCCAATCCGCCGGAGACGTTTATCACTGCGTGGGAAAAACCGGCCCGGGCTAATTCATCATGAATAAAGCCTGTCAGAATTTTGTGAACCAGGTCCGTATCGATGGAAAGATCAATGGCGTCCATTTACAATCCTTTCCAACTCGGCAATAACCAAATCCGTTCGCTCGTCACGCAAAAGCGGAAGTCGGGCACGGGTGCGGCGAAGCTGGTTTAAATCAATTTCGCCCATTGTTAATGATTCTTCGAAATAAGGAGACTGGATAATCAATTGCCCATTTGGATCATAGATTGTGGAACCGCCTGAGAAATTGAGGCCATCTTCAAAACCTGTCCGGTTGGCATGCGTAACAAAAATGGTAAAAAGACTCGCATAGGTCCGGTTAAGACGTTCCACCCACGTGGATGATTCCAGTTTAGATCCTGTATTCAATCCGTGCCCCGGCGACGCGGAAGTGAGCAGAAGAAGATCGGCACCATCCTGCCAAAGAATGTATGGCGGGGAGGCATGCCAGAAGTCTTCGCAGATCAGCATGCCGACGCGCCCAAAGCGGGTATCAAAAGCCTTGATGGAATTTCCCGCAGCAAAGAACCGACCTTCGTCGAAAAGACCATAGGTGGGAAGATACACTTTGTGATGAATGTGAAGGATTTCTCCACGGGAAATGTATGCGGATGCGATGAAAAAGCGATGGCGTGAATCTTCTTCCACAAAACCAATCTGAAGGTCGATATCACGGCTGGCATTCAGCAGGTGACGAAAAACACGATCATCAGGGTCAGGTCGGCAGGCTACGGTGGGAACTAGATCCTGAAGAACATAACCGGTCAATGAAAGCTCCGGAAAGACCAACAGGTCGACTTTGTCCTTTCGTGCTTGTTTTACCAGGGTTAAATGTTTTTCAAGATTGGCATCAACATTTCCTAACTCGGTGGAGATTTGAGCGATCGCGATATTGATTTTCATATATCATCCACGCCTATCTTACCATAAACAATGTGGGGAGGTCATTTCTTCAATAATTTGAACCATCTATCCACGAAAAAATTATCCAGAAGACAGCTTCAAACTAAAAAGATAAATATTCTCATATTTATCTAATATGATAGTTATATAGTTATTCCCAATAGGCGTACCATTCGCCGTTGAAGGTCAGCTTGGATGAATGGTTTTAATTTTGTTTCATTTGGAACCTTATGCATTCAGTAGGCGACCCTTCTGTAAAGCACTCTCGTGCTGGTTGGACGAATTTGCGAACCTGGTTGCGACGGGCAGGGATGTTTACGGCTGGAGTTGTCGCTACCCTGGCAGCACTGTTTGTCTTTCACCTGGCTTTCCCGACTCCCAAACCGTTAACCGTCAGTGAAATAAACGATGCTGTATCCGCTGCGATGGCATCCGCGACACCTCCGCCAGCCCTATCTGCGCAAGTTTTTCAGATGATCCAACCATCCCTTGTCCTGATACAGACCAAATCGAATGTAAGTGCCAGCGGTGAGAATGATGGACTCGGAAGTGGGGTCATCATCGACGCCGCTGGGGATATTCTTACCTGCCTGCACGTTGTCGACAACGTGGACAGTATTCAAGTGACCTTTTCAGACGGGACGCAATCCAATGCACAGGTTAAGACTACACAGCCACTAAACGACATTGCCGTCTTGCAAGCGGATCACCTGCCAAGCCAGGTTGTCCCCGCAGTGCTTGGAAATCCAAAATCAATGAATGTGGGTGATGAGGCGTACGTTGTCGGTAATCCATTCGGTCTTTTTGAATCGATGAGTGCGGGGGTGATCTCAGGTTTTAACCGGGAATTTCAACCCCCTAACGGTAGCCAAACATATCACGGATTGATCCAGGTTGACACGGCGATCAATCCCGGTAATTCCGGTGGTCCACTGCTCAACCGGTATGGACAGGTAATTGGGATCGTCGAAGGGATTGTCAATCCCGTCGGGCAAGATTTCTTTGTTGGGATCGGTTTTGCCGTACCAATCAACATTGCCGGGTCCGCGGCAGGGCTGCCACCGGATTAGAGAGGAGTGAAGGAATGGAAAAGAAAGACCCATATAACAGGGCCACGATGGAGAAGGTGCTTTATGAGGTCAAAAAGGTTATTGTTGGTCAGGACCACCTACTTGAACGCATGATCGTTGCATTGCTGGCGCGTGGGCATATTTTAGTGGAGGGTGTGCCGGGACTGGCAAAGACCATGGCGATAAAGACCCTCGCAGAAGTCATTGGTGGAGAGTTCAAACGCATACAATTCACCCCGGACCTGGTTCCTGCCGATCTGATCGGAACACGCATCTACAATCAGAAGACGGGGGAGTTCAATACCTCACTCGGTCCGGTATTTACCAATCTGCTCCTCGCTGATGAGATCAACCGGGCTCCCGCCAAGGTCCAGAGCGCATTATTGGAAGTGATGCAGGAACACCAGGTAACCATTGGTCGTGAAACCTTTAAAGTACCCGACCCCTTCCTGGTTTTGGCCACGCAAAACCCAATCGAAACCGAGGGTACTTACCCCCTACCTGAAGCGCAAGTTGATCGGTTCATGTTGAAGGTCCTGGTAGGTTATCCTGAATTAAATGAAGAATTCGTTATTGTCGAACGGATGACAGGGGTGATACAAACCATCCAAAAGGTTCTGACCACAGCCCAGTTGCTGGATCTACAGAAGCAGGTTGACCGCGTTTTCGTTGACCCGGCTTTGATCGAATTCAGCGTGCGTCTCGTTACTGCTTCAAGAAATCCGCAGCAGGTTGGTCAGGAGGGACTGGCACATTATATTATTTTCGGTGCCAGCCCGCGCGCTTCAATCAACCTGATCCTGACAGCCAGGGCATTGGCTTTCGTAAGAGGCCGCGATTACATTCTTCCCCAGGATGTACTGGATATGGCTCTGGATGTGATGCGTCACCGCCTGGTATTGTCATACGAAGCGATCTCAGAAAATATCACCAGCGATGACCTGTTAAAACAAATCATCAATTCAATCCCGATCCCGGTGGTGCCGCTGCATGAACACGAACGTGTCGGCGAAAACGCCTGAAAGAATCCTTCAACGACTCGATTGGCAAGTCATCCGACGGCTGGACGGTATGCTGCAAGGCGATTACCGCAGTCTATTTTATGGATACGGCGTGGATTTTGCTGACTTCCGCGAATATCAGCCCGGCGATGATGTGCGTTACATCGATTGGAATGTAACTGCCCGGATGCAAAGTCCCTATATTCGCCAATACGTCGAAGATCGTGAAATAACCGCCTGGTTCTTACTGGACCTAAGCCCCTCGGAGGACTTTGGCACATTCGAAACCCAAAAGCGGAACGTGGTGATCGATCTTGTAACGACCCTGGCGAGATTACTGACGCGCCACGGAAACCGGGTTGGAGCCATTATTTATGGAAGCCAGGTTGAGAAGACCATTCCAGCGCGCGGAGGCCGAATCCAGGTGCTCCGATTGGTTAACGACCTGCTCAATCAACCCCGCCTTTCGAAAGCTCCGTTCACTGATATCAATCCATTACTCAGAGGTGGATTGCATGCAATTCGTCGGCGCTCGCTGATCTTTGTAGTCTCAGATTTTATATGCAGCCCCGGTTGGGAACGTACAATGGGTTTGCTTAATCAGTCTCACGAGGTCGTGCCGGTGCGCGTGTGGGATCCACGCGAAGTCAACCTTCCTGACGTGGGACCTATTTACATGCAGGACGCTGAGACTGGCGAGCAGCTATACGTGGATACTCACGACGAGCGCTTCAGGAAAAACTTTGAGATCGCTTCACAGCAGCGTGAAAAAGAACTGGCAGCCGCCTTCAAACAAGCTGGTGTGGATGTCCTGTCTCTTTCAACAGACGAAGATATCGTGAAAGCCATTGTCAGGTATGCCACCCTGCGTCAGCAGCGCCGGCAGAAACGATAAATGTCATGACCTTTATTTGGCCATTCATGCTTATATTCCTGGGCTTGATCCCAGTTCTGGTAGGTATCTATTTGCTCAGACAAACCCGGCGCACCAAGAGATTTCAAACCAATGGCAATTTTGGTAGCCTTCAGGAGCGAGAAGGAAAGCCGCCGGGATTTAGACAGCATATTCCCCTCTTATATTCCTTTTGGGGATTGTTACCCTTCTCGTCGGATTTGCCCGACCGCAAGCCAAAATCGCGCTGCCAAAGCAGGAAGGAACAGTGATCCTGGCTTTCGATGTATCGGGCAGCATGGCTGCAACCGATCTTACGCCGACCCGAATGGAAGCTGCCCAAGCAGCTGCCATTGATTTTGTCAAGAAGCAACCGCTTACCGTCCAGGTTGGGGTTGTCGCTTTTAGTGACAGTGGATTCCAAGTCCAGATGCCAACCACTGACTCATCCCTGGTTGTTGCCGCGATCGAACGTTTAACCCCGCAGCGTGGAACTTCGATCGCCAATGGCATCAATGCCTCGCTCAAAACCATCACAGCCGGCGATGCACTACCTCCTGAAGTATATAGTTATTTGCTACTGACGCCAACACCGACGCCTACCCCAGTACCGCCTGGTGTTCATATGTCCGCTGTGATCATCCTGCTCTCTGATGGAGAGAATAATGAGAATCCAGACCCCATGGCAACCGCACAAACCGCCGCCGATAGAGGTATCCGGATATATACCGTTGGCATTGGCAGCGCTGCCGGGACGACGGTTCATGTAAATGGTTTTTCACTCCACACGCAATTAGATGAGGCTACGTTGCAAGGTATCGCAGAACTGACGGGCGGTAAGTATTACGATGCCCAAAGTGCAAAAGATCTGATCGATATTTACGATGGATTAAACTCCCAATTGGTCGTCCGCCCAGAAAATACAGAGATCACATCTCTTTTTGCCGGAAGTGGCATTTTCTTATTTTTGATCGCTAGTATTTTCTCCCTCTTATGGTTCAGCCGTCTGCTTTAGATATGGCAGCGTCAATAATGCAAATATCCACCAAGACGTGTTGTTTGATTATCGGTAGGCAGAAATGAGATTCATGTGGCCTGGATTTATCTTCCTGTTGGGAATCATCCCGATATTGATTGGATTCTATATCTGGGTGCTGCGCCGAAGGCATTTCGCGGTTCGCTATTCGAGCCTGTTGCTTATCCGCCAGGCTTTACCTGCCTCATCAAATATTCGCCGGCATTTGCCGTTTGCCTTGTTGCTGGTCGGTTTGTCCGGCTTGTCTGTGGCAATGGCACGACCAGTGGTTATCACCAGCCTGCCGACAAACCAGGTGACGATTATACTTGCACTGGACGTATCTGGCAGTATGCGTTCGACCGATATTTCCCCGAGCCGGCTGCTGGCTGCCGAACAGGCAGCGCTTGCCTTTATTGAACACCAAAAATCCAATACCCAGATTGGCCTGGTGGCATTTTCAGGGTTTGCAGAACTGGTGCAACCTCCCACAACCGACCAGGAGGCCCTCCAGGCTGCGATAGAGAGCTTGTCTGTCGGGCGGCGGACGGCTATTGGCAGCGGTATCCTAAAATCTCTCGATGCGATCGCGGAAGTGGACTCCAATGTTGGACCGAGTTCGAATATCAGTGGACCGGCCTCTCAAATCATTCCGGTTCCTCCGGGAGATTACGCCCCAGACATTATTGTCCTTCTGACTGATGGCGTGAGCAATACCGGTCCAGCCCCGCTCGATGCGGCTCAACAAGCTGTGGATCGGGGTGTCAGAATATTCACGATCGGTTTTGGTACCGCCAACGGATCGATCCCAAACCCCGATCCCTTTGGTGGCTTTGGAGGGGGAGGCGGGTTTGGAGGTGGTAATTTCCGGACGGGGATCGACGAGACCACTTTGAAGCAAATCGCGAGCATGACCGGCGGAACGTATTATTCCGCTTCAAGTTCGAACGACCTTGAGAAAGTTTTTCAAAACCTGCCGACATATCTGATCGTCAAGCATCAGGTGAATGAAATCAGTGTGATCTTCACCGCCCTGGGGGCATTATTTCTTGTCCTGGCTCTGATATTTTCTATGATCTGATACCCATTGACCTGCAATAGATTTGATAAACCGGATAATAGCAGATCGGACCAGGAAAAATCTCCTTGGGGAATCAACGATATTTTCCATAGAAAACGCGGAGGATAATAAAAAAGACAGATGTGCATTCTGGCTTTCAATCAGTGGCAAAACTAGCGCGATTGATTCCCAATTAGGTATTTCTATAAAAAACTATCAACACGCCATTCCGGATGCACTGTCTGCCGGTGCCGGTGCTGGGCGATTTAGGTGAATTTTAATCAAGCCAAGATTAGCGAAACGACCGTGAGAATAGTGTTTACGACCATATGCAGAGCAGCCGACCGTCTCCAACTGCTACGCTGTGCGACAACCCCACAAATAACCCCGAAAGCTACCAAGGCTAGAAAGCGCCCCAAGGATGCATCCACTAATACATGTTTTAACGAAAAAAGAACTGCCGTCAAGCCAATGGCGAATGGCGTAGGAAGAATCCGAATCAGGCGAACCTGAACCACTCCACGCCATAGATATTCCTCGGCAACAGGTACGAAAAGACCGTTCACCAGAATGAGTGATACCACTTTTAAAATGGGAGCAAAATTTACAAACCAGACAATCGAATTTCGATAAATACTGAGCAACATTGGTAACTTGAAGTTTCCCCAAAGGAGCTGATCCACCATCGATAAAGCCCAAACGCTTAGCACTAACGCCAATACCCAGACAGTGAAATTCCAACTTTTCAGCCCATCAAGCAAAGCCTGCCCAACACCTGTTAATTCCTCTCGCCAGTTGACGTGCATAAACGAGCCTATGCCTACGGTCAAGAGGGAATAAACTAAAAACAGTGAAAGCATGTCGTTGACCAATAAAGTCCCAAAGGTGGGTAACCAAAATAGAACGTAGTGTCTGAAGAAATATTCCCCACCGATAACGAGACCAACGACAAGCAACGCAACAATCAAGTTACGTGATCTGGAACTAGGCGATTTCGCGGACATATTAGTTTTTTGGGGGATATTGCGCCCAGTGGTCACTGAGCGATCACTGGTCTAGACACAAAACCAAGGCGGAAAAACCTCGTTGATTCGGATCCACTTGACAACAGATCGAGAGCCGGCTGGATCACGAGATTTAATATACAGCGGAGAGGTGGGATTCGAACCCACGGTAGCCCGGAAGGCTACAACGGTTTTCGAGACCGTCCCATTCAACCACTCTGGCACCTCTCCCAACAGCGGCGCGTATTATATCCCAAATCATTATGCTTGGCTACAAATCCATATTATTGATGGCTGGTAATCCGCTTGAGGCTGGATCTTGTCCATTTCATGTGTTAATAACCAAAAATATGGAATAGGAAAACCAATGCACTGGGTAATAAGTTTGGGCGTGATATCACTTTTAGGATTTCTTCTTCGTGGGATTTTTTTTCGCCAATGACTTCAAGATCTCCTTGCCGAAATGTTCCAGGCGCCAGGGAGCGTCTGGCATGAGCAAGGCAAGGTTGTCAAGGTTTCTTGGATTTTTTTCAGCAATCAGGTGCATCCAGGTTTTTGGCAGGACGATATCCGATTCAATCCCGATATTTTGGGCAGTTGCTTTTCGCCATTCAGTTAGTTTATATAAACGATCAATATATGACTGGTCAGGACGGGTCTTTCGGGGACGACTAACAGGAGTAATTATTCCGCCGCGCTCCACAGCTTTCAAGATGTGGTTACCATATATATCGATCTGTCGATGGGTGAGTCCGATCGATTCCAAACCTTGATGGTCCACCGGTGCCGATTGAGCAATGGCAATCAATCGTTTATCATCAATTACTCGGAATAATGGTCTGTTCATCCCGCGCGCCTGCGATTTCGCGCCATTCACACAATTCCTGTAAAATGGCCAATTGGCGGTCGCTGCATTTCTGGGCCCCCTTTACACGCTGCCAGGCAGGTGTTTGAGCTTTACCATTGCCATTTCCGTGCGCCAGCCTGATAAATTCTTCCTGTGCCAGCTCCCAACGATCTTGCTCCTGCAATTCGTTCTGCAAGCTGTCCCTTAAATCCAGGAGGTAATGGGTGTCCAGGCGAGCGTAGCTCAGCATTTCCTTTGAGATCGGACGTTTTCCCCAATCCGCTTTTTGATACTTTTTATCGAGGATCACTCCGAGTTTTTTCGACAAGATTGAATTCAAGCCGACTTGCTTGTAACCGAGAATTCGCCCGGCTTGCATGGTATCAAAGATATTTTTCACGCTGATGGATAGGTCGCGTTTAAGGCAAATCAAATCGTACTCCACGGCGTGGAATGTTTTTTCAATTTTTTGGCTCTCGAATATGTAGGTGAGGGCGAAAGGTCTTTTATTGCCAGAGGATCGACCAGGTAATCGGTATCAATTGTAGAGAATTGGATCAGGCAAAGCTGTTCACGATACGCATGCAGGCTGTTGGATTCCGTATCCACCGCAATCCGCAGACATTTTGTCAGCTCTTCCACTAATTTTGACAGGGAAGACTGTGTAGCGATCCAGGTGGGTGGAGGCAATAAGCCGTAAGGCATAGGATTCGATTATAAATCGTATTTGATGAACATTAAACCGGTTTCGAGCAGGAGGTTATTAATACCATATCCTAGCGGATCTTCTCCATCACCAGGGCATTCTCTTTGTCGTTGTAATATTCCTGCCAAGTGTCAACGGTTGAATAACCTGCCTGCTTATACATCAGTATCGCACCTTCATTTGAAACGTGGACACAGAGACGGATGCGGGGTTGAGGGAGCCGTTTTTCACACTCACGCAAAAGAGTTGCTCCGATACCGCGCCGCTGGAAATCGGGCAGGACACCCAAAGTAGCTATCCAGGCTAAATGCTCAGATGGACGCGGGTCCCCGGCAATAAACCCGACCATCAGGTTTGATTCAACGGCTTTGAGCCGGACGACATCCGGCCAAGTAAGCACGGCGATCAAATCCAGTAATGGCCATGCGTCCCTGGGAAAGCAAGCCTTTTCGACATGCCGTAAACTTCCAAGGTCGCGCAGGGTGGCAGGCAGGATATCCATATTTAAAAAATCTCAAGCAGATCATTATGAAGAAAGCCTCCCGCACAATTGCGAGAGGCTTCTATTTTACTATCTACTGGTGTCGTAAAGAGTATTTACTATTACTTTCCCTTTACGAAATTTTCGATCATGCTGGTAAATTCCATCGGGAAGATAAACTTGGTAGATGAACCTGTCCCAATGCTCTTGAGAGTTTCAAAATATTGCAGTGTCATGGTCTTTTGGTCAATGGTCTTGGCTGATGCGAAGATCTTTTCCAAAGCGACCGAGAAACCCTCGGCTTTTAAGACTTGAGCTTGCTTCTGTCCTTCCGCCTCAAGGATGGCGGCTTGTTTGGAACCTTCAGCCTTAAGAATTGCGGATTGCTTCTCACCTTCAGCCACGTTGATGGCTGCCTCACGGGTACCGGTCGACTCGGTAACCACAGCCCGGCGGATACGCTCGGCAGACATCTGCTTATTCATGGCATCCTGGACGTCCTTGGGCGGGATGATCTCGCGGATTTCGACATTGGTTACCTTGACACCCCAGCGTTCGGTCACTTCATCGAGTTTTGCACGCAGAGTTTGGTTGATATGCTCTCGTTGTGAGAGAACCTCATCGAGCGGGATGCCACCGATGACCGAACGGAGAGTAGTCGTTGCCATGCCGGCTGCTGACAATTCAAAGTTCCCAACACCGACGACGCTCAGGGTTGGATCCATAACCTTGAAATACCAGAGGAAGTCAATTGATATGGGCGCATTATCCTTGGTAATGGAAACCTGGTGTGGAACTTCGCGAACCTGCTCGTGTAGATCCGCTTTGACAGCCCGGTCGATGATCGGAATGAGCAAGACCAGTCCCGGTCCCTTGGTGCCGATGCAGCGGCCAAGGCGAAAGACGATCAATCGCTGGTATTCGTTAACAATGCGAATTGCGTTCGCTATGAAGACGACCAGCACAACAACGACGAATGCGACAATGCATAGTCCTGTTGTTAGGGTAGATGACATTTTTTCTCTCCTTTGATGATACGTAAGTGATATTTTATGCTTTTTGCTGATCGTCATGCTCGACGACCAGTGTAAATCCTTCCCGACCGATCACTCGCACGCGACTACCGACCGATATAACTTTTTCACTGCGGGCACTCCAGAGTTCGCCAGCCACCTGTACCGAACCACCATCCCTCACATTGGTCTTGGCGAGACCGGTTTGTCCGATTAATTTACCAAGATCCTGTAAAGGACGGGCATGATGTGCTTGCAGACCTTTGCGGGTTACAAACCAGATAAAACCGGCAGCAATGCTGGAAACAATCACCGCGAGGACAGGATTAACAGCCGGTAACAATCCAACACCTGGGAAAAGATACAGTGAACCGATTATGAGACCCAGGATGCTCAACGCCAATGCCCATTCCCGACCAGGTTTTTGGATGGCATAGATAAATGGAACCAAAGTGAGAACGAGCAGCAGTAATGCCCAAAGGTTAAATCCGAGTATGAAAATCTCGTATGCGGCGATGGCAAGCAAAAATAAAGCACCGCCTTCCAGCAGGTGCGTTCCCGGTGTTACGAGTGCCATCATCAAAAGAATGGAACCGAAAATCAACAAAAGATATGCAACATTGGGATTAACAAAAACTTCCATAGGAATGCCTTTCTCGGGAAACCAAAATCATTATACATCCGATTATTGACTTTTCGTTCATACAGATATACGCAGAACTCGGGCAGGTGGTTTTACTGTCAGGCAGGTTTAGGGTAGAATACAAACCAATCCTTGAACATCGGTGGCGGTCTTCGTAATTGAGGAGTTTTTATGAAATTCACGAGAATTTGTGTACTTGGACTGGGTTATATTGGTCTCCCCACCGCATCCACGTTTGCAATGCATGGGATCCAGGTAGTGGGCGTGGATATAAATCCAAATGTATTGGCTACCTTGAGGCGCGGGGAAATCCACATTCATGAACCCGGTCTACGTGAAGCGCTCGAGGCAGCAATAAGAACTGGCAACCTGACAGTCAACGAGACACCGGTTGAATCGGATGCGTTTATCATCGCCGTTCCGACCCCCTTCCTCGAGGAGAAGTTGGTGAATTCGATGGACGCCAATATAAACTGGCGGATATGCGGGCGGTCATTTCCGCAACAGAAGCGATTGTGTCAGTTTAAGGAAAGGCAACCTGGTAGTACTCGAATCTACCTCACCGCCGAGGACGACGATCGATCTATTGATCCCCATCCTTGAAAAATCAGGATTGAAAGCAGGAAAGGATTTCCACCTGGCTTACTCGCCTGAGCGAGTTTTACCCGGGCAGATCCTGCGCGAGTTGATCGAGAATGCGTGTGTCATTGGAGGTGTCACACCGGAATCAGCAGATGCAGGCAGGGATTTGTACTCCATTTTTGTAAAGGGGAAAATAATCATCTCAAGCGCGACCACCGCAGAGATGGTTAAATTAATGGAAAATACCTACCGGGATGTGAATATTGCCATCGCCAATGAATTTGCCCGCCTTGCCGATCGTTTTGATGTCGATATCTGGGAGGCGATCTCGATTGCCAATCTTCATCCGAGGGTAAAAATCCTTAACCCAGGTCCCGGTGTCGGAGGTCATTGCATCAGTGTCGATCCCTGGTTCCTTGTTGAAGCCGCGCCTGACCTAAGTCCATTGATCTACACCGCCAGGCGAGTAAATGACGCCCAACCTCAATTTGTACTCGATTTGATTAATAAGGCTGTTGGACCGCTAAAAGGCAAAAAAATAGCCGCTCTGGGGATGGCATTCAAGCCGGATGTGGATGATATTCGCGAAAGCCCTGCCCTGGAAGTAATCCACTTACTGAGCGCAGAAGGCGCAATCGTTAAAGCATTTGATCCGCTCAAACCGGATGTAGATTTGCCCGGTATAACGGTCACTCCAAAAATCTCGGCCACACTTAAGGATGCGGATGCGGTCGTCCTGCTCGTCAGGCACACAGAATTAATGGCCATCACCCCCGGGGAATTGGCAAAGCTTACCCCTGCTCGAATCCTGGTTGATACTGTTAACGGTTGGGCTGGAATGGATTGGAAGACGGCAGGTTTTACAGTCCATACTCTCGGCGCAGATGCATGAACTTTGCTCGAGAACTTAACTGGCAGGCTATACTGGGTTGACCATGGCTCTTCGAATATTAATTGTTTTTGGAACCCGCCCTGAAGCTGTCAAAATGGCTCCGGTGATTGGCGAGCTTAAACGAACACCGGATGTGGAGACATTTGTTTGCGTAACTGCCCAGCATCGCCAGATGCTTGACCAGGTTTTAAAATTATTTGATATACGACCGGATATCGACCTTGACCTGATGCAGGAGGATCAATCGCTGGCTGAACTGAGCGGGCAGATCTTTCGAGAACTTGATCCGGTCTTCACCAAAATAAAACCGGATTGGGTGCTGGTGCAAGGGGACACAACCACTACTGCAATTACTTCCCTTATGGCATATTACCATGCAATGCGTGTAGGCCACGTGGAAGCAGGTCTGCGGACCTATGACAAGTGGCAACCATTCCCCGAGGAAATCAACCGCCGGATCGCAAGTATTACCGCTGACCTACATTTTGCACCAACGGAATGGGCACGGCAAAACCTGTTGAAAGAAGGAGATCCCAGATTCATCAATATCTGTTACCGGCAACCCTGTCATCGATGCGCTAAATGTGGTGGCAGATCAGCCAGAACCCGTGGAGGTATCCCGTCAGTTGAAGAAACTGGGTATTTCCGCAACGCGTAAACTGATCTTGGTAACTGCTCACCGCCGGGAGAATTTCGGTCAACCGTTGGAAAATATTTGTCACGCTCTAAAGCTGATTGCAGAACGTGATGATATTGAGATCATTTACCCGGTGCATCTCAACCCGAATGTACAGGAACCAGTACACCGCCTGCTTGGAAATGCTAGCTCATATAACCCTTTTGCCTCCACAGGATTACCTGCCACTTATCCACTATTTAAAACATGCATTTATTGTCCTGACGGATTCGGGTGGATCCAGGAGGAAATCACCAGCATTCGGTGTACCTGCGCTGGTATTACGCAATGTGACAGAACGACCGGAAGGCCTGGAAGCGGGGGTGCTGAAGTTGGTAGGAACGGACACCCGGTCCATTCAGACTGAAACCAATAAATTATTGGACGATCCGAAAGCTTACCAGGCGATGGCGAAAGCTGTAAATCCGTTCGGGGACGGCAAGGCAGCCGGAAGGATCGTCGCCGCGCTGCTCAAATTTAGGGACTGAAGCCTCGGCTGCGAATTTATCCAGTATCTCAATCCGCAAATCTTTCTCATTAGTCTTAATGCCGGCGTGGCATCGCTGCCATGTCAATTATCCCGGTTATAATCACCCTGATATCCATAATCGATACGGAGGAAGAATGAACATAGCAAGCGTGCTTCAAGGATTAGCCACTTTTTCCTGGCTTGTAGTGGTGGGGATCATTGTTCTGGCAGTAATCCGAGCCAGTCGGGCAAGGCCACTCAAAGGGGCTGTCATGATCGTCGTCGGGACCGCCGTTTTCGCTCTTAATTTTGACCTCGGTAAGTGCAGGCTTGGTGTTCCTCCAGGCGGATCAGTATGGCATTGTTATATCAGCCATCCAGCCAACCGGATACCGCACAACGCCTCTTTCACCGGGATTACACTGGGTCATACCGTTCCTTGAGAATGTGCAGCCATATTCCATTGCCAAGGAAACATACACGATGGCTACAACAACCGGGGAAGGGCAGGTCGCTGGAGATGATTCCATACAAGCACGAACCCGAGACGGTCAGCAGGTCTTTATCGATGCGTCGGTTATTTATTCCATAGATCCGGCTCATTTGATCGAATTGCATATAACCTGGCAGAACCGTTTCGAAGATAACGTCGTCAGACCCGTAGCGAGGTCAGCCATACGCGATGCCGTTTCGCAATTCGGTGTGGAGGAAATCGTCAGCACAAAACGCACTGAATTGGAGCTGACGATCAGCAACACCATCTCCCAGGGACTGGCTGCCAATAATTTAATTATGGAGGATTTCCTGCTCCGTAATATCCGTTTCAGTGATGAATATGCCGCCGCTGTGGAGCAGAAACAGATCGCCGAGCAACAAGCCCTCCAGGCTCAATTCGTTGTTGAACAAAGGAAACAGGAGGCGGAGCAAGCCCGCCAGGTAGCCCAAGGTGCTGCTGATGCCGCTGTCATTGCTGCTCAAGGAGAAGCGCAAGCCATCCTGCTTAAAGCGCAGGCGCAAGCTCAGGCGAACGATGTTCTGGCAAAATCCCTGAGTGGTGAACTACTTACATACACATATATTAATAAAATTGCCCCCAATGTGCAGGTGATGTACTTGCCCAGCGGCACTCCGTTACTATTACCATCCATCTCGCCCAGCGTGTCACCAACCGTCTCACCCACTGTCACGCCATAGCTAGAAGGAGACTGCATGTCAGCGGTCCACCCAACGGGTCGCCAAATCCGATTGACCAGCTATTCCAAGTGCGCTGGTTGAGCTTCGAAACTTAGTGCGGAAACGCTGGCGCAAGTCTTGCGTCCTGTTGTAAACGTCTTCGATGCTCATCAATATCCAGATCTGCTGGTTGGTCTCGGCAAACCGGATGATGCTGCCATCTGGAAATTAGATGATACCCGGGCACTGGTGGTTACCACCGACTTCTTTACACCAGTAGTGGATGATCCGTATGATTTTGGCAGTATCGCGGCGGCAAACAGCATTTCGGATATCTACGCTATGGGTGGTTCGCCATTCCTTGCGTTAAATATTGCTGCCTTTTTACCTGACCTACCACCTGAAATAAACGCAGAAATTCTTCAGGGCGGGGCTGATAAATGCCTGGAAGCCGGTATCGTTATCGCCGGTGGACATACTATTAAGGATAGCGAACCCAAGTATGGGCTGGTTGTACTTGGGTTCGTTCGTCCTGACCAGATACTTACCAAGGGAGGAGCGCAACCAGGCGATGCCCTGGTATTGACCAAGCCACTCGGGTTTGGCGTAACAACGACTGCTCTGAAGGAGCAAAAAGCCTCTACTGATGACGTTAAAGAGGTAGTCGAGTGGATGAAAACGCTAAATAAGAAAGCAAGCGAACTGGCAGTTGATATGAAACTGCATGGAGCTACTGATATTACCGGTTACAGCCTTCTAGGTCATGGAAGTGAGTTGGCGGAAGCTTCGAACGTGGGTTTACGTATTTTGGTGGACAAGCTGCCCTTTATCTCCTGTGCTGAGAAATATGCCGGGATGGGTACTTTTCCAGGCGGAGCGATGGATAATAAAACCTATTTCGGGTCCAGGATCAGGTTCGCTGCGTCAATTTCCGAGGAAAAACGAATGCTATTATTTGACCCACAGACGAGCGGCGGACTATTGTTGGCGGTTCCGGATGCAATAAAAGATACCTTCAGGAAACGTGCAGAAGAAATTCATCAACCGGTCTGGTTCATCGGTGAGGTTACACAAGGATCAGGTATCGAAGTGGTCTAAATAGGTTAATCCTTGTATCAAAAATGCACTGAAGAGATTGACCACACAATTGGTTTATGGCTTGATAAGTGATTTCGGATTTAGCATTAAGTAATATTAGCTATTCAGGAGATTATGGCTGCCTCGGGTATTGAAATATTGATCGTCTTGTTCCTGATCGTTTTGACAGGTTTTTTCGTCATGGCCGAAACAGCAGTCATAACTGCCAGACGAGCCCGGTTACAAAGTCAGGCCAACGAGGGGAATAAGAGAGCCGCGGCAGCCCTTAAATTGATCGAAAATCTCAACCGCTTTCTTCCAACTGTACAGATCGGGATAACGTTAATCGGCATCCTGACCGGCGCGGTCGGTGGGGCTGTACTGGCTGACCCCCTGGCGGCTGCCTTATCAAAAATATCCATTCTTTCTGCTTACGCCAAAACCCTATCGCTTGCGATCGTGGTGGTTCTTATTACATATTTTTCCATTCTGCTTGGAGAATTAGTGCCCAAGCGCATTGCGCTCCAATCGCCTGAGAAGATAGCCGGCGGGGTGGCCGGGCTGATGAAAGTAATCTCAGCGATTTTCTCGCCGGCGGTGTGGGTACTGAGCAAGTCCACAGATATTATTCTTCATTTATTTCGCATCAAACACACTGATACTCCATCCGTCACCGAAGAAGAATTACTCGTCCAGCTTGACGAAGGAACACAAGCGGGTGTCTTTGAGGAGTCCGAGCAGGAAATGGTGCAAGGAGTGTTCTCTCTTTCCGATCAGCGGGTCAATGCACTCATGACGCCCCGCAACGAAATTATCTGGTTGGATGTGACCGATACTCCAGGCGAGATACGCAAAAAAATATCCGAAACCCCATTTTCAAGAATTCCCGGTTGCAGTCGAGGGTCTGGACCATGTGATCGGTGTAGCAAAAGCAAAAGATGTCCTTCTGGCAGAAGTAAAAGCCGGCCGGGATCTCGAACGAATTGCGTTGCCGGCGATCTTCATACCGGAAACAGCCCTGGGTTCGCGTGCGCTTGAGGTATTCCGGGAAAGCAAACGGGAACTCATGCTGGTTGTGGATGAGTTTGGTGTGGTGCAGGGATTAATTACCCTGGCTGACATACTTGAAGAGATTGTCGGCGAGTTCGAAGGCAAGCCGATGGCAACCCAACGCCAGGATGGTTCCTGGCTTCTGGATGGGATGTTATCCAATGACGATTTTAAGGATCTCTTTAATCTTCGCCGTTTACCCTCGGAAGAAGAATATGAAACATTGGGTGGATTTGTGATGATGCACCTCGGACGTATCCCTAAAAAGGGGGACCAGTTCGAGTGGAGCGGCTTGTGCATCGAGGTCATGGACATGGATGGCAACCGAGTCGATAAAGTCCAGGTGTCCATGTTGCCAGTGCGTCCACTTGATAAATGATCCTCCAAAAATAACCTTTTATGATCGTTCGGATCCATGGGCGGAGTATCGGTTAAAACCATTGCTGGAAATATTTGGAATAAAAAAAAGGAGTAGCGGATGTAGCCAGCTACTCCTTTCGATCGATCTGATATTTATTTATTGATACTGATTATATAAGCAATAACATCGGCGATTTGTTGTTGTGTGATTGCGTTTTTATCTCCCCAGCCAGGCATGTTCCTGAATGGACTTACTCCTTCGGGAGTACTTCCATGCTGGATAAATAGATCAATATTCGCAGCAAAGATTGCATAATTTGGATCTATTTAATAATGGATCGATCGGATTAAATGGGGGAACGGATTCATCGTTGGAACCAGGGTTTGGAATTCCACCTATCCCAGCATCGCCATGACAGGTTGCACAGTTTGCCTTATATACGGTTAATCCAGCAACTGGATCGCCAGTGAGAAAGACCGCTTGTCCAGGACCGCCGGGATTGGATGGTTCCGGTACTTCTTCAACGTCGGCCGGCGTGGGAGTAGCCTCATTTGTCACCGCGCGTAGGCCTGCCTGGATGATTGGACCGCTATCGGTCAATACACCGGCGGGTGCATCGAGGGGCATTTCTTTTTGTACAAATAGCGCCTGGTTGAGTATGGATTGGTCCCAGTTTCCGGCTCCAAGGATGTCCGTACCACTCGCTCCAGCCAGGATGGCGCTGTAACTGGTCAGATCCAACCCGGCTGAGGCTGCGTTAATGTTATTGTTATGGCAGGATGTACACGCCAGAGCACCCTGGTACCAGAGATTCGGTTGCGTAAATAATGGCTGGATATCGGCAAATTTCGCTGTACAAGCGTTGCCATTTAGATCGAGATATGTAAAGGTTTGATCCTGCGGATAATTGGCGCTGACCCATGCTGAGAGGAGAGTCTTTGCAGTCGCGCTACAATCGACAGGGGTGGGAGTTTCTTCTTGGGTAGGGGTATTTACGGGTAAGGTCGCAGGGATTAGCGTCGGTATGGGAGTGTGAATCACACCTGCCAGATCACCCTGCGCACAGTTATTTCCAAATCCGCAGTTAACAAGGTAGAACGTTCCGATAAAAAGAACGGCAATAATTGGCAGACTAAAAGCGAGCAGAACGATCCAGGTTTTAAAATCGCGCTTCATGAACTCTTCCTCAAAAGAATCTTGCAGCCGACAGGTTCATCAGTTCTTACTCAATGTCCTGATGTAATTAACCACGTCCCATCGTTCACGGATTGTCAGATTCTCGTTCAGTGCAGGCATCTTTCCCTGAATGCCTTCGGAAATGGTCAGGAAGATGCCACCATCGCTCAGTGCCTGGACAGGCAAGCTGGTCAGGTCGGCAGGTTTGTTTTGCAAATAAACTGCAATGGGACCATTACCTTTTGCCTGCTGACCATGGCACATCATGCAGTTGATCCGGAACAATTCCGATCCCCGTTCAATTGAGGCAGGATCGGCTGTGACCGGATTCAATGGGACTCCCTGTGAGGCAACATAGATTGACCCATCGACTGGCACGGAATCACTTGGAACGGGCAAAGGATCAATCATGGGTTGGTAAGCAGGCTGGATTTGCATGAAACTGACCCAGTTGATCTTAATGACGTCGTATGCGAATAATGAAACAAACCCGAGTAAAAGAAGGGCGACTGCAACGAGCAAGGAGATACGCTTGAACAGATCCCAGTTCATAGCTGCCTCGCTACCGCCGGACCGACACTTTCAGCTCCCTGGGCGTTCATGGCATCGAGAAACTTACCTTCATCCTGGTCGGGACATTGGAAGACGATGGCGATCTTCCCATCGCTCACTTCCGGCACATATTCCAGTTTGCGATAATCAGGAAAGTAGCTTTCCAAAAAAACAGCGATGAATGTCGTGCCCATTAATCCGAGCATGGACATTTCGAATACCAGAATGATCCCGGGTGGGATCGGGAAGATCGGTTGTCCGCCAACATGAAGTGTAAACAGGTAAGGCGTCCCAAATGCGAGGAAAAGCCCGAAGAGGAATCCAAGGGCAGCACCGCCCAAGGCAAGCCGTGGCACATTAGTATGTTTTTTTGGTCTCCCCAATACCCGCTCCAAGATCGGAATACCGGAAATCACTTCCATCTGATCATCGCCCACGCCAAGAGTACGCAGGCGCTCGATCGCATCCGTTGCTGGATCAATATCCTGGAAGAGTGCTATAAGAGTAGTTGTCTCAGCCATATAAAATCCTATCACCTACTCGATTTCAGCCTTGGAGGCGACCTTGGATTTACCCAACTTGCGCAGGGAGTGAGCTAATTGACCTTCCTGCACCTCCCATACTGGCACCAACGGGATCAAACGGGAAGCGAGCATGTAAAGAAGTATAAACAACGCAAATGTTCCGATTGTCAGGGGGATCTCGACGTGGGGAATATAGATCCGCCAGGTGTATGCCATCCGGTTGATGGACAATTGCCCAGGGATAATGATATAGCGTTCCAACCACATGCCAACGTTAATGACCAGCCCCAGGCTGAACATAAACCAGGGGGTTCGCCTGAGTTTTTTATTCCATAAAGTCAGGATGGGTATCGCGAAGTTACATATCAGCATCAGGAAGTACAACCATGCCAGCGGACCAGTCTCCATAAACTTTTGTACAATACGGGATATACTTTCCCCGCCGTACCATTCCACGAGATAATCATTGAAGAAGAAATAGCCCCAGGTCATGGTTATCATCAGCATGAGCTTGCCCAGACCATCAAAATGCTCCGGACGGATGAAGTATTTCATATTTTTCATTGTCCGGCTGATAATGAACAGCACAACGGTCACTGCTGCCAGCCCCGAGTGAAGCGCCCCGACAACAAAATAAGGTCCAAAAATAGTAGAAGACCAGCCAGGTCGTGTAGCCATGGCAAAATCCCACGCAACGATCGTATGGACCGAAAACATAACCGGCAATATGGCAAAAGCGAAAATGTTCATGGCAGTTTTAAGATGGGTCCACTCGCTTTCGGTACCGCGAAAGCCAAAGGACACAATCCGGTAGAAGATCTTCCGCCAACCAGTTGACCGGTCACGCGCCATCGCCAGGTCGGGGATAAGAGGCAGCGTCAAGTACATCGTGCTGACGAGCAGATACGTGTTGATTGCCAGGAAATCCCACATAAGGGGCGAATGGAAATTTGGCCAGAGGGTACGTTCATTTGGATATGGAATTAACCAATAAGACAACCATACCCGACCCAGGTGCATGAATATGCTCATGCCAGCCTGGACCAGACCGAATGTTGTCATCAACTCGGCTGCGCGGGTGAATGGTCGGCGGAACTCGGCTTTCACAACCCGCAATAGTGCCGACACGAACGTCCCGGCATGGCTGATACCGATCCAAAAAACCGTGTTGACCAGGAAAATTCCCCAGTATTCAGGACGGGTCACTCCCGCCACCCCCAGACCTTCTGCGATCATGTAACCCCATGCACCAAAAAGACAGATCCCCACGATCAGGATCAGCATGATCGTCACCACCCAGAATTTCCAGCTGGTGGCGTGCATGGATTCCATAACCAGGCCGTTCATTTCGCCGCGTGGACGGGGATCCAGAAGAAGGTGTTCTCGAGGGTCTTCTTCCTGCTCTTCCGGGTGCGGTACAGACTGTGGGAATGATTTAACTGTTTCTGCCATGCGACGAGCCTCCCTTGAGGTATGTCACCCTCGGCAGAGTACCTAATTCATCCAGCATTTTATAGTTGCGTGGGTTGTCTGCCATCCTGGATACCAGGCTGTTGGGATCATCGATCCGACCAAAGATGATTGCGGTTGCCGGGCAGGCTTGTGCACAAGCGGGTTGGACCTCACCATCCAAAACTTCCCGATTCTCTGCATGAGCCTGGTCTTCGACCCTGCGAATTCGTTGGACACAAAAAGTGCATTTCTCCATCACGCCCCTACGGCGGACGGTCACATCCGGGTCAAGTTGGTTGTTCATCGGTACCGGGCGAGGCCAGTCCCGCCAGTTAAATGCTCGCACCTGGTATGGGCAGTTGTTCGCACAATATCGGGTGCCTACACAGCGGTTATAAACCTGTAAATTGATCTGTTCAGATTCGCTGTGGACTGAGGCAAAGACCGGGCAGACTGGCTCACAGGGGGCGTGACCGCACTGTTGGCACAGCATGGGCTGATATCCGGTTGATATATTAGGATAGGTACCATTCCAAAAACGTTCCGTGCGGATCCAATGCATTCCACGCCCGTACCCATCGTCAAACTCCCCGATGAATGGAATATTATTCTCCATCGCGCATGCGGTGACACAAGCCTGGCAACCCATGCACAGGTCCTGGTCGATCACCATGCCCCATTTTCCAGTTTGGTCGGCGGTTTGTTTTCGGCCGGAAGTCATGAGGAACGCTCCTTAGGGCTTTAAATCACCATACACACCAAGGCGGCTTTCCATGCGCGCCAGCGGACGGGTAGTGCCGGTCTTCGTAATACTGACCTTTAATGCGTATGTTGCAAGATCATTGGATGAATTTACCTTTGAGCCTAATAAGCTTGCCAGGTTGGCTCCCCGACCCTGCGCATAACGTCCATAAGCGGTATGACCCTGTCCGAAGGGTATACCGATGGTATCAGGACGGATGGCTGGATACCGGTAAACTGCCGCCAGCATTTCCCCATATGGTGAACTAATCCGGACGACATCATCATCTTTGATGCCCAACCGATCCGCGGTATCCGGATGGATCTCGATCCAGGTGTTCCAGACGACGGTGGTAGTCGGGTCAGGAGTTTCCTGGAGCCAGGGTCTATTTGCCCCGGAACCGTCGCTTAAAAGCGGGGAGAGGAAGGGTAACAGATAAAAATCACCCTCACCTTCAAATTCTGAAACAGGTATATTCAATGTTTCTTGGAGTTTTAATCGAGCAGTCGGTGTGCCCAATCCCGCAGACCCGTTCCACCAACCACCGTACTGCTGCCATAATGACCAGAAGAACTCGATCTCAGGTGCATTGAAATATCCATTTTGTTTGATGAGATCCTAGAACGGAATTTTGCAGGAAATCAACTTCGTCATTGAAGGGAACCGCTTGAACAAGACTTCCGCCGATTACCCCAACTGCCGCCAACAGTACGTCGGCAGTGGCTTTTGTATTGTAAAGTGGCACAACGACTGGCTGGGATCCTGAAATCACTGACCGGTCGCCACCGGTAACGATCTTCTGGTAACCCCATGATTCCAAACCGGTGTGATCCGGGAAAATATAATCAGCCTGTTCCGAGGTCTCATCCGGGAATGATGCAAATGAAGTGACCGTAGGCACCTTTGCGATTGCTTCCGAGAACCCCAGGCTTTTTGGAAGTTCGTAAATGGGATTTGCGCCGTGGATGAAGAGCACTTTGATCACACCCGACATTCATTGACTGGATCATGGACTCAACATCCTTCAATGTATTCGGGAGGTAAGGATCGGAATTATTAACAGGCAAGGTCGGGGTAAGGTATATCCCGCCGGGCTGCCCGAGGTTATTGGCAACAACGTTTAATAACAGAATAGCTTGACTGGCTTCCAACCCATTGCTGGCACCCAGTGTGGAACCGCCCGGGATAGCAAGCGGGTGGGATGCTGCAACGAACAAGCTTGCCAACCGATTTAGTGTTTCCACGCTGACATCGGAAGCCGCGGCGACCTGGTTCAGGTCGACTGACTGGTACATTTGCGGGAGATTGCCCCCTTGAAGATCAGCAATCGCACGACCGAGCCCCATTGCGACGAGACCTTCCGTACCGGGGACGAGCGGGATCCACTCATCGGCTGCTGCAGCAGTTTGGGACATGCGGGCTTCGAACTGAACCAGATATCCCCGTCGCCCGGAATGTCCCCGGCGCATTGCCGCGTATCCACGCCCGAAGGCAACGGGTGATAAATATGTTTCCAGGAAATTTGCCCCGAAGGAAAAGGTCAGGTCAGCGTTCCCAAGATCAAAATATGGTATCGATGGAATTCCGAATACGAGGTTGGCTGCATTGGCGAGAGTAATGCGTCCTTCGAACATGGCGAATGCACCATATCGAATCGGAGCGGGTGCTCCCATTGCAGTCGTAATGGAGGCGACCAGGTCTGCCAGGTGGTCGGGCGCCAACCCAAGCAGGAAGGCGATTTCTCCTGGTTTATTTGAACTTAAGGCTTCCTGTATGACCGCCACCGATTCATCCCACGAAAATGCCACCTGGTTACCGCCCCCACGGGATTGCCTGACCGGATGCTGGATCCGGTCTGGATTATAAAGACCCTGGAGTGAAGCCTGACCGCGAGAACAGGTTTTGCCCAGATTAACTGGATGATCATTATTTCCTTCAACCTTGAGAGCACGACCTTGCATGGTCCGCACGACAATGCCGCAGCCGGCAGGACATTCACGGCAGGTGGTTGCATAATACGTGCTCAAGCCATTGTATGTGTACTCCGGCATTTTTGTGTAAGGCGTGCGGGTGACATAGCGTGACTCTGGCCCACAACCGGTGACAATGGTTGTAGCTGCAATCCCCGCACCCATCACTTTGAGGAAATCCCGCCGGGAAATTTTATCGCGCATGCCTGTTGCCCTCTAATAATTATTTATGGCAAGTGACACAATCGGTCAATTTGGTCAACATTACCGGATCATTCTTGAAACGGGTGCGATGGCAATTCAAGCACCAGCCCATATTCATCTTTTGCGGAACAGCCACTGTCATCTGGCTAAGCTCGCCATGGCAATTCTCACAATTCAAGCCTGCTGCAATATGAGGACGATGGCTAAAATAAACGAAATCAGGAATAATCGCAACCGGTACCCATGGAATGGGTTTGTTATTCTGGACAAAAGTTATAAGCTTATCGACCTCCGCATTTCGAATGGTGATCTGTTGGTGGCAAGCCCAGCATTTTGCATTTGTCGGCAATCCGGGCGATGGACCGCGCAGTGCACCCGGGTGGCAATAGAGACATTGAACTCCCAGGTTGATATGCAGATAATGGGGAAATTGTATTGGCTGCGGCGGGGCAGTTTGGGTCTGGTGGAACCCCCATGCCATCCCTGCGATGGCCAATGTGACGACCAAAAGCAGGAATATTTTGACCAGAGGTTTTTTTAGGAGATTGAGGACAGATTTGATCATGCAAAACCCTGATGTCCCAATGATGTTGGTTCTGGCAGTTTTCTCCGGTTTCCTAAAAGCCAGATCGTTCCAGGCGGTTGGCTGGGTCGACGAGCAGTTGACTTTGAACCCGATTGTTATCCGAAAAAAGTCTGCTGTGGTTTGAAAAATCCCAAATCCGTAAGATATATTAGCTACAACGGACAACCCGATCAAGGAAATTATAATTCAAATAGTGCAATTCACCAATAAAGCATTAATCTTGTATTATAATTTTATGGATTATTAGGTTATTCTCATTCTAGTTTCGGACATTGACAGGTGTGATGATCATGAAACATTTCATCATCATAGCAGTGCTGGTGATTGCGAGCACGTTTGGGATCCATACCGGGTTAATTTCCATCCGCCTTCTCCCGCAGGCAGCAAGCACTCAAGCTTTCTCGATTGACCAACTGTTTGGAATTTATACATGGGGGATTGCGTTCCTTTTTTCGCTTATTGTTGTGACCCTGGCGTATAGTTTGGTGGTTTTTCACCGCAGAAAAGGTGAAACGGGAGACGGTGCCCATATTGAAGGGAATTCCGCTCTCGAAATTGCATGGACCGCAATCCCACTGGTCGCTGTGCTATCCTTAGCTTATCTGGGGGCAAAATCGCTGGGAGAAACACGTTTAATAGACCCATCAGCACTCGTGGTAAAAGTTATTGCAGGACAATGGTATTGGCAATTCCAATACCCTGATTATGGAGTTGCATCCAGTGATCTGTACCTGCCCGTGGGTCAACAAGTGGACCTACAAATGACAAGTCTGGACGTAACCCATTCATTTTTCGTCCCGGAGTTCCGCTTGAAACAGGATATATTGCCTGGACGAACCGTCGACTTGCGGGTTACACCCAATATTATCGGCAATTTCAAGGTGAGTTGCGCACAACTGTGCGGAACAAATCATGCTTACATGGTGACGAATGTTGTAGTGGTTTCCAGCGTGGATTTTCAGGCCTGGGTTACCAAACAACTCGCAGCAGGCAATCAGAATCCAGTATTACACGGTCAGCAATTGGTTCAACAGTTTGGTTGTCCCGTGTGTCACACAGTGGATGGCACGACGAAAATCGGGCCGACCTGGCTGCATCTTTATCAATCCCAGGTAACTTTATCAGATGGCAGCAAAGTGACTGCGGATCAAAAGTATTTATCCGATTCGATCACCAATCCCAACCTTCAGATCGTGGCGGGATTTACTCCCAACGTAATGCCGCAAACATTTGGAGAATCGCTGGATCAGGGACAGATCCAGGCCATTGTTGCTTACCTCGAAAGCTTGAAATAATGGAGGCGGTATGAAAAAAACCTTATCCCTGGGTCTTTTCCGTGGGCTCATGTGGGAGGTTATTGGAACCGCATTCGGTGTCCTGCTGGTTATTGGTGTGCGATTCTTGATGCGCCTGCCTGCCTGGAAAGCCGAACCGGTGGCTGTCGTTGGTGCATTGTTCGGGGCACTTTTTTTCCTTTATGGGGTGGGGGTCCTGGATGATTGGCTGAAGTGGGCAGCCGGTATTGAAACACCTGAGCAAGAAAACGAAGACAGTACCGATTGGAGAAGATATTTCGGTCCATCGAAGGATCACAAGGTCATCGGGATGCAGTACCTGACCCTGGCGTTGATCCTATTCTCGGTTGGCGGTGCGTTCGCACTGATCTTCCGGACGGAACTGGCTCAAACAGGGATGCAGTTCCTGTCTCCAATTGAATACAACACCCTGATGTCTTTACATGGGATCGTCATGATCGTAGGCATCCTGATCGGAATTTCTGCCATCATGAACTACATGGTGCCCTTGTTAATCGGGGCGAATGACATGGCGTTCCCTCGTCTGAATGCATTTTCATTCTGGATCGCCGTCCCGGCAGGAATCATTCTACTAGGAAGCATGGCACTGGGAGGTTTCGACACCGGGTGGACAGGTTATCCACCTTTATCGCTCCGAGCCCCGCTTGGAATGCAGATGTTCTTCCTGGGTGTATCCCTTTCGAGTTTTTCATCGATTCTCAGCGCCTTGAATATCCTCGCAACGGTGATCCGACTGCGAGCAAAGGGGATGACACCATTTCGAATGCCCATCTTTGTCTGGGCGGCAATCGCCACTTCGATCATCAGCCTGACAGCTACACAATTGATCGGGCTTGCTTTTCAGATGTCGATGCTTGAGCGCTTGCTGGGAATGGGTTTCTTCGACCCGGTAAAAGGCGGAAACCCAGTCCTATTCGAGCACCTATTCTGGTTTTATTCCCATCCTGCTGTTTATGTATTCATTCTCCCAGGGTTGGGTATCATCAGCGAATTGCTGCCCGTCTTCACCCGAAAACCTTTGTATGGTTACAAATGGGTGGCAATGTCTTCCCTTGGCATCGCGCTCACGGGTTTCTTGGTGTGGGGACATCATATGTTTGCGGCCGGGATGGCTGAATATCTTCGCGAACCTTTTATGTACAGCACCCTGCTGGTGTCTGTTCCGACCGGGGTAAAATTCTTCTCCTGGGTGGCGACCGTCTGGAAGGGCAAGATCGTTTTCCCGACACCGATGTTGTTCGTTCTGGGAGGGATCATCGTCTTCCTGCTGGGCGGACTTTCAGGACCGCCGAACGCAACCGTCTCAACCGATCTACTGCTCAACAATACATACTATATTGTCGGCCATTTCCACGACACATTGTTCGGCGGATATGTCTTCCCGTTATTTGCCGCAATATACTACTGGTGGCCAAAAATGACCGGCCGCAGGTTGAATGAAAAGCTTGGGAAGCTCCATTTTTGGCTGATGGGTCCTGCCATGCTGGTACTCACCTTACTCATGATGCGGGTGGGACTTTTGGGTATGCGCCGGCGTGTAATGGATTATGATCCGGCCCTGGGTTTTCAGCCACTGCACCTATTAATGACAATCGCCGCTTTCGTGATAGGTATAAGCATCGTGATCTTCTTTATCAATGTATTTATTACCAGGAAAAGAGGGGAGATCGTGACAGGAAATATCTGGGAATCCCGTTCTCCGGAATGGCTCATGCCATCCCCAATGCCGGTTCATAACTACGATAAACCCATCGAGGTGGTCGGCGAACCATATGATTACGGGTTGCCCGGTTCACGATATATCAAATTCGAGGGGGAGGACTGAAATGGAGGGAACAACAGAATTGGTCCAGGCTAAAAAACCAGTTGGATATTCGCTGGGTTTCCTAGTATTCATTGTACTGGCAGTGTTAACCGCAACCGAGTTCGCTTTCGCATTATTCCTGAATGTGTGGCCACTGCTGGCGTTAATGGCTATTCTAAAAGCAGGATTGGTTTTCTATTACTACATGCACATATACCGCTTGTTTGAAGGGGATCTATCCACAGATCGGGAGTCATTTTCGTACAAACTGGTGACCAACAGATTAGGATTATGGTTCTTCCTGCTATCGGACGGTTTCATTTTCGGTGGTTTATTGGTTTCCCGCTTCAACTTACTAGGACTGACGAGACCAGACGTGAACCAATTCCTGGGGGTCACCGTCACATCCATGCTGTTGATCTCATCCTTTTTTGCCAACCGGGTCGAGGTTTCGGTGGAACATGGAAACCGCCGTCAAGCATTGATAAGCCTGGTGGTCACGATCTTTCTTGGAGTGGCATTCCTGGCAGGCGTTCTGGGTGTGGAATGGCGGATCGCCCCCTTTGGACCGGGCGATGGAGCCCAGGGTGCAATCTTTTATTCCATGACGGGTTTCCATGCGTTCCACGTCCTGACCGGAGTCATCTTCCTCTCGATCGTCCTGCGTAACGTAGCGCGCAATCGTTACTCTCAAGAAAAGCACTGGGCGGTCGAGGCGGCAGTTGTTTATTGGCATTTTATCGATGTGGTCTGGATCTTCTTTTATCCGGCCTTGTACCTGATTGGCACGCTTGCGCACTGAAACCAGAAGCGACGACCCTGCGGGGTCGTTGCTAAATATTAAAGAGAGACAACCTCATGGAAAAGAAATTCTTCTGGATTGGGACTGGAATATTGTTGCTGGTGGTAGTGGCAGCGGTTATCACAATCCTGGTGACGCGATTAAACCCATCTTTTCACGGTTCGGTCATTAATCCGCCTGCCCCTGCGCCGGATTTTACGCTTACCAACCAGGATGGGCAAGTTATAAGACTTTCTGATTATCGCGGAAAATATGTGTACATGTATTTCGGTTATACCAATTGCACCAATGAGTGCCCAGCTACGATGGCAATTTTGAAGACGGTTCGCAACCAGATGGGGAACCAGGCGGATCAAATCCAGGTCATGTTCATATCGACCGACCCGGTGCGGGATACATCACCGGCGGTGGGGGTGTTCCTTGGACGGTTCGACCCGACTTTCATCGGTGCCACAGGCACGCAGGCTGAACTCCAACCTGTCTGGGCTGATTATGGGGTGACGGTTGAGAATGGTGGAGAAACTCATTCAAGTTATATCTACCTGATTGACCCATCCGGGAAGTTGATCTTGACCTATCCCTATGCAACTCCGCCACAGGATCTTGCAGCGGATATGATACTGTTGCTCCGAAAGAACTAAATATGCGCAAGGTTGTATTAACTCGTCTGTTGATCGGAATTGCCATCGGAATCTTGATCGCCGTTCCATTCAGCGAATTGGCATTTCGACTTCAAGGGAATAATACCAGCCGGCCGGCTAAGACCATTGTGCTGGATATCCCACCCGGGACCTCCACCAAGGTGCAAAATGGTCAGAGCGTTATTCCCCAAAACTTAACATTTGTCGTGGGAGATTTACTGGTCGTACATAATCAAGATTCAGTCATTCATACGTTAGGTCCGCTGGTCATCCCTCCTGGAAGTTCTGCCAGCATGTCCTTGAACACCCTCGGGAATCTATCATACGTTTGTTCCTTTCAACCGACGAAGTATCTGGGGCTGTACGTGCAGGGAGCACTTACGTTGATCACACGCTTGGAAGGCATATTTATCGCCGGGATTCCACTGGGAATTTTACTGGCACTGTACAGCCTGGTCCTGCGCCCACCGAAGAAGAAAGAACCGGCAGGCGGGAATTCCTGAGCCGCCCCTTGTAATATTATGAATTTATACGATATGGTGTACAGCCGGTATATTCAAGTTTCAATTCTTATTGAAAATCATTTTAAATGTTAGGTTTACTGTTTTCCCGTAAATGGTGGTGGACGACGTTAATTGTCATCGTTGGGATAGGTTTGACTATCCGCCTCGGCTTTTGGCAAGTCGGACGTTATAAACAAAATAAATCGTTCTCCGACCATTTAGTCGCCATGCGTGCAGCGCCTGAATTGGTCCTGGGTGGCAGAACTATGCCTGATGGTTTGGTCGGAATGGAATACCGGGAAGTTCAAGCGACTGGAGTTTTTGACTTTTCATCACAGATCGCGGTGCGCAACCAAGTCTGGGAGCAAAGTTGGGGATCCGAGCCTGGATTCATCCTGGTTGCGCCGCTCAGATTTCCCGATGGTTCAGCCGTCCTGGTCGACAGGGGTTGGATACCACTCTCTTATAACAATCCGAATTCATGGAGGCAATTCGACCAACCTGGTACTGTAACATTGACCGGTATCATTCGCCTACCGGCAATGCCAGAAATGGGAGGCGTCCCCGACCCGACCCTTGCTCCGGGAGAATATTCTTTGGAATTCTGGAACTTGGTAAACCTGTCCCGAATGCAGCAACAGATCCCGTATCAAATCCTGCCGATCTATATTCAGCAAGCTCCCGACCCTTCACCATCCGGATTGCCTTATCGTGCCATTTCAGAACCGGGTCCTTCCACGGCAGATACAAATGTTGGTTACGCAACCATGTGGTATGCTTTTACCATCATATTGATCGTGGGTTATCCGCTTTATATCAAGAAGCAGTCCAACGATACGATCAAGGAAAATGAAGATCAGCTTTAATTGCAAAGGAAGAGAACCCTATGCTACCGGTCATGGACGTGTAGGATAGTCCGCAGACGGATCACGACTGAGCCAAAAAAACTGATTTATTAAATTGAGTCATAAGACCGCAAGGGCGAACTTCTCTCGTCCTTGTTGTGTTTTATAATGTGTGTGGTATTTGATGGTCAGAGTTCGTTGAGTGAAACATAAATGCATATTACTGGACTAATGTGACTGAGACAATCCTCGTTACGGGAGCAACAGGCTATGTCGGTGGACGCCTTGTTCCCCGTCTACTGGAAAATGGCTACCATGTCCGCTGCATGGTAAGGGACACGTCCCGTTTGCACGGATATCCATGGGAGGATAAAGTTGAGATAATAGAAGGGGATGCCCTCGATCCAGCCTCTCTGAAAATTGCATTACAGGGTGTTTATGCAGCATATTATTTGATACATGGCATGCAGGGTGGAAAAGTAAATTCCGTGCGGGACCTTCAAGCTGCGCGTAATTTTGCTTTCGCAGCCCAGGAAGCATCCGTTAATCGCATCATATACCTTGGTGAACTCGCAGACCCAATGGGTGAGTTATCCCCATACCTGCCGATCGCGCCACGAAACCGGTCGGGTATTGTCAGAAGGTCGAATTCCGGTGACGGAATTTCGAGCCGGGATGATCGTAGGATCGGGCAGCGTTTTATTCGAAATGGTTCGTTATCTTGCCGAACGCCAACCAGCGTTCTTTTGCCCGCGTTGGTGGTTCACTTTGAGCCAACCGATCGCCATCCGGGACGTCCTGGAATACCTGGTAACCGCTCTGCGGACGGATGCGAGTCTCGGGAAATTAATTGAAATTGGAGGACCGACCCGGTTGACCTATGCCCAGATGCTGCTTGACTATTCCCGGGAGCGTGGTCTTCAGCGAATCTTGATACCCGTTCCATTCATTACACCCCGGCTGTCAGCCTATTGGGTTCATATGGTAACTCCCGTGCATTGGAGGGTAGTTTTACCATTAATCGAAGGTTTAACATCTGAAAGCCTTGTTGGCAACGATCTATCCACCCGGCTATTCCCGGATATCCATCCGATAGATTTTCAGTACGCAGTAAAGCTGGCGCTTGGACGGATTCAGAATAAGACCGTTGAAACCAATTGGAGTGATGCCCTGGTTGTCACATTGGGCGATAATCGTCCTGTAATGCTGGCTTCCACAGAAGGAATGATGTTTGAACGCCGCCTTCTTACCGTAAAGGCAGTTGCTTCCTCAGTATTCAGGGCGTACACAAGTTTGGGTGGAAACCGCGGCTGGTTATTTCTTAATTGGGTATGGCGGATCCGTGGGTGGATCGATAAATTGATCGGAGGAGTGGGCTTGCGTCGTGGTCGCCGGCATCCGGATGAGTTGCGTGTAGGTGAAGCTCTCGACTTTTGGCGTGTAGAAGCCATCGAGCCAGAACATCTCATGCGCCTGCGAGCTGAGATGAAAGTCCCAGGCAGGGCATGGTTGGAATTTCGTTCGGTTCCTCTCGAGAATGGTAAAACGCTGCTAACACAAATTGCATACTTTGCACCCCATGGAGTGGCAGGGTTCCTATACTGGTATTTACTCTATCCAATTCATGGTTTTATCTTCAGTGGGCTGATCCGCAAAATTGCTGAACGAGCCTGCACGTTGAAACCATCATAAGAAGACTCTAAACGTGGCAAAAACTGTACTGGTGACAGGCGCAACAGGTTATGTGGGGTCCTGTCTGATTCCCCGGCTTCTCGATAAAGGCTATCACGTCCGTACATTGGTCCGCGATCCTGATCGTTTAAAGGGATTTGAGTGGTTTTCAAGGGTCGAAACCATATCTGGCGACCTTCTAGATAAGCATTCCTTGAATATTGCTTTACAAAATGTAGCAACCGCTTTCTATCTTGTACATAATATGTCCAGCGGTTGGAATTACGAACCGCGTGAGCTCGAGTCTGCCCGTAATTTTCTATCGGCGGCAGAATCGACGAATGTTGAACACATCATCTATCTTGGCGGACTCGCTCATCCTGAAGAAGAAATCGGGTCACACTTAGAATATCGTTTACAGACGGGTAATGCCTTGCGTGCCGGGCGTATTCCGGTAACGGAATTCCGTTCGAGCTTGATCATCGGTTCGGGTAGCATATCATTCGAGATGATCCGTTACCTTGCAGAGCAATTTCCTATCATGATCGGCACACGCAACTTAACCAAGCTCACTCAACCCATTTCCATTCAGGATGTCATTAAATACCTGATCGCTGCCATGGAAACAGTCTCCAGTCGCGGGCACATTTTTGAAATAGGCGGAGAGACCGTTCTCACGTACAAAGAAACGATAAAGACCTATGCACGCTTGCGCGGGTTGACCCGGCATACCATATTGCTTCCCTGGATGCCTGATTTCCTGATGACATCCGTGCTCGCCACGATCTCTCCAGTGCCGGCAAATATCGTTAGACCATTGCTGGGAGGACTGCGAGCCAATAGCATCGTTCGTGACCGGTCGGCAATGGAAATATTCCCGGGTATCCGGACGTCAGGTTATAAAGAATCAGTCCTGGCTGCCCTCCAGGAAATGACTCCAGATCGAATGGATCAAGTCTGGCAGAATGAAGGGTCCTTGAGTAGAATAAGGCAGAGAGGTTTTTTTATTGAGAACCGGAAAATTAAAATAGATACAAGCCCGTACGCGATCTTCCAGGTTGTTTCGAACCTGGGAGGAAAACAGGGTTGGCTTTACATGAATGGCTTGTGGAAAATGCGAGGGCTAATCGACAAGTGGGTAGGAGGTCCAGGATTGCGAGGCCGGAGTGTCGACAAAACCCCTTCCCCGGGCGAGGTATTCGATTTTTATCGTGTGGATGTTGTGACGCAGGGGGCACATCTCCGATTGAAATCGGAATTGAGAGCACCCGGGCTGGGCTGGATGGAATGGCGGATCACACCGGCTGGAGAAGGAGCCCTTCTTTCACAAACGGCTTTCTTTGCTCCGAAAGGGGTATGGGGTTTCATTTACTGGTATTTTCTCTTGCCAATACATTCGCTTGTTTTCCTTGGATTGATCCGTGCAATTGCCCGGCGTGCTAAGGAAATAAACAATACAGGAGGAATTCACCATGAACATTAACTTTTCCATGTGGAAGAAAGCCCTTTCGGGCTTGGTCAAGATGGATAGCGAAAAGGAATGGAACGCGCTGGATGTGGTATCAAAGTGGTTGATCGCCACACGCTCCGGAGTAACGATCGTTACCATTTATTCATCTATTATTGCAGGATTACTGGCGTGGCGCAGCGGTCATTTCGCCTGGTTACCATGGATAATCGTCACACTTGGATTATTCCTGGCTCATGGGACGAACAACCTGCTCAATGACTTTACTGATTTCAGTCGTGGAGTTGACAAAGATAATTATTTCCGCACGCAATACGGTGTCCATCCGCTGGTTCAGAATTTTTGGACCAAACGCCAGCAACTAACCTGGTTCCTGGTAAGTGGCGTATTGGCTTTTTCATCGGGTGTATATTCCCTTTTCTATACAGGATTCTCTCCATTTGTTATCGGTCTCTTCGCTTTCGGGGCACTTGCCCTGCTGTTCTATACCTGGCCGTTAAAATATCTCGGTCTGGGTGAACTCGCCATATTCCTGATCTGGGGTCCCATCCTTGTCGCAGGTGTATATATCGTCCTCATGGGTGGAAGCACCGAAAATATTTGGAATGTTGCTCTTGCAGGGGTGCCGTTCGGTCTAAGTGTTGTCAGCATCAACATAGGGAAGCACATTGATAAATCGTCCCAGGACAAAGCGAAAGGTGTTGGTACTCTCCCGGTCCGCCTTGGGGAAAAAGCTGCCCGCTATATTAATATAGCCGTAATCGTTCTGATCTATCTGGTCATCGTATACCTGGTCTTTGTACCGCGCTTTTTTACACCTGTGCTCTTGATCGTTTTCCTGACCGGGAAGCGCATTCTGTTGGTCATTGGTGTTCATACAAAACCGCGACCAACCGAACCGCCGAAGGAATGGACGGGATGGCCTACCTGGTTCTCAGGCTTTGCTTTTTACCATAATCGGTTGTTCAGCAATCTTCTCATCCTGGGCATTTTAGCGGATTCATTCATCCGTATCCTTCTGCCGGCTTTTTGGCAGGTGAAATAGATAATTCACCTACTCTAGCCCGCCGTCTTATCGCGTTTGCACTCGATAGCCGCCTCGTGCTGACGGCTACCATCCCTTTTGGATTGATTAAACGATTGAGTGAAAGGTAAAACGATCTTATTGCAGAAAATATTGATGCTTGAAGCGCTTGCCCGGCTCCAATTTGCGTGCTATAATCCGCTCGAACTTGGGCGTTGGAGTTCATCCCCGATAAGAATAACAAGTTGATCCAACATAGACCTTACTCAACCGTTTATAGAACCGTGTAAACAAGCCTGCCCTGGGGGCGCTTGGTCTTATCCTCATTCCTAATTCCTCATCCCTCATTCAAAGCACAATCTGAGAAAGAAATATGAACATTCTTGACCTCGAAAACAAACCCCTGGCTGAATTGCGTGATATGGCCAAGGAATTCAATGTGACAAACGCCCACCGCCTTAAAAAGGAAGCTTTAATTTTAAACATTTGCCAGGCTGAAGCTGCCAAACAAGGCGTTGATATGCGCGGTGGCATCCTCGAGATCATGAGCGAAGGAATCGGTTTCTTACGGTCTGCGCGCTACAATATCGGCGAAGATGATGTGTATGTTTCCCAGGCACAACTCAGGCGTTATGAACTGCGTTCTGGTGATTTGGTTATCGGTCATGTCCGCCCTCCGCGTGAATCAGAGCGCCACTGGGGTCTGGTTAAAGTTGAGTTGGTCAATGGGATCGATCCAGAAGAAGCCCGTCGTCGTCCAAGATTTGAAGACTTGACACCGATCTTCCCTGACCGTCGTTTTGACCTTGAGACCAAAGGTGATATTCTTGCCACTCGCTTGATTAACCTGATCGTGCCGATCGGGCGGGGACAGCGTGGATTAATCGTCTCACCGCCCAAGGCGGGTAAAACGACCATTTTAAAGCAGATCGCGAATGCCATTTCAACTCAATATCCGGATGTGAACCTCATGGTCGCCTTGATTGGTGAGCGTCCGGAGGAAGTCACCGATATGGATCGTTCTGTGGATGCAGAAGTGATCGCCTCCACCTTCGATGAACCAGTCACGTCCCATGTTCGAACTGCTGAGATCACCCTCGATCGTGCAAAACGCTTGACCGAGATCGGAAGACACGTGGTTATTTTAATGGACTCGATCACCCGCCTGGCACGTGCCTATAACCTAGTTGTCAATCCCTCCGGCAGGACTCTCTCAGGCGGTATGGATCCCTCGGCATTGTATCCTCCCAAACATTTTTTTGGAGCGGCTCGAAATCTCGAAGAAGGGGGCTCATTAACCATTATTGCAACCTGCCTGGTTGAAACCGGCTCCCGTCTGGATGATGTAGTGTATGAAGAGTTCAAGGGTACTGGCAACATGGAACTTTTGCTGACCCGAAAACTTCAGGAAAGACGGATCTTCCCGGCGGTGGATATCGAAAGGTCGTCCACACGTCGTGAGGATCTGCTGCTTGGACCGGATATCCTGCAACGTGTATGGATCATGCGCCGCATGTATATCCAAATGGTTTCTGCACCTCCGCAAGGCGCTGGGATGGATTCATCCATTGCGACCGAAGCACTTTTACAGCGGATGACGAAAACTACAAATAACCAGGAGTTTCTGGAGACACTTACTGAAGGCTTATGAAATTTACCGGTAGAATACTTAAATCCACGCGTTTATTTAATGGCATATCATGGGGGATAACAGTGCTGGTGGTCACCTCACTGCTCGGATTTGCGTTCTGGAAGATCATCCCTGAAACGGCAACGGCATATATACCTCCTATCCCGACTGAAGCCGGGTCGGTAAACGCACTCCCAGTTGCTACCGCTTCAAATCCTGATGATCAAGGAATTGTCAGACATATCGAGCTGAAGACTGATATAAGTTCGAACGCTAATTATTCCATATTGGACTATACCGTTGTAAGAGGAGATTCGGTCTTCGGCATCGCCAAAGACCATAATATCAAACCCGAGACCTTGTTATGGGCGAACTACGATATATTGCAGGACAGTCCCGATAGTATCAGGGTCGGGCAAGTGCTAAAAATCCCACCCGTGGATGGAGTTTATTACAAATGGCAGAAGGGCGATTCGCTGGATGCGATCGCGAATAAATTTTCTGCAAAACCGGATGATATATTAAATTGGCCGGGGAATAATATCGATCTGACAAATCCGGATATTAAACCGGATACCTTCGTGATGGTTCCAGGCGGTCATCGTGAATTTGTTCAGTGGATCATCCCGACCGTGGCAAGTGGACGGTCCGGGACGGCTGCAGTAAGTGGAACGGCTTGTGGCGCGGGACCGGTCGGAAGTGCTGCATTTATTTGGCCCAGTCCCAATCACTGGGTCTCCGGTAATGAATTCTGGTCAGGACACCTAGGAATTGATATTGCCGCCGTTGAAGGTACCCCGATTGTCGCTGCGGATGCCGGTGTGGTGACCATGGCGCAAGGGGGTTGGAATTATGGCTATGGCAACGTGGTGATGATCGATCATGGCAATGGTTATATAACCCTTTATGGGCACTTGAGCCAGATCAACGTTGTACCCTGCCAGGGTGTATATGCGGGACAACTGATCGGACTGGCGGGAAACACCGGCAATTCCTTCGGCGCCCACTTGCATTTCGAAGTTCGCTTGAATGGCGGGTTCGTAAACCCCCATTTCGTCTTACCGCCTCCATGAGATCATTTTCTCCGGCAGTTCATTTCTGCCGGGGAATTTCCTGCAATGGCAGATCAATCGCTTTTAAGAATACTTAGAGATATACCTATCGGGGAATTGCGAAGCTACGAACGCATCGGCTCGACAAATGACGAGGCGCTTGCCTGGGCGGCTGAAGGTGCACCCGATCTGTCGCTGGTAATTGCAGAAGAACAGACGGCCGGGAGAGGACGTGGCGACCGGCGCTGGTTCTCCCCGAAGGGTTCTGGTCTGGCGTTCAGCCTCATTATTAAACCGTTACCCAGCGAGCGGTCATCCATATCGTTATTTTCCGGCTTGGGCGCACTTGGGGTTCGCGATGGATTAATTAAATTAGGGTTGATTCCAGAGATCAAGTGGCCGAATGATATTTTATTAAACCGACAGAAAGTATGTGGTATTTTAGTTGAGAGCATTTGGGCGGGGGATGAAATTGAGTCTGTCATCATCGGGATAGGAATCAATATAAAACCTCAATCAATTCCACCAACCGAATTGTTAAATTTTCCAGCGACGTGTTTAGAAAATGTGATGGAAAAAGGCATAGACCGGTTAGAACTGTTGCACGGAATCATCAGTTCTTTGCTTGACTGGCGTAAAAAAATGACAAAAGAATTTTTTTTGCAAAGTTGGTCAAATTCACTGGCGTTCCGTGGTGAAGAAGTGGAGATCCAGATGCAGCAAGGAATCAGCCGCAGGGGGCAAATTGATGACCTGGAGTTTGATGGAAGTCTCGTTTTACGTTTAAAAAATGGACAAAAACAAACCATCCATTTTGGGGAAGTTCATCTCCGTCCAGTTGTGTGATATACTTTTTTTAAGTGAGGTGAGCCATGCTCGATAATTTACGAAACCAATCTGCCTTTCAAGAAGAGGAAGATAATCTCGATACGAAATTGCCCGAGCCACCGAAGCCGGAAAGACCACGCAGGAGCTTTGACCAGATTACCGGCATGACCGGTCCGCAGCGTTTTATCCTGGCGGTAATGCTTTTTATGATAGTCTTGTTACTGGGAGTGACATTACTTTTATTATCCGGAAAGGTTGTGTTGTCACTTCCGTTGAGGTAGCTTCGTACCGATTGATAATAATAAAGAGCCACGCAGAAATGCGCGGCTCTTTATTCATTAATTTGCTCTGTTGGTGATCCACCTGTGTTAACTCATTGGTAGTTTAATCTGAGGTCCACCATCTTGTTCCTGATCACCGTTGGTTTTTGCACCTACTCGTTTTAGTTCAGCAGTGGCTATCCGTGCAATGGATGCGACCCGGTCACCTTCCTTGACATCCATCATGTGGTTACCGCGGGTTGCGCGACTAGCCTGTTTTACATCCTTAACTTTCATGCGCAAGACCATTCCATTGGATGAGATAATGGTCAGGTCATCAGCTTCCTGGACAACCCTTGCCGATGTGATGGTACCAATCTTATCAGCAGCATTTTTTGCGATCGTTTGGATACCGCCGGTTGCGCGTCCTTTTGCGGGATATTCTGTGAGGGGAGTACGCTTACCATATCCCTGCGTGGTGACCAATAAAAGGTCGCCGCCCGGTTCAATTACTTCCATACTGGTTACACAATCGCTTCCTGATAATTTAATTCCGGTCACACCGCCAGAACTCCGTCCTGTAGTTCGGACCTTGTTTTCAGCAAAACGGAGGGCTTTTCCCAGTTCAGTCACCAGAATGATCTCATCGGTTCCATGCGTCAACCGTGCCCAGCGGAGTTCATCCCCCTGTTCCAGACCGATGGCGATGATGCCAGATGGACGAACAGCCGATAATTCAGAAAGCACCATCCGCTTGATCTTGCCTTTGCGTGTAGCTAATGTAATACATTCAGTTAGATCAAAATTGGGAACAGAGACGGCAGCCGTAATTACTTCTCCGGCCTCCAGCGAGAGAACATTGACCAAGGGGATTCCTTTAGTTGTCCGGTCGGCGTCCGGTATCTGATAGACCTTCTCAGAATAGACTTTGCCATGGTCTGAGAAAAACAACATCGTGTCGAGTGACCGGGCAGGGATCAGGCTCAGGACCTCATCTTCCTCTTTCGTGGCGTGTCCTGTAACCCCCTTGCCACCCGCGCCCTGCAGTTTGTAGGCTGTTGCTGCCACACGTTTGACATAACCGCGCGCCGTGAGAGAGATCAAGACTGCCTCATCTGGCACAAGATCGGATTCGCTTAAATTCTCGACGGCTTCAACAGCGATATGCGTTCGTCTTTCATCTCCGTATTTATCAGATAATTCCTGCAAATCCTGCTGGATCAGCGTCAGGATCTTTTTCGGATTGGCAAGCAGGTCCTCGTAGTACACGATCTGCTGTTTGACCTGTTTATATTCGTCCTCGATCTTCTGTCGCTCGAGAGCAGCCAGTCGCCGCAGTTGCATATCAAGGATCGCGTGGGCTTGGAGCTCGGATAATTTGAAACGCTTCATCAGGCGTTCCTTGGCAGTATCCGCATCCGGAGATTCCTTGATGGTCTGGATGACCGCATCCAGGTTATTTAAAGCGATGGTTAAGCCCTCGAGGATGTGTGCGCGTGCTCGAGCCTTTTCCAGCTCATACTGTGTTCGCCGGGTAATCACGATCTGGCGATGGTCAAGGAATATTTGCAGAGCTTTCTTTAGTGGGAGTAAGCGCGGCTCACCATTCACCAAAGCCAGCATCTGGACCCCGAATGTGCTCTGTAAAGCTGTATATTTATACAACTGGTTCAATACTTTTTTAGGTTGGGCACCCCGTCTTTAACTCGATCACAATGCTCATGCCGCGCCGATCCAACTCATCGCGCAGATCTGAGATAGCATCTATTTTTTCATCACGTACCAGATCGGCGATGCGCTCGATCAATGTGGATTTGTTTACCTGGTAGGGGATCTCTGTCACCACGATGCGGTGCCGATTGCCAGCCATCTCTTCTATATGCGCTTTGCCTCTCACTACCAGACGTCCCTTGCCGGTCCCATAGGCAGCTTCGATGCCATCCTTCCCAACGATAATGCTGCCAGTCGGGAAATCCGGTCCTGGAATAAATTTCATCAGGGCTTCGATCGGGACGTCATCCATCGTGTCGTAATTATTGATAAGATAAATAAGAGCAGCAACAACTTCCTTCAAGTTATGAGGTGGAATGTTGGTCGCCATTCCCACCGCAATTCCGGAGGAGCCATTGAGCAGGAGGTTGGGAAGCCGGGATGGGAGTACGGATGGTTCCTGGAGCGAGCCATCAAAGTTATCGGTGAAATCAACGGTATTTTTTTCCAGGTCAGCCAGTAATTCTTCCGCCATCTTATGCAGCCTGGCTTCGGTATAACGCATGGCTGCCGGGGCATCGCCATCGACAGATCCGAAGTTTCCCTGGCCATCGACAAGCATGTAACGCATGGAAAAATCCTGAGCCATGCGCGCCATGGATTCATAGACCGCTGAATCACCATGCGGGTGATACTTCCCTAAAACTTCACCAACGATACGAGCGGATTTTTTAAAGGCTGTATTTGACCGGATCCCCATATCCTGCATGGCATAAAGAATGCGCCGGTGAACGGGTTTTAGCCCATCACGGGCATCCGGTAATGCGCGCGCGACAATAACGGACATGGCGTAATCGAGATACGCAGACCGCATGGTCTCGTCTATATCCGCCGTTTTAACATTACCCGTATTCGGTTTTGCCGGTTCGGGCGACAGGTTGTTCGCTTCAGGTTCAGCCATAATTATCCTCATCATATAGGGGCACGTTAAAGCGTGCCCCTATCGGGTGTCGATTCGAGCGGGAGGATTATACCCCATGGCAGGTTGCCTTGCCAAATCAAGTGCGGGCGGGTATAATCCCGGCTTGCTTGCTCGGGGCGTGGCTCAGTCCGGTTAGAGCGCTGCGTTCGGGACGCAGAGGTCGGCGGTTCAACTCCGCCCGCCCCGACAGGGTTTCCACCGATTCAAGATCGGTGGTTTCTTTTTTTTACCGGGGATACCCAGCTTAAATGTAAAATTGTAATGAAAAAGCAAGCATGTTCCTCCTTGACGATACTTTCATGAATGGAGTATAGTTGCGTCGAATTGAATAACCTCGTTAGGCGAGGCGTCTGCGTGATAAACAAGCCATTGTCCCGAAACGTCGAAAGACGCCAAGGGGTAAACCAGGCCGGGCCGGCTTAAGGCCCCGCTCAAGGTGGCTGGGAGCAACATCCCTACGACGCGCAGTGCCAAAGCTCGACCAGGAGGTACCGGCGGTCTGACCGCGGGTTGATAGTAATCATTGAAACCTCCTGGAATTTTGGGAGGTTTTTCTTTTTGTGCGTGGTTTATTATCAATTTTGCACGGAAACGGAGGTGATGGTGTGGACGCAGATGGTATACCACTAAATTTGTCTACTCCCTGGCAGGAATGTTCGCTCAGAGACCTGGTGTGCGGTCGGTCGCCACGCATCACCAACGCCGAATTTCATCACAGCCGTTTGGAATAAATCGCTGATGGGCGGCATGATTATTCAATGTCTCTTTAGCGCCGAGTTCTGCCAGATTTGCAGGCGGCGCTTTTTTATTCCGCCAACTCCTACTGCTTTTGCAGGTTTCGTTTTATCGGAGGTGGATTATGGCTTTTCTGAGTGAGATCATTGGACGTTCTGTCACCGACCTCGATGGTACATCGGTCGGAAAATTAAAGGATCTGGTTGTGCGCCCCTGGGCTGATTTTCCCCATCCCCTGATCGAGGCTGTTGAAGTCGAATGGAAAGGTAAGACGCGCATCCTGCCATTCTCGGCTGTGGCGGCGCTGCTATCGCCGGTAATTCCTTTAAAATACCGGTCGGATGAGATGCCGGAATTTGCCCTCAAAGAAGACGATGTATTGTTATCACGGGATGTGCTCGACCAGCAGATCATCGATACGGATGGCGCCCGGGTGGTCCGTGTAAATGACGTGGAATTGGTGCGCGTTAACGGCACGATTTACGTCAGCAACGTGGATGTTTCCTGGTTGGGGATCATGCGCCGCCTGGGACTGGTCGGACTGGCGCATTTCCTGGCTGGACATACAAAGCAAAGAGGGATCGCCTGGGATGATGTTGAATTGATGCGGCGTGACCAGGCCATGCAGCTTCGGGTGCCAGCTGAAAAACTGCACGAATTACATCCGGCTGACCTGGCGGATATTGTAGCAGATTTGAACAAACTCGAGTCCGGTCAATTGTTGGATAAGTTGGACGTTCCTCATTTGGCGGACACACTCGAGGAAGTTGAACCCGATTTTCAGAAGGAAATAATCGAGCATATGCCGGATGAGAAAGTGGCAGACGTGCTCGAAGAGATGGAGCCCGACGAGGCTGCCGACCTATTGGGCGATCTGCCCGAAGAACGCAAACAGGGTCTGCTGGCGTTGATGGAAAAAGATGACGCGGATGATGTCCGTAAACTCCTGACCTACGCGGAGGATACGGCGGGGGGCATCATGACAACTGAATACGCCTACATCCATCCCAACCTTACTGCCGCCGAGGCAATCAAGGAACTGCGCGGCATGGCGGATGAGGTCGAGACGATGTTTTACGTCTATGTTGTCGATCCAGACGATCACTTAATGGGTGCTTTTTCATTGAATAATCTTATCTTTGCCGCTCCCGGTCAGATGGTATCGGACTTCATGAGCAAACACCTTATAACTGTAAACCTGACCGATGACCAGCAAACAGTCGCCCAGACTGTCGCCAAATATGATCTGCTGGCCGTTCCAGTAGTAGATGATCAAAATCGCCTGCATGGAATCGTGACTGCGGACGATGCGTTGGATAAGATCATCCCAACTGCCTGGAAGAAAAGACTACCGCGTTTTTATCGTTAAATTGGAAGGGATGGAGATCTTATGGCCAATACCATTATCATACGTGGTTTTTTTGCCCGAAACTGGAAAAAAATAGTCATATTCTTTTCCGTGTTCGGTCCAGCGACCATCACCGCCATGGCAGATAATGATGCCGGCGGGGTTGCTACCTATTCGATTGCGGGTGCCCGGCTCGGATATCCGATCCTTTTTCCATTGGTCATCATCACCATTTTATTGGGCGTGACCCAGGAAATGGGAATGCGCCTGACCGTCATAACCCGTAAGGGTTTGGGTGACCTCATCAGGGAAAAGTATGGCGTTAAAGCTGCGATGTTTATGTTTGGAGCCCTGCTGATAGCCAATTTTGGAACGCTGGTTACTGAGCTCTCCGCAGTGAAAACGACAGCTGCCCTGCTGAACATTCCTGCTATCCCGGCGGTGTTCGTCATCGTTATCGTTTCGTTTTTCCTGATCGTACGGGGTAACTATAAGATCACCCAGGCTCTGATGCTTTTCGCCTGCCTGTTCTTCCTCGCTTATATTTTTTCTGCGATCAAGGCACGTCCGGATTGGGGCCTGGCAGTCAGTAATTTACTTTATCCGCATGGTGTGGATTTCACCCCACAATATACACGTGATTTCCTGCTCATCGGAATGGGCGTTCTCGGTACCACCATCACACCCTGGGGGCAGTTCTTTATCAGTAGTTTTGCTTTCGATAAAAAGATCGAAAAGGGTAAAGTCAACTATTCCCAATTGGAGGCCTATTGGGGGGCATTCCTGACGGATTTCTTTTCTTTTTTCATGATCGTAGCAACGGCCGCGACGTTATTCGTCAATCACATCCCGTTGGATTCAGGTGAGACCGCCGCCATCGCGATTCGCCCGTTCGCCGGGAACCTGGCTGGTACATTATTCGCCGTCGGTATCTTAAATGCCGGTTTCATGGGCCTGGTGGTGGTTTCACTTTCAACAGCGTATGCATTTGCTGAGTTTTTCGGCGTCTCCGGCAGCCTGGATGATTCGTTCAAGAAGAGTAAGACCTTTTACATCCTTTTTGGTGGTCAAATGTTGATCGCGGCGGTAGTCGCCATGATCGGAAGTATTTCCTTGTTCCAGATCGCTGTTCTGACCCAGACCATCAATGCGGTAGCGTTACCGCTGGTCTTCTTTTACTTGATCAAACTTACCAACGACAAAGGTTTGATGGGAGAATTTGCCAACAACAATTTCCAAAAAATATTCTCCGTTGGCTGTACCATCTTAATCATCATAGCGTCGGTTTCGACCGTGGCAATTTCCATATATCAATCAATTAAATCCTGAAATTGTTTATCGTTAACTTGGTCTTGTAAAAATCCCCACCAGATGAAATGCCTGGTGGGGATTTTATTTACCATATGTAGATCTGTTTTCCTTAACTCTCCACTTTCCTTTATTGCATTATCTTTTTCCAAAAGTCGCTTGGCAGCGATCTCGGCACGAGCCCTGGCATGGTCCGCACGACTAAGCGGGTAGTAGACCGCAAAAAGGATCCCACCCAGAAGCAGGACAGCCGGTACCGGGCCGATCAGGATGCGAATAGCCAGGATGGCGGATGGCTTTTGAACGACCGCATTGGATACATAACCACTCCAGTCCAGAACGAGTAAGGTCACCGGAATTGCTATCGAAGATGCGATCTTCTTGAAAAGGGAAACCAGGCTGTAGAAAACACCTTCGTGCCGCTTACCCGTGATCAGCTCATCCACTTCAACTGCATCGGGGATAATTGCCCAGGTTAGGACGTGAATTGCAGAAACACCAATGCCAGCCAGGACAGCCATGACCAAGACCAAGGGAAGTCCTGCTGAGGGGCTGAGGAATATGAGGATGGTCATGATGGTGGCGAGGAAGATCATCCCTGCGACATAGGCTTTGCGCTTGTCGGTCTTTCCAGAAACCCAGTTCCAAAATGGCAACACCAGCAAGGCAGTAATGAAGATGGCAGCCATGATGATGTCGCTGTTGGCTTCCATATTCATCCGGTATTTCAAGAAGTAGAGCAGGAAAGCCTGGATGATGTCAGCCGCGGTCCAGGTGAAAAGAAAAATGCCCGCAGCGAACAGGAACGGCCGGTTTTTCCAGACAGCCCGAAGCGATTCCCGCAGGCTTGGTTGAGACTGTGTATAGTATTCCTTCTTCTCATGGGTGCTGAAGAAAGTGAGAAGAAGCGGAAGTGCACAGGCAGCCCCAAAGATCCCACCCATCATAAAGACCCGCCCGGCATTTTCCGGTCGCATCGTCCCGATGATCAGGAGCGGAACCACGAATGCTACCAGGCTACCGATAATGGAAAAGGCCATCCGGTATGATGTTAAACTGGTGCGCTCATCGTAATCCTGGGTTAACTCGGGGGTTAGGGCGGCATATGGCATGGTTACGATGGTATAGGCGGTATCGAAGAAGAAATAGGCTATCGCGTAGTAAGCGCACAATAAGAGTTGGCTCTCTGTGGCGGGTTTGTACCAGAGCATGGCGAACATCAGACCGAATGGAATGAAGCCAAAAAGAAGGAAGGGGCGGCGTCTTCCCCAGCGGCTGCGCATCCGGTCGCTAAAATATCCGATCACCGGGTCATTGATGTAATCCCATGTCCGCCCGATAAATACTGCCAGGGCAGCATATGCGGGTTTCAACCCGACCACATCGGTCATGAAGATGGCAAAAAGTACCTGCATGGTTGTATCGGTGCAGGCAAAGCCGAAATCGCTGATGCCGTAGAATAACTTGGTCAGGGGGGAAAGACGGTCCTTGATGCTGGTGGTCATGAACGAATTCTCCTTTGGAGAGGTAGTTTTAGGAAAACTACACAACCGGTTTTGTTATAAAACCCCATCCCCCGACCTTGGTGACAGACCAATATTAGCCTGAAAGGTAATTATAAAGTGAAATGGGCGGGGTCAAACCCCGCCCATTTTATCTTTCATCTTTCTTCACTACGCTGGAAACGCCAGGCTGCCAGGAAAAAGAAGAGGATGGCATATCCCAGCAACGCGGCAGTAGGCAACAGGATGGAATTAATTGACAAGCCACGAGTAATTATGTTGGCGTATCCATCCAGCGACCAGGCAACCGGTGACATATGGCCGACAGTCTGGAAAGTCGGTCCGGTAACCTCCAGTGGCACCCAGGCTCCACCCAGACCGGAGAGCACGAACATTGGAATAAGGGCGAAGATGATGACCTGTTCCTCGGATTTTGACAATATACCGATCAGTAGCCCAAGCGCAGCAATACACATGGCAGATGCGATGGAAATCAACAGTGTTGCGAGCGGTAGGCGCAGGTAATCAACTTTCAACACCAATTGACCGAACCCGATCAGGAGGATAAATTGAATAAATATCATTATGAAGATCGCCAGGTAATGGCCCATCAAGATCTGAACTCGGGATGTTGCAGTGGTCAGAAGTCGCTGCAGCGATCGTGTCTTCCGCTCGTTGACGATGACCGTTCCTGCCGTCAGCAAGCCGGCGATCGCAAATTGCAGCATCATACTGGGTGATGAATGAGCCATCGATAGGGCATTTGAGCTTTGCGTCTGGATGGCGCCGCTGGTAATAACGGTCACCTCAATGGGTGGCTGCTGCCAGGCTGTGATTGCCGCATCGAACGCCGGGCCGAATGCGGCTGGATCGTTGCGGTTTTTTTCTACGATCCGGGCAGTCTGCACTGCACTCATCAGCCGGTTTGTCGCAGCCTGGATGTCAGTCTGTACGGTGGTAGATGAAGTGCTGGCTTGATCAATGATGATGATCAATTTCAAAGCAGTTCCAGCCTGGAGTGCCTGGCTATATCCATTTGGTACGATTACCGCTCCGGCAAGATCTCCTTTACCGACCAGAGTTCTCAAGGTCTGCTTCTGTACGCTGCGGATTTTCATCCAGGCGGATAACGGTCGAGGCATTCAACAAGGTTTGTAACCCCTTCGAAATCGATCCGCCATCCTGGTCCAGATACCCTACCGGCAAGCGTGGGTCACCTTTGGTGTACGAACCACCGAAAGCCAGGCCGAAAAGAAAAGTGAAGGCGATCGGCATGATCAACAGAAAGAGGAAGGTCATGCGGTTACGAAGGATCTGGCGAAGGTCTTTTAATGCAAGGTCAATGATTCGCATAGTGGATATATCCTTTAGTTGGTCCCGGATCCGGGCTCAACCATTCTTATCCGAAGCGTTTCTGAAAACGCAACACACCGGCCACGAAGAATAGGGCGGCCCAGCCGACCAGAACAAGGAACGAGATCAGGATGGCATTCAGGGAAGCGTTGTTCATGGCTTGCAACAAGCCGTGGACTGCCCAACCCTGCGGCACCACCAGCGCAACGGTGTTCAGCGCTGCAGAAGAAGATGATGCCATCCCGACAAAAATGGGTATCCCACCGAGCATTCCCATAACGGTCATCAGACCCCCAAAAACAAGACCGCTTTGCTTTGTAGTTCTCAGCATGGAGTTGATAAAGATGCCAAATGCAGAAGCTGCCAAAATTGTGCCAAGTATGACGATGCTGACCGAAAGCAGATTGCCCCATGGAATTGCGAAAATAGCCCGTCCAAGGATAATTAGCACGGTCATTTGAACGATCGTCGTTAAACCTACTGCCAGGAATTTTCCGGCCAGTATGGTCGAATGGGTGGTGGGGGTGGTAAACAGGCGGGGTAGGGTACCGTCCTCATCCTCCCTTAAGATGGATTGGGCTGTAGAAGCACCGGTAAAAAAAGCATAGAAGATCGTCAGCCAGCCCATTATCGGACCAACTACCGTGAGCAGTGTATTTACCGGTTGTTTCTTTACGTTTGCGTTTCGCACATCCAGCAAAAGAGAGGAGGTGTCGCCTGTAGGCAGACCCGCCATATATTCCTGGAGTACCTTGCCCGCCATGGCGGAATCGGTACTGCCGGTCTGCTGGATGGCAACCTTGACGGCGATACCCGCTCCCGACAGGCTATCCATTAACTGGTTGAGTATCGATTGGACAATGCTTGGACCAATCGTCAGGGCGGGGTCCTTGTAAAGTTCAATTGAAGTCTGTCCCGTTGAGCTGGAGATTCCGGCTGAGAAATCGGCCGGTATGATCAGAGCCACACCGGCAGACTGGTTATCCACTGCGGAAATAGCAGCAGCCGCACTATCAACCTGGGTGACTTCCATAAGTTTTGCAAAGCTTTTTTCCTGCAGGTGGGAAAGGATTAGATCACCCATTGAATTTGCCTGCGTCCCGCCCGGGACCTGGGCACTGACAGCATTAAAACCGGCTCCGCCCTGATCGAGGTTGGCAACAACCACCTTCGTAACTGGGATGGTAAAACCCTGGCTGTTATTGCCGGAGCCGCCGAACATCAGGTAGAACATGCCCGTCATCAACAGCGGAACACCGAACATGAAGACCAGGGCGAATGCGCTGCGAAACGAGCGGGTCATATCCTTGATGGCAATATCGATTGCTTTCATATCAAAGACTCCTTAATCGCGTAAAGCGCGACCGGTCAGATGCAAAAAGACCGCTTCCAGGTTGGGTTCATGGATGGCGACCGACGTGATGCGCACATTGTTGGAGGCGGCTGCCTCGAACAATCTCGGTAATACCCGGTTGCTGTCATCAGCCAGGATGGCAAGAGTCCCATCCTGAGCTGTAACCTGCTTCACGCCTTTAACCGCCTGCCAGGCAGCCATGACCCGGGTCAATTCAGCGTTAATGGTGACGGTGATGCGATCCATCTCACCGACAATCCTGACCAGCTCCTCGTTGGTTCCGGTCGCAATAACCTTTCCGTGATCCATGATCGCGATGTGGTCCGAGAGTTCCTGGGCTTCTTCCATATAATGGGTCGTATATAGGACGGTCATCCCCTGCTTCTGAAGTGCCACGACAAAGTCAAGGATGTTACGGCGGGATTGGGGGTCGATCCCAACCGTCGGCTCGTCCATGTAGATGACTTGCGGTTTATGGAGGAGCGCCACACCAATGTTGACACGCCTTTTCATACCCCCGGAATATTTTTTCACAAATTCTTTCGCCCGATCGGTCAGTCCAATAATTTCGAGTACTTCATCGACACGTTTTTTCAAGGCTGTTCCACGCAGCCCGTACATTTTTCCCCAGAAGGTAAGGTTTTCCCGGGCCGACATATCCTCATAAAGGGCGATATCCTGAGGAACGACACCAAGTGTGGACTTAACACCCATCTGGTCATTCTTGATCGAATGTCCCATTACCAGGGCGTCACCTGAGTCAGGATGCAGCAAGCATGAGAGCATGGAAATGGTGGTGGTTTTGCCGGCTCCATTCGGACCGAGCAGGCTGAAGATCTCACCCTGCTCGATGTTGAAGCTGACACCTGCTACGGCTTTGTTTTCCCCGAAAGCTTTATGTAGATCCAGAACTTCGATGGCTTTCATTTTATCCGTTACCTTTCCTCGTTTGATTAGTCTTGATCCGTTTCCTCTTCCCCGGAAGAACGAGATGCCCGCACGGGAGAGAAATTCATCCCGGAGATCAACTATCAGTATATCCGTAAGCCTACGCAATGGTACTGGCTATTCAACCAGAATCTACCTGACCGATTGGACAGTCTTCAGCCTGTGAACAATCTACCCTGACCAGTGTATGTGATCAGCAAGAAGCGCTTTACCGCGGGCGATCACCGCCGGTAGGATCCGCTCACCCCCGCTTTCCTGCTTGAGCTCATCAATCCGAACCGGGGGGGCAAACGAGACACGCGGAGAGACATACCATTTTCCGGGAAAAAACAACTGCTGGAGCACCTGTCCAAACTCAGCCAGTCGCCGGCGCTGCCAGTCGATCCGGCGAAAATAGGTTAATGGATGGTGTGCCCAGCGGGACATGACGATGCCGCTGCAAATAGCAACGACCACCTGTGTATCCGGAACCATTCGCAGGAATAAATCTATCGAAGGGGACCAGGCATCGATCGATTTATCAGGGTCTTTGTAAACAGCCGGATCGGGATCGATCTGCCCCGTACCAAAAAGGAGTAAAGCTCCGCCGGATTGAAGATAGCGCAGCGCTCCACGAGCTGCCATGCCACGATCATAAGGTGCATCGGTCAGGAAGAAGAGATGCTCACTGGCGTGCGGCAGGTTCTTCAGGAAGGGGATGTCGCTTGAAATAATTTTTATATCCGGTCGGCATAACTGCGATGGAATGACCAGGAAATCATAGGCACCACAGTGATTCGCAACAACCAGCAACGGTCCCGCAGGTGGTATGTCCTTTTCACCGCGAACGTCCACACGGCTGACCCAGTTGCTCATCATCCATGCCGCAGGCAGCCGGAAAGCCGTCGGTTGCGATCATGTGATCGGCGGTCAGGCCGATGGCGGAAAGCCGGTCAGTGGCTTTCCGGAAAGGGCCTCCCAGGAAGCGGGTGGCGAAGCCGGTCTTGGAAAAGCCCAGGGCATTGGATATTTCACCCAGTAGCATGTTAGTCAGGGCACGAACGTTAGAATCCATGGTATTTCCTCAACAATGCTTAACACCCATTCGCCGTGAACGGATTTGGTAAAATCAGAGCATGCTGAAGCTCGATATAAAAAAGCTCAAATCGTACCGGTCCAGGACTTTTCATATTGCACCAACAAAACCGATTACTTCGCCGGCACAGGCATTGGATTATGTAAATGAACGCGGTTTCATTTATTTTTGGCCGATTACCGCAATGGACATGCCGTCGCTCTGGACGGCAGTAGCAGGCAATCGACCGGTGGCGGACGAGCACGACGATCCCGGACATATCACCTGGGGCTGGAAGGACGATTCACTCGACAAGAAAATCTGGTATTACGGAAAGATCTTACGCCGAAAAGCAACATTTATCTCGCTGAAGATCGCTCCGTATTTCTACGCGCTATCTGATAATTATGGTTCACCTGAAGAAGACCACATTATTGCGTATGAAGAAGGACGCTTGACACTGGCTGCCAGGCAGGTTTACGATACCCTGCTCGCTCTCGGCTCGCTGAATACTCTTGACCTGCGCAAGCAAGCGCACATGCTCAACGCAAAAAATCGGTGTTCAACCGGGCGCTGGAGGACTTGCAGAAGGATTGTAAGGTCTTCCGATCGGAATAGCTGAAGCCGGTGCGTGGAGGTATTCCTATCGTTACGAATTAACCGCACGCCATTACCCGAACTTAGCTGAACAAGCTCGTCAGATCGGTAAATCGGACGCCCGGAAAAAACTGATCGAATTGTACCTTCGTTCGGTCGGGGTGGCACAACGACAGCGACCTGGCTAAACTCTTTGGCTGGACGCCTGAGTTGGTGAAACGCAGCGTTGATAAATTATTGCAGGCAGGCACACTGGTCGATGCAGAACACCCCAAGGAAGCGGGCGAGTGGTTGGCATTACCTGAATTGGTATGATCTGGACAGCTTCTCGCCGTCCGACCAGATCTGGCTCATGGCCGGGCGCGAGTAACGAGGAATCACGGAACCATTCTAGAGCCACCCCCGGCGGCGGCTCCCGGACTGCCACCCGGCCGGGGGTTAGCCCTACCCCGTGAGACGGGGCCGCCCCGTGTCGGCGCGGCGACGGGCCGAGTAGCGTTCGGGTCATGAGCTCGACCGTTCCCACCACGATCACCGCGCCCGAGGAGCGACGCACCTGGGGACGACGGCTCGGCAGGGGTCACGGCTACCACCGCGGGTGGCGCCAGGCGCTGCTCGACACCGCCTACATCCTCTCGGGGTTCGCGCTCGCGACGCTCTGGTGGTCGCTGCTCGTGATGCTGATCTCGACCGGCCTCGGCCTGGTCGTGACCCTCGTCGGGCTCCCGATCCTCGCCGCCACGCTGTACCTCTGGACGAGATCGCCGACACCGAGCGCTGGCGCGCCCGGCGCTTCCTCGGGCCTCGAGCGTCGACGAGCCCGTACCGGCCGATCGACGCCGCGGCGTCCTGCCAGCGCGTCTTCGCGCCGCGGCTCGTCTGGGAGCGGGTCAAGGACCCGGCCGTCTGGCGCGACCTCGTCTACCTGCTCGCTCGTCTTCTTCCCGCTCGCGATCGCCACCTTCTGCATCGCGGTCAGCGCCTGGGCGGTCGGCCTCGGCTTCGTTGCACAGCCGCTTCTACTACTGGACCGGGCGCCGGGCTCCAGTTCGGCGAGAGCCACCGGATCGACACGCTGCCGGAGGCGCTCGGCGGCTTCGTCGTCGGGCTCGTCGTCCTCGCTCGTGCTGCCGTGGATCCTCGGCCTGCTCGCCGCCGCGCACGCCTGGACGGTGCGCTCGCTGCTCGGCCGGCGCTCGTCCGAGCGGGTCGAGCAGCTGACCCGTCAGCGGACCGAGGCGGTCGACGCGGCCGTCTCCGAGCGGCGGCGGATCGAGCGCGACCTCCACGACGGCGCCCAGCAGCGCCTGACGGCCCTCGCGATCGATCTCGGGCCGGCGCGGGCGAAGCTCGACTCCGACCCCGACGGCGCGCGGGAGCTCGTCGAGCAGGCGCACGAGGACTCGAAGCAGGCGCTCGCCGAGCTCCGCAACCTCGCGCGCGGCATCCACCCGGCGATCCTCACCGACCGCGGCCTCGACGCCGCCCTCTCGGCCCTCGCCGCGCGCAGCCCGGTGCCGGTCGAGATCTCGGTCGAGATCGGGCGAGCGGCCGCCGGTCGCGATCGAGTCGACTGCCTACTTCGTCGTCGCCGAGGCGCTCACGAACGCCGCCAAGCACGCGGCCGCGACGCGCCTCCAGGTTCGCGTCTGGCGCGACGGCGACACGCTGATCGTCGAGATCGAGGACGACGGGGTCGGCGGAGCGCACGATCGAGCCGGGCGGCGGCCTGGAAGGGCTGACGACCCGCGTCGGCGACGGTCGACGGGACGCTGTCCGTCTCGAGTCCCGACGGTGGGCCGACGATCGTGAGAGCGGAGCTGCCGTGCGCGTCGTGATCGCCGAGGACTCGGTCCTGCTGCGCGAGGGCCTCGCGCGCCTGCTCGCCGACGAGGGGATCGAGGTCGTCGAGGCGGTCGGGGACGGCGACGAGCTCCTCGCGGCCGCCGAGCGGCACCGCCCCGACCTCGCGATCGTCGACGTCCGCATGCCGCCGACGCACACCGACGAGGGGCTGCGCGCCGCGATCGAGGCGCGAGCGCGCGTGCCGGAGATGGCGATCCTCGTCCTCTCGCAGTACGTCGAGGAGCGCTACGCGAGCGACCTGCTCGCGGCCGGCGGCGCCGGGATCGGCTACCTCCTGAAGGAGCGGGTGGCCGACGTCGGCGAGTTCGTCGAGTCGGTGCGGCGGGTCGCCGAGGGCGGCACGGCGTTCGACCCCGAGGTCGTGGCACAGCTGATGGGGCGGCGCCGCCAGCGACGACCCGCTCTCCGAGCTGACGCCGCGCGAGCGCGAGGTGCTGACGCTGATGGCCGAGGGGCTCAGCAACAGCGCGATCGCCAAGCGCCTCTGGCTCACGGTCGGTGCGGTCGAGAAGCACATCAGCTCGATCTTCGCCCGGCTCGGCCTGCTTCCCGGGCGACGACGAGAACCGCCGTGTCCGGGCCGTGCTCACCTACCTCGAGGGCGTCCGCGGGCCGTGAAGCCGGACGGCGCGGGTTTCAGCCGTCGCCGAGGCTCGGCCGCGGCGAGCGCGATGTCCTCGCGCCGGCGCACGCCGTCCCACGAGATCAGGTCGGCCGCGGCGTAGGCCGCCGCTCGGGCGGCGGCGAGGTCGTCCCCGACGCCGGTGACGTTCAGGATCGCGCCCGCCGTTCGTGACCACGGCGCCGTCGCGGAGCGCCGTGCCGGCGTGGAAGACGAGGGCGCCGGTCGCCTCCGCCGCCTCGATCCCCGTGATCGGCGAGCCGCGGTCGCCGCTCGGCGGGGTAGTCGCCGGCGGCGAGCACGACGGTGACCGCCGCGCCTGCCTGCCGGCCGAGCGCGACGCCGCCCGAGGTCGCCGGCGGCGGCAGCGGCGAGCGCGGCGAGCAGGTCGCCGTCGAGCGAGCGGCAGCAGCGACTGCGTCTCGGGATCGCCGAAGCGGCAGTTGTACTCGAGCACCCGCGGGCCCGCCGGCGTCAGCATCAGCCCGGCGAACAGCGTCCCGACGAACGGGTGGCCGCGGGCGGCGAGCTCGGCGAGCACGGGGCGGCAGGTGAGATCGACGAGCTCCTCGACCTCGTCGGCGCCGAAGCCGGGAACCGGCGCGAACGAGCCCATGCCGCCGGTGTTCGGGCCGCGGTCGCCGTCGTAGGCGCGCTTGAAGTCCTGCGCGACCGGGAGCGCGCGCGCCGAGACGCCGTCGCAGAGCGCGAACACCGACACCTCGGGCCCCTCGAGCAGCTCCTCGACGACGAGCGGGCCGGCGAGCCCGTCGAGCTCGGCGAGCCCGGCCGCGACCTCGGCCTCCGTCGTGCAGACGACGACGCCCTTGCCGGCGGCGAGCCCGTCGGCCTTGAGCACGCACGGCGCCACCGGCTCGGCGAGCGTCGCCGCGGTCGGCACGCCCGCGGCGGCCATCACGTCCTTCGCGAACGTCTTCGAGCCCTCGATCGCCGCGGCGGCGCGCGACGGGCCGAACACCGGGATCCCGACCGAGCGGAGCACGTCGGCGAGGCCCGCGACGAGCGGCACCTCGGGGCCGACGACGACGAGATCGACCTGGAGCGCGCGGGCGAGGCCGAGCACGGCCTCGACGTCGTCGGCCCGCACCGGATGGCAGTGCCCGAGCGCGGCGATGCCGGGGTTGCCGGGCGCGGCATGCAGCTCGCGTCAGGAGCGGCGACTGGGCGAGCTTCCAGGCCAGCGCGTGCTCGCGGCCACCGGATCCGACGAGGAGAACGCGCACCGGTCTAGCGGAGCGTCAGCACGGCCTCGCGGCCCTGCCCGGTGCCGACGAGCGAGACGGGCACGCCGAGGCGTCCTCGACGAAGCGCACGTAGCGCGGCGGCCGCGTCGGGGAGCTCGGTGCCGTCGAGCTCCTGCTCCCAGCCCGGCAGCGTCTCCCAGACCGGCCGGCAGTGGTGGAAGTCGGACTGGTGCGCCGGGAAGTCGTCGGTCTCGCTGCCGTCCGGCAGCGCGTAGCGCACGCAGATCGGGATCTCGGCGAACGTCGAGAGGACGTCGAGCTTCGTCAGCGCGAGCGAGGTGATCCCGTTGACGCGGACCGCGAAGCGGAGCGCCGGCAGGTCGAGCCAGCCGCAGCGGCGCTCGCGGCCGGTCACGGTGCCGAACTCGCCGCCGAGCTCGCGCACCCGCTCCTGCGCCTCGCCCTCGATCTCGGACGGAAACGGCCCCTCGCCGACGCGCGTCACGTAGGCCTTCGAGACGCCGAGGATCTCGTCGATCCGGTTCGGGCCGATGCCGAAGCTGACCGCCGCGCCGGCCGCGATCGGGCTCGACGAGGTGACGAACGGGTAGGTGCCGTGGTCGAGGTCGAGCAGCGTTCCCTGCGCGCCCTCGAAGAGCACGTTGTCGCCGTTCCGCAGCGCGCGATCGACGAGCAGCGACGTGTCGGCGACGTACGGGCGCAGCCGCTGCGCGTAGCCCTCGTAGGTGTGCTGCACCTCCTCGGCGTCGAACGGCTCGATCTCGTAGACGCGCTCGAGCCAGACGTTCTTCTCCGTGACCGCGAGCTCGATCTTCTGGTGCAGGATCTTCGGGTCGAGCAGGTCCTGCACCCGGATCCCGATGCGCGTCGCCTTGTCGGCGTAGGCCGGGCCGATGCCCGCGGCGCGTCGTGCCGATCTGGAGGTTGCCGAGCTTCCGCTCGCGCGCGCCGTCGAGCGCGACGTGCCACGGCATGATCAGGTGCGCGTTGCCGGAGACGAAGACGAGCCCGGCGGTGACGTGCCCGCGGCTCTCGAGGTCGTCGAGCTCCTCGATCACGACGCGCGGGTCGACGACGCAGCCGGCTCCGATCGCCGAGGCCTTGCCGGCGACGATGCCCGACGGGATCTGGCGGATCTTGTAGGTCTCGCCGTCGACGACGATCGTGTGCCCCGCGTTCGGGCCACCCTGGTAGCGGCAGACGAGGTCGGAGTCCTGGGCGAGCAGGTCGACGATCTTGCCCTTGCCCTCGTCGCCCCACTGCGCACCGACGATCACGGTGGCAGGCACGGAAGGCAGTCTACCGCCGGGGTTGGCGCGGCTCGGTAGAAGCACGGCAGGCGCAGTCAGTGAAGGCGCCGATTCGGGCGTCGATGCGGCGGCGGCACACTGGAGGTCGGATCCGACACCGAGGAGGTATCCCGTGTCCCGCCATGCTTCGATTCTGCGCCGGAAGCCGCGAACGCGGCGCGAGCGGATGCTCGTCCGGCTCCACACGACCCGTGGGACGTCGGCCGCAGGTGGGAGCGACTCCGCCACCGGCGGCGCCACCGGGCCGCCCAGCGCCGCGCGCAGGAGCTCTTCCTGCAGCTCGGGCACCGGCTGCACCACGAGGCGGTCGAGCCGGGCGTGCCCGGCACGCCGCGGCGGCCGCACATCCGCCTTCACCGCTGACCGAGCGCGACTCGAGCCTAGTCGGCGACGACGACGCTCTCGAGCACGACGCCCTGCGCCCGCGGGTCGGCGAGGTCGTCGTCGAGCGTCGCCTCGACCTCCGCGCCCTCCGCGAGGGTGCCTCGGGCTGCGTCGTCGAAGTGCTCGCGGAAGTGCTCCGGCGTGAAGTGCGAGAGCGCGCCGAGCCACACCGTGATCCGCGTCACGCGGGCACCGCCCTCGGCGTCGGCGACCGCGAGGATCTTCGCCATCAGGTCGTCCAGCAGCGCCTTCTCGTGCATCGGCCCTACTCCTCCAGCTCCGCGAGCACCGACTGCGGCGACGCCGTCGAGCGCCGCCGCCACCTCCGGCGTGACCGGGTCGCCCATCCCGAACGCCGCGCCTTCGACGCCGATCACGAGGACGCGGCGCGGCGCCCGCCCGAGCGCCCGCCCGAGCTCGAGGGCGTCCGGGACGGAGAACGCGTGCGTCGAGGCGAGCCCGAGGTCGCGGGGCAGCGGCCCGTCGCCGGGGTCGACCCGGTGGACGGTGCCCGCGGCGGCGCCCGACGACACCGCGTCCACGATCACGACCAGGTCGAGGCCCGGCCCAGGCGTCGAGCAGCCTCGTCGGCTCGTCGTCGCACTCGAGCACGGTCGCACCGGCGGCGCGCAGCCGGTCGGCGACGAGCGGGCCCACCGCGTCGTCACCGCGGTAGCGGCTCCCGAGGCAGGCGGCTGCTCTCACGTGCGCTCGACCTCGAGCCTGAGGAAGTGCGTCGCGCAGGAGATGCACGGGTCGTAGTTGCGGATCGTCTGCTCGCAGCGATGCGAGAGCTCGTCGTCCGAGAGGTGCAGCGACTGCTCGACGACGCCGACGAGATCCTCCTCGATCGTCTTCTGGTTCTGCGAGGTCGGCGGCACGATCTTCGCGTCGAGGATCGTCCCTGCGTCGTCGATCTCGTAGCGGTGCCAGCAGATCCCGCGCGGCGCCTCGCTGCAGCCGTGCCCGGTGCCGGCGCGCGGGACCGCCTCGACGAACGACGGCTCGGGCGGCACGTACTGCGCGATGATCCTGAGCGCCTCGTCCGCCGCGTAGACGGTCTCGACGGCGCGCACGACGATGCTGCGGAAGGGGTTGCGGACGACGTCGCCGAGCCCGACCTCGGCCGCGATCTCCCGCGCGAGCGGCGACAGCTCGGCCGAGTTGAGCGCGTAGCGCGCGAGCGGGCCGACGAGGTAGTTGCCGACGCCCGCGAGCGTCGAGTGCAGCGCGTTCGAGCGCTCGACGTGCGTCTCGGTGAAGTGCTGCTCGTACTCCGAGACGTCGATGTCGAGGCCCGTGCTCGAGACGATGCGGCCGCGCTCGATCGCGTACTCGCCCGGCTGGCGCAGCGCGACGAAGGCGTAGTCCTGCTCGTAGTCGGGGAAGTCGAAGCCGGCCACCCAGCGCGTGAACTCGACCGCCGCGTCGCGGGCCCACTCGAGCTCCGGCACGAGAGCGGCCAGCTCACCCCGGGTCGGCGCCCGGTACATGCCGCCGACGCGCAGGTTGACGGGGTGCACGGCGCGCCCGCCGACGACGTCCATGATCGTGTTGCCGGCCTTCTTCAGGCGCAGCGCCATCTCGACGAGGTCGCGGCGGTCGCGCGCCAGCTCGACGGCCCCGTCGTAGCCGAGGAAGTCGGGTGCGTGCAGCATCGCGGTGTGCAGGACGTGGCTCTCGATCCACTCGCCGCAGTAGACGAGCCGGCGCAGGAGCCGCACCTGCTCGGGCAGCTCGACCCCGCAGACGGCCTCCATCGCGTTGCAGGAGCTCGCGATGTACGCGATCGGGCAGATCCCGCAGATGCGCGCCGTGATGTCGGGCGCCTCCGTGAACTGGCGCCCGCGGAGCAGCGCCTCGAAGAAGCGCGGCGGCTCGAAGATCTTGAACTGCACCTCCTCGACCTCGTCGCCCCGGATGCGCACGAACATGGCGCCCTCGCCCTCGACGCGCGCCAGGTAGTCGGTGCGGATCTCCCGGGTCGATGAGCCGTCAGGCTCGCTCATTGCTCGCCTCCCTGAACGCCGGTGCGTTCGCGTTGAACGTGCGCAGCGCGCGCACGATGCCGTCGTCGTCGACGCCGAGCGCCTGCCACTGCTCCGCGAGCGCGTCGACGTTCGGGCTCTCCATCGGGCCGAAGCAGCCGTAGCAGCCGCGGTTGTACGCCGGGCAGATGGCGCCGCAGCCCGACTGCGTGACCGGGCCGAGGCACGGGGTGCCGTGGGCGACCATCACGCACGCCGTGCCGCGTGCCTTGCACTCGAAGCACACGCTCGTCGACGGCAGCCTCGGCGGGCGGCTGTTCAGGAGCGCCAGCACCGTCTCGACGAGCTGCTCCTTCGAGATCGGGCAGCCGCGCAGCTCGAGGTCGACCTTGACGTGATCGGCGATCGGAGTCGACGTCTCGAGCGTGCTGATGAACTCGGGGCTCGCGTAGACGAGCGGGATCCACTCCTTCACGTCGGCGAAGTTCCGCAGCGCCTGGATCCCGCCGGACGTGGCGCAGGCGCCGATCGTGACGAGCAGGCCCGACTGCTCGCGAATCTCGTGGATCCGCTCGATGTCGTGCGGCGTCGTCACCGATCCCTCGACGAGCGAGATGTCGTACGGGCCGGCGAGCTCGGCGCTCGTCGCCTCGGGGAAGTAGGCGATCTCGAGCGCGCCGGCGATCGCGAGCAGCTCGTCCTCGCAGTCGAGCAGGGTGAGCTGGCAGCCGTCGCAGGAGGAGAACTTCCACACGGCGAGCTTCGGTTTCGTGGCGACGGCGCTCACAGCTCGCGCACCTCCATCAGCCGCTCCATCTCGTCGAACCGGAACACGGGCCCGTCACGGCAGATCAGCACCGGCCCGAGCTGGCAGTGGCCGCAGTGGCCGAGCCCGCACTGCATGTTGCGCTCCATCGAGATGTAGATGCTCTCCTTCGGCATCCCGCGGGCGAGCAGGGCCCGCGCGGTGAACGTCATCATCAGCTCGGGCCCGCAGACGAGCGCGACGGCCGTCGCCGGGTCGAACGGCGCCCGCGGGATGAGCTGCGTGACGACGCCGACGCGGCCGTGCCAGTCCTCGCGCGGCGTTGTCGACGGTGACGTCGAGGTCGACGTCGAAGCGGCCGCGCCAGTCCTCCAGCTCGCGCACGAACAGCAGCTCCGCCGGGGTGCGGGCGCCGACGAGGACGCAGACGGACTCGAAGTCGTCGCGGTGGGTGAGCGCGTGGTAGATCGCGGGCCGCAGCGGCGCGAGGCCGATGCCGCCGGCGACGATCACGAGATCGCGGCCGCGCGCCTCCTCGAGCGGCCACAGCGTCCCGTACGGGCCGCGCACGCCGATCACGGCGCCGGCCCCGGCGCCGACGAGCGCGTGGGAGACGGCACCGACGTCGCGGATCGTGTGCACGAGGGCCCCGCCCGCATCGGGAGCGGCGCTCGTCGAGATCGGCACCTCGCCGACGCCGAACGCGTAGAGCATGTTGAACTGCCCCGGGGCCGGGACGACGGGATCGCCGAGCGGCTCGAGCAGGAGCGTCCACGTGTCCGCCGTCTCCGGGGCGCGAGAGACGACCCGGTACGGCACCGGCGTCATCGGCCCGCGGGCCGGCGACTCAGCTGCTGCTGTCGCTGCCATAGAGGTCCAGAAGGCGAAGGCGGGTGTGCTGGAGGCGGTCGATCATCACGGAGGCGAAGCGGCGCATGAGGTCGTAGCCGAGGGCGTTGTCGGCCTCGCACTTGCCGCGCAGGCAGGCGCCGTCGAAGGCCACCGCGCGCACGTCGTCGACCGCGCGGGCGTCGAAGTGCCAGACGTACGGCGGGAACAGCCACGACCAGCCGACGATCTCGCCGGGATCGAGCGTCTCGATCACGACGGCAGCCGCGCGCGGGCGCGTGCGTCGACAGCGAGACGCGGCCCTTGCGCACGAGATAGAAGGTGTCGGCCGGATCGCCCTCGCGGAAGAGCCGCTCGCCGTTCTCGAAGCCGACGTTCCGGGCGCAGCCGGCGATCAGCTCGAGCTGCTCGCGCGTCAGCCCTTCGAAGACCGGGCTCTCGGCGACGATCTCGTCAATTGTTTGCATGATCGACCTCCCCGTCGGCAGCGCGGATCGCGGCGAGCTCCTCGGTCACGTCGATCCCGACCGGGCACCAGGTGATGCAGCGCCCGCAGCCGACGCAGCCGGACGTGCCGAACTGGTCGATCCAGGTGCCGAACTTGTGGGTGAGCCACTGGCGGTAGCGCGCGCGGGACGACGGTCGCACGCTGCCGCCGTGGATGTACGAGTAGTCCGACGGAGTAGCACGAGTCCCAGCGGCGCCAGCGCTCCGCGGCCCCGTCTGCGAGGACGTTGACGTCGTCGACCGAGGTGCAGAAGCACGTCGGGCAGACGAGGGTGCAGTTCCCGCAGCTGAGGCACCGCTCGGCGGTCGCCGAGAAGCGCGGGTGCTCGACGTTGCGCGCGAGCAGGTCGCGGAGATCGAACGACTCGACGTGGCGCCCCATCAGCGCGATCGCCTCGTGGGTGACGCGGAGCGCGGCGTCGACGTCCTCGCCGCTCGCCGGGACGCGCGAGCAGGTCTGCGAGCACCTCGGCGCCGCGGTCGGAGCCGACCTCGACGACGAACCGGTGCTCGTCGCCGACGAGCTCGGTGAGCGCGAGGTCGAACCCGCTCTCGGCGCGCGGGCCGGTGCCCATCGACGTGCAGAAGCAGGTCCCGCCGGGCACGCCGCAGTTGACGGCGACGAGGAACGCTCCCTCGCGGCGGGCGGCGTAGTCGCGGTCGACGTACGCTCCCTCGAGGAACACCCTGTCCTGGATCGCGATTGCGTGCAGGTCGCACGAGCGGACGCCGATGAACGCGAACGGCCGCTCGGGGGGCGGCTCCTCGACGAACTCGGTCTTGCCGCCGTCGGACCGGCGCGCCTGCCAGAGTCGCACCCGCGCGGGCAGGAGCCAGCGCTTCCACGAGTGCGGCCCGACCGGGTAGCCGAACCGCGCCTCGTCGTCGCGGCGCTCGAGCCGGTAGGTGGCCGCCTCCTGCACCTCCGTCCAGCCGGCGGGCAGCTCGTCGGCCGAGGCGATCTCCTCGTACACGATCGCGCCCTCGCGGCGCGTCGGCCCGACGACGCAGTACCCTCGATCGCGGAGCACGCCGACGAGCGCATGCAGGCCGTCGAGGTCGATGACGGCGGGCGCGGGATGGGTCAGGACAGCCTCCTCGTTCACTCCAGGGATAGCGTGGATTCTCCACCATCCCGGGGCATCGGTACAGCCCCGGCACGGTGTGCGGGAATGCCGCAGTCCGGCGGCGGGATCGGCCGCTTGCGCAGCGCGCCGCGAACCGCGTCAGCCTGGATGGGTGAGCGGAACCCTGGCAGTCGAGCGTGTGCGCCTGCGGGTCCGCGGCGTCGTCCAGGGTGTCGGCTTTCGCCCGTTCGTCCACCGGCTCGCCCACCGGCACGGCATCTCGGGGTTCGTGCTCAACGACGCCGACGGCGTCGTCGTGGAGGCCGAGGGCGAGCCCGGCGCGCTCGCGGCGTTCGTCGCGGCGATCACCGCCGAGGCGCCGCCGCTCGCGCGCGTGGCGAGCGTCGACGCGACCGCGCTGTGCGCCACGCTTCGAGCCCGGGTTCGCGATCGTCCTCAGCGAGGACGGCGGCACCGGCCCGGACGACGCTCATCGCCCCGGACGCCGCGACGTGCGACGACTGCCTGCGCGAGCTCTTCGACCCGGCCGATCGCCGCTACCGCTACCCGTTCGTCAACTGCACGAACTGCGGCCCCCGCTTCACGATCGTGACCTCCGTCCCCTACGACCGGCCGCGCACGACGATGGCCGGCTTCCCGCTCTGCGCCGCCTGCCGCCGCGAGTACGAGGATCCGGGCGACCGCCGCTTCCACGCCGAGCCGATCGCCTGCCCCGACTGCGGGCCGCGGCTGACGATGCCGCTCGAGGAGGCAGCCGGCCTGCTGCTCGGCGGCGGGATCGTGGCCGTGAAGGGCCTCGGCGGCTACCACCTCGCCTGCGACGCGACCGACGAGGAGGCCGTCGCCCGCCTCCGCGCGCAGGAAGCTCCGCGAGGAGAAGCCGCTCGCCGTGATGACGACGGAACCGCACGCTGCTCGCCGACCTGACGGCCGAGGAGGAGCGCGCTCCTGCACGGCGTCGCGCGCCCGATCGTGCTCGTCCGGCGGCGGGCCGACGCGCCGGTCGCCCCGTCGGTCGCGGCGGGATCGCCGTGGCTCGGCGCTGATGCTCCCCTACACCCCGCTCCACCACCTCCTCTGCCACGACGTCGGCAGGCCGCTCGTGATGACGAGCGGCAACCGCTCCGACGAGCCGATCGCGATCGACGACGAGGACGCGCGACGGCGGCTGGGCGAGATCGCCGACGCGTTCCTCTCCCACGACCGGCCGATCCATCGCCGCTGCGAGGACTCGGTCGTCCGGGCCGCCTTCCCGGTCCGACGCTCGCGGGGCCACGCGCCGGGGCCGCTCCCGCTCCCGGTGCCGGTCGACGGCGCGCCGTCGTCGCGGCGGGGGCCGAGCTGAAGAGCACGTTCTGCGTCGCCCGCGGCAGCCGAGGCGTTCCTCTCCCCCCACCTCGGCGATCTCGACAGCGAGGCCGCCTATCTCGCGTTCCGCACCGATCTCGAGCTCTACCTCGACATGCTCGGCGTCGAGCCGGCGGCGGTCGCCTGCGACCTCCATCCCGAGTACCTCGCGACGAAGTGGGCGCGCGGCGCAGGGCCTGCCGCTCGTCGAGGTGCAGCACCACCACGCTCACGCGGCCGCCTGCCTCGCCGAGCACGGCGAGACCGGCGAGGCGCTGGCCGTCGTCCTCGACGGGACCGGGATGGGAACGGACGGGACGCTCTGGGGCGGCGAGCTGCTGCGCTGCGACCTCGCCTCGTTCGAGCGGGTCGCCCATCTCGAGCCGGTGCCGCTGCCCGGCGGCGAGGCCGCGATCAGGGAGCCGTGGCGGATGGCGGCCGCGTATCTCGAGCGGGCCGGACGACCGGTGCCGTTCGAGCGCTGGCCGCTCGTGCGCGAGAGCCTCAAGGTCAACGCGCCGCTCTCGTCGGGCGCCGGGCGCCTCTTCGACGCCGTGGCGGCGCTGCTCGGGGTGCGCGAGCGGGTGAGCTACGAGGGCCAGGCCGCGATCGAGCTGGAGCAGCTGGCCGGCGACGACGGCGGCGGCGCCGTACGCCTGCACGACCGAGGGCGGCGCGATCCGCGGCGCCGACCTCGTCGCCGCCGCCTTCGACGACCTGGCCGCCGGCCGGCCCCGCGCCGAGATCGCGGCCGCCTTCCACGAAGGCGTCGCGGCCGCGTTCGCGGCGGCCTGCGCGGCGGCCGGGCCGCCGGGCACGGTCGCTCTGTCCGGCGGCAGCTTCCAGAACCTGCGCCTGCTCGCCTCGCTCCGCGGCCGGCTGGAGGCGGCGGGCTTCCGCGTCCTCTCGCACCGTCTCGTCCCGCCGAACGACGGCGGCGTCAGTTACGGTCAGGCTGTCGTCGCAGCCGCAACGCTTGGAGCCTCGTAATGTGCCTCGGCATCCCCGGACAGGTGATCGAGCTCGTCGACCGCGACGCGGGCCTCGCGAAGGTGGACATCTCGGGCGTCCGCCGGGAGGTCAGCGTCGCGCTCGTGGACGAGCCGGCGGCGCCGATCGAGGTCGGCGACTGGGTGCTGATCCACGTCGGCTTCGCGCTCGCGCGCATCGACGAGGACGACGCGCGCGAGACGCTGGCGCTGCTCGCAGCGCGGCGCCGAGCTCCAGCGCGAGCTCGACGAGCTGCGGCTGGGAACGGTATGACCGACGCTCGCCCGCGAGCGCTGCATCACCTGCTCCGACGAGGCGGTCGAGGCCGAGGTCGTCGCGCTCGACGGGCTCGAGGCGATCGTGCGCGTCGACGGGCGCGACGGAGCGCGTCGGCGTCGACCTCGTCCCGGACGCGGCGCCGGGCGACCTGCTGCTCTGCCACGCCGGGCATCGCGCTCGAAGCGGGCTGGCTGCGGGCGTGAAGTACGTCGACGAGTACCGCTCGGCGGAGCTGGCGCGGGGGCTCGCCTCCGAGATCGCGGGGCTCGTGACGCCCGGCGAGACCTGGCGCGTGATGGAGGTGTGCGGCGGTCACACGCACGCGATCTACCGCCACGGCCTCGAGGACCTGCTGCCGCCCGAGGTCGAGCTCGTCCACGGCCCCGGCTGCCCCGTCTGCGTGATCCCGATGGGGCGCGTCGACGACGCGATCGCCCTCGCCGAGGAGCCCGGCGTCACCCTGGCCACGTTCGGCGACATGATGCGCGTGCCGGGTGGCCGCGGGTCGCTGCTCGAGGCGAAGGCGCGCGGCGCGGACGTGCGGATGGTCTACTCGCCGCTCGACGCGCTCGCGCTCGCCGCGACGCTGCCCGACCGGCAGGTCGTCTTCTTCGCGATCGGCTTCGAGACCACCGCGCCGGCGACCGCCGTGACGCTGCTCCGGGCCCGCGCGCAGGAGACGCCGAACTTCGCCGTGTTCTGCAACCACGTCACGATCGAGCCGCCGCTGCGCGCGATCCTCGAGACGCCCGGGCTTGCGGGTCGACGCGTTCATCGGGCCCGGGCCACGTCTCGACGGTGATCGGCACCGACGCCTACCGCTTCATCCCGGAGGAGTACGGCCGCCCGGTCGCCGTCTCCGCCTTCGAGCCGGTCGACCTGCTGCAGTCGATCGCGATGCTGCTGCGCCAGCGCGCCGAGGGTCGCTGCGAGGTCGAGAACCAGTACACCCGCGTCGTGCGGCCGGAGGGCAACGCCCGCGCCCTCGCGGCGATCGACGAGACGATGGAGCTGCGTGACGACTTCGAGTGGCGCGGCCTCGGCACGATCCCCCGCAGCGCGATGCGCCTGCGCCCGGCGTTCGCCGCGTGGGACGCGGAGAAGCTGTACACGGTTCCCGGCGTGCGCATCGAGGACCCGAAGGCCTGCCGCTGCGGCGAGGTGCTGACGGGGCAGATCAAGCCCTGGGAGTGCGGCGTCTTCGGGACGGCGTGCACGCCGGAGCGTCCGCTCGGCACGTGCATGGTCTCGAGCGAGGGCGCGTGCGCCGCCTTCTACGCCTACGGCCGCCTGCGCCGCCCGGCGGAGGAGCCGGTTGGCGCGTAGACGAAGGCCGTCCTCCGGGACGAGCTGATCACGCTCGCCCACGGGGCCGGCGGCAAGGCGACGCGCGACCTCGTCGAGGCGCTCTTCCTCGAGGAGCTCGGCAACGAGGCGCTCTCGGCGCTCGGCGACGCGGCCGTCGTCGCCGGGGGCGGCCGGCTCGCGCTCTCGACGGACGCGTACGTCGTGCACCCGCTCGAGTTCCCGGGAGGCGACATCGGCGAGCTCGCGGTCAACGGCACCGTCAACGACCTCGCGATGGTCGGCGCGCGGCCGCTCTGGCTGACGGCCGGGTTCGTGATCGAGGAGGGCTTCCCGGTCGCCGACCTGCGGCGCATCGTCGCCTCGATGGGCGCCGCGGCGCGGGCCGCCGGCGTCGCGATCGTCGCCGGCGACACGAAGGTCGTCGAGCGCGGCAAGGCCGACGGGCTCTACGTGACGACGGCCGGCGTCGGGACGGTGGCCGACGGCGTCGATCTCGGCCCGCACCGCGTCGAGCCGGGCGACCGCGTGATCCTGTCGGGCACGCTCGCAGACCACGGGATGGCCGTGATGGTCGCGCGCGGCGACCTCCAGCTGGAGGCCGAGATCGAGAGCGACACCGCAGCCGTGCACGAGCTCGCGGCCGGGCTCGTCGCGCTCGGTCCCGGCGCTGCGCTGGATGCGCGACCCGACCCGGGGCGGGCTCGCGACGGCGCTGAACGAGCTCGCCGAGGCCGCCGGCCTCGCCGTCGTCCTCGACGAGGCCGCGCTGCCGGTGCGGCCCGCGGTCAACGCGGCCTGCGAGATCCTCGGCATCGACCCGCTCTACGTCGCGAACGAGGGCAAGCTCGTCGCGATCGTCGCGGCCGAAGTGGCCGACGAGGCGCTCGCCGCGCTTCGCGGCCATCCCCTCGGCGCGGACGCCGTCCTGCTCGGCGAGGTGCGCGCCGAGCCGGCGGGCTCGTGCTCCTCGACACGGCGCTCGGCGGCACCCGCATCGTCGACATGCTCGTCGGCGATCCGCTGCCGCGGATCTGCTGAGCGGCCGGCGAAACCCGGCGTCCGACCGAGGTCGGACACCGCGCGGAGCGCAACTATGCTGCGCCTATGGCCGACGACTGGAGAGTGCGGGTCGAGCTCGCCGACGAGGGAGCGCGGAAGGAGTTCACGCGGCTCCTCCAGGACGGGCTGAGCCCGCTCGGCACCGACCTCGCGCAGGAGCTCCAGGGCGGGCACGTCTCCGTCTCCGGCGACGACGAGAACCTGTTCGTCTACGCCGACTCGCCGGCCCAGGCCGAGCGGGCGCACGCCGTCATCCTCGCCGAGCTCGAGCACCACGGGATCGAGGCGACGACGAGCGGCGTCGAGCACTGGCTCGCCGACGAGGAGCGATGGGACAACGAGCCGGCCGACGAGACCTGGGAGGAAGAGGTCGCGGAGAAGGGCTTCGCCCCCTGGGAGGTGCGCCTGACGTGCGGCTCGCGCCGCGAGGCGATCGAGCTCGAGAAGCAGCTCGAGGCAGAGGGCTACCGGCCGATCCGCCACTGGAAGCACCTGATCGTCGGCACCGACACCCGCGAGGACGCCGATGCCCTCGCGGCGCGGCTGCACGGCGAGGTCGAGACGGGAGGCGCGGTCGTCTGGGAGGAAGCGATCGACTCCGACGTCGTCCGCCCGTTCGCCTTCTTCGGCTGAGCGCGCGACGCGCCGTGACGATGACGCCCGACGACCTCGATCCGCTCGAGCAGCATCTCCTCGCAGCGCTCGCGGCGCTCGAGCCGCCGGCCGCTGCCCGCCGTCCACGGCACAGCGGCGCCGAGGCGCTCTGGCAGGCCCAGGTCGCGAGCCGTCACTGCGACCTCGCCGCGCGCTGGCTGCAGAAGGAGGGCCGCAGCTTCTACACGATCGGCTCGGCCGGGCACGAGAGCAACGCCGTCGTCGCGCTCGCGCTCCGCCCCACCGACCCGGCGCTGCTCCACTACCGCTCGGGCGCGTTCTACCTCGCCCGCGCCGGGCAGGTGGGCCGCGACGGCGTTCCCGACGTGATGCTCGGCGTCACGGCCGCGATCGACGAGCCGATCGCCGGCGGCCGCCACAAGGTGTTCGGCAACCACGACCTGGCCGTGATCCCGCAGACGTCGACGATCGCCTCGCACCTGCCGCGAGCGGTCGGAGTGGCGATCGCGATCGACCGCGCCCGCAAGCTCGGCGTCGAGTGCGCGTGGCCGGACGACGCGATCGCCGTCTGCAGCTTCGGCGACGCCTCGCTGAACCACGCGACCGCGCAGGCCGCGCTGAACACGACCGCGCACGCCGCGCACCAGCGCCTCCCCGTGCCGCTGCTCTTCGTCTGCGAGGACAACGGCCTCGGGATCAGCGTCCCGTCGCCCTCCGGCTGGGTGGCCGAGCGCGCTCGCGAGCCGCGCCGACCTCCGCTACGAGACGCGCCGAGGGCGACGACCCGGCGGCCGCGCTCGAGACCGCACGCGAGCTCGCCGACTGGGTGCGCGAGACCCGGCGTCCGGCCGTGCTCCACCTCCGACACCGTCCGCTACCTCGGTCACGCGGGCGCCGACGTCGAGGCCGCCTACCGCTCGCCGGCCGACGTGCGCGCCGACCTCGCGCGCGACCCGCTGCTCGCAACGGCCGCGCTGGCTCGTCGCGACGGGCACCCGCACCGGCAGCCGAGCTCGCGGACGACTATCTCGCCGAGCCGGGCATCCGCGTCCGCGAGGTCGCCCTCGCTGCCGCGCAGCGCCCGCAGCTCGAGAGCGCCGCCGACGTGATGCGGCCGCTCGCGCCCCGCTCGCCGGCCGCCGTCGCCGAGCTCGCCCGCGCGCGACGCCGCGGCGCAGCGAGCCGGCGGCCGAGCCGCTGACGCTGGCGCTCGCGATCAACGGCGCGCTCGCCGACGCCTCGATCGCCACCCGGAGACGCTGCTCTTCGGCGAGGACGTGGCGGTGAAGGGCGGCGTCTACGGCGTCACGCGCGGCCTGCATGCGCGCTTCGGCGCGGGCCGCGTGTTCGACACGCTGCTCGACGAGACCTCGATCCTCGGGCTCGCGCTCGGCGCCGCGGTCAGCGGCTTCGTGCCGCTGCCCGAGATCCAGTACCTCGCCTATCTCCACAACGCCGAGGATCAGCTGCGCGGCGAGGCGGCGACGCTGCAGTTCTTCTCCCAGGGCGCAGTACCGCAACGGCATGGTCGTGCGGATCGCCGGGTACGGCTACCAGAAGGGCTTCGGCGGCCACTTCCACAACGACGACTCGGTCGCCGTCCTGCGCGACATCCCCGGCCTCGTGATCGCGTCGCCGTCGCGGCCGGACGACGCCGCGGCGATGCTGCGAACGTGCGTCGCGGCCGCGAAGGTCGACGGCAGCGTCTGCGCCTTCCTCGAGCCGATCGCGCTGTACCACACCCGCGACCTGTACGAGGAGGGCGACGGCCTCTGGCTCGCAGGCGCCCATCGGCCGAGCACGTGCCGCTCGGCTCGGCCCGGACGTACGGCAGCGGGCGCGATCTGACGATCCTCACCTGGGGCAACGGCCTGCCGATGTCGCTGCGGGTTGCACGCCGGCTGGAGCAGCGAGGCATCGACGCGCGCGTCGTCGATCTGCGCTGGCTGGCGCCGCTCCCGATCGAGGACATCGCGCGCGAGGCGGTCGCGACGCAACGCGTCCTCGTCGTCGACGAGACCCGGCGCTCGCGGCGGCGTCTCCGAGGGCGTGATCGCGACGCTGATCGACGCGGGCTTCGACGGCCAGCTGGCGCGCGTCACGAGCAAGGACTCGTTCGTCCCGCTCGGCGACGCGGCGAACCTCGTCCTCCTCTCGGAGGACGAGATCGAGGCCGCCGCGCTCGCGCTCGTCTGACGGTCCGGGCTCGGCCGCACGGGCTCTTCTGATTGGATGCGAGCCGATGCGGTTCCGCAAGGACGCCAGGCTCGACAGCTCGCAGGTCGAGGACTACCGCGGCAGCGGCGGCGGCGGCCGGATGCCGGGGGATGCCGATGACGCTCGGCGGCGGCGGCCTCATCGGGATCATCGTGCTCGTCGCGTTCCTCGCTGCTCAGCGGCGGCGGGGGCGGGCTCGGCGACCTGGGCGCGCTCGTCGGGCCAGACGGTCGGCCCGGGGACGGCGTCGAGCCGAGCTCCAGACCGTCGTGCCGGACGGGGGCCGACGCGAACGAGCGCGAGGATTGCCGGATCGTCGGCCGTGATCAACAGCGTCCAGGCCTACTGGGCGAAGACGCTGCGGAACTACGAGCCGGCGAAGACGCGGTTCTTCAGCGACGGCATCCAGACGGGGTGCGGAGCCGCCTCCTCGGCCGATGGGGCCGTTCTACTGCCCGAACGACGGCTACGTCTACATCGACCTCGGCTTCTTCGACGAGCTGCAGTCGCAGCTCGGGGCGCGCGGCGGCCCGCTCGCCGAGGCGTACGTCCTCGCGCACGAGTACGGGCATCACGTCCAGAACCTGACCGGCGCGCTGCGGAGCGCGAGCCGTGACACAGGGCCGCAGGGCGGCCAGGTGCGGCTCGAGCTCCAGGCCGACTGCTACGCCGGGCTGTGGGTCGGCCACGCGCTCGACACCGGGTTCGTCGAGGACATCACGCGGCAGGACGTCGCCGACGCGCTCGACGCCGCGGCGGCGGTCGGCGACGATCGCATCCAGGAGCGGGCGCAGGGGCGGGTGACCCCGGAGTCGTGGACACACGGATCGTCCGAGCAGCGCCAGAGCTGGTTCATCGCGCGGGCATCGAGGGCAGCGGGCCCGCAGAGCTGCGACACGTTCCGCGGCCGCGTCTGAGCAGCCGCGCCGACCTGAGCCGCTACGCGGCGCCCGGCGTATGGTGTGAGTGATGGAGACGGCGATCGAGGTCGCGGGCCTGCGGAAGTCCTTCGGCGAGGACACAGGCGCTCGACGGGCTCGATCTCACCGTCGCGCCGGGCGAGGTGCACGGCTTCCTCGGCCCGAACGGCTCCGGCAAGACGACGACGATCCGGATCCTGCTCGGGCTCGTCCGCGCGGACTCCGGCACCGCGCGGCTGCTCGGCGGCGACCCCTGGCGCGACGTCGCGACGCTGCACCGGCGACTCGCCTACGTCCAGGGCGACGTGGCGCTGTGGCCGAACCTCAGCGGCGGCGAGGTGATCGACCTGCTGGGCCGGCTGCGCGGAGGGTTCGATCCCCGCGGCGGGCGAGCCTCCTCGAGCGGTTCGAGCTCGACCCGACGAAGAAGGGGCGAACCTACTCGAAGGGGAACCGGCAGAAGGTGGCGCTGATCGCCGCGCTCGCCTCGGACGTCGAGCTGCTGATCCTGGACGAGCCGACGGAGGGCCTCGACCCGTTGATGGCCGCCGTCTTCCGCTCGTGCATCGAGGAGGAGCGGCGAGCAGGGGCGCACCGTGCTCCTCGCGAGCCACATCCTGGCCGAGGTCGAGGCGCTGTGCGACCGGGTGACGATCATCCGTGCCGGCCGGAGCGGTGGAGAGCGGCACCCTCGCCGATCTCCGCCACCTCACCCACACCTCGATCTCGGCCGAGCTCGCAGGCCCGGCCACCGGGCTGGCCGAGCTTCGCCGGAGTTCACAACCTCCAGGTCGAGGGCAGCCGGGTGCACTGCCAGGTCGACGCCGATCACGCTCGACGAGGTGCTGCGGTGCCTGACGAGCGCCGGCGTCCGCAGCCTGGTCAGCCAGCCGCCGACCCTGGAGGAGCTCTTCCTGCGCCACTACCGAGACGACGCCGGCGGTCGAGAGCCGCCGTCCGCCGGCGGAGCGCGCCGACGCCGTGACCGGGCTCGTCGGCACCGGCGGCGCTCGTCCGGCTCGCGCTGCGGCGCGACCGGATCATGCTGCCGGTGTGGATCGCCGTCTTCGTCGGCATGGCGGCGAGCTCTGCGTGGGCGACGGCCGACCTCTACCCGACGTCTGCGTCGCGCGTACGGGCGGCAGCGAGCTTCAACGGGATCCAGTCGCTCGTCGCGCTCTACGGCCGGATCTACGATCCCCCGTCCGTCGGCGGGATCGCGCTGGTCAAGATGGGAGGGATCGGCGCGGTCTTCGTGGCCCTGCTCGCCGTCATCGTCGTCGTCCGGCACACGCGCGCCGAGGAGGAGGCCGGCCGGCTGGAGCTGGTCGGGGCCACCGTGGTCGGCCGCTACGCCGCGCTCACGGCCGCGCTGCTCGTGGCGGTCGGGGCGAACGTCGTCCTCGCCGTCGGCACCGCGGTCGGGCTGATCGCTGCCGGGCTGCCGGCGGACGGCTCCTTCGCCTTCGGGCTCGCGTGGGCCGGCGTCGGGATCGCCTTCGCGGCGATCGCAGGCGTCGCGGCGCAGCTGACGCGAAGCGCCCGCACCGCCACGGGGATCGCCGTCGCCGTCCTCGGCTTCGCCTACCTCCTGCGTGCGATCGGCGACACCGCCGACGAGACCGGCCCCCGCTGGCTGACGTGGCTCTCCCCGATCGGATGGGGACAGCAGTTCCGGCCCTACGCCGGCAACCGCTGGTGGGTGCTGCTGATCACCGTCGCCTTCGCGCTCGTCGTCACCGCGGCCGCCTACGCGCTGCTCGCGCGACGCGACCTCGGAGCGGGGCTCGTGCCGGACCGGCCGGGCCCGGCGGCCGCCGCGCCGTCCCTGCGCAGCCCGCTCTCGCTCGCCTGGCGGCTGCAGCGCGGCGCGCTGCTCGGCTGGGCCGTCGGGTTCGCCGTGCTCGGCCTCGTCTTCGGCAACGTCGCCTCGAGCATCGGCGACTTCGCGAGCCCCGAGGCCGAGGATCTGATCACGCGACTCGGCGGCGAGCAGGAGCTCGATCGACGCCTACATCCGGCTCAGCCTGACCGTGATCGGCACTGGCCGCGTCCGCGTACGGCATCCAGGCGGCGATGCGGCTGCGGTCCGAGGAGACCGCACAGCGGGCGGAGTCGATCCTCGCTACCGGCGCCACCCGGATCAGGTGGGCGTGGAGCCACGTCGTCGTCGCCATCCTCGGCACGACGCTGCTCACCGCCGTCGGCGGAGCATGTGCCGGGCTGAGCTACGGGGCGCAGATCGGCGACCTGCGCGAGGGCTCGTACGTGCTCGGCGGGGCGCTCGCGCAGGCGCCGGCCGCGTGCGTGCTGACCGGGATCGTGGTGGCGTTGTTCGGGCTCGCGCCACGGCTCGTGGTCGGTCGGCTGGGTCGTGCTCGCCGGCGTCGTCCTGCTGGGTGAGCTCGGCCCGCTCTTCGAGCTCGATCAGCGCGTGCTGGACATCTCGCCGTTCGCCCATGTCCCGCGGATTCCCGGCGCCGCGTTCACGGCGACCCCGCTCGTCACGCTGACGGCGGTGGCGGCACTGCTGGTCGTCGCCGGGCTGGCCGGCTTCCGCCGCCGCGACGTCGGCTGAGCCTCGCTGTCGCCCCGTGGGCGGCGGCCTACGTCGCCGCCGCCAGGTCCGTGAACTTGGCGTAGCGCTTCAGGAAGCTGAGCTTGATCGAGTCGGTGGGGCCGTTGCGGTGCTTGGCGAGGATCACCTCGGCGAGCCCCTGCGAGTCGGACTCCTCGCCGTTGTAGTACTCGTCGCGGTAGACGAACGCGACGAGGTCGGCGTCCTGCTCGATGGAGTTGTGGACAATATGTATTCGCAGCGACGAAGTTGTGCAGCTCCTCGACCGTCAGGTCGTAGACCTCCTCCTCGCCGTCGGGCGTCGATCGACCACGACCTCGTCCCAGTAGACGTCGCTCTGGGCGAGAGCCCGCAGATCGCTCGAACCGACGATCTCGGCGACGCGCGGCGGCGCGATCGCGCGTGAGCTTCGACCTGGTAGAGCGTCGAGCCGCAGTAGCGTCATCCCGAGTCGGTCGTGCAGCTGCGCGCGTCAGTGACGCCCGGAGCTCGCCATCGCCGGGACGACGATCGGCTCGCCAAACGCCTCGCGGGGTAGCGATGTCACGATTCGTGTTGCCCTCTGCGCGACTCGAGGTCGCCCGAGCATCTGCCGCCGCGTCACGCCTCCGACGCTCGCCCGACCGCGCCGACGTACGAGCAGGAAACGCCAGGACGTCCGATCTGCCCTGTGACGTCGATCCGATGCGACGGGCCGCCCTTCCGGTCCCCATCGAGACGACCCGCAGACGCGCCGTGATCCCGAGCCGCAGCAGCAGCGACACGACGCCGTCGCGCCAGCGCTTCGCTCGTCGTGTCGTAGCGGATGACGTGGGATAACGCCTGCTCGCCGCCGGGCCGGAGGCAGCCGTCGGTTGCCCACAGATGGCGAAGGAACGTCGCGATCGCCTCGGTCGGCTGCCGGAACACCTCGTCCGGCACGCTGCTTCTCGTGACTGCGGAGCCCGAAGGCGCCGAGTTCGTCGAGCCACGCCGCAACCGGGTTGCGAACGCCGTGGGTGAGACGCGCGGTCGACGGCCAGATAGACCTGGTACCAGCTCCGCTCCGCCTTGATCCGTGGCGCGACTGCGTCGCCGAACACCTGGCTCGGCGAGGTCGGCGACCAGTCGCGGCGAGCTCGGGCTCGCGCGTCGTGTACTGGATCGCGTGACGCGGCAGCGTGCAGCCGTCGCCGATCAGATGCCCGAGCAGCGCGAGCTCGGGATCGCTCATCGTCCGGTTCGCCGTCACCCCAGGCGTCGAGGCGGCGCGGCATGGCGATCCGCATCGCCCGGCTCGAGCTCGTCGAGCCGCCGCCAGCCGTCGAACGCGAGGAACTTGTGGTTCGCCGGTGGCCCGGATCGTCCGCCCACGCCGGGTCCGGAGCACGAAGACCGGCTTCGCGCCCGGTGGCAGAACGCGTTGGTCACGCCGGCTGGCTCGAGCTGCCACGTCGACTCGTTGAGCGCCAGCACCCTGAACCCGCTCGTGCCGACGAGCTCCCGAATCGGCCGGTGGACGCCCTCGTCCGGCAGATAGACGCGGCGTCTCGCCGCAAGGCAGCCGCTCTCTCGCAGGTCCGAGAGGATGGGCCGCTTGTCGTGGCGCTGCTCGACGGCGCGCGACAGCTGCGAGAGGGCGAGGATCGGCACTTCGAGGTCGCGCGCGAGCACCTTGAGCTGGCGCGAGATCTGCGAGACCTCCTGCACCCGGTTCTCGGGGTTCGAGCCGGAGGTCATCAGCTGCAGGTAGTCGACGATGATCATCCCGAGCTTGGGCTCGCGCGACTTGAGCCGGCGAGCCTTCGAGCGCAGCTCCATCATCGTGATCGAGCCCGTGTCGTCGACGTAGATCGGCGCCTTCATCAGCTTGTCGCAGGCGGCCGTGAGCCGCGGCCAGTCGTCCTGTGCGAGCCGGCCCGAGCGGAGGCGCTGCGACTCGACCTTGGCCTCGCTGCACATCAGCCGTTGCGTCACCTCGGACTTGGACATCTCGAGCGTGAAGAGCGCGACCGGTGTCTCGTGGCGAACGGCGAGGTTCGCCGCCGTGCAGAGCGCGAGCGCCGACTTCCCCATCGACGGCCGGGCCGCGATGATGACGAGGTTGCCGGGCTGGAAGCCGGACGTGAGCTTGTCGAGCTCGCGGAACCCGGAGGGGATGCCGGTGACGTCGACGCCCGCCTCGTAGAGGTGCATGATCCGCGCGAAGCTCTCGTTGAGCAGGTCGTGGATGTGGGCGAAGTCGCCGCTGACGCGCTCCTGGGCGAGCTCGAACACCATCTGCTCGGCGCGGTCGACGAGATCGGTCGTCTCGCCGGGGCGTGTCTGGCCGAGGCGCTGGATCTCCTGGCCGACCCGCACGAGGCCGCGCAGCGTCGCCATCTCCTTGACGATCCGCGCGTAGTGCTCGGCGTTCGAGGTAGCCGGCACGACGGCGGCGAGCTCTGCGATCTTGGCGGTGCCGCCGACGCGCTCGAGCTCGCTGCGCTCGTCGAGCTCGTTCGCGAGCGTGATCGCGTCGACCGGCTCGCCCTTGCCGTAGAGGGCGAGGGCGGCCCGGTAGATCGTGCCGTGCGACTCGCGGTAGAAGTCACCGGCCTCGAGCACCTCGGTGACGGCGCCGATCGCCGTGGCCGACAGCAGCATGGCGCCGAGAACCGACTCCTCGGCCTCCAGGTTCTGCGGCGGCACGATCGCGGACGTGCTCGGGGCGATGGTCACGGCCGCAGTCAACCTGTCCCGAAACGACACGGCAAGACGAGACGAAACCCAGCGCCGGTGCAGGGGAAAGAGAACATGTGTTCCCATTCTATCCCCCGCGCCGGATGGCTTCTCCCCAGCCGCGAGGCCGGGTTGTCCACCGCGAATCTCCGCTGCGAGCGGGAAACGTGGCGAACGCTCCACAGGCGCTGTGGAGCGTTCCGTGGCTCCGGCGGCTCTCGCCGAGAGCCGCCGGAGCGCGGAACCTATGCCTCGGGAGCGCCCTCGGGCTCGACGGCTTCGTCGGCCTCGACGGCCTCGACGACCTCGGCGACCGCCACGGCCGTCCTCGGCCTCGACGACCTCCGTGTCGGTGACGACGGTCTCCGCGACCTCGAGCTCGTCGACGTACTCCCACTCGGCCTCCGCGGCCGCGGGCGCGGCGGCTGCCGCGGCGGCTTCGGCGGCGGCCGCCGCCTCGGCAGCCTCCATCGCGGCGAGCTCTTCCTCGGGCGGCAGCTCGCCGCCCTCGGGCACGACCATCAGCTTGACCTCGGCGGAGACGCCCTCGAAGACGTCGATCGCGACCGTGTAGCGGCCGATCCGCTTGATGTTGTCGATGCCGATCTTGCGGCGGTCGACGCGGATCTTGCGGATCCGCCAGATCTCGTCGGCGATGTCGGTCGTCGTGACCGAGCCGAACAGCGATCCGGTCGGGCCGGACTTGACGTCGAAGCGGAGCACGAGCTTGCCGAGCGTCGCCGCGATCTCGGCAGCCTGCTCGGCGCTGCGCGCCTCGTGCATCGCCTTCTGGGCGTCGATGCGCTTGACCTCCTTGACCCGCCCTTCCGTCGCCACCTCGGCGAGGTTGCGCGGCAGCAGGAAGTTGCGGGCGTACCCGCGGGCGACGTTCACGACCTCGCCGCGCAGGCCGAGCTTCTCCACGTCCTTGAGCAGGATCACGTTCATCGGATTCTCCTAGCTCGCGACGTAGGGCAGGAGCGCGACCTCGCGGGCCCGCTTGACCGCGACCGCGACCTGCCGCTGGTGGCGGCGGCACGCGCCGGTGATGCGGCGGTTGCGGATCTTGCCCTTCTCGGAGATGTAGCGCCGTAGCTGGTTGACGTTCTTGTAGTCCACCTCTGTGATCTTGTCCTTGCAGAAGTGGCAGCTCTTGCGACGCCCGGGGGCGGAGCTGGAGCTGGGCCGCTTGCGCGGCGGTGTTTTCTGAGCCATGTCGTCGGATCTCCTAGAACGGGATGTCGTCGTCGGTGGGCGCGGACGGGAAGTCGGCCGAGCTCGACTGCGCGGCACCGGCGGGCACGAACTGGCCGCCGCCGCCGCCGTCGCCGTCGCCGCGGCTGCCGAGGAACTGGACGTTGTCGGCGACGATCTCGACCGCCTGGCGCTTGCCGGAGCCGTCCTCGCCTCCCACTCACGCCACTCGAGCCGGCCGTCGATCGCGACCGGGCGTCCCTTCGCGAGGTACTGCGCGCAGCTCTCGCCCTGCGTGCCCCAGACCGACACGTCGAAGTAGTTCGGCTTGTCCGTCCACTGGCCCGACTCGTCCTTGCGGCGCGTGTTCACCGCGATGCGGAGCGAGCACAGCGCCGTGCCCGACGGCAGGTGCTTCAGCTCCGGGTCCCGGGTCAGGTTGCCGACCAGAACGACGCGATTGATGTTTGCGGCCATCAGTCCTCATCCTCCTCTGCGAGATCATCGATCACGGCATCGTGACTGGCCGGGGCTCCGACGGGAAGTGGCTCGCCCGGACCTCCCTCGGGACGACGTGTCGCGAGATGACGCATCACGTTGTCGTCGATCTTCAGCACGCGGGTGATCTCGTCGAGCGTCTCCGGCGGGGCGCTGAAGAGCAGCAGGTGGTAGTTCCCGTCGGCCTTCTTGTCGATCTCGTAGGCGAGCTTGCGCTTGCCCCAGGCGTCGTGGCGCGTGAACGTGCCGCCGCCCTTCTCGATCAGGTCGCGCACGCGCGCGACGACCTCCGCCTGGGGCTCCTCGGCGAGGTCTGGGTCCAACAACAGCAGGATCTCGTAGTCGATCACGGGTTCCCTTTTCTCCTTCCTTCGGTCTTAGGCGGCCTCACCGGCAAGCACGAGCTGGGAATGGCCCGGGCGTGGAGAGGCAGGAAGCCGATGCAGGGTAGCTGACGAACGCCGGTGGGCGGCGCTCCGCGAGGGCCGTCCCCGGGCCGTCGAGCACGGCAGCGCCCGCCCGCGCCGCCGGTCGCGATACCATCGCTCCGTGAAGCGCGCACTCGCATGGTTCGCCGGCCTCGTCGGCATCGCCGCTCTCGGGCGCTGGCTCGCGGCACGCCGCAGTCATCCCGTGCCGAGTCGTCCCGGAGCCGCAGGAGGTTGCAGCCACCGACCCCGCCGAGGAGCTGCGGCGCAAGCTCGCCGACGCGCGCGGCGCCGAGCCGACTGCCGAACCCGGCCGGCGGGCGAGCCGGCGCCGGCCGAGGAGACGCTCGAGGAACGCCGCGCCCGCGTGCACGCCAAGGCGCGTGAGGCGATCGACGCGATGGCCGACGACGGCGGTGCGACGTGACCGCCACCGAGCAGACGGCCCACGGCCGCGAGCCGGAGGCGGAGCTGGCGCAGGTCGTGCGCGATCTGTCCGATCGGATCGAGGCCCTTCAGGCCGACGTCCGCCGCCTCGGCGGGCCGGGGCTTCCGTCGGCCGAGCCCGGCTGGAGCAGCGAGGACGACGTTCCGAGCGCCGGCCCGTCCTATGCGTGGGTCAGCTCGCTCGGAGCCCCGGTTCGGCGGCGGCCCGGCGTGCCGCGCGTCCTGCTCGAGGTGCTCTTCCTCGGCGGCGTCGCCGCAGCGGCGGCGCTCGCCGAGCTGGACGCGCCCGTGATCGCCGGCGTGATGGCCGGAGCCTGGGTTCTCGTGGCGTTGATCGAATGGACGGCATCACGCGCCGAGCGCCGCCGCAACGCGGTTCCCGAGTTCGAGCCGATCGCACCACCCGAGCCGCTCCCGGCGGATCCTTCGTGGTTCGTGCCGCCGGTCGAGCACACGCTGCTCGAGCCCGCCGCCGACTCGCCGACCGCCGTCGTCGCCGAGGCTGCCGCCCGCCGCCGACGATCTCGACGTCACCGTCGAGCAGCCGTCCGACCCGATCGCTGACACCGGCGCGGTCGCCCGCCGCGACATATGATCCGGGCGAGATGCACCAGCTCAGGATCACGAGCGAGCTCGCCGTGGCCTACCGCGAGCAGGTCGACCCTGCTCGACTCGCTCGGCGAAGTCCAGAGCGAGGCCGGCTGCTGAGCCGGCCGCCGGCGCCCGGGTTCGCCGTAGCAGCCACGCGGCACCGTTGAACGCCGGCAACGCGAGCGTCGCATGCTCCGAAGGCGCTGGCACAATCGCCGCATGCCGGGACGCCGGAGTCTCGCTCTCGCGTTCGTCGCTGCTCGTGCTCGCCGATGCCGGGTGCCGCCGTGCCCGCGTCCGAGCAGCGGCACGCACCACGACGAAGGTGCTCGCGCCGCTCGTTCGTCGCGATCGACGCCGGCAGCGGCCGCGTCCTCGCCGCGCGGGGAGCGACGACGCGACGCCCGATCGCCTCGCTGACGAAGGTGATGACAGCGCTCACGGCGATCGAGCGCGGCAACCTCGAGCGGCCGCGTCGTCGTCACGCCGCGCGCGACCCAGGTCGAGCCGTACGTGGAAGGGCTCGTCGCCGGGCCGGGCCTACACGCGCGAGACCCTGCTCTGGTCGGCGCTGCTCGCGTCGAGCAACGACTCGGCCACCGCCCTCGCGATCGACGCCGGCGGCGGCTCGCTCGCGGGCTTCTACGCGCTCGCGAACGAGAAGGCGCGGGCGCTCGGGATGACCTCGACGACGTACGCGAGCGCGTCGGGCCTCGACGACGTCCAGGAACCTCTCGACCGCGCTCGACCAGGCGCTGCTCGCCCGCGCCGCCCTGCAGAACCCGACGTTCGCCGCAGATCGTCGCGACCCGGACCCACTGGACGAAGTGGGCCGCCCCGACGCTCGCCAAGCTGTGGGTCAACCACAACAAGATGCTCGGGACGACGCCCGGGCACCTACGGGGTGAAGACGGGCTGGACGACGCGCGCCGGCGGCTGCCTGATCGTCGCGGTGCGCCGCGGCGACCGCGCGGTGATCGGCGTCGTGCTCGGCTCGCCGAGCATCTGGTCGGACATGGCGGCCCTGCTCGACGTCGCCTTCAACCGGGTGAGGCTTCAGCCTCACCCGCCTGATCGAGCACGTCCACTACCCTCGCCCGATGCTGTTCCCCACCGCCACGTTCGCGATCTTCTTCCTGATCGTGCTGCCGCTCTCGTGGCTGACGATGCCGAAGGTGCACCGCTGGCGGCCGTTCATCCTCGTCGCGAGCTACGTCTTCTACAGCTGGTGGGACTGGCGCTTCATCTTCCTGCTCGCGGGCTGCACGGTCTGGAACCAGGTGCTCGCCGTCCGCATCCACCGGGCGACGACGCAGGCGCAGAAGAAGGCGCTGCTCGTGGCTGGCGCTCGCCGGCGACCTCGGCGTGCTCGCGCTACTTCAAGTACTACGACTTCTTCGTCGACTCGTCGCAGAGCATGGCGGCGATCGTCGGCCTCGACCTGCCGCTCTCGCTGAACACGATCATCCTGCCGGTCGGCATCTCCTTCTACACGTTCATGGCGATCAGCTACGTCGTCGACACCTACCGCGGCGACTTCGTGCCGACGACGCTCGAGAAGTTCGCCGTCTACCTCTCGTTCTTCCCGCACCTCGTGGCCGGGCCGATCGTGCGCCCCGGCGAGCTGATCCCGCAGCTCGACACGCCGCGCGACCCGCGCCGGGTCGACACGAGCCGCGCCTTCTACCTGATCGCGACCGGCCTCTTCAAGAAGGTCGTGATCGCGAACTACCTCGCGTCGAACATCGTCGACCAGGTGTTCGGCGCGCCCGGGCAGCACTCGTCGCTCGAGATCCTGATCGGGATCTACGCCTACGCCGTCCAGATCTACGCCGACTTCTCCGGCTACACGGACATCGCGATCGGGCTCGCGCTCCTGCTCGGCTTCAAGTTCCCGCAGAACTTCGACTCGCCCTACGCCGCGGTCTCGCTGCAGGACTTCTGGCGCCGCTGGCACATGACGCTGTCGCGCTGGCTGCGCGACTACCTCTACATCCCGCTCGGCGGCAACCGCAAGGGCAAGGTGATCACGTACCGCAACCTGATGCTGACGATGCTGATCGGCGGCCTCTGGCACGGCGCCGGCTGGACGTTCGTCGTCTGGGGCGGGATCCACGGGACCGGGCTCGTGCTCGAGCACTGGCGCAAGGAGCCGGCCCGGCTACGTGGCCCCGGCCGACACGCGGCGGCGCCGGATCGTCTCGCGGCTGATCACGTTCAACATCGTCTGCCTCGCCTGGGTGTTCTTCCGCGCCGACAGCTTCGCGACCGCCTGGGACCTGCTGACCGGGCCTCTTCACCGGCTGGGGCGAGGCCTCGCCGCTCGTCACCGGCGGCGTCCTGCTCGCGATCGCGGTCGGGATCGGCTCGCAGTACCTGCCGGCGCGGTTCCCGTACGCGGTGATGGACCGCTTCGGCCGGCTCCCGGTCGTCGGTCAGGCCGTCGTGCTCGCGGTCGCCCTGATGCTCACGAATACCATGGGCCCCGAGGGCGTGGCGCCCTTCATCTACTTCCGCTTCTGATGCCACCGACCGACCCGCCAGAGCTGCCCGAGCTGCCGAAGCTGCCGCCCGTCCGCGAGTCGGCGGAGCAGGTCGTCCTGCCGCCCGCCGACGAGCCGCGGCGACGAGCCAGTGCGGTCGAGCCGCGCGGGCGACCCGGAGGCGGCCGCGCGCCGCGCGCACGCGAGGCCCGCAGACGAGCGCCACGGGAGCAGCCGCCCGCAGGAGCCGACCCCGTCGGCGGCCGGCGCGGCGGCGCGAGGCTCGCGCACCGAGGACGGCCGGCGCCTCTCGACGGCCGGCCACGGGCTCGTCGTCGCCGTGCTCGCGCTCGTCTTCGGGGCGCTGCTGATGGCGCCCGGGATGCACAAGGCGGCCTTCAACGGCCAGCCCGGGCACGAAGCGCGACGTCTCGCTCGCGCTCACCGGCGGCCTCGCCCACGTCAGCCACGCGCTCCTGCTCGACCGGCCGCGCGGGCTCGTCCAGGACGCGATGGGCCGGGAGCGACGCCGACGAGATCAACGTCGCGATCGTCGTGCCGCCGACCGACCGTCGACCCCGAAGCCGAGCACGAAGCCGACGAAGAAGCCCGTCGACGAAGCCCGCCGCCGCGAAGCCGCCGGCGCAAGGTCGCGTTCACGCCGAAGAAGAAGCTGCGGCTCTGGGTCGCCGGCGACTCGCTCGTGATCACGCCCGGGCTACTCGATCGTCCGGGCGGCGGGCGGGAGCCCCGTGATCGAGTCGGTCGGCGGCGTCGACGGGCACGTCGCCACCGGGCCTGACGCGCCCGGACGTCTTCAACTGGTTCCAGGAGATCTGCGACGCAGGTGAAGGAGCTGCGGCCGCAAGGTCGTCGTCCTCAACTTCGGCGCGAACGACGACCACGACTACATGACGGGGCTCCCCGAGGGCACCTCGATCGGCTCCTTCGCGAGCCCGACCTGGAACGCGGAGTACCGGCGCCGGGTCGCGCGCCGTGATGGACACCGTCAACCGCGCGGGCGGGGTCGTCGTCTGGATCGGGCTGCCGGTCACCCGCAGCGAGACGCAGACGCAGGAGTTCGACAAGATCAACGCGATCGTCCTGAAGGAGGCGAAGTCGCGCCCCGGGAAGGCGATCTTCATCGACACGTACACGATGTTCGCGGGCGACGACGGCGGCTTCGCCGAGTACCTCGAGAACGCGAAGGGCGACACCGGTGAAGGTGCGCGCGGGCGACGGCGTCCACTTCGACACCGCCGGCGGCGACATGATCGCGCGCGAGGTGCTGAAGCAGCTGAACGAGCTCTTCGACCTGACGAGCTGGCGGAACAAGAAGCCGGCGTGACCGCCTACGTCGCGCTCCTGCGCGCCGTCAACGTCGGCGGCACGAACCGCGTCCCGATGGCGGAGCTGCGCGCGGCGCTCGGCGCGGCGCGGGCTCGAGGACGTGTCGACCGTCCTGCAGAGCGGCAACGTCCTCTTCCGCTCCGCCGAGCCGGAGCGCGTCGTCGGCGGAGCTCGTCGGCGACACGATCGAGGAGGCCTTCGGTTTGCGCGTCGGCGTCGTCGTCCGCTCGGCCGCCGAGCTGGCGGCCGTCGTCGGCCGCAACCCGTTCCTCGCCGCGGGCGCGCGAGCGCGACCCGAGCGACGCTGCACGTCGCCTTCCTCTCGGAGCGCCCGGCGGCGGCAGCGGTGGCGACGCTCGACCCCGACCGCTCGCCGCCCGACGCGTTCGTCGTCGACGGCCGCGAGGTCTATCTCAGCTACCCGAACGGATCCGGCCGCTCGCGGCTCACGCTCGACTACCTCGAGCGCGCGCTCGGCGTCGAGGGCACGGCGCGCAACTGGCGCACGGTGCAGCGGCTCGCCGTCGCGGCTCGGGGACCTGCCGTGAAGCGGAGCGCCGGGATCCTGCTCTACCGGCGGGCGCCGGACGGTGCGCTGGAGCTCCTGATCGCGCACATGGGCGGGCCGTTCTGGGCGAGCAAGGACGACGGCGCCTGGTCGATCCCGAAGGGAGAGATCGAGGAAGGCGAGGACGCGCTCGCGGTCGCGCGGCGCGAGTTCGAGGAGGAGCTCGGCTCGCCGCCCCCGCGCGTCGAGCTCGTCGAGCTCGGCGAGGTCACCCAGCGGAGCGGCAAGCACGTCGTCGTCTTCGCCGGCGAGGCCGACTTCGACGCCGACACGATCCGCAGCAACACCTTCACCGATGGAGTGGCCGCGGGGCTCCGGGAGGCTGCAGGAGTTCCCGGAGGTCGACCGGGCAGCGTGGGTCGGCCCGACGAGGCGCGCACGAAGCTCGTCGCGGGCCAGGTCGAGTTCGTCGACCGGCTCGTCGCGTTGCTCGTTTCCTAACGCAACGACGACAGTCGCGCACACAGCGCACCGTACGCTTCGGTCGAGATGGGCAGGCTCGCCCTCATCGGTCTTCTCCTCGCGACCGTCGTCCCCGCGCGGCGGTGCTCGCACGGACGGCTCCCCGCCCGTCGTGCCGCGCCAGGTTCAGGTGCAGATCGCCCACAAGGCGCCGCTCCTCGCCTACGCACCGACGCGCGAGCCGCTCGGCTTCGGCTTCACGGGTTGGCTCAAGACACCGGCGACGGTTCAGATCACGCTCGACAACAAGGCGGGCTGGGAGATCCGGTTCATCGCGATGAGGAACAGCGGCTCCTGCCGGGCGGGAATGGAGAAGAGCTTCCAGCTCGACGGCAACAAGGTCTACTGGTCGCACACCGGAGCCGAGCAGCAGGCCTGGCGCTGCCTCACCGACCCGCAGGGCCGGCAGCGTGCGGCTCGTCGCGTCGAGCCCGCAGCCGCCGACCCTGTTCGCCGACGTCGGCCTCGGCCGTGTCGTCGCCTCGGGCAAGCGCATCGCCGCCTAGCGCGGCTCGCGCCGCGGATCGTGTCTCCGGACACTCACCGAGCCCGGCTTCACCTCGAGCCGCCACTTCGCGCCGGTCACTCGCGCACCATGCGAGCACCTCCGCGAAGCGGCGGTCGGCGAGGCTCCCGAAGAGCCTCGTCCCGCGTCAGCTTCGCCCGGCTCGTCGCCGGGCTCGTGATCCCACAGAGAAACCGCGCGCGCTGACGCGGCGCTCCGAGCGCCTCGGGGTGCGCGGCCGCGAGCGCAGCGAGCGCGTGCCGGTCGACGACCTCGTCGAGCGGCGGCGGCACGCCTCGCCTCGCGGAAGCTGCTGCGCGCGCCCGGTGAGGCAGAACGTGCAGTGGCCGCACGGCTCGTCGCGCACCTCGCCGAAGTAGCCGACGAGCTCGTTGACCTGACAGCCGTCGTGGGTGACGAGCGAGACGACGCGCTCGATCCGCTCCGTCTCGGCCTGCTCGCGGCGCTCGAACCGCTCGACGAGTCGGTCGAGCAGCTCGTCCGGCCGAGGCCGGACGCGCGAGCACCGTGTAGCGCTGGCGCGCGTCGGCGGCCCGGAGCTCGATCAGCTGCCGCTCCTCGAGATGCCCGAGGGCGGCGACGATCCGGCTGCGCTCCTCGCCGAGGGCGGCCGCCGCCGCGTCGGGATCGAGGCTCGTCCAGCTGCGCCCCGTCTTGCCGCTCGCGACGAGACGGCGCAGGAAGTCGGCGCGACCGGGATCGAACGCGGCGAACACGTCCTCGAACGAGCCGTCCACGCGGGCGGAAGCTGTAGCCCGCATAGAACGGCGTCCCCTGCCGCAGGAGGCCGTCGAGCTCGAGGTAGGTGAGGATCGTCCTCAGCACGAGCGGCCGGATGTCGAGCCGGCCGGAGAGCTCGTGCTCGGACACGGCGAACTGCGTCGCCGTCGCCGTTCGCGAAGATCTCGTCGAGCAGGGCGGCGACCGCCTCGCGCGTCGGCGTGTCGCCGAAGGCGAAGTTCTCGAGCGTCGGGACGTCGTCCGCGCACGCGTAGAGCTCGCAGATGCTCGCGGCCCCGTCGCGGCCGGCGCGGCCGATCTCCTGCGAGTACGACTCGAGCCCCTTCGGCAGGTTCAGGTGGTAGACGTAGCGGACGTCGGCCTTGTCGATCCCCATCCCGAAGGCGATCGTGGCGACGACGATGTTGCGGTCGGAGGCCGTCCACCACTCCTGCACGCGACGCGGTCCTCCGGGCTCATGCCGGCGTGGTACGGCCGGGCCGGGAGCCCCGCGGCGGCGAGGAGCGAGGCGACGCGGAGCGCCGTGCGCTGCAGCGTGACGTAGACGATCGTCGAGCCGGGCGGCCGCTCGCGCAGCCGGTCGATCAGCAGCTGGTCTCGCTCCGCCGCGCGGGCAGGCGTGGTCAGCAGCGTCAGGTTGGGGCGATAGAAGCCGGTCACCACGGCGTCCGCCTCGGCGATCCCGAACCCGGCGCAGATGTCGGCGACGACGGCCGGCGTCGCGGTGGCGGTGAGGGCGAGCACGCGCTCGGCGCCGAGCTCGCGGGCGCGCGCGGCCAGCTTGAGGTAGTCGGGCCGGAAGTTGTGCCCCCACTCCGAGATGCAGTGCGCCTCGTCGACCGCGAACAGCGAGATCGTCACCTGCTCGAGCTGGGCGAGGAAGCGCTCGTTGTTGAACCGCTCCGGCGCGACGTAGAGGAGCTTCAGGCCGCCGGCCCGAAGGCGGTCGGAGACGTCGCGCACCTCGTCCGGCCCGAGGCTGGAATCGAGCCGGGCCGCGTCGATGCCCTGGAGGACGAGGGCGTCGATCTGATCCTTCATCAGCGCGATCAGCGGTGAGACGACGACGGTGACCCCGTCGAGCAGCAGCGCCGGCAGCTGGTAGCAGAGGCTCTTGCCGGCCCCGGTCGGGAACACCGCGAGCGCCGAGCGGCCGGCGAGCAGCGCCTCGACGACCTGCTCCTGGCCCGGCCGGAAGTCGGCGAAGCCGAACCGAGAGGCGAGCGACTGGCGCGACGCGACGATCGAGTCTGTTTTCATATCTGGCAACGTAGCAGACGGCGCCGGACGGACGACCGCCGGGCGACCCGGTCCTCCGAGGCTCGCCGCGCAGCCCCATCGCGTCCAGCGTCGACTCGCCGGCCGCGAGGCGCGCCGCAAGGTCGAGCCTCGTACGCGTGCCGCGCCTCCGCGGCCGCCAGCACCTCGCCACACGCTGCGGCCGGCACGACCACGCAGCCGTCCCCGTCGAGGACGACGACGTCGCCCGGCTCGATCGCGGGCTCCGCCCACGGTCACCGGCACGTCCAGCTCTCCCGGCGCGTCCTTCGTGGCGCCGGCCGCGCACACGGCGCGCGCCCAGACGGGCAGCCCGAGCGCGACGAGCTCGTCGACGTCTCGCACCGCCCCGTCGACGAGCAGCGCAGCGGCACCGCGCGCCTTCGCCTGCAGCGCCAGCAGCTCTCCGACGAGCGCCGCCGGCGACGGCGCCTCGACCGCGAGCACGACGACCTCGCCCGGTTGCACGGTCTCGAGCACCCGATGCGCCGCGAGGTTGTCGCCGCCGCCGCAGAGCGCCGTCCGCGCCGGGCCTGCGGCCGCTCGCGCCGGGAACGACCCGGATGAGTGACCCCGAGACGAGCCCCTCGCCGCCCGGCGGCCTCGTAGATCGTGGCCACCCCGAGCTCGGCGAACCGGCTGCTTCGGCATCCTCATGGCCTCAGAACCCGAACGGCAGCTCGAAGCCCGGCGCCTTCGTCGTGGTGCTCGCGGCGCTCCGAGGCGGGCCTCGTCCGGAACCAGTCGACCAGCTCGACGAGCCGCTCGGTCGTGCGCTCGAAGACGAGGCGCCCCTTCTCCGCGGTCGCGAGCTCGGGCGCGCCGAACGAGCCCGTCTCGCGTCGTCGACGACGTCCACTCGACGATCGTCGCCGGGCCCGAGCCGAGCGTCAGGTCGGCCATCTGCCACTCCGCGCCGCCCTCGAGCTCGGTCAGGTAGTCGGCCGGCGCGCCCTTGATCCGGTCCTTCCGCACGCGGTCGCCGTCGACGTGCAGGTACATCGACGTCTCGAGCTCGCAGGCGTGCGCGCAGCCGCCCGGGCCCGACTCGCGCACCTCCTCGTTCCAGTAGTCGGCGATCAGCTGCCACCAGGAGATGTTCAGGCAGAGCGCCCCCGTGCGGAGCGTCACCTGCCGGGCGGCCTGCTCGACGAGCGGGTGGTTCGAGCCGTGCCCGTTGACGAGCACGATCCGCGTGAAGCCGTGGTAGGCGACCGACGTCGCGATGTCGATCAGCAGGTTCACGAACGTGGTCGGCTGGACGTTGATCGTGCCCGGGAAAGTCCATCACGTGGTGGCAGTAGCCGTAGCTGACCGGCGGCAGCACGAGCATCGACGCGGGTGACCGCTCGCCCGCGGCGAGGCAGACCGACGTCGCGAGCTTCGCGTCGACGTCGAGCGGCAGGTGGTGCCCGTGCTGCTCGATCGCGCGCGACCGGCAGCACGACGACCTTCTCCTGCGCCACCGCCTCGTTGATCTCCGGCCAGGTCAGGTGCTCGTAGCGGTGCTCCCGCCGCACGAGCTCGCCGTCGACCTCGGACATCGCGCCGCCTACCAGTCCCCGACGCTGCCGTCGGCGTAGAAGACCCGCTGCAGCAGCTCCGGCTCGAACGGGTGCTTCGCGACGACGTCGAGGTCGATCTCGATCCCGAGCCCGGGCTGGTCGGTCGCCCGGGCCAGCATCCCGACCGGGTCGATCGGGTGCGACTCGGTCGCGACCTCGTCCCGCCACGGGACGTCGGAGGTGACCGCCTCGCAGATGATGTACGAGGGCGTCGCGAGGCCGAACTCGATCGAGGCCGCGGTCCAGACCGGGCCCTGCGGGTTGTGCGGGGCGAGCGCGACGCGGTGCACCTCGGCGAGCGCCGCGATCCGCCGCACCTCGGTGAGGCCGCCGCAGTGCGTGATGTCCGGCTGGATCACGCTGCAGGCGCCCTTCGTCAGCAGCTCGTTGAACGGCCTGCGCGCCGACGAGCCGCTCGCCGGTCGCGATCGGCGTCCGCACCGAGCGCTGGATCGCGGCGATGTCGTCGAGGCGCTCCGGCCAGCACGGCTCCTCGAACCAGTAGAGGTCGAACGGCTCGAGCGCCTTGGCGAACAGGTGCCCCATGCGCGGGCTCGGCCGGGCGTGGCAGTCGACCATGATGTCGATCTCGTCGCCGACCGCGTCGCGCATCGCGGCGACGCACCGCTCGGCATGGCGGATCGGGCGCGAGGCCCTCGAGCGGCATCGTCGGCGGCACGGCCATCGACTTGAACGCCGTGAAGCCCTGCTCCACCATCCCGGCCGCGAGCTCGCCGAAGCGCTGCGGCTCGTCGCTCTCGTAGAAGTCCTCCATCTTGCCGCCGCCGAGGTGGCAGTAGAGCCGGACGTAGTCGCGCACCGGGCCGCCCCACAGCTTGTGGCAGGGCACGCCGTGCACCTTGCCGAGGATGTCCCACAGCGCGATGTCGATGCCGCTGATCGCCGTGCCGCGGACGATCCCGCTGCCGTGCCAGAAGTGCTGGCGGAACATCATCTGCCAGAGGTGCTCGATCCGCGTCGGATCCTCGCCGACGATCAGGTCGGCGAGATCCTCGACCGCCCCCACGATCGCCCGCGTGTGCCACTCGAGCGTCGCCTCGCCCCAGCCGTGCAGGCCCGGCTCGTCGGTGAGCACCCTGACGAAGACCCAGTTGCGCATGCGCGCATTGCAGACGTGCGCCTCGACCGCGGTGATCTTCATGCCGCTCCACCGACCGCGCCGAGCAGCCGGCCGCTCTCGTCGATCAGGCGGTCGACCTCGCCGCGCTGCACGTTCGACGTCGTGATCCCGTACGCCCAGCGGTAGTCGTCCTGGTCGAGGATCTCGTCGAGCGGGATCCCGGCGACGAGGTCGAGGTCCTCGCTCGCGGGCAGGTAGCCGGTGTAGTCGTTCGTGTACCCGAGGGTGAACGTCGTCGCGAACGGGCTCTGCTCCCGGATCCGCACGCCGCACTCGTTGAAGAGCTCGAACGGGTTCGCGATGATCGCCGCGTCGCCGATCGCGAGCGCCTGGATCTCGGCCCGCACCGGCTCGTCCGTGCGCCGCACCATGTCGGCGTACATCGCGCAGGAGGAGCGCTGGTAGTAGGCGGGGAAGTCCTGCGCCGAGGTGGCCGTGTGGACGCTGCTCCGGCCACACCTCGGGGAACTCCGGCTTCGGGAGCGCGTCGATCGCGGCGATCCGCGCCTCGAGCTCGTCGAGCGTGTACGGGATCTTGCGCCGCTCCAGGTCGAGCATCTTCGACTGCGGCGGCGAGCGGTCGCGTCCCCGGACGTCGTGATCCCCGGCAGCGTCGCGAGCACCGCGGCGGCCACCGCCTCGCCGAGCTCGTCGCGGCCCTCGTAGGAGTGGCGCCTCGCCTCGTAGTTCCCGAACCAGTAGTCCCAGCCGGCGACGTCGCCGCCACATGCCTGCAGGAAGAGGACCTCGGCTCCCGGCACGCCACGCTCGACGGCCGCGCGCAGCGGCCCCGGGAACTCGGCGTTCCACTCGAGGATCTGGCCGCCCATCAGCGTCGGATGGCAGGCGAAGCCGGCCACGACCGCGATCGTCGTCCCGTCCTCGCCGTCGACCCGGAGCACCGGCACGCTGTCGTCGACCGGGCGCTCGCGGCGCACACGGTTGACCGTGATGCCCGGGGCGCGGCCGACGCCCGAGCCGACGCGGGCCGGGCGGCGATGGCGCCAGGCCGAGTAGACGGCACCGGCGAGCTGGTCGGGCAGGCAGTCCGCGTAGCGGTCCGAACGCGGGCACGTCGGCGAGGCCGCCGATCGTCGACCCGCGCGCGATGCTCGGCGCGCTGTGGTTGTGCGCTGCGTTCACGAGCACGGCCTCCGGCGGGATCCCGGTCAGCTCCTGCACGAGCTCGCGCGTCGCCGCGGTGAGCTCGGCGCCTGCGAAGACGAGATCGGTCGCGACGATCGCGACGGCGCTCGAGCCGTCGTCGAGCACGAGCGCCTGCGCGATCATCGGGTCGTGGACGCCGTCGGCGAGGCCCGTCCGCAGCGACCAGCGCCGGGCGGCAGCCCGCACGGCGGGGTGATGTCGACGCGGGCGACGCCTGCGGTGAACGTGGTCATCGGACGTGCTCCTTTTCTCGTTCGGTCTCTCACAGTCGAGCCGTCAGCTCGTCGTAGGCCTCGGGCCGCCGCTTCTTCAGCGCGAACCACGGGTTCTCGCGCGCGCGCTCGAGCGGCTCCGGGTCGAGGTCGACGGCGATCCAGCGCGTTCTCGCGTCGAGGGCTCCGACCGCGCGAGCATCGACCCGTCGGGCGCGAGCACGTAGGCGCCGCCGACATGGGTGCTGTGGCCGTCGAAGCCGACCATGTCGGAGAACACGGCGTAGACGCCGTTGTCGCGGGCGAGGAAGTCGTGGAGCCGCGGCGGGCTCGGCCGCGCCTCGAGCAGCTCCTCCTGGGCGAGCAGGATCTCCTCGTCCGGCTCGCTGGCTCTCGCGCCCGTCGAAGGTGAGCTCGCCGCCGCCCGCGGGCATCGTCCGGTTCGCGTGCGGCAGCAGGATCACCTCGGCGCCCTTCAGCGCGAGGATGCGCCAGCTCTCGAAGAAGTCGCTGTCGTGGCAGATCGCGGTGCCGACGGTGCAGAAGCCGAGGTCGTAGACGCCCCACTCGTAGGCCTGGCGGAAGCGGAAGAACTCGTCGTAGGAGGCGTGCACCTTGCGCTGGAGCCCGATCAGGCCGTCCGGGCCGACGAGCGCCGACGTGTTGTAGTGCGTGCCGCGGAAGCGCTCGCAGAAGCCGTAGGAGACGACGATCCCGCACGTCCTTCGCCTGCTGCGTGGATCGTCTCGAAGATCCGGCCGTCGTGCGGCTCGGCGAACCGGGTCACCTCCTGGCTGCCGTTGTTCCCGGTGGCCGAGGTCTCCGGGAAGACGACGAGGTCGCAGCCCGCCTCGGCCGTCTCGGCGATCAGCTGCAGGTGGATCTCGAGGTTGTGCTCGACGTCCGTGTGGCGGACGTCGACCTGCGTGGCGGCGACCGTGAACGGCCTCACGTCTATCGAGCTCCGAGCGGTCGACCTCGTGCGCGACCCAGACGAGGCAGTCGCTCTGGGCGCTCGTCGCGATCGAGCGCACGACGCAGACGATCCCCGACGTCTTGCTGAGGATCACCTCGGGCGGGCGGTCGGGGCGCTCGAGGAAGTGCAGCTGCCCGACCGGCTCGTCGACCTCGACCCGCTGGCCGAGGTCGACGAAGACCTCGAAGTAGCCCGGACTCCGGCGCGACCATGAAGTTCTCGTCCTCCGTCGCCCGCAGCAGCGTCTGCTCGGGGAGCCCGAGCGAGGCGCGCGTCACGAACTCGCCCTCGATGACGCCGAAGCGGCGCAGCACGTTCCGGAGGCCGGAGGAGGTGAGCCGGTGGATCGTCCGCCGTGACGTGGCCGCCGCCGCCCATCTCGGTGCTGACCACGATCTTGCCCTGACGGCCCGCCTCCTCGACGAGCAGCCCGCTGCCGGAGACGCAGACGTAGACACAGCACCAGTCGGCGTTCCAGGCGTACATCCCGTCGACCATCTGCCGGCGCTGCTCCGGATCGTCCACCCAGAGCATCTCCGACCAGGGCAGGCAGAGCGACGTGCGGCCGCCCGAGTGGATGTCGACGACGATGTCGGAGCGCGGGAACAGCTCCCTGCGTCAGGAAGTCGGCGAGCTGCTCGTCCTCCGTCCCCGTCGGCGAGCCCGGGAAGGAGCGGTTCATGTTGGCGCCCGACGGCCAGCAGCGCGTGAAGGCGAGCGACGCCTCCGGGGAGACGCACGGGACGACGATCACGCGACCGGAGACCTGCTCCGGCCGCAGGTCGCGCGCGAGGTTGATCGGCGGCGATCTGGCCCTCGGGCTCGTCGCCGTGGACGCCGCCGAGGACGACCGCCGTCGGCCCGTTGCCGTTCGCGACGACCACGATCGGGACCGTGCAGGCCCCGGTCGCGCTCATGTTCGACGAGCGCGGGATCTCGAGCAGGCCGAACTGCTTGCCAGGCGCATCGAGGTCGACCGTGCAGCGAACCGGGGAGTCAGTCATCGGAGCAAGCTGCAGCCTAGAGGATTGTTGACAATCGCGCCATAGTCGACAATCGGGGATACTCTCTCGCGACACGTCACGATTGCAGCGTCGAGACCGGAGGATCATGACTCACGGAGCGCAGCGCAGCGATGCCCACGATGCCGATCGAGCGCCGTGACGACGTCGGCAGGGTGATGATCGACTTCACCCAGATGAAGGCGTTCAGCGAGGAGCCGCTGATCCTGACCGAGGGCGACGGGGTCCGCGTCAGGGACGTGGACGGGCGCTGGTACTTCGACGGGCTCTCCGGCACGTTCTGCCTCAGCCTCGGGCACGGGAACGCGCGGCTCGTCGAGGCCGCGACGGGACAGCTCTCGCGACTCGCCCTCGCCGCGCCGACGATGGCGACGAGCGACCGGAGCCTCGAGCTCGCCCGAGAGCTCCTCGCGCTCCTGCCGCCCCAGTACACGACGCTCAAGTGGGGGAGCAGCGGCTCGGAGGCGGTCGAGGCCGCGATCAAGATGGCCCGCCAGTTCCACCGCCAGGCCGGCGATCCCCGCAAGTACAAGGTGCTCTCGCACTACCGCGCCTATCACGGGGTGACGGGCAACGCACTGGCGGCGAGCGGCTGGCGCGCGAGCCGGAGCCCGTACGAGCCGCTCGCGGCCGGCTTCGTCCATCTCCACACGCCCGACCCCTACCGCCCACCCTTCGACGTCGATCCCGCCGAGGTCGGCGCCACCTACGTCCGGCTCGTCGAGCAGGTGATCGAGCTCGAAGGCCCCGAGACGATCGCCGCCCTGATCACCGAGCCGATCCTGATGTCCGCCGGCGTCGTGATCCCGCCGCACGACTACCTCCCGGCGCTCCGGGCCCTGTGCGACAGGCACGACATCGTCCTCGTCTTCGACGAGATCATCACCGGCTTCGGCCGCACCGGCCGCCTCTTCGCATCCGAGCTCACCGACACCTGGCCGGACATCCTCGTGTTCGGGAAGGGCCTGACCGGCGGGTACGTCGCGCTGTCGGCGACGGTGATCACCGACCGGCTGGCACGTGCCTTCTGGGGGCCTGCCGGGGTCGAGTTCGCAGCCGGCCACACGTACGCCGGCAACCCCGTCGCGTGCGCGGTCGGCCTCGCGACGCTGCAGGAGATGCGCGACCTCGACGTGGTGGCGAACGCCGCCGCCCGCGGCGAGCAGGCGCTGGCACGGCTGCGCTCGCTGCAGGCGCGGCTCCCGGGAATCGGCGACGTCCGCGGGCAGGGTCTCCTGTTCGGCCTCGAGTTCGTGCGCGACAACGACACGAAGGAGTGGTTCCCCGAGTCGGAGAACGTCGGCCTCAAGGTGCAGGGAAGCGGCCCGGCGGAAGGGGCTGCTCCTGCGGGCGAGCCACTGGATGGCGGTGCTCGCTCCCCCGCTGACGACGACGGCCGAGGAACTCGACGAGATGCTCGACATCCTCGACGAGGCCGTGGCCGAGGTTCTCACTCCTCTGACCGCGACACCGCAGGCGCGATCCGGCTCGTGAGCGCGACGGAGCGCGCAGGAGATCGTCGGCCGGGAGGGGCCGATCAGGGTCGACGACGACGGCCTGCTCTGGATCGAGGGTCGGACCGCGGCCGAGCTGGCCGAGGAGTACGGCACGCCGCTCTACGTCACCTCCGAAGCCCAGATCAGGGCGAACGTCCGCCGGCTCCGCGACGCGTTCGAGACGCGGTGGCCGCGCGTGACGCTGCTGTTCGCGACGAAGTCGAACGCCAACCTCGCGATCCGGCGCGTCCTCGTCGAGGAGGGCGTGGGAGGCGACTGCTTCGGGCTCGGCGAGCTGGCGCTGTCGCTGCGGGCGGGTGTGCCTCCCGATCTGCTCGTGCTGAACGGCAGCAACAAGCAGCCGGCGGAGCTTGCGTGCCGCCATCGAGGCCGGCGTGACGATCAACGTCGACGACCGCAGCGAGCTCGACGCGATCGCTCGCATCGCAGAGGAGCTCGGCCGGCCGGCAGACATCTGCCTGCGCGTCCTGCCGTTCAGCTACGCGGATCCAGCCGAGCTCGCGCCCGACCTCGCGGAGATCGCGCGCGACCGGAGCCACGACAAGTGGGGCATGGACCGCGAGACGATCCTCGAGGTCGTGCCCGAGGCGCTCGGGTCCGACATGGCTCCGCCTCCGCGGCCTGCATCTTCACGTCTGCAGGCTCCGCGCGACGCCCGAGGCCTTCGAGCTCGCGTCGCGTCTGATCGCCGTCTGCATCGCGGAGCTGCGCGACCGCTTCGAGTGGCAGCCCGAGGTGCTCGACTTCGGCGGCGGCTACCCGCACGAGCGGGATCCCGAGAGCGGCGCACCCTCGGGCAGCCACCCCGTCGGCACGCCCGAGGAGTACGCGGAGGCGATCACGTCGACGCTGCGGGCGGCGCTCGCGGAGCACTCGCTCGCGCGAGCCTCACCTCCTGCTCGAGCCGGGCCGGCGGCTCGTCAGCAACGCGACCCTCCTGCTCGCACGGGTCGGCGTCGTCAAGCGCCTGCCGACCGGGGACACGACGTGGGTCAACGTCGACGCGAGCACGAACCACTGCCCGCGCGCACCGCTCCAGGGCTACTACTACGAGATCGTCCACGCGACGAAGGGGCGTGCCGCCGGAGACACGGAGGTCAGCGTCGTCGGGCCGACGTGCGTGATCGACCTCCTCGGCGAGGAGCGGGCGCTGCCCCCGCTCGAGCCGGGTGACCTGCTCGCGGTCCTCGACGTCGGCGGCTACGCCGAGGTGCTCTCGAACCAGTTCAACATGCTGCCGCGCCCGGCGAACGTGCTCGTCGACGGAGACACCTGCGAGCTGATCCGGCGGCGCGAGACGCTCGACGACCTCCTCGCGACGCAGCTCGTTCCGGCCCGGCTCGTCGCACCTCCGACCGGGCCGTGAGCACCCTTTTCAGATTGTTGACAATTTCGCTATAGTCGACAATCCTGGCAGTCGGCGCATTTCCGCCACTCCATCAGCCCTTCGAGCGCAGGGGAGAGACCCAGTGAAGATCACCGACGTCGAGGCCATCGTCCTGCGACAGGCGGTCGTGGACGATGGGATCGCCGACGGGAGCCAGGACGACCTCGTCGTCCGCATCCACACCGACGAGGGGATCACGGGCATCGGCGAGGTCGACTCGTCGCCCGAGCTCGTCCAGGCGCTCGTCCAGGCGCCGAGCTCCCACGCCGTCGCCGTGAGCCTGCGCGACGTCCTGATCGGCGAGGACCCCTTCGACGTCGAGCGGCTGTGGCAGAAGATGTACCGCGGCCTCATCTACTTCGGCCGGCGCGGGATCGCAGTCCACGCGATCAGCGGCCTCGACATCGCGCTCTGGGACATCAAGGGGAAGGCGCTCGGCAAGCCGGTCTTCGAGCTGCTCGGCACCCCGCACCGTGACCGGGTGCGCGCGTACGCGTCGATGCTGATGCCGACACGACCGCCGAGGTGACCGAAGCCGTGACCGCGCTGCGGGAGCAGAGCTTCACCGCCGTCAAGCTCGGCTGGGGGCCGCTCGGCCAGGACCCGAAGCAGGACGTCGCGCTCGCGGCCGCCGCGAAGGAGGCCGGCGGCGAGGGCGTCGAGATCATGATCGACTCCGGCCTCGGCTACGTCGCCGACGCGAAGACGGCGATCGCGGTCGCCCGCGAGTACGAGCAGCTCGGGATCTACTGGATGGAGGAGCCGTTCGAGCCGGACGAGTACGAGGCCTACGCCGAGCTCGCCGACACGGTCGACCTGCGCATCACCGCCGGCGAGCAGGATGCGACCTGGTGGGGCTTCCGCGAGCTGATCGACCGCGCGCACGTCGACCTCGTGCAGCCCGACGTGACGCGCTGCGGCGGCATCACCGAGACGCTCCGCATCGCGGAGCTGGCGTACTCCCGCGGCGTCGCCACGGTTCCCCACGCGTGGAAGAGCGGCATCATCAAGGCAGCCTCGCTGCACTGCAACGCCGTGATGCCGGACGGGATCTGGCAGGAGTACTGTGTCGCGGACACGCCGATCGCCAAGACCCTGACCGTGCAGCGCCTGCCGATCGAGGCCGACGGCTGCGTGGCCGTGCCGACCACACCCGGGCCTCGGCGTCGACCTCGACGAGGACGTGCTGGAGAGCCTCCGGGTCGGCTGAGTGGCAGGCACTCGACCGAACGAGACGAAGGAGCGAGAGATGAGCCTGACCACGTCGGATCAGGAGCCGAGCTGGCCGCCCGCGCGGCCGCCGTCATCCCCGGCGGCGTGAACAGCGGCCAGCGCCAGGTCCCCGGGCTCGAGGAGATGGTGATCACGGCCACGAGCGGCTCGACGTTCACCGACGCGACGGGCCGCGTCTTCACCGACTACCACGCCGCGTTCGGCCCGCCGCTCCTCGGCCACAACGACCCCGACGTCGACGCCGCGGCCGCCGCGGCCGGCCGCTCGCTCGACCTGATGGGCATCGGCGTCACCCGGGTCGAGATCGAGCTGGCGGAGCGCCTCGTCGCCGCACGTGCCGTCGCTCGAGAAGGTGCTGCTCACCTGCACCGGCAGCGAGGCGACCTTCCACGCGCTGCGCGCTCGCGCGCACCGCGACCGGCCGCCGCCACGTGATCAAGTTCCAGGGCTGCTACCACGGCTGGCACGACTCGGTCGCGATGAACGTGATCTCGCCGGCCGAGCGCGTCGGGTCGAAGGATCCGCTCTCGGGCGGGATGCTCCCCGAGGTCGTCGACGCCACGATCGTCTGCCGGTTCAACGACGCCGACGAGGTCGAGCGGGCGCTCGACGAGCACGACGGCGACGTCGCCGCGATCATCCTCGAGCCGATCCCTCACAACATCGGCGCCGTCCTGCCCCAGCCCGGCTTCCTCGAGCGGCTGCGCGAGCTCGCGACGAAGCACGGGACCGTGCTCGTCTTCGACGAGGTGATCACCGGCTTCCGCCACGGCCTCGGCGGCTACCAGGCCGTCGCCGGCGTGACGCCCGACCTGACGACGCTCGGCAAGGCGATGGCGAACGGCTGGCCCGTCTCGGCGCTCGGCGGCAAGGCCGAGCTGATGGACCTCTTCTCGACCACGCCCGGGCAGCCGGCGTTCTTCGCCGGCACCTTCAACGGCCATCCCGCGACGAGCGCGGCGGCGCTCGCCACGATCGAGAAGCTCGAGCGCGAGCCGGTGCACGAGCACGTCTTCCGCCTCGGCGAGCGGGCGCGCACGGGCCTGCAGGCGATCTACGACCGGCTCGGCGTGCCCGCCGTCGTGTCCGGCTTCGGCTCCGTCTTCGTCACCTACTTCCTCGAGGGCCCGGTCGTGAGCTACGACGACCTGCTGCGCAACGACGTCGACCTCTTCGTCGGCTACCGGCGCGAGCTGATGAAGGACGGCATCTTCGAGCTGCCGCTGAACCTGAAGCGGAGCCACTTCTCGTACGCGCACACCGACGAGGACGTCGACCGGCTGCTCGAGGCGACCGAGCGCGCCGTGACGCGGTACCTGGCGTCCCGGGCGTGAGCCATCCGGTCTCGTGCACGATCGACCTCTCGGCCGACAGCGGCAAGCAGGTCGGCGAGCTCCGGCTGCCGTCGGCACGGGCGGACGACGGGCACGTCCCGATCCCGATCGCGACGATCGCGAACGGCACCGGCCCGACGGTGCTCGTCTCGGCCGGCACCCACGGCGACGAGTACGAGGGCCAGATCGCCGCCCGCCGGCTCCTCGCCGAGGTCGACCCGGCGCAGGTGTCGGGGAGGATCGTCGTCGTCCCGACCATCTCGACCGGAGCGTCGCAGGCGCACTCGCGCTTCTGGCCGTCCGGCGCGAACTTCAACCGCTCCTTCCCCGGCCGTCTCGACGGCCCGCCCGACGAGGTGCTCGCGCACTTCTTCACGACGGTGCTCTTCCCCCTCGTCGACATGATCGTCGAGATGCACTCGGGCGGCAGCGGGTCGTGGATCGTCCCCTGCTCGCACATGTGCGCCGTCGACGACCCCGCACAGCGCAAGGCGATGCTCGAGGCAATGGAGGCCTGGAACTCGGACGTCCACTTCCTCTACACCGCCGGCGACAACTACTTCCCGACGATCGCGCAGGCACAGGGCAAGACGATCGTCACCACGGAGCTCGGGGGTGCCGGGCTCATCCCGAGATCCGTGCACGAGCTCGCCTGGAGCGGCCTGACGAACGTGCTGCGCCACTTCGGCGTCCTCGAGGGCGAGGTCGTCACGCGGGCGTCGCTCGGGCTGCCGCCCGCACGCATCTACGACGCGCGGGGCGCCGACGAGACCGTGACCGAGCTCGGCAGCGGGCTCATGGACCAGGTGAGAGCTCCCGTGAGCGGGCTCGCCGAGGCGACTCGTCGAGCCGGGCGAGACGGTCGAGCGCGGGCAGCCGATCGCGCGCATCTGGTCGTTCGACGAGCCGTCGCAGCCGCCGGTCGAGGTCCTGTCCGAGCGGACGGGCCTCCTCCTCGGCATGCGCGCCCGCGCGTTCGTCACGCAGGGGAACGGCCTCGCGTTCGTCGGCGAGCCGATCACCCGCGAAGCGCTCCTGGCGGAGCTTGCCGCAACGGGAGACCCGGAATGATCGTTGCAGCAAGCTCCGCCACTGTGCTTGCTGCCCGCCCTGCGGGCGGCGGAGCGGAGGTGCCGCATGAGCCATCCCGTCTCCTGCACGATCGACCTCACCGCTCCCGGCAAGCAGATCGGGCACCTCGCGCTCCCGAAGATCACGAACACGGCCGGCTGGGCGAGCACGTTCGTCCACATCGCGTCGATCGCGAACGGCGACGGGCCGACCGTGCTCGTGCTCGCCGGGAACCACGGCGACGAGTACGAGGGCCAGGTCGCCGCGCTGCGCCTGCTCCAGGAGCTGCAGCCCGAGCAGATCTCCGGCCGCGTGATCGTGATCCCGGTGCTCTCCTCGGCGGCGTCGAAGGCGAACACGCGCAACTGGCCCTCCGGCGCGAACTTCAACCGCTCCTTCCCGGGCCGCCCCGACGGCCCGCCGAACGAGCAGCTCGCCGACTACCTCACGCGCGTGCTCTTCCCGCATGGCGGACGTCGTGATCGACATGCACTCGGGCGGGCGCAGCGCCTGGTTCCTGCCCTGCTCGCACATGCACGTCGTCGACGACCCCGCGCAGCGCAAGGCGATGCTCGAGGGGATGGAGGCGTGGTGCAGCGACTGGCACTTCCTCTACATCGACGTCAACGGCCACGGCCTCCTGCCCGTCGAGGCCGAGAACCAGGGCAAGCTCGTGATCACGACCGAGCTCGGCGGCGGCGGCCGCGTGCCGGCACCGGTGCACCGGCTCGCCTGGAGCGGCCTCACCAACGTGCTCCGCCACGTCGGCGTCCTCGAGGGCGAGGCCCAGACGCGCGCCTCGCTCGGCCTGCCGCCCGCCGTGATCCTCGACGGCCGCAACCCGGCCACGATCGTCGTCTCGCCCGAGGACGGGATGTTCGAGGCGATGCTCGAGCCCGGCGACCCGGTCGCCGCCGGCGAGCCGGTCGGACGGCTCTGGTTCATCGACCGGCCCGACAGGCCGCCGGAGCTGCTGCTCGCCCCGCTCGACGGGTACGTCGTCGTCACGAAGGCGATCCCCGTCACCGAGCAGGGCGACTGCGTCTTCGTGCTCGGGCAGCCGATCGACCGCGCAGACCTGCTCTAGACGATGATCGCCGGACGTCCTCGTTCGCGATGAGAGAACGGCAGCTCGCGAACCTGGCCCGGAGCGAGCTGCGAGCGCGCTCGGCGGCCGGCGCGAGCTGCCTGCTCCCGATCGGCTCGCTGGAGCAGCACGGCGAGCACCTGCCGCTCGGCACCGACACGCTGCTCGCGCACACCGTCTGCCTGCGCGCGGCCGAGCTCTGCGAGCGCGACGTCATCCTCGCTCCTCCCCTCTGGGCCGGGTTCAGCCCGCATCACCTGCGCTTCGGTGCGACCGTCTCGCTCTCCCCGGAGACGTTCCTCGCGGTGCGTCCGCGAGGTCGCCCAGGGGCTTGCGCGAGCTGTTCTCGACCGTGGTCGTCGTCAACGGGCACGGCGGCAACCGTGGCCTGCTGAGCTCGCTGACGCTCGAGCTCGACGTGCGGGTGGTCGACTACTGGGAGCTCGCCCCCGACGTCCGTCCGTGACCTGTTCGCGCGGGACGGCGGCTCGGTCGGCCACGCGGGCGAGCTCGAGACGTCGCTCGTCCTCGCCGCTCGAGCCCGGTCTCGTCGGCGAACCGGCCCCCGAGTTCGTGCGCGCCCGGCCCGGGGACGCGCTCCTCTACGGCCCCGAGCTCGGTGCGTCGGGCGTGATCGGCGACCCGCACGCCGCGTCCGCCGCGAGCGGGGCCGCCTTCCTCGAAGCGTGCAGCGTCGCCCTGGCCGGCCTGCTGGACGAGATCGGAACGGGCCGGCCTGATGAGACCGGTGGCGGCGCTCTCGACGCTCGGAGACCGCACGTTCGGCAGCCTGCGGCGGCACCGCAACTACCGGCTCTACTTCGTCGGCAACGGGATCTCGTTCATCGGGACGTGGATGCAGCAGATCGCCGCGTACTGGCTGATCCTCGAGCTGACCGGACTCGCCGGTCGCGGTCGGTGCGCTCGCGCTCGTGCAGACGCTTCCGATCACCGTGCTCGCTCTCGTCGGCGGCGCCATCGCGGACCGTGTCGACCTGAGACCGTGGATCGTCACGTGCGAGTGCGTGCTCGCGGCGATCGCGGCGACCCTCGCCGTTCTGGCGCTGACCGGCGTGATCGCGGCCTGGCAGCTGTACGTGCTCGGGTTCGTCCAGGGGGTCACGATCGCCCTCGACCTGCCGGCGCGCCACACCCTCGTCTTCCAGATCGTCGGGCGAGACGATCTCCCGAACGCCGTCGCACTCAGCTCCGCGCTCGGGACGAGCGCGCGAATCATCGGCCCGGCCCTCGGCGGCCTCGTCGTCGCGGCCGCGGGGGCCGGTGTCGCGTTCGCGGTCAACGCGGTCAGCTACGTCGTCGTGATCTGCGCCATCCTCGCGATGCGCCTCACGGCACGGCCTCCCCGTCCGACGCCACCGCCGCCGGTGCTCGCCGGCGTCGGCGAGGCGCTCGCGTTCGTCTGGAGCTCGCGACGCGTCGCGGTCACGTTCTTCACCGTCCTGCTCGTCAGCACGTTCTCGTTCAACTTCGACGTGCTGCTGCCACTCGTCGCGCGGTTCACGCTCGACCAGGGGGCGGCCACGTTCGGCCTGATCGCCTCGGTCTTCGGCGCCGGCGCGCTCTGTGGTGCCCTGATCCTCGCCACGATCGGGAAGGCGCGGCTCTTGCTCGTGCTCGTCGGCGCGGCGGGCTTCGGTGGCTTCCAGCTGCTGCTCGCTCCGCAGGACACCCTCCCGGCCGTCTGCGCCGCTCCTCTTCGCGGCCGGGATCTTCTACATCCTCTGGGGCTCGAGCGCGCTCGCGACGCTCCAGCTCGCCGCCCCCGAGCACCTCCGCGGCAGGGCGGCGAGCCTCTACCTCTTCGCGTTCATGGGCGGGGCGCCACTCGGCGGCCTCTGGGCGGGCGTGCTCACCGAGCACGGCGGCACCCGGCTCGCGTTCGCCGTCGCCGGCACGATCGCCGTCGTCGTCGCCGTCTCGGGCGCCCTCGATCGTGCTCGCGGGACGGTCCTCGCCGAGCTCGCGCGGCACACGGAGCCACGCAGCCGACGACCTCGAGCAACCAGCGACCCTGAGGGAGGGACACGACGTGCACACCACCTACAGCTACACCCGCTGCCGATTCGGCGTCGCCACCCGGGACGTGACGCCGCCGGTCGGGATCTACGCCCGCTCCTGGGGCGCCGCCACCCACGACGCCGCCGAAGGCGTCCACCGGCCGTTCGCCGCCACGGCCGCCGTGTTCGCGCCGCTCGCCGGCGACGCGCCGACGCTGGCCCTCGTCGCCGTGGACATCGGCTGGTTCCAGTACGGGCCCGACGAGCGCGCGCTTCGCGCGGCGGTGCAGGCCCGCACCGGCCTGGACGAGGCGTCGCTGCTGATCAGCATGTCGCACACCCACGCCGGCGCGAACGTCAACTCCCAGCTCCGCGACAAGCCGGGCGCCGAGCTGATCCAGCCCTACCTCGACCTCCTCACCGATCGGATCGGAGCCGCGGTCGAGGAGGCGATCGCGGCGCTCGAGCCGGCCTGGGTCACCTACGGCTACGGCCGCTGCTCGCTGGCGACGAACCGCGATCTCTGGGATGCCGAGGCCGGGCGCTTCGCCGCCGGCTACAACCCCGACGTCCCCGCCGACGACACGCTGCTCGTCGCGCAGAGTCACGGGCGACGCAGGCGACGTGCGGGCGACGCTGTTCAACTACGCGTGCCATCCGACGACGCTGGCCTGGCAGAACCGGCTGCTGTCGCCCGACTACATCGGCGCCGCGCGGGAGGTGCTGGAGAGCGCCTTCGGCGCGCCGGCGCTGTTCCTCCAGGGAGCCTCGGGCGAGCTGGCCCCCCGCGACGACTACGTCGGCGAGACGGCGGTCGCCGATCGCAACGGCCGCCAGCTCGGGTACGCGGCGGCCGCGGCGATCGAGGCGCTGCCGCCGCCGGGAACCCGCTTCGTCTACACGGGGATCGTCGGCTCGGGCGCCAACCTCGGCACCTGGGAGTACCAGCCGTGCGACGAGGCGCAGCTCGCCCGCGCAGGCCGCCTCGGAGACGGTGCTGACGCACGTCGAGCTCGAGCGCAAGGAGGACCTCGGTGTCGTCGAGAGCGTCTCCGGCGCGACGCCCGAGTCGCCGCAGGAGCGCGAGAAGGCCCTCCGCCGGGAGTTCCTGCGCGCTCGCGCTCGGTGACGGCCCCACGCACGCGATGCCGATCTGGGCGTGGCGGCTCGGCGAGGCGCTCCTCGTCGCGGTGGGCAACGAGCCGTACTCGGTCTTCCAGACCGAGCTGCGACGGCGTTTCGCGGGCACCCCGGTCTTCGTCCTGATGACGACGAACGGCGGCGTCGGCTACCTCCCGCCGCGCGAGACCTACGGCAGCGGGCGCTACCAGGAGCAGCAGTCGCCGTACGCGCCGGGCTGCCTGGAGCAGTCGATCGAGGCGGCGCGCGCTCGCTGCGCGGCTCGAGACCGGCAGCTCGGCTCAGTAGTCGGCGCTGCCGCCGTCGGGCCAGTAGCGGTGCGGGAGCTCGGCGTCCCGCGAGGGGCGCCGGCGCGCCTCCGCCTCGTCGAACTCGAGGCCGAGGCCGGGCCCGGCGGTGGCACCACGTAGCCGGCGTCGCGCGCGAGGCGCGTTCGGGAAGAGCTCGTAGAGCGGCTCGAGCTCCATCCACTCCTGGATCCCGAAGTTCGGCACCGCCATGTCGACGTGGAGGCAGGCGACGCCGTTGACCGGCGAGCTCGCGTGGTGGAGCGCCGAGCGCTGCCCGTGCACCTCGCCGGCGGCGAGGATCTTCTTCGCCTCGGTGATCCCGCCCGCGTGCACCATGTCGATGCGGAGGTAGTCGACCAGCTCGTTCTCGATCAGCGGCTGGAACTCCCACTTGTGCGCGAACTGCTCGCCGGTCGCGATCGGCAGGTTGACCTTGTCGCGCACCAGCCGCAGCGAGAGCGGGTTGAGCGGCCGGATCGGGTCCTCGTAGAAGTAGAGGCGATAGGGCTCGAGCGCGTGCCCGAGGTAGGCCGCCTCGGCCGGGCTGAACATCGTGTGCGCGTCGAGGAGCAGGTCGACGTCGTCGCCGACCGCGAGCCGCAGCGCCTCCGTCGCCTTGATCGTCTGCACGATCGACGTCTGCGGATCCCAGTGCGTCAGCGAGTGCTCGTCGAGCGCGGCGAGCGGGCAGTAGCGGAGCGCCGTGAATCCCTGCTCGAGGAACCGGTGCGCATCCTCGACCAGCTCCTCCGCGGAGTTGCCGGCGAGATGCCGGTAGACGCGCACCCGCTCGCGCGTCGGGCCGCCGAGGAGGTCGTAGACCGGGACGCCGAGCCGCTTCCCCTTGAGATCCCAGAGCGCGATGTCGATCCCGGCGACCGCGCTCATGATCACCTGCCCGGTCGACCAGAACGTGCCGCGCACCATCTCGCTCCACCAGTGCTCGATCTTCGCCGGGTCCTGCCCGACGAGCAGGTCGCGGAAGTGGTCGAGGATCCCGAGCACGCCCCGCCCGCGCCCGCCGAGGCTCGCCTCGCCGATGCCCGGTCAGCCCCTCGTCGGTGCGGACGAGCACGATGATCACGGCGTAGTCGTAGCCCGGGCCGACGCTCAGAGGTAGGGTCTCGATCTCGGTGATCTTCATGCTCTCTCCCCTCCGCGGATGGCTCGAGGACGAGCCTACTGGCCCGCGGGCGCTGCCGTGATCGTCGACGTCCACACCCACGTCGGCGAGTACCCGGCGCACATCAGCGAGAGGTTCGCGTCGCGAGGCGCGCGAGGCCTGGCCCGACGTGCCGCTCGGCGGGAGCCTCGACGACCACTACGCCGACGCGCTCGCGGATGTCGACTGCGCGGTCGTGCTCGCCTTCAACGCCCCGGCGGCCGGATTCGTCGTCCCGAACGACTACGTCGCCTCGTACGTGGCGCGCGATCCCGCCCGGCTGATCGGCTTCGGTGCCGTCGACCCGTCCGACCCGTCGGCGCTCGACGAGCTCGAGCGGATGAAGGGCGACCTCGGGCTCGTCGGCTGCAAGCTCGGCCCGATCTACCAGAACGTCGACCCGCTCGGCCCCGAGTTCCTCCGCGTCTGCGAGGCGCTCGAGCGGCTCGAGCTGCCGATGCTGATCCACCAGGGGACGACGTTCGCGCGCGCCGGCTCGCTCCTGCAGGCGCGGCCGATCCTGCTCGACGAGATCGCGTTGCGGTACCCGGAGCTCCGGATCGTGATCGCGCACATGGGCCATCCCTGGTTCGACGAGGCGATCGCCGTCATCCGCCGGCACCCGCACGTCTACGCCGACGTCTCGGCGCTCGTGGGCGCGGCGGTGGCTGCTCTACCAGGCGCTCGTGAGCGCGGTCGAGTACCGCGTCGAGCACAAGCTGCTGTTCGGCACCGACTTCCCGTTCTTCACGGCACGCCAGACGATCGACGGCCTGCGCTCGGTCACGGGCGCACGCGTTCGGGCCCGAGCATGCCGGTGGTCGACGAGCAGGTCGTGGAGGACATCATCCACCGGCCCACGCTCGAGCTGCTCGGGATCGCCGCTCGCCTGCCTCGAGCTCGCCTCGAGCGAGGCTGAGCCTCGCCCGCTCGTGCAGCTCGGCCACCGTCGCGGCCACGATCTCCGCGGCCCGCTCGATCTCCGTCGTCGCCGATCGAGCCGGTGCGTGACGAAGCGCATCCGGTTCGTGTGGACCTCGAGCGCGCGCACGCCCCGCTCGGCGAGGCGCCCGACCAGCTCGGCGGGCTCGAGGCCCGTGCCGCTCGTGCTCGACGAGGACGATGTTCGTCTCGATCACCTCCGGTCGCGAGCTCGAGGCCGGGGATCGCCGCCAGCAGCCGCGCCGAGCTCGCGGGCCCGACGGTGGTCGTCCGCGATCCGGTCGATCATCGTCTCCAGGGCGACGAGCCCGGCGGCGGCCGCGATCCCCGCCCGGTGCACGCTCGCCCCACCGAGCCGCTGCAGCATCAGCCGCGCCCGCTCGACGACCGCCTCGCTCCCCGCCAGGATCGTCCCCATCGGCGCCGAGAGGCCCTTGTTCAGCGAGAGCGCGATCGAGTTGGCCGGAGCGGCGAGCGTCGGCGAGCGGCACGCCGAGCGCGACCGACGCGTTCACGAGCCGCGCCCCGTCGATGTGGACGCGGCAGTCGTGGCGCTTCGCGGCGGCGGCGAGCGCCTCGGTCAGCTCGACCGACAGCGTCGTCCCGCCGGCGCGCGTGTGCGTGTTCTCGAGGATCAGCAGCGCCGCGCGCTCGCTCGGCGACGAGCTCCTCGACCTTCGCCGGGTCCATCCGCCCGTCGGGCGCCCACAGCGGTGCGCGGCTCGAGCCGGGCGATCTCGACGATCCCCATCGCCTCGGAGGTGAGCACGTGCGAGGCCGCCTCCAGCACGACGCGGTCGCCCGGCTCGCAGAACGTGAGCATGGCGGCAAGGTTCGCCATCCCGCACGTCGGCACCCAGATCGCCGCCGGCTTGCCGAGCAGCTCGGCCGCGCGCTCGCAGAGGAGCGTTCACCGACGCGTCCTCGCCGACCGTCGCCCAGCCGAGCTCGGCCGCCCGCATCGCCTCCCACATCTCGTCGGTCGGAACCGAGACGAGATCGGAGCGGAGGTCGATCATGCCGCTCAGGCTCGCAGCAGGTGCCGCCCGGGCCGGGCGCCCGTGTGCTCGCCGCCGTCGACGACGACGGTGCCGTTGACGAGCACGTGCTCGACGCCCCGCGCGTAGTGGTGCGGGTCGTCGACCGTCGAGACCTCGTCGAGGCCGTCGTAGTCGAAGACGACGACGTCGGCGGCGTAGCCCGCGCGCAGCAGCCCGCGGTCCCAGAGGCCGAAGTGGGCGGCGGGCATGCTCGTCATCTTGCGGATCGCCTCCTCGAGGCGGAGCGTGCCGTTCTCCCGCACGTGGTGCGTGAGGTAGTGGATGTGGCCGGAGTAGCCGAGCGGATGGCGGAGGACGTCTGCGAGCGGGCCCTCGGTCGTGACCGTGAACGTGTCGACGCCGAGGCAGAAGAGCGGGTGCGAGATCATCTCCGCCATGTGCTCGTCGGTGAAGAGCCTGCCGACGACGAGGATGCTCTCGTAGCTGTCGCCGGCGTCGGCGAGCACGTCGAAGTAGCAGTCCCAGGGATCGGCCTTGCGCAGGTCGGCGATCTGGGCGAACGTGAGGCCGTCCCAGTCCGGGTGCTGCTCGCTCGCCTGCAGGCGCACGCGATCCCACTCGCCCTTGTGGATGAACCGCCAGTAGCGGTCGCACTCCGTGCGCAGGCGCTTCCGCGTCTCGGGATCGCGAAGGTGGGCGACCGCGGCCTCCTTGCCGTCGGCGGCGACCCAGGGCGGCAGGATGCCGGAGAGCTGGCCGAGCCCGTCGACGAACGGCGTCGTGTCGGCGAGCACGTCCATGCCCTCCTCGCGTGCCGCTGCCATCATCTCGACGGCGCGCTCCCAGCCGCGATCGGGCGCGTTCGTGTTGTGCCGCACGTTGAGGTGCGAGATCTCGGCGCGGATCCCGCCGGCGCGGGCGACCTCGAGGAACTCCGCGATCGCGTGCAGGATCCCGGAGTCGCGGTTGCGGACGTGGCTCGTGTAGATGCCGTCGTACTCGCCGGCGATCGCGTTCAGCCGCACGAGCTCCGCCGTCGTCGCCTCGCGGCCCGGGTTGAACTCGAGCCCGGTCGACATCCCGAGCGCGCCGGCCTCCATCGCCTCCCGCATGAAGCCGTCCATCAGCGCAGCCTGCGCCTCGGTCGGGTGCGAGCCGGAGACGCCCGCCGCGAGCCTGATCGAGTTGTGCCCGACGAACCAGGCCAGGTTCGGGCGTGTGCCCGACGTCCGCGAGGAAGTCGAGGTGCTCGCCGAACGTCGTCCACGGGATCACCGGCCCGTCGAAGCCGAACGTGTGGAGCCGCCCGCTCATGTACTCGCGCGAATGGTCCGAGACCGGCGCGTAGCTCCAGCCGCAGTTGCCGACGACCTCGGTCGTCACGCCCTGGCGGATCGTGCTCTCGGCCGTCGGGTTCGCGAGCAGCGAGAAGTCGCTGTGGCTGTGCGGATCGACGAAGCCCGGGCAGACGACCTTGCCGGACGGCGTCGATCACGCGCTCCGCCGTCGCCTCCGCGCCGAGGCGTCCCACCTCGACGACGCGACCGCCCTCGATCGCGACGTCCCCGAGGAACGGCGGGCTGCCGGCTCCGTCGGCGACCCAGCCGTTTCGGATCAGGACGTCGAGCACGGCGACCGCGTCTACTTCTTGTCCGACGCGCCGCCGACGTGCGGGCCGAGCCGGGGATCCAGGATGTCGCGCAACCCGTCACCGAGGAAGTTGAAGCCGAGCACGACGATCATGATCGCCGCGCCGGGGAAGATCGACATCCACGGGGCGATGCCCACGTACGTTCTCGCGACGCTCAGCATGCCGCCCCACGAGGCCTCGGGAGGCTGCGTGCCGAGCCCGAGGAAGCTGAGCGCCGCCTCGGCGAGGATCGCGACCGAGAGGTAGACGGTGACGAGCACGAGCAGCGGCGCGGTGATGTTCGGGATCACGTGCTTCCACATGATCCAGCGGCCGCTCGCGCCGAGCGCGCGGGCCGACTCGGTGAACGGGAAGCCCATCACCTCGAGCACGGCGCCGCGCACGACCCGCGCGAACGCCGGCAGGATCACGATCCCGATCGCGATCATCGCGTTGCGGCGGTTCGGCCCGAGGAGCCCTGCGATCACGATCGCGAGGATGATCCCCGGCAGGGCGAACATGATGTCGACGATGCGCATCAGGAGCGCTGTCGACGGGCCCCTTGTAGTAGCCGGCCAGGAGCCCGAACAGCACGCCGCCGACGAACGCGATCGAGACGGCGATGATGCCGACCTGGAGCGACACCTGCGCCCCGTGGATGATGCGGGCGAGGGTGTCGCGGCCGAGCTCGTCGGTGCCCATCGGGTGGGCCCAGCTCGGATCCTCGAAGCGGAGGTAGATGATCGCGTTCGGGTCGAGCCGCCAGATCTGCGGCCCGAGCACGGCGACGAACAGGTTGAAGAGGATGATGCGCGGCGCCGACCATCCCGATCGGGTTGCGCCACTTGCCGAGCCTGTCGCGGCGGCGCAGCGGCGCGAGACGTCCACGTCTCGACGCGGAGGTCGGTCGGCCCGCCCTCGGGGACGAGCGGTGCCTCGTAGTTACCCATCGCTGCTCATTCCTGCGAGATCCTCGGGTCGACGACCCCGTAGAGGATGTCGACGAGCAGGTTCGCGAAGATGAAGATGAACGCGATCATCAGCGTCGTCGCCTGGATCACCGGGTAGTCGCGGCCGAAGATCGCCTGCAGGAGGACGTAGCCGATCCCGGGCAGCCCGAAGATGATCTCGACGATCGCGGCGCCGCCGATCAGGACGCCGATCTCGAAGCCGACGATCGTGATCACGGGAATCAGGGCGTTCCGCAGCGCGTGCTTGGAGACGACGGTTCTCCGGTTGACGCCCTTGGCCCGCGCGGTGCGGACGTAGTCCTGCCCGAGCACCTCCAGCATCGTCGCGCGCACCATCCGCATCACGATCGCCATCGTGAAGACCGAGATCGAGAGCGCGGGCAGGATGAACTGGCTCAGGTTCCCGATCGGGTCGTCGAACGGCGAGATGTAGTTGAGCGGCGGCACCCAGCCGAACGCGCGTGACGTGAAGAGCAGGAGCAGCGTCGCGAGCCAGAAGCTCGGAATGCTGACCCCGACGAGGCCGCCGACGCGCGCGGCGTAGTCGTGGGCGCTGTCGCGCTTGACGGCCGAGAGGACGCCGAGTGGCACGCCGACGAGAATCGCGATCAGGAGCGCGAGGATCATCAGCTCGAGCGTGATCGGGAGCGCGTCGAGGATGACGGTCGAGACGGGCTCGGTGTTGCGGAGCGAGAAGCCGAAGTCGCCCTGGACGACGCCGCTGATCCAGCGCCAGTACTGCTCCGGGTAGGAGCCGTTGAGGCCGAGTTGCTCGCGGGCCCTGTCCTTGACCTCCTCGCTCGCGGTCAGGTCGCCGCCGAAGAGGATGTCGATGATGTCGCCCGGCAGCAGCCTGACCATGAGGAAGATCCCGATCGTGACCCCGATCAGCGTCGGGATCGCGAAGAGGATCCGCTTGAGGATGTAGCCGACCATGCTCTACGGAATTCCTAGCAGGGCCTGGAAGTGATCGGAGGGGCGCCGCTGCGGCGGCGCCCCTCCGGGTCGACGGTGGTGCTGTGCCTCACCCGTTCAGCCACACGGTGCGGAGCCCCGTGTTGAAGTCGCTGAACGCCACGTACATGCCCTGGACGCGCTTGCGCACGACCTGGTACTTCTTGATCGCGACGAGCGGGACCTGCACCGGGTCGAGCAGGAGCTCCCTCTGCGCCGCCTTGTAGATCGGCAGGCGCTTGGCGGGATCGAGCTGGATCCGGCCGTTGCCGATGCCCCGCCACGCCTTCACGCTCTTGTACTCGGGGTACCAGATCTTGAAGACCGGTGCGGCCGGATGGAACTCGGCCACGTACCCGTCGACGTCGCCGCGCATGCCCCGGCCGGTGACGTCCCAGTCGAACTTGCCGGCGCCGTTGTTGGCGGCGAAGGTGCCCGCCTCCTGGGCGACGATGTTGACGTCGATGTTGATCGCCTTCAGGTGCGACTGGACGACCGCCGAGACCTGCGGGTAGTCCCCCGAGGCGAACGTCGTCATCGTGACCGAGAAGCCCTTCGCGTAGCCCGCGTCCGCCATCAGCTTCTTGGCCGCGGGGAGGTCGAACTTGAGGTACTTCTGCTTCAGCTCCGCGTCCGTCAGCGGCCACGGGCCGTAGCCGGGCGGGACATGCCCCGAGTACTCGGCTTCGCCGCTGTAGATCCGCTGGATGATGTCGGCGCGGTTGATCGCGTGGTTGACCGCCTGCCGCACGCGCTTGTCGTGCCACGCCTGCTTCTCGCCCGGGTGGAGCGTCATCTGGAGCTCGCGGAACGCGGCGTTCGGCCCCTTCAGGACGATGAGGTCGCTGACGTTCGCGAGCGACCGGGCGACGTCGACCGACAGGGTTGCGCCGTCGATCGCCCCGGCCCGCAGCGCCGCGACGCGGGCCTGCTCGTCGGTCATCGTCTTCAGCGTGATCGCGTCCATGTACGGCTGCCCGGTCTTCCAGAAGCTCTGGTTGGCCGTCGAGCTCGACGCGGTCGTTCGGGTTGAAGCCCGATCATCCGGTACGGGCCGGTGCCGATCGCGTTCCGGGAGACGTTGAGCCCGCTCTCGTAGAGGCCCTCGGGGACGATCGGTGCGTAGCGACCCCAGGCGAAGAACCCGATGATGCGGGCGTCGGGCTGCTTCAGCCGCAGCCGCACCACGTACTTCGAGACGGTCTGTGCGTCCAGCGATCGCCGGAACCTGGGCGACGGTCGAGATGCTGCCCGGCAGCGGCGGGTTGAGCATCTTCTTGACCGAGTAGACCACGTCGTCGGCGGTGAGCTCCTTGCCGTTGTGGAACTTGATCCCCTTCTTCAGGTTCCAGAGGATCTCGGTCTTGCTGACGATCTTGTACGACGCCGCGAGCGCCGGCTTGACGTTCAGGTTCTTGTCCCACTCCACGAGCGAGTCGTAGGTGAACTCCTTGCCCCAGTGGCCGGCCGTGAGGATCTGGCCGAACGGCGCCACGTGCACCGGGTCCGACTCGAGGGCCCAGGTGAGGTGCCCGCCCCGCTTGATCGGGGTCGCGCGGGTGCGCCTGGTCGCGGCCTTCGCCCCGCCCGCGAGCGAACCGGCCGCAATGGCGCCGGCCCCGACGACGCCTGCCTTGACCAGCAGGTCACGACGGTTGAGCTCGCCCGCTCGCGGGCTGTCAGGTGCTTCGTTTGCTTCGTTCTTCGACACGGCACGTCCCTCCTTTCGTGGAGGTCGGTCAGAGGATCTGACCGACCCTGGGAGCTTCTCCGTGGATGTCGTCATAGAAGACGCTTTCTCGGACCTGAAGTTGCGAGAGGCGCTCGACCTCGTCGCTCCAGAGCTCGACCCCGAGACCGGCCGAGCGGGGGACGGCGAGCATGCCGTCGTCCATTTCGAGCCGCTCGACGAGGACGTCGTCCGTCTGGAGCGGGTAGTGCGTGTCGCTCGCGAAGACGAAGTTCGGGCAGGCCGCGACGACGTGGGCGTTCGCGGCCGTCGCGACGCCGAGCTCTGCCCAGCTGCCGATCGCGCACCACTTGCCGGCCGCATCGGCGAGAGCGGCGATGTGGCAGGCGCGCATCAGCCCGCCTGCCTCCGAGGGGTAGACGACGAACACGTCGCACGCGTCCGCCTTGATCAGCTCGAGCGCCGAGCGGACGCTCGTACACGCCTCGTCGGCGGCGATCGGCACCCCGACCGAGCGGCGCACCTGCGCGAGGCCCTGCACGTCGAAGTCGGGCACGGGCTGCTCGACGTACTGCAAGTCGAAGCGCTCGAGGCCGCGGATCCACTTGATCGCGGCGGGAACGCTCCAGATCATGTTCGCGTCGATCCGGAGCTTGACGTCGGAGCCGACCCGGTCGCGGATCGCCGCGATCGTGTCGTGGTCCTCGCCGAAGTCCCGTCCGACCTTGAGCTTGAGCTCGGTGAACCCGGCGTCGACGAACGCCGCCGCCTTCTGCGCGTTCGCCTCGGGCTCGTCGATGAACAGGTAGCCCGACCATCGCGACCTCGTCGCGGCAGAAGCCGCCGAGGAGCTCCGCCACCGGCACGCCGAGCGCCTTGCCCTTGATGTCGAGCAGCGCCATCTCGATCCCCGCGATCGCGTAGGCGGCGATGCCGCTCCAGTTGCGCGAGAACTCGTCCAGCCGGTGCACGATCCACTCGGTCCGGAGCGGATCCTGGCCGACCAGGAACTGCGCCATCTCCGCCTCGATGATCGTGCGGATCGTCGGCAGCGTCGGGCCCGGGTGCCTCGCCGATCCCGACGATACCCTCGTCGGTGTGAATCTCGACGACGAGGCCGGACGCCGACAGGCGCGTGCCGCCGGGCCACTTGAGCGGCTCCCGCATTGGCGTCCGCACGGCCGTGGTATGGATGCTCGTGATCCTCACCGGAGGAGCGCTACACTAGGCCCGCGTTGCGCGATTGTCAACTATTCGGTTATTGTCAACAATCACCGATGACGGAGAGCGACCCTCGTGAGTAACGAACGCGCAGCGGCAGTCGTCGTCGACGGCGGCGCGGGCAAGGGCGGCCCCCGCGGTCAGCAGGTCGTGGAGATCCTCCGCAGCGAGATCATCGCCGGCCGGTTCGAGCCGGGCGAGCGCCTGATCGAGGCGACGCTGTCGAGCGAGCTCGGCACGAGCCGGGGCCCGGTGCGCGAGGCGCTGCGCCAGCTCGAGAACGAGGGCCTCGTGATGTCGATCCCCTACCGTGGCGCCGTCGTGCTCGGCGTCTCGGACGAAGAGGTGCAGGAGGTGCTGATCCCGATCCGCCTCACGCTCGAGCGCTACAGCTTCCTGCACGCCCTCGACCGGATGACCGACGAGGACTACGCCGAGCTCGGCAAGCAGGTCTGGCTGATGGAGCAGGCGGCGCAGGCGAACGACCTGCTCAAGCTCGTCGAGGCCGACCTCCGGTTCCACGACATCGTCATCTCGAGCTCCGGGCAGACCCACACCGTTCAGATCTGGCGCACGATCTGGCCGCGGATCCGGGCCTACTTCTTCCGCTACGGCCGCGGCAAGAGCCTCGGCACGATGGTCGACGAGCACCGCGAGCTGCTCGCCGCGCTGCAGTCGCGCGACCCGGAGCTGATGCTGGAGGTGCTCGACCGGCACATCGCCGTGCCGATCCCGTCCCCGGTCGCGGCCGGGCGCAAGCGCCGGGCCGCGACGAACAGCGAGAGCGGGCTGCACGATGAGCGCCCTCCTCAGGGTCGAGAACCTGTGCACGTGGTTCAACACGCCGCGCGGCACGCTGCGCGCCGTCGACGGGATCGACTTCGAGATCCCCCTCGGCGGCACCCTCGGCGTCGTCGGCGAGTCCGGCAGCGGCAAGTCCGTCACGGCCCTCTCGGTCATGCGTCTCGTCGACCAGCCGGGCCGGATCATGGAGGACAGCACGATCGAGTTCGACGGCCGCGACCTGACGCAAGCTCGACGAGCCGACGATGGAGAAGATCCGCGGCAACGAGATCTCGATGATCTTCCAGGAGCCGATGACCTCGCTCAACCCGGTGTTCACCGTCGGCGACCAGATCGCCGAGGCCGTCAAGCTCCACCAGCAGGTCTCGCAGAAGGAGGCCCTCGACCGGGCGATCGAGATGATGAAGCTCGTCGGTGTGCCGTCACCCGAGCGGCGGGTGCACGACTACCCGCACCAGATGTCGGGAGGCATGCGGCAGCGCGTGATGATCGCGATGGCGCTGAGCTGCAACCCGAAGCTCCTGATCGCCGACGAGCCGACGACCGCGCTCGACGCGACGATCCAGGCCCAGATCCTCGAGCTGATGCGAGAGCTGCGCGAGCGGCTCGGCATGTCGATCCTGCTGATCACCCACGACCTCGGCGTGATCGCCGAGATGGTCGACGAGGTCGCGGTCATGTACGCGGGCCGGATCGTCGAGCGAGGGCCCGTCGCCGACATCTTCCGCAGCCCGCAGCATCCGTACACGGAGGCGTTGCTGCAGTCGATCCCGCTCCTCGGCATGCGCTACTCGACCCCGCTGAAGGCGATCCGCGGCATGGTGCCGAGCCCGCTCGACTGGCCCGCAGGCTGCCGGTTCGCGCCGCGCTGCGACTACGTCTTCGACCGCTGCGCGACGGAGGACCCGATGCTCATGCAGGTCGGCGCGCAGGAGTCCGCCTGCTGGCTCTGCGAGAACGGCGCGCGCGAGAGCCAGACCGTCGGCGGAGCCTCGTGAGCACGGACGGCATGAACGCAGAGCCCGGAAACCCGGAGGAGAGGCTGAAGCCTGTCCCCGGCGCGCGATGTCCTGCTCTCGGCGCAGGGGGTGCGGAAGTACTTCCCGGTCAAGAAGGGGATGCTGCAACGCACCGTCGCCCAGCTCCAGGCCGTCGACGGCGTCGATCTCGACATCTATCCGGGCGAGACGGTAGGCCTCGTCGGCGAGTCCGGCTGCGGCAAGTCGACGCTCGGACGCACGCTGCTGCGGCTGCTCGAGCCGACGGCAGGCGAGATCCGCTTCGACGGCGTCGACGTGGTCGGCCTCAAGGGGAAGGCGCTGAAGGAGATGCGCAAGCACATGCAGATCGTCTTCCAGGACTCGGTCGGCTCGCTCGACCCGCGGATGAGCGTCGGCGACATCGTCGGCGAAGGGCCTCAAGATCCACGGCATCGGCGACCGGGCGCAGCGCAAGCAGCAGGTGTTCGAGGTGCTCGACCGCGTCGGGCTCAGCGCGCGAGGCTGCGGAGCGCTACCCGCACCAGTTCAGCGGCGGCCAGCGCCAGCGCATCGGCCTCGCCCGCGCGCTCGTCCTGCAGCCGAAGTTCATCGTCGCCGACGAGCCGGTCTCCGCGCTCGACGTCTCGATCCAGTCCCAGGTCCTGAACCTGCTCGTCGAGCTGAAGCAGGAGTTCAACCTCACCTATCTCTTCGTCGCGCACGACCTCGCCGTCGTCGGCTACATCTCCGACCGGGTCGCGGTGATGTATCTCGGCAAGGTCGTCGAGTTCGCCACCTCGGAGGATCTCTTCCTGCGGCCGCTGCACCCGTACACGCAGGCACTCCTCTCGGCGAACCCCGAGCCGATCCCCGGTCGCGACGTCAAGCGGATCGTGCTGACGGGCGACGTGCCGAGCCCGATCAACCCTCCGTCCGGCTGCCGCTTCCGTACCCGCTGCCCGCTCGCCCAGCAGATCTGCAGCGAGGTGGAGCCGCCGCTCGAGGAGAACGGCGCAGGGACACACCGTCGCGTGCCACTTCGCCGGCGAGCTCGTGCCCGAGACGGCGCCGCTGATCGCATGACCGGCAGCTTCACAGGCGACCCACGACATCCGCCTGCTGCACGACCGCCGCGTGCCGATGCGCGACGGCATCTCGCTGTCGGCCGACGTCTACCTTCCCCTCGGAGGGCAGGGGCTGCCGACGATCGTGCAGTGGACGCCGTACGAGTCGACGCGCGAGCGCTTCATCTCCTGGGGCGTCTGGTTCGCGGAGCGCGGCTACGCGGCCGTCGTGGTCGACGTTCGCGGCCGCTACGAGTCCGACGGCGAGTTCACCGCCTGGACCTACGACGGCCAGGACGCCTACGACACGGTCACCTGGGCCGCGGGCGAGCAGTGGTCGAACGGCCGCATCGGCACCTGGGGCCGGAGCTACGGCGGCCTCGTCCAGTGGCAGCTCGCCCATCTCCAGCACCCGAACGTGCAGTGCCTCGCGCCGCAGGTGATCCACGACGACTACTTCTGGGACGGCTACTGGACGGGCGGAGCGTTCCAGCTGGCGCTCACGCTCGGCGCGGCGGCCCTCTGGTCGAGCGCGATGTCGCTGATCACCGGGCCGAGCGCGCGCGACATCGTCCTCAACGACCGGATCTTCGGCCACCTGCCGCTGATCGAGCTCGACGAGGTGACGATCGGGAGGAAGGTCGACTACTGGCGGCACTGGTGGGAGCACCAGGTGAACGACGAGTACTGGCAGAGCTTCCGGCACCGGCCCGAGAAGGTCGACGTCCCGATCTTCCAGCAGGGCGGCTGGTTCGATCCGTACTCGGGCTCCCACCTGCGCTCGTTCGGCGCGATCGGCGGCCGGGTCCCGAACCGCGTGCTGATCGGCCCGTGGTCGCACGAGGAGGACATCGAGAACTTCTCCGGCGACATCGACCTCTCGCCGGCGCTGACCGTGATCCGCGACCACGAGCTCGCCTTCTACGACAGGTTCCTCAAGGACGTCGACAACGGCTGGGACGAGCGGCCGCCGGCCGAGCTCTACGTCCTCGGCGCGAACGAGTGGCGCGGCGAGGAGCGCTGGCCGCTCGAGCGCGCGCGGGAGACGGCGTTCCACCTGCGGCAGAGCGGCGGGCTCTCGGTCGCCGAGCCGCGCGCAGACGAGCCTGCCGACCACTACGACTACGACCCGGCCGACCCGGTGCCGACGATCGGTGGTGTCAACTCGGTGCTGACGATGACGCAGGGCGCCCAGACGCCGATCAGGCCCGGGCCGGTCGACCAGCGCGTGCTCGAACGACGCGACGACGTGCTCGTGTACACGAGCGAGCCGCTCGACCGCGATCTCGAGGTGATCGGGCCGGTCGAGATGGTGCTCTACGCCGCGTCGTCGGCGAAGGACACGGACTTCATCGTCCGCCTCTGCGACGTCTATCCCGACGGCCGCTCGATCTTCCTCACGGAGGGGATCATCCGGGCGCGCTACCGCGGCAGCGTCGAGGGCGAGTCGACCGAGCTGCTCGAGCCCGGCGAGGTCGCCGAGTACCGGATCCGCTGCTACCCCGTCGCCAACGTCTTCCGGCAGGGGCACCGCATCCGGCTCGACGTCACGAGCTCGAGCTTCCCGCGTTTCTCCCGCAACCTCAACACCGGCGAGGACATCGGCACCGGCACTCGCATGCAGGTCGCCCACCAGACCGTGCTGCACACGAGCGCCTATCCGTCGCGGATCGTGCTGCCCGTCATCCCGATCGTGATCCACGAGCGACGCTTCCCGACCTACGAGGCCGAGGAGCGGCGCCGGGCATCGCGCCCGCCGGGGGTGGAGCCCGTTCCGCTGAGCGGCACGCCTGCGCCGGCGCTTCCGGCGCATGTCGTCGAGGCGGTCGCGGCCGTGCTCGGGCAGCCGATGAAGACGCCGCCCGTCCAGGGTCTCGTCGCCCTCCGGGAGGCGCTCGCACGCGAGCTCGAGCGGACGACGGGGCGCAGCGTCGATCCAGAGTCCGAGATCCTCGTCACGAACGGCGCCATGCAGGCACTGGGCGTTTGCTTCCGGTCGCTGCTCGAGCCGGGAGACGAGGTCGTCGTACCCTCACCGTGCTTCTTCTTCGGCGGCGCGATCCGGGCCGCCGGAGGGATACCGGTCTACGTCGCCGGAACCGCGGCAAGCGGCTGGCGGTGGGACCTCGAGGCGCTCGAGCAGGAGATCGGAGCGCGAACGAGGGCACTCCTGCTCTGCAATCCCGGCAACCCGACCGGCGACGTCCCCGGCAGCGAAGACGTCGCCGCCGCGGTCTCGCTGGCCGAACGCCACGGGCTCGTCGTCGTCACCGACGAGGCGTACGAGGCGTCGCTCTGGGACGGCGCCACGCTCGCGTCGGCGTTCGGGCTCGGCGACGACGTGATCGTGATTCGCAGCCTCGGCAAGAGCCTCTCGCTGCCGCAGCTTCGGATCGGGATGCTGGCCGGGCCGGCGGCCCACGTCGAGGCGTGCACGCGGACCCTCGAGTGGGACTGCCTCCGCGTCGGCGTCGCCTCCCAGGAGGCCGCCCTCGCCGCGCTCACCGGCCCGCGTGAGTGGCTCGAACGGATCCACGCCGGCCTGGCGCGAGACCGGGACGTCGCGCATCGCAGCGATCGCGGCGACGCCGGGGCTCGAGGCCGTGACACCTCGTGCGGCGCCGTTCTGCTTCGTCGGCTCCGCCGCGGGCGGCGACGGGCTCGCGGACGAGCTGGAGGCTGTCGGGCTGCCCGGTCGTCGACGGCTCCGCCTTCGAGGCGCCGGGCTATCGCGAGGCTTCCGTTCGGCGGCGCGGCCGAGGCGGGCGCGGCGCTCCGGCGGGCGCTCGACGGCTGGGCGCGGCTTCAGGCCCGGTGAGAAGGCTCGGGATCCCGCGCCGGACGACGGCCCTGATCGGCGCCAACAGCCTCTGCGCCGTCGTGCAGGGACAGTTCCAGTTCGTGCTCCCGTGGATGCTGCTCAGCCGCGGCCACTCGCCGCAGGCCGCAGCGCTCGCGGCCGGCCTCGTCTACGTGCCGCTGCTCGTGACCGCCGTCCCCGCGGGCATGGCCGCCGACAACGCCGACCCGCGCCAGGTGATGAGGTGGGCCACGGGAATCACGCTCGTCGCCTGCTCGCTCTATCCGCTCGCGGGCTCTTCGGCCACGACTGGTTCGGCCTCGTGCTCGTCGCAGCGGTCGTCGTCGGAACGACGCGCAACTTCTCGGAGGGAGCGCTCTTCCGCGCGATGGGCGACACGACGAGGGGCCGCGGTCTCCTTCGCGCCCACGCCGTCCGCACGACCGTCAACCAGGCCGCCGTCTTCGGCAGCCCCTTCTTCGGGCTGCTGCTCTTCCGCTTCGGCGGCGGGACGGCGGTGCTCGTCGGGGTGTGCCTCCTGCTCGTCGCCGCGCTCGCGCTCCTCGGCCTCGTGCCCGAGCTCGAGCGGGGTACGGAGTCGACGGCCGTCATGTTCCAGAACGTGGCCGTCGGGATGGCGTCGCTGCGGGCCAATCAGCCGTCTGAGGAAGATCGGCTGGGTCAATCTCAGCTGGAACGTCTTCGCCGGCGCTGCGATCGGCCTGATGCCCGCCATCCTGCGTGAGCACCTGGGCATGAACGAGGTCTCGGCGGGAGCGACGTTCATCGCGGGAGCCGTGATCGTCGTCGTGCTGACGCTGCCGGTCGTTCGCTCGGCGCAGCGGCGGCTCGGCGCGATCATGACCTTCATCTTCGCGATCACGATCCAGGGGCTGGCCGTGATCCTCCTTGCGCCCGGGGCCGCCGTCCTCGGCCCGCTCGTCTACTGCGTCTTTCTGCTCTCGAACAGCGCCGCGGCCGCGTCGCTCAACGGCGCGCGCGCGACCGAGGTGGAGCACGACCACCAGGGCCTCCTCAACATGGCCCTGCTCACGGTCGGGTTGATCGGGTTCATCGCCGGCGTCGTCCTCGCGGCGGAACTGGTCTCGCATCTCGGCTTCGCGCTCCTGCTCGTCGTGATCGGCCTCGGCATGGCGGCGACGGCCGCCGGCTTCCGCAAACCGCTCGTGGCAGCGTGAGATGACGGCGCTCGACCTCCTCGTCCGCGGAGCGACCGTCTACCCGGGCGACGCGCCGCCGTTCGAAGGCGACGTCGGCACCCGCGCCGGCGAGATCATCCTTGTGACGAATTGTCACAAGGATGACGGCGTGCCGGAGGCGCGCGAGGTCGTCGACGGACGTGGGCTGATGCTCTGCCCGGGCTTCATCGACATGCACACGCACTCGGCGCTGATCTCGTTCGACGACCCGTTCCTGACGCCGAAGCTCGCCCAGGGCTTCACGACCGAGGTGATCAACCCCGACGGGCTCGCTCCCGCACCGGTTCGGCCGGAGGGCCGCGCCGGGCGCCAGGCGTACCTGCGGCCGCTCGAGGGCGGCGGCCCGGAGACGTGGCCGTGGTCGACGGTGTCCGAGTACCTCGATGCGCTCGACGCGACACGCCCCGCGCTCTCTCTCGTCCCCTCCATCGGCCACGGCGCAGTGCGCGAGCTCGTGCTCGGAGGCGGCAAGGTGACCCCGACACGCGAAGAGCTCGTCGAGATGCGCCGCCAGGTGCGCCTCGGGCTCGAGGCGGGAGCCCGCATGCTCTCGTTCGGGCTCGTCTACCTGCCGGGCGCGTACGCTGCGACGGACGAGCTGGTCGCCGTCGCCGAGGAGGCGGCAGCGGTCGGCGCTCCGCTCGTCCCCCACGTGCGCAACGAGGGGCACGGCCTGCTCGACGCAATCGCCGAGCTGATCGACGTCGCGCGCCGGTCGGGCGCGCCGCTGCATCTCTCCCACCTCAAGTCACTCGCGGACGAGGCCCTGATCGAGCCGCTGCTCGAGCTGCTCGAGGCGGCTGCCACGGAGATCGACCTCACCTTCGACCAGTACCCCTACGGCGCCGGCAGCACCCTGCTCGCGAGCGTGCTTCCCGCCTGGGCGCAGGAGGGCGGGGCCGAGGGCACGCTGCGCGCGCTCGGCCGGCGCGAAGACAGGCGCAGGATCGCCCGCGACATCGCGCAGGGACTGCCGGGCTGGGAGAACCTCCTCGGCACGCTCGGACCGGAGAGCATCGAGATCGCGAACGCCGCCGCCCCGAACGAGGGCACGGTGGGGCTGACGCTCGAGCAGATCGGCGGCCTGCGCGGCTGCGATCCCGTCACGGCCGCCCTCGATCTGATGGGCGAGTCGGCGCTCGACGTGACCATGGTGCTGCACTACGCCTCGGACGAATCGGTACGTACCATTGCGGCACACCCGCTCCAGCTGGTCGGCTCGGACGGGATCTTCGGAGCGCGGCCGCACCCGCGCCTCTACGCGACCGCGCCGCGCTTCCTGGGCCGCTTCGCGATCCGCGACGGGCTCGTTCCCGTCGAGGAAGCCGTCGCGCGCCTCACCTCCCGGGCAGCCGACCGCCTCGGCCTCGCGGATCGCGGGCGCCTCGCACCGGGGAAGCGCGCAGACCTCGTCCTTCTCGATCCCGGCCTGCTACGTCGACACCGCGACCTATGCCGATCCGACCCGCTCGCCCGAGGGTGTCAGCGGTGTCTGGGTCGCGGGCCGCCGGCGTCTGGCGCGACGGCGCCCCGACCGGCGAGCGGCCGGGCGGGGTCGTCAGGTGAGCGGGGTCGCCGCTCGCTCCTGCTCCAGCCGTCGCAGCTCCGCGCGGCGGATCTTGCCCGTCACCGTCAGCGGCAGCTCGTCGACGAACTCGATCGCCCGCGGCACGTCGTAGGGCGCGAGCCGGTGGCGAACGAGCGCCTGGAGCTCGACCACGAGCTCCGGTGACCCGCTCGCACCGGCAGCCGTGACGACGAACGCCTTCACGATCTCGCCGCGGACCGCGTCGGGGGCGCCGATCACGGCCGCGATCGCGACGGCCGGGATGCCGGATCAGGCACTCCTCGATCTCACCCGGGCCGATCCGGTAGCCGCCGCTCGAGATCAGGTCGTCGACGCGGCCGATGCTGCGGAAGTTGCCCTCGTCGTCGACCTCGGCCAGGTCGCCGGTGTGCAGCCAGCCGTCGCGCACCTTGGCGGCCGTCGCCGCCTCGTCCCGCCAGTAGCCGAGGAAGACGACCGGGTCGCCCTCGACCCTGACGGCGATCTCGCCGTCGACGAGCCGGAGCTCGTGGCCCGGATACGCGCGCCCCATCCAGCCCGGCCGCACGGGCCAGGCGGCGCAGTTGCCGATCAGGAGGTTCGCCTCGGTCTGCCCGTAGAACTCGTTCAGCCGCACCCCGAAGCGCTCCTCGCACCACGCGGCGGTCTCCTCCCCGACCGTCTCGCCACCGCTCGCAATCGTACGGAGCGATACCGGCACGCCGTCGGCGCGACGCATCATCCGCAGCGCCGTCGCCGGCATGAAGACGTTGCGGATCCCTGCGCGGGCGATCACGTCGAAGGCCAGCTCGGGATCGAACCGGCGCGTGCGGTGGGCGACGACCGGCATGCCGTGGGCGAGCGCCGGCATGACGACGTCGTAGAGCCCGCCGATCCACGCCCAGTCGGCCGGTGTCCAGATGCGGTCGCCCGGCTGCGGGAAGAAGTCGTGCGAGAGCTCGAACGCCGGGCAGGTGACCGGCGAGGACGCGGTGGCCGTGGAGCGCGCCCTTCGGCGGGCCGGTCGTTCCCGACGTATAGACGAGCAGCGCCGGTGTGTCGGGGGTCGTCGGCGCGGCGGTGAACGCGGGCGACGCCGCGGCGAGCAGCGCGTCCAGATCGCGGTCGACGTCGATCGTGACCCCGTCGAAGCCGAGCTCGGCGACCCGGTCGAGCGACTCGCGCTCGCCGAGCACGGCGCAGACGTCGGCGCCGCGCAGCCGGAGCTCGAGCGCGTCGCGGCCGAACATCTCGCTCAGCGGCACGACGATCGCGCCGAGCTTGTAGATCGCGATGTGGGCGATCGCGGTCTCGGGCCTCTGGGAGAGGATCAAGGCGACCCGGTCGCCTGCCGCGACACCGAGGGCGGCGAGGGCATTGGCGAGCCGGTTCGAGGTCTCGGTGAGCTCGCCGAACGTGACCGTCCTCGTGATCTCGCGTCCGTCCGTGACGAGGATCGCCGGGTCGGCGGCCGGTTGCCGGTCGGAGACCTCGACACCGATATTGACGTGCTCCGGCAGCGCCCAGCGGTGGGACGACCGCAGCCCGTCGTAGGTCGGAGGCGCGGCGCTCACGCCCAGAGGTTCTCGAGCAGCTTGAGGTAGACCTTCGTCGCCCGTACGAGCTCGGCGACAGGCACCGACTCGACGTCTCCGTGGGCGCCGCTGCCCGCGGGGCCGTGGTAGACGGCGGGGATGCCGCAGTCGCCGTGGAAGAAGGCGGCGTCGGCGACGAGCTTGCTCCCTGCGATCCGCAGCTCGTCGCCCGTCACGTCCTCGTAGCCGCGGCGCAGCGCGAGCGAGAGCGGCTGGTCGGGATCGATCTCGTAGGCCTCGCGCACGAGCCGCAGATCGAGCTCGATCGTGCAGCCCGGTCTGCTCCGCAACACCGGCGAGGAGCTCCCGGAACTCCGCGTCGACGGCGGCGAGGTTGTTCCCCGGCAACCAGCGGCGCGTGCCGACGAGGCGGCAGGTGGTCGGGAAGCGGTTGTAGAAGTCGCCGCCGTGCACCTCGCCGAGGAAGTACGTCTCGGAGCCGACCAGGGGGTGCTCGACCGCCGCCAGCTCGGCGTTTCGGGCGGCGATCGCGCCGATCACCTTGCCGGCGGCGACGATCGGGTGCGGCGTGCCGGCGGGGGTCTTCAGCTCGTGCGTGGCCGGGCCGGGACGGGAGACCGTGATCTCCACCGTCGCGCAGCCGAGGTGGGCCGCGATGAAGGAGTCGCCGCCGAGCTCGCAGACGACCACGGCGTCGGCCGTGAACCCGTGCTCCTGGAGCAGCCACGCGAGGTCCTCGCCCCGCCCGCCCGGCGACTCGTGCAGCCCCGTCGCGAGGACGACGAGCTCGCCCGGGAACGTCCCCGACGCCTTCACGACGCGCGCCGTCTCGGCCGCGCAGGCGAGGGCGCCCTTCATGTCGGCGCTGCCGCGACCGTAGATCAGGCCGTCCTCCACGCGGGGCGGTGCGTGCGCGATCGGCACCGTGTCGAGGTGGCCGTTGAGAACGACGCTCGGCCCCGGCTCGCCGCCGCTCAGCCGGCCGATCACGATCGGGGTGGCAGGGAAGACCTCGTCGAGCACCTCCACGTCCATCCCGATCTCCTCGAGGCGCTCCGCGTAGCGGCGGGCGACCTCGGCCGTGTCGCCGGTCGGGCTCTCGATCGAGACGAGCTCGAGGGTGAGGTCGCGAAGGCGGTCGGCGTCGACGTGCTCGATCATGGTGGCTCCTCGGTCAGGGGGACGGTGGACGGCGACGCGGAAGCCGATGTGGGCCGAGCGGCGCCCGGGGGAGCTGCGGCTTCGCATCGCGCAGCGGAGGAAGCGGGGGCTCATGCTCGCGTACGAGCCGCCGCGCAGCACGCGCGGGTGCGCCGGTCGCCGCGTCCTCCCGCCCGTCGTCGGCGCGGTACGGGTACGGCGCGTAGGCGCTGCTGACCCACTCCCAGATGTTCCCGGCCATGTCGAGCAGACCGTACGGGCTCGGCGCCGTCGGGATGCGCGTCGACCGGCGTCGTCGCCCCGTGCTTCGAGCCGCCGGCGAAGTTGGCGAGCGAGCCGTCCGGCTCGTCGTCGCCCCAGGGGTAGAGACGCGCCGTCGGCGCCGCGGGCGGCCTTCTCCCACTCGGCCTCGGTCGGCAGGCGCGCGCCCGCCCAGGCGCAGAACGCGCTCGCGTCGAACCAGTCGACGTACGTGACCGGGTGCTCGTCGAGCCCCGCGGGCAGGCGCGCCGTCGAGCCAGTGCGGCGGCGCCGGATGGCCGGTCGCGCGGACGAACTCGAGGTACTGGGCGTTCGTCACGGGCGTCGCGGCGAGCAGCACCGCCGCCACGGAGACGGTGTGGCGCGGCGCCTCGTCGGCGAGAGCCGGCCCGGAGGACGGGCGCGGATCGTTGCCGAGCAGGACGTCTCCTGCCGGCACGTCGACGAGGTCGAGCTCGAGGCCGAGCCGCGCGTCCGGGCTCGCACGGCGAGGCGGAAGCCGACGTAGTGGTCGACCGCGCCCGGCAGCATGCCGTGGCGGTAGGAGCAGCGGATCTCGCCCGGGCCGTGGATGTAGGCGCCGCCGCGAACGACCCGCGGCTCGGGCGACCGCTCGTCCTCCCGGCCGTCGCCCGGGTCGTAGGGGTACGGCCGAAGCGCGCTCGCCGTCCACTCCCACGCGTTCCCGGCCAGGTCGAGCGCCCCGAACGGGCCCGCCCCGCGCGGGTGCAGCCCGACGGGCGAGGTCTCCGTCGTCGCGAACGTCGCGAGGTCCGGTGCCGGGCGCCTCGTCGCCCCACGGCCACGTGCGGTCGTCGTCGCCGCGGGCCGCGCGCTCCCACTCCGCCTCGGTCGGCAGCCGCCCGCCGGCCCAGCGGCAGAACGCGGCCGCGTCGGCGTGGGAGACGTAGGTGACGGGATGCAGCTCGCGGCCCGCCGGGATCTCGCCGCCGGGCCAGTGCGACGGCGCGGGTGACCCGATGCGTCGACGAAGAGCCGGTACTGCGCGTTCGTCACCGGCGTGCGGCCGATCGCGAACGCCGCGCACGAGACGCGATGGCGCGGCGCCTCGTCCGGCTCCGGGGCGAACTCGGCGGCAGCGTCGCTGCCCATCGTGAACTCCCCGGCGGGCACCTCCCGCCACTCGATCGCGGCTGTCGCGGCGCCCGTCAGCGCGGGATCACCGGCAGGACGATGTGGGACGGCCGCTCCGCGTCGACGTAGACCGTCTGCTCGGCGACGACCTGGTGCGTGTGCCGCCCGATCGGCTCGCCCGTGTTCGGGTTCACGTCGAGGCGCGGCCAGTTCGACGACGAGACGTCGACGCGGATCCGGTGGCCGACGTCGAAGAGGTTGCTCGTCGGCGGCAGCGTGATCGTCACGGGCACGGGAACGCCCGGCTCGAGCAGGACCTCGCGGTCGAAGCCCTCCCGGTAGCGGCAGCGGATGATCGAGTCGTTGAGCAGCATGTCGAAGCCCTCGGGATAGTCCTCGTTCGCCGGGTGCACGTCGACGAGCTTCGCCGTGAAGTCCGTGTCGAGCGCGCTCGAGGAGACCCAGAGGTGCACCGTCATCGGCCCGGTCACCTCGACCGGCTCGGCGAGCGGCTCGGTCTGGAAGACGAGCACGTCGGGCCGCTCGGAGAGCCGCGGGTACGGCTCCTCGGAGCCGTAGAACGCCGGCGACTCCTTCTGGTCGACCGGCCCCGGCGTGAGCAGGTCGCGCAGCCGCAGCACCGGGCTGAGGAACCGGGCCCAGGCCTGCTCCATCCCGGCGCCCTCCGGCGGGCAGCTCGCCGATCGAGCAGTAGAGGCCGCCGAGCGTCGGCACCGGGTGGGCCGGGTCGAAGGTGAAGTGCCGCGGCTCGGCGCCCGGCCGGCGGCTCGTCCGTCGAGAGCGAGCCGTCCGCCGTGCAGGTAGTACGGCGTCTCGACCCGCCGCGCGAGCGGCCACTCGCGCTCGTCGCGCCAGCGGCCGCCGTGGTCGAGCTTGCCCTGCGGCGGTCTTGCGGCCGGAGCCGCCGCCCATGACGAAGATCCTGACGGGTGCCTCGTCAGCCGGCTGGCCGGTCGCGTCGTCGGGAAGCCAGCGGTCGAAGAAGGCGAGTTGCTCGTCGAAGTAGCGCTTGACGCCCCAGACGCTCTGCGGGCCGAAGTCGACCTCGTGACAGAAGGTCGCGTCGCCGCGCATCCCGACGTGGCTCCACGGGCCGATCACGAGCCGCTGAGGGGCGCTGTTCTTCGCCGCCATCGCCGCGAAGTACTCGCTGTCGGCGGCCGGGAAGGGGTCGTACCAGCCGGTCGACATCGTGGCCGGGATGTCGGCGTGCCGATCCCAGTACTCCGGTGTAGTCGTGCTCGATCCGGCTCCAGTACTCGTCGTAGGTACCGCGCGTGTAGTAGTCGAGCAGCGAGTCCTCGAGCGGTGGCACGTGCCGGAGCGCCGTCTGGCCGCGCGTCCACGGCGTCGCCTTGAAGAGCTCGCGGAGGTCGCGAAGGTCGTTCCAGACGTCCTGCTGCTTCTCCGGGTCGTCGGCGATGTCCTGCGCGTCCTGGGCGTGGATGAAGAGCGCCCAGAACATGTGCTGCTGCATCGCGCCGCCCTCACGGCACTGGTTCTGGAAGCTGTTCGTCGGCACGACGTCCGGCCAGATCGCCGTCAGGTGCGGCGGCGCCTCGAGCGCCGTGCGCACCTGGGTGATGGCGGCGTAGGAGCTGCCGACGGTGCCGATCCGGCCGTTCGACCACGGCTGCGTCGCGATCCACTCGCAGATGTCGTAGCCGTCACGACCGGTGTGCGGCGTGGCGGCGTGGTAGTAGACGCCCGACGCCTCGGAGCAGTAGCGGTCGCGCAGGTCGATCAGCACGACGTTGTAGCCCTTCGGAACGAAGTAGTCGGCGATCTCGCTGTACCGCTTGTCGGTCTTGTCGTAGGGGGTGTGGAGCATGACCGTCGGGAAGCGCCCCTCGACGAAGTCCCCGTCGCGCGCGGGCCGGTAGATGTCGAAGGCGAGCCGCACGCCGTCTCGCATCGGGACCATGACGTTCTTGGACAGGACGATCCCGTAGGTGCCTGCGGGCGAGGCTGAAGCGTCACCGTCCGCGGGAGAGGCTTCAGCCTCTCCCGCTCTTCGAACGTCATGCTCATGCGACCTCCCTTTCGATCACGAGATTCCCGACCTCGTCGACCCGCACGGTAAACCCCGGGTGGACGACGGTGGTCGAGTCGAACTCCTCCACGACGGCCGGCCCCGCGAGCGTCGCCCCGGCCGGAAGCCCGTAGCGGTCGTAGATCGGGCAGTCGACGTAGTCGCCCGCCTCGGCGAAGTAGACCGGCCGCCGTTCCTTCGGCGCCGGCGCCTCGCCCGCGTCGAGGCGGCGGAGCGGCGGCTTCGCGATGCGGCCGATGCTCGTCAGCCGCAGGCTCACGACCTCGACCGGCTCGCCCGGCGCGCTGAAGCCGTAGGTGCGGTAGTGCTCGCCGTGGAACCGCTCGAGCAGGCTGTCGCCGGCGGGGATCGTGAGCTCGTAGCTCTGGCCCACGTAGCGGAGGTCGATCTGCCGCAGGAACTCGATCGCCTCGCCGCCGAGGCCCTCCCGCTCGAGCTCTGAGCGCCCCGCTTCCTCGAGGTGCGCGAACGTCGTCGCCACCTCGCCGTGGTCGAGGTCGTCGAGCTTCCGCATGATCGTCGTCGCGGTGTCCCGCTTCAGGTCGGTCGTGAGCAGCCCCGTGGCGGAGAAGATGCCGGGGCTGCGCGGGATCAGGAGCGTCGGCATCTCCGCGTCGCGCGCCAGCGCGTTCGCGTGGACGGGCCCGGCGCCGCCGAAGCCGACGAGGACGAAGTCGCGCGGGTCGTACCCGCGCTGGACGGAGATGAGGTGGAGAGCGTTGACCATCGCCGCATTCGCGATCTCGACGATGCCGTTCGCGGCCTCGGTCACGGTCAGCCCGAGCGGTCTCGCACAGCGCTCCTCGATCGCCCGTGCCGCGCCCTCGACGTCGAGGCCGATCTCGCCGCCGAGGAAGTAGGACGGGTTGAGGCGCCCGAGGACGACGTTGGCGTCGGTCACGGTCGGCTCGACGCCGCCGCGCCGGTAACAGACCGGGCCGGGATCGGCGCCCGCGCTCTGGGGGCCGACGCGGAGCAGGCCGCCGGAGTCGACCCAGGCGATCGAGCCGCCACCGGCGCCGATCTCGACCAGGTCGACGACCGGTGTCCGCACCGGGTAGCCGGAGAGGGACATGCCGCCGATCCCTGCGCCGGCGTGCCCGCCGACGTTGTAGTCCTTCGTGACCGACGGCCGGCCGCCCTGGATCAGTCCGACCTTCGCCGTCGTCCCGCCCATGTCGAAGGAGAGGATGTCGGGGCGGCCGAGCGTCTCGCCGAGGTACGCCGAGGCGATCACGCCCGCGGCCGGGCCGGACTCGACCATGAACACCGGCCGCACGGCCGCCGCGTCCGAGCCGAAGATGCCGCCGCTCGACTGCATGACGAGGAGCTTCGCCTGCACGCCCGCCGCCGCCAGCCGTTCCTCGATCCCCTGCAGGTAGCGCTCGACGACCGGGCGGATGACGGCGTTGATCACCGTCGTCGACGCGCGGAGGTACTCGCGGAACTCGGGCGCCACCTCCGACGAGAGCGAGACGGGAATGCCCGGCAGCTCCTCCGCCAGGATCGCGCCCACCCGCTGCTCGTGCTCCGGGTTGACGTAGGCGTGCAGGAGGCAGACCGCCACCGACTCGACGCCCTCGCGCCGCAGGATCGCAGCGGCGTCGCGCACCGAGTCGTCCTCGAGTGGCCGCAGCACCTCGCCCTTCGGCCCGAGCCGCTCGCCGACGACGACCGCGCGGTCGCGCGGGACGAGCGGCTTCGCCTTCTCGAACTGCGTGTCGTAGAGCGTCGGCCGCACCTGGCGTGCGATCTCGAGCAGGTCGCGGAAGCCGTCGGTCGTGACGAAGCCGCTGCGCGCGATCTTGCCCTCGATGATCGCGTTCGTGGCCACGGTCGTCGCGTGGACGACGAACGTCACCTCGCCTGCCTCGACGCCGCCCTCGGCGAGCGCGCGCTCCGCCGCCTGCATGAACCCCTCCGACGGATCGGACGGCGTCGTCAGCACCTTGGCGATCGAGACCTCGCCCGTCTCCTCGTCGATCAGGGTGGCATCGGTGAACGTCCCTCCGATGTCGATCGCCAGGCGCACGCTCATGCGGTTCCACTCCTCAGCTCGTTGGTTGCCTCCTCGTCGAGCCGGCGATCCTCGATCGCGACCCGGTACTCCTCCCGCGCCCGCTGGACGCTGACCTTGCCCTCGAGCACGTCGCGCAGGACGCGCTCGGGATCGCGCTCCTCCGGCGGCCCGTAGCCGCCGCCACCGCAGCTGCGGACGCTGACGATGTCGCCCGCGACCACCTCGGTGGTGCTCTTCGAGCCGAGCCTCGTCTCGACGCCGTCGTGGATCAGCACGTACTCGGCGACCGCGCGCGTCGTGGCCGCCGAAGGCCCCCCACGGGCCCTTCCGGTCGCGGTCGGCGAGGATCGTGAACGTCGTCGGCTGCAGCACCCGGAAGTCCTTGCGCAGCCCGAGCCCACCGCGGAAGCGGCCCGGGCCCTTCGGAGTCCTCGACGAGCGAGAGCCGGGCGATCTGCACCGGGTAGTTCAGCTCCGTCTCCTCGATCGGCGCGTTCTCCGTGTTCTGGCCGTGGGCCTGCACCGCGTCGGGGCCGTCGCTCGCGTGCCGGCCGCCGTAGCCTCCCGCGAGCGCCTCGTAGAAGCACGTGTAGCTCCCCCGGGCGACGTCGAGGGAGCCGAAGCCCGCCTGGCACATCATCCCCTTGGTGCCGGCCGGGATCCGCTCGGGGAACGTCTCGCCGAGCGCGCGGAACATCACCTCGACGAGGCGGGTCTGGGTCTCCCAGCCCCCGACGACCGGCGCGGGCCAGGTGCAGTTCGTCACCGTGCCCTCCGGCGCGCTCAGGCTGAACAGCCGGTAGAAGCCGTCGTTCACGGGCAGGTCGGGGTCGATCAGGCACTTGAGCGCGTAGGCGCAGGCCGAGAAGGTCATCGCGTACGTCGAGTTGACCGGCGCACGCCGCTGCGGGTCCGACCCGGACGTGTCGAAGTGGAGACCGTCGGGTGTGATCTCGATCCGGACCTGGAGGCGGACGGGCTCGTCGGTGTAGCCGTCGTTGTCGACGGTGCCCTCGGCCCCGTACGTCCCCGGCGCGAGCTGCGCGATCTCCGCGCGCACGCGCCGCTCCGTGTACGCGAGCAGCTCCTCCATCGTGGCGAGGAGCGTCTCGCGCCCGTGGCGGTTGGACAGCGCCGTGATCCGCCGGACACCCGTCGCGTTGGCGGCGATCTGGGCCCGGAAGTCGCCCGCCGTCTCGTGCTTCGAGCGGATCTGGGCGAGGATCAGGCGGAAGACGTCGTCCACGATCTTTCCGCCCTGGACGACCTTCACCGGCGGGATGATCACGCCCTCCTGGAACACCTCCTGGAAGGCGCCGATCGACGCGGGCGCGCCGCCGCCGACGTCCACGTGGTGCGCCAGGTTGGCGACGTAGCCGAGCAGCATTCCGTCGACGTAGACCGGCGAGATCAGGCTGACGTCGTTCAGGTGGACGCCGCGTGGGTGCGGGTCGTTGGTGACGATCGCGTCGCCGGGCCCGAGGTTCTCCGCGCCGTAGCGGCGGATCGCGTGCGGCACCTGCTGCACCATCGAGCCCAGGTGCACCGGCTGCGTGAACGCCTGCGCGACCGAGCGCAGCTCGGCGTCGAAGAAGGCGCACGAGAAGTCGGAGCGTGTCTTGATGTTCGTCGAGTAGGCGCTCCGCTTCAGCGCCAGCACCATCTCGTCGGTCGCCGCGACGAGCGCGTTGCGGATCACCTCGAACGAGATCGGGTCGCGGGGGAGAGGCTTCAGCCTCTCCTCAGGGTTGCCGCCCGTCACCGCTCATGCCCGCAGCTCCGCCGTCGCCGCCTCGTCCAGCTCGCGATCCGAGACGACGACCCGGTAGACGTCGCGGGCGCGCTCGACGCTCACCTTCTCCTCGAGCACGTCGCGCAGGACGCGCGCCGGGTCGCGCTCCTCGGGCGGCCCGTAGCCGCCGCCGCCGCAGGTGCGGTAGCTGACGACGTCGCCGGCCTCGAGCGAGACGGTCGCCTTTGCCCGAGCCGCGTCTCCTCCCCGCCGCGGATCAGGACGTACTCGGCCACGCGTCCGTCGTGCCCGCCGAAGGCCCCGGCCGGGCCGGCCAGCGGTCCGGTCGGAGAGCACCGTGAACGTCGTCGGCCGCTCGAAGAGGAAGTCCTTGCGCAGGCCGAGCCCGCCGCGGAAGCGGCCCGCACCGTCGGAGTCGTCGACGAGCGAGAGCCGCACGACGCGCACCGGGTAGTTGAGCTCCGTCTCCTCGACCGGGGCGTTCTCGGTGTTCTGGCCGTGCGTCTGCACGGCGTCGGGGCCGTCGCTCGCGTGCCGCCCGCCGTAGCCGCCGCCGAACGTCTCGAGGAAGCAGACGTACTCGTTCGTGACCGGGTCGACGCCCCCGAAGCCCGCGTGGCACATCATCGCCTTCGTTCCGGCCGGGAGCGCCGCGGGCAAGGCGGGCAGGATGGCGCGGAAGATGACGTCGACGAGGCGCGTCTGCGTCTCCCAGCCGCCGACGACCGGCGACGGCCAGGTGCAGTTCGTGACGCTGCCCTTCGGCGCGTCGAGATGAACGACCCGGTAGAAGCCGTCGTTCACCGGCAGGTCCGGGTCGATCAGGCACTTGAGCGCGTACGCGCAGGCGGAGAAGGTCTGCGCGTACGTCGAGTTGACCGGCGCGCGCCGCTGTGGATCGCTGCCCGCCAGGTCGAAGAAGACGCCGTCGGCCGTGATCTCGATCCGCGCCCGGAGCCGCACGGGCTCGTCGGTGTAGCCGTCGGTGTCGACCGAGCCCTCGGCCTCGTAGACGCCGAGCGGCAGCGCGGCGAGCTCGGCCCGCGTGCGCCGCTCCGTGTAGTCGAGCAGCTCCGCCATCGCGGCCACGATCGTGGCGTGGCCGTGGCGCGCGACGAGCGCCTCGAGCCTGCGGGCCCCGGTCGCGTTCGCCGCGATCTGGGCGCGGAAGTCACCCGCAGTCTCGTGCTTCGACCTGATCTGCGCGAGGATCAGCTGGAAGACGTCGTCGACGATCCGCCCGGCCTCGACGACCTTGACCGGCGGGATGATCACGCCCTCCTGGAACACCTCGCGGAAGGCGCCGATCGAGGCCGGCGCGCCGCCGCCGACGTCGACGTGGTGGGCGAGATTCGCGACGTAGCCGAGCAGCTCTCCGTCGGCGAAGACCGGCGAGATCAGGCTGACGTCGTTCAGGTGGACGCCGCTCGGGAACGGGTCGTTCGTGATGATCACGTCGCCGGGCCCGAGGTTCTCGGGGCCGTAGCTCCGCACCGCGTGCGGCACCTGCTCGACCATCGAGCCGAGGTGCACGGGCTGCGTGAAGCCCTGCGCGACGGCCCGCAGCTCCGCGTCGAAGAAGGCGCACGAGAAGTCCGAGCGCGTCTTGATGTTCGTCGAGTAGGCGCTCCGGCGCAGCGTCAGCACCATCTCGTCCGTCGCCGCGACGAGCGCGTTGCGGATCACCTCGAACGAGATGGGATCGAGCCGGGGAGAGGCTTCAGCCTCTCCTCCGGGTTTCCGCCCGTGCGACTCAGCCGCAACCCCGGGAGAGGCTGAAGCCTCGCCCCGCGCCGTCGTCCCCGCGTCGATCATCGTCATGCGCGGTTCCCGGCTCCCCACACGGAGCTGAAGGTCTTCCCCTCCGAGAACCGCGACCCCGAGAGGCTCGAGATGTCGATGCGCGGCTCCTGCCCCGCGATCACGGCCGCCAGCGACTCGCCGATCGCCGGCCCGATCTTGAACCCGTGGCCGCTGCCGCCGAAGCAGGAGTAGTAGCCGCCGACCTCCTCCTCGCCGACGATCGGGTACCAGTCCTCGGTGATGTCGTAGACGCCCGAGTAGCCCGTCACGAAGGCGCCGCCGTAGTTCGCCTGCGACAGCGTCGGCGCGAGCGACGGGACCCGCTCGAGGAGCTTCGGCACCATCTTCCGCACGTGCGCCTCGTCGGTGCCGTCGTCGTAGGTCTCGGGATCGGCCGGCTCGATCTCCTTCGGCCAGCCCTCCCCGGCGAGAACCTTGCCGCCCGCGTACGGGCGGCAGTAGAACCGCTGGGGCACGTCCGAGATGACCGGGAAGTCCTGGAACCCGTCGGGGGCGTCGAAGATCGCCTCGTGCTCGCGGCTGAAGGTGATCGGATAGTCGACCCCGACCATGCGCCCGATCCGGTCGCCCCACGGGCCGCAGGCCTGGACGACGACGCCCGTCGCGATCTCGCCGTCGCCCGTGACGACACCGGTGACGCGCCCGGCCGCGGTCGTGATGCCGAGCACCTCGCAGCCCTCGTAGACGTGCAGACCGTGCTCTCGCTGCGCCGAGCGCACGAGCGACTCGACCGTCTGCACAGGGTTGCAGTAGCCGGACGTCGGCTCGAAGCAGGCGAGCGCGACGCCGTTCGAGCCGGAGCTGCGGCCAGCGGTGCTCGACCTCCGTCGGGCGTGAGCAGCGACGTGTCGACGCCGAAGCCCTGCTGCACGGGGACGATCTCGCGCAGCCCCTGCTCGCCCTCGGGAGGGGCGAAGAGCATGTAGCCGATCTGCCTGAAGCCGGACGGCCCGCCGAGCTCCTCCTCGGCGTTCGCGATCATCGACGCGCCGCGCACCGCCAGCCTGATCCCGACCTCGTTCGAGTAGTGCTGCCGGACGTGCGCGGCCGAGTACTGCGTCGAGCCGCCGCAGATCTTCCGCTTCTCGACCAGCGCGACCTCGCCCGAAGCCGAGCTTCGTCAGGAAGTGGGCGGTGCTCGCGCCCATGATCCCCGCGCCGATCACGACCGCGTCCGCCTTGGCGATCACGCACGTCTCCTCTCCGCTCGTAGGGCGGCCGTCGCCTCGACGTCCGACGACGCCGTCGGCACCGATCACGACGCCGTAGAGCTCCCGCGCGGCCGCGATGCTCACCTTCTCGTTCGCCACGTCGTCCGCGACCGCCGCCGGATCCCGCGTCGAGCGGGTCGCCCCAGCCGCCGCCGCCCGCCATCCGGTGGACGTAGACGTCGCCCGCCTCGATCGTGGTCGAGAACATCGCGGGCAGCGTCTCCTCCGTGCCGTCCGGGTGCACGAGGACGTTGCTCGACGGCGCACCGCTGCCGCCGCCGGCGAGCCCGTACGGCGGCCGGTCGGCGCGGTCCGAGCGCACGATCAGCGACGTGTTCGGCGTCAGGCAGCGCCAGACGCGCTCGATCGCGAGGCCGCCGCGGTGCAGGCCGGCGCCGCCCGTGTCGGGCACGAGCCCGTAGCGCTCGACGACGATCGGGAACTCCGACTCGGCCACCTCGATCGGGATGTTCGCAGCGAGGCTGGCCGGGTTCGTGAGCCCGTCGTTGCCGTCCCGCGACGGGCGTGCCGCCCCAGGTGCCGACGACGAGCTCGTAGAAGACGAACCGGTCGCCGCCCTCCGGACGGTCGGCGCCGAAGATGGCGAGGGTGTTCCCGCCCTCCCCGGCGGCCGGGATCCGGTCGGGGATCAGCTGCGCGAGCGCGCCGTTGAGCGCGTCGAGCACCCGGAAGCCCGTGACGCCGCGCATCGACGAGGCGCCCGGCATGACGACCTCCGCGACGGTGCCGGGCTTCGTCAGCACCGGGATCGGCCTGAACGCGCCGGCCGTGTTCGGCACCTCGAGGGTGAGCGCGCAGCGCACCGCCTGGTAGACGCAGGCCATCACGAACGAGCGCGTGCTGTTGAGCGAGCCTCGCACCATCGGCGCCGAGTCGGTCAGGTCGGCGATCACCTCGTCGCCGTCGATCGTGACACGGGCCGTGATCGGGACGTCGCACGCCTCGACCCCGTCCGAGCCGAGGTAGTCGGTGAAGGTCGCGGTGCCGTCCGGCCAGGTCGCGATCTCCTGCCGGACGAGCCGCTCGGTGTAGTCGATCAGGTCGACCATCAGCCCGGCCAGCTGCTCGCGCCCGTACCGCACGGCAAGCGCCTGCAGCGCGCGCTCGGCCACCGAGCAGGCCGCCACCTGGGCGCCGAGGTCGCCGAACGTCATGCGCGGGATCCGCATGTTCGCCTCGATCAGCTTGTGCACCTCCTCGACCGGCTCGCCCTCGGCGTAGAACCGCAGCCACGGCATGCGGAGGCCCTCCTGGAAGATCTCCGTGTTGTCGCACGCGCTCGAGCCCGGCAGGCGCCCGCCGACGTCGCCGTGGTGCGCGGTCGTGACCGCGAAGCCGACCAGCGCGTCGTCGAGGTGCACGGGCTTGACGACGAAGATGTCCTGCAGGTGCATGCCCCCGTCGAAGGGGTCGTTCATGATGAACACGTCGCCGGGGCGGATGCGGTCGCCGTAGTGGCCGAGCAGCGAGTCCATCGCCGTCGGGATCGAGCCGAGATGGAAGGGGACGCTGACGGCCTGCGCGACCGTCTCGCCGCGGGCGTCGCAGAGCGCGGCCGAGAAGTCCATCCCGTCGCGCACGACGGTCGAGTGCGCGGTGCGGATGATCGTCGTCGCCATCTCGTCGGCGATCGACTGGAGGGCGTTCGCGACGATCTGCAGCGTCACGGGATCGGCGTGGCCGCGGAGTCGGCGCGACCTCAGTCACGGCGCGACCTCCTGCTCGAGCACGAGCGTCCCCGTCTCGAGGTGGCGCCGCACGCTCCAGCCGCGGCGGAACGACGACGGTCGTGTCGTACTCGTCGACGAGCAGCGGGCCCGCCTCGGCGTCAGCCCCGATCGACGCCCGCGAGCGCACGGGCACGTCCTCGGCCGTGCCGCCGAGCCACATGCGCCGCGTCGCGTCGCGGTCGGGCACGAGCGCGTCGGCGACGTCGAACGAGGGCGTCGCCGACGAGGCGCCGAGCGCCGCGAGCCGGACGGCACGCACCTCGACCGGCGAGCCCGGCTGGCCGCGGACGCCGTAGAGCACCTCGTGCTCGTCCTCGAAGCGCGCGCGAAGCGCCGCGAGCAGCTCGCGGTCGACCGGGCCGGGCGGCAGCTCGACCTCGATCTCCCAGCTCTGCCCGCCGTAGCGGAGGTCGGCCGTGCGCGCCCAGGTCGGCTCCTCGCGCCCCGCGAACGCCCGTGCGAGCAGCGCCTCCATCTCGTCGAGCAGCGCCGTGACGGCGGCCGGGTCGACCGTGTCGACGTCGAGGTGACAGGAGCGGACCTCGTGGAACTCGGGGCGGGCGAAGAGGAGGCCGACGGCGCTGAACAGCCCTGCCACGGGCGGGACGAGCATCGTCGTGACGCCGAGGTCGTCGGCGAGCCCGCCGGCGTGCACGGGCCCGGAGCCGCCGTAGGCGATGATCGCGAACTCGCGCGGGTCGCGTCCCTTCTCCGACGAGACCGACGCGCAGCGCCCGCGTCATGCGCGCGTTCGCGATGCGATGGATGCCGTCGGCGGCCTCGAGCGAGGGTGAGCCCGAGCGGCTCGGCGACGCGCGCGACCGCCTGCCTCGGCGAGCTCGCGCGAGATCGTGATCTGGCCGTCGGCGACCGGGCCGGCGGGCATGAAGCCGAGCACGACGTTGGCGTCGGTGACGGTCGGCTCGATCGCCGCCGCGCCCGTAGCAGGCCGGCCCGGGGTCGGCACCGGCGCTGCGCGGGCCGACCTGCAGCCCGCCGGCCGGGTCGAGCCAGGCGATGCTGCCGCCGCCCGCGCCCACCTCGGCGATGTCGATCGTCGGGATTCGCAACAGCTCGCCGGCGCCGCGGATCAGCCGGCTGCCGGCCGAGATCGAGCCGCCGACCTCGTACTCGCGCCCGCGGGCGATGGCGCCGTTCTCGATCAGCGAGGCCTTCGCGGTCGTGCCGCCCATGTCGAACGCGATCAGGTTCTCGAGGCCGAGCCGCTGCGCCATCCCGAGCGCGGCGACGACGCCGGCGGCCGGGCCGGACTCGAGCGCGAAGACCGGCCGCAGCTTCGCGTCGTCGGACGGTCATCACGCCGCCGGACGACTGCATGATCTGCAGCGGCGCCTCCGTCGAGCCCGATCCCGTCGAGGCCGGTGCGGATCCGGTCGATGTACGACGCCATCAGCGGCCGCACGTAGGCGTTGACGACGGTCGTCGCCGACCGCTCGTACTCGCGCTGCTCGCGCAGGATCTCGCTCGAGAGCGAGACGGTCGCCCCCGGCAGCTCCTCGGCGAGGATCGCGCCGACACGCTGCTCGTGCTCCGGGATAGAGGTACGAGTGGAGGAAGCAGACGGCGACCGAGTCGATCTCGAGCTCGCGCAGCCGGCCTGCGAGCTCACGCACCTCGGCGTCGTCGAGCGGCTGCAGCACGGTGCCGTCGGCCGCCACGCGCTCGGCGAGCTCGAAGCGCAGCCGCCGCTCGACGAGCGGCGGTGGCTTGCGCCAGAAGAGGTCGTACATGTGCGGGATCCGCAGGCGCCGAAGCTCGAGCACGTCCCGGAAGCCCTTCGTCGTGACGAGCGCGGTCTCGGCGCCGAGGCGCTGGAGCACGGCGTTCGTGGCGACGGTCGTGCCGTGCACGACCTCGCGCGACGGCGTGCCGGCGGTCGCCGCCGGCGAGCCCCGAGACGGCCTCGACGACCGCCCGGTCGTAGCTCGGCGGCGTCGAGAGTAGCTTGCGCACCTGCACCCGCCCGTCGGCGCGCGTGGAGGAGCACGTCGGTGAAGGTGCCACCGACGTCGACGCCGATCCGCGCCGGCACCGCGCTCACCCAGCGTCGATCATTTGCGATTTGAAATAGCAAATTGCATTCTGGGCGAGCTTAGAGCAAACTGTCGGCGAATGGAAGGGCCGACCATCACCGATCGCCCCCCTCGAGGAGCGCGAGTCGATCGAGCAGCGCGTGGCGCGGACGCTGCGCGACCTGATCGTCGACGGCCGGCTGCCCGCCGGGACGCCGCTCGTGCAACGCGACCTCGCGCAGCAGCTCGGCGTCTCGCCCACGCCGGTGCGCGCCGGGCTGAGCCAGCTCGAGCGCGAGGGCCTCGTCGCCGTCAACGCCACCGGCCGCGCGGTCGTGAGCCGGCTCACGCGCGAGGACTTCGAGGAGATCTACGCCGCGCGGCTCGGCCTCGAGGGGCTCGCCGCCCGCGTCGGCGCCGTCTCGGTCGGCAAGGCGGAGATCGCCCAGATGAAGAAGCTCCTGCAGCGACCTGCGCGAGCTCGCCGAGGAGCAGGACGTCGACGAGTACCTCCGCCAGCGCTGGGAGTTCCACGCGACCGCGCTACCGGTCGCAGCGGCCGGCAGCGCCTCGTCGACGAGGTGGAGCGGCTGTTCTGGCGCTCCGACCGCTACAACCGGCTCGTCCTCTCGACCGCTCGAGCGCTTCCGCGAGTCGGTCGGCCGCTACCGCGAGTTTCTCGCCGCCTGCGAGGCCGGCGACGGCGCCCGGGCCGAGCAGGCCGTCCACGACGAGCATGCGCTGGGCGGTCGACCGGACGGCGGCGAGCCTGCCCTCGGAGGCGGACCGCGTGACGGACGTCGCAGCGGCGCAGGCAGGCCCTTCGCGACGCGCTCGGCGAGGAGCGCGTCCGCGACGGCGACTCCGAGCGCGACCTCCACGCCGAGGATCTCAGCTTCCACGCGCCGCACCGCCCCGACCTCGTCGTCTACCCCGGCTCGACGGACGAGGTCGCCCTCGTGCTCGCGCTCGCGAACGAGCACCGGATCCCGGTGACGCCGTTCGGCGTCGGGACGAGCCTCGAGGGCCACGTGATCCCGGTGCACGGCGGGATCAGCCTCGACCTCTCGCGGCTCGACCGGATCCTCGACATCTCGCCCGGAGAACCTGACGGCGACGGTGCAGGCGGGCGTCACCCGGCTCGCGCTCGAGCGGGCCGTCGGCGAGCACGGCCTCTTCTTCCCGGTCGACCCGGGCGCCGATGCGACGCTCGGCGGGATGGCGGCGACGAACGCGGCCGGCACGACGACGGTGCGCTACGGGAAGATGCGCGCCAACATGCTGGCGCTCGAGGCGGTGCTCGCCGACGGGCGCGTGATCCGCACGGGCACGCGCGCAGCGAAGACGTCGGCCGGCTACGACCTGACCGGGCTGCTCGTCGGCTCGGAGGGGACGCTCGGCGGTGATCACCGAGGTGACGGTGCGGCTGCACGCGATCCCGGAGCACGCGGTTGCGCTGCGCATCGCCTTCCCCGACGTCGAGAGCGCCTGCCGGACGGCCGCGGGCGTCGTCGCCGCGGGCGCCGGGGTGACGCGCGCTCGAGCTGATGGACGCGTGGATCGTCTCCGCGGTCAACGCGTACTCGGGGACGTCGTACCCGGAGGGGCCGTGCCTGTTCGTCGAGGCGACGGGAAGCGAGGAGCGTGGTGGCCGCCGACCTCGAGCTCGTGCAGGCGATCGCCCTCGCCGAGGGCGCGACCGAGATCGTGCACGAGCGCGACCCCGACGCGCGCGCCCGCCTCTGGAAGGCGCGCCACGACGCCGCACACGCCACCGCCGCGATGGTTCCCGGGGACGAAGGAGCGGGCGACGGACGTCTGCGTGCCGCTGACCGAGCTCGCCGGACGCGGCCCGCTTCGCCCGGGCCGAGATCGACCGGCTCGGGCTGAACGCGGGGATCGTCGGGCACGCCGGGCGACGGCAACCTCCACATCGCGATGCAGGTCGCCGACGGCGAGATCGGAGCGCTCGGACGAGCTCGTGCACAACGTCGTCGACGACGCGCTCGCGCGCGGCGGCACCTGCACCGGCGAGCACGGCGTCGGCCTCGGCAAGATCGGCGCGCTCGAGCAGGAGCACGGCGACCTGATCCCGCTGATGCAGGCGATCAAGGCGAGCTTCGACCCGAACGGGATCCTGAACCCCGGCAAGGTGCTGCCGGCGACCGCTCCGTGCGGCTCAGTAGGTCGATCGCCGTTGGCCACCGCCCCCGCCCGCAGCTTCCGCCTCGGCGTCGACATCGGCGGCACGTTCACGGACGTCGTCCTGCTCGGCGACGACGGCTCCGTGCGGACGAAGAAGGTGCTGTCCACGCCCGACGACTACGCCCGCGGCGTCGTGGCCGGAGCGGTGGCGCTGCTCGCCGAGTGCGGCGTCGACGGGCCCGAGATCGCCGGCGTCGTGCACGCCTCGACCGTCGCCTCGAACACGATCCTCGAGGGTCGCGGCGCGCGGACGGCGCTGATCACGACGGAGGGCTTCCGCGACGTCCTCGAGATGCGACGTCTCCGGATCCCCGTCCTCTACGACGTCCAGTACGAGAGCCCGAAGCCGCTCGTTCCGCGCCGGCTCCGGTACGAGGTCGGCGAGCGGCTCGGGCCGCGAGGCGAGGTCTGGCGCGAGCTCGACGAGAGCTCGGTCGAAGACGGTCGCACGCGCAGATCCGCGGACGACGGACGTCGAGGCGGTCGCGATCGCGCTGCTCCACTCGTATGCCGACGACGCGCACGAGCGGCGGGTCGAGGAGATCGTCCGCGCCGCTCGTCGGCGACGAGCGTCTACGTCACGCGCTCGTCGGAGATCCTGCCGGAGATCCGCGAGTACGAGCGGACGAGCACCGCCGTCGTCAACGCGTACGTCGGCCCGGCGATCACGCGCTACATCGCCTCGCTCGTCGAGCAGCTCCGGCGAGGCGGGCATCGCGGCGCCGCTCGAGGTGATGCAGTCGAGCGGCGGCACGCTGACGCCGGAGATCGGCGCAGCGCAAGCCGGCCCACCTCGTCGAGTCCGGGCCCTGCGGCCGGCGTGATGGCCTGCAGCTACCTGGGCCGGCTGACGGGGCGGCCGCAGCTGATCTCGCTCGACATGGGCGGCACGACCGCGAAGGCGGCGATCGTCGAGGACGGGCAGCCGGTGCGGACGAGCGAGTACGAGGTCGGCGCCGGCATCAACCTGAGCAGCAAGCTCGTCAAGGGCGGCGGCCACCCGATCAAGCTCCCGTTCATCGACGTCTCCGAGATCGGCGCCGGCGGCGGCAGCATCGTCGCCGTCGACCCGCTCGGCACGGTCAGCGTCGGCCCGGTCAGCGCCGGCGCCGTCGCCGGGCCCGGTCTGTTACGGCATGGGCGGCGTCGAGCCGACGCTCACCGACGCGCTGCTCGCGCTCGGCTACCTCAACGAGACGCAGCTCGGCGGCGGCGCGATCACCCTCGACGCGGCGCGTCGCGCGAGGCGCTCGAGCGGCTCGTCGCGGCGCCGCTCGGGCGCTCGGTCGAGGAGGCCGCGCACGGGATCCTGCATGCTCGCCGTCGCGACGATGACGCGGGCGGTGAAGGCGGTCACGACCTACCGCGGCCGCGACCCGCGCGACTTCACGCTCTGCGCGTTCGGCGGGCAACGGCCCGCTCACCGGGGTCGAGATCGCGCGCGCGCTGCGGATCCGGCAGGTGCTGGTCCCGCCGGCGCCGGGCGTCTTCAGCGCGCTCGGCCTGCTCTTCTCCGACACCGAGCACGAGCTCGTGCGCACGCTGATGCTCCGGGGCGACGATGTCCGGGCGGCGACGCTCGAGGCCGCGTTCGCCGACGCTCGAGCGCGAGGCGACGGCGAACCTCGGTCGCCGACGGCGCCGCGGCGGTCACGCGTCGACGCGGTTCGCCGACGTCCGCTACGCGGGCCAGGCCTACGAGCTGCCCGTCGGCTCGCCCGCCGGTGACGGTCGACGTCGACCGCCTCGTCGCGGACTTCGTCGCCGAGCACGTCCGCACCTACGGGCACGGCTCCGCCGACGACCCGATCGACGTCGTCTCGGTCCGCGTGATCGCGCGCGTCGAGCGGACGGCGGCGCAGACGCTACGACCCGCTGGCCGTGATCCGGGCGCTGGCACCGCACGAGGGCACGAGGACGGCCTACTTCGGCGCCGAGGTCGGCGCCGTCGAGACGCCGGTCTGCAACCGGGCCGGCCTGCTCGCCGGCGAGCGCGCGGGCCCGCTCCTCATCGACGAGGTCGACTCGACCTGCGTCGTGCCGCCGGGCTGCATCGCGCGGCTCGACGCCTACGGCAACATCGAGGTCGAGATCGATGGCTGAGACCGCCGACCCGCCCGGCGTCGACCCGATCACGCTCGAGGTGGTCAAGAACGCGCTCGCCTCGACCGCGGACGAGATGGCGCTCGTGATCATGCGCAGCGCCTACTCGCCCGTCGTGCGCGACACGATGGACTACTCGACGGCGCTCTGCGACCGCAACGGCCGGGTCGTCGCGCAGGGCCTCACGCTGGCCGTGCAGCTCGGCACGTTCCCGACCGTGATGCGGTACGTGCTCGAGGAGTTCGGCGCGTCGGCGCAGCCCGGCGACGTCTACATCGCGAACGACCCCTACGGCTGCGGCGGGCAGCACCTGCCCGACATCTACGTGATCAAGCCGATCTTCGTCGCGCGGCGAGCTCGAGGGCTACGCGGCGACGATGGCGCACCACTCCGACGTCGGCGGCATCGCGCCCGGCAGCATCGCCGTGCACGCGACCGAGATCTACCAGGAGGGCCTCCGCATCCCGCTCTCGAAGCTCGTCGACGCGCGGCGTCGAGAACGCGACGCTGTTCCGGCTGCTCGAGGCGAACACCCGCCAGCCGATTCACGTGCTCGGCGACCTGCGCGCGCAGCTCGCAGCCTGCCGCGTCGGCGAGCGCGGACTGACGGCCCTGCTCGAGCGCTACGGCGCCGACGCCGCACGTCTACATGGACGAGCTGCAGCGCGTCGGCCGAGCGGATGATGCGGCGCCGAGCTCGCGCTGCTCCCCGACGGCGTCCACACGTTCACCGACTACATCGACGGCGTCGGCGACGACCCGGTGCCGATCCCGATCTGCGTGCGGGTCGAGATCGCCGGGCGACGAGGTGCTGATCGACTTCGAGGGGACGTCGCCCCAGGTCGAGGCGAGCGTCAACTGCCCGGTCGGGATGGTGCTACGCCGCCTGCTACTGCGCCATCCGCGGCATCGTCGGCGGCGAGATCCCGAACTGCGAGGGCTACATGACGCCGATCCGGATCGACGCGCCTGCCGGCACCGTCGTCAACCCCGTGCTGCCCGCCGCCTGCGGCGCGCGCGGCGTGATCGGCTACCGCGTCTACGACGCGATCATGGGCGCGCTCGCGCCGCTCGTGCCCGATCGCGTGCTCGCGGCCGGCGAGGGCGGGCCGACGCTGATCGCCTGGGGTGGCTACGACGAGGAGCGGCGGCCGTTCGGGACGACCGAGGTGCTCGTCGGCACGTGGGGGGCGCGGTCGACACGCGACGGCCTCGAGGGCGTCTCGAACCCGCTCGCGAACCTCGGCAACCAGCCCGTCGAGCTGCTCGAGGCCGACCTCCCGCTGCGGGTCGAGCGCTACGGCGCTCGTCGCCGGACTCCGGCGGGGCCGGGCGGCAGCGCGGCGGGCTCGCCTACGTGCGCGCGTTCCGGCGTGCTCGCGAGCCGGGCGACGCTGACGATCCGCACCGACCGCCGCGACCATCCGCCCTACGGCCTCGAGGGCGGCGAGCCCGGGGCGCCGTCGAGCAACGTCGTCGTCTCGGGCGGGCGACGCCGCGAGCTGCCGACGATGCCGATGGAGGCGCTCACGCTCGTCGAGGGCGACCGCTTCACGCACGTCTCCGCCGGCGGCGGCGGCTTCGGCCCGCCGTTCGAGCGCGACCCCGCCGCCGTCCTCGACGACGTCCTCGACGGCAAGGTGTCGGTCGCCGCCGCGCGCGAGCGCTACGGCGTCGTGATCGCCGACGGCGCGCGTCGACGTCGAGGCCACCGCGCAGGCGCGGGGGGCCCGGTGAGCGTCGACCTCGCGATCCGCAACGGCCTCGTCGTCGACGGCACGGGCGGCCGAGCCGGTCCCGGCCGACGTCGGGATCGTCGACGGGCGCATCGCGCCAGGTCGGGGTCGTCGCCGAGGCGCGACCGGGAGATCGACGCCGCCGGCAAGGTCGTCGCGCCCGGCTTCATCGACATCCACAGCCACTCCGACTTCACCCTCCTCGTCGATCCGCGGGCGGCGAGCGCCGTCCACCAGGGCGTCACCACCGAGGTCGTCGGGAACTGCGGCTTCGGCTGCTTCCCGCTGCTGAACAAGGAGCTGGCGCCGAAGGCGATCTACGGGCACTCGGCGCGACGTCCCGCTCACCTGGACGACCGGCGGCCGGCTACTTCGAGCGGCTCGAGGAGGCGGCGCCCGCGATCAACGTCGCGAGCCTCGCTCCGAACGGGCAGATCCGGCTCTCGGTCGTCGGCCTCGCCGACCGGCCGGCCCGGCCCGACGAGCTCGCGCAGATGCGGTACCTGCTCGACGAGGCGCTCGAGCAGGGTGCGTGGGGCTACTCGACCGGGCCTCGAGTACGCGGCCGAGCGCGGCGCGGACGAGGACGAGCTCGTCTCGATGTGCGAGGTCTGCGGCCGCCGGCACGGCATCTACGCGACGCACACGCGGCGGCGCGACGCGGGCGCCGACGAGGCGGTCGCCGAGGCGCTGCGCACGGCGGAGCGCTCCGGGGTGCGGCTGCAGGTCTCCCACCTCGTTCCCCGCAACGGGATCGAGTCGGCGCGGCGCTGCGTCGAGCTCGTCGAGCGGCGCCGCGCGCGGGCGGCATGGACGTCGCCTTCGACATGCACACGCGGCTGTACGGGACGACGTTCCTGCTCACGGCGCTGCCGCCGTGGGCGCTCGAGGACCCGTCGCGGCTGCGCGAGATCCTCGGCAGCAAGGAGCAGCGGCGCGCGCATGCGCGGCTACGAGAGCATCCTCAGCGCGGGCGGCGACTGGAGCCGCATCGTGCTGCTCGACAACGACGTCTGGCCCGACTACGCGCGCCGCGACGTCGCGTCGATCGCGGCCGAGCGCGGCCAGGAGCCGCTCGACGCCGTCTACGACCTGCTGCTCGGCGCGGCCGACGATCCGGGCCGCCTGATGGTGATCATCCACGCCTACACCGAGGAGCAGCAGCGCGAGGCGTTCGCCCACCCGCTCTGCGTGCCCGGCTCGGATGCGACGACGATGGCGCCCGACGGGCCGCTCGCCGGCGAGGTCTTCCACGGCGCCTACACCTGGGCGGCGTGGTACCTGCGCTTCTGCGTCCAGCAGGAGCAGGTGCTGACCCTGGCCGAGGCGATCCACCGGCTCACCGGCGCTCCGGCGGAGCGGCTCGGCCTCGCCGGCCGCGGCGTGCTCCGGCCCGGCGCCCACGCCGACGTCGTCGTCTTCGACCCGGCGGCGTTCAGGGAGGAGGGAACGACGTTCGACCCGAGCAGGCTCGCGACCGGGCATGGACACCGTGATCGTCAACGGAGCCGTGACGCTGAGCGGCGGCGCGCTGACCGGAGTGCGCAACGGGCAGGTGCTGCGGCGCCCGTAGGCGACGCGTTTTACAAACCCCGTACGTCCTTCTCACGCGCATGCTCATCCTGGAGGCGTTGGATTGGGAGCCATGATCCTCTCGATCGTGCTCACCATCGTCCTCACCGCGCTCCTCGTCTGCCCGCTGCTCGCCGTCGCTGCCGTGCAGCGCTCGATCGGTGCGAGGCGCAGTGCCCGCCTCCGCAGCGACCCTCGGCTCACGAGCCCGAGGGGCGTGTGCCGCGCGATGAACGCGAGCACGCGCTCCCACGCATCCGCGGACGCGTCGGCGTACTCCTCGTAGCGGCGGTCGAAGAAGCTGTGGGGCGCGCCCTCGTAGACGACGAGCTCGTGCTCCACGCCCGCCGCGACGAGGGCCGCCTCGAAGGCGGCGTTGTGCTCGGGCAGGATGTTCTGGTCGACCCCGGCCTGCAGCGCGAGGATCGGCGCCTCGAACTCGGCCGCCCGCTGCGTCGGCCCCGGCGTGCCGTTCCTCTCACCGGTGGAGCCGTAGAAGCCGATCGCGCCCGCAAGGCCATGACCACCCGCCGCCGCGAGCCAGGAGTTGCGACCGCCGAAGCAGAAGCCGACCGTGAAGACCGTCGTGCACGCGCCGCCCGCCGGAGAGCGCAGGTACTCGACCGCGGCCCGGGTGTCCTGCTGGATTCCCTCGGGTGTCGTCTGGGCAACGTGCTCCATGTACGGGAAGCTCGTCGTCGCGCTTGCCGACCCCCGCCGTGCGGCCGAAGTAGTCGAACGCGACCGACGGGTAGCCGCGCTCGGCGAAGCGCAGCGCGAGCTCCTCGTAGAAGCGGTAGAGCCCGCGGACGTCGGGGAGCACGACGACGCCGACCGGCCCGGGCTCGTCGGGAAGCGCCGCGAACGCGGCGAACCGGGTTCCGTCGGCGGCCTCGAGCGTGATGTCCTCCGAGCGCACGGGTGCTCCACCCGAGAGGACCGGGATCGGCGGCAGGGAGTCGAGCTCGAAGCACATCTCCGCCGAACCGTATCGCGCCGCCGAGCCCCTGGCAACGGCGGGACGGGAATATCCGGTCGGCCGGGCCGCGTTGGAGTCGGTGTGACGGACGTGACCGAGCTGCGCGTGGCGCTGACAGTGTCCGAATTTCGACGACGCGCTCGCGTTCTACCGCGACGCGCTCGGGACTGCCGCAGATCGCCGACTGGAGCACCGACGGCGGCCGCGTCGTCGTTCTCGACGCCGGCCGGGCGACGCTCGAGCTCTTCGACGAGGCGCAGGCGGAGACCGTCGACCTGATCGAGGCCGGCCGCCGCGTGTCGGGGACCGTGCGGCTCGCGCTCGAGGTGAGCGACAGCGAAGCGACCGCGGGCGCCTCATCGCGGCCGGCGCCGAGGAGATGGCGCCGCCGGTGACGACGCCGTGGGGCGACCGGAACGCTCGCGTGCAAGGCCCCCGACGGGATGCAGCTGACCCTGTTCACTGCCGACTGAGGCGTGCTCGGCGGGAGCATGGTCGGCAAGCCTGGATCGGTTTGGTTACCGTGGGGTGCCATCCCCCCGACCGAAAGACGAGAGCGGGTGCGACTCGATTTGGGATCCGAGATCACAAATACGCTGGCGGTGGTGAGCTTCGAGAAGACACCGCTCTTCGAGATCAGCGTGAAGGCTGCCGCGATCGAGGCACTCGGCTGGAGCGAGTATGCCCGCCTGCCGCATCGATGGATCGTGAAGTACGAGAAGGTTGTGGCGCACGCTGACAGTCCCCCCGCCGACGAGCTCAAGGACGTCATGGGCGACTACTGGGTCGACCCTTCCGACATTCCGGTAGCCGATCTCGTGACTACGGAGGAAGTCGGGTAACGGCATGGCGTCGGCTGTGGCGCCGGCGAGCCGGCGCTCACCGGGCGGACGAGGTCGCCCTGGCGGGAGCACCGAGCCCTTGCTCGAGGATCTCGCCGAGATCGGTGACGACGCGGTCGGCTCCGGCCGCCCGCAGCGGGGTGGACCTGCCCTCCTGATCGACCACCACGACGAAGCCGAAGGCGCCCGCGCGGCCGGCCAGCACGCCGTCGTGCGTCGTCTCGAAGAGCGCGGCCCGCCCGGGGTCAACACCGAGGCGGCGACATGCGGCGACGTGCATGTCCGGGGCGGGCTTGCGTCGAAGGCGCTCGCTGTGGGCGATCTTGCCGTCGACGCACGCGTCGATCAGCATGATCAGGTCCGCCCGCTCGAGTAGCACCTGCGCATCGGTGCTCCCCGAGATCACGGCGCAGGGCAAGCCCGCGTCTCGCACGAGCTGGAGGTAGAGGCGAGCACCGTCGAACGCACGAATCCCGTGCTCCTCGAGACGCTGGAAGAGCACCGCATTCTTGCGGTTGGCGAGCCCGTGCACCGTGTCGCTCTCGGGTGGGTCATCGACGCTGCCCTCGGGCAGGCTGATCCCCCGGCTCTGGAGAAAGGCGCGCACCGCGTCCTCTCGGGGACCTGCCGTACATCAGCTCCGGGTAGTCGATCCGGCGGCTGAATGCGGCAAGCGGCACACCCGTCTGCTCGATGCGGCGCGCGACGAACCGGTTGAGCATCTCGCGCCACACCTCCGCGTGCAGCGCCGCACTGGCGACGAGGATGCCGTCGACGTTGAAGACACATGCCTCGACGGCGGCCGGCAGACCCAGCAGCTTCCGCGTCTCGACCGGCGACCCGAGCAGGCGCACGAGCCGTGGCCTCGCGTAGCGATCGTGGGCGAAGGAACCGAGCACCCCGACCAGGTCGGCCCGCTCGTCCGATAGCCTGCGCGACCTGGTCTGAAGCGCCGCACCGCCCATGTCGTGATCGCGGCTCGCCGCGAGCAACGCCGACTGTGCGGCCTGGAACGCTCCGCGCCACGCGCCGATCAGAGAGTCGATGTCGACGTGGGCGTCCGGCACGGTACAAGCCTACGATGCGCACGAAGCGGCCGCGCGCGGTCGACCCGGGAAGCCCCTACGCCTTGCGGCCGAATACGGGATCGAGGTCGTCGGGACGACCGAGAGCCCACGCCCGTTCACGGATGTTGCCGTGCGGCCAGCAGTGCTCGTATCGTGGGAGCGGTCGTCGTGTCGGCGTCGTCTTTGAAGACATACGCAGCGGCGCCTGCTTCGAGGGCGGCGTCGGCGTATCTGCGGTTGGAGTCGTCGCCGAGGTAGACGACCTGTGTGCCCGGTAGGGCCTCGGTGAGCATGGTGAGGGCGTCGAGCCCCGTGTGTCTGTGGCAGGACACCGTCGAGGATGACGATCTCGGGTTGGTGGAGACGTGCTTGGCGGAGCCCGTCGTGGAGGTTGGCTGCTTCGGCGACGACGTCGATCCCGGCATCTGCGAGCTGGGTCCGGAGTGTGTCACGACGACGGCATGATCGTCGATAATCACTACTCGGGTCGACATGTCCGCAAGGACCTTCACAGGAGCGAGATGCCCAGGCATCGGTGTTTCACCGGATCGGCGAGCGGGGCTTTCTACGGGCGGACGCCGTGACCGGCGCGGAGCAGAAGAGCGCGGAGACGGACGCGGCCACGTTCTCGGAGCGTCTGCGTCGCGTGATCGACGTCGGCGTCGCACTGAATGCGCAGCTGTCGTTGGACGACCTGCTGCGTCTGATCGTCGAGAGCGCCGCCGATCTGACGCAGGCGCGCTACGCCGCGTTGGGCGTGATCGACGCACGCGGTTGCGGATCTGGAACGATTCATCACTCACGGCGTCGACGAGGAGACTCGACGGACGATCGGTGAGCTCCCACGCGGCCGGGGCGTTCTCGGCGCGTTGATCCGCGACGCTCGTCATCTCCGGCTCGAGGATCTTCCATTGCCGATCCGCGCTCGGTCGGCTTCCCGCCCGGGCACCCGCCGATGACATCGATTTCTGGGCGTCCCGATCTTTCTCCGCGGCGTTGCGTACGGAAACCTCTACCTGACCGAGAAGCTGGGTGGAACGGGATTCACGGAAGAGGACGAGCAGCTGGCCGCCATGCTCGCGGCCCAGGCCGCCGTCGCGATCGAGAACGCCCGTCTCCACGAATCCTCGATCCGTTGGGCGCGCCGACTCGAATCGCTTGCCGAGGTGAGCAAGGCACTCGCCAAAGCGTCGAGCCCGACGTCAGTCTTCGGCCTGGTCTGCGAGCGAATCCAGGGACTCGTAGATGCCCGCTTCGTCTATTTGGCGCTGCCTCGCACGGATGGATCGTTGGAGATCGCAGCCGCGGCGGGTGAGCGTGGCCTCGAGGCGATCGGTCGTCGGCTCGAACGCTCCCGGATCGAAGAGCGCCGCCGTAATGCAACGTCGCCGTGGCGAGCGGGTCGACTCGCTGCTCGACGACCTCGAAGCCGATCGCTCTCTTGCTCGTGAGTGGGGGATCCGGGCAGCGATCTTCGTCCCGCTGCTCGCAAGCGGCGCGCCGATAGGTGTGATCGCGGTCAACGACCGCGCCGGCCGTGACCCCCGCTTCTCGGAGTCCGACTATCGGCTCGTTCAGGAGTTCGCCGACCGCGCGGCGATCGCAATCGACCTCTCCCGTCGGGTCAATCGCGACACCGTTTCCCGCATTCTCGACGCTCAGGAAGATCGAGCGCAAACGCATCGCCCGCGAGCTCCACGATGAAACGGGTCAAGCGCTGACCGCGATCCTCCTCGGTCTCAAGCCCCTGGAAGCCGGCGACAAGCCGGCGACAGACGCGCTTCGCGAGCTCGTCAGAGATGCTCTCGCGAGCGTGCGCAAGCTCTCGGTGGACCTCCGCCCGTCCCGCACTCGACGACTTCGGCCTCATCGCGGCGCTCGAACGATTCACGAGCGACCTGCAACTCCGAAGCGATCTCACGATCACGCTCGTCGCAAACGGCTACGACACGCGACTTTCCGAACCGGTCGAAACCGCCCTTTATCGCGTCACCCAAGAGGCCGTCGCCAACGCGCTCAGGCACGGAAACGCACACGCCATCCAGATCGACCTCCGCCGGAAACCGAACGGCATCCGGCTCACGATCACGGACGACGGCTGCGGCTTCAACCCCAAGGACGTGCCAACGACCGCTTTGGGCTCCTCGGCATGCGCGAGCGACTCAACCTCGTCGACGGAAGCCTCACCATCAACTCGCGACCCGGGTAAGGCACGACCATTACGGCCGAAGTCCGCGCCGATAACGACATCTAATCTCCCCGGACAACCTGCGGGCGGGACCCCTACCGAGCACCGGCGCAGACGACGCGGCCGGCTTGATGCCGCCTCATGTCGCGTGTAAGGTCTCCCTTACATCAGATCTGTAAGGTGCGCCTGACAGATCGTCTCGACTCACCTTCGATCCGACGTGTTCGCCAACTATCTCATCGGTCTCCGAGAAGGCCTCGAAGCGGCCCTCGTCGTCGGCATCCTCGTGGCGTACCTGATCACGAGGCTCGGGCGCCGTGACGTGCTTCCGGCGCGGCTGTGGCCGGGGTCGCGGCTCGCCGATCGCCGTCGCGCTCGCATCGGCGCATTGCTCACCTTCGGCGCCTACGCGGCTCACCTTCGAGGCGCAGGAGCTCATCGGCGGCCTCGCTCTCGATCGCCGCCGTCGCGATGGTGACGTGGATGATCTTCTGGATGGCGAAGACGGCGCGCGGCTCTGGGCGAGCTGCGCGGGCAGGTCGACAGGGCCTCGGACGGCGGCCGGTGGGCATTGGCCGTCGTGGCGCTGTTCGCGGTCGGGCGGGAAGGGCTCGAGACCGCTCTCTTCCTCTGGGCGGCCACCCAGGCGGCGACCGCCGAGGGGACCACCGGCACGACCGAGCCGCTCCTCGGCGCGGTGCTCGGAATCGCGACCGCGACCGTGCTCGGATACCTGATCTACCGCGGTGCGATCCGCCTGAACCTCGCCCGGTTCTTCACGTGGTCGGGCGCGTTCCTGATCGTCGTCGCCGCCGGTGTTCTCTCCTACGGCGTGCACGACCTACAGGAGGCGCGGTTCCTGCCCGGGCTGAACAACCTGCTCTTCGACGTCTCCGACACGGTCGACCCCAGCTCGTGGTACGGAACGTTGCTCAAGGGAGTGTTCAACTTCTCGCCCGCCACGACGAAGCTCGAGGCGGCGGCCTGGCTGCTCTTCCTGGTCCCGACGCTGAC
>CAWJML010000017.1:0-157365 GCA_963843925.1 uncultured Chloroflexia bacterium | reverse complement strand
TTTAATAGTAAAGTCCCCTTTGCGGTCAAATTAGAATGTCCCCTTGGAAAGGGACAAAGAAATGGAATTGGTGACCATGAGCAAAGAGGAATTACATCGGCTGGAAGTGATGAAGCAGATGGAAGAAAAGCGCATCAGCCAGAAGACAGCGGCAGAAGAACTGGGAATTGGTGTCCGCCAAATAAAACGTTTGTGGCGCTCCTATCGCGAGGAAGGAGCGAGAGGGTTGGCCTCGAAGCAACGCGGTAAACCCGGCCATCATCAATTGGACCCGGCCACGATTAGAAAGGTCCTGAATTCTACTGAAGGGACGTTATCGTGGGTTTGGGCCAACACTGGCACACGAAAAGCTGGTGGAGCAGGAAGGGCTGAAGATCAGCCTAGGGAGTCTGCGCAGGATCATGATCGAAGAAGAACTGTGGAAAGCAAAGAAGGCCAGGAAAATGGTTGCCTACCAGATGCGGGAGCGACGAGCCTGTTTTGGGGAACTGGTGCAGATCGATGGCTCGCCCTATGATTGGTTCGAAGGGCGAGCTCCACAATGCACACTGCTGGTTTTTATCGATGATGCCACGGGGAAGTTGGTGCAGCTGCTGTTTGTAGAAAGTGAGAGCTTTTTCACCTACTGCCAGGCAGCCCAGGGATATTTCGCCCACTATGGCAAACCAACCGCCTTCTATAGCGACAAACACGGCATTTTCCGGGTCAATCAGCCCACGCGAGGCAAAACAGATGCCCTAACGCAGTTCGGACGAGCCATGCAGGAGCTGCACATCCAGATCATCTGTGCCAATACCCCGCAGGCGAAAGGTCGGGTGGAGCGGGTCAATCAGACCCTTCAAGATCGTCTGGTGAAAGAGATGCGTTTGCGAGGCACCTCCGATTGGGAGACAGGCAATGCCTACTTGCCTGAATTCATGGACGATTTCAACCGCCGCTTCGCCGTCCAACCCAGGAGTTCTGTGGATGCCCACCGGCCCCTCTCCAAGGCCGATGACCTGGCTCACATTTTCACCTGGCGCGAATCCCGCACGCTCACGAAAAACCTGACCTTGCAGTTTCACCATACCGTCTATCAGATCCAGGTCGATCGTCCCTCCTACGCCATGCGCAAGGCGGTCGTCACTGTTTCCGTCAATATCCACCGCAAAGTCAGTATCCTCTACAAAGGCAAGTCCCTGCCCTATACCACTTACCACCGCCAAGCCAAACAATCTCAGATCGTTCCAACCAAACACGTGGACAGCATGCTCAAATACCTGAAACCGGGAACTGTCCCATGCCCCGATCATCCCTGGCGGAACTATCCCAATCAACTAAAAGAGAATGTCCCGCAAGGGGACATTCTAACTTGTACGCAGACAGGGGACATTCCTATTAAACGTTGACAGACATGATTCGTCAGACATGATTCGTCAGACAGGATTCGTCAGGACTTAAATTCGCTGTTACCAGATCCTGAGGGATGGTCGGTAACATAAAAACCGCTACCTTTATACAGGATAAATGGAGTTGAATATACTCGATGGACTTTCCGGTGTCCGCTGGGACATCGAATTTCTGTTTGGTTGGATCCAATCGGCAGCGCTCGCTCAAATTTCGATCCACAGGTATTACAGATAAATTCATAACGTGGCATGGTTCATCTCCACATATTTGATGCATTTCCAAATTAAATGATACAGGGTTTGCATTTAAATTACGCAAACCCTGTGTATAAGATATGTCAGAAAATAGCTGTGATTACTCGGTTTTTTCCCGGCGGAAATCCACAAATCTATAACCAACACCACGTTCAGTCAATATGTACTGTGGATCTGCTGGATCTTTTTCCAATTTTTGTCGAAGGTAATTGATATAAAGCCGTACGTAATGCGGCTCGTCCCTGTATTCATACCCCCAAACTTTGGAGAGCAGTTGGTCGTGGGAAATAACCCAGCCGGCATTTTGCACCAAATGGTAGAGCAGGCGGTATTCGGTAGGGCGAAGTTTGACCAGTTTGCCTTCCAACCAAATTTCACGCCGATCAAAATCAATTTTCAGCCGGTCATCGATCACGATCAGACCATGCATACCCCCCGTTGTCCCTTCGGTCCGGCGCAGGACTGCCTTGATGCGGCTGACGAGTTCGCGTGGACTGAACGGCTTGGTAATATAGTCGTCAGCGCCCTTCTCAAGGCCGTGTACACGGTCATCTTCTTCGCCCTTGGCAGTGAGCATGATCACCGGGACATTGCTGATTTCCCGCACCATTTCCAGCACTTCGAACCCGTTCAGGTCCGGCATCATGACGTCCAGCAGGATCAGGTCTGGGGTGGCATCCCGCAGCCTTTGAAGAGCCTGTTTCCCATTGAACGCCTCGATGACAAGGTAGCCATCGTGTTCAAGATTGAGTCGTATGAATCGAACCATACGCTCTTCATCATCGACCACCAGGATTTTCCGGCGCTTTTGGGGTTCTTCAGCCATGTCTATTCCCGCACGAAGCCAATGACGCGTTCTTCGCCCTCGCTTGGCATGACCTCAATGAATGACACCTGGTTAATTGGCCAGATGATCGTGATGGCATCGTTGGATAAATTTTGAACATCTTTGCCGTCACGACGCCTTGGGTTACGAATCGTTAAGATGGTATCGGCTGCAGCTGGGAGTTGATCCAGCTCACCGACAATGGGTTCTTCATTCGTAATATGGATGATAACCGTGTAGGCCATTTGTATAGACCTGTGGTGTTATTCGATCAAAAGTTGGATTTTGAGTTTTCCCAGGTAAACCACATCCCCATGAGCGACTGCTGTTTCAATGTAAGGCGATAACCGATTTCCATTCAAATACGTTCCGTTGGACGAGCCCAGATCGACGATCACGACCTGGTCATTAATTAATTTGATGACCGTGTGCAATCGGGAGACTCCATTTGCATAGGCGTTATACGGTGATAGGTCCACATCCGGGACTATCGGCTGACCTTCTGCTGACCGGCCCAGCGTAAATTCATTTCGATCCGCCAGAGGCAGGATTTGTCCACTCTCGATCATATTAAGGGAAATCCAGGATTGCAGTTGTCGCGCTGGAGGTGGTGTTTTCACCCGACCAGTCCGTCGATTCGCCACCTGACGCGTTTCCGCAGTGTGGATTTTATGGGTCGCGACGGTCATATCGATCAGTTGAGCACCGCATTTACTGCAATAGATGGCTCCACTCATCTCTTTATGTTGACAGTTTGGACAAATGATCATTTGTCTTGAGTCCTCCTCCCTGACATCAGCAGGGCGCGTGTCCCATATTTTATCTCTTTTCGACCTTGTTGTGAAAATGATTTATCTTGAATGATGTGTTCGGCTTCCAAGAGAGCCGTGCGGGCTAGGCCGCGCTCACCCTGTGATAGCAGGTGGGTAGCTAATCGGTGCAAATGTTCAGACGCCTGGTCATATTCGCCAGCATTGACTTCCAGGCGTGCCTGCTCCTGAAGGCGATATAATTTTAATCGTGATAAAGCATCAACGATCTCGGATGATGGAATATCCGTCTCCAATTCATCGGTTATCTGCCGCGTCATTCGAACGGGTATCGGCTTTGTTGTAAATAATTCATCGGATAATGTTACAAATATTTTACCTTCGAGAAGAGAGAGCGAGTCACCTTTAATCGATTCAGGGGTCACTACGAATTCCATCAATATCTTCAAACCTGTCTCGTAAATAACTTCGCCGAGCAACATCGGGCTTTCAAAAGAGAGAACGCCCAGTTCCGGCTGCAAACGAAATGCGTACCGTAATTGAATTCCTTCCGGGCATTTGAATTCCAGCCGTGTTTCTTCTGCGTACGCATTTCCAAGTGATGCAAATTTATCCAGCAGCACCTTTTGGATATCCTGGGGACGGGAGACGTACATGCTGCTTCCCCCCGTGGAAGTAGCGAGGGCATCCAAAAAATTATCGTTCCATTCTGATCCAATCCCCAAACCGCTGATTCCGACCCCCTGGTCGGCCGCCCGATGAGCAAGTTCGAGGCATTTATCTTCATCGCCGTATGTCTTTCCATCGGTGATCAGGATTACATGGTTAATCCGTGCATAATTTATGTTACGGATAATTTCATTGTACCCCAATTCGAGACCCGAGAAAATCTCAGTTCCTCCGCCTGGCTGCAGCATCTGGATTCTTGCCTCGAGTTTGGATAAGACTGCATTGCGGCTTGCCGGAATGACTACCTCCGCCTTATCACTGAAAGTAACCACTGAGAATATATCCTGTGGTTTTACCTTCCGCATGATCTGGATTGCGGTAGCCTTGACCACGTCCATGTTGCCGCCCTGCATGGAGGTCGATCGATCGAGGACGAGGCATATATTCATCGATGGAGCTGATGGTTGCCCTAATTTTTCCGGTGGGGTAAGTTCCAGGATGGTATATACCAATTGTGCCTCATCCATATGGACCAGGCTAGGTCTGCTGTAAACCAGGCGATGGTCTAATGGATAGTCAGGCGGTTTTTCAGGCGAAAGAGTCAGATCATAAGCGGATCGTTTGCTTGGATTCGACAGGACTTCGTATGCCTCCTGGAACCCGAGGAACATCTCCGTTTCGCCTGGTGCGGAATTTTTATCAGGGTGAAATCGCCGCGCAGCCTCGAAATAAGACTGTCGAATATCTTCTGCAGTGGCATTACGCTGCAGTCCAAGGAGGGAATAAAAGTCCTGTTTGGGTGCCATTAACCTATCAGTTGCACCAAAACAGCCGTGATGTTGTCCGGTCCACCGGCATCGTTCGCGCCAGAAACAAGTGCGTGACAGGCAGATTGAAGCGTCGGCGCTGATTGAACGATATCAAACAGGTGATCCTCCGGGAGCACACTCCATAAACCATCACTACACAAGAGTAAATAACCTGGCTGAGGAAAAGGGGTCGTAAATATGTCGGGCTCAAGAACTTCCCCCTGGCCTAACGCCCGGTAGAGAACATTTCTCTGGGGATGGGCAGCGGCTTCTTCTGAGGAGATCTGCCCGAGTTCCTCCAGTCTTTTTACCAGAGAGTGGTCGCGGGTCAACACTTCCACTCGCCCATCCAAATGGATGGCGCAGGCACGACTATCGCCCACGTGACCGATCGTCATTTGTTGACCAAGAACGAGAGCCGCAGTGAGGGTTGTACCGCTGCCCGGGGCTGCTTGCGTGACTGCCCGTTGAGCCTCATCGATGGCGGTTCGCATCATCTCTTGGAGGGGTTCATCCATCCCTTCAGCGGGGTTAATTAAATAAGAATGAAAACGCTTTAACAAATAATTGGCCATCGTCCGGACGGCAGTAGAGCTGGCAACTTCACCGTATTGATGACCACCCATGCCATCGGCAACAATAAATAAACCGACCGGCGAACTATGTGCCTCGCCACCAATCGTGACGGTAAAGGTGAACGAACAATCTTCGTTATGATCGCGTTGCTTGCCGATGGATTGGGCACTGGCAGTGATCAACTGCTGCGGCTCTAGGCGTTCAGGTTGCGAGGTGATCAAGTCAAATTGCTCGCCCGACAGGGGAACAGTACTCACATCCACTTTTGCCAATGGTTTCGTCTTCTTCCCACGCAAACGATTAAAAAATGATTTCACGATGGACTCCTTGGTGCAAAAGAATCAAGCCAGAAAAGTATAAAGAAAGTGGTCTGTGGATCCGACATAGACGATATCATCATATACCAGGGGCGATCCAGTAATCGGGCCTTTGGTGGCAAATTTCCAGCGCAAGCGACCGGTATGGGCTTCCAGACAATATAGGTTTCCATCTGCTGAACCACAATAGACAGCATCCTTGTAAACGACCGGCGAACTGCTCACCTGGTGTTCCGTCTTATATCGCCAGACTTCTTTTGCGGTATGGGCATCGACTGCATAAATATGTCCATCGACAGATCCGATAAAGACCATGCCATCAGCTACATAAGGTGAAGAGATGGATCCCTTCCCCATGCGAAAACGCCAGATGACCCAACCAGCCTTGGCATCCAGGGCATATAAGCTGCTGTCGAGTGAACCAAAAAATGCCACCCCATCCGCTACAAAAGGCGATGATGTGACCGCCATTTTGGCTTTATAGTGCCACTTCAACTCCCCTCGAAAATCAATGCAGTAAAAATCGCCATTCTCAGATCCCGAGAAAACAGTATCGTGTGCCACGAATGGCGTGGATCGTACGGGTGCTGCGGTCTCGAACCGCCAGACCGCCCGCCCATTTAATAGGTTTACCGCATGGAGATGTTGATCATCCGAACCGAAGAAAACATGCCCCTCCGCCACGTGTGGGGATGAATGCACTCGACCCTCAGTGTAATAGGTCCAGTTCACTTTACCGGTGCGGGCATTGATGACATGCAAACGCTGGTCTTCCGATCCAATAAAAATATCTCCCTCGTAGGCTGCCGGTCGAGTGACCACACCGCCATCCGTGGCATATTTCCAATTTAATTTTCCATCCGCAGGGTTGAGTGAATAAAGATTGTGATCATAAGATCCGATAAAGACGGCACCATTATAGATAAGTGGCGCCCCACGTATTTCATCCTCGCACTGGAAGACCCACAATGGTTTGATGCCGCCGGAAGTCTGGATCGAGGCAGTTGGGGAGCTGACACGGCTTAAGATCCCGGTCTTCCGCCCGGCTGCGATCATTGCCTCCTTCATCGACTCCGCACTGTGGAATCGGTCTTCAGGGTTATATTGGAGGGCAGTATCGATCACGGCTTCCAATTCCAGAGAGATCGCCGTATTGATTTTCCGTAAAGGTCGCTCGGCAAAAGAAAATGGTGGTTCGAGACGAGGGTCGCGCCGTGAGAGTGCGTGGTGGATGGTCGCGCCCAATGCATAGATATCTGCCAGCAGACCCGCTTCACCTCGGTACTGCTCTGGCGGCGAATATCCCTCCGTACCGATCATCGTACCTTTTTGACCGACCTGAAATGGTTTTGCAATGCCGAAATCCACCAGGATAATGTGATCGGTGGTATTCACCATCACATTGGACGGTTTCATATCGCGAAAAATGATCGGATCTGGTTTATGGGTATGGAGGTAGGAAAGTACGTCGCAAAGCTCGATCGCCCAGGTCAGGACGCGTTCTTCCGCCAGGAAGCCGTTAGTCTCGTTGATGATCGCTTCCATATCCTTGCCGTGAATAAATTCCAACACCAGGTAGGAACGGTTTCCTTCACTAAAATAATCATAGATTCGAGGAATGGAGGGATGGTTAAGGGTTGCCAGGATATTGGCTTCCCGCTCAAAATTCTGAACAATTGTTTTCCGTACCAGGGCATCCGGGGCACGGTTGATCATCTCTTTGACTGCGACCAATTTGACCACACTTGGAAAATGCAGATCCCGGGCGCGATAAACAGACCCCATTCCCCCCACCCCAATTACCTCCTGGATGACATACCGCCCAACGAGTGTCGCCCCCGAGGTTAATTGAACGTTTGTAGCACCTTCTTCCGGCTCGTTTCCGATGGACGATGTGATCTTTTGTGTTTCCAGAACGGCCTCCTGAGACTTGCCTAATTAATGAATTATAGCCATCCATGACTGGATTGGCAACCTATCGACATTCAAGAAATCCCTACGCTGGGTCGATCCCGCTCGAATTTTTGCCTGGGAACACATTTGTTTGCGGGAATCCGGTAAATCCATTTACTACCCACATAATAAGTCGCCTTGAAATACATATTCCAATTCGCTTATATTAGAATATCCACTCAATTATCAGGTTGACTCATTACGGTGACCCCGGGTTATCAAACGAGCAGAATGAGATACGATTTAACCAATAGATATTGTACTTACTCTGCGGCATAGCGGTATACTCGGGGATGTTCGTTGAAAACCTGTCCTAACCCCTGCCAGGGTTTTCTTGATTTCCGCTTTTGCCTGAACGTACCTCCGAATGTATTAGGATCTGATTAGCTGGTTATCTTTGATATCTCTTGTGAGGATTTTCGATGCATCCACTAGCTGGTGTATACGCTGCTGCAGTCACCCCTCTTGAACCGGATTGCAACCCGGATCTGAATGCCATCGTTCCTTTGCTGGAATTCCTGGCAAAGCGGGGCTGTCATGGTGTCCTCCTTCTTGGTACAACCGGCGAAGGACCATCTTTTTCACCGGAAGAAAGGCTTGATATCCTGCGGAGTGCTCAAAAGATCCATTCAATATATCCGGATTTTAAATTGCTTGCCGGTACAGGGACGCCCAGCCTGACCGAAACGATTTCCCTGACCCGTTCGGCATTCGACCTGGGGTATGACGGGGTGGTGGTGTTACCACCTTATTATTTCCGAAAAGTTACCGACGACGCCCTTTTCGTTTATTTTAGCGACCTTATCCTTCGAGCGGTGCCTTCGGACCGGTATGTCCTTGGTTATCATATTCCTGGTTTAACCGGGATCGGATTCTCACCAGATCTTATCCAACGCCTTAAGGATTCCTTTCCAATCCAATTTGCCGGGATCAAGGATTCCTCTCATGATGAAGACTTTGCTAATAAGATGGGAAAACGTTTCGGTAGCGATCTGCTGGTACTGACCGGGACTGATTCCTTCGTCGAACTGGCGATAAAAAACCATGCCGAGGGTTGTATCACCGCGCCGGCAAATTTGATATCACCCCAACTACGTGAAATTTGGGATGCAGTTGCACGCGGCGAGGATATAAGTGAGCGGCAAGCGCATATCACTAAAATTCGCCATTTCCTGGAGCAGTTCCCACCGTTCCCGCCAACCCTAAAGGTTTTGCTTGCAAAGCAATATGGATTACCGCAATGGCGGGTGCGTCCTCCACTCGAAGATATAGCGTCAGATAAAGCGGAAAGATTAGTCGGTGATTATCAGGTGATTTCACAATGAAATCGGCGCCATGGAGACTTATCATTGATCCGTTACCATCCCGCGGTGCGTGGAATATGGCGGCAGATGAAGCTATTCTAGAAGCATGTGGGCGTCACGAAAGTCTGCCAACATTGCGATTATATGCCTGGGATCCTCCCTGCATTTCAATTGGATACGCTCAACCTTTCGATGATGTCGATCTTGCCCGCCTGCAAACATATGGGTGGGAGTTGGTCCGACGACCAACCGGCGGACGGGCAGTCCTGCACACTGATGAGTTGACATATTCAGTCATCGCCCCTGTCGATGATCCGCGTGTGGCTGGATCAGTTCTTGAATCCTACAATCGTCTCGCAAAGGCCATCGTTGAGGCTTTTCATCTGATGCGCTTGAGTGTAGAAATGAAGGAACGCAATCTTGCCGGTACTGGGAATACCAATCCGGTCTGTTTTGAAGTTCCATCAACTTATGAGATAACGGTTGGAGGAAAAAAATTGGTCGGATCTGCCCAGGCAAGGCGCAAGGACGGGGTTCTCCAGCATGGATCTTTACCTCTCGCAGGCGATCTTTCCCGCATTGTGAAGGTGTTAACTTTCAAAGATGAAAGCGCCCGCCAGCGCGCAGCCAAAAATTTACTTGCCCATGCCACTACGGTTGAATCCGCACTGGGGCATTTGGTATCCTGGGAGACAGCTGCGCAAGCTTTCGTCAGTGCATTCCAAACTGCGTTGGATATGGACTTTCAACCCGCCGATCTATCCGGGCAGGAAAAGAACCGTGCCCGGGAGCTGGTCGAGTTAAAATATACGGATCCAGGCTGGACGCAGAACCAAAAAAAGATCTGACAACAAAATTGAATGATAAATATGAAATAAAGATGAAAGTTACTTGCAATTTAGTTTATTTCGCGCTATCATCAATTTGTCAATGGGGAAGAATTTCCACCCCAAACACCCAATCTCATGAGAGGAGAGAAGTAATGAAGAAAGCATTTTTGTTTGTTTCCCTGCTGGTCGTCGCTACGATGCTGCTCAGTGCATGCGGCGCGGCTGCGACACCAGCCCCAACAGCCGAGGTTCCGACATCAGTCCCGCCAACTGTCCCGCCGACAGCCGTCCCCCCGACTGAGGTCCCAGCCGCCCCGACTACAGCTCCCACCGCGGTGCCCACACCCATCCCGCCCGTCTGCACCAAGCTGGCAGATGCCCCAGCCGCGCCTGCCGCTGGTCAACCAGGCGCACCGGATAAACCCCTTGTGATGGCATTCGTTCCCTCTGGTGAAGCGGGTGTGATCGCCACTGCCAGCTCAGCAATTGCCGACTGCCTGAATCAAATGACCGGATTAACCTATACGGTCCAAACCGGTACCAGCTTTGCTGCCGCCATCGAAGCGATGGGCGCCAATAAAGCCCAGATAGGTTTCTTGAATACTTTCTCCATCCTTGCAGCCCAGGCTAAGTACGGTATCATCCCCGCCTTGATCAACCTGCGCAAATATACAACCAACGATCTGGATCCAGACAAGGCTCTGAGCGGCCAATTGGAACCGTTCTACAAAGGCCAGTTCATTACCGCCGCCACATCCGGCATTAAAACCTTTGCTGATCTCAAGGGAAAGACATTCTGCTTCGTAGATCCGCTATCCACTTCAGGATACATTGTCCCCCGCATCATCCTGGCAGCTAACGGCGTCAATCCAGACACCGATTTCAAGGCAACTGTGAATGCCGGTTCCCACCCGAATGTGGCAGCCGCCGTCTATAAGGGCGATTGTGATGCAGGCGTGACCTTCATCAATGTATTGACAGATGCCACCCTGAACACAACCTACCCCGATATCCAGACCAAACTGGTCGTCTTCGCTGATTCGGACCGCATCCCCAATGATGGCGTTCAATACGTCAAAACCCTGGATCCCAAGCTCCAGGCGGTCACAACGGAAGCCCTCTTGACCATGGCTGCTGACCCGGGTGGTAAAGCGGTGTTAGCCAAGCTTTATACGATCAATGCCTTCCAGAAGATCGACACAACCTTCACGATGTACGCCGATTTCTTGAAAGTTCTCCAGAAAGCTGGAGTTGATCCCACTACATTAATTAAATAAATTTCACACCAGCCTGGCAGGCCTTCGAGCCTGCCAGGCTTCTTTTTTATCCGGCCTTTTACGCACATTTCGAAGAATTAACCATGTTACGAGTTCGAAAATCTTACCAAGGTCTATCCGAATGGAACCCAGGCGCTGAAAAATGTCTCCTTTGAAGTGAAGGATGGCGAGTTCCTGGCTGTCATCGGGTTGAGTGGTTCCGGGAAATCAACCCTACTCAGGTGCATCAATCGTCTGATCGATCCCACATCCGGTAAAATTTTCTGGGACGACCAGGATATAACCGCCGCCTCGGCAAAAGATATGCGTAAGATCCGTCGGCAAATAGGAATGATCTTTCAGCAGTTCAATTTGGTCAAAAGATCTTCTGTCCTTACAAACGTTATGTCCGGGCGGCTGGGTTACGTGGATACCATACCGAGCATCCTTAATATATTCTCGGCAGAGGACCGCGAGCGGGCAAAATCCAGTCTTGAGCAGGTGGGGCTTGAAGATAAAACCAACGTACGCGCCGATTCACTTTCGGGTGGACAGCAACAGCGCGTGGGTATTGCCCGCGCTTTAATGCAGGAACCCAAATTGATCCTGGCGGATGAACCGGTGGCTTCACTCGACCCCGTTCTCGCACATTCGATCTTGAAATATCTCGAGCAATTAAATAAGGAGCGCGGTATCACGGTGCTGTGCAGCTTGCATTTCCTTGACCTGGTACATCGATACGCCACCACTGCTATCGCACTTAAAGACGGGGAAGTGGTTTTTCAGGGTCTGCCCAAACAGATCGATGATGCCCAATTTAAAACGATTTACGGTCAGGAAGCAGAGCGTATATCGATCATTTGAGCCTCATTCAGCATTGTTGGATAATCTTAAACCAGGCGTCATCGTCCGAATTTATTCTGATATCATGCAACTTTATTATTCATGACACCAACCAATCCTTCTAAAAATTCAACCATCTCTCCGACCTTGGTTGTTATTTCATCTGTGATCGTACCGGGTCTGGGACAGTTCTTGATAAAAAAAATTACCCGGTCTTTGTTGATCTTTTTCACGACCGGATTGCTCGCGTTCTTGATCGATTGGTCGCTGGTGCATCAAAACATCGGCAAGCTGGTCATCGGGGGAATAACCACAAGCTGGCTTTGGTTGCCTTTCATACTTTTCTGGGCTTGGAATGTCTTGGATGTCAGCGTCATAACCCGCGGAAGCAAAGGGAACCTGCTCGGTATCATCTTCGCCGCCATCGTCCTCTACGTTATCGCCTGGAATGTGACCGATGTTAAGTTGATCCGGTTAGTTGAACGGTTTAAAGATGCCCGCACGGTCGCTACCAATTTAATCAATCCAGACATGGTAACAATTTCGGTTGGGGGCGTAGACAAGATATGTGCTTGGAGCTGCATGTACACATATGTAGGCGACAAGCTGGCGGGCAGACCAACGGATGGTCCGATCCGCCTTAGCGATAACTTGCTTGACATATTAGGCAGGGTAAAACCCATGCCGGCTCCCAAATGGGAGGTCAGCCTTGGTTTGGCAGCTCCTGGCAGCAAAGTGAACACCTTTGTCTCCGGCACCATCCTGGTAACCATTGCCATGGGTTTAATGGCGACGATCTTCTCCACGATCCTTGCGGTCCCGGTCAGTTTTTTGGCTGCCCACAATATCATGTCACGCATCCCTGGTGGAACCGTAATTTATTACGTCACGCGGACCATCTTGAACGTGGTGCGTGCGGTTGATACGATCGTATGGGGCTTGATCGTGGTTGTTTGGGTGGGATTGGGAAGTTTCGCCGGTATGGTTGCCCTGACAATCCATTCCGTCGCCGCGTCGGGTAAACTATTCTCCGAGGAGATCGAGCATATCGATCCCGGACCCGTCGAAGCGGTTACTGCAACCGGGGCGAACCTTATCCAGACCATCCGCTACGCGGTGCTTCCCCAGATTCGCGTCACCATTTCTGGCTTATTCCTTATTGCGCTGGGACATTAACATGCGTTCCGCAACCGTAATCGGTTTTGTGGCGGGCGGAGGCATCGGCTTTTTCGTGATAGAAAATGTGCGTATGGGCGGCTACCAACAGTACGCAACCGCTCTTTGGGCGGTTGTGATCGTCATCGTCCTGGTTGATTATATTAGTGGAAAATGGCGCGAGCGGTTGTTGAAGGAAGAACCTCAGAAATTAGTAATAAAGAAAAATTCTTTCCAAAAAAGTTTACGCCTCGCTTTTTATATAATTCTCGGGATAGCCGCCTTTATCTACTGCTGGAATCTTAGCGGGATTAACCTCGAATACCTGTTTAACCCCGGATCAAATTTTGGACAAATAATCAGCGATTTTGTTTCGATCGATCTATCACCAGGTGTTTTGAATCCTGCCATCCAGCAGTTGATCGTCACGATCTTCCAGGCACTGCTCGCTACTACGTTGGGAGCCATCGTTGCCCTTCCGTTCAGTTTCCTGGCAGCCAAGAACTTGACTGGTCGCAGCGCGTTCTCCGTTTGGATATATTACCTGACCAGGAGCATGTTTAATCTTTTACGCTCGATCGAAGCCTTGCTGTATGTGGTCATTTTTATCTTTTGGGTCGGGGTTGGTCCATTCGCAGGAATGTTGGCATTGGCAGTTACAGCATTTGCACTGATCGGTAAACTGTTTTCCGAATCGATCGAAAATATCGAACTCGGCTCAATCGAAGCTGTCAACGCCACAGGAGCGACCCGCCTTCAAATGATCGTCTATGCCATCTTGCCCCAAATTACCCCACCATTCATCTCCTACCTTCTGTACATGTGGGACATTAATATCCGCATGGCTACGATCATCGGCTTCGCCGGCGGCGGAGGGATTGGTCAAACTCTGACCACTTTCTTCGGTTCGCTCCAATACCATAAGGCAGGAACGGTTGTAGCCTGTATTGTCCTGATCGTCGCCCTGATGGATTTTGCCAGTGCAAAATTACGACAGGCTCTTGTTTGATCAGATTCTTGACCTCACTTGGATAGGTCAGCATAGATATACACGAATTCAATTTTTGAATGGGAACCTGATGTCTGACCTGGCATCAGGTCTTTTTTTTACATGGTAAAATCCCGTCCGTGCTAAAACGAACGGTAAAAATGCTGCTGACCATTTTATTGATACTGGTTGCTGTTGGATTGATCACCCTGGGCATTTCGCGCCTGGTGACCGGCATATATGCGTGTCCTAAAACGTATACGGTGACGGAAGTTCCAGCTCGTCCCGTCGCGATTGTATTTGGTGCCGGCTTATGGCATAACGGCACGGCCACGCCCGTTTTGATCATCGCGTTCACCACCGCGACAAAACTTTATTTTGCTGGAAAGGTCGAAAAAATATTAATGAGCGGTGATAACCGCTTCGTGGATTATAACGAACCTGCGGTCATGCAAAAACTGGCCATTTCGCTTGGCGTGCCCGATGCGGCAATCGTACTCGATTACGCGGGACGCCGCACCTATGATACCTGTTACAGGGCAAATGCCATTTTTGGTGTAACGAAAGCCATATTGGTGACACAGGCTTTTCACCTGCCGCGTGCCATCTATCTATGCAACCAGCTGGGCGTCGACGCAGTAGGCGTGGACGCAGATCTGCGTGTTTATCGCACCTCTTCATTGCTCTACTGGAACGCACGTGAGCTGCTCGCTACAGTAGCTGCTATCTGGGATGTCAATATTGGACATCCTGTGCCGGTATTAGGCGACAAGGAACCGATCTTTCCATCACCATAATTTCCATCACTTTATCTATCTTGAAAAAGGGAGATATCATGGATCGTGATCAAGCCCTTGCCCTTGTTCGTGAATTTGTAAAAAATGACAACCTGGTAAAGCATATGCTCTCAGTTGAAGCCGCGATGCGATTCTATGCGGAAAAATTCGGTGAAGATGGAGAGATCTGGGGGATTACCGGATTATTGCACGACTTCGACTGGGAAATCCATCCCACCCTCGAAGATCACCCGCTCGCCGGGGAACCCATCTTGCGCGAACGGGGTGTTCCGGATGAGATCGTTCGTGCGATCATGTCCCATGCCGACCATACCGGCGTACCCCGCCAGAGCCGCATGGAAAAAGGACTTTACGCTTGCGATGAAGTGACGGGGCTGATTACCGCTGTCGCACTGGTGCGACCGTCCCGTTCACTGCTGGACCTGGAAGCGAGTTCGGTCAAGAAGAAATGGAAGGATCGGGCCTTCGCCGCAGGGACGAACCGGGAAGAGATGCAGCAGGCTGCCGCGGAGTTCGGGATCGAATTATGGGAGCATGTTGGCAACGTCATCCTGGCCATGCGTCGCATCGCACCCGAGTTGGGCTTGGTTGGGAATTTATAATCGGATCTACTTCCGTTTAGCGGGCGATTTCTTTTTTTCTTCCTTCTTCTCGATCGTTACGAATCGCTCTACCATCCAACCTTCGGTCAGACCTGATACCGCATCGCCTGGTTTAACTTCGACGACCTGGCCGCCTCTTAATGTCGCCCGTTTTCGCAAAGGAGCCTCGTCTAAGCGGGATTGTTTTGCAGCCGCTTTTAGCAGGTGCAGGGTAATGATGGCATTCGGTTTGCCCATGCCCAACCCAACCAGTTTTACCCCCTGCGGAAGTTCCCAACCTTTTACACCCTTGCCATACCGTCCCTGAACCGGGAATTCTTTTACATCCACCCGTTTGCCCTTGCCGTCTGAAGCGATCAAAAGGATTTCCCCCGGCTGCGGTAACACTTCAACTCCCACCACTTCATCGCCCACTCCCAGCTTGATCCCATTTACACCCGCTGCAGTCAACCCCATCGGGCGGACTTCATCATCTTTAAATCGGATCCCCATTCCAGATGCTGTCGCCAGTAGGATCTCCTTGCTACCGTCCGTCAATACGATCCACCCGAGATTGTCGCCATCGTTGACATTCGCGATTTTGAAAGTTTGTGCCGAAGGACCGGGTAGATCGCTCACCAGGCTCTTCTTGATCATACCCCCGCGTGTGATGGTCATAATGCAGGTTCGTTCCGAAAGGTCCGACCTCCGGGCTGGCAGGCAGAACGCCGCCACCGGTATTTCGTCTGACTGGAGCGGTGATTGCTTATTGAACGGATTGCCATCGCCCAATTTTTCAGATTCCTGCAGGGTGTGAACAGCCACAGCGGCAGCCGATCCGTGTGCCGAAACCAGATACAATGTGTCGGTTGCATTCGCGCGGACAAGCAACTTCGGCGCCTCAGATCCAGATAAACGCGGCGGTTTGTCATCATGGCTGCGAGCAATTGTCCCGGTGGAGGTCATGCCAATCCAGACTACCTGTTCTCTCACCATTTCGGCGGTTGTCAGAGGAGCTTTGTGTTTACGGCTGCGCAAACTGACAATCTGCGTCCGTCGGCGGTCTCCAAAAGCCGACTTGACCTTGAGTAGCTCCTCTGCAGCTACCACTCGCATCTTTTTTTGAGACTTTAACAAACCTTCGAGTTCCTTGATCAGACCAAGCACTTCCTTATATTCTGTTTCGATTTTCTTGCGTTCCAACGCAGCCAGCCGGCGTAATTGCATTTCCAAAATTGCATTCGCTTGAAGTTCGGACAATTTAAAGCGTTTCATTAATCGAACACGGGCGGCCTCGACGTCGGTCGACGCTTTGATCAGCGCAATGATCTCATCCAGATGCTTGAGAGCCACCGTCAAACCTTCCAGAATGTGAGCTCGTGCGCGTGCTTTCTCCAGATCAAATTCTGTGCGTAAGTTTAATGACCAGCAACCGGTGATCCAGGTAAACACGTAAAGCCTGTTTCAGGTTCAATAGACGTGGCTCGTTATCCACCAGTGCCAGCAGGTTGATACTGAACGTTGACTGCATGGGCGTGCGTTTATACAACTCTGCCAGGACTTTTTCAGGCTCGACATTTTTCGTAAGCTCAATCACCACGCGCAGTCCCTGGCGGTCAGATTCATCCCTCAAATCTGTTATTCCTTCCAGGTGACCATCGCGGACGAGCTCGGCGATTCGTTCGATCAGGCTTGATTTATTTACCTGGTACGGAAGTTCCGTCACGATGATACGATTCTTGCCGCGTTCCATTTCTTCGACGTGTGCGTGTGCCTGGATGGTTACCCGCCCACGACCTTTGCCGTACGCCGCTTCAATGCCTTCCTCGCCTTTCTGCTCGATGATGACACCACCGGTCGGAAAGTCGGGACCCTCGACGAATTCCATTAAATCTTCCACGTTGATGTCGTCGAGCTTATCCCATTTTTCGAGCATGTAAACACATGCGTCAACGATCTCCGAAAGGTTATGAGGGGGATATTCGTCGCCATGCCGACGGCAATACCGGTGGCTCCATTGACCAGCAAGTTGGGTATGGCAGAAGGTAAAACGGTGGGTTCGGTCAATGTTCCATCAAAGTTATCGATGAATTCAACCGTGTTCTTACCAATATCTGCCAATAGATCAAGGGCGGGGGGAGCCAGGCGTGCTTCGGTATAACGCATTGCCGCAGGCGGGTCGCCGTCCACAGATCCAAAGTTTCCCTGCCCGTCAACGAGAATGGTGCGCATGGAGAAATCCTGCGCCATGCGAGCCATTGCGTCATAAACAGATTGGTCTCCGTGCGGGTGGTACTTGCCCAGGACTTCGCCGACGATACGAGCGGATTTCCGGTAGGGGCTGTCAACCCTGATACCCATATCGTACATGGCATATAGAATTCGGCGTTGGACTGGCTTGAGACCGTCGCGGGCGTCCGGTAGGGCTCGCGAGACAATAACGCTCATGGCATAATCCAGGTATGCCTGCTGCATCTCCTGGTCAATATCTACCTTACGGACTAATCCGAGTTCCATATATCTCTCCTGACCCCACCAGACCTGTCTCATACCCATGTACAGGCGGTTTTCCTCCCCATTGACTGGCAAATGGGGAGGGATGGTTTTGGGATTCGCAATTATGTTCTATGTTGATATCTTACGGGGAAAGAGATAAAGCGTCAAGGAGATAAATAAAACAAGGGCAGCCTCACGGCTGCCCTTGTATATGGATATATACGATCCTTAGTCTGACGATCCGGCATCGGGAATTTCCGTCCATTGCGAAGAACCGGCTTGGGCAAGAGCTTTTTCTACTGTCTGGAAGCGCCCATGGACAAAGCCAGTCCCGGCTGGGATCAACTTGCCAATGATGACGTTCTCCTTCAGACCGTAGAGCGGATCAGTGGATGAACCAATGGCTGCTCCTGCCAACACCTTGATGGTGTGTTGGAAGGACGAAGCGGACAGGAACGAATCAGTACTCAGGGAAGCTTTGGTCACACCCAGCAGAAGTTCGTGGAACTTTGCAGGGGTTTTGCCTTCAGAGAGCAGCTGTTCATTAACCCGCTGCACTTCCAGGCGTTCAACTGCATCTCCGGGTAGGTAACGGGTATCACCTGGGCGGAATATCTGCACCCTGCTCATCATCCTGCGGATGATGACCTCAAAGTGCTTGTCATGGATGTTTTGACCCTGTGAACGATATACCTTCTGAATTTCTGTCATCAGGTACATCTGGCAAGCATCCCGTCCCTGAACCCGCAAGACACGGTGCGGGTTCAAAGATCCTTCGGTTAGCGGCTGACCGTCATCCACATGATCGCCCTCTTTCACCAATAGACGCAGGGTGGTCGGGATCTCATGCTCGGCTTCTTCATGCTGTTCGTGAGAGACGATGACTTTACGTTTTTCAACACGGACCTTGCCGGCATGCTCCGAGGTAATGATCGCATCATCCATGGTCGCGATAACATCACCGGCTTTGATTTCTTCCTCATCCTTTACCAGTATCTTCCATTCCTTTGGTACATCGAACTCATCATGGATCATTTCACTCTGTTCGATGCGAACAAGACGCATATCTGCGTACTTATCCGATTGGATGATATGGACCGTACCCTTGATCTCGGATACGACGGCTTCGCCCTTGGGTTGTTTGCGGGCTTCGAAGAGTTCTTCCACGCGTGGTAGACCGGTCGTGATATCGCCTCCGGCAGCCACACCACCTGTATGGAACGTTCGCAGGGTTAATTGTGTGCCCGGTTCACCGATGGATTGTGCAGCCACAATACCGACTGCAGCACCCATTTCCACCATTGTGCCGCGACCCAGATCGAGTCCGTAGCACTTGGCGCAAATGCCATGGACCAATTCGCAGGTCAATGCCGAGCGGACTTTGACTTGCTCCACCTCTGCGGTGGAAATTTTACGAGCCAGGTCATGATCCATGACATCGTCAGGCTCGGCCAAAACTTCACCGGTCTTTGGATCGAGTACACGCTCCGCAACCAGGCGGCTGTACAAGCGGGAGGCCATGGATTGACCAGCCACGTCGTCCTTGCGCCTGATCCAGATACCCTGGTGGGTACCGCAATCGATTTCATTGATGATGATATCCTGGGCGATATCGACCAGCCGGCGTGTCAAATAACCTGCATCTGCCGTTCGCAGGGCGGTATCCGCCAGGCCTTTTCTCGCACCGTGCGTTGATATGAAGTACTCCTGAGCTGTCAAGCCTTCACGGAAATTCGACCGGATCGGCATCGGGATGATACGTCCGGATGGGTCAGCCATCAATCCACGCATACCGGCTAACTGCGAAATTGGACCGAAACCACCCTTTGTCGCACCCGAGTTGGCCATCGTGGACAGATTTCCATCCGGGTCCATGGCAGCTCGAACAGCCTTGGCTACATCAATGGTAGTCTGTTGCCAGGTCTGGACGATGGTTTCGTTCTGTTCCTGCTCGGTCAGCAAACCGCGCCGGAAGTCCCGCTGCACCAATTCAACTTCCTTGAGGGCTTTGTCGATGATTGCCGGCTTCTCTTTCGGGATGCTGATATCCGAAACGGCAATGGTGGTACCGGATCGCATTGCATATTCAAAGCCGATTCGCTTGATTTCATCAGCGGTATCACAGGTTACATCCTGTCCGTAGAGTTCATAAACTTCGGCGATCAGGTCCTTCACGCCGCCTCGTTCCAATTGGCGGTTAATAAACTGGACTTTCTCCGGCAGGACGCGGTTGAATATCACGCGTCCAACGGTCGTCTCCAACAGCCGCGTTTCCGGCTCGGGCAGGCGATTGTTCTCGTCGTCATACCAGGTCGTCATGCGGGCTTTGATTTTACTGTGTACATCCACCTGGCCCAGTTGGAAAGCCAGATCCACTTCGTCCATATCCGCAAATGCGCGTCCATCACCCTTGTGGGGCTTGGAATGCATCATGGTCATATAGAAAACGCCAAGGACCATATCCTTCGATGGGCCGATGATTGGTTCACCATCGGCTGGTTTAAGCAGGTTCTTGGATGCCAGCATCAAGCGCCGGGCTTCTTGAACTGCCTTATCTGACAACGGCACATGCACTGCCATCTGGTCGCCATCAAAATCTGCGTTGAACGCAGTACAAACCAGCGGGTGCAGTTGGATGGCTGAGCCTTCGATCAGAAGTCGGTTCAAATGCCTGGATACCCAACCGGTGAAGCGTTGGAGCGCGGTTTAACAGAACCGGTCTATCCTTGATCACTTCCTCGAGAGCTTCATAAACCTCGGGCCGGTTGCGTTCGATGAATCGGCGTGCGCCTTTTACGTTAGCCGCATAGTTGTGGGAAACCAGGCGGGAGATAACGAACGGACGGAAGAGTTCCAACGCCATGCTCTTTGGCAAGCCGCACTGGTAAAGTTTCAACTGCGGTCCAACCACAATAACGGAGCGCCCGGAATAATCCACACGCTTGCCCAGCAGGTTGCGGCGGAACCGGCCTTTTTTACCCTTGAGCATATCGCTCAGAGAGCGCAGCTCGCGTCTTCCTCGACGGCTGAGTGCCTTGCCACGCTGGCTGTTGTCGATCAGGCTGTCTACGGCCTCCTGCAACATACGCTTCTCGTTGCGAACAATAACATCCGGGGCACCTAATTCGAGCAGTCTCTTCAGGCGATTATTGCGGTTGATCACCCGCCGGTAAAGATCATTCAGATCCGAAGTGGCAAACCGGCCGCCGTCCAACTGAACCATTGGACGCAGATCGGGTGGGATTACAGGCAGGACGGTCAGGATCATCCATTCAGGACGGTTACCGGATCGGCGGAATGCTTCCACCACCTTGAGGCGGCTGGTAGCTTTCTTCCTTTTTTGTTTGGATTTCGTGGTCTTGACTTCGTGCCAGAGTTCCTCGGAAAGTTTATCAAGGTCCAGCCGGCGCAGGATATCGTAGAATGCTTCAGCACCCATATCGGCGCGGAAGACCTGTCCCCAGCGTTGTTTCAATTCACGATAACGGGTTTCCCCCAGGAAGGTGAAGGGCCGCAATTCCATCAATTCATCCCGCAGGCGGGTATTCGCATCGTGATTGGTGGAGGTCTGGTCTTCGAGCTGGCTGCGGAGAGCATTCATCTGCTCATCGGCCTCAGCCTTGATTGTGGCAGCCTCCATCTTGACGGCTTCCAGGGCATGGGCTTTTTCATCCTTGAGTTCGTTTTCGATGGCTTCCAGTCGTTCCTGGACGAATTTCTGAACCTTGGTCAAGTGGGATGCACCGACTTTAACACCCTTGTCGGCGATCACCGTCCCTGTGCTGCCAAAAGTTACTGCTTCTTTTAATACCTGACCTTTATTTTCCTGTAGATAGCCTTCCAGCCGCTGGCCTTCCTGGATGATGGGATCCAGCTTGGTTGCGATCTGCTCATCGTACTGGTGCTCCATTTCGGATTTACGGGTCAGGAGTTCAGCTTGTTTTTTATCACGGGCAGTCTTGATTTCGGCGATCTTGGAATTGATGGCAGTAGCCTGTTCGCGTTCAGAAACAGAAATCTCATCTTCCAATCGTTTGAGGGCTTTCTGGCGGGCATCATCATCGACGTAACTGACAATGTACTGGGCAAAGTACAATACCCGGTCCAGGTTGCGGCGGGAGATATCGAGCAGCATTCCCAGGTAGGAGGGGATGCGCCGGGTATACCAGATATGGGCAACGGGTGTTGCCAGCAGGATGTGACCCATGCGCTCCCGGCGTACCGATGAGCGGGTCACTTCCACGCCGCATTTATCACAAGTGATACCTTTATAACGGGGGTTCTTATACTTTCCGCAATAACACTGCCAGTCGCGTGTCGGACCAAAGATGGCCTCGCAGAACAGTCCGTCCTTTTCCGGTCGCAGACGGCGGTAATTGATGGTTTCGGGCTTCAGTACCTCACCATACGACCAGGTCAGTATGGTTTCAGGAGAAGCAAGGCTTATTCGTAATGAAATGAGTCCCTTGGTTTCCACTAGACTGTCTCCTCGTCTTGCTAACTTGGATACTGCGACAGACCACCCTTGTCCCAACAATCTTTTATGCCAGAGACACATAAAAGCAAGCGCCTCGAAGCTGTTTGCTTCAAGCGCTCGCTATATGTCGCAGATAAGGTTATCTCTCAATGGACAGGTATTATACTAGCCGGCATCGTTTACGTCAAGCCGGAGTAAGGTAATCCTACCGGAAAGACTAATCAAATGTTAATAATTGCAGGATGTCTTGCAGGGCTGCATCGAATATTTCCTGCATGATTTCGCCTGAAACCTTGTACGGTCCGCCAAAAGACCCGTTGCCGTACGTTTTCCTGGCAGTTGTCGCGTCCATGAGTTCTGAAGGTACATTGGGCGGAGTTTTCTCACCATCGGGTAGCTCGGTTACGATGGTAAATGGGAATGCCTCCAGCCAGTTGGCGTGGGTTGGCTTGATCGAATGGCGAATGGCAACTTCCTCTACACTGTGTGCCATCCACCACGCATACCACTGCAACTTCAATCCTGGTAATTCATTGGCGAGTTCGATCAGACGCATTTTTAATCCGCTGTTACCACCATGACCATTCAACACCAGGATGCGCTTGAAACCCTGACCAAACGCTGACCGGACAATATCCTCCCCGACATCCATTAATGTAGAGAGTCTCAAACTGAACGTCCCCGGGTAGCTGAGAAAGTAAGGGCTGGAACCAAAATTGACTGGGGGCGCCACCAGCACTCCTGTTTGCTTGGATGCGGCATCTGCCAGTGCGAGCGGGATCTTTATATCAGACAGCAGAGACAGGTAACCATGCTGTTCGCACGCACCCACCACCAGGATCAGCCGATCGTCATGTTTCAGATATTCTTCAACATCCATCCAATTAAGATCTTCGATGCGCATATAGCAATTATAATCGTCTGGTGACTGAAACCGTTCCAATCCCGGCACCATTCCTCGAACGCATGGCCTATTTTCTCGGCGATGAGTATTCTGCATTCGCCGATTCGCTTACCCATCCGCCTTTGCATGGATTACGGGTCAATACCCTGAAATTGTCCATTAATAATTTTCAGGAGATATCACCATTCCTTTTGGGCGATAAAGTACCATGGTGCGATTCTGCTTTTTTGGTCAATAATGAGGAAAAGCCCGGTAAACATCCATACCACCTCGCCGGGTTGTATTATCTTCAGGACCCATCAGCCATGTCGGCTGCGACACTCCTCGACCCTCAACCGGACGAACAGGTCCTGGATTTGACCGCAGCGCCTGGCGGCAAGACCACCCAACTCGCTGCGCTTATGGCTGGCAGAGGTGTTCTGATAGCCAACGAGATAAAAACCAAACGACTTAATCACCTGGTCGCCAATGTCGAACGATGGGGAGCCCCAAATGTGGTCGTGACGAATGAATCCCCCGAACGGCTCGCTGACCATTTTGGCGCCGCTTTCGACCGGGTACTGGTGGATGCACCCTGCTCTGGTGAAGGGATGTTCCGCAAGGACATGGGCGCGCGTCAGGACTGGTCCGAGGAAATGGTGGTTGGTTGTGCCGTTCGTCAAACGAATATCCTGCGTGTGGCTGCCCATCTCGTTAAACCTGGTGGGCGTCTGTCTCTATTCAACCTGTACCTTCGCCCCGGAAGAAGACGAAGGGGTGATTTTTAAATTCCTGAAAGAGCATCCTGAGTTCGAAGTAAAACCTCTACCGCACTTTACCGGTTTCGTGTCGGGGAAGCCGGAATGGCTGGGAATACCACCCAAGGATAAAAAACTCGCAAATACGTTAAAAGGTTCTATCCGGCTTTTCCCGCATCGGGTGGCCGGCGATGGTCATTTCGCCTGCCTGTTGGTTCGCAATGATGATACGACTGATGACCGTTCTTTTCTGTGGGAGCCGGATAAGATCCCTGTTTCGCTGCTGAATACCTGGCACGCATTTCGTGACGATTGCCTGAATGTGGATTTCGCCCCTGAACGGTTGCGTCTGGCAGGCGATCGTTTGTACTTCGTACCCGAGAATGTACCGGGGATGAGAGGCTTGCGGGTGACGATCCCAGGGGTCTGCCTGGGGACTTTCCGGAAGGACCGGTTCGAGCCGGCGCACTCATTGTCCTTATACCTGCATAAAGAACAAGCCCGTAATGTTCTCGATCTGTCGTCTGGCAGCCGTGAGTTGGCTGCGTATCTGCGCGGCGAGGCTATTCCCTCTGACGGACAACCTGGCTGGACACTGGTTTGCGTGGATAGTTGGTCATTGGGTTGGGGCAAGCGAGTAAAAAACCTGGTGAAAAACCATTACCCCCATGGCTGGCAATCCTATTCAAATTAATAACCCCTCGAGTTAATCTGGAATTAAATAAATAGACGGAGACACACCTGGCGATGTGTCTTCATCTACATTACATCACGATGTTTACCAGTCTCTTCTGCGCAATGATCACTTTCTTTGGTGGCTTACCGTCCAGGAATTTCTTCACCACCTCACTCGCCAATGCAGCAGCCTGGATCTGTTCATCATTCGCATCTGTTGAAACAGTTATCCGGTCACGTAGCTTACCATTGATTTGCACTGGTATGACGATCTCTTCCTGGTGCGTTGCCTTTTCATCCACTACCGGCCACATCTGCGTGTGGATGGAATATTTCCTTCCGGTTTGTGTCCAGAGCTCCTCGGCAATGTGCGGGCAGACAGGCGCAAGCATGCGCAGATAGATATCAACGGCTTCTTTCCACTCGGGCGTCCCGGAGGCACCCGCCTCTTTGGCTTTGATCATCTCATTCAAAAGTTCCATCAGTCCCGAGACGATTGTATTAAACTCGTAATTCTCATAATCATGCGTAACCTGTTTGAGGGTCTGGTGCAATTTCCTGCGGAGTTCCTTCCTGGTTTCGGCGGAACATTTGCCTGGAGCCTGTTCATCCGTAAATAAAGCCCAAACCCGCTTTAACCAGCGGTGGGTTCCTTCAATTCCGGTTGTGCTCCATGGCGCGCCCATATCCCACTTGGCGAAGAACAGAAGATAAGAACGCACCGCGTCTGCCCCGTACTTTCTGACCAGTTCATCCGGTGCAGTGACATTGCCCCGGCTTTTTGACATCTTTTCGTGGTCCTCCCCCAGTACCATGCCCTGGTTTCGCAGCTGGATCATCGGTTCGGGGCCTTCGGTAATGCCCATGTCGCGCAACGCCTTGTGAAAGAAGCGGGTGTAGATCAGATGCATGGTGGCATGTTCGATGCCACCCGTATAGGAGTCAACCGGCATCCAATAATCGTACTCCTTTGGATCGAACGGGGCTTTATCGTAATGAGGTGACAGGTAGCGTAGGTGGTACCACGATGAACACATGAAAGTATCCATTGTGTCCGTCTCACGCTCTGCCGGATCGCTGCAGACCGGGCATTTTGTTTTTTTCCAGGTCGGGTGTAATTTCAGAGGTGACTTTCCCGGTAGGAAGCCACTCTACATCTTCGGGAAGCAGCACGGGCAGTTCGTCATCCGGCACCGGATTCCAGCCATCCTTTTCGCAGTAGATCATCGGAATGGGCGCGCCCCAATAACGCTGGCGCGAAATTAGCCAATCACGCAGTTTGTAATTGACCGAACCTTTACCGATACCCTTTTCGCTGATGAAGGTGATGGCTGCGTGGAAAGCCTGCTCTGCTGGTGTACCTGTCAGAGGTCCGGAATTGACCATGCTTCCGGATGCCGGTATGGCTTCAGTCAGGTTCGCACCATCTCAGGGGTTCTCCATCATCGGGTTGGATCACCACCCGCACCTCGATTCGATACTTGCGGGCAAACTCAAAATCGCGCTGATCGTGGGCCGGCACGGCCATGATGGCTCCCGTTCCATATGTCATCAACACATAGTCTGCGATCCAGATCGGGATCATTTCTCCATTTACCGGATTGATCGCGTACGCTCCACTAAAAACGCCGGTCTTTTCCTTATCGGTCGCCTCACGATCGATATCCGACTGACGGGCTGCCTGAACCTTGTAAGCTTCCACTTCAGCCTTGTGGTCAGAAGTTGTGATCTTATCGACAAGCGGATGTTCCGGGGAGAGTACCATGAACGTAACTCCCCATAACGTATCCGGACGGGTGGTAAAGATCTCAAACGCCTCGCCAGATTTTGTGTTAAAAGTAACGATCGCGCCTTCAGACCTGCCGATCCAATTTGTTTGTAGTACTTTGACCCGTTCCGGCCAATCCAGGCCTGGGTAATTTAACAATTCTTCAGCATACGCGGTCGTCTTAAAAAACCACTGTGCCAGGTTCTTCTTGATGACCGGCGTCCCGCAGCGTTCACAATGACGATCTTCGCCCCAAACCTGCTCTCGAGCCAGGGTTGTATTGCAGTGCGGGCAAAAATCCACCGGTGACATCTTCCGATAAGCCAACCCATGTTTGTAGAGCTGGCTGAAGAACCACTGGGTCCATTTGTAGTATTCCGGGGCAGCTGAGACGATCTCACGCCGCCAATCAAACATGGCGCCCATCGACCGCATTTGAACGCGCATCCGTTCGATATTGGCAAAGGTGCGTTTCATCGGGTGGATGCCGTCCTTGATGGCTGCATTCTCGGCGGGTAAACCGAATGCGTCAAAACCCATGGGAAAAAGCACATTAAAGCCCTTCATCCGCATGAAACGCGCCCTGGCATCCGGTGCAGTCATTGCATACCAGTGTCCTATATGCAGGTCGCCTGACGGATATGGCAACATGGTCAGGGCGTAATGCTTGGGTTTGCTTTCATCAATGTCTGCATGGTACAGACCATCGGCTTCCCATTTTGCCTGCCATTTTGGTTCGAATTCTTTTGGAATATAGTCGCTCATTCTTCGTCCTTGTGATCTTGTCCCATATTTTTATTAATAATGGAAGATAAATGAATCTTTGTCGAGATATTGTTTCACGAATATAACCCTCGCTGGAGGCGAGCGAGAAGGCAGGGCGAACCAGCCTTCTGTGACTTGGCTTGATTTTCCATATTGCGCCTCCTTTCTAAGATAAAAAAAACCTTCATCCACTCAGGGACGAAGGAAACCTCCGCGGTACCACCCGGATTACGTTCATTAAATGAACGTCTCTCATTAGCTGTAACGGGCATCCCCGGCACTGACTACTGGTTTCACCAGCGCAATCTCTCTTCCGAGTGGCAGGCGAGTTCGGTCTTGCACGCGCTCCGTTGGGCACTTTGAAGGGCTTCCACCTCGCTCTCCCTTCTCGCTGACGGGATGACCTACTACTCCTGTCGTGACTTTTCCTTTTTTTCTTATTTGCGCCATTATAGCACATTCGCGATCAGTCACCTGATCGCGAATATCTGTGGACCCAGCGAGATTCGAACTCGCGACCTTCTCAATGCCATTGAGACGCGCTCCCAACTGCGCTATGGGCCCATTATTCATTTATTCTGTAACCAGGTGGACCTGAGGGGATTCGAACCCCTGGCCTCCTCAGTGCGATTGAGGCGCGCTCCCAACTGCGCTACAGGCCCGCATGCGCCCCATTGGAGCGTCTCATGGGCGAACGGTATTCTACCTGTTTGAAGTGGGAATGTCAAGGAATCACTATTACAAAAACCGGCATGAACCTCTTCCGACCCTGCTTTGTGGCAACAAGATTATCCCTTCCTCACGCCAGGCACATCCTGCCTGCGGGATTCTGCCGCCAATTCAGTAATTTCCCGTATATCCGCAAAGGATTGTTGCTCGTGTTTCACTATGCCAATGGACAAGGACATCCAGGCTGTTTGATCTGTCCGTCGTCCATTGGTCGGTTCGAGCGGATCACCTTGTTGGCGATCCACAATTTTGTCTTGAGATTGTGCTTCCTCAGCAAAGCGGGATTTGAGCCGGTCATGGATCTTTACTGCAGCAGCTTGACTGGTAATAATGACAAAATTATCGCCTCCGGCATGACCGATAAAATCGGTCACGTTTCCAATTTCATCTACTACTTTACCGATCATCAAAGCGGTAGAGCGAAGAATCGCATCTGCCTCAACAGGACCATGTAAGTCCTTGAACTGGTCAAAGTGATTAATACGGATGTCCATATATGCCCAGTCAGTTTGGCGGATGGTGAACCGTAATTGATCTTCGATCAGCCGGCCTGCCGGAAGACCAGAACGTGGATCTGTCAGGGCTTCGCGTTCGGATCGGCGGATGGCACCCATGACACGCAGTTTTAACTCCTCGATATCGAATGGTTTGGTAATGTAATCGTCTGCACCGAGCTCAAGCCCATGAATGATGTCACTGCGTTCATCCTTATGGGAAAGAAAAATGATTGGGATGTGGCTGGTCCGGGTACCACTTCGGAGGCTTCGGCAGACTTCATAACCATCGATATCAGGCAAGACGATGTCAAGTAGGATCAGATTCGGCAGGGTCTGGCGAGTTTTTTCCAGAGCCTCGGAACCGCGCGCGGCCGAATCCACATCATAGCCAAGGCTTGTGAAATAGGTACTTAGCATGTCTGTGACGTTAAAATCATCTTCGACAATTAAGAGCCGCGCTATTCCCATGGTTGTGCCTTTTGGTTTGGTTTTTCCCCGTTAATGATCACTAAGGCGTGAGTGCAAACACCAAATTGGTGCGACTATTTCTGTCCATTATCCATTTCAGACAGAATACTATAAAGTAATTCCAGCAGGATGGTTTTCACAGAGGTGCGATCTGTTGCAACGCACGATAGAAGTTTTACCTTTTTATCAAGCCGCAGGACATGGCGCATGTCATCAAGGTCCCAGGCATCCTTAATGTCCTGCTTATTGGCAGCCACAACATAGGGTGTCGGAGCATACGCGTGGAATGTCTCCAGGATGGACCGGGCTTCGCGAAACGTTTCGGGGCGGGTGCTGTCCACCATTACAATGAACCCAAGCATCCCTTCAGAAAGAATTTCCCACATGAAATCAAACCGCCGTTGACCCGGTGTACCGAATAGATAGAGTACAAGGTCATCATCCACCGTGATACGACCAAAGTCCATGGCTACGGTTGTAGACTCTTTTACCATTTTCTCGGATGCCAGGGAGATTTTGCGCTCGGTAGATACCACATCGATCTCGCTTACGGAGCGAATAAACGCAGTCTTACCTGCGCTAAATGGACCTGTGACAACCATTTTTACCGTTTGCATAATGACAATCCTCGAAAAGGATTAAAGCGAACGAATTCTGGTAATAAGACGATTTACCAATGATTTCTGTTCTTCTTTATCTTCCGTTGGGAATACCCTTACGGTTGGGGCAGGGGTTGGAACACCTTCCAATCGGGATATTTCAACCAGGCCGGCTTGTAAAAGACCATAAACGATACGCCTGATCTCAACATCGTTCATTTTTGTCGTCGTGGCAATTTGGCGAATGGTGTTCCTTGGGTTAATATAAGAAACGACCCTCCATTCCTCTACGCTCAGATTTACATTCCGCAGGTTGGCACCCGGGCGATCAGTAAACTTAAGCGACATATCCAGGCTGGGTATTTCATCTTGAAGTTGTTCCCACTCACGCATCTGGCGGGAGCCTTCGATGATCAGGTTTTCAAGGTCCATGCGAACGCTGATCCGCTCTTCAGGCGGCAGCGCGTCAATATCAAAATGGAAAAACCCCTCGACCCAGGTAAAAAGGCGTTGAATGATGTCCGAGAAATGCTGCTGTAGGTTAACCAGGATATCGTCCTGCGACAGGTAGCCGGCATTGATAAGAAGCAACCCAAGCTCCTTATCCGAAATATGCGCCCCGCGCTGCTGAATGGATTTATATTGGCCGGATGTCAGCTTTTTCGCTTTATGTAAAACTGCTGCCAGGCTGGATTCCTCCTGGTCGATCTGGGCATAAGCCAATTTCCCTTCCCGAAAAGCCACCCTGGCTGTTTCACTGGGACCTTCAACCACAAGAGTCCCGGTCTTATGAGCCAGGTTGATCAGATTCAATAACTGTGTAATTGTAAAATCGCGCAGGTTGCCGCGCAGAGCCATGATGTGCCTCGAAAGATCCTTGGTGTAAAGTCTATCGATGTAAAATCATTATACATGGAAGGATGTCATGCGTCAAAGGGTGGGGCCGGTAAAAACCATCCGGGCGATAATTGATCAAAATACCCAGTTAATTTTCATCCAATTCGAGGAAGAAGATGTATAATTTTTCAATTACTTTTTCGGAGGAGACACTTTGTTAAAAATTTCCATTACATACTGCACTGTTTGACACTATACAGATCGGGCCGTGAGCCTGGTAAATGAATTGCTTCGAAATCTCGAACCTGAATTAGAAAGCATCGAAATGTTCCCGTCAGATGGCGGTCGCTTCGAGGTAACGGTTAATGGAACGCTTGTCTATTCCAAACTTCAGACCGGACGCCATGCTGAACCCGGTGAGATCTTGGGGTTGGTTCGTCAACATCTTAAACATTGATGCTGCCGGGCAGCAGTCTGTCTTGGGCAAAAGGCAGCGATATTGCATTGGAGAGATATGGTTGAAATAAAAAGAAGAGGTCGTGTGTTTTCTGGCATCCGTCCCACCGGGCGTGCACACCTGGGAAATTACCTGGGCGCATTTAAGAATTATGTCGCCTTACAGGATAACTATGAGTGCGTTTATTGCATCGTAGACCTGCACGCCTTGACCACTGTCGAAGACACGCTGGACTTAAAACAAAATACATACGATCTAGCCCTTGACCTCCTGGCGGTTGGTATCCGACCGGATGAAACCATCTTGTTCGTCCAATCCCATGTTCCACAGGTGACCGAGTTGCATACCATCCTTTCCATGGTCACGCCGTTGGGTAAATTAACCGACCTGCCGACATTTAAGGAAAAAGTGCGCCAAAACCCCAATAATGTTAATTACGGATTGGTCGGCTATCCGGTTCTGATGTCAGCAGATATCGTGCTGTATAAATCCGATCTTGTTCCTGTTGGCTTGGATCAGGCACCCCACATTGAATTCGCACGGGAGACCGTGCGATCATTTAACTATCGTTACAAAACCAATGTGCTTATTGAACCACAAATGAAAAGTGCGGATGTACCAAAAGTTCTGGGGATAGATGGCCGGGAGAAAATGAGTAAGAGCTTGAACAATCAAATCGAGCTGGCTGCCTCTCCCGAAGAAACCCGGCAGCGTGTGATGCAAATGGTTACGGACCCGCACAGAATAAAGAGAACTGATCCGGGTAACCCGGATATCTGCAACGTCTTTACACTGCATAAGGTGTTTACACCTGCTGATGAGCTGGAAATGATCAACATCGAGTGTCGTCGGGCGGGGATCGGCTGTGTTGATTGTAAGAAACGTTTCGCTGCCAATCTTAACTCATCGCTCGAACCATTTCGAGCCAAGCGCACTGAGATTGCTGCACAACCGGACCTCGTTCCATCCGTACTCGAGGATGGCGCCAGACGGGCGCGTGCCATTGCTGAGAAAACCATGCAGGAAGTCAGGGAGGCAATTCAGTTGCCTTAGCCGGTTCACATTTCAAAAATCGGCGTTTTCGTATGGGGAAATATTGGTTGCTCGATGCATATAGGCGACTTACCATGAGGGATCATGCGGGTTCTTCTACAGAGGGTTAAGTCAGCTAAAGTTATAGTAGATGATCAATTGATCGCAGAAATCGGACATGGCTTCGTCATCCTTCTTGGTATCGGAAAAGGGGATGGTGATGAACAAGTCCGATTTTTAACAGACAAGATCTCGACCCTTCGGATTTTTGAAGACGCGAAAAATAAGTTCAATCATTCCATCCTGGATGTAAAAGGATCAGCCATAGTAGTATCGCAATTCACATTATATGGAGATGTACATAAAGGTCGCCGCCCATCGTTCTCGGATGCTGCCCTGCCTGAGGATGCTGCCCCACTGGTTCAAAAGTTCGCCGAGAGCCTTCGTAAGTTGGGTATTATGACCCAGACAGGCATTTTTGGAGCACATATGATCATCGACCTCCAAAATGACGGACCGGTGACGATTTGGCTGGAAAAATAGTCTTCGATCCTGGATTTTTATGTTTGCTTGTCTGCTTGACGATATAGAAAGGTTGTGCTAGTATCATTTCAAGATCTTAAGAACGTCCTTCTGGAGGAGGAAAGCATGACCAAGAAGTATTTGTTGATTATTATTATGGGTTTGGCAGCGGTCCTGATTTTAGGATCATGTACCCGCGTAGCCTCCCAGGCACCCGTAGCCACTCAAACGCCAACCAGTCCTGGCGGATTGGTTGCCTTACCAACGAATGGGATGGGTTCCATCCAGATGATCGGGACTCAAACCGCAATGGCCCAGGCACAGCTTTCTGGCACCGCAACGAGTACAGGACCGGCAGCCCTCGCGACTTCCACACCCTTTGGTACGCCAGCCAGCCCCAGTTCGCTCACATTGGTTCCACCGACCGGTGGGGCACCGACAGCGATAATTCTTACTACTCAGATACCTGGCGTGACACCCATCATCATTGTGCCATCTTCTACACCGGGACACCCCTCGACTTACACGCTAATGCAGGGCGAATTTCCGTGGTGTATTGCTCGTCGATTTAATGTCAACCAAAATGAATTAATGAGCATGAATGGTCTCAGCTTGAGTGGACAAGGTCTGCAGGCAGGTATGCAGTTACAGATCCCACAGACCGGCAACCCATTCGTGGGAGACCGGGCACTCCATTCTCACCCCGGCACCTACACCGTCTCTTCGACGGATGACAATATTTACAAGGTTGCCTGCTATTTCGGTGATGTTGATCCAACCCAAATCATCCTGGCTAATAATTTAACCTCCCCTTACACGCTTCATTTCAACCAGGTTTTAAACATACCGTAAAAATCCGATCTTCCTTTGCACCCAGGCGCACCTCGCCTGGGTGTTTATTTTTGGAGGCGATATGGCTTTCGAATTAAGAAAATCCGAGATAGTCTACCCGGGACGTGCTTTTACCATCCGCCGGGATACGCTTCGTATGCCCGATGGTCATGAATTCACTTTTTGATATCGTCGAACATGTCGGTTCGGTCGTCATCCTCCCTGTCGACGATGAAGGCAACCTCCTTTTTGTTCGCCAATACCGTCATGCCGCCGGCTTGGAACTGCTGGAATTGCCGGCAGGTACAAGAGATGTAAATGAAGCTCCGGAAGCTTGTGCCCGGCGTGAGATCCGCGAAGAGACTGGCATGGCCGCAGGGAAACTGGAACGTCTGGGAGGGTTTTACCTGGCCCCTGGATATTCCACCGAATACATGGATGTCTTTTTGGCAACTGACCTACACTACGACCCACTGGAAGCGGATGAAGACGAGTTTCTGTCGGTTGAGCGCCTGTCAATTTCTGAAGTATCGGCAGCCTGTCAAAAGGGTGAATTTCCGGATGCCAAGACGCTCGCAGCGATCTCCCTGGCCCGTTCGCGCCTGAAATTGGTTTGATTTCGATTTTTACATTCATGACAAGTCGCAGGGTATTTTGTGCATTAAATTACTATCGCCAATAAAGTCGGGGGAATACACTTATAGACTGGAAAATCATATTCACACAGATTCCTGTGTATTTCAGTCTAAAGGAGTAAATCTTCATGCAACGAAAAATGATTACCATAGATGGCAATGAGGCAACTGCTTCAGTTGCTCATCGCGTTAACGAAATCTGTGCCATTTATCCCATCACTCCATCCTCCAACATGGGTGAGTTTGCCGATGACTGGTCATCGCTAAAGCGGAAAAATATATGGGGCACAGTACCCCTGGTGATCGAAATGCAGTCCGAAGGTGGCGCCTCTGGCGCCGTGCATGGAGCTCTCCAGACTGGCTGTCTTACGACGACCTTTACAGCCAGCCAGGGCTTATTGCTGATGATCCCCAACATGTTCAAAATAGCTGGAGAGTTGACCAGCACAGTTTTTCACGTTTCAGCCCGCACCGTGGCATCACATGCGCTGTCGATTTTCGGCGACCATTCTGACGTGATGGCTTGCCGGCAGACCGGTTGGGCAATGCTGGCTTCTGGTTCCGTACAGGAAGCCCATGATTTTGCACTGATCGCTCAGGCTTCCACCCTCGAAGCTCGCGTGCCCTTCTTGCACTTCTTTGATGGATTTAGGACCTCGCATGAGATCGCCAAGATCGAGCAATTGACGGATGACGACCTGCGCAACATGATCGACGATGAACTCGTGCGCGCCCACCGCGCCCGTGCTCTCTCGCCGGACCATCCTGTGCTGCGCGGTTCAGCCCAAAACCCCGATGTATTCTTCCAGGCGCGTGAGACCATCAACCCGTTCTACACCAAAATCCCGGGTATCGTCCAGAAATCAATGGATAAATTCGCCAAAATGACCGGGCGCGCTTACCACTTATTCGATTACATCGGTGCTGCCGATGCCGAACGGGCTGTTATCATCATGGCTTCCGGTGGTGAAACGTCTGAAGCGACTGTCCACCACCTTGTTGAGAAGGGCGAAAAAGTCGGCGTTGTACGTGTTCGACTTTACCGGCCGTTCGACAATGCCGCTTTTATCAAATCCTTACCGAAAACTATAAAGTCCATCGCCGTCCTGGATCGTACCAAGGAACCCGGCGCTGCAGGCGATCCTCTTTATTTGGATATTACCAATGCACTATTTGAGGCTGGTCGCCAGGATATTAAGGTCATTGGTGGACGTTACGGCCTCTCCTCCAAGGAATTTACTCCAGCGATGGTCAAGGGTGTTCTGGACGAACTGAAAAAGGCTCAACCGAAAAACCATTTCGTTATTGGTATTAATGAAGATGTCACCCACTCAAGCCTGGATTACGATGTGAACTTCTCGGTTGAATACCCGGAGACGGTCCGCTGCCTTTTCTTTGGATTGGGTTCGGATGGAACGGTTGGTGCAAACAAGAACTCGATCAAGATCATCGGCGAGGAAACATCCAACAATGCCCAGGGCTACTTCTTCTATGACTCGAAGAAAGCCGGCACAATGACCATGTCGCACCTGCGGTTTGGCCCAAAACCCATCCAGGCTCCATACCTGATCACGCCCAATACTGCTAATTTCGTCGCATGCCACCAATTCACTTTCCTGGAACGGTTTGATATCACCAAGTATGTTCAGCCCGGTGGTGTCTTCCTTGTAAACAGTATTTATGGAGTGGATGAGGTCTGGAATAAACTAACCCGGGAAGCCCAAAAGGACATCATAGAAAAGAAACTCAAGTTCTATACGATCAATGCTTATGATGTCGCTGAAAAGACCGGCATGGGCAGTAGGGTAAATACGATCATGCAGACCTGTTTCTTTGCCATTTCCGGTATTCTGCCCCGTGACGAAGCGATCGAACAGATCAAGAAGGCAATCAAGAAAACCTATGGCAAACGCGGCGAGGCGGTTGTTCAGAAGAACTACGCCGCTGTTGACCAGTCGTTGGCAAATCTTCATGAAGTCAAAGTCCCAGCCAAGGTTACCAGTACCGCCACCCGGCGTGCAGCTGTCCCGGCGGCGGCACCTGCCTTTGTGCGGGATGTACTCGGTCCAATGATCGCTTTCGAAGGCGATACCGTACCGGTATCTGCCATGCCCGTGGACGGCACTTTTCCAACCGGAACGACCAAATGGGAAAAGCGCAATATTGCCCTGGAGATCCCGGTCTGGGAATCGGACCTGTGCATTCAATGTGGCAAATGTGTGTTTGTTTGCCCGCATGCAGTCATTCGTCACAAGGTTTACGATAAAAAGTTCGTTAGCCAGGCTCCGAAGACCTTTAAATATATGGACTCCAAGTTCAAGGAATTTCCTGGCATGGCCTATACCGTCCAGGTGGCTCCTGAAGATTGCACCGGTTGTGCCCTTTGCATCGAAGCCTGCCCGGCCAAAGATAAAACGAATACAGCCCGCAAGGCGATCAACATGGCCCCACAACCTGCTCTTCGCGAATCCGAAGCAGTTAATTGGGAATACTTCCTTAACCTGCCTGAGGCGGACCGGACTACCTTCAATCCCGGCACGATCAAGAATTCTCAATTGCTTGAACCATTATTCGAGTTTTCCGGTGCCTGCTCAGGCTGTGGAGAAACACCGTACGTCAAACTCATGTCTCAATTATTCGGAGATCGGGCTCTAATTGCCAATGCCACCGGTTGTTCTTCGATCTATGGAGGCAATCTTCCCACCACGCCTTATACTTTCAATAAACAAGGTCGTGGCCCAGCCTGGTCCAACTCGCTATTCGAAGATAATGCAGAATTCGGTCTTGGATATCGACTTACCCTGGATAAACAGGCTGAATATGCCCGCGATATCCTGCCAACCTTTACAGCCGAATTGGGCTCTGAGCTGGTGGATGCCGTGTTAAAAGCAGACCAGACTTCTGACCTGGGCATCAAGCAGCAGCGTGAGCGTGTCGAAATCCTCAAGCAGAAACTGGCAACATCCAAAACTCCACAGGCAGGGAACCTGGTTGCAGTGGCAGATGCGCTGGTAAAGAAATCTGTGTGGATTGTCGGCGGCGATGGCTGGGCTTATGACATTGGATACGGCGGACTTGACCATGTCCTTTCAACCGGTCGGGACGTCAATTTGCTGGTCCTCGATACAGAGGTGTACTCGAACACCGGTGGTCAAGCTTCCAAGTCTACACCGCGCGGCGCGGTCGCCCGCTTTGCCGCATCGGGTAAAGGTCTCTCTAAAAAGGATCTGGGGCTGATGGCCATCGCCTATGGCTATGTTTATGTGGCACGCGTCGCCATGGGTTTCAATGACCAGCATACATTGAAAGCCTTCCTTGAGGCAGAGTCTTACCCCGGTCCATCCATCATCATTGCCTACAGCCATTGTATTTCCCATGGCATTGACATGGCGAAGGGTCTCGAGCAACAGAAATTAGCAGTCCAATGCGGACTTTGGCCGCTTTACCGGTATGACCCGCGGCTGGCTGCAGATGGAAAGAATTCACTGCTGATCGACTACAAGGAGCCGACCATCCCGGTAGACCAGTATATGTATAACGAGACCCGCTTCCGCATGCTCACTCAAAGTGATGAAGCCAGGGCTGAAACACTACTCAAGCTCTCCCGCGAAGATGCTAAGGCTCGCTGGAATTTCTACTCCCAGATGGCAGCCATGCATTACAACGAACCTGCTGAGCAAAAGTAGCTAGAAGACAAAATGGAAAGGAGCAAAGGGATATACCTTCGCTCCTTTCTTATTTATAATAGTTGCTTGAAGGAGGAATAAATGATCGACCTGTCTACCACTTACCTTGGTCTGAAATTGAAGAACCCACTGGTTGCAAGCGCCTCGCCCCTCTCAGAAAAAGTCGATACAGTTAAAAAGATGGAGGACGCAGGGATCGCTGCAGTTGTGATGTACTCTCTGTTCGAGGAACAGATTATCCATGAGAGCCTGGAATTAGATCACTACCTGTCTTATGGTGAAGAGATATCCAATGAAGTGACTTCCTTTTATCCTCAAGTTGGTCGATATACCCTTAAAGCTGAAGAGTATATCGAGCACTTGGGAAAAATAAAGAAGGCGGTTCACATCCCGGTCATCGGCAGCCTGAACGGCGTCTCAACCGGGGGATGGATCAAATACGCTCGAAAAATTGAAGAAGCCGGCGCGGATGCCCTCGAATTGAACTTGTATTATTTGCCGACCAATCCGGATTTGACCAGTACAGAACTCGAAACAACGTATGAGACCCTGGTCAAGGACGTATGCAAAAGCGTGAGTATCCCGGTCGCAGTAAAACTCAGCCCCTTCTTCACCGCCATTCCAAACATGGCACGTAAATTAGCTGCCGCAGGAGCAAAAGGATTGGTTCTTTTTAATCGCTTCTATCAGCCTGATTTCGACCTCGAAAAACTGGAAGTGGTGCCAAATCTTATTTTGAGCAGTTCCCAGGATTTACGACTCCCATTACGATGGATTGCTATTCTGTATAGTCACGTACAGGCGGATCTGGCCTTGACAAGTGGTGCTCACACAGCAGAGGATGTTCTCAAGGCTATGATGGCGGGAGCCAGCGTTACCATGTTGGCATCTGAGTTACTACAAAAGGGCGTTGAGAGGATCAGTCCATTGCTGGCTGAAATGGAAAAGTGGATGGTTGACCATGAATACGAATCAATAAAACAGATGAAGGGCAGCATGAGTCAGCAAACGGTAAAAGAGCCTGCCGCGTTTGAACGGGCGAACTATATGAAGGTCTTGAGCGCTTTTAAGAAACTTCCCTAAAGGTTCATTAATGATTAATAAAATCAGCCCCGGTTATCAACCGGGGCTGATTAGTTTCTATGAGTGCGGAAGGAAGAGGCTGTTTACTCGATGACTTCAGGTTCACCACCGGATTTCTTCTGCCGGTAAGTGATGCGGCCGCGGGTCAGATCGTATGGGGACATCTCGACTTTGACATGATCCCCAAGCAGGATGCGGATGTAATACTTGCGCATCTTGCCCGAAAGGTACGCCAAGACTTCGTGCCCATTATCAAGCCTCACCCGGAACTGTGTCCCGGGTAAAGCCTCGACCACCAACCCCTCGACCTGAATTTTATCCTCATTTGCCATAAAGTCTCCAGTCCTTCGCTGGTCTACTCAAAATCCTTGTAAGAACGCCTCTTGTAACGGCGAATGGCCTTCTTTTCATCCATGCGCCGTTGCTCACTCTTGGACACGAACCAGCGTTTGCGGCGGACCGTGCTCAGGACGCCGCTCTTAACAATCTTCTTGCGGAAACGTTTGAGCAATTGAATCCTGAGACTTGATTGTTGCGTAAATTTACTACCGTCAACTGCCTCACCTCCTTCCATTGAAGGAATAAACAAAAACTCGGCTTGCCACAGACACAGCCGAGATTGCGGAAAACCTGGACGAATAATTACCGCTCATCGTGAATTTGCGCTGGACACACTCCTTGATTGCCGGAGATCGATAAAGGCAATCGGCACAAACTGGTCTGTGGACGAAAGGATTATACCTTATGAAATAAATAATGAGAAGAGAAAAGAAAAGTCCCTTTGGCAATGACCTACTCTCCCAGGCAGTTACCCACCAAGTACCATCGGCGCTGACGAGCTTAACTTCCGGGTTCGGGATGGGACCGGGTGTACCCTCGTCGCTCAAATCACCAAAGAGACTTATTCTCTCGATTATGGCTGAATAGTTATTGAGTATGATGTATGAACAATATCAAGTTCTCCGCACCACGCAAATAAGCCCTCGACCATTAGTACGGTTTAGCTCAACACATTACTGTGCTTACACATACCGCCTATCAAGCAGGTAGTCTACCTGCGGTCTTACTCCATATAAGGATACAGGGATCTAATCTTAGGGCGAGTTTCCCACTTAGATGCTTTCAGCGGTTATCTCTGCCAGACGTAGCTACCCAGCAATGCCGTTGGCACGACAACTGGCACACCAGAGGTCTGTCCACTCCGGTCCTCTCGTACTAGGAGCAGCTCCCTTCAAATCCCTTACGCCCACAGCGGATAGAGACCGACCTGTCTCACGACGGTCTGAACCCAGCTCGCGTACCGCTTTAACGGGCGAACAGCCCGACCCTTGGGACCTTGTCCAGCCCCAGGATGCGATGAGCCGACATCGAGGTGCCGAGCGAGATCGTCGATGTGAACTCTTGGATCTCACCAGCCTGTTATCCCCGGGGTAGCTTTTATCCGGTAGCCACGGCCCTTCCACTCGGATCCGTGGGATCACTAAGCCCGTCTTTCGACTCTGCTCGACGCGTTGGTCTTGCAGTCAAGCTCCCTTATGCCTTTACACTCTTATGGGTGGTTTCCATTCACCCTGAGGGAACCTTTGGGCGCCTCCGTTACCTTTTAGGAGGCGACCGCCCCAGTCAAACTGCCCACCTGGCACGGTCCCCCGCCCGGATTACGGTGCGGGGTTAGGGTCTAAATGTAATCAGGGTGGTATTTCACCGATGGCTCCACCGAGGCTAGCGCCCCAGCTTCAAAGCCTCCCACCTATGCTACACAGATCACACCCAAACTCAATGCCAAGATACAGTAAAGCTCCACGGGGTCTTTTTGTCCTGCTGCGGGTAGGCCGCATCTTCACAGCCATTTCAATTTCACCGGGTCCCTCGTTGAGACACTACTCTAGTTGTTACGCGGTTCGTGCGGGTCGGAACTTACCCGACAAGGAATTTCGCTACCTTAGGACCGTTATAGTTACGGCCGCCGTTCACCGGGGCTTCAGTTCAAAGCTTCGACTTGCGTCTAACCTCTCCCTTTAACCTTCCGGCACTGGGCACACGTCAGCCCCTATACATCGCCTTACGGCTTAGCAGAGACCTGTGGTTTTGTTAACCAGTCACTAGAGCCATTTCACTGCGACCTGTCACCAGGTACCCCTTATCCCGAAGTTACGGGGTTAAATTGCCTAGTTCCTTAACGAAGGTTCTCCCGTTCGCCTTGGTATACTCTACCCATCTACCGGTGTCGGATTGCGGTACGGGCATCTGGAAATCAATGCTTAGAGGCTTTTCTCGGCAACAAGGCTCAACCACTTATGCCTCAAGGGCTCGCTATCGTCTCAGCTCGGCCTGCGGATTTTCCTACAAGCCTCAACACCTAAACGGATCGCACCAGCACAACCAATCACTGGCTGGCCTACCTCGTTGCGTCCCCTCATCGCTCCTTCCAGACGGTTCCGGAATGTTGACCGGATGTCCATCACCTACGCCTCTCGGCCTCGGCTAAGGACCCGACTAACCCGACGCGGAATGACCTGGCGTCGGAAACCTTAGATTTACGGCGAACACGGTTCTCACGTGTTTGTACGCTACTCATGCCTGCATTCTCACTTCCGCCCGCTCCAGCCGTCCTTACGGTCAACCTTCACTGCTGGCGGAACGCTCCCCTACCGACCTGCTTGCGCAAGTCCCATGGCTTCGGTACCAAGCTTAGCCCCGTTAAGTTTTCCGCGCAAGGTCACTAGACCAGTGAGCTATTACGCACTCTTTAAAGGGTGGCTGCTTCTGAGCCAACCTCCTGGTTGTTCCAGTAACCTCACCTCGTTTCCCACTTAGCTTGGATTTTGGGACCTTAGCCGATGATCTGGGCTGTTTCCCTTTTGACCCCGAAACTCATCTCCCGGAGTCCGACTGCCATGCTATGGAGTATCGGCATTCGGAGTTTGGTTGAGTTCGATAAGCAGTAAGCCCTCTAGCTCATCCAGTGCTCTACCTCCGATACTAAACGCATGACGCTAGTCCAAAAACTATTTCGGGGAGAACCAGCTATATCCGAGTTCGTTTGGCATATCACCTCTACCCACAGCTCATCCCCTAACTTTGCAACGTTAGTAGGTTCGGGCCTCCACGAGCGTTTAGACTCGCTTCGCCCTGGCCATGGGTAGCTCACCCGGTTTCGGGTCTAATCCCAACGACTATACGCCTTATTCAGACTCGCTTTCGCTACGGCTTCGGGTGTAACTCCCTTAACCTTGCCGCTAAGATTAACTCGCAGGCTCATTCTCCAAGAGGCACGCTGTCAGGCATAGCGCCGCGCACCCGGCTTTCGCCGGAGCACCGACACGCCATTAGCCCTCCAACTGCTTGTAAGCTTACGGTTTCAGGTTCTATTTCACTCCCCTAACAGGGGGACTTTTCACCTTTCCCTCACGGTACTTGTTCACTATCGGTCGCCAAGTGTATTTAGCCTTGGGGAGTGGACTCCCCAGATTCCCACCGGATTAGCGTGCCCGGCAGTACTCAGGTATCCAGCGGAAGTCAGTTCATTTTCACATACGGGACTGTTACCCTCTTTGGTTGGCTTTCCCACACCATTCTGCTAACAAACTGATTTGTAACTTCCATATGCCAGACCCTACAACCCCGTCCGTGCAAGCACGGGCGGTTTGGGCTAATTCCCGTTCGCTCGCCACTACTAGGGAAATGATCTCTTTTCCTCCGGGTACTTAGATGTTTCAGTTCCCCGGGTGCCCCTCTCCTGGTCTATGTGTTCAACCGGGAGATGCTGCGGGTTCGCCGCAGCGGGTTTCCCCATTCGGAAATCCTCGGATTAACGCCTGTTCACGGCTACCCGAGGCTTATCGCAGTGTCCCACGTCCTTCATCGGCACTTGGCGCCAAGGCATCCACCGTAAGCCCTTAGTAGCTTCTCCACGTGATGCGGAGAAATTGATATTGTTCGGCCTACATCATAAATAAATCATATCAATAACTATTCAGTTGTCAAGGTTCTGTTTTCGCCGTTGACCGGCGACCGGTGTGCTTCACTTCTGTCAAGCACACGGGTTGGCTGTCAACTATTTTTTCGACAAAGCGACCCGGCTCATCGCCGGGCCGCGTAGTTACACCCTTGCGATCAGAGCCTTTATGCTATCTTGCTTCCAAGGGTCGTAAACTTCAAACTTTTCGTCATCCTTTCAAACACGGGCTCAGTGGAGATGACGGGATTCGAACCCGTGGCCTTCGCCTTGCAAAGGCGTTGCTCTCCCGCTGAGCTACATCCCCGAGCACTTCCTGAAAATTCAGGTGGGCCTGACTGGACTCGAACCAGTGACCCCAGTCTTATCAGGACTGTGCTCTAACCATCTGAGCTACAGGCCCGCCCAGGCTGGTCCTTAACAACTGAGAAGTGATAGGAAGCTTGCTTATCGACTTTCACCCACCGCGGGCGAAAGATTTGCTTTTGAGCGCAGGTCTGCGTGAGTTGCTAGAACCTTTGCTCGTTACTCTAGAAAGGAGGTGATCCAGGCGCACCTTCCGGTACACCTACCTTGTTACGACTTCGTCCCAGTCACCAACCCCACCTTCGACGGCGCCCTCCTTGCGGTTAGGCTACCGGCTTCAGGTGTTGCCAGCTCCCATGACGTGACGGGCGGTGTGTACAATCCCCGGGAACGTATTCAACGCACTATAGCTGACGCGCGTTTACTAGCAACTCCGACTTCACACAGGCGAGTTGCAGCCTGTGATCTGAACTGAGACCGGCTTTGGGGATTGGCTCTACCTCGCGGCTTAGCAACCCATTGTACCGGCCATTGTAGCGTGTGTGTAGCCCCAGATATAAAGGCCATGCTGACTTGACGTCATCCCCACCTTCCTCCGGCTTGATACCGGCGGTCCCGTATGACACTTGTAACATACGGCGAGGGTTGCGCTCGTTGGCGGACTTAACCGAACATCTCACGACACGAGCTGACGACAGCCATGCAACACCTGTGAAGGCTCCCTTGCGGGTCGGTCTGCTTTCGCTTCCCTACCACCAACATGTCAAACCTGGGTAAGGTTCTTCGTGTAACATCGAATTAAACCACACGCTCCGCTGCTTGTGCGGGGACCCGTCAATTCCTTTGAGTTTTAACCTTGCGGCCGTAGTCCCCAGGCGGTGAACTTATCGCGTTAGCTTCGGCACCGACGGCTTTGAACCCGCCGACGCCAAGTTCACATCGTTTACAGCTAGGACTACCGGGGTCTCTAATCCCGTTTGCTACCCTAGCTTTCGCGTCTGAGTGTCAGAAACAGTCCAGGAGGCCGCTTTCGCCACTGGTGTTCCTCCCGATATCTACGCATTTCACCACTACACCGGGAATTCCACCTCCCTCTACTGCTCTCAAGTCTGGTAGTATTGAACGACCTCTCCCAGTTGAGCCAGGAGCTTTCACATCCAACTTACCAAACCACCTGCACGCGCTTTACGCCCAGTAAATCCGGATAACGCTTGCCTCCTACGTTTTACCGCGGCTGCTGGCACGTAGTTAGCCGAGACTTATTCCTGAGATACTGTCCTTTCTCATCTCTCAGAAAAGCACTTTACGATCCGAAGACCTTCATCGTGCACGCGGCGTTGCTGGGTCAGGCTTTCGCCCATTGCCCAATATTCCCTACTGCTGCCACCCGTAGGTGTCTGGCCCGTGTTTCAGTGCCAGTGTGGGGGACCACCCTCTCAGGTCCCCTACCCGTCGTAGCCTTGGTGGGCCATTACCTCACCAACTAGCTGATGGGACGCAGGTCCCTCCCAAAGCGCATTACTGCTTTAGTCATCGGCTTCTAAACCCAATGACCACATGCGGTATTAGCAGTCCTTTCGAACTGTTATCCCACACTTCGGGGCAGGTCACCAACGCGTTACGCACCCGTTCGCCACTAAGAAACCCTCGTATTGCTACAAAGGCTCTTCGTTCGACTTGCATGTATTAAGCACGCCGCCAGCGTTCATCCTGAGCCAGGATCAAACTCTCCGCAATAAATATCACCCTTGCGGGTGTAAGTTACGGAAAAGAACGACAGGCTTACTTCCTATCACTTTTCAGCTGTTAAGGTCCTGGTAACATAGCGGGCTGCATTTTACCCGCAGCACCCTCCACTGTCAAGACCCAGAGAGACAAAATCGCCGATGTTTTGTTCAACATCGGCTCGTCAGATTTTCAAACCTTTCGGCTCTTGTCTCTGACTTGAGACGTTGTTCTGTTTTCAACGATCTGTCCGTCTGGACGAGATCTGCGTGGGGGTCAATGTGCTTGCCTATTATACGCATTCGACAATAGTTGTCAAGGAATTATGACCACCAATTTGGAATCTTTAAGGTTAAGACATCTCCTGCCTTCCGGATAAGGCCCTTAAGAGGGTATTCTGATCGGCGTATTCTAGGTCGCCACCTACCGGCAAGCCTCGCGCCAGCCGTGTCACTTTAACACCCAAAGCCTGGATGCGTGGGTGCAGGTATTGGGCGGTCGCCTCGCCTTCCATAGATGGGTTGGTCGCCAGGATCACCTCCTGCACACCGCCCCGTTCGATCCGTGCCAGCAACTGTGTGATCTTTAAATCGTCAGGACCAATACCTTCGATCGGAGAGAGGACACCCTGCAGCACATGATATTTTCCCCGGTATGCTCCGATCCGTTCAATTGCTTGTACGTCCAGAGGCTCCTCGACCACACATATCACCGCCGCATCCCGTTGGCTGCTTTCACAGATCTCACACAGTTCACGCCCGGCGGTCGTAATGTTAAAACAATCCCGGCAAAACGCTATCTTGGTTTTTAACTCCGTCAAGGCTTCCGCCAACTGGTTCGATATCTCCTCCGGTGACCGCAGCAGGAAGAAAGCCAGCCGGGAGGCCGTCTTCGGGCCTATTCCGGGCAGACGTTCAAGTGCAAAGACAAGCTTCTGGATCGGTTCGGGTAACATCAGTTAGAACGGCAATCCTCCCGCTACCGGACCCATCAGTTGCTCCTGGAGTTCGCGGGATTTATCCAAAGCCAGGTTAACCGCCGTTAATACTAGATCCTGAAGCATCTCAGCATCCATATCTTTTATTAATGCGGGATCGATCTCGACTGACTGGCATTTTTGATCCCCCGACATCGTGACCTTTACAGCACCGCCGCCTGCCGTAGCCTGAACGGTCTCCTTGGCAAGGCGCTCCTGTGCTTCTGCCATTTGCTGTTGCAGGCGCTGAAGCTGCTGCATCATTCCGGCTTGCTCGCGACCTCCGCTAGGTCGGTTAAAACCCTTTGCCATTCATACCTCCAAAACCCTTAATAGCAGCCGCTTTCGGAATTTATCGGCTACTGAATATCTACGATTTCACCGCCGGATTTTAATGCCGCGGCAACCATACCATCCGGTTTGACGTCCGGTGGAGCTGAATGTTTGGCTGTCGTAACCACGCACTTTATCTTCAAATCCGCACCGGTGATCTTGGCAACCGCTTGTCGGGTCCGTTCCAATTGCTCAGGTGTATCCGCTTTCGACCTTAAAATATCACTGGCAAAGCCCAGCACCAATGTGTCTTTCTTCAATTCAAGTGGATGACTGGAGTTTAGCAATGCGTTCAGGTTGGGATCAGTGGTTTTCACATCAGCGCAGATTTGCTTCCAGGCTTTGATTATCTGACCAAGCGTAATATCGGATCCTTCTGCATTTGTCTTGTCAGTGTCTTTCTTTTCCTTCTTATCTGCATCCACGTGGCTTGGTCGGGGTTTCTCCGCCGGTTTTTGAGGATGGACATCCGCTGGTGCTGACTGAAACAATACTTCTGGTTTGTTTTTCGGAAAGGACGTTGTGTTGGAAATAGTCGGTTGGCTTTCCATTACCTCTGCCAAAGCCAATTCCATCGGTAAAGAAGGCTGCCATCCGCCGCGCTGGTCAGTAGCAGCAATGTTGAAAGCCTTGATCATTCTTAGGACATCTGATGTCGAAAAAGCTTTGGCATGCTTCTCTGCTTGGCTGAGCATATCTGTTGCGAGATCCACTTGGGAGCTGTTACCCATTTGGATCAGGAGAAGTCCTCGTAAATAATCCACCACCTGGCGGGCTAGCAGCCGCGGATCAGAGCCGGAATCGAAAGCCTGATGGAGGGAATCCATTCCTCTTGCTGTATCTTTAGATTGCACCGAATTGATCAAATCGATAACAGTTTGAGTGGTTGCCGTACCAAGAACAGTCTGGGTCAGAGAAAGCGTGACCGGTTTTCCGGTCGATGCCATTTGGTCAAGCAACGAAATGGCATCCCGCAATCCACCTGATGACTGGCGCGCAATGAGTGTCAGCGCCTCCGGTTCGATATTCAATTTCTCGATCTCCACAATATGGTTTAACTGTGTCAGGATATCATTGACCGGAACGCGTCGGAATTCATGCTTCTGGCAGCGGGATAAAACGGTGGCGGGGATTTTATGCAATTCGGTCGTGGCGAGGATGAATATCGCATGTTCGGGTGGTTCTTCCAGGGTTTTCAAAAGAGCATTGAAAGCTGCTGTGGATAGCATGTGGACTTCGTCAATGATGTAAACTTTGTACAAGCCCTGGTTCGGAGAAAAGTTGATCTTGTCTCGCAAGTCACGCACATCCTCCACAGACGTGTTGGAAGCGGCATCGATTTCGATCAAATCCAGGAACCTGCCCTCGTTTACCGCCACACAATGGGCGCATTCGTTGCATGGACGTAGAGCAAGGTCATCGTTCAGGCAATTTACCGCTTTCGCAAGCAAACGGGCCGTGGTGGTTTTCCCCGTGCCGCGGGGACCCGCAAATAAGTACGCATGTCCAACGCGGTCAGTCCTCACGGCATTCCGCAGGGTCTGGATAATGTGCTGTTGTCCGACTACCTCGTCCCATATCTTTGGGCGCCATTTATTATATAAAGCAATCGTCATCGGTAATTCCAATCAAGAGAAAGTGGTTGCTACCAGGAATCAGGGTAATAAAACTTTCGTACCAGTTTATTTCAGGGTACACGGTAAAACGCGCGTGCAATGTTCTGACTGTCGTACAGACCTGCCAGCTCACCGGAGACCCAGACAGTCGCTGAACGACGCCAATATAGATCAGAGGCCGTGTCGGTGCCGGCTTTTGTATGAACCTGCACTTTTCCACCCGGGAACAATGTTAATTGGGGAAAAGTATATGCAGTCCCCTGTTTATCTTTTAATGTCCAACCGGTCAGGACGATCGGGGAACCGCCATTATTCTGGATAATGACCAATTCATTTGCGAGCGCTCCTGATCCGGAGATGCCGGTAATTGCCACATTGATCTCTGATGATGAAGGGACGCCCGGAGTGGAGATGGGTAAATTTGCGGAACAGTCTTTTTGATAGTTGCGATTATAGATAAAAAGGATGGTCCCGGTCACCAGGGCTGAGATGAAAATATTAACGAGGATATAAAAAATCCAGCGCCGCTGCGAATTCATGCTGCCTGAATCATAGCACAAAAACAAGCCTGGGACTAAATCATGGGGCGTTGAAAGACCAAAGCCACCCAATCCCCCATCAAGCGCTGCTCTATCAACGTCAGACCATGCTGCTGTACAGCCAACTCAACCAGGTCGGCTTGCTGCCCATCCAGGATTCCGGACAGGATGATCGAACCACCGGGATTAACCAGGTCCGCCAAGCCTTCGTGAGTAAATAGGGATGTGATGATCGGAGCCAGAATGTTTACCAACACCAATTCCGCCTGCCGGGGATAATTGGATTCTTGAGTTTGGAATTGAAGATTACCTGCCAGAATATTCTTTACCGAGCCGAGTCCGATAACAATTTGGTCATCTCGGATGTCATTCGCCCGTGCATTTTCACGGCTTCCCTTCACTGAGGCTTCATCGATATCTACCGCAAGTGCAGATCGTGCGCCCAATTTCAGTGCCCCAATGGATAGGATCCCAGAGCCGCAACCGACATCAATGACATTGCCTTGGCGGTGATAAATATTCTTCCAGGAGTTCAAGGCATAACTGTGTGGTTGGATGTGTACCTGTACCGAACGCCATGCCGGGGTCGATCTTGATCGGGATACGTCGTGAGTCCGGCGAGTCAAGCCAGGCTGGAACGATAATGAGGTGGTTACCGATCGGGATCGGATGGTAATGCTCTTTCCAGGCCTCCATCCAGTTCTGGTCTGCTATTGGAGTGTATTCTGGCTTTGGGATTGGCTGGATCATGCCAAGATAGAACAAGGCTTCCTCCAGCTTATGGCGGGTTTCTTCCAGTCGTTCGTCGGCGGGGAGATAGGCGCGTACTGCAATCGGTTCTACTGGTGTGCCTTCATCTTCAGCGCTCTTGAATTTAACACTCTGTTCGGTCAAGACACCGTTGGGTGCAAATCGTGCCAGAACATCTGCGACTGCTTCCGCCAACTCTCCGTTTACGGTCAGGGATACCTCGAGCCAGTTCAAAAGCTTTCAGCCTCCCAGTGCCTCATTGATCCAATCCAGGAAACCTTTATCTTTGGGTTTGACGGTGGTTCCCAGCGTGGAAGCCAGTTTTTCGAATAATTCCCTCTGCTCCTTTGTTAGCTTGGACGGGATCTCGACATTGACGATCACCAACTGGTCGCCGCGCCCGGACTTGCGCAAATACGGGACACCGCGGGCTTTGATGGTAATGACCTTCCCTGATTGTGTCCCGGCAGGTATTTTTACTTTTTCCTTGCCATCGACGGTCGGAACTTCTACATCCGCGCCCAAAACCGCCTGGGCGATATTAATTCCGAGGTTCAGAACGATATCATTTTCCCTGCGCTTGAAGAATTTGTGCGATTCAACTGCAAGCAGGAGATAAAGATTCCCTTGCGGCCCCCCTTGTGTGCCGGGCTCGCCCTCACCCGCCAGGCGGATCTGTGTACCATTATCAACGCCCGCTGGTATCTGGACACTCTTTTTTACAGTCTTTCGCTCCTGCCCGGATCCACGGCAGTTGTGACATGGTGTGGATATGACTTCACCGCGCCCGCCGCATGTCGGGCAGGGTCCCGATTGCATCATCGACCCAAAAATGGTTTGCCTGACCTGTCGTACTTCACCGCGTCCATTACAGGTCGTGCAACGTTGCGGATTGGTACCAGGTTCGGCACCTGACCCACGGCATATACTGCAAATTTCGTTGCGTGTCAATTCGACGGTCTTCTCGACTCCGAAGATTGCTTCCTCGAAGGCAAGATCGATCCGAACTTGCAGATCACGTCCACGGTGCGGGCGCCTGCTTCGGGATCCGCTTCCGCCAAACCCGATCCCAAATCCACCCAGGATTTCCTCGAAGATATCATTGAAATCCATTGTGGCATAATCTGGCATTCCGCCCATCTCACCCAGGCCGGCCTTTCCAAATTGGTCGTAACGACCGCGTTTCTGCGGATCGGACAGCACGCCATAGGCTTCGTTGATTTCCTTGAATTTCTCCTCAGCATCCGGTTCCTTGCTGACATCCGGGTGATACTGGCGCGCCAATTTACGGAAAGCGGTCTTGATGTCGTCCGTGGACGCATTCTTCGGAACACCAAGAATGTCGTAATAATCGCGATTTGTCATAGGTTAAACATCTTTTGTCTCACCATCCACCACATCTGGTCCTTCTTCTTTTGGACCGGATCCGTCTTCTGACGGCGGGGTTGTTTGTTGCTGATACGCCGCAGTCCCGACTTTCTGGACCACCTGGCTTAGTGTATCAACTGCTTTCCGGATCGAAGCTTCATCATCGCTCTCTTTCACTTTCTTTACTCCGTCGATTGCAGATGAGACTTCCGCTTTGATTTCCGAGGATATCTTGTCACCGAATTCGTTAAGGACTTTTTCCGCTCCATAGATCGAGTTGTCAGCAGTATTCTTTGCTTCAATTAGATCATGCCGTTTTTTATCTTCGCTGGCATGCGCTTCGGCTTCCTTGCGCATTCGCTCGACCTCGTCCTTTGCCAGACCGGAGGAGGCCGTGATGGTGATGTTCTGGCTCCGACCGGATGCCTTGTCCTGCGCTGTGACCTTCAGAATCCCATTGGCGTCGATATCGAAAGTAACCTCGATTTGGGGAATACCACGCGGAGCCGGTGGGATGCCATCCAGGATGAATTTTCCCAATGATTTATTATCGACAGCCATCGGGCGCTCACCTTGCAATATATGGATCTCCACCTGTGTCTGGCTGTCGCTGGCAGTCGAGAAGATCTGTGATTTACGGGTGGGAATGGTCGTGTTTCGGTCGATTTGCGGGGTGGCAACTGAGCCCAGAGTTTCGATTGAAAGGGTTAACGGAGTGACATCGAGCAGGAGGATATCCTTTACCTCTCCACCGAGTACACCCGCCTGGATGGCTGCACCGATGGCAACAACTTCATCGGGATTAACACCCTTGTGAGGTTCCTTATTATTAAAGAATCGGCGGACAGAATCCTGGACGGCAGGCATGCGGGTCATGCCCCCAACCATGACGACTTCGTTAATGTCCTCCGGTTTTAAATTCGCATCCGACAATGCCTGCCTGAGCGGCGTCAAGGTTCCATCGATCAGGTCGGCAGTAAGTTGTTCCAGCTTGGACCGGGTCAGGGTCATGACCAGGTGCTTTGGGCCACTTGCATCTGCAGTAAGATACGGCAGGTTGATCTCCGTTTGCATCATTGTTGAAAGTTCGATCTTGGCCTTCTCGGCAGCTTCACGTAACCGCTGCAAACCCTGTCGATCATTTCGCAGATCTATACCGTTTTGTTTCTGGAATTCCTGGATGAAATGATCCATGATTCGCTGATCGAAGTCATCGCCGCCCAGGAAGGTGTTGCCATTGGTGGAACGCACCTGGAAGACACCCTCACCCACATCAAGGATCGATATATCGAATGTTCCACCGCCAAGATCGTAGACCGCAATGATCTCATTGGTTTTCTTGTCCAGACCGTAAGCCAGTGAAGAGGCCGTCGGTTCATTGATGATACGCAACACATCCAGACCGGCGATCTTCCCGGCATCCTTTGTCGCATTACGCTGTGCATCGTTGAAATAAGCCGGAACGGTGATGACCGCCTGTGTAACGGGTTCGGAAAGATAAGCTTCCGCGTCCCGTTTAATTTTTGAGAGGATCATCGCGGAAATTTCAGGTGGAGAGTATTCCTTATCATCCATTTTTACGCGCACATCGCCGTTATCGGCACTGAGTGCTGTATAAGGGATACGCGGTATTGTTCTCTGGACCTCTGGATCCTCGTATTTTCGGCCCATGAACCGCTTAATGGAAAATATGGTATTGGTCGCGTTGATGATGGCTTGATTGCGTGCTACCCGTCCCACCAGCCGTTCATGATTTTTATTGATCGCCACTACGGAGGGAACCAGGCGCTCACCTTCCGATGATGGAATCACCACTGGTTCTGCACCCATCATAACCGCCCCAACTGAGTTTGTTGTCCCCAGGTCTATTCCGATAATTTTTGACATGAATATAATTTCTCCTGCGTGTTTGTTTCCGGCAAGCATGCATCTGCCGGGATAGATTACTTTGCCACCCGAACGAGCGCGGGTCTGATCACTCGTTCACCGAGTATGTAGCCGTTTTGGATGACTGCGATTATTTCCCCGCTTTTATGATCATCGCTAGGCTCCTGGGATATGGCTTCATGGAAGTGGGGGTCAAACATTTGTCCATCGGTCTCGATCTTTTTAAGACCCTCCGCCTCCAGGATACTCTGAAGTTTACGGCTGATCAGCTCAATTCCATCCGCCCAGGCAAGGTCCGCCGGGCAGCTTGCCAGAGCCCTTTCCAGGTCGTCCAGGATGGGTAGATAGCGCTTAATGACACTCCCAACGGCAGTCTGATACATTTCAGCTTTATCCGCCTCTACACGTTTCCGGTAATTCTGGAAATCGGCAACAGAACGTTGCCAGCCATCTTTGTATTCGTCGACCTGCGCTTGAAGTTCGGAAAGTTGTTTTTGAAGATCCTCCGAGGTTGGGGGAACTTCTATAATAGGCTCTGTTTCGGGGTTGATCGTCGGATCACTTTTTGGATTATCCTCGGCCGCATTCCCATTTTGATGTTCGGGATGGTGTACGCGCTTACTGCTCATTTTCTTCTCCTGCCATGGTTTCAGAAACCAGGCCGCTTAAAAGATCTGCCATAAAACGGACTGTGGGAATTGTCCGTGCGTATGCCATGCGCATGGGACCAAGAACGCCCAGCATGCCGGTTGCAAGTCCTGGTATTCCGTACCGGGCTAAAACGACCGAGCATTGTTTCAATTCCTCCCATTTGCCCTCTCCACCGATAAGTACCTGTACACCACCAACGTTGGATTTGGTAGCCAAAAGGTCCTGCAAGAGTGAGCGTTCCTCGAATAGATGCATGGCACGCCGGGCATCATTGGACTCAAGGAATTCCGGTTCAGAGAGAACGTTGGTTAAGCCGTCCAGATAGATATCCCCCGACACACGCTGTTCTCCCTTGCTTATTTCCTGCAGGACAAGGGTCAGGATATCCTTTTCCAGGGCGTCGGAGCGTTCGGGTATCGCGGCGATCTCTTCTGTGGTTTTACCAAGGCATACACGGTTCAACCGGTCTGCGGCAGCCGAAAGTCGTTCTTGCGAAACAGGTTCCGCCAGGGTCAGGATTTGCTGGCTTACCTCCCCACCTGCCATCACAAGCACCATCAACACTTGTCGACCTTGAGTGGCGATGAGTTCGACGTGCTTGTAATGCGCCCGTTCAGAGAGTGGTGCCGTTACAATGGAGGCTGCCCTCGAGTGGCGTGCAAGAATGGAGGCTGCCAGCGGCATCCATTGTTCTACATCCTGGCGTGCCTGGTAAAACTGGTGTGATATCGTGTCACGCGTAGGCGCTGATAGATCTGCCTGGTAGACGACATGTGTAACAAAGTAGCGGTAACCTTCTTCGGTTGGTGCTCGCCCCGCTGAGGTATGCGGCTGGCGCAGGTAACCCATTTCAGTTAGTGCAGCCATTTCATGCCGAACGGTGGCAGTACTTATTTCAAGGTTGAAATGTTCAACCAGGCGTGCCGAACCAACCGGTTGTGCGGTTTCGGTATAGTCGCGCACAACCAACGCAAGAATAAGTCGTTGGCGTTCCGTGAGTTCAAGCATCGATAATAACCACTGATACCGTATTTTTCTAAATATTAGCACTCAAACCCATTGAGTGCTAATTCATCGAATCAAATCATAACATGGCTGAAAACAGACGTCAATAAACAAAGCATTAGAAATTTAATAGGTGGCATACTTAGCCACCTATTATTTTATGAGATTGGCGGAAGAAGATTTAATGTAACCAGAATTGGAAAAGATTTAACCCCGTGATAGCCAGAAAAACAGGAACCTGCATCCAGCTTGCGATCTGAAATACGACATTCCAGAAAAATGTATTTACTGCCGGGATGTACCATAAAGCGAAGAATGCTACCAGAACGATAATCCCACCCGCCTGGTCAATACTGGATCGCAAACCCTGGTTCAGGTATGGCGCAATGGCGCGGTAACCATCAAATGGTGTGATCGGGATAAGGTTTAGGACTACCGCGGAAACCTGCATGAGGGCAAGGAAGGCTATTCCTGGCCATACTCCTGTCATGGTAACTGGTGCCAGGGACAGCACGATAGCCAGTACGAATGCCACAACCAGGTTCGAAAACGGCCCCGCCAGCGATACGGCAGTTGCCCATCCTTTGCTTCTTAATCGGGCAGTATCGATATACACTGCGCCACCCGGAAGACCTATCCCTCCCAGTAGGAGAAATATCACCGGTAATACGATCGAATAAATGGGATGCGTATATTTCAGTGGATTGAAAGTGAGGTACCCTTTTTCCTTTACACTGGTGTCTCCTCCATAATAAGCCACCACTGAGTGAGAAAATTCGTGCAGGCAAAGTGAAAATATCCAGCCTACGATCACGACAATGAATGTTGTTGCTTTCTCCATGGGCTAGTTCGCTTCCTTATATCCATCAGGATGGGTGCGGTGCCATTCCCAGGCACTGGAAATAATGTCTGTCAGGTCCGGGCGCATCGGTTTCCACCCAAGCTCCGAACGTATTTTGTCTGCTGAAGCTACCAATCTTGGTGCATCTCCGGGACGGCGAGCGGATTCCACTGCCGGTATTGAATGACCTGTCACTCGCCGGGCAGTCTCGATAACCTCCCTGACCGAATAGCCGTTTCCATTGCCCAGGTTGTAAATTAGCCGGTCACTATCACCCAGCGCTTCCAGGGTCAACAGGTGTGCTGAGACCAGGTCTGCGATATGGATGTAATCGCGTATGCAGGTACCATCCGGGGTATCGTAATCAACACCGAAAATGGAGATTGACATCCTCTGTTGAAGAGCTACTTTTAAAACCAGCGGAATGAGATGTGACTCGGGTTGGTGGGCTTCACCACGCCCCGGAAGCGCACCACAGGCATTGAAATACCGCAGCGTTGCCAGATGGAGACCATGAATTTTCCGATACCATTCCAGGGTCTGCTCAACTGCCAGTTTGGTATAGCCGTAAACATTCACAGGATCAATTTGCAATTCCTCCTTCAGGGGTTCATCATTTGAGGCATAAACAGCAGCCGAGGAAGATAGCACAAACCGATCTATCCCTGCCTGAACGGCTGCCTCAATAAGTTGTAATGAATTTGCCAGGTTGTTTTGAAAAAATTTACCCGGGTTTTTCATAAACTTCCCGGCTTCAATGAATGCCGCAAAATGCATTACCGCATCAAATTTTTTGGTTGTTAGGGCGGCGTTTAAGCTCGCTGCATCGCAGATATCCGCATGGATAAAATGTGCCCCCTTCGGAATGGCAGCCCGGTAACCTGTGACCAGGAAATCATAGACTGTAACAGAATGTCCCGCCTGGAGAAGTGCTTCCGCCGTTGCCGACCCGATGTATCCAGCCCCGCCGGTAATAAAGATATTCATTGGGTCTCCTATCTAAAAATTATATCGTACTCCACCGCTTGACGGAGGCATGTGGTACGCATTATACTCATCCAGTCCGGGGTGTAGCGCAGTTGGTAGCGCACCACGTTTGGGACGCGGTGGTCGGCGGTTCAAGTCCGCCCACCCCGACTAACCACCGAGAACATCCTGGTTCTCGGTGGTTCTGTTTTTTCACGATATGCTACAATAATAAAGAGAAATCCTGAATGTCAACCAGAAAATTGGATGGTGTCATCGAAGCGGTCCGCTATAACGCCGATGGAAAGATTATCATGGTCCGTGCTTACGAACGCCGGGGAGCAGTGTGGTCAGACAGGCTTTTACTTGAACGAAATGATTTGACCGGTTTATTAAGCCACGGAAAGCGCTTCGCTATCGGTGAACGTAAACTTTTAAAAGGCAGCGTTTTTATAACCAGCAGTATTGTGTGTCAATCGGACGGTAAAATCATTACGGAGGGTGAGGTAAGCGCCCACAATTCTCTAAGCGGTGTTCCGGTATTCTAGGTTGTTTCCCAGGGAGGGTGTCCAATGAAAATTATTGACCAGACCCCATTTATTAATCACGAGACCGGTGAGATCAGTATGCTCGACCGGGGTAGGGCAATAATGAAGTATGGCAACATATGGCTAAAAGAGATCGCAGCCCAGGCTGAGATCATTCCGGTCATGTCCAAGGTGTTGGATCGAAATTACACTCTCCTGCGCAATGTCTTACTGCCTGACCTTGGAACCACTTTACCCTTCATTCTGGTTGGACCTGCCGGTGTTTTTGTCATGTATGTCACGCCCTTGACCGGTACATACCGCGCCAAGGGTGATCAGTGGGGAACCATTTCTGGGAGTTCATTCAGGGATGAAAAACCCAATTTGATGACCCGTACCGAGCGCATGGCTCGTGCTTTACAGGTGTACCTGCAGCATCAGGGTAATATGGACTTGATCACTGTCGAACCCGTATTGCTCTGTTCTGATCCATCTGTTCATATTGACAGCCTGCGCCCGATCATCCGCGTGGTGATGCGTGACGCACTGGAACGCCTGCTGATCTCGATTTCCCAGTCTCGTGTGTCATTGAGCCCGGAGAACGTCTTGAAAGTCGTTGACCGCATCGTTAATCCACCTCAACCTGTCCAGGTTCAACCGGAAGTTGCTGCTCCCGAACCGGACGAACCCCCGTTTGCAATTCCGGAGGAAGATCTCATTGCACGGGCTGCTCCCGCAGCCGAGCCTGTCCCGCCGCTCTGGACTGATGTGCAAGCGTCTCCATTTGTTGCTGAACCACAGGACACTTCCCAGGTAGCTCAGCAAGTTACTCCCGAGGTCACTTCCGAAGTTCCTCCCGAGCTCGTTCCTGAAATCCCTCCCAAGGCTACTCGTGGTAAAGGGTTGAATAGGAAACAGGTCGTTTTTCTGGTGGTCGTATTTGCCATCTGGCTGCTGCTGGTGGCTATTTTTGTATTCTTTGTCGTTCGGGACCAGTTCTCAACTCTTACGAGCCTGTTGCCTTGAATTCCATATTCCTATCCATAATTATCCCCGCTCACAATGAAGAAATCACGACTGCCAGGTGCCCTTGGGCAGGTTTACACGTTCCTTAATAAAAATAAGATGTCAGCCGAAGTGATCGTGGTGGAGAACGGCAGTACAGACCGAACCCTGGAAGTCGCTCAAAATTTTGCCAACACGTACCCTCACCTGCATGTTTTACATGAAGATCTCCCTGGAAAAGGACGCGCTGTCCGGCGTGGCATCTTGGAGGCTGTTGGCGAATATAGATTTATCGCTGATGTGGATTTTTCCATGCCGGTAGATCAGATCATCCGCTTTCTACCCCCTGCTAGTTCTTGTGATATTACCATTGCATCTCGCGAAGCACCGGGTGCCAGCCGGATCGGCGAGCCGCGTTTTCGCCACTTTACCGGACGGGTATTTAATTTTTTTATTCGCACTCTCGCCCTGCCCAATCTCCAGGATACTCAATGTGGGTTTAAATGCTTTCGCAGTGCTGTCGCTGAAGATATTTTTCGTTATCAGACCCTTAACGGCTGGGCCTTCGACGTTGAAGTGCTCGTGATCGCTTGCCGTCATGGTTACACGATTTCCGAAATTGGCGTCCCGTGGATTTATACAAGTGGAAGCAAAATAAATGTGATGCGTAATTCAGCCCGTATGTTTTTCGACCTGCTGGCGATCCACCGCAACGCCATCCGGGGCGTTTATGACCGGTAAGGAAAAAATAAGCCCTGGATTGGTAAAACCTTTACCATCACCACATCCCACACTGGAATTCGAACATTATTTATGGGCTGCCGGATACTTTCGCATCGCCGGTATTGATGAGGCGGGACGTGGTGCCTGGGCTGGACCTGTATCCGCGGCAGCGGTTGTTTTTCCAGATGATTCCTCGCTCGCTAGTGCGTTGGCACCGGTCCGCGATTCAAAATTGATGACGCCGCTGGCGCGCCGAACCTGGGCACCGCGTATTAAACAGTCTGCCATCGCCTGGGGGATTGGTTTTGCTTCTGCAAAAGAGATAGATCGGTTGGGTATTGTTCCCGCAACGAAACTCGCTGCCCGCCGTGCGCTTAAACATCTATCTCCCGATTACTTGCTCACGGACTTCCTGGTTTTTCACGAATTGGATCTTCCCCAGACTGCATTAGTCAAGGGTGATCAGCGATCTCTCAGCGTTGCTGCCGCTTCGGTTTTGGCAAAAACTGCCGCGTGATACCCTGATGTGTCGGATGGATGCGAAATTTCCCGGTTATGGGTTCAGCCTCCATAAAGGATATGGCACGGCTCTTCATCAAAAGAATATTCAGGCGATGGGGTTGTGCCGGCTACACCGTTATACTTTCTCGATAGTAAAGCCGCGTTAATCGCACAACAGTCCGCTTAAGTTTATGCGGTAAAATACTCTCATGCAATCTTCATTGGAACAGTTGCGTAAATATTTTCGTCTCGAGCACGAGAATGGTTACGCCAACACTGCGGTTATAGGTGGTCTGGCAAATGTCCTGGGTTTTTGGGAAGGTGAAGCCCGTAAGGATAATCTGCCCGAGGATATCATCCAGGCTACTTCTGGGACACTGCGAAACTACGCCGCATTAACGCCTGAATCGCGTACGGATGCGCTTAAATCCCTCTGGAAACAGATCCAGGACCAGGTCCAGGATGTCAGCCCGGCAAAAAAGCCAGACCCATCCCCGGTTTTAGTGGCGCAGCCGGAGCCTTCTGCCGTTCCGGAACCTGAAGCGCACCCATTGAAATCACCACCCGATAACATGACGGATTCCAACCCGGTTACAACGGATATTCCAACGGCGGCGTCTTCGCCCAGGCTACCTCATCATCCTAAATCCAAACCCGGTCGGGCGGAATCCCGACCCGGTGGCATTTCCAGCAAACACCCCATCGCTCTGAATGCCTCACTGAGGGTACTTGCAGGCGTTGGTCCGAAACACGCCGCCATGCTCACAAGACTCGGTCTCAATACGCTTGGCGACATGCTCTATAACTATCCCCGCCGTTATGAGGACTACAGCAAACTAAAACCCATCCGGGATGTCTTCTACGGAGAGCAATTGACGGTTATCGGCGAGCTAACGTCGGTAAATTCACATCCATTACGTGGCGGCAAAATGACCATCACCGAAGCGGTCATCAACGATGGGACGGGAGGCTTGCGCCTGACCTGGTTTAACCAGCCCTGGCTGACAAATCGCTTGAAAATTGGTGAAGCCATCTCAGTTTCCGGGGTGGTTGAACAATATTTAGGCCGCCTGGTGATGAACAGTCCTGATTGGGAACCGGTTGAGGTGGAAAATCTACATACCAACCGTATTGTTCCAATCTATCCATTAACCGCGAATGTCAGTCAAAAATGGATGCGCGGGTTGATGCATCAGGTCATTACGTATTGGGCGCCAAAATTAACCGATCACCTGCCTGAAACGGTCCGCCAGTCCGCTGATATGCTCGACCTGGGTACAGCATTGCTTCAAGCCCATTTCCCAGACTTCAGATGCCATGCTGAAATCTGCACGCCAACGCTTGGCATTTGATGAGATTTTTTTCCTCCAGACCGGTGTGTTGCGCCAACGGCGTGATTACCAGGCCGTTCCTGGGCGCACCTTTGAGGTGGATGATTCCTGGCTGGACAAACGGCTCGCCGCATTGCCATTCAAGCTGACCAATGCCCAGATGAAAGCTGTCGGAGAAATCCGTCAAGACTTAAGATCAGGCAGGCCAATGAACCGCTTGTTGCAAGGCGACGTCGGTTCGGGGAAAACCGTTGTAGCTGCATTGGCTGCAGCCATGGTTAACCAGGCTGGATCACAGGCAGCAATTTTGGCACCAACCACCATATTGGCTGAACAACACTATCTGAATTTCATTACTGTCCTGGCTGGATCAGATGGACTCTTTCGTCCTGAAGAAATCCGTCTGCTCGTTGGTGACACTTCTCCTGCTGATAAAGAAGAGATTCGCGCAGGTCTTTCCAATAACTCGATCAAGATCGTTATTGGAACACACGCCCTGCTCGAAGATCCGATCGTTTTCGCAGACTTGCAGTTTGTTACTATAGATGAACAGCATCGTTTTGGTGTCGAGCAGCGGGCTGCCCTCAGATCCAAGGGTTCTAATCCACATTTACTTGTCATGACAGCAACTCCCATCCCGCGCTCGCTGGCGCTTACTCTATATGGTGATTTGGATCTGTCGATTATTGATGAACTGCCACCCGGACGCCAAAACATACCCACCCATATCCTTATGCCCCAGGAACGCGAACGGGCTTATACCCTGGTTCGCGGTCAGGTTCAGAGTGGTCACCAGGCATTCATCATTTATCCTCTCGTCGAGGAGAGTGAAAATTCAGAACTGCTGGCTGCCACACAAGAGCATGATCGTCTGCAAAAAGAGATTTTCCCTGATCTAAAGCTTGGACTCTTGCATGGGAGGATGAAACCAGAAGACAAGAATGCCGCCATGCTTGCATTTCGGGATAAGCAGTTTGATATCCTGGTCTCGACAACGGTGGTAGAGGTTGGTGTGGACGTTCCAAATGCTACCGTTATGCTGGTGGAAGGCGCCAACCACTTCGGCCTGGCACAGCTCCACCAACTAAGAGGCCGGGTTGGGCGCAGCGAGGCTCAATCGTATTGTCTACTGGTACCGGACCATGAAGATAAAGCCGAAAATGAGCGTTTACAGGCGATGGAAGCGACCAATGATGGATTTGTGCTTGCCGAGCGGGACCTGCAGCAGCGTGGTCCTGGTGAATTCCTGGGCACTCGCCAGGCTGGTTATGCCAACTCATTAAAAATGGCAAGTCTTACCGACATCCAGTTGATCGAAAAAGCCCGTACACAAGCCCAGGCGCTCTTCGCCCGTGACCCGGAACTAAAAGATCCCGAAAATAGTTTGTTAGCCGAAGCCCTTGGACGATTTTGGGGCGGCGGTAAAGGAGATGTCAGTTAAAATGGTACGCGCATTATTTCCAGGCACGTTCGACCCGATCCATTACGGCCATATTGACATTGCAACACGTGCCGCCCGTCTCTTCGACGAGCTTGTCATTGCCGTATATGATCGCCCCCTTAAACAGTTAATGTTCCTTCCTGAGGAACGGATTTCCCTGGTCACCGAAACTTTTAAAGGTCATCCGAAGATCCAGGTCGTAGGATATAGTGGCATGACCATCGATTTTTGTAGACAGATCGATGCACAGGTGATCGTTCGTGGTTTGCGGGTATTCTCAGATTTCGAATACGAATTCCGCATGGCGCTTGCCAACCATCGCTTGGCATCCGATATCGAAAGCGTTGCTTTCATTACGGATGAGGATCATACATTCCTATCATCCAGCACGGTTCGGGAAATTGCTTCTTTGGGAGGCGATGTATCCAGCATGGTTCCACCGCATGTTGAATCCGCCCTTAAAAACAAGGTGAAAGGACTGAGCGATCAGCAAGTCCATCCCTTCGGGATTAAAGTATAATTATTCTAGGTTGTCCTCGTAAAACCTGGAGGATCGAATGGATATACTTCACCTGATTGACCGGTTGGAAGAATTATTCAATAATAGCCGTCCCATTCCATTGACGCACAATGTCATTGTGGATGAGGACAAGTTTCTGGATATCATCGATCAGATGCGCATTTCCGTTCCGGAAGAAGTAAAGAAAGCACAGCAGGTTTTTTCCCAAAAAGATCGGGTCATGGCTCAGGCTCAGGAGGAAGCCAACCGCACCCTCCAGCTGGCTCGGGAAAAAGCCGATGGACTCATCGAGAAAGAGGCGCTCGTCCAGGACGCCCAGCGGCGTGCCGGTCAGATCATCGACCAGGCTCGTGCGGATGCAGAGAATATTAAAAATGGAGCCGATCAATATGCCCTTGATATCTTGATGGGTCTCCAAACCGAACTGAACCGGCTCACGAATCAGGCCCAAAACGGAGTCCAGGTCCTCATTCAAAAGAAGACACCTTCAGAAACACCCCAGGAAAAATAAATAAAACAACCTCTGCAAATTTGCAGAGGTTGTTTTGTATTAATTCACCTTACTCAATTGGTATAACTACTCACATTCCGAATAACCATGATCACTTTCCCTTTGATCTCCAAAGGCTCTGCCTTGTTGATCATGATCGGGTTCATGGTGGGGTTGGCAGGCTGTAACCGGTAACCATCTTTTTCTTTAAAGAAATATTTTAAAGTGGTCTCATCCCGATTTGGAAGCCAGATGGCAACCATGTCACCATTGCTGGCTTTAACCGCCGGCTTCATGATGACGATATCGCCATCGTTGATCATGGCATCAATCATCGATTCGCCCTTAACCTTCAGGGCAAAAAGTTCACTGTTTCTTTCTCCAGAAGGTAGCAGGCTGCGGGCAACATCGACTGCATCCATTTCATTTCCTATGCCAAGATAATTGACCCCCGGAGCGGGGACAAGCATCGGCTCACCCGCTGCGATCGGTCCCAGTATAGGAACTTTGACCAGGTCCTTGTTGACCGGATAGGTCAAACGAACCGCACGGGAGAATTTTGCATCCCGTTCGATCAAACCCATTTCGGTCAGCTGCTTTAAGTAATAAGTGACCACGGATGTCGAGGTGATACCGACCGCCTCGCCGATCTCCCGAATGGAGGGGGGATACCCAAGGCTCATTCGATCATTAAGGTAGTCGAGGATTTTCTGGTGTCGTTCAGTCAAGCCTCTGCGAGTTCTGACCATAAGAACCTTCCTTTCTAATAAACCTTACCAAACATTTGTGCTAATTATAATACGAACACTCGTTCTATGTCAAGTACATATTTGAACGAAATTAATGAGGAAAATGACCCCTGAACTCTTTGTTTCAAGTCGATGAAACTGATCCCCGCAGATTTGTATGACCGGGGCCTCTTCGACGTCTGGTTTTTTCAAATACCAGTTCTCTGTCGGGTCTGAAAACCAGGATCAAATAATGAACGCAGTGCTGATTTTAATTATATTGATATTGTATTTGATTATTTCAATGTTATAATAATTGACAATTAATAAATTGTGAGTATAATAATAAATAATCTTAAGATTTTTATCGGTAATTCGGTAATAAGGTATTCACTATTTGAGCTATTTCCGTGCTGGATAGGCTAATTGTTGCGAAGGATTGAACGATGAAAACTGCTTTAAGCAAGTGTCCCATTTGCGATGGTGAATTGACCGTTACACACCTTCATTGCGAAACTTGCGACACGTCCATCGAGGGTCGCTTCGCTAACGGCGCTTTTGCCGGTCTTCAACCGGAACAATTGGATTTCATTGAAACCTTCGTCCGGTGTGAAGGAAAGATCAACCGTATGGAGGAGGAGATGGCACTTTCCTACCCCACCATTCGTAACCGGCTGCAGGAAGTCATCCGGGCTTTGGGATATGAACCCGGCAAGGAAGAGCCGGGCGAGTTCTCGGGTGAAAAACGCCGGAGTGTCCTCGATGAACTTGATTCCGGAAAAATTTCCGCCGAGGAAGCAATGCGTCTTCTCGGAAAAGAGGTGTGAACATGAAGCAACATACGGTTACCGTCAGTTCAACACCAAATGTTTGCATTGAATCCATCCCCGGTGATTTGCGAGTGGCGGGTTGGGACCGTCCCGAGATCATGGTAAAAACCGACGGGGACGAGATGAACGTAGCCTCTCAATCTGACCCCATCGTGATCTCCTGCGATGAAGACTTGATCCTTTATATTCCGCGTGGCACAAACCTGACCATCAAAAAAGTCGCTGGTGATGCGATTTTACAGGCTATCAATGGTCCGGTTACGATCGGCCCGATCGCAGGTGATTTGACCATCAATGATCTGGGCTCAGTATCCATGGATGTCATTTCAGGTGATGCGTCATTGAGAAACATTGGTGCCCTGACCGCGGATACTATTACTGGTGATTTCGCGCTGCGCGGGGCGCACGGTGCGTGCACTGTACAGAATATTTCCGGGGATGCTTCTATTCGTGATGTTGACGGCGCACTCACCATCGCAGATGTTGGTTCGGACCTTTATCTACGCAAAGTTCAGGGTGCTGTCAATGTCAAAGCAGGCGCGGATGTCGCCCTTTACCACAGCCCGCATTCCGGACAACTGAATGAAGTTACTGCTGGCGGGGATCTGATCGTCCGCCTTGCTCCCGAAACCAGCATCAGGCTTCACCTGGAAGTGGCCTCACCAGATTCGATCCAGGTGGATTTTCCTGGTGTTGAGGTACCCGAAGATTGTACGTCCTGTGATGTGCTGATCGGGGATGAAAGTGATGAGATGGCGACCATGCAACTTAAAGCTGGCGGTGACTTACTGGTAACTAGCCAGGCCGATTCGTGGGAATCTGCCGCTGACTTTGATAAAAGTGGTAATTGGCGCAATTTACATATTCCTCCCATACCGCCCATCCCACCTCTCCCGCCGGATTTCTCGGAACGCATCAATCGCCGCGTGCAGGCTGCCATGCGGCGAGCTGAAACAAAAGCGAGAGCGGCAGAAGTCCGGGCACGCGGTTGGCGGGGTCGGGTTGTTATCGGTGGTCGAACCGTGGTTAATGTTACCGGCTCGAAACCGGAAACTGATCCTGTCACTGATGATGAGCGCCTGACTATTCTAAAGATGCTCCAGGAGAAAAAAATAACAATAGAACAGGCCGAAATATTATTAGCGGCGCTCGAAGGCAAGTGATATTTCTTCTTTTCTGCCCCATACCCTCCCCCGGTGTGGGACCTGGGAAAATATTGAACGGAGAATCCCATGACCGACCAGGAACGCAATCAAGTTTTGAAATTAATTGAAAATGGCAAGATATCGCCGGAGCAAGCCCTCCACCTGATGGAGACTCTCGATAAATATCCGGCAGATGAAGACGATAAGTCTGTATCGCCTGGAACCCTCCCCGATTCCCAATCCGAGCCAGAGGCAGACAAAGCATTTGAAGGGTCCACCGACCAACAGTTTGCATCTGAGCCCGATCCTCGCATATCCAGGATCGAGACCACTACGCGCCGCCTTTGGCAAATTCCGCTCTGGATTGGCGTTGCCATCACGATTTTAAGTGCAGCGGGAATGTTCGCCATCATGCAAGGTTCAGGTATGAACTTCCGGTTCTATTTTCTGATCCTCCCTCTCCTGCTGGGCGTGGGGCTTGTTGCTGCGGGAGTTGGCAGCCGAAAAGCACTCTGGCTTTACATGAATATCAGGCAGAAACAGGGAGAAAAACCAGATCATATTGTTTTTGGTTTCCCATTACCCCTGAAATTGACCGCCTGGTTTTTACGAACCTTCGGCAATCGGATCTCCGGTCTGAAGGGCACGAATCTCGATGAAATTATCCAGGCTGTTGAAATGGGATTCAAAGGGAACCAGCCATTAATTGTCAATGTGGACGAAGGGGAAAATGGCGAGCAGGTTCAAATTTATATTGGATAAGGAAATGGGATTAAAGGACTTTTCCACCTAGGAGGCGTTATGGCTACCACTGAAGAGAGAATGAAAATATTAAAGATGATCGAGGAAGGCAAAGTAAGCGCAGAAGAAGGTGCCAAACTTCTTACCGCGCTGGCCAGTGCCAATCGTCCGGCAGGTGGACTGTCTGCCAGCGGAGCAAAATGGCTGCGGGTGCGTGTCACCGACGTCAACAGTGGTCGCTCAAAAGCCAGCGTGCAGATCCCGATCAGCCTAATGGAAGCCGGGATGAAGATCGGTGCTCATTTTGCGCCAGAGATTGATGGAGTAAATATGGATCAATTAATGGAGGCGTTGCGCACAGGTATGACCGGAAAAATTATCGATGTAACCGACGATGAGGATGGCGAACACGTTGAAATCTTTGTCGAGTGATCATTTAATACTAATCCCCCTTTGCATTTGGGTAAAAGTTGAGCCGGCGGATTGATCCGCATTCACATCCATCAGCATTTTTTACCAAAAGAAAGAGAAGATGCCATGTCAGAAGATAAGATCGAAAAATCATTTAATGTAAAACAACCTGCCCAACTGACCATCAGTAATATCTCTGGTTCTGTGCGGGTCATGCCTTCCGATGAAGATATTATCCAGGTGATTGCTGTCAAAAATCCTCATACCGGCGACCCCGGACGAACCGAAATCGAGATCACCCAGGATACGAATGGCGCGGTTACGGCATCTACCCGATTTCCTGAAGGTGCCTGGGGCTGGCTATTTGGGTCACACCCTTGCGATGTGGATTATGCGGTTAAGGCTCCCAGGCAATGTTCAATTAAAGTATCCAGCGTGAGTAGTTTGGTGATGCTTGAAGGCTTCACCGGAGACTGCAGTGTTAATTCGGTTAGCGGTGACATTAAGCTTGTTACACTTGACGGTGCCTTTCGTGTCCATACGGTCAGTGGCAGAATTACCGGTGAGAAAATGACCGGCACTTTGGATCTTGATTCGGTTTCTGGTGATCAGGAGTTTAAGGGATCAACCCTGTCATCCGTCCATTCGAATACGGTTAGCGGTAAGGTTAACCTTAGCACCCCATTGGCAGCGGGACCTTATCATTTCAAATCGGTCTCCGGTAATGTTCGTCTGACGATGCCTGCTTCAACGCACTGCACTGGCGAATTACACACCATCAGCGGCAAATTAACGTCAGCATTTCCGGTCACGGGTCAATCTATCAGTCGTACCAACCAGACCATGGATATTCAGGGCGGTGGTGTGCTCGTCGATCATAACAGTGTGTCAGGCGATCTCTCTCTTGACTCCGATGGGGAAATTCCCCCCACCCCGGTCGTCGAGGCTTCACGATCAAACGTCGACCCAAAAGATATCCTGGAACAGATCTCCCGTGGGGAGCTCAGTGTTGATGAGGGTATAGCCAAATTGAAAGGTTAACCAATACTCGGGTTTGATTACTGATAATCGCTGAAGCTCCGTTTCAACCGGAGCTTCTTTTTTTTAATATTGATTACCCCGATAGGGTCTCAATATTCCATAAAAAATCTGCCATGTCATTTATGGACCTTGTTCTGGATAATTCTGGTTTTAAAGCAAAAAGTGGTTCGAAAACATCGAATTGATGCATCAATGCTGTGGTCATTAATTTTGTTGTGAAAGCCGGTTCCCAATTCAACCCATAGGCATTGAGGAATGCCCCCAGCAAACGCTTATCACAAGCAAACAGTTCAAGATGTAACGCTGCCAGCTCGTAAAAGATATTCCCGATCTTGGCATCCCCAAAATCTATTAATCCATTTGTGTTCCACCGCAGGTCCACTATTTGTCCCAGCAAGTGATCGCAGGTCAAATCCGCATGGATAAAATGGTCCGCATCAGCTTGGATCATCGTTATATTCTTATCTAGATATTCTCTGATCTGGCCTGCCAGGTGTTCGGGCCATTTCGCCTTTGTGTCAGGCCACCGCTCCCTAAACCAGCCATTCATCCGATCCAAGCTCAAACGCGGTATCAGGCTATCTCTTTTTATCCGTATCCGGTGCATTTTCGACAGCCATTCACCCATCCAAGTTGCCAGTTCTAGTCTCCCCTTTATTGGAATGTCTTCATATACTTCGCCAATACTGACCCCGGTCACATACTCAAGAACAATGTAATGCCAGCGGGGTTGGTTCTCAAGATCCCCTGATATGATCGACTTCGCCACCGGAAATCCCGATAAACCGGTCATCAACTCTGCGCATTCCATCTCAACTTGCCAGGAATTCTCACCATCAAATAACGGGCCAAAGAATTTGACCACCCGTTTCAAGTCAACGATAAATGTGGGAAAAGTACCCGGATGTCCGGGGCAGATTTGATCGCAACTCCACTCATATCTCGTGCAAACCTGCCGGACAAAAGGCTCCCAAAAGATTGGGTCCGTGAATAAATGCCGGTAGTTATCCGCCGTTTCGAGTGCTTGGAGCGACTTGGTATGGACCATGACAGACGCTTCCCTTAATTACGTGGGTTGTCCCCTCAATTTCTTACTGGTAATAATTTCCGGTTATCCAAGAACCAGCGTACGGTATCTGCTATTGATTCATAGACCGGACGTGGTTTATATCCCAGTTCCGCAGCAGCTTTTTTATGACTGATGTCGGAATTACTTTTTAAGACTTCCAGAGAGTAAGGTGTAAACCGCGGTTTGCTCTGTGTCCTTTTATAATACCAGGGAGTGTATCGGGCGGCGAATTCAGCCAGCGAGAAAGGTATCTTGACACGGGCGAATGCCTTCCCCGTTACTTCACGAACCGTCTCCAGCAGGTAGCGAACCGACAGTTTCTGTCCACTTAAAATATAGCTTTCTCCGCTTCTCCCATTTTCCCTGGCGGCGATGATGCCATCGACTACATCGCGTACATCCACAAAATCGTAAGCTCCTTCCACGTAGAACATGGAGTGTGCTTCCGCTGCACCACGGATCACTTCTCCCATCTCTGAACCGCGGAAATCGTACGGACCGATGACACCGGTGGGGCAAACGATAACAGCGTCCATGCCCTCTGCTGCAGCTTTCTGAACCTCAATACTGGCGGTAGCCTTCGAACGATCGTATTCGCCATAGGGATTGTTCGCGTCATATCCAAGCGTTTCATCCATTTGCACGCCATGTGGGGCACGCCTGATCGCATGGATCGAACTGGTATATATCAATCGCCTGATATGCTTTTCCCGTGCTGCCTGGAGGACATTACGGGTCCCTTCCACGTTGACTTTCCATACATAAGGATTGCGTCCTGGCATGATCGAGATGATGCCTGCCAGATGAAAGACGGTGTCTATCCCGCTAAAAGCAGGTGCAAGCGAATGAGGGTCCAGCACATCTCCATTTACCTGCTCGATATTTAATCCATCTATTGATGTTGTATCCTCTCCTCGCCAAATGAGAGCGCGGACCTTTTCACCTTGGGCGAGTAATTTCCTGACAAGAACATTTCCGATATGGCCTGTTGCACCGGTAACGAGGATCATAGATCTCCTTGTTGTTTTTGTAATCCGCTCATTAATATTCGCATGCTCGCGCGTGCCGTCTTCCCCCAATTGGCTCCTTTTGGGTCGAGGGTACCTTGCAGTACCAAGCCTACTGCCATGGAAACGATGGCTTGTGCAGCCACCTCTGCATCCACGGATTTTAGGGATCCTTCAGTTATTCCTTCTGCGATAAGTTTCGTAAAAATCTCCTGGTAATGGTGGTAAGGCGCAATAATCGCATTCCAGATCGCCTCATCCCGGCTGGCTTGCAGCCAGAATTCCAGGAACATGGGCAGGCGGTCCTCTGCGCTGGCAAAAACACCTGGCAGAAGATCGGTCATGTTCATCAGAGTTTCCGGTATGGTGGTTTTACGAGCCGCCACCAATCCTGTATCGATCGTGGCTAACCAGCCTTGCATTAATGCGAGGAAGATCGCCTGCTTGCTGGGAAAGTGGTGGTAAAAAGCACCTTTGCTGACCCCTGCCTCACTGCAGATGTCGTCCACACTCGCTGCATCGTAACCGGCGATTGCAAATCGGTGTTCAGCCGCATTTAGAATTCGGGCACGCGTCTCTTCACTGCGTTGCTGCATCGCATCTCCTGTCTAAAGGCATTCAATAAAGGACGTAATAAAAATACCGACTGGTCGGTATTTTTATTTTAGTCTCCCCATATCCTAATGTCAATGGATTTTGGATTAGAACACCCTTACAATTTTTTTAAGGACTGGTTGCACTTTACTGCCAAATGGTTGTCAAGATTGCCATAATATATCCATTATCCTGCTGTACATATTGCCATCCAGCCTCAAAGGGCTGCCGGAGCGCAGAATGGAAATGATGACGAAATTATTCTACTAGAAGGGGAGCCTGGAGTCTATAATGGACTGATTCTTAAGGTAGGTGCCATTGAGCCGGGTTTTCCATGACCGTCCTGGCTGCTACGGTTTGCAGGATCGTCGCGACCGCTCTTGATAAATGGGGATAGTATTTCAATCCCAGTGGAGTTTGGTGGAATATTGCAGCATAGAAAACACAGGCAGCCAGGTAAGTTCCCTGCTCGGTCGGGTGGCTGCCGTCATCTTGCCAAAGGACTATGTTGGGATTCTGAGTATGTACAGTTAACCAGGCTTCCCCCACCGGTGCGACGGGAATGTTCAGATCGTCCGCTATCCCCAGGTAACCCTGGTCGATCTGGGCTTGCATGTCCGCGTATAATGGCATCCCATTCTCAGGCCAGCCGTCACGATGTGCCCAGGTAAGAAAAAAAACTGGTATGATTCCACGCGAGACCATATCAGAAATTAACGTACGGGCTGCCGGGTACATGGTATACAGTCTGGATTGAGCGACAGATGGTATCTGGCTCTGTTCCTGCATGACGGCATAATCCCATTTCTTTGAGTTGAGCAGGTCCATGGTTTGGGCCGATTGGACATGATCCGCAAGGGTCCAGCCTCCCACGGCAGCCATGCCAGTCTCCACTCTATACCCACCCGCCTGGGCCAGACCAGTGAATGTGCCAGGCAGATCATTTACAAAAGTATAACTATTGCCAATAAAAAGAACCCGCGTACAGGTCTCATGGTTTTGCAGATTGCTGCAATTGGTTTGAGATGTACAACTGGTAAAGATGAGCAGAAAGATGAAAACCGCAGTTGTGCGTTTGATCATTTTTCTTATAAACCGATCATGATGCTGGCTTTATGCTTAATGAGTATTTGAATGGAAAATTAGGATCCGATCCGTCCCAACAATGCAGAGAAGAATGTCCTAGTGTTAAACTTCTGTCCCGAAACGAGGATTTGTGAACGGAACATGTTGGCTACCGCCCTTACAATGACCACCGATGTACCCGCCAGCAACACAGCTGCAAGGATTGGTTGCCACCATGGAACACCACCAGCCGATAGTCGAGCCATCATGGCAACCGGTGCCGATAGTGGAAACAGGCTCATCCCGGTGGCAATGGGACCGTTTGGATCTTGCATGAAAACGGTGCTGCTGAAAAACAGCGGGATGATCATCGGCATCATAATGACGAAAGTGACCTGCGAAGCCTCTCTTAAATTTGGCGCAAGGGCACCCAATCCAGCCATTAGGCTTGCATAAACAGCATAACCGAGCAGGAAGAATACAAGCCCCCAAACCAAGAATGAAGGCGGGAAGTTAATATTGGATGGTAATTTAAAAGTTTTACCGCTTAAGTTCATCAGCAACACCACCGTTCCCAGCCAGAGCAGGGTCTGTCCCAAACCAATGATACCCAGGCCCAGTATCTTGCCTGTCAGGAGTTGGCGCGGGGTTACGGAGGTCATCAGTATTTCCATGACCCGGTTCTCTTTTTCCTTTGAAATACTGCTCAACAGCAGGCTGGCTGATCCCATGATGAGAAAATAAAAGATGAGTGTGATGGCATACGGTGCCCAAAATGCCAAAACATTATTTTCATCAGGCGCTGCGGTGGGAGCCAGGGATGTATCCTGAAGATGGAGTGGTCCATCCATCAAATTCGCGAGGGTGATATCCCCGCCTGCCAGGTTGACCCGCAGTACCCATCGAAAAAGGCTTGATTGGTTGCCGGAAGTCGCCAGAGGATTAAAATCAGGTCGGATGTAAGTAAGATTACCGTTTTGGATGTAATCAACGGGGACGATATAAAATGCGCTTATCTCTCCCTTACTAAGCGCCATTCGTGCAGCTGCCTCATTCGGGAAGGCGACCAAGCTGCGCGGTCGGATTGAGTCAGGCAGTTTCTGGATGATTCCGCTCAAGTCGATATAACCTTCCGGTTTTAAATCTTGTGAGCCGGCAAGGACCTGGCTGATGGCTGAAACCGTATTGGCATTCTTGCTGATCTCTCCGACAACCGCGTATATGACAGCACCGATCAATGGAATTCCAACAGCTGCAAACCAAAATGATGGGCGGGAAATAACGGTGATGACCTCATTAACTAAAACAAGCATTGTCTTTTTCATGACGCCGCTCCATGTCTGGAGAATAATTCACGCCAGGTCAGGCGCTTACCGTAACGGAGCATTCCCAGGCGGAAAGCCCTGCCAGCCAGCCACACGGACCCGATTGCACATAAAATTAATATGGAAGCAGAACTGGCGACTTGCCATGCCGGGAGGATTGTCAGGCCGTCGCGCATCAGCATGGTCAATGGAGCGGTAAAGGGAAAGAGGCTTAGTCCGATCACGATTGGGGAGTTGGGGTTATTAAGTGTTAATACCGTCAGCATATAGGGGATCCAGACGGGCAGGCTGATCAAACCAACCACTTGCTGTCCCTCGCGTGCTTCAGTTACCGTCGCGCCGATGGCAGCCATCAATGCTGCCACCATCACGAATGCGGGTAAAAGGATTATTACCATCAAGAGCATTGTCTGCTGCGAAATCTGTATACCATTTAAGAATGTGATCGAGCTGCGGCTTAATAGAACGATGATCGCGATAAAACCCAACCATGCCAGGATCTGTGTCAGGCCGATCGCGATATCTCCAATAATTTTTCCGGACATGAACTGGTTGGCCGATACTGAAGTGAGGATCACTTCCATTGTTCGGTTCTCTTTCTCATCGACAACCGCCTGCAAAAGGTACCCCCCTGAGGTAAACATGGCGATGATAAAACCGATACCGGCGATGAATGGCATCAGGAAGGTGAACCAATTGTCACCTGATATTTTACGGCTTCCATCCGCAGATTGTACGGTTATCTGGGAGCCTTTTACCAGGCGTTGAGCGATTTCCGGGTTGGTGCCAGACAATAGATTTGCACTGAGGAAATCATAAAACTGGGTGGTCGAGGTACCTTTAAGTGGCTGGATATGAACCACGCTTAAATTGCCGCTCGTTCGATAATCCTGTGAAAGGACATAATAAGCCTGAATTTGACCAGCTTCCAAAGCTGTCTTTGCCGCGCTTTCATCGATGAAAGCCCGCATCTCGATCGGTCGATCCGGTTTTGTCACCGGAGGCGGGGGGACGGGGTTAGCCAGAAGACCGGAATGGTCGACATAACCAATCGGTTTGGAATTCGTGTCCATTGCCATGATGAGGTAGATCAAGCCGATCATGCCCGCGGCGATCAATGGAACGCTCAGTAATCCGAGTAAAAAGCGCCGCGAGAAAACATGCAGCTTGTATTCCTGCAATGCCACAAGCCAAAGCTTTCTCATTTCTGGTCTCCTTCACCCTGAACGACGCGAATAAATATTTCATCCAGGGTGGGCATGGATATCTCGAACTGGTCGATGTTAATATTTGCCGCAACGAGCTGCCTTAAAACATCTTGCGGCATTGTCCCCGGGCTGAGATTCAATTTAACACTGCCGTTGATGGTTTCGGTCCGCTCGACACCTTTCAAATCAGGAATGATCCCCTGTGCATGGACTTTGACGGCGTGAGCTGAAAACTGCCGCCGGATGTCGATCAGCTTCCCGTATAGCATTACCTTGCCATGGTCGATCAGAACGATCCGGTCACACAGTTCCTCGACCAATTGCATCTGGTGTGAGCACAGGATGACAGTGACGCCCTGATCGCGTTGCTCCCGTAAAAGATCTTTAACCATTTGGGTATTGACCGGGTCCAGCCCACTGAAAGGCTCATCAACGATGAGCAGCTCTGGTTGGTGGAGGATCGTAGCAATGATCTGGGCTTTTTGCTGCATGCCCTTACTAAGCTCTTTTACTTTCTTGGTCTTGTGGTCAGCCAGGTCAAAGCGTTCAAGGTATCCATCAGCCCGCTGCCTGACTTCCGCCGGGCTCATTCCCTTTAAAGATCCAAGGTAATCCAGGCAGCGTCCCAGGGGGATTTCCTGGTATAGGCCACGTTCCTCAGGCATGTAGCCAATGTGATCTTTTTTTATTTCCGACATGGGTCCGCCAAGGATGGCGATCGTTCCGGAATCTGGTTTAAAGATATCCAGCATACAGCGAATGGCAGTCGTCTTGCCGGCTCCGTTTGGGCCTAGTAAGCCGAATAGCTCACCTTTTTCAATGGAGAACGACACATCATCCACTGCCTTGAGGCTGCCAAAAGATTTGGTAATATGAGCGATGTCTACAGCAGGCATGTAATTTCTCCTTCATCTGACCGCTTAACAAAATTCATTAACGAACTGGAACTGCCTGACTTCTAATCTGAATAGCAGGAGTTGTCAATTCGGAATCACCCGACTAAAACCCCCCGTCCCTTCGCACACTGCGTGATCCAGTTCATTCAAATTTGAAAACAAACGCTCCAGGGCTCACTAAACCTGTTATATCCGTTCGATGGATACCTTCTCAGGTTCGATGATAAACTCCCAGCGCCCCAACTCCCCAAAATCATATACCAATTCCAACCGTGTCGGTGTCCGCTCAATGGACTCAAGCCGCATGGGTCGGTTCGGTCCAAAGGTAATGAGCTTCTCGTCCCAATCGCCTTGTTGATCACGATCAAATCCGGCTGGGGCTCCGTACAGGCGCTGGATACCTGTTTCACCCAGCAATAGGCGCAGGATGGCTTCCGGCGCATCCATACCCCACAAGAGGCTGGCAGTGGCTTGATCTTCCACAGCCTGGACGCGCTCTTCTTCGGTCAGATCCCACTGGACAGGTGACCAGATCGCCGGCAGATCATCCACATACAGGGTTTGCGGATCAATAATGGATGGCATAATTTTCTCCGGAGCGAATTATACCTGTTCTATTATTTCAATTCAATCGAGACATGCCATAAATGGCGCTCAGAACGACCCGGCATCCAGAACGGATTATCGGTCAACTTTTGGCTTCCAGACCTTCCAAAGATTGCCAACCAGGTCGGTACTGATCTTTAAACCGGCCTGGCCCGGTTGCCAGCTAGCTGGGCAGGCTTCGGCTCCGCCGGAGGTGCGCACATGCTGAAACGCCTGGATCTGTCGTATGGCTTCTTCGATGCTGCGCCCTACCGGTGAGGGCAGGATCTCCATTGCTTGCAGGATTCCATCCGGATCAATGATATAACGGCCGCGCAGGTCTTGTCCGCGGCTTTCATCATAGACCCCGTACCGGCTGCCGATTTTACCGGCAATATCCGATCCCATTCTGGTGGGAATTCCACCTTCGACTATCCGGGAAATCTCCGTGTCGTTCCACACTTTATGGACATAAAGGTTATCGACACTGAAGGATATAACCTCCGCCCCCAATTTCTGAAGATCAGCATATCGACAAGCCAAATCAGACAATTCGGTTCCGCAAACAAAGGTAAAGTCTCCGGGATGGAAATAGAGCATCAACCATTTACCGGCGAATTCGGTCAGGTTTGTTGTTTGAAATTTACCCTGGTAATAAACCGGTGCTTCAAACTCGGGGGCTTTTTGCCCGACACCAACAGTCATATAGCACTTCTCCTTTACTTACTCCACCATGGTACCAGGTGGTAAATCATCTAATCTACCGTTAGCGTCTTGGAGAGGTTGCGCGGGAAATCCGGATCGAAATTCCGGGCAACCGCCATATGATAGGACAGGAGTTGCAGAGGTAGGATTTCCAGCAGTGAATTGATCTCTGGTGTGGATTTTGGTAGGACGATCAAATCGCTGGCATTCGCCCGAAGCCGCGGGTCATCTTCACCGATCGCAATTGCGCGGGCTCCCCGGCAAGTTACCTCATTAATTCCACTGACGATTAACGAAACGTCTTCCGGGCCAGCGGCAAACAGGATGGGAAAGTCCTGTGTTACTGCAGACAACGGCCCGTGTTTGAACTCCGTGGATAACATTCCCTCGCAGTGAGCGTATGTGATTTCCTTGAGCTTCAACGCACCTTCCAGTGCCATGGGATAGGTTGCGCCATAACCCAGGCAGTATAAGTCATTCCATTTATTCACCGAGGGTGCGATCGCTTCCACTTGAGGGGCGACCATCTCCAATGTCTTATCCATTAATTCAGGTAGGATCGCCAGTTCAGATGTATCCCTTCCAGCTAGGCGGTACGCCAGGTATAGAAATGAAATGACCTGGTTGGTAAATGTTTTGGTAGCCGGTACGGAGATCTCGTAACCGCAGCAAAGGGGCAAGCAGTCGACGGTTGTCCTGGTTAATGTAGATCCTACGACATTGGCAAGACCAAAGGCTGTTATCCCTCTTTGCTCACCAACCTGGAGGGCATTGAGCACATCTTTCGTCTCGCCTGATTGGCTTACGAACAGACCAACATCTTCATATGTGACCGCCGGTGCATACTGCGGAATGAATTGGGGAGCCAATACCGGAATGGCAACCCGACCCGCGATCTTTCCAAAGTAAACCGACCCTGCCAAGCAGGCATGGTAACTCGTCCCGCAACCGATAAAATAGAGATTCCGGGCTGCCTGCATTTTTGCCACAACACCCTGGACGACCGAACTGCCATCCATCATATGCAGAACCTCACGAGCTACCTGCGATTGTTCGTGGATCTCCTTTAGCATGAAGTGTGGGTATCCGCCCTTCTGGACTGCATCCATCAACTCGGTGACAGTTTCGGGCACGCGGATGATCAACGAACCGTCCTTGACCGAACGCAGCTCGATCCGGTTAGCCCACAACGTGACGATCTCCCCGTCGAGCGGACGAACAATTTCACGTGTCAACGGCAGGATCGAAGGCAGATCCGATGAAAGGCAGGTGAAACCATCTCCTAGTCCAACCACCAGGCCGGAACCTTTTTTAATCGCAAAAAGTTTATCGTCATTGATCCGACCGATGACAAAGGCATAATCGCCTTGTAAATCGCCATAAGCCAGTCGGATGGCATCGATGAAATCGTAGCCCTTATGCAAATATCGTTCCACGGCATGCACACAGGTTTCGCCATCATTCTGTGACCTGACGGTCATACCCTCCGCCATGAACTGTTTACGCAGCTCGACGTTGTTGACAACATTGCCGTTGTGCGCGCCTACCAGGTCGCCATCTGAATCCAGGTGCGGCTGGGAGTTGACTTGGGATGGTTCGCCGAAGGTTGCCCATCGAAGCTGGGTGATCCCGCGTTGACCGGTCATCTCCGCAAAGTTATAACGGACGGATACATCGTCTACCCGACCCGTATCCTTGCGGAGGTCGATACTTCCACCGGAAATGGTCGCCGCTCCGACCGAATCATAACCGCGGTAAGTGAGCCGTCTCGCCGCATCTATCAGGATTGGACCGAGAGTTTGCTTATCCCTGGTAACGATACCGAAGATTCCACACATTGTTAAGGGGTTCTCCTTTTTACTTGTAGCAAAGACCAAGTTTATCACATGGTGGAAAGAGCTTGATCAACGCCTGCCGGCGATGATTACCGGGTGTGCCGGACTTGTTTAGTCCTGGCATTGTTATTTGTTGATTTGATCTCCGCTAATCAGGTAAGCCCTTAATGTAAATATGAATTGGTTAATGCTACAATTATTAGGAATACTCATCCACTATTTTTCACGAGGAGGTGATCCTGATGGCCGGTTACGTTGGAAAAATTGAAAGCCTGACAATAAAAAACAAGTATTTTCGCAAAGTGCTATATACAGGTAAATATACTCAGTTGGTTTTGATGTGCCTCCAGCCCGGGGAAGAGATCGGAAATGAGGTCCACAAGAAAGTGGATCAATTTTTCCGCATTGAAGAAGGGAATGCCAGGTTCATCTTCAATGGCAAGGAGATCCACAATGTGCACGCCAACGACGCAGTGATCGTTCCCGCGGGAACGTACCACAATGTTATCAATACATCCCGGACAGCCCAGCTCAAGCTATATACCCTCTACTCCCCTCCCAACCATCCGGACGGTACGATTCACAAGACAAAAGCGGATGCGGACAGGGCTGAAGAGAGCGAACACCACTAAAAAGCCAAGATAATAAATTGACCGGGCAGGTTCGCACTGCCCGGTTTTTCGTTCGACCTTTCAAGTTTTTTTGAAGGACTTGAGCTGCCCTTCCAGCCATTCCAGCCAACCGGGTAAACCATCTCCGTTCTGGCACGAAATTTCGAACTGTGTCACTCCCGGGTTCAACACTTCGATCCCTTTTTTGAAGAAATCGATCCGAAACGGGACGTAAGGAAGCAGGTCTATTTTATTGATGACCACCGCGTCCACACCGCGATACATGCCGGGGTACTTATAGGGCTTGTCGTCGCCTTCGGGGATGGAAGCCACCAGGACGCTTTTATGTGTGCCAAGTTTGAATTCTGCCGGGCATACCAGGTTGCCGACATTTTCGACGATTACCAGGTCGAGCAGCTTTAGGTTTAACTGTGCTATGGCGGATTGAACCATCACCGCGTCCAGGTGGCAATCGCCGCCGGTGTTGATCTGAACGGCGGTCGCGCCGGCTGCCTGGGCACGTTCTGCATCCATCGATGTGGCGATATCGCCGTTGATCATGCCAATGCGTATTCGATCCTTAAGCCTTTTTACCGTTTGCTCGATGAGCGATGTTTTACCTGCGCCTGGAGACGCCATAAAATTTAATGCAAGGACGCCCGCTTCATTGAATTTGGATTGGTTTTCCTGCGCAACGCGGTCATTTGCAGATAGGATTTTTTCAACTACCGGTATTCTCTGGGTCATGCTGTCAACTCCAACGGTAAAACCGAATGGGCAAGTGGAGGCCCAATTTTACTCCTCCACATCGATCGCTTCCAGGTAAAATTCTTCGCCGGTCTTTACTTTCACCTTCGTGCTCCCGCAATTTGGACAAGCCAGGTCCTCGGTAACCGGTTCATACTCCTGCCCGCAGTCCTGGCAGGATAGGATTGTTTTTACCCGGCGGAAATGCAGGGTCGCACCTTTGGCGATCGTCCCATCACTGATGATGTCCCAATAAAATTGGACCGAATCGTCGACGATACTGGTCCATTGCCCGATGACCAGGTGAAGATCGGTTATCTTTTTCGCCTTTTGTTCGCGGGCGTGGCGCAGGGCGATCTCAAGAATGCTTTCAGTGACGGCGAGTTCATGCATGGAAAGTCTGGGGCGGACCTGTTTGTCCGCCCCGGATGTTACTCCTCGATCCCGTAATCTTCCGGGAGCCAGCAGCACAAAACCAGGTCTCGGGCTGCCTTGACTTCATCCATCCGTCCGAATGGGGTTTTATGTGGGGCTTCCTTGAGTAATTCGGGAGCGCTTTTAGCCTCCATCGCGATTTTTACCATCGCATCGGTAAATGCATCCAGGGTAACCTTGTTCTCGGTTTCCGTTGGCTCGATCATCAATGCCTCGTGTACGATGAGTGGAAAATAGTTGGTAGGTGGATGGAAATCGTAATCCATTAATCGTTTGGCTACATCGAGGGCACGGATTCCGGGGGCATCCGCCCACTGGCCCTCGACCACGAATTCGTGCATACAAATACGGTCGTATGGGACGGTATAGATGCCTTTTAAACGCGCCTTCATGTAATTCGCATTCAATACTGCGTATTCGGCGATCTTGCGCATACCATCCGGGCCATGCATGGCTATATAGGTGTACGTACGCACGAGCATGCCGAAGTGACCATGGAATGCTTTTACTCGCCCGATCGATTTTTTAGGTAGGATATAACCATATAAAGGCGGTTCATCATCGGACTCCTCTTCGACGATCCCGATCAATGGAGCCGGTAGAAAATCAGCCAGCGCCTCCGAGACACCTACCGGGCCCGAACCCGGTCCGCCTCCACCATGCGGGGTTGAAAAGGTCTTGTGCAAGTTGAAATGCATGACGTCGATGCCAACATCACCCGGGCGCAGGATTCCGAGCAGGGCATTCAAGTTGGCTCCATCGCCATAAACCAGCCCTCCACATTCATGTACGATGCGGATGACCTCGCCCAGGTGCTCGTCGAACAACCCAAGAGTATTCGGGTTGGTTAGCATCAGTCCTACGGTGGTGTCATCGCAAGCCGCTCGCAGGGCAGCCAGGTCTATGTTGCCACGCGGATCGGATGGGATCTGGACCACATCAAGGCTCGACATGGCCGATGAAGCCGGATTTGTACCATGGGCCGAATCCGGTATCAGCATCTTGATCCGTTTACTATCACCCCGGTCCCGGTGATATGCGCGCATGATCAGCACGCCGGTCAATTCGCCATCCGCGCCGGCGGCTGGCTGTAAAGTTATTGCAGCGAAACCGGAGATCTCCTTAAGCCATTCCTGTAAGTTAAACATCAGCATCAGGTTACCCTGGACTGTTTCGATCGGCTGGAGCGGGTGGGTAAAGGCAAAACCCGGCAGCCGGGCAGTATCCTCATTGATCTTCGGGTTGTACTTCATCGTACAGGATCCAAGAGGATAAAAACCGCCATCCACACTGAAATTTAACTTGGACAGGTTGATAAAATGTCGGACGACATCTGCTTCAGCTAACTCGGGCAGTGGCAGTTCCTCACGGAGTAGTCCCTCCGGCAATGGTGATAATGGCACATCTGGAGTGGGGAACGTGACTCCGGTCCGCCCCGGGGAGGAGAGTTCGTAGATGGTTTGCTCAGTCATGGTTCACCTCCGCCAGAACGTCCACCATGGCATCAATTTCATCTTTGGTATTCATCTCGGTGACGGCGATCAGCATGTGGTCCTTTAGCGCCGGGTAATCCTGTCCCAGGTCGTAACCGCCAATAAAGCCGTGCTCCAATAGGTGGTCATTGATTTCCGCGACCGGCTTTGGGCAACATATCGAAAACTCGTGAAAGTATGGTGTCTCGAAACAAGAGGAAAAACCTTTAACCTTACTGATTTTTTCTGCTGCATAGTGAGCTTTGTGATAACACAATTGAGCTACCTGCCGCAAGCCCGTTTGACCAACCAGGGAAAGATACACCGCTGCTCCCAGTGCCATTAATCCCTGGTTCGAGCAGATATTGGAGGTCGCCCGTTCGCGCTTGATATGCTGCTCGCGGGCAGTCAGTGTTAAAACGAATGCCCGTTGACCCCGGCTGTCCACCGTTTCCCCCACCAGGCGGCCTGACATTTTATGGATATATGCTTTTCGAGTGGTAAAAAATCCCAGATATGGTCCACCAAATGAAAGCGGTATGCCGAGCGGCTGACCTTCACCGACGACAATATCTGCGCCCATCGCCCCAGGCGTTTTGAACAACCCCAGGGCGATTGGGTTGGCTGCAACGCACACGAGCGCACCCTTGGAATGGGCGAAATCGATCAAAGCGGTGAAATCGTACACCCGGCCAAAAAAGTCCGGGTATTGTACGATGACAACCGCGGTATTTGTGTCGATCATACTTTCAAGCCATTCGGGTCCGGCGTCCAGGTTGGCGTTATTATCGTCTCCTGCCAGTTCCAGGTTCATCCCTTGCACATACGTCCTCAGGGTTGCCCGGTATTGAGGATTGACGGTGGGTGATATGACTACGCGCGTTCTCTTGCCTCTAAACTGGGCGTATGCCATGTTGACTGATTCAGCCACCGCAGTCGCTCCATCGTAATGGGAAGCATTGGAGGCTTCCATGCCGGTCAGTGCGCAGATCAGGCTTTGATATTCAAAGATTGCTTGCAGCGTGCCCTGGGAGATCTCAGGTTGATAGGGTGTATAGGCAGTGTAGAACTCGCCTCGCCGTAGGATGTGATCAACGGCCGCCGGAATGTAATGATTGTATGCTCCCGCACCCAGGAATGAGACGAGGTCCGTCCGCAGGTTCTCATTGGAGACGGATATTTCATCCAGTTCGGCAGCAGCTTCCATCTCGGTTAACGCAGGTGGAAGGTCTAACTCGGGAAAGCGATGTTTTGCCGGGATGTCTTTAAATAGATCCTCCAGGCTTTTTACACCGATGGTTTCCAACATCGCATCCCTCTCTTTTGGAGAGTGGGGAATATATGTCATCGGGACTCCTATTCTTTTTTAAATCGGTGCCCTATTGAAGAAGCGTCCTTCGAAAGCCTTGCCTCTGTCACGAAATGGTTGGGTAGGTAATTCAGGGTCGCATCCAATTGTGGGAGAATGGTAAAAAAGCTAATGCGAACGTTCTTCACAATACTTGGTATAAGCAGCCGCGTCCATTAATGCAGTCCCGTCACCACCTTCGACCTGTACCATCCATCCTTTGCCATACGGATCGCTATTCAAGATCTCAGGATTGCCACTCAGTTCCTCATTCACAGCTTTCACCTTACCCGACACGGTCGCGTATGACTCGGCAGCCGCTTTAACTGACTCAACGGAGGCCATCGCAGCGCCAGCGGAAATTGAATCTCCTGCCGATACCACGATCTCGACAAAAACAATATCGGAAAGCTGACTCTGGGCATAATCCGTCAACCCCATGGCGCCGTTTGAAGAATCGAACCACTCATCGGTCTTCGAATACTTTAGATTGGCTGGAATATTCATTTTGCATCTCCTCAAAGGATAGTCTTGGCAAAGGAAAAAGGGCGCACGTAGATATAATGTGCGCCCTCTGTTATCGACCTGAGAGATTCGCCCGGGTAATTACGCAGCACACCATGGGCTTGCCCCGTCGGTGTCCCTGTTTAAGGGGACTTTCCAGAGGTTGGCGGTACAGGGTCCTTTTGCCTGAGAGTTTCGTCCGAACTTGCCAGTCCAGGATTTGCACCTTCGGCGTTCCACTTATTGGAATCTCTTCCCTGTTGCCGTTTCAGTTGTAGAAGGATTCTACGTGAAGTGGGGAGCAAAATCAAGACCCAATATATACTGATATCATAAATTAAAAGACCGGCCTTTTGTGAAAGCCGGTCTTTTATTGTTGAATTTGCTTACGTTTAGTACCCTGTCAGGGTACCGCGCACCCAATCTCCGACCAGCCAGTATTTGAAATCCTGACCATTGCTTACCTGGATGGCACCAACAATGCCGTATATGAGAGCGCCAACAGGTAACAAAGCAAGGATGAAGGTTGCCAGGATTGCAAACGGGATCAGTACGATACCGATCAGAACTGCAGAGAGCATACCTACGACCGCCCACATCACGCCGATCAGCAGACCACCACCGAACCACCAGATCAACTGGAAGATCATCGACTGGAGGGCATGATACGCAACCAGGCGTGAACGGTCCTTGTAAACCAGATAGATGACCAGGGCTGCGATTGGTCCGGCAAATCCCGTGAAGATATTGAGTAAAACACTCAAATGGGATAAAAGTCCCCAGGTGCGTTCATCCCCGGGACCCGCCTGCTGAGGCGACATCGGGGGGGTGGGTTTCTCTTTCATTACGGGTTGAGTGGGCGCAGACTCGACAATGGGTGCCGGTACGGCCGGGGTTTCAATGGGCATTGTCGGTTTAACCGGGGATGAAGTACTCTTTTTCGTGGGCATAAGTTTCTCCTTTTAATAATAATGGCACATCCATATAACGTTCTGGAAGTGAAAACGTTGCATAAAAAACCCGCCTTGCGGCGGGAAATAGGCATTGAAACCGATCCTACATTTGCCCATTCAGTTGTGCAAAATACGCTTTGACCTCCGGGTCGCTGTACAGAACGACCGCAACGATTCCCGCTGCAGTGGAAATTACATTGCCGGTAAGAATGCAGATGATCTCAAGGATCGCCAGGGTCATTGACGGTTGTACCCGTTTGGCTGGAGTCGGCATCAACTTGCTTGCGTAAATCAACTCAAAAACACCAAGGACGATCGGCGGGATAACCAGTGGAATGAACAGGCATCCGATACCTAGCGATGCAACGGCGCCGAGCAGGATAAAAATTCCCCAAAAGAACATCCAAAGGATATTCGAAATACCGCTGATCAAGGTCATAATGGCGATGGTCTGGATTTTTCCGGGTTTTTGTGCAGTTTGATAAACAGGGGTTGTATTCATGGTCCTCTCCTCGGGAATTTATGTATAAGGAATTATATATGATTTAGAGGTGCGTTGATATCGACCCTGATCTCATGCTTTTTTCTAGCTTGATAACGTGGAATCAAAAAAGCCCACCTCGCGGCGGGCTCAATAACCTACATGTAGATGTTAGGCCAATCCAGTGCTGACCGCGCATGAACTTGGTAATGACCGGCACTTCGAAATACTTGCCCTGGTAGGCAAGGATAGCCGGCCAGATCAAGACCAGCCAGATGAGCGGAGCCACGCAGCTTATTACACCGCCAATTCCGAATGTGACGGCCGCCAGGATAGCCGAGAGGATCCCCCATAGAATTTCAACGATCAAGATCAGGACGTTCGTGCCAAGGGCTTGGACGGCGTGATACTTTATAAATGGGCGCTTCTTCTTGTCTTCCATGAGAAGCATGATGATGGCAATTGGAAAGATCGGGTAACCTAATGCTGCCCAAATTTTATCGTCACTGGTAATGTCTGTGTTCATTTTAAACCTCCATTGATAATGATCGTGTCTTGTGAAAGGGACGAAATTTGATTTTGAAAATTAGTGTATATGACCCAAACTTGCAACCCATGGATGAAAGAAGCCTGCCAGTTGGCAGGCTTTCAAGAGCTCCAGACTCGATCTTATACCCAGTGTTGCTTCTTGATGAAATCGGTCAAAACGGGGACGGTTACCCACTTGCCCTGGAAAGCTTGAATAGCCAAGACGATCCCATAAATACCGCCGACCAGGAAGAGGCAACCGACAGTAATGGTACCAAGGACATACAGGACAACTGCAAAAGCCAACGATAGCACAGCATTGTATTTCAGGAAGGGACGATTTTTCTTGTCCTCCATAACTAACACAGCGATTGCCACCGGCCAAAGAAGCCAGCTTAATAACGCCCACAACTTATCATCTTGGGTTAGATCGCTTGCAGCAGTTTGTTGAGTCATTTCTTTAAATTCCTCCAGAAAGAATAAATATGTATTAGGCTTTGGAGTATTTTACAACCAATCTGGACAAAAAGCAACCAATTTAGGAGCACTTAAGTACTGTTTATCATTAAAGTTGCGTTAACCTTTGAATAAATTGGCAGTAAAATGATTGCGTGCTCTCGCGACCTCGAATCATCTTTTTTGGCTCCCCGGATTTTGCCATTCCGGCACTTAAAACCCTCGCAGCTGAATATCCGATCGTTGGTGTTGTAACACAGCCAGATCGCCCGGCAGGTCGTAATGGCAAACTGAAACCGCCTCCGGTCAAGATGGCAGCTCTCGATCTTGGTTTGCCGGTCATTCAACCGGAAAAATTGCGCGTTCCTTCTGTAATGGAACAATTGCGTGCATGGGCTCCTGGCCTGATTGTGGTAGCCGCCTTCGGACAGATTCTGCGCCAGGAGCTGCTTGACCTCCCAAAGTATGGCTCCATTAATATTCATGGGTCAATCCTGCCGCGCTGGCGCGGTGCTGCCCCGGTCCAGGCTGCCATTTTGACTGGGGATGATGAAACCGGCGTCACCATCATGAAAATGGATGCCGGCGTCGATACGGGTCCACTGCTCAGCTCTCGAACCATCGCGATTGCTCCGGATGAGACGGCCGGAACCCTCTTCGATAAGCTGGCCGTGATCGGCGCAAACCTCTTGCTCGAAACCTTGCCACGCTATCTTTCTGGCGAACTCGTCCCGCAGCCTCAACCGGTACTGGGCGTTACATATGCAAAAATGCTCAAGAAAGAAGACGGTCGGTTGGATTTTTCACAACCTGCCTCCTCCCTGGAACGTAGGGTCCGCGCAATGCACCCCTGGCCGGGAGCTTTTTTTGATTGGAAAGGTATCCCCATTAAATTATTGCGCGCCCGGGTCAGTGGAGATGGTAGCGCTTTTCCCGGAGACCGGATCATTGTGTCGGGCTACCCTGCCATACGCACGGCACAGGGTGACCTGATCCTGGAAGAAGTCCAACCAGCAGGTAAAAAACCGATGGATGGAAAGGCATTTTTAGCCGGAGCACGTGATTGGGTATGAATTAATCACCCGGTTTTAATGCCTGAAGTTGCCCAGTCAATACCGCCATTAATTGCAATAATCTTTGGAGGGTATCATGCCTGAATACATCGCCGCCATCGATCAGGGAACTACCAGCACCCGCTGCATTTTATTCGACCATGGCGGTAACATTGTTGCATCCGATCAAAAAGAACACGGTCAGATTTACCCAAAACCCGGTTGGGTGGAACATGATGCCGTCGAGATTTGGGAACGGACCCAAATGGTTATCCGGGGAGCGCTCGAAAAGAGCGGAGTAAAGCCGTCCGATCTAGCAGCCATCGGGGTGACCAACCAGCGTGAGACGACCGTGGTCTGGGACCGGGAAACCGGTCGCCCAGTATCGAATGCCATCGTCTGGCAGGACACACGCACAGATAGTATCTGTGCTAACCTGGCAAAAGCAGGCGGACAGGATCGATTACGGGCGAAAACCGGCTTGCCGCTGGCAACTTATTTTTCCGGACCGAAGATCAAATGGATCCTTGATAATATTCGGGGAGCGCGGAAAAAAGCTGAAAATGGGGACCTCTTGTTTGGGAATATTAATTCATGGCTGATCTGGAATCTGACCGGCGTCCATATCACAGATGTAACCAACGCCTCCCGAACGCTGCTGATAAATCTGGAGACCCTCGACTGGGACGAAGATCTTCTGAGTCTCTTTGGTGTCCCACGCTCAATACTCCCAAAAATATGCTCGTCATCCGAGGTCTATGGATCGGTACATGGAGTATTGAACGGCGTACCGGTCGCCGGTGACCTGGGAGACCAGCAGGCTGCACTCTTTGGTCAAACATGCTTTACACCCGGAGAAGCCAAGAATACCTACGGTACCGGCTGCTTCATGTTGCTAAACACGGGTACCCGACCGGTTATATCAAAGAACGGTCTCCTGACTACTCTCGGTTATAAAATTGGTGGGCAGCCCGCCGTCTACGCCCTGGAAGGCTCGATTGCTGTCGCTGGTGCACTCGTCCAATGGATGCGTGATAACCTTGGGATGATCGAAAAGTCTAGCGATGTCGAGACCCTGGCTGGGTCGGTGGAGGATGCGGGCGGTATGTATATTGTCCCGGCTTTTTCAGGACTTTTCGCACCATATTGGCGGTCGGATGCGCGTGGTGCCATGGTCGGGTTGACCCGTTTTATAAAAAAAGGGCATATTGCCCGGGCGGTTCTCGAAGCGACCGCATACCAGACGCTCGAGGTGCTGGACGCCATGGAAAAAGACTCTGGTGTAAAATTGACCGCCCTGAAGGTGGATGGCGGTATGGTCTTCAACGAGTTACTGATGCAGTTCCAAGCAGATATCCTCAATGTCCCCGTCATCCGCCCGAAAGTGTCCGAAACGACAGCTTTGGGGGCTGCCTATGCAGCCGGTCTGGCTGTCGGGTTTTGGAAGGATTTCGATGAGCTCCGGCAGAACTGGGGACAGGATAAACGATGGGAACCTTCCATGAAAGCCATAAAACGCAATCATTTGTATGCCGGTTGGAAGAAAGCCGTAACGCGCACGTTTGATTGGGTTGACGAAAAAACAATGCTTTAGTTTCGCAAGTATTCATTAAATCGATAGGGAACCATGAACCGAAACGACATTAAAAACTCCATCAAGTCCCATTCACCCGATGTATTGATAGTTGGGGGGGGCATCAACGGCGTGGGTACTTTCCGGGACCTCAGCCTTAATGGTGTGGATACCCTGCTCATCGACCGTTCCGATTTCTGCTCCGGAGCATCTGCAGCTTCCTCCCGCATGGCACACGGTGGCATCCGCTATCTCGAGAATGGTGAGTTCCGCCTGGTGCGTGAAGCCGTCCAGGAACGCAACCGCATGATTTCGAATGCACCCAGCCTGGTTAAACCATTGCCTACCACCATCCCGATCTTTAAAACCCTATCAGGTTTGTTGAACGCTCCCCTCAAATTTCTGGGATGGTTGGAAAAACCGGGTGAGCGCGGTGCCTTGGTCATCAAGATCGGTCTTATCTTTTACGATGCGTTCACCGGGAAAAATCGTACCGTTCCACGTCATGTGTTGGATGATCGAAAGCGCTCGCTCGAAAAATATCCGCGTATCAACCCGGCGGTCCGCTATACAGCCACGTATTACGATGGTTTGATTTTATCGCCTGAACGTCTGACCCTTGAATTGGTCCTTGACGCTGAGAAGGAAGGACCGCATGCCAGGTCGTTGAACTACGTTTCCTTGCTGGATGTGAAAGGTAATATTGCGTTCCTAAAAGATGAACAAACCGGTGAGACCCTCGAGATCCGACCAAAATTGATTGTCAATGCAACCGGTCCCTGGATAGATGGCATCAACCGGTCGATCGGATTGGAAACCCATTATATTGGTCCGACCAAGGGCTCCCACCTGGTTCTCGATAATCCTGAGCTCAGGAAAGCAATTGGCGATCACGAGTTTTTCTTCGAGAACAAGGATGGACGGATCGTACTGATCTTTCCACTTTTTGATAAAGTGATGATCGGCACTTCCGACATCCCCATCAAAGACCCGGACTCTGTCCGCTGCACCGACGAGGAAGTGGAATACTTCATTGAGATGATCCGCGTGTGTTTCCGGATATCAAGGTGACTCGTGATCAGATCGTTTACCGCTTCTGCGGTGTGCGACCATTGGCGTATACCCAGGCGAAAAATGCAGGTCAGATCACCCACGATCATCATGTTCAGGAAGACAGGCTCGGCGATATACCTGTCTATTCGCTCGTAGGCGGTAAATGGACCTGGTACCGCGCTTTTTCAGAACAAGTTACCGACCGCGCGCTTGCTTTTCTCGGACTGACCCGCAAAGCTGATACCAGGACCTTGCCCATCGGATCAGGGACAAATGCAATTGCCCTGAAGACCACCCCTGACTTCACCCGCTCGGAGATCGCAGCGATGGCGGAAGGTGAGAAGATCCTTCACCTCGACGACCTTCTGTTACGTCGCACGTTGTTGGCTTATCTGGGTCAACTCAACCGCTCACTCGCCGAACAAATGTCAGATTGGTTGGGCGATGCTCTTGGTTGGGACGATCTTAAGAAGCAAGCTGAAGTAAACCGCTCACTTGATATCCTGGCTGACAGGCATGGGGTAAATCTGTAAGAGCGTCTCTATCCGTGGGGTTAGATCAACGCCTATGATTAATAGTAAAATATCCGTCCTATGAAACCTGCTCTTATTACCGTTACATTCCTGCGGCATGGAGAATCGGTTGGAAACATGGAGAACCGCTTTCAGGGTCATGCTGATTTTCCCTTGACGAAAAAAGGTCGTCTACAGGCGCAGGCTTTGGTCGATCGCTGGAAATCAGAACGTATGACGTTTGATCGGGTCATATCAAGTCCCCTGCTCCGGGCACGCCAGACGGCAGAAATTATCTGCAAGGGATTGAATCTGTCGTTGCTGATTGATCCGGATTGGATGGAGATCAATAACGGAGTTTTGGCTGGACTGAACGATGAGGAAGCCGAGAAGGTGGCACCCCGTCCGGAATTCATGACGCCCTACACACGTTACGGTAAGACCGGGGAGAGCCGCTGGGAGGTATACCTGCGTGCGGGACGGAACATACAGAAACTCCTGGATGATCCCACTGGGCGCATCCTGGTTGTGGCACATGGCGGTATCCTTAATATGGCACTCTACACCATCCTGGGTATCTCGCCCCAGGCTGATTCCACTGGTCCGCAATTCATGTTTCGTAATACCACTTTCGCCACCCTGAGCTACAACGCGGGGCACCACAATTGGAGTTTGCTGACTTTCGACGATCGCCCACACCTGAAGGATGAGGACCAGGCAATTAATGGAGGGTCTTAAGGTTTTGGTTATTGGTGCTGGAGCCATAGGCACATTTGTTGGTGGGTCGCTGGCATTGGCAGGTAACCGGGTTATATTTCTGGAACAACCCCAGGCCGTGGAAGAACTCCGCCGCCACGGTTTGCATCTCGACCTGACGGTCGGCCGAAAGTTGGTAGTCGACATCCAAGACGCGTCGGTTACATTTGTAACAAATACTGAGGAAGCGGTTAAGTTAGGACCATTCGATTTTGCCATCTTCGCTCTAAAATCCTATGACACGGCTGCCGCTCTGAATGCCATGGGACCTTTCACCTCACAGCTTCCGCCTGTACTATGTCTGTCGAATGGAGTTGATAACGAACCGGCGCTCGCCGCCGTGTTGGGACAGGAAAATGTTATAGCAGGAATTGTTACTTCATCCGTTAGCCGTTTGGGAGTCGGCAGCATTGTGTTGGAGCGGTCACGCGGCATGGCTGTGGCAGGTGGGCACCCACTCTCGCTTTTTCTGCAGGAGGCTCTCAAAGCCGCCGGGTTGAAGGTGATGATTATCCCGGGTGCTTCCGATATGAAATGGTCGAAGATGTTGACCAATTTACCAGCCAACGCTACCGCTGCCATCCTCGATATGACAGCTGCCGAGGTATTTAGCCATCCTGCGCTGTTCCGGCTGGAAATGCAGATGTTACGTGAAGCCCTGGCAGTCATGGCATCCCTCAGGATCCATGTCGTCGACCTGCCAGGAGTACCTGTTCGAGCCCTTGCCCTGGGAGCGAAAATTCCGGCCTTCCTTGCTCGTCCGATTATGAAGAAGTCGATCGGGGCAGGGCGAGGCGGTAAAATGCCATCCTTCCATATTGATCTTTTTTCAGGCCGGGGAAAGTCCGAAGTGGATTGGCTTAATGGAGCAGTTGTCAGGTACGGTCGCAAGATGGGCGTAAAAGCACCCGTGAATGAAGTTTTAACCAAAACCCTGTTGTCATTGACCAATGGAGAATTGCCGGTTGGCGCATTTTCTCACCAGCCGGAGAAATTATTATCCCTTATCTAAATCCTGAGCCACAATTGGAGTTCGTTATGGATGAACGTGAAGTCATTCTGAAAAAACAATTTTCTATCGAGCCTGTTTCACCGCGGGATACAGTCGAAGTCCATCTTCCCGATCAACGGGTATTAAGTGGACCGAGGGGGGCAACCGCCAGGGATTTTCTTGAGAAATTTTCGGGCGAACTACCCGGACCGTTTGTGGGTGCCATCATCAATGGCGACTTGCGCGAACTGACGTATCCCATCAAGATGGACTGCACTCTGGCAGCGGTCACAATGGCCGATGCTGATGGAGCCCGCATTTATCGCAGGTCATTAACCTTCCTGCTCGAAACCGCTTTCGCAGCGATCTTCACGAAGGAAGTCCTGATTATCGACCACTCAATTTCTTCAGGTGGCTATTATTGCCACGTTAAAGGAAGAACCCCGCTCGACTCGGACGAATTGCACCATCTGCAGGAAGAAATGCAGCGATTGGTCAACCTCGATCAACCTTTCTTACGTCGCGAAACTCCGGTGGCGGAAGCGATATCCTTCTTCGAGAGGGAGAATTATCCAGATAAAGTGCAGCTATTGCGTCATCGCCGCAAGGTTTATGTAACCTTGTACAGCCTGGGCGACCATATTGATTACCACTATGGTTATATGGTTCCCTCCACCGGTTATCTGAAATGGTTTGCCTTGACGCCAGCCAATGGCGGATTCACTTTGCGTTTTCCTCGCCGTCGAGCTCCAACCTCTATCGCGCCGCCGGAACCATACCCAAAACTTTTGGCAGCTTTTCGACAATATGGAGAATGGTTGGAACGCTTGGGCATCGATAACGTTGGCGCACTCAACGCCGCAATCGATGAAGGACGCAGCCAGGAAGTCATCCTGGTCGCTGAGGCATTGCACGAGCAGCGGATTTCCGAAATTGCCCGCCAGATCGCCGAGCATCGCGAAGAAGCGCGCATTGTCCTAATTTCTGGTCCGTCATCATCCGGGAAGACCACCTTCTCCCGCCGGCTCGCTATTCAAATGCTGGCACTGGGTCTGTTGCCGTTCGCTCTCGAACTGGATAGTTTCTTTGTGGACCGGGAAAAAACTCCCCTTGACTCATCTGGGAATTTCAACTTTGAAGCCTTGGAAGCACTCAACCTGCCGGAATTGGGTGACCACCTTTCCCGCTTGCTGGGTGGCGAAAACGTTCAATTACCCCACTATGATTTTAAGAACGGTCGCCAGGAGCCTGGCGAGACGATCCAGCTGACATCCGATCATATTATTATTCTGGAAGGTATCCATGGTATGGATCCGCGTTTGCTGCCCGCCCCCTTGTCAAAACATGCCTTCCGCATTTATGCTGCCGCACTGACCCAGCTCAACCTTGACCGTCATAACCGGGTCTCCACCGCGGACACGCGGCTTATCCGTAGAATTGTGAGAGACTCGCATGAACGCGGTTACAGCGCCCAACAGACAATATCTCGCTGGGAATCTGTGCGGCGTGGTGAAGAACAATATATCTTCCCATATCAGGAAAATGCTGACATCATGTTCAATTCGGCCCTGGTCTATGAGCTTTCTGCACTCAAGCCCTTGGCCGAACCGCTCCTGCGTCAGGTGCCGCATGGGACTCCGGAGTACATCGAAGCCAAGCGTCTGCTCGCGTTCCTGGAATGGTTCCTGCCGGTTGACTCAGGCCTTATCCCGGATAATTCGATCCTCCGTGAGTTTGTTGGGGGCTCCATCCTGGAAGACTTCAAGATATGGAAAGCGTGATTTTTTTACCTGCTGCCTGGTCTTGGATTTCAATCGGTATTGATCGCAGTGTAACTATCTCATCATGAACTTCATCGAGATCTTCCTCATTTCCCTCAGCATGGCCATGGATGCCTTTGCAGTCTGCCTCGGGGTGGGAGCGACAGGCCGGACCGAGGGCGCGCGTCCAACCTTCCGGTTGGCGTTCCATTTTGGGCTTTTCCAGTTCATCATGCCGGTAGTGGGCTGGTTCGCCGGGATGACCATCGTCCGCTATATCTCAGCTTACGACCACTGGGTGGCATTCATCCTGCTGGGATATGTGGGATGTCACATGATCTGGTCGGCTTTTCACCCCGGTGATGAAGTTCATAAATCCGACCCCTCCCGAGGTTTGACACTTGTCCTGCTGTCTTTCGCCACCAGCATCGATGCACTCGCGGTTGGATTTCAGCCTGGGTCTGGTGGGGGTAACCATATGGTACCCGGCGGTCGTCATCGGGGTGGTGACTGGCTTGGTATCCTGGCTCGGCTTGCGCCTGGGTGGTAAACTCGGCGAGAAATTTGGGAAACGAATAGAAATTATCGGGGGATTGGTGCTGATCGGGATCGGGGTTCGGATCCTGATTGCCCATCTTTTTGGATAGGCAATTGAATAAGCCCTGTCCTATAACATTACACCGATGATCGCCCCCACTGTTGCACAACAGAGATTAACCAGGTCATTGTTCATCCATCCATGACCGCGCACTTGCACAGTTTGCGTACCGCACGTGTGCAACGGGTGTTTTTCGGTTTCCTTGTTACACTTTGGGCAATAATAGATAGCCTGGATGGTTGCCCCGAGCAGGGAATCGAAAAGCGCGCCCAGCAAACCGCTTGCCAACAAGAAAATAAATAAGAGTGGTAACGAAGACCCGGGGATTGCCAGCTTGGTGGATGGCGTACATAGGACCGCCAGAAGGGCAACCAATGCTGCTCCCCCGGCTGCTGCGAGGGTTCCAAATACTGATATCGCTCCTGATGTGCCTCGTTCAACGGGCTTGCTGGTGGTGATCAGGCGCGGTAGTGTAGGATTGAGAACCCCCAATTCGGTTGCCCAGGTATCCGCATTTACTGCCGCTAATGATGCGGCAAAGCCCAGCCAGGTCCAGGCAGCAGTTGGAAAGAAGAAATGCAGACCGGCAAATATGGAAGCTATTCCGCCGTTGGCGAGAACCTGTCCCAGGTCGCGTTGTCCGCCTTTATCAAATTTCTCATTCAACGAGGCTTTCTTCTTAGCAAATAATCGCGTCAAAATACTGGATGAAATAAAAAAAGTCATTAATAGGATCGCCCATTGCCACCCGCCCAATCCGAAAATGATCGTTCCTTCCAGGAATGCACCAATGGCTCCGGATCGGCTCAGGCTTTTGGCGCGTTGGGCACCAAATGCAATAATGGCGGCAAACAGCATGCCAAGCAATAACTGATATGAAGGCTGCATTATTTCACCTTACATGAAGGGGATTAAACCGGTGCTGTAACGATAAACATTACCGCGACCAGGAATAGCAGGGTCGTTAGCACTCCGCTTGCCCAGATGATATTCGCCAGGGGACGGCGGTCTGGACGGGGATAAAACACCAGTCCCGCTACCCAGCCAGCGATGAAGAAAAAAATGCTCACGATTGGTATCAGGATTAAGCCGGCACCCGGGACGGCCTCTCCGGGCAGCCCCGATGGTAGAAAGCCAAGCGGCACGCGACCCAGCGAAGGGATCAGCAGGCTGACCCAGGTAAACAAGCCAATATTCAGGAATAAGCCAGCCAGCCAAAAATAGCGCGCTAGCGTGCTTTGCCAGGCCTGGATCACAGCGAATGACAGGTAAACCGACTCCGGAGCCACCGGTGACAGGCTGCCCATCTCAATGGAGTTTTGTATGGTCTGCATAAAACCATTGGGGTCCTGGGGGGAGATCACAAAAACCCTCCTGGGTGTGGCAACCAGTAGTAACGAATTGATATCTGATGCAAGATATTCCATTATTCCAAGATCCGCATGTTTCCTGACGCCTAAAACGGCTCCTGGCAGATGGATAAATGGTAAGGGTAGGGATGTTGTCATTGCAGATTTTGGGCGGACCCATTCCACATCTGAGACAGGGATCTGTTCGGTCCGCAAACCCCAGCTGATGGTCAGCCTGTCGCGATCAAGGTTGTAATTGGCACGGTTCAATGAGTAAAGCCAATAGATCAGAAATGGCAGGGGAAAAAAAGCAACTGCAGCCACGAGAACATAGATCATGAAACGTAAGCCGATCGGCTCACGTGAAGCGAGCAAACCGAACAGGCCCGAAATGGAAGCCAGGACAATGATAAGTGTGACCAGCAGGCTTAATCCGCGCCGGGGTGGAGGAAAATCTGCCATCGCTATTTTAATTTGCCAAGTTCATCGTGAATGGTCGTGCAAACAAACTCGACCTCTTCTTCGGTCATGACGCCCGAGAACGGCAGGGCTAATCCACGGCGACCCAGGTCCTCGGTGACTGGATAGTCACCTTCCCGGTATCCGAATCGTTCAACCATGTAAGGCTGGAGATGGATTGGTAGAAAATACGGTCGAACCGGAACACCGCGTTCCTCGAGTCTTTTTGCCATGGCATCCCGGTCTATCTGTGGGTCAAACCGCATCACATATACAAACCACGACATGCGTGTGGTGGAGGGTTCGACAACCGGCGCTTGAACTCCGCTAATTTCCGCCAACCTTTCCTCATACCAGCCTGCCACCTGTTCGCGCTTGCGGAGCAGTTCCTCGAGCCGGTTCATCTGGGCGACACCCAGTGCGGCTGACATTTCATCCAGGCGGTAGTTGTATCCGAGGTACGTATGCGACAGCCAGGTATCGCCGGGAGCACGACCCTGGTTGCGCAAGGCTCGCATCATTTCAGCCCCTTGACCATCGTTGGTTATGATTACACCACCTTCCCCCGTGGTGATCTGTTTATTCGGATAAAAGGCAAAGACCCCGAAATCGCCAAGTGTGCCAGCTTTGTTCCTCTTGTACTCGGCACCCAACGCTTCGCATGAATCTTCGATAATCACCATGCCAGACCCTTTGGATGCTCTCTTGATGCGGTCCCAGTCTGCTGGCTGCCCGAACACGTCTACACCCAGGACAGCCTTAAGGGTGCCTTGCTTTTCTGCACCCCTTCGCGGAAGCCAGCGACGCCGGGCGTTTTCTCCACCCCCGGACAGATCCTTTGTTGCTTCCGCAAATAATACCGGATCCATGTTTCCGGTTCTTGGATCGATGTCCACAAAGATCGGGATGGCATTCTCGAAAAGAATTACATTGGTCGAGGCGACGAATGAAAATGGTGTGGTCAGGACGAGATCGTTCCTGTTGATGCCTGCTGCCCGAACACACAGATGCAGCCCCGCCGTACCAGAATTTACTCCAATGGCATATTTTGAGCCGGTATAATCCGTGAATGCTTTCTCAAATGCCTGGATTTGCGGACCCATGCTGAGGACGGGTGTATTTAATACATCCAATACAGCCTGGCGTTCAGCATCTGTCAGGTCGGGACTCGACATGGTGATTCTAGTTTTGGTTTTTTCTTTCAAGGAAGGTTACACCTTGGCAGGTTGAGTTTGTTCAGGACCGACCGGGTTCCCGGGTGCCTCATCCAGGTCAAGATCCACTGCATCTTCCATTCGGATCTGGCCTCGCAGGAAGGCACCTTCTTCGGTTGCAAATGCGGTCGTGACTATATTGCCCCAGACCCTGCCGCTTGAACGGATTTCGACCTTTTGGGCTGTAATATTACCCTTTACCGCGCCGGCGACAATAACATTTGCTGCCCGCACATTTTCGCAGGTCACTTTACCGGTCTCGCCGACAACCAGCAAACCTTTAAGGGCTATTTGACCTTCAAAGGCGCCCTCGACACGCACGCCGCCCGAGCCGGTGATATTGCCTTGCCAGATAACCCCTGCTCCAAGTACTGATGTGATACGTTCTACAGTTTGGACGGTTGTCGCAGGATTGTTTTTAGAGTTTCGTTTGAACATATGGCTTTCTTGTTATTTGGAAGAACAAATGCTTGGGAAATAACTTTTTCCTCGCACTATTCTATCATTATCTTTTGGCTCCTCACTGCCGCCCTTGGGTCCTTGGAAAATACCGGAATCGCCAGGGCATGGATTTCCATGGCTCGGGGACGGTATTCAACCCGATCCGAGGTCCTGTTAGTATGACCTTATCATCAACCATCTCGCCTGGTTCAATCCATAAACCGGAAGAGCGCAGGGTCAGGTCGACACCGTTCAAGGTCCCATCAATTCCCAATGCCTGGGTTAATTTTGCCGGACCGGCAGTATCACGCCCCTCTCGTCGAGTGGCGATGAGATCCAATCCATCGATCGGATCGATTGCCCGGATTAATACGGCTGCCGGAAAGCCTTCGCGCTCGGTGATGGCATTTAACATCCAATGCATTCCATACGTGAAATAGACGTAAGCATGACCGGGCGGACCGTACATCACCGCAGTTCGCTTTGTCTTGCCGGCCTTTGCATGACAACCCAGGTCTTCCTCACCAATGTAAGCTTCTGCTTCCGTGATGATCCCGCTCAACCTGACGCCAGCCGATAAGCAATTTAACTTTGCCCCAAGCAGTTCCCGGGCAACGACCAGTGTCGGACGTTGATAAAACTTCCTCGGCAGTGGGACATGTGATCTCATTTGAACCGCCTGCAGCAAGGGATCATTTTATGGCGTTGGGATCTTTAAGGGTTAGTTCCTTGGTAACTTTATAGCGCGTATCCCTCTGCAAGGACAACCTTAAGCCGTCTTCAAGGCGGATGGAAGGTTTATAGCTTAGCTTTTGACTGGCGAGGGTGAGATCTGCACACAGCCGCGAGATGCCGCCTGTGCTCTGGGCATTGGTGACCAGGTTAGCCTGGCTGCCGGTAACTCCCAGGACAAGTTTGGCAAGGGATTGAATGCTTGTCTCGATGCCCGAGCCGACATTAATGACCAGTCCATTAACATTTGGAGCTGTTGCAGCCGCTACCATGGCAGCCACAACATCATCCACATAAACATAATCACGGGTCTGGTTACCCTCTCCATAAATAACGAGCGTTCCACCGCGTAAGGCTTGTCGGAGAAAGTACGGCACAACTGGCGGGTTGGAAGCCGGCAAGTGCTGGCCCGGACCATAAGCATTAAAAATTCGCAGGCATACTGTCTCGATCCCCCACAAATTGCCGATCGTGCGCACATAATATTCGGCAGCCAGTTTCGATACGGCATATGGTGAGCTTGGATGAGGTGTCTGGCCTTCGGTCAATGGTTGGATGTCCTGTTCGCCGTAGATGGCACCGGAGGAGGCGAACACGACCCGCTTCACCCCTACATCCCTCATCGCTTCCATCAAGGAAACAGTTCCGCCTACATTGACCGCATTGTACTCGCGTGGATACAGCACGGATTCCGGCACAGAGACCCGTGCAGCCAGGTGGTAGACACAGTCAACTTCCTGGAGTAGCGTCCAAAGTTTTGGACGGTCGTTAACATCCCCGCGCGTAAAATGGATATCCGGTGATAATGCCTGAGGGTCGCCTGTTGACAGGTCATCTAGACCGCGAACTTGGTGACCCTCCCGTGCAAGCTGGTTTGCGAGCGCAGAACCGAGGAAACCCGCTGCGCCGGTGATTAGATAATTCATACTAGGATTATACCCTCATGATGGTTTGGGTTTCCTTTTCCAGGAAGCTGTCCCGGCCATCAGCAGCCCAAGTCCACCGATCAGGATATCTCGACCTCGCATCATCAGGATCATACTGATCGCCACCGCACTACCGATCGCGAATCTGTTTAGGACGAACACCTGGCTGGCTTCCAACGCTCCAATCCCTCCTGGGAGCGGCATTAGGAATGAAAGCCAGCCCGCTGCCCACGCTGCGATAGTTTTCAACACGGGTAAGCGAATTCCCAGGAATCCCGCCATCAGACCATACTCACCAACCATCCCCGCTCCAGCCAACAAGGAAACGCCAAGTGCTCCCAATAGGTTGGGAAAGTGCCGGCGGCAGAAATTACCGGCCAGCCATTCGGCTGCGCGCAGGAATCGGATGGGCTTGGCTTTTTTTGATACGAAAGGGATTTTCCCCACCAGCGCCGTTAGTGGATAATGGTGATGATAAAGTAAGGCGATATGGACTGGTGGCCACAATAACAGTAAGGATAAGCCGATCATCTCCCATGAAAATGAGAGCCTATTTTCGGCCAGCACGCCGGTCTGAAAGATAGCAATTAAACCGATCGGGAGCAGTAGAAAATTGACCAGGAACTCAAGCAACTTATCCATAAGCACGGAAGCGGTTGCACGGGTATAAGATAGCCCATATTTCCGTTGCAGGAAAAGAACCTGCAATGGTTCGCCACCGACTTGCGGTCCGAATGTAAAATAACTCACACCAAAGACTGATACGCGTACACCCAGCAGGGGTAAAAATGGTACCTGTTTTGCATCCGATCGGACGATGAGCCACCACCGTAACGTGACCAGGATGTAAAGGATGCCATTGGCGGCGATGATGATTAATATTTGCCATGCCTGTAACCCGCGGATAACGGACAAGATTTCTGCAAGCGGTGCGTGATAAATTACCCACCACGCCAGAAAGCCGAGAATGATCAGCACTACCAGCCTGGGTAACCATCGTTTAATAAATTGAGGCATGCCGGTTTTTATCCTAAACAAGAACCCGCTCTCCAAAATTCGGAAAGCGGGTTGGTTTCATGTTACCTGATACTATTTCTTCAGGGCTTCTGCGCCGTACTTTGCACCTTTACTGAGTGCCTCCAGGTTCTTGGGTAGTAATTGTTTGTGCCGCCCTGGCATGTGATTGTTCAGCGCTGTTTCGAGATCCCCAAGCGTGAGCGCATCCAGGCTGGGCATCAATGCGCCGATGGCAACCATGTTCGCCAGTCTGGGGCTGCCGAGCTCTTCTGCAATTTTGTTACACGGAATAAATAATACCGAAATATCGGTGCGTTTTGCAGGTCGGTCTACCATCGAAGCGTTGACCACCAGGACACCGCCGGGTTTAACCATTCCCTCGTACTTATCGAATGATGGCAGGTTCATTGCTAATGCCAGGTCGGGATTCTTTACAACAGGTGAACCGATTTCTTCATCCGCAATGACTATCGTGCAATTGGCCGTACCGCCGCGCATTTCGGGACCGTAGGACGGAATCCATGTCACTGCTTTGCCGGCGTCCATGGCTGCATAGGTCAGAATTTGGCCGGCAAACATGATGCCTTGTCCGCCAAAGCCGGAAAGTATGATTTCCTTTTGCATGCAGTCCCTCCCTAGATCTTTACTGCCGCTATGGCAGGTGCCACTTTATAATCACCGAGTGGATAATAAGGGATCATCTTTTCTTCTACGAATTTGAGCGAATCGACTGGCGATAGGTCCCAATTGGATGGGCAGGTGGATAAGAGTTCGACCAGTGAAAAGCCCAATCCACGCGCCTGAACTTCGAATGCTGTTCGAATGGCTTTCTTTGCCAGGCGTATATTTTTCGGGTCATGCAGACTGCGGCGAACGATATAACCAGCCCCGTCTAGCGTAGCCAGCATCTCCGCCATTCGGATGGGGTACCCTTGCATTTCCACATCCCGGCCGTTGGGTGAGGAAGTGGTTTTCATGCCAGGCAGGGTGGTGGGTGCCATCTGCCCGCCGGTCATGCCGTAATTGGCGTTGTTGATAAAAATGACCGTTATGTTTTCTCCGCGGGCAGTAGCATGGACAATTTCTCCCATCCCAATGGAAGCCAGGTCACCGTCCCCCTGGTATGTGAATACAATGCTGTTGGGCTGTACCCGTTTGATACCGGTTGCCATTGCAGGAGCCCGGCCATGCGGCGCCTCGACAAAATCGGTGGCAAAATAATTGTAGGCAAAAACGGCACAACCTACTGGCGCCACGCCTATCGTACGATCAACGATATGCATCTCGTCTAATACTTCGGCTACCAGCCGGTGAGCCACGCCGTGCGTACAGCCGGGACAATAATGGGTGGGGGTATCGGTGAAAGCTGCGGGACGTTCATAAACCAGGTTTTCAGGATTTGCAAGAGTCGCCATTTTTACCTCTATTTCACCATTGTGCTCATGCGCTTCAACCATACCTTGGATGGATCATCCACCACCTTGGGTGTGTCTTTGTGAACACGCTGGATCTCACCCAGGATCTCATCCGGGAAGGGGACCACTCCGCCCAGCCGCCCATAGAATTCAATGGGTCTGGTACCGTTGACTGCCAGGCGTACATCCTCGAGCATCTGACCGGAATTCATTTCAATTACCAATAAGACTTTTGCTTTTGAAGCCAGTTCAGCGACGCGTGCATAGGGATACGGCGAAACGGTCACCGGGCGGAACAAGCCCACCTTGATGCCCTGCGCCCGGGCTGCACGTACAGCTGATAATGCGATCCTACCCGCCGTCCCGAACCCGATGACAACGATCTCGGCATCCTCGAGGAAATATTCTTTATTACGAATTTCATTTGCCTGCACTTCTTCCCAGCGCTTTAACAGGCGAATATTTGTTTTCTCTTCTTCTGCAGGTTCAAGGTAAATGGATGTAAGGACGTGGCGATCACGATCCTTGGCACCGGTGGTAGCCCATGGATATACCGTGCGTTTCAGCTCGCGCATGGCTGGTAGTTCGATCGGCTCCATCATCTGACCAATGGATCCATCCAGAAGAACGCAGGCAATGGTCAGGTATTTTTCCGCCAGGTCAAAAGCCAGCGGCATCAGGTCTACTGCTTCCTGCACGGAGGCGGGAGCAAGCACGATCGGGTGATAATCTCCGTGACCGCCGCCTTTGCAGATCTGGTTATAGTCACCTTGTGAAGGGGCGATATTTCCGAGGCCGGGACCTCCGCGCATGACGTTTACCAACACCATCGGGATCTCGGTACCCGCGATGTACGATAGACCTTCCATCATCAGGCTGATTCCGGGGCTGGAGGAGGATGTCATCACGCGAGCACCCGTACAGGCTGCCCCATACACCATATTGATGGCCCCCAGTTCTGCTTCCGCTTGGACGAAAGCGCGTCCCAGTTCCGGCATGCGCCTTGATAACCATTCCAATATCTCGTTCTGAGGGGTGATGGGGTAGCCAAAATATGCTTCAAGGCCCGCTCTGATGGCAGCCTCGGCGATCGCCTGGTTTCCTTCCCATAATTCACGCGCCATATTATCCTCCCGCCGCTGCGGCTGCCGGTGCCTTGGTTACTTCCCGGTAAACGGTGATGGCGGCATCCGGACACACCAGTGCACAAATGGCACAGCCTGTGCACCCCTCCTTGGCGATGGTCGCCGGGTGATAGCCTTTTGGTGTCAGCCGACCTTTATCGATTGCCATCACCTGCGGCGGGCAGGCGGATATACACAGTTCGCAACCTTTGCAATACCGATCATTAACTTCTATCCAACCTTTGGCAGGCATTTCCACGGCCTCCTAAATAGGAATTTTACTGAGTCCGGTCGAAATTTCAGCCTACATTATGGCGTTTTCCAACAATATGGAGTAGTGATATGCGTCATTATACCTGTAATACAATAATCCTTCACTTTTACTCTGATTTTCGAGGTGTATCAACTGCCAGTAAGAGGTAAAATTATCTCAAACGTGTTTTTATTGTATTTTTTTCATAGATAAGAATATGGTTCTTATCTCCTGTAGGATTATGGAAGGATAATATGGTCGATACTTCGATTCCCTATCAGGTCGTTATATTCACGCATGAGCATTCCATCAGTGGCGGGGTTTTCCTGAGAGACCGGCGGTTTTCGGATTTCTTGAACGACCGGCGTGATACCAGCATCATGGTGCGAAATGCTAGCGTAGCCCGTCTTGAGAATCCAGCCAAAGTGCTGGAAAAGACGGTCATTTCATTCATCCCTAAAGCGGGCATCGTTCTGGCTTTTGAACCACCCCAGCCGGTGCAGCCGACCTCCCCTCGTTTCATTAAGTACCCGAAGGAAAAGTACGATGTGTATTTGATCATGGACGGCATGGAGGCTCACGGGGTGGTACACATGCAGGGCTCCCTCGATCTGTTGCATGTCCTTGCGGAACCTGCCCAATCTTTCCTGCCCATCACCAAGGCAAGTGTAACGATCCAAGCCAATCCAAATCTTCTCCTGCGGCAGGAGACCATTCTGGTCAATACGCAACGCATCCGGTTCATCGGTGAAATCCAAGCTGTAAATCAACCCCAGCCTCATCCCTGATTTTCTCTGGAGGAATTACGATGCTGGATGTTGTTATTGTTGATGCCATTCGAACACCCATTGGCGCGCTGGGTGGCGTCCTCTCCACAGTTCGACCGGATGATCTGGCTGCCCTCGTAATCAAATCGTTGCTTGAACGGAATAAATTGGATCCTGCCCAGGTCGAGGAAGTATATCTTGGCTGTGCAAACCAGGCTGGGGAGGATAACCGCAATGTGGCTCGCATGGCTCTCCTGCTGGCGGGTTTGCCGGTCGATGTTGCCGGCGTGACCATCAATCGCCTGTGTGCGTCCGGTCTTAATGCCGTGAACCAGGCAGCCCGTGCCATTAAAGCCGGGGAGGGGGATGTCTTCATCGCCGGGGGGGTTGAGTTCATGAGCAGGGCTCCCTACTCGCTGCCGAAAGCCGAATCTGGTTTTCCCTTTGGAAACTTGACCGCCTACGATACCGCCCTTGGTTGGCGTTATCCCAATCCATTGATGCAGGAAAAATACGGCACCGAGCAAATGGGAGAAACCGTGGAGAATATTGCCGCCCTAAAACCTCACATTACCCGCACGATGCAGGATGCCTTTGCCCTGCGTTCGCACCAGCTGGCTCTATCAGCCATCGACAACGGTAAATTCGCAGAGGAGATAATACCCGTTCCTATTACTCAAAAAAAGGGTGAACCAAAAATCGTGAACATCGACGAGCGACCACGCCGAGATACCAGCATGGAATCGCTCGCCAAACTCCGACCCGCATTCCGGAAAGAGGGCGGAACGGTGACGGCCGGTAATTCTTCGGGTCTCAATGACGGCGCTGCCGTACTTCTGCTGATGAGTTCTGAAAAAGCCTCGGCGCTGGGTAGTAAACCGATGGCGCGTATCCTTTCATCGGCTGCTGCAGGCGTCCCTCCCCGCACCATGGGTCTTGGTCCCGTACCGGCAGTCAGGAAAGTTCTCGCTCGGTCCGGGTTGAAACTCGCAGATATTGGGCTGATCGAATTGAACGAGGCCTTCGCCATCCAATCCCTTGCTGTTATCGAAGATCTGGGGCTGGATCCTGAAATTGTAAATGTAAATGGGGGCGCCATTGCTCTGGGGCATCCGCTGGGTTGCTCGGGTGCTCGCATCCTGACCACTCTGCTCTATGAAATGAAACGTCGTGCACCCGGTCAGAAATTGCCGTTTTATGGTCTCGCCACCCTTTGCGTCGGTGTCGGGCAAGGCGAAGCAACGATCATTGAATGGATCGGTTGATTCGTACCGCGCCGGGATTATGGCTTTTTTTTAATACAAACCCCACGGAACATTAATGCGCCGAATTTCGTCTTCGTAGAATGACCCTTGATTCCCCCTGTCTACCATGACGTACAGGATTACAATAATTCATATCATTTCTTTTATTTGCCAAAGGATTGATATTCCCGATTAACTTTTGACTTGGATCAGACCTTTAGCAGGTTTCTGGGTCCGGGCAGTATTTTCAACCATTTGCATATCGATTATTTCTGGAACGCCCGGTTCTACCGCTGGTTGCATGAGGACACTCATTTAATGAAACGATTATCTTTCTTTACCGTTGGCTTAACACTCCTGGCTCTTGTCGCATGCAATTTGCCTTCCCCAACCCGGCTGGCCTCCGTTACTCCAACAGTCGTTGCCAACACTTCTGCCCCGTTAAATACCCCCACACCAGTAACCCAGACGGTAATCGCTTCACCTCAGATCGTTGACATCCACATGCTGGATGAAAATAACGGCTGGGCTGTTGGCGAGTCCACTGTCATGCGGACAGATGATTCTGGCACATCCTGGCAGGATGTCACCCCTCCCGGGGTTACTACGGTTGGATATTCCGCCGGCTATTTCTTCATGGATGCCAATAACGCCTGGTTGGATATCCCCGCATCTGACCCAACTACAGGGACACTTTATCACACTAACGACGGGGGGCTTACCTGGAGTTCAGGCTCTAGTCCGTTCGGCGGGGGATCGTTCCAATTTTCTGATGCCGCAAATGGGTGGGCTCTGGTCGGTCTGGGTGCCGGCATGAGTCATGAGTCCGTTGCCGTCTTCCGCACGACAAATGGTGGCAGCTCCTGGAACCAGGTTTTTACCAATGATCCGAATGTTCCCGGTTCCACCGATACCCTGCCTTTTGTTGGTGACAAAAATGGTATTGTTGCCCTCGATCAAAAACGCGCCGTGGTTACCGGATCGCAACCATCGAGTGACTTTATTTATTTTTATATTTCCCAGGATGGTGGCGCGACCTGGTCCCAACCGGCATTTACCATGCCTGCCGGTTATGCAGGAGCGATGACCAATGCCTTTCTGCCGCGCTTCTTCGGCAACAATGGCATCCTACCTGTTGGTCTTTATGCTGATACCCCCGGGACGGTATTCTATCTGAGTGCTGATGGAGGTCTTACCTGGACACCCTCCCGGCCTGTCGCCCTTAATGGCAAGTATTCCATTACCTTCCAGACCGATCTGTTCGTTTGGGATGGTGGTCCGTCACTTTTCGTCAGCCATGACGCTGGGTCGACCTGGTCCTCAATTACGCCAAATATCAGTATCGCTGATACTTTGATGACATTCCAATTTGTCAATGCAACAACAGGTTGGGCAGTGACCGGCGATGCCAGCAATCATTACTCCCTTTATAAAACAGTAGATGGCGGAAAAACCTGGTCGCCAGTAAAACCATGAGTTGCCTTTCCTGTGAACCTGTCCACTCTCGATGCTTCGATCCCCGACAATGGGATTGTCAACGAATTTCTCGACTAGGAGAATACTATTAATCACAAACTGCTCTTTCCCTGCCTGGCATTAGCCTTGATCATTTCGGCCTGCAATCTCCAGGCTCCCCCAACCGCGACATCCGTTCCCTCAGTTGCTGTTACGGATACGCTCCTCCCGCCCGCACCAAGTCCCACCACACCCAGCCTGCCTTCAACGCCAACCATCGCCGGGTTGAGTTTAGCCGTGCTCCAAAATGGGACCTACCACACACCAGCCTTTGGAAAAACGTTCACGCTTGTGAACGGATCCTATTCGAGCACTACCGCCACTGGAACGTATACCGCTGAGATGTTGAAAACATATGCCCTTGGAGATCTGAATGGTGATGGCGTGGAAGATGCAGCGATCATTCTGGCGGAGAACGATGGTGGTACGGGTGTGTTTGAAACTGTTGTTGCCGTATTCAATGAAAGCGGTTCACCCGTCCAGGCTTCCGAGTCATTACTCGGCGATCGAGTCCAGATTGACTCCATGAATATTTCTTCCAATGTGATCCATCTGGGTGTGCATGTGCAAGGACCGAATGATCCTATGTGTTGCCCATCACTCGCACAGAATCGATCCTATTGGGTCATAAGCGGCAAGCTGTGGCTCATGCGGGTGACTTCAACGATTGGTGGTAGCGAACACTCCATTAGTATCAATTCCCCGGCTAATTGGGCCGACGTTACCAGCCCGTTTACGGTTACTGGCAGCATGCCAATTTCGCCATTTGAAAATACCCTCGCCTATCGTATCTACCTGCCCGACGAAACCAAGGTGAATGAATCTTCCTTACTTGTGAATTCGGCAGGGATGGGAACGCCTGGAACGTTCTCTCATGACTTTGATTTGAGCATGGCAGGCATCACAGGACCGGTGATTATTCAATTTGTTGAGGTTAGCATGGCAGATGGATCAACCATCACCCTTGGGTCCGTGATCGTGAACATTCACTGATCCGTGTGTTCATTATCTTTCCGGGATGACCTCCGTCATCCCGGTTTTTTTATTGTTCCTGAAAGGTAAATTTATTTTATTTCTGTTTTTTCTTCGCTTCAACTTTGGCAGTGAACTTGGTCATATCGATCATAAACCTGTCATGGTCGGCTTCACCGATCAGTTCGACCTCATCCCAGGCCTGGATTTTAAAAACCAGTTTACGACCGTCCACGCGGATCAATTCCGCCTTGGCGTGTACTTTCATCCCCATCGGTGTTGCCGCGAGGTGATGAATGTCTATTCGCCCGCCGACCGTTGTTTGACCATCAGGTAACTGTCCGCGGATTGCTTCGACCGCTGTACTTTCCATCAGACCAACCAAGGCCGGAGTTGAAAGAACGTTTACCATTCCGCTCCCCCACCTTGAGGCACTATCGGCATCTGTGACAGTGTGATCTCGCTCAGCATTCAATCCCGCAATAAGATCGCTCATTAATCTCCTCTTTTATAATGGTTTTCATCGATTATAGCCGCTCAAAATCCTTAACTCCTTAATCATAAATAAGTATCCACGCCAAATCTCTCCCATCTGTACCCACATGGAGATATAATTTTTACTCTTTCATAGGGTTGCAGACCGGCTGCTTACCCAGCTTGCTTTCAGGAATGGATTAGGATTTAGGATATGTGGAAATTATTGCTTGACTTCATCGACCTTTTATATATTACTTCGCTTATGGGCATGGCTCTTTATGGGCTGAATAATATGGTCTCGATCGTGCTCTACCTGCGGAGAAAAAACCTGCCCAACCAACATCAAAATGTGGAATCTTCGGGAAGTGAGTGGCCTCGGGTTACAGTTCAATTGCCTTCCTTTAACGAGCGCTATACGATAGAGAGATTGATTAATGCCGTGGCAAAGTTCGATTATCCTCGTGACCGCTTGCAGGTCCAGGTTTTGGATGATTCGACCGATGACACATCTGAGCTCGTTCGCCGGTTGGTTAATAAATCCAGCGCTGCCGGCTTGGATATCGTGTTGATCAATCGGGTTGACCGCAGCGGTTTTAAAGCAGGCGCTCTAGCTGAAGGGCTAAAGAGTGCCTCCGGTGATCTCATCGCGATTTTCGATGCTGATTTTATTCCCTCCCCTGATTGGCTTAAAAAGACCGTCCCGCAATTTAACGACCCTCGCCTGGGCTGCCTGCAGACACGTTGGGGACACCTGAATGATAAATTCAATTCATTTACTCTTGCACAATCCTTGGGCATTGATGGGCATTTTGTTGTAGAGCAGACCGCCCGTTCGCGCAATGGTCTTTTCATGAGCTTCAATGGCACCGCCGGGATTTGGCGGAAAACCTGTATAGCTGATGCCGGTGGCTGGCAGTCGGATACCTTGACCGAGGATTTGGATTTGAGCTATCGCGCTCAACTGCGCGGCTGGCAGATTGATTACCTGCCCGATATCGTCGTTCCGGGTGAACTCCCGGTGCAGGTCGAGGCTTTTAAGCGGCAGCAATTTCGCTGGGCGAAAGGCAGCTTCCAAACTCTTAAGAAAATCGTTCCGGCTTTATTAAAATCAGATTTCCCATGGTATAAAAAAATATTGGGTATCCTTCACATGAGTGGCTACTTCGTCCACCCGTTGATGCTGATGGTCGTATTATTGATGCTGCCAGTTGGTATCTTTTCCCCGCAAGTATTTAAATGGATGCCTTGGACGATGTTTGCAGCCTTTGGACCGCCGCTGTTGTATTTAACGTCAAAGACTGAGCATCTGCCTCGCCTGGTCGACCGCTTTAGACTGCTGCCAATCTTGACGCTCATTGGCTTCGGGCTTTCATTAAATAACACTTTTGCCGCTGTAGAAGGTCTTTTAGGAAAAACCGGTGGATCCTTTGTGCGGACTCCAAAATTCAACCTGACAGATAAACGCGGCGATTGGGCAGGCTCACTTTATGCTCAGTCGATCAGTCGTTTGGTATGGCTTGAATGGGCGATCGGGTTGTACGCCGTCTTGACCTGTGTCGTATTGGGTATCTCGCTCGGCTGGCAATCCATCCCTTGGATTATGGTTTACACGATCGGGTATTTCTATGTTGCAGGACTTAACCTTGTACAGGTAAACCAAGTCTCCCGCCTGCGAACAAAATTAGCTCCCTCAGCATTCCGGGTGACATGGATTAACCTGATCAGGTAGAGTTCTAAGGGCAACGTTCGATCGACTTTAAAAAAAACCTGTGATGATCATGGGTTTTTTTAATGGTATTTAACCGGTTTCATCCAGGATTTTCGTGGTTCCTCCGTTTCACAAGGAAAATGACTTCCAGCGTTTACCGATTCAAGCAAGAAGAAGTATAATCCGATTTCGGAGTCGTTCATGCCTACAATCTATCCATTCACAGCCATCGTCGGACAGGACCGGATGCGGCGCGCCCTGATTTTAAATGCCGTGGACCCGCGTATAGGCGGCGTATTGATCCGCGGCGAGCGTGGCACGGCTAAGTCCACTGCCGCACGCGGATTGGCAGCCTTACTGCCCAAGGTCCGTACCGTCCGTGATTGTCGCTTTGGCTGCGACCCAGACCAGCCCGCTTCGTGGTGCACCGAGTGCCGTGAGCGCGCTGCATCCGGTGAACCATTACCCGTCGTTGAAAAACCCATTCCCTTTGTCAACTTGCCTGTTTCGGCAACCGAAGACAGGGTGGTTGGTACCCTCGATATCGAGAAAGCCATCCAAAGAGGGGAACGCCATTTTGAACCGGGCGTCCTGGCTGCCGCCAACCGGGGTCTGCTCTATATTGATGAAGTAAACCTCTTGGATGACCATGTGGTCGATGTTTTGCTCGACTCTGCTGCCATGGGCATGAACATTGTGGAACGCGAGGGTATCTCCTTCGCACATCCGGCTCGTTTTATACTCGTCGGAACCATGAATCCCGAAGAAGGTGATCTGCGTCCCCAGTTATTGGACCGCTTTGCCCTCTCGGTCGAAATTACCGGCATCCGTGACGCACGTGACCGTGTAACCATCATCGAGCATAACCTGGCGTACGAACTGGATTCAGAAGCCTTCCGCAAGACCTGGCAACCGCATGAAGCGAAACTGAGTCGCACCATCGCCACTGCCCGTACCATGGTCGAAAAAGTATCCTATACCCGCCGGGATCTTCTCTCCATCGCAGCCTTGACGGCTTCTCTCAATGTGGATGGTCATCGCGCCGATATCGTTATCCTGAAAGCTGCCCGTGCTCATGCCGCCTATGAAGGACGTGCTGCGATAACCGATCGGGATATTGCCCTGGCAGCCGAACTGGCATTGCCTCACCGCATCAAGCATGGACCATTCCACCAAAGCGAGATATCGCCTGAACAACTGCAGGAACGAATCGAGCAGTTGCAAGGCTCATCCAGCGAAGGCGAACCATCCGAACCGGCAGAAAAAGAAACTGACCCCGAATCGGTAAAAAAAAAGTCATAACCGAGACAACTGAACAGGATGATACTGATCAACCCCCGGATGCTGAACCTTCTCCTCAGCAGACCGTTTTCGGCTCGCAGGATGCCCATTGGTGGGACGGGGGGAAAAAGGTTAAAGTCGGCGAAACTTTCGAACCGCGCAAACTGGATACTCCCCTTGATAAATTAACCCGCCAGCACAGCGGTCGCCGTTCACGTACACATACCGAGCGGAAGCATGGGCGCTATATCCAGGCTCGTCCCGCCAATGGAAAGACCGACGACGTGGCATTCGATGCCACCATCCGTGCCGCAGCTCCTTACCAAAAAAGGAGGGTTGAGCAGCGCAAGAAGGTGGCCTTCGCGATACAGAAAAGCGACCTTCAGCGCAAGGTCCGCGTGAAGAAAGCCGCCAACCTTATTCTATTCCTAGTGGATGCCTCGTGGTCAATGGCGGTGGCAGAACGCATGGCTGCCACCAAGGGCGCAATTCTCTCCCTGCTGACAGATGCATATCAACGTCGCGATCGCGTGGGTTTGATCGTTTTTCAAAAGGATCGCGCAACTCTCATCCTGCCGCCCACCAACTCGATCACTCTCGCTCAACGGGCGCTCTCAGACATTCCGGTCGGCGGTAAGACGCCTCTCTCGGCTGGTCTGTTGATGGCGTATGAAATTCTCTCCCAGGAACAGATCCTCCATCCAGATGTGGAGCCGTTGCTTATCATCCTCACCGATGGAGCCGGTAACGTCTCGATTGGAGCCCTACCCCCACAGGAAGAAGCATTTGAGTTTGCCGAACAGATCGCCAACCGGGGTTACCGAACCGTGGTTATAAATATGGAACATGCCTCCTTTGACCAGGGCCTGGCGCAATCACTTGCGGATCACCTGATCTCCCCCTGCTATACCCTCAATGAGCTCAAAGCTGAAAGTTTATTGAGTACGGTCCGGCAGGAAATTGCTGAACCAAAGAAGAAATAAAAAACACCTTCGGGTGTTTTTATTTACTCGTGAAATGCCTTCAGCTCATTGGTCTGTTTATTGATCATCGATGAATGGAATTCCGGCTAACAGTGTTGCGAGGATTGTTTTTAACTCTATATCGATCTGACCCATGAGCATGCTCCCGGCAACGCGCCAGGCTTCCGGAAATCCGGAAGCCTGGCTTATATTCGCTTCTTGATACTAGCTTGGGTTTAGACTTTTTTCCCACAATATGGGCAGTTGTTCCAATCTGCCTGAATTTGCCTGCCGCACTTCTTACAAGTGGTCATGGCGACAGCAGGTTCGCTGGAAACCGGAACGCCGGTGGTAGCGGTCGTAGTTTTAGGTCTGCGAATATATTGGACCAGCCAGACGATTCCCAATACTACGAACGTCAAGAACCCAAGCGAGAACAGGATGCCGAGTAACCCTCCGAAAGGCATCATCCCATAGCCATACATCATTCCTGGACCGCGCCGGTTATAGCCGAAACCGCCATACGGCATCATTCCTGGTCCTGGCTGCGACCATGGTTGAAACATAACCCATGTGTTCTCTTCCAGCATGGAACCCGTTGCGCACCAGCAGCACACCACCAACCAGGACGGCTAGAATAACCAGCCCGATAACGATACCGATAATCCATTTCCAAACTCTTTTCATAACCTTACCTCCATCGTGATCTGTTTGAAAGTATAACAATTATTGATGAAGAACTGATGAAGCTTTTTACGATCATTTTGATGAAAGGAGGCCTGATGATCATTACATAACCCGCAAAATGTTATACTTCATGTATGTCACTGCTGATGGGAATCTTTGGTGGCACCTTTGACCCTCCTCATAACGGTCATCTGATTCTGGCTTCCGAAGCGCGCTCTCATCTTGGCCTCGATCGGTTGCTTTGGGTGTTGACCCCTGATCCGCCGCACAAGAAAATCCAGCCGATCACCCCGCTTATCCATCGCCTTGCAATGGTCAGGCTGGCTCTCCAGGGTTCACCTGGATTTGAACTATCCACGGTCGATATTGACCGCCCAGCTCCCCATTACGCACTGGATACGGTAAAGATCATTGCCGGTCAAAACCCCGGGATGGACTTGGTGTACGTGATGGGAGCCGATTCGTTGCGGGACCTGCCTGCCTGGCACCGCCCAACCGATCTGGTGAATGCCCTGCATTTCCTTGGGGTAATGCGCCGCCCGGGCGTTGAATTGGACCTTCCAGCGCTCGAACGCCTGATCCCCGGGCTGACGGCTAAAGTTCGTTTCGTGGACGGATCTTTGATCAACATCGCGGCACATGATATCCGCTCGCGGGCGTCTGATGGTCGTCCGTTCAGTCAATTCCTGCCACCCCTGGTATACGATTACATTATTGAACACGGCTTGTACCAAACCGCTCGATCGCGTGTCGGTGCTTGATCATACGACGCCACCCATCTGTTTTTATCGTTCCTGAATGGTCGGGTTCAACGAGATTAAATTTCGACGCTTGTATCTCCTGCGTCTTTATGCTAGACTTTGTTTAGTTATGCGGAGGATGAATCATGGCCGAAAAAATCTTGATCATTGACGATGACATTGACACATTAAAATTGGTGGGGTTGATGCTCCAAAAACAGGGCTACCAGATCGTTGCTGCCAACAATGGAGAACAGGGTCTTACCCAGGCCGAAACAGAAAATCCTGATCTCATCCTTCTGGACGTCATGATGCCGGAAATGGACGGCTATGAAGTCGCCAAACGCCTCCGCACCAACCAGCTCACAGCCAACACCCCCATCCTGATGTTTACAGCCAAGACCCAGCTGGACGATAAAGTGACCGGCTTCGAATCCGGCGCGGACGATTACTTAACGAAGCCCACTCATCCCACCGAATTAAGCGCCCATGTTAAAGCTCTCCTTGCCCGTTCCAGCAAGGGAAAAATAACAACCTCATCGCTGCCACCCGAAACGCGCTCCATAACAATTGGCATCGTGGCACCCCACGGCGGGCAGGGAGTAACAACGACCGCTGTCAACCTTGGGGATGCAATCCGCCAGGTCGCCAAGGCCGAGGTCATTGTTGCTGAGTTACGCCCCGGCATGGGTACCCTCGGCCCGGATATGGGGGAAGCGAATCCAAAAATACTCAGCGACCTTCTATCAGCGAACTTGTCGGAACTGACCCGTCAGAAAGTCAGCGAGAATCTCTTCGTGCTCGAGACCGGTCTGCGCCTTTTATTCGCCTCCGTCCAGCCGAAAGATGGTCTTTTAATGAGTGCCCTGGGTCCTATGGAAGCCCTGGTAAACAGAATGAGCTACCTCGCCCCATACCTGATCCTTGATCTTGGTTCCGGTCTTAGCCCGGTCACCCAAAAACTGGTCCCCTCCTGCAATTATTTTCTGGTTCTGGTCGAGCCCGTGACCAATTCGGTCATTCATTCAAAAGCTCTTATTGCCGATCTGGCTGAACTGGCTGGCAGCACGCAAAAGGTTCAGGCAGTCGTCGTCAATCGGATTCGATCGGATACGCAGCTAAACATGGCACAAATTGAGGAATTGCTTGGTCAGACTCCATTGATCGCCATCACCCCTGCTCCCGAACTTTTATACACAGCCACACGCTTGAAATCGACTGCCCTTGCTGCCCGACCGGATAGCCTTACCGCTCAGCAGTTTACCAAGCTAGCCCAGGAAATCATAGATTTGGATAAAAAGAAGAAATGACAGCCATCGAGAAACAGCTCGAGGGCTATCGACGTCTGGTCGAGATCGCCCGCGATCTGGCCTCGACCCTTGATTTGGATTCTTTGCTCAACCGGATCGTTCACGCCTCCGTTGATATTACCGGGGCAATGGCAGCCTCCATTTTGCTCTACGACGCTGCTGCACGTGAATTAAGTTTCCAGGTAGCGACCAATCTCGACCTTCAGACCATGCGTGGTCTCATCGTTCCACTCGACGGAAGTATCGCCGGGTGGATCGTGACCAACGGCAAGCCGGTCCGCATCGGCAATGCTCACAACGATTCCCGCTTCTATCCAAAAGTTGAACAGGTAACTCGCTTCAAAACCGAATCTCTATTGGGTGTGCCGCTCATTCATAAAGAGAAGGTGATCGGGGTTCTGGAAGTCATCAATAAACGCGGCGCCGATTTCACCGCGGACGATGAAGACCTGCTCCTGGTGCTGGGTGCGCAGGCGGCAGTCGCTATCGAAAATACACGGCTGTTCCAACAATCCGATCTCATCACCGAGTTCGTTCACGAGCTTCGCACACCGCTCGCCTCCATCGGTACCACCACCTTCCTGCTGTTGCGTCCTGAAATGGCGCCGGAACAACGCGAGCAGATGATCCACAACATTCACGGCGAGACTTTGCGTCTGAACACGCTCGCCTCCGCCTTCCTGGATCTGGCTCGCCTTGAGTTTGGGCGGGTCCAGTTCCACCTTACCGAATTTCAATTATTGCCGCTGCTGCTTGAGTGCCAGCAGATCATGAAAAGCAAAGCTGAAGAAAACTACGTAACCATCAATGTTGATATTCCGGATGGTTTCCCCTTGGTGGTAGCGGATCGTGACAAAATAAAACAGGTGGTGCTCAACCTGGTCAGTAATGCCATTAAATACAATGTGCCTAAAGGTAAGGTTGGTATTTCCGCTGCCCAGGGAAAAAAAGAATGGACACTAACCATTCGCGACACGGGCATGGGCATACCGGCAAAAGCACTTCCCCATCTCTTTGAAAAATTTTTTCGTGTGCAGGCCTCCGAAGGCAGGGTCCCCGGGACCGGTCTTGGCTTATCCATCTGCAAACAGATAATTTCCGGGCATGGCGGCAGCATCGCGGTTAAAATCGAAGTTAGGTGAAGGGACCACCTTCACCATCCACATTCCCATCAATAAAAAGAACCTGGAATAATCTCGGTCTGATTTCTCTCAGGCTTGGGGAGTATATCGCTATGGCCGGATGAGAACTTTTACGATTCCCGGTTGGCTTGCTGCATCCATCGCCTCGATTGCTTTTGACAGCGGGTAATTCTTCGAAATAAGAATGGTCGGATCAACCGCGCCGCGTCCTAGAAGATCAAGCGCCGGCTCGAACGGACCACAGCGCGAGCCGATGATGGTTATTTCATCAACGACAAATGGAGACCATTTAACCGTGCTCTCGCCCTGGTAAGTGGACTTGAGTACCAGCGTCCCACGCGGGCGGAGTGCCTGTTTTGCCAGGTCGAAACCGGCAGATGATCCGGTCGCTTCGATTACCACGTCCCAGCCGCGTGGCTTGATGTCATCTTCCCGGATTAATTTGATCTTCCGATTTTCCAATAACTTTTGCTGATACAGGTGCTTCGCAATAACGGCAAACTTTACGCTGGTAAGACTCATTGTCTGGGCAATGAGTTGACCCAGGCGCCCCGCTCCGATCAACAACACCCGATCAGAGGGCTGAAAATGTACCTGTTCCTGGATCTCCAGGGCTGCAGCTAGTGGCTCGGTAAAGACTGCCGCTTCATCCGTTACGGAATCCGGTACGGTGTGAAGGTTTTTTAACGGCAGGCTGGTGTACTCCGCATGGACGCCATTGCGGTTCGCGATTCCGAGTACGGTTCGATTGTCGCAGTGCGTGGGACGTCCATGCTGGCACTGTTCGCAAGTACCACAGGCTACGTTGATTTCACCCACAACGCGCTTTCCGATCCATGCCTTATCGTCAGATTCAACTACTTCACCGACGAACTCATGTCCCGGGATGCCCGTGAATGGGTAGTATCCTCGCAGCAGTTCAAGATCTGTTCCGCAAACACCGGACAGGCGCACTTTGATGAGAGCCTCACCGGCTTTCGCTGGGCGGGGCACTTCTCGCATCGATAGCGTCTGGTTTTCAAGCCACAGGGATTGCATTTTCATCGCGCACCTTTTCGACCGAATTGCCTCTCCAGCATGTCCACCGAGAGATGGATCATGGTCGGCCTGCCGTGTGGGCAGGTACGCGGGGATGCGCAGGCCTCCAGGTCACTGAGCAAGGCCCGCTGTTCTTCAGGGCTGAGCACTTTCCCTGCCTTGACTGCCATCCGTTTGCACACGCGTCCGGCGATTTTTGCTTCCAGTTCATTTTGGAGAGGGGACTTATCTTCCTCGAAATCTTCCACCAGGGCGCGCAGGGCTGCAGTTGGATCAAAGTCGACGAACAGGCTTGGGATGCCGCTCACCCGGAATGCGTTGCTTCCGAAAGGTTCGATTTGGAATCCCAAGTGTTGCAGGATGGGTAATTGATCGGTCAGTAATCTCGCGCTCGTCGCCGGCAGGTCTACAACGGCTGGAGTGAGTAGTGCCTGCGATGGAATTTCCTTCCGCTCGTGCTGTGCCATTAATTTCTCGAATAATACTCTCTCATGTGCGGCATGCTGGTCCACCAGATACAACCCATCCGGACCCTCCGCCACGAGATATGTTGCACCGATTTGTCCGATCAGCCGCATGAGAGGAATTTGGTTGGCGGAAGGTGGCTGGTCAGCCGCGGACGATGGAGGAGTGGCAGTAAAGTTCCCGTCAGGGACAAAGGGTTGTTCTTCATTAGGATGCGGCGATCGTTGTTCTGTCGAATGTCCAAATATCCAGCCCTGATAGGCTTGCTCTGGCTCAGCCGGGATATTACTCCATAAACTTTGGTAGGACATCTTCGGTATGGGTGTATACGCCAGGATGGTCCGGCGAGCCGAGCGTTGAACAAAGCTGAAAATTTTGTCAGGGTTACGAAATCGGACCTGGGCTTTGGCGGGATGGACGTTCACATCCACCTGCTCCGGTGGGATCACCAGGAATAGTGCCACCAATGGGTAACGTCCGACCATCAAAAGGGTATGATAGGCTTGCATTAGTGCGGAAGTTAATGGCGTATCCTGTACCCACCTGCCGTTGATAAAGAATGTGATCTCCTTCCGATTGGAGCGGGTTACTGCGATCGGAGAAATATAACCCGTTAATTTCAGATCTTCTTCTTCCCACATTACATCCAATAATTGGCGGGCGACTTCCACTCCGTAAAGCGCGGCCAGTATGGCTCGTCCATCACCATCACCGGCAGTTTCCAGTGAAACGGTCGTTCCCTCCGACAGCTTGAATCGCACCTGCGGATATGCCAGGGCGTAACGTGTAACCAGGGAAATGATTGTCCTTCGTTCGGTCACATCCTGTTTGAGGAATTTCAACCGCGCCGGGACGTTGAAAAATAAGTCCTCCACCTGGACTACCGTACCGGCTGGCACCCCGACCGTTTCCACTATTCCGATCATGCCGCCTTCCACATGCAATTTGCCACCGGCAGGAGCGTCGGGTCGCCGTGAGGTAAGTGTCAGTCGCGAGACTGAACCGATCGACGCCAGCGCTTCACCTCGGAATCCAAAGGTGTGAATGCGGAAAAGGTCTTCTGCCAGGAGTAGTTTGGAGGTCGCGTGCCGTTCAACCGCCAGCTTCAACTCATCGGCTGCGATCCCCGCTCCGTCATCCGACACGCGCACAAGCTCCCGTCCGGCAGCCGCGATTTCAATGCGAATATTCTTTGCCCCCGCATCCAGTGCGTTTTCCATCAGCTCTTTGACGACCGAGGCGGGGCGTTCTATCACTTCTCCGGCTGCGATTTGCGATGCGACTTCAGGTGACAGGATGCGGATCATCATGTTGGTATTATATTCCGTTTATAATACTCCCATGTCTTTTTCAACTTTTTTCTTTGATCTGGACGATACGCTCTACCCAAGTACAAGCGGATTATGGCTTGCCATCCGTGGACGGATCAATCTTTTTATGCACGATCAGATGGGGTTTGCCCAGGACCAGCTCGAAATTTTACGGGAAAAGTATTTCCGTGAGTACGGTACCACGCTGCGCGGTCTCCAGGCGAATTATCACGTGGATATGGACGAATACCTTTCATTCGTGCATGATGTGCCCTTGCAGACCTACCTTCACCCCGATCCCGAGTTGCGCCCGGCATTGGAACGCATGCCTGGGCGTAAGTTTATATTCACGAACGCCGATTCCGCCCATGCCACCCGCGTGATAAATGCTCTCGGATTGGAGGGGTTGTGGGCTGGAATTATCGATGTCCATACCATGGCCCCTTTCTGCAAGCCCATGCCCGAATCGTTCCAACTCGCCCTCGCTGCCGCCGGTAATCCGAAAATTCATACCTGCTGCCTGCTAGATGACCAGGCGCGTATCACTCGCGCCGCACGTTCACTCGGTATCTTTACCGTTTTGGTGGGCAAGGCAGATCCCGGTTTTAATGCTGATGAAGCCTTGTTGAACCTGGCGAATTTACCCAGCCTGCTCAACGGGCGAATCTAACGTGGTTCTAACACCACGACGTTAAAATTCATCCCGTGTTAATCAGGCAGGATTAATATATTGGACTGCCTACCTGGAGACTCATATGAAAAACAATGTCATCCGTATCGTTCTGATTGTTATCGTCGCAGTCGTCGTTGTTGTTGGTGCATTTGGCGGTGGGGTTATCACCGGTAATTTTATAAATATCTTGAAACCCGCATCCACAAATACGCTTCCTGCTACCAACGGGACGCCGCAAGGCGGCACACCGGCTGATTTACAGAGCCAATTTGGTCCTTTCTGGCAAGCCTGGGATCTTGTCCATAAATACTACGTGGAACAGCCTGTGGATAATATCAAGCTGGTCCAGGGCGCCATCAGTGGCATGATGAATGCTTTGGGGGACCCTCATAGTGGCTACTGGACTCCGCAGCAAACCACTGATGCCAATACTTCTATGTCGGGTGCGTATGACGGGATCGGCGCTTTTGTGGATACCAAGGGTACCTATTTGACGATTACCAAACCTCTTCCAGGTTATCCTGCGGCACAAGCCGGCTTGCAAATTGGCGACCAGATCATCGCTGTAGATGGCGTGGATGTTACCGGCATGGACCCCGATCTTGTCAGGATGACCAGGGTCATGGGACCGGCGGGTACCAGCGTACAACTGTCGATACAGCGGACGGGTGTGACCGCACCGCTCCAGTTCACGATCACCCGTGCCCATATCGTCATCCCCAGCGTCACAAGCAAAATACTCGACAATAATATCGCCTATATCCAGATCACCGTTTTTGGGGATACCACGGCCGATGATTTCAAAACCCAGTTAAGCGCATTACTGGCAAAAAATCCTGCCGGACTTATCCTGGACCTGCGCGATAACGGCGGTGGGCTTTTGGATGCCGGTATTTCAGTCGCCTCACAATTTATTGACCATGGTCTCATCGTGACTGAAAAATACGGTGATGGCACTACAACTCCGCATGATGCGCTTTCGGGTGGGCTGGCGACATCCATCCCGCTGGTTGTGCTCGTGAACGAAAATACGGCTTCTGCATCTGAAATAGTTTCCGGGGCTATCCAGGACGACGCTCGTGGTAAGCTCGTGGGTGTCACCACCTATGGCAAAGGTTCGGTTCAGAATTGGATACCTCTTTCGGATGGTGGCACAGCCCGTATCACCATTGCCCATTGGTTGACTCCCCTCGGACGGACGATCGAAAAGAAAGGCCTAATACCCGATATCGTCGTCGCCATGACCCAGGCTGATATCACTGCCGGTAAAGACCCTCAATTGGATGCAGCAGTTCAGGCTCTGCTTCACCCATGATTGTGTAACACCATTAATTGTTCCCTCCCACATTTCGCTGACGGAAATGGAGAGGAAAGGATATAAGGAGAGCGAAAATGTTCTTTAATCCACAATACTTGCTTTATATGGCGCCCGCCTTCCTGTTGATGCTGATCACCTCCTGGTACGTCAAGTCTGCGTATCGCAAGTGGGGTCAGGTTCCGGCTCGCAGCCATTTGACCGGATATGATGCTGCCCAACGACTGATCGCCCGTGCTGGTTTGTATGGGATTCAGATCCAGGGCGTCGCCGGTAATTTAACCGATAATTACGACCCTCGCACGAAAACCTTGCACCTTTCTCAAGGTGTGTCGGAAAATGCATCGGTCGCTTCTCTGGCAGTCGCTGCACATGAACTCGGTCACGCCCAGCAGGACGCAGAAGGCTATTTTCCACTTCGCTTCCGGGCTGCGCTGGTTCCGATGGTCAACATCGGTTCATACCTGGGCTGGATCCTGATCATTGTTGGTTTGTTCATGACTTACGCGGGTATGGCCCTGGGAGTAAATGTAGCCTGGTTGGGTGTGGCGGTTTTTGCCGGTGGCGCGGTCTTTGCCCTCGCCACCCTGCCTGTGGAACTGAATGCATCTGCCAGGGCACGCCGTCTGCTGACGGAGACCGGTATCATTTCCGGACCGGATGAGCAAAGTGGGGTGGGTACCGTGCTGAATGCCGCTGCGTTGACCTATGTCGCCGCATTGGTGACCGCCATGCTGCAACTCCTTTACTATGTCAGTCTGGTCGGCGGTTTGGGTCGTCGCCGTAACTGATCAATCGGCAAATTAATATTGTTATTTAGCTACCTCCCGCCGGCCTTGGGCCGGCGGGAGTTTTGTTTCGAAATTAATCCGGTATAATCCCATTTATGCGAAAAGTCATTATCGCCCTGGTATTGTTCCTCGCGGTCGCGTTCGTGATCCTTCGATTTACTGAATTAAAGAATATTGCGAATACTTTACATCACAGCAACTATCGTTTCCTGATTGCTGCTGTTTTTATTGAGGGGATCTGGTTTTATAACTCTGCAACCGATTATGCGGTATTGTATCGATTGATGGGACTAAAGGAAAAAGCGAGTCACCTCATCCTGGTTGCCACCGCTGCAAATTTCGTTAACGTTATCGCGCCTACTGCCGGTATCGGGGGAATGGCCGTTTTTATGGATGATGCCAGGCGGCAGGACCATCCCAGCGGAAGGGTTACCGTGGTGGGCGTGCTGTATGTATTATTTGATTACCTGGCTTTCTTCTGCATCCTGGCATTGGGATTTATTGTCCTGGTCCGTCGCAATAATCTGAACGTGGGCGAGATTACCGCGGCGGTGATCCTGCTGGCCATCGCTGGCGGCGTGGCTTTCCTCCTGTTCCTGGGATTTAGATCGGCGGAGCAGTTGAGCAACGCTCTCTCGTGGCTGGCACGCCTGGTTAACCGGATCCTGCGTCCATTCATCCACCGCGATTATCTGCAAGTGGAACGCGCCCACCAATTTGCAGTTGAGGGAGCAGAGGGGATCGCCATGTTGAGGGGCAAGCGTAAGGAGTTGCTTTGGCCATTCCTTTTTGCCTTGAATAATTTTGCCTTGCTGATCTGTGTACTGGCATTCACATTCCTTGCATTGGGAACGCCCTTCACGGTTGGAACTCTGGTGGGTGGGTTTGCCATCAGTTATTTATTCCTGATCGTCTCCCCTACCCCATCAGGGCTGGGCATTGTGGAGGGCGTGATGACGATCGCCCTGGCCTCATTGCGAGTCCAATTGGAGGCGGCGGCCCTCATTACCCTTACGTATCGTTTCATCACCTTCTGGTTGCCGCTGACCGTTGGGGCGATCGCTTTCAGGATCCTGGGCGGCAAGCCGCCTTCCACCAATGGCGTCCAGCAATCAGTTTAAAAATATCCTTACAAAACATCCTCTACTCCCCGGTAAATTTTACAATTAGAATGCGTGTCCTATATTTACGTTTGGGTCCCTGTATTTTGGGGACTTGACCAATCGGAGGTGGAAATGTTCGAGTTGCCTGAGATCCTCAACCTGTCAAATCAGATAAATGAAACCCTGGTCGGGAAAATAATAACATCCGGCTCTCTGGGGAATTCACCCCACAAGTTCGTTTGGTACAACCGTAAGCCCGGGGAATTTAAACAATTGGTCCAGGGCAAAAAAGTTGGAAAATCTTATGGTACAGGAAAATGGCTTTTCATTGCACTCGAGCCGGGCTATGTGCTTCTTTTTGGCGAATGCGGTGGGAAGATCCTTTACCACCTGCCCGGTAACCCGCTCCCGGGAAAATATCACCTCCTGCTCGAATTCGATGATGGATCCAGCCTGACTGCCATGACCCAGATGTGGGGGGCAATGGAACTGTATGCAGCGGCTGAAGAGCTTCAGCGTCAATATATCAAGGACATGCGTCCAACCCCGCTCGAGCCAATCTTTACCAACACCTATTTTTCCACCATGATCGATGATCTCCTTAAAGGGCAAAAACGGAGTGTCAAGAGTCTGCTAACCCAGGATCAGTTGATCCCGGGTCTGGGTAACGCCATCTCCCAGGACATCATGTTCAACGCCCGCCTGCACCCCCGGCATTCCCTCGCCGACCTGGCCTCCGACCAGCGGGATGATCTTTTTTCCGCCATCACTACGACAGTCCAGGCAGTCATCGGAAAAGGCGGGCGCAACGATGAGACCGATCTTCATGGCGCTCAGGGCGATTACATCCGCATCATGGACAACAAAGCCGTTGGGAAACCTTGTCCAAGGTGTGGGCACAAGGTGGAGAAGACGCAGTACCTGGGTGGTGCGTGTTATTTTTGCCCCAACTGCCAGGTTTGATCAAATCCGGTAAATAGGTGTGGAATGGACGGACCGGCTAGGAGAAAATTCTCCTGGCCGGTCCTTTTTTATCAAATCATCAAGTGACCATTTATTCGTAACGCAAGGACTCAACCACTTGCAGGCGGGCTGCCTGGCGCGCCGGGATGATGGCAGCCAGGGCGCCGAAGATCAGTCCGATGGCGATCCCAGCCAGGATACCTGCCAGCGGGAAGGAATATGCCATTGGGAATAGAGCCGACAATGCCTTGACGATCACATATCCAAGGTACATGCCGGACAGGATGCCGAATGCCGTCCCTACACCAGCCAGCAGCAGCGCTTCAATGACAACCATGCGGTGCACTTGTTTGCGGGTCCCACCCACCGCGCGGATCATGCCAATCTCACGTGTCCGCTCCAGCACACTGATGGTCAGGGTGTTCAGCATGGCGATCAGCGAAGGAATTGCCAGGAATGCCAGCAGGAAATACATGCCGACAAAAACCACCTTCATCAGTTGCAGCATCTGGTCGATATACGACTTGCCGGCAATGACAGAGAACTGGGGGTAATCAGCCGCCACAGCTTTGATCTGTGGGTCCACGCTCGCCAGTTTCACCCCAGGCAGAAGGTTTAGTTGAATGAAGATATCATCCGTGCGTCCGAAATCGGCAGCCAGGTTGGCTTGCGATATATAGGCAGTCACAACTTTGGCATTCAAGAGGTCGGATGCCATGGCTACCACGGTGTAGCTTTTGGTTCCGGCGGGGGTGACCAGGTCGAGCTTTTCGCCCATCTTGACCTTCAACGTCGACATGAACGAACCGTTGACGATCATGTTACGGCCATTTGCCAGTTCGGCATAAGCCAATTCATTGCCCTGGCTGAAATCCAATCCGCTGACCTTGGGGAAGCTTACGCGGATCGATACCAAGTACCGAGACGGTCTGTCCATTGATCTGACCGGTCGGAGAATCGCAGCGTGGTGATCGCATCCACGCCCTGGATGCCCCGCAGCCGGCTAGTAAAATCATTACCGGCGCCAATATCACTGCTCCAAACTGTGATGGAGGGTGGTACGAACAGGTAGTCACTCCCCAGGCTCTTATGGAGCAATCCGCCCATCATTCCACTCAAGCTGGTGACCATGCTGCCCATCGCCACCACTATTGCCAATCCGATCATGGTTGCGCTGGCGGTGATGGTAACCCGGGCGGGTTGGCGGGTCAGGTTGCCCTGCGCCAGGTCGCTCACACCCTGGCGGGCATACAAAACGGCGGTCAACCGCCCAAATACATATGTGATCGGCCGCAGCAGAACCGGCGCAACCAGGATCAAGCCGGTCAGGAACAGCAGCCCGCCCAATCCGATCAGGCCCATATTTCCGGTTGCCAGCGCGACCAGTGAGATACCGATCATGACCAGCCCGGCGATAAAACCGGCACTGGCGCGGCGTTTGTATTCCACCTCGGAAACCGAGGGGCGCAAAGCGTCCATAGGCGTAACCCGGCTGGCATTACGGGCTGGAAGCAGCCCGGCCAGAACGGTGATGCCAACACCCAGCAGGATGGATGTGATCACCAGGGTGGGGGTAACCACCGGTGAGCCGATCGAGGCGTGAACGAAGGTGTTCATCAATGGCTTGGCCAGCAAAACGACACCCACCCCCAGCAGGTAACCAAGCAACAGTCCGATCCCGGAACCGATCAAGCCTTGCAGCAGACCCTCGGCCAGGATCATGCCGGTGATGGTGCTGCGCCTGGCACCCAGCGCGCGCAGCATGCCGATATCCCGGCGACGCTCGGTCACCACGGTGCGGAAAGTATTGAAGATGATGAACCCACCCATGAACAATGCCAGGACGCCGAACATATTGAAAGCCTGCTGACCCAATTTGATGCTGGCAAACATGGACGAGTCACTCTGGATGGCACCCACCTGGTAATCGCTCGCCCAGGGCGGACCCGATCGCAGCAATGGTACTGTTGCGTGCAGCCTCATCGGTGCTGGTTAGCGCAACGTCGATCGTATTGATCTGATCTGCCTGCCCGGTCATCGCCTGCGCCTGGGTCAGGGTCACGAGCACGTCCTCATTGCCTGGGACGGTTCGCGGTGGCAGGATGCCCACCACGGTCAGGGTATCGATGCCGTTCACCGATGGCACCTTGATCGTACTTCCAACCTGTACGCGATACGCATCAGCCAGGGTCTGTGAAATGACCGCGGCCGCCATATCGCCCGCTTGAAGAAAGCGTCCCCGGTTCTGGACGAGGTAAGCCTGCATGGTCTGTGCAGCGCTTGGATCCAATCCAACCAGGTTGAGAGCCGTGATGCTGTCCTGCCGGGCAGGATCAGCAGTCCATGAAGTTGGCTGGCAGGTTGACGGTCCGCTCGAGCAGGGCGTGAGACTGCCCGGACCCCGGAGATGCCATCCAATTTTTGAGCGACTTCCAGCGGGAAGCCGCCGCCTGAAACGTGGGTGACGGTCACATCCACCACGCCGCCGGCAGCCATCAGGTTGGCCTGGAAGCCTGCCAGCATGGTCGGCAGGATGATGTTCATGCCAAAGATGACCATCACGCCGAAGACAACGGCCAGGGTGGTCAGGAAGGTGCGTAATTTTCGCCCGTTCAAGTAGCGCCAGGCGAGTGTAAGTTGGAGGTTCATGGGGTACTCCTTTGGGGGGAGAGGCAGGCAGGAGGCTGAAGCGCTAAGTCAATCGTATGACTTGCACGTTCCTCCGGACGCCGGTCCCTAGTCCCCGATCTCCTTCATATTGTCCGCAATTTTTTCCGCCGCGCCGTCGCGCTCCAGGTTGGTCTCGTCCACGATCTTGCCGTCCTTGAGGAAGATGATCCGGTCGGCATAGGCGGCGATGCGCGGGTCGTGCGTGACCATGACGACGGTGCGGCCGTACTCCTTGGTCACCTGGCGCAGCAGGCTGGCAATCTCGTCGCCGGAACGGGTGTCCAGGTTGCCGGTCGGTTCGTCGGCCAGGATCAGGGCCGGTTCTGCCACCAGGGCGCGCGCGATCGCCACCCGCTGCTGCTGCCCGCCGGAAAGCTGATCGGGGCGGCTGGTGAGCCGGTCGCCCAGACCGAAGCGCTTCAGCCATTCGGCTGCCCGTCTTTTCGCCTCGGCGCGGTTTGACTCCATCCAGGGTGACCGGCAGGGCAGCGTTTTCAACTGCATTCAGCACCGGGATGAGGTTGAAGAACTGGAAGACAAATCCCATCTTGCGGCGGCGTAATTTGGTCAGGTCATCATCCGTCATCTCTGGCGATGGGCGTATGCCGTCGATGCTCGACGTTTCCTTCGCTGGGACGGTCCAGCCCGCCCAGCAGGTGCAGCAGGGTGGATTTGCCGCAGCCGCTGGGTCCCATGACGGCGACGAATTCGCCCGGGTCTATCTTGAGACTCGACGTGGTCGAGAGCGACGACGGCCGTCTCGCCGGTGCCGTAGATTTTGGTCAGGTTTTCAGTTTGGATGATGGACATGGCATTCTCCTTTGGATACATTTCTCTCTACTTAATTCCGTCTTCAGTGATCGACGGCTCATTCTTTTTTGGTCGGCCGCGTGGTCGAATTTCCGGCTCCGGCAGCGGATGGAGCTTGACCTCGTCCAGGCGTTGTTCGGCGATGTCCAGCCAGCGCAGGTCGGCTTCCAGGTGCATGATCGCCTTATCGAGCAGCAGGATCTGGGCGATCTCCGGTCAGGGGGTCGTACCGTTCCCGCAGGGCGGTCACCGCGTGCAGTTCCTGGTACAGGTACGCCCGCTGGGTCTGGATCAACCGGGCGGGGTCGGCTCCCTTGGAGGCGATCCCGACCATCAACTTGACGAAGAACTCATCGCGCTGGTGCTCGGGTGCCACGCCGCTGGCAAACCATTCATGCAAGGCGGTCATGCCGGTCTTTGTCAGGGCATAAATGCGGCGGGAAGGTTCTTCGCCCTCGCCCAGGTCGGACGCCAGCTTCACCAGTCCGGCTTCTTCCAGGCGTTCGAGCGTGGTGTAAATTTGCGCCGGTTTCACATCCCAGTTGGCATCCCCGCCGACCACGGCTTCGAAAGCTGCCCGGAGTTCGTAACCGTGGCGGGGTTTTTGGGCTAACAGACCGAGGATCGCAAAGCGCACTGACATAATTTATTAGTCTACAAGATACTATTTATCAACAGGGCAAAATAATAAACGAGTTACTATTATTTGTCAAGGGTTTTGACGAGGTTCAAGAGCTGTCTGTGTAAATCTAAAAAAAGTTACCGCGGGTATAATCTCCGGTACCAATGTCCATTCAGGACCTGCTCTCCCTCTGGCGCACCGACCCGCAAACCGCTCCAAATCTGCCCATCTGGCGGACAACTCCGCCGCGCCCGGCCGACCTGCGTCCGCTGCCAGACGACCTGCCACCCAGGCTGATGTACAGCCTGAAGAAGGCGCGGCATCACCTCCCTGTACAGCCACCAGGCGCTGGCCTGGGAGGCTGCCCGGCGGGGAGAAAATATTGTGCTCGCCACCGGCACCGCCAGCGGCAAGACCCTGGGCTACAACCTGCCCGTCCTGGCAGCCCTGCTGGAGGAACCCTCACGCCCGGGCGCTATATCTCTTCCCCACCAAAGCCCTGGCACAGGATCAACTATCGGTGCTCAACAGGCTGCTGGGTGAGATCGGCAAGAGTGCGGGTGATATGCCGGAGGTGGCATCTGCCATCTATGACGGTGACACCCCGCAGGGACATCGCAGCCCGATCCGCATCGAAAGCGCGCATCATCCTCTCCAACCCCGACATGCTGCATACCGGGATCCTGCCCCACCACACCAACTGGGCGGATTTCTTCCGCAGCCTGCGCTTCGTCGTCATCGACGAGATGCACACCTACCGGGGCGTGTTCGGCTCGCATGTGGCCAACGTGCTGCGGCGGCTGAAGCGGGTGGCGAAATTCTACGGAGCGCAGCCGCAGTTCATCCTGACCTCCGCCACCATCGGCAATCCGCAGGAACTGGCCGAGACGACTGATCGAGGCGCCGGTCACGCTGGTCGACAGTGGACGGTTCCGCGCGCGGCGAGCGTCATTTCCTGATCTACAACCCGCCGGTGGTCGACCCGGCCCTCGGCCTGCGCAAGAGCGCCACCCAGGAAAGTATCCGCCTGGCAGGCGATCTGACTGGCGCAGAACGTGCAGACCGTCGTCTTTGCCCGTTCGCGGCGCAGCGTGGAGATCCTGCTGAAGCAATTGCAGGAGACGCTCCCCAAAAGGGGCAGCCGGCTGCACTCCGCGGACGAGGCTGACGGAGAGCAAATCCGCGGTTACCGCTCCGGCTACCTGCCCGCCCAGCGCCGCGAGATCGAAAAGGGCCTGCGCGACGGCATCGGTGCGCATGGTGGTCGCCACCAACGCCCTCGAACTGGGCATCGACATCGGCGGGCTGGACGCGGCCCTGCTGGTCGGCTATCCGGGCACCATCGCCTCCACCTGGCAGCAGGCGGGACGGGCCGGCCGCGGGGATGACCCGGCAGTGGCGGTCCTGGTCGCCACGGCCAACCCGCTCGACCAGTTCCTGGCCCATCATCCGGAATACTTTTTCGCCCGCTCGCCCGAACAGGCGCTGATCAACCCCGACCATCTGCTGATCCTGCTCAACCACCTGCGCTGTGCCTGCCTTCGAACTGCCCTTCCAGACAGGGCGAGGGCTTCGGCGGCCTGCCGGTCGAGCAGGTGAAGAGTTCCTGGATTTCCTGGTCAACAACCAGGAATTGCATCTCTCGGACGACAAATATTTCTGGATGGCAGATGCCTACCCGGCCGCGGCCGTCTCGCTGCGTTCGGCCTCGCCCGAAAACATCGCTCCTGCATGTCGAGGATGGGCAGGCGCCGCACGTCTTCGGCGAAGTCGACCTGGCATCGGCAGCCTGGATGGTGCACCCGCACGCCGTCTACCTGCACGAGGGCCAGCAGTATTTCGTCCAGGAGCTTGACCTTGAGCCGCAACGCCGCCACGCTCATCCCGGTGGCGCTCGACTACTTCACCGAACCGCTGCGCCAGACCGAGGTCAGCCTGATCGCAACACTGAGCTGAGAGTCCGCCGATATCCCGGAGGCGGTACCAAAGCGCTACGGTGAGCTGCAGGTCACCACCCAGGTGACCGGTTTCCGCAAACGCGGCTGGTTGGGCGGCGAGAACCTGGGCGAGGAGCCGCTCGACCTGCCGCCATCCGAACTGCAGACCACCGGTTACTGGATCGCCATTTCCGAAGAGACCGTCGAACGCACTGGCGACAGACGGGCTGTGGACCAATGCGCCCAACGATTACGGCCCGGGCTGGACCAAACTGCGGCTGAAGGTGCGCGCCCGCGACGAGTTCCGCTGCCAGGTGTGCGGACGACCCGAAGGCGGCCGCCAGCACGATGTGCATCACAAGATCCCGTTCCGCCAGTTCCGCGACGAAAGTGGTCGCGTCCTGCGCGAACGCGCCAACCAGCTGGATAACCTGGTCACGCTCTGCCCGGACTGCCACCGAAAAGCCGAGCAGAACGTGCGCATGCGCAGCGGGCTGGCCGGGCTGGCGACCGTGCTCGGTCAGCTGGCCCCGCTTTTCCTGATGTGCGACAGCGGCGACCTGGGTGTGCACTATCGACCCGCAAGCCGGCGTTTGCCAATGCCCGCCCGGCGGTCGTGCTGTACGACCAGGTCCCGGCCGGGATCGGTTTCAGCCAGAAGCTGTTCGAAATCCACGCCGAGCTTGCTGCAGCGCGCCCTCGAACTGGTGACGGAATGCGAGTGCGAGGACGGCTGCCCGTCCTGCGTTGGTCCGGCCGGCGAGAACGGGATCGGGGGCAAGAAGGAGACGCTGGAGATCCTTCGCCGGCTCGTCTGAACCCGCGCAGTTTTGCAACCCTATGTATAATTCAGCACAATGATCCTGCTTACCGGAGGAACCGGCTTCATCGGGCGGGCCGTCACCCGCCAACTGGTCGAACGCGGACACCAGGTGCGTATCTTGCTGCGACCCTCGCTGAAGACCCCGCACCTGCCGACCGGCGTGCCAGTCGAAGTGGCGGTAGCCAGCCTGGCGGACGTACGCGGCTTGCCGCGCCGCCCTGCGCGGCGTGGACTCGATCTACCACCTGGCGGGCGGTGAAGGCGAGGGCGGTCACTCCAACCTGCAGACGGTGGACATCGATGGTACGCGCAACCTCTGCGAAGCCGCCGCGGATGCCCGCATAGGGCGCTTTTTCTACCTGAGCCACCTGGGCGCCGACCGGGCTTCGGGGTTTCCGGTGTTGAAAGCCAAGGGCATCGCCGAGGAATACATCCGCAAGTCGGGGGTGGCATACACCATTTTGCGCGGCTCGATCCTGTTCGGTCCGGGGGACGAATTCACCAGCGGGCTGGCGATGCTGCTGGCGGCGGCGCCCGGTTTCCTGCCGCTACCCGGCAGTGGCCAGACGCTGGTCCAGCCGCTGTGGGTGGAGGACCTGGTGACCTGCCTGATCTGGGCGCTCGAAAACCCACAGATGCTCAACGTAACCTGCGAGCTGGGCGGCACGGAATACATCAGCCTGAAAGAGGTGACGCAGGCGGTGATGCAAGCCACCCATCAACGGCGCTGGCTTGTCAACTGGCCGATGCAAACCATGCGTGCCATCACCATCCTGATGGAATCATTCTTCCCGCGCTTCCCGGCCTCCATTTTTTGGCTGGACTACCTGGCGGTCAACCGCACCTGCGCGGTCGATTCGGTGCCGCGCATGTTCGGGTTCATGCCGGCCCGTTTCTTGTCCCGCCTGGACTACCTGCGCGGCGGGCACTGGACGCGTGCCATGCTGAGCACCCTTTTCACACGCCATGGCTGATTGGACCATCCGCCTGCTCGACTCTCCTGCTGAGATGACCGCCGCTGAAGCTTTGCAGCGGTCGGTCTGGACCGATTCCGAGACTGACGTGATCCCGGCTCACCTGCTGCTGGCGGTGGTCCACAACGGTGGGCTGGGGATCGGCGCCTTCATCGGGGATGAACTGGTTGGCTTAGCCTTCGGCTTTCCGGGGCTGACCCACGCTCCAGGCGGTCCGCACTTGAAACATCATTCGCACATCCTGGGCGTGCGACCTGACATGCGCGGCAAGGGCATCGGTTTCGCGCTCAAACGGGCGCAATGGCAGATGGTGCGCAAGCAGGGCATCGAGCGCGTAACCTGGACTTATGACCCGCTGTTGAGCCGTAACGCCCACCTGAACATCGCCCGCCTGGGAGCAGTCTGCAACACCTACCTGCGCGCCGAGTATGGCGAAATGCGGGACGGGCTGAATGCCGGGCTGCCGTCCGATCGCTTCATGGTGGACTGGTGGCTGAACACCCGGCGGGTGGAACGCCGTCTGAGCCACCGCCCGCGCAAGCCGCTTTCCAGTGAGCATTATTTCACCGCCGAGGCGACCAGGCTGGATGCGGTAGTCGATGGCGTAATGACTCCCCGCCCGCCCGCCGAACTGCCGGCGCTGACCGGTTCGCTGCTGATGGTGGAGATCCCGGCCGATTTCATGAAGTTGAAGGCAGTCGACCTGGGGCTGGCGCGCGACTGGCGCTTCTACTGCCGGGAAGCCTTCGAGAAGGCCTTCGCGGGTGGTTACCTGGTGACGGATTTCATCGAAGCGGACGGGCATCATTTTTACATCCTGACCCACGGGGAAGCGACACTGTAATTTTTTTACCGCGCACGATATAAATTCAATTGAGGGTCGAACAGGGACCAGGTTTTTCCGGTCGTAAATGAATTCGCGTATAAATTATCAATGCGCCGCGGAACGAATAGGGCGGAAAAAATGGCAAGGGACGACCACTGTTAAAAGACACAGCAAGGGACAGGATACCGGCGCCTTTTTTACGCCGGTGCTGCCGCTAACGTGGTAGGGCTTACCTGTTAGCGGTGTGGCCGTCCCTTGCCTGATGCTATAATAGAACAATTGTTCTGGTTTGTCAAGTAATTGGCAGGGTGAATTTTTGCAGGTGTATAATCCTCACCACGTCCCATTTCCCAGGAGCCACATATGAGCAAGGCAATTGCCGATCTAATGAATGAACACGAAGCCATCCTGTCTGCCATCCAGATCCTCGACCGGATGGTGATGTCCGCGGAAAAAACCAAAGCGATCGATCAAAACGATATCCAGGATTTCATTGCCTTCCTGAAGGAGTTTACGGATAAATGCCATCACGGCAAGGAAGAGGGCTTCCTGTTCCCGGCCCTCGTCAAAGCCGGCATTCCGGAGAAGGGCGGACCGGTGGGTCTCATGCTGATCGAGCATGCCCAGGGCAGGGCATTGATCAGGGAGATGGAAGAAGCCCTTTCGAACGGAATGGACCTTCCGAAACTGACCTACGCCGCCAAACGGTATGCCAATCTGCTCCGGCAGCACATCCAGAAGGAGAACGGAGTCCTGTTCCCGATGGCGGATAAGGTGCTGACGGAGCCTCAGTTGGAAACGATTTTCAAATCCTTCGAAGAGCACGAGGAAAAGGTCATCGGGCACGGGCGGCATGAACAACTGCATGCCGTGCTGAAGAGCTTGCAGGATAAATATCCCGCCTGAACGATATCTTAAAGAGAGCACTATTATCACACGAATGAAAAAGACACCTGCTAAAAAGCAGGTGTCTTTTTCATGATACCGGATGCTTATCCCGCCGGGTACAGTACCAGCCCGATCGTGCCGGGACCGAAGTTGGCTGCCAGGGAGATGGAGAGTTCGGCAAGCACGGAGTCGACCACGTTGAGTTCCTTTTTCGCTTGCTCGAGCAGGCTGCGCCCCGCTTGCGGGTCGCGCGCTTGCACCGCAGCCAGGTGGACCGGCTTGCCGCCGGACTCCGCTTTTGCCAGCGCGATCACGCGGGCGATGGCGGCTTTACGGGTACGCACCTTCTCGGTCATGTTCAGGATCCCATCCCGCAGGATGGCGATCGGCTTGACATTTAACACGGATGCCAGCGCAGCGGACAGAGTCCCCACCCGACCGCTCATGCGGGCGTAGTCCAGCGTTTCCAGGGTCAGAATGATGAAGACCTGCTGGCGTACCCGCTCGAGGTATTCGACGATCTGCTCCACGCTGTTGCCGGACTTTTCCATCTTCCGAACCTCGCGGCACATGAAGGCAATGCCGACCGAGCCGCAAGCCGAGTCGATCGGGATGACCCGCATCTCGTCCTTCAATTCCGCTGCGGCGGCAACTGCCGAGGCATAGGTGCCGGACAGTTTGCTGGTTACATGGATCGATAGGATTGTCTCGCCGCGCCAGGCGATCGACCGGTAGAACTCCTTGAACTGGTGCGGTGAGGGCTGCGAGGTCTTGGGCACCTTGCCGCTGTCATCCACCAGCTTGTAAAAACCCTCCCGGTCGAGGTCGACGTCCTGCAGGTAGGTCTTTTCCCCGAACTGGATATTGATCGGGATGATGTTGATGTTGAATTCTTCTTCCCATCCGGGCGGGATGTCGGCGGCGCCATCGGTGGCGAGGATTAACATGTTGGATCTCCAGGGTCGGGCGTATGTTGGGACAATATCAATATTAAAACACAGGTAATGGGGCGAAGATACTATTATTACCAACATCCCCATCCACAGTTCATCATGGGGCAATCTCAATTCATCCTTGTAAAGTAGAATATTTGTGCTATGATAGACTCTGGAATGGATTATCCTTGATCACCGTTTCAACTCGTACACCTTTCATACGGTGCCAAAATTCGGGGCTGGTATAATTATTGGCTGAACTTTTGCAGCCTTTTATAGCTTTTCCGGGCCGATTTAGGGTAAAGAATTATTCATCAACCAAAGAGGGAAGTATGTCTGCTGATGTCATCCGTGTCGTCGGGGCACGCGAGCACAACCTGAAGAACATCACCGTCGAGATCCCGCGCGACAAGCTGGTGGTCATCACCGGCCTGTCCGGTTCGGGCAAATCCTCGCTGGCGTTCGATACCATTTTCGCCGAGGGCCAGCGCCGCTACGTCGAGTCGCCTGTCGGCCTACGCCCGCCAGTTCCTGGGGCAGATGCAGAAACCGGACGTGGATTACATCGAAGGCCTCTCCCCGGCCGTTTCCATCGACCAGAAGGGCACCTCCCACAACCCGCGCTCCACGGTCGGCACGGTCACCGAGATCTACGATTACCTGCGCCTGCTGTTCGCCCGGGTCGGCATCCCCCACTGTCCCGATCTGCGGGCGTGAGGTGGTCAAGCAGTCCGCCCAGGAGATCGTCGACGCCGTCCAGGCGCTGCCGGGAGGCACCCGCATCCTGGTGCTCGCCCCGGTGGTGCGCGGCCGCAAGGGCACCTACCAGGCCGTCTTCGAGGAGGTCCGCAAGGCCGGTTTCGTCCGCGCCCGCGTGGACGGCACGGTCTTCAACCTGGACGAGGAGATCAACCTGGACCGCTACAAGATCCACACCATCGAGGCGGTGGTCGACCGGCTGGTGATCAGCGCCGCCGAGAAAGGCGAGGACGCAGCAAGCCGACACCACCCGCCTGACCGACTCGATCGAGACCGCCCTCAAGTTCGGGGACGGTTACCTGACCGTCCAGGTCGCTGGCTCGAAAAACCGGATGACAACCACGATCTGCATTTCTCCGAGCACCTGGCCTGCCCTGAGCACGGCATCAGCATCCCGGAGATCGAGCCGCGCACTTTCTCGTTCAACACACCGCACGGCGCCTGCCCCGACTGCCAGGGACTTGGCAACAAGCTCGAGATCGACCCCGACCGGGTTGTCGACCCCGAACGATCCCTGTCCGACGGCGCGCTGGTCGCGATGGAGTGGAGCAACGCTCGCGAAGAAGCCGGTTATTACTGGCAACTGCTGGATGCCACCGCCCAGCACTTCCACATCGACACCGAATAAGCCCTTCAAGGAACTGCCGAAGGAAAAACAGGACATCGTTTTGTACGGCACCAAGGGTGAGCAGGTGCACATGCATTACCACAACAAGGACGGGCGCCAGGCTACTTTCGACACCGCCTTCGAGGGCGTGATCGGCAACCTGGAGCGCCGCTACCGCGAGACCAACTCCGAATACATTCGCGAGAAGATCAGCGAGTACATGTCCGACCGCCCCTGCCCCACCTGCCACGGCAAGCGCCTGCGCCCGGAAGCCATCGCCGTCACCGTGGACGACACCAACATCCTGCAGGTCACCGAATGGCCGGTCGTCGCGTTCGCTGGAATGGGCAACCCAACTGGCAGGGTCGAAATCCCCTCTCACCAACCGCCAGAAGGCCATCTCCGACCGCATCCTGAAGGAGATCGTCTCCCGCCTGGGCTTCCTGGTCAACGTCGGGCTGGAGTACCTGACCCTCAGCCGTTCAGCCGGCTCGCTCTCAGGCGGCGAAGCCCAGCGCATCCGCCTGGCAACCCAGGTGGGTTCGCGGCTGGTGGGCGTGCTGTACGTGCTGGATGAACCGTCCATCGGTCTGCACCCGCGCGACAACGACCGGCTGCTGACCACCCTCAAAGGACTGCGCGATCTGGGCAACACCGTCCTGGTGGTGGAGCACGACGACGATACCATCCGCACCGCCGACTGGGTTGTCGACCTCGGTCCGGGCGCGGGCGAGCACGGCGGTCACATCATCGCCGAAGGCACGCCGGAGCAGATCATCGCCCACCCCAAGAGTCCTTGACCGGCGCGTACCTGTCCGGGCGCAAGCACATCCCGGTCCCGAAGAAGCGCCGCGAGGGTAACGGCAAGATTCTGACCATCGTCGGGGCGCGTGCCAACAACCTGAAGAACATCACCGTCAACATCCCGCTCGGCAAGTTCGTCTGTATCACCGGCGTATCGCGGTTCGGGTAAATCCTCGCTGATGACGCGACGTGCTGTACAACGCGCTGGCTGCCAAGCTCAACGGTGCACACACCCTGGCGGGTGAGCACGACGCGCATCGAAGGCATCGAGCACCTGGACAAGATCATCAACATCGACCAGTCGCCCGATCGGACGCACGCCGCGCTCCAATCCCGGCCACCTATACCAGCCTGTTCGAAGAGATCCGCAAACTGTTTGCCGAGCTGCCCGAAAGCAAGGTGCGCGGCTACAAGCCCGGACGCTTCTCGTTCAACGTGCACGGCGGGCGCTGCGAAGCCTGCCAGGGACAGGGCGAGCTGCGCATCGAGATGCAGTTCCTGCCCGACATCTACGTCCCATGCGACGTGTGCCACGGCACGCGCTTCAACCGCGAGACCCTGCAGGTCCAGTTCAAGGGTCACAGCATCGCCGACATCCTCGACATGACCGTCGACCAGGCGCTGGAGAAATTCTCCGCCTTCCCTCACATGCAGAACAAGCTCCAGCTTCTGCAGGAAGTGGGTCTGGGCTACATCAAGATCGGGCAACCCGGCACCACGCTGTCCGGCGGCGAAGCCCAGCGCGTCAAGCTGGCGAAGGAGCTGTCCAGCCGCGCCACCGGCTGCACCCTGTACGTGCTGGACGAACCATCGGTCGGGCTGCATGCTGCCGATGTGCACAAGCTGATCGAGGTCCTGCACCGCCTGGTGGATACAGGCAACAGCGTGCTGATCATCGAGCACAACCTGGAGATCATCAAGGTCTCCGATTGGATCATCGACCTGGGACCCGAAGGCGGCGACCAGGGCGGTGAGCTGATCGCCGAGGGGACGCCCGAGCAGTTGGCGGCGATAAAGAAGTCTTACACGGGTGCTTTCCTGAAGACTCACATGAAAAAATAGGAAATATGGTTTCTGACTATGCGCAGCCCGTCCACTCGCAAAAACACCTGAGTTCAGGTAGAATAAGCGGGCAGGTAATCAGTGGCTGGCATGCCCCGCCGCCTCCTGCAAGCGTATCGTAATACGAAGTGCCATAGAAACGGACGGGAAAAATATGACAATCAATAATACGATTGAATCGTACCGTAAGCGCCGCAAGAATCTACTCCCATTCATCCTGGGCGGTTTTGTCATCCTGCTGGTGGTTGCCGGCATAGTCCTGCTGGTCGTCTCCCTCAATGGAGGCGGTGGGATCACGCTATTCGCTTCCAAAACACCCACCCCCACCACCACCTATACCCCCACCAACACCGCCACCATCACCCTGACCGCCACCATTACATCCACCCCCACCATGACGCTCTCCCCGACCGCTTCAGCCCCATATTCATACACGGTCAAGGAAGGCGACACGCTCACCTCCATCATCAAATCCCAGAACCTTGGCGACAATGCCATCATCAACATCCTGATCCTGAACCCCAACATGAATGCCGACCTGATCAAGGTGGGCGATGTGATCATCCTGCCGCCACCCAACTCCCCGCTGCTGACCCCCACCCCGCTGCCAACCAACTTCCCAGCCGGTCAGCGGCTGTCCTACCTGGTGCTCCCGGGTGACAGCCTGGGTGCCATCGCCGCCAAGTTTAACAGCACGGTCGACGCGATCGTGGCGGCAAACAAAACCCTGCTGCCAACTTCCGCCACCACCATCCAACCGGGCTGGATCCTGCTGGTACCCTACAAGATCGCCACACCGGTTCCCACCCGGGCAGCTTCCTTGACGCCCAATGCAACCGTAACGCCGACGAAAACACCGTAAAAATAAATAACACCAGTCCCCGATCTCAGAAGAAATCGGGGACTTTTTCACTCAATACCTTTGACATTCTGTCCCGCTACGACTAAAATGATTGTGTATATCCTGAATATCATCGAGGAGCATTCGTGGGCAGGTGGGTTGGCAAGTACGTCATCGGTCTGACCGGCAATATCGCCACCGGTAAAAGCGTCGTCCGGCGCATGCTGGAACATCTCGGCGCGTACACCATTGACGCCGATAGCCTGTCGCACCGCGCCATTGCCAAGGGCGCGCCCGGATACAAGCCGACCGTTGAGGCGTTCGGGAAATTCATCCTCGACGCCAACGGGGAAGTCGACCGCGCCAAGCTCGGCCGGATCGTTTTCGTCGACCCGGATGCGCTGCAGCAGCTCGAGCTGATCGTCCATCCGCTGGTGGAAAAAGCCATCGACATGATGGTCAGGCGTGCCACCCAGACGGTGATCGTCATCGAGGCGATCAAGCTGCTCGAAGGCAACCTGGCGAAGGAATGCGACGCGATCTGGACGACCAATGCCCCTGAAGCGATCCAGAAAGCCAGGCTGATCCAAAAACGCAATATGAGCGAAGCGGATGCGGTCCGCTATATCCAGGCGCAACCGCCCCAGGCAGACAAGATCGCCGCTGCGAAGGTTGTCATCCAGAACACCGGTTCGTTCGAAGTCACCTGGAAACAGGTGCTGGCAGCCTGGTCGGTCATCTCCCCGATCGAAGAAGCCGCCCCCGCCATCGTGCACAAAACGGATGCGGGTGACCTGGCTGTCCAGCGCGGCGGACCGCGTGATTCAGCGGCGATTGCCACCCTCATCACCCGCTTGAGCGGCGGTGCCCGTAAACAGACCGCAGACGACGTGATGGCAGCCTTCGGCGATAAGGCTTTCCTGTTACTGCTGGCCGGCAAGGACCTGGTCGGGCTGGCAGGCTGGCAGGTGGAAAACCTGGTATCCCGCACGACGGACCTGTATCTTGACCCGAAGGTGACCACCCCCCAGGCACTAAAGACCCTGGTGGGCGAGGTGGAAAACGCTTCCCGGGACCTGCAGTGTGAAGCCTCACTGGTCTTCCTCCCCTCCCAACTGGCCGCGCAGGAAACATTGTGGAGTGAGTTGGGATACACCCAATCCACCCCGCAGACTTTGCGGAGTCCAGGCCTGGCAGGATGCCGCCCACGAATCAGAACAGCCGGATACCATCCTGCTCTTCAAGCAGCTCCGCATGGACCGAGTGCTGCGCCCGATCTAACCGGAAACGTCGATAATGCTGATATAGGGGAGTGGGTACTCCGGTTGACTGGTTCCGGATCGTTTTCTTTTTTATCTTTAATTAATCAAAGCCGTGGCTGAATTCCTTAGCAATATCCTCTTCATTTTTCAACGTCTCGACTGGCTGGGTGTCATCGATATCCTGCTGGTTACGATGATCTTCTTTGGCGTCCTGTACCTGGTCCGTGATACGCAGGCCATGATCCTGCTGCGCGGCATCATCTTCATCCTGCTGCTGGTTGCCATGCTGACCAGCCTGGTAAGCCTGCCGGCTTTCTCCTGGCTGGTGCGGACGGCGTTGCCAGCCATGGTATTTGCCATCCCGGTCATCTTTGCGCCCGAGATCCGGCGCGCCCTCGAACGGATCGGGCGGGCAGGCACCTTTTTCCGGGTCTCGAACAAGAACGATGGCGAAGGGATGCAGCAGACCATCCAGGCTGTCGTAGCAGCCGCCGCCCGCCTGTCTGCCCGCCAGCACGGCGCGCTCATCATCCTGGAACGGTTCGACCGGCTGGATGATTACATCCGCAGCGGCGTGCTGATCCAGTCGGATGTGACCTCCGAATTGCTGCTGCAGATCTTTTATCCCAACACACCCCTGCATGATGGGGCGGTCATCATCTCCGGCAAGAAGATCGTTGCGGCTGCCTGTGTCATGCCGCTTTCGGCAAGCGGCATCCTTGCCCATACCCCCGAGCAGCAGATGGGTCTGCGCCATCGCGCCGCCATGGGCATATCCGAAGTCACCGATGCGATCGCCGTTGTCATCTCCGAACAGACCGGATCGATTGCCGTTGCCCATGCCGGTCGCATCATCCGCCGGCTGGACACAGAGCGCCTCGAGAACATCCTGGACGCGTTTTACAGCCCCGGGAAAACCACCCGGGAAAATTTCTTCCAACGGCATTTCCCGTATTTGTTTCCACGCAAGGACGAGTGAAGCATGATCCGCTGGCTGACCCGTAACATCCGAAGCTTCCTCCTGGCGTTAGCCCTGGGCGTTGCCGTCTGGGTGACTGCCGTCACGGCTGCCAACCCCGATGAAACCCAGGCATATCCGAACCCGATCCCGATCGAGATCATCGGGCAGGACCCGGGCCTGGTCATGACCGGTGCTGCCGTGCCAACCAGCGTCGAGGTCAGCTTGCGCGCCCCGCATTCCGTCTGGCAAGGCATTTTGGCGGGCGAATCTTCCATCCACGCCGTAGCTGACCTGGCCGGACTGGGAACAGGCACCCACCTGGTGAATGTTCAAATCCAGATCGATGCCAGCCCCATCCGCATCATATCCGTGACCCCCAGGACCTTCAACGTATCGCTCGAACCGCAGGTCACCCGCACTCTCACGATCAACCTGACCCTGACCGGCAACCCCGCCATTGGCTTCCAGACCGGGATCCCGATCCTGAATCCCGCCAGCGTGGTCATCTCCGGCGCTCAGAGCATCGTCTCCCAGATCAACCAGGTGCAAGCCAGCATTGACCTGGCGAACGCCCGCCAAAACATTGATGCGACCGTGCAACTCCAGGCGCTTGATTCGAACGGCAAGGTCATCAACGGCGCTGCCATCCTGCCTGCCAGTGCCAAGGTAAGCCTTCCGATCATCCAGCAAGGCGGCTACCGCGACCTGGCGGTCAAGGTGATGACGGTCGGAAACCCTGCCGCCGGCTACAGCCTGACGAGCGTGGCTGCCCTGCCGCCCATCGTCACCGTCTACTCTGCCGATACGGCCACCATCGATTCCATGCCCGGTTATGTCGAGACTTTACCGCTCGATTTGAGCGGTGCACAGCAGGATATCCAAAAACAGCTCGAGATCAACCTGCCCTCCGGCGTGACCCTGATCGGCGACCAGAGCGTGCTGGTGGTGGTGGGCATTGCCCCCATCCAGAGCAGCCGGATGATGTCCTACCGACCGGTCGAAATGGTCGGGTTGGGACCAAAATTGGTCGCCCATATCTCACCGCAGACGGTGGACGTCATTCTCTCCGGTCCTTCTCCGGTGCTCGATGCGCTCGCCTTGAGCGATGTCCACGTTCGGGTGGACCTGACCGGTCTGAGCGTTGGCACCTACCAGTTAACGCCGAAAGTTTCCATCCTGGTCAACCAGAACGTACTGGTCGAATCCATCCTGCCGGGAACGGTGGAGGTGGTGATCACCGGTCCGGTTACACCCACCCCCTGACCTCCCAAATTCCATCGTTTAATTGAGAATTTATGAAACCTGTTGTAGCTTTGGTCGGACGACCGAATGTTGGTAAAAGCACCCTGTTCAACCGCCTGGCGGGGGAACGCCTCGCCATCGTGGACGACACCCCCGGCACCACGCGCGACCGCATTGTAGCCGAAGGCGAGTGGAACGGTCGCCTGTTCGATGTGGTCGATACCGGTGGCATCGATCCATCCCACGGCGGCAAAACTCCCCTGTCGGTCGATTCGGCTGACTTCATCTGGGAGATCCGCGCCCAGGCGCTGATGGCGGTCCAGGAGGCGGATGCGGTCCTGCTGCTGATCGACGGTGCCGCCGGCGTCACCCCACCCGATCGGGAAGTGGCCGAAATCCTGCGCCGCTACCAGAAAACGGTTGCGGGCAATCCCTGGCCGCCAATATTTGTGGTGGTCAACAAATGCGAAAACGCCAGGCAACGCGCGGCTGCCACGGAGTTCTACGAACTTGGGCTGGGCGACCCATATCCCATTTCAGCCATTCACGGCACCGGCACCGGCGACCTGCTGGACGCGCTGGTGATCTCCTTCCCCATCGAAGAAAAAGCCGAGCAGGACGATTCGGTCAAGATCGCCATCGTCGGCAAGCCGAACGCCGGTAAAAGTTCGCTGCTCAACCGGCTGGTCGGTGAGGAACGCGCGATCGTTTCGCCCATCCCCGGCACAACCCGCGATGCCGTCGATACCCACATCGATGTGAACGGGCTGCCGGTCACGCTGATCGACACAGCCGGCATCCGGCGGCGCGGCAAGATCGAACGCGGCGTCGAACAATTCAGCGTGTTGCGCTCCTTCAAAGCCATCGAACGGGCCGACGTGGTCCTGCTGATCATCGACGCCGCCGATGGGATCACCTCCCAGGATACTCACATCGCCGGCTTCATCCTGGATGCCTGGAAGAGCACCGTCGTGCTGGTCAACAAATGGGATGCCATCGAAAAGGACACCTACACGATGGAAGACTACACCGCCCATGTGCGGCGGGAACTGAACTTCATGGATTACGTGCCCATCCTGTTCATCTCAGCCAAGACCGGTCAGCGCGTGGACAAGGTACTGCCGACCGCCCTGCAGGTCCAGGAGGAACGCCTGGCGCGCATCACCACCTCCATGCTCAACCGCATCCTGCGGGACGCCCAGGATGCCCACCCCGCTCCTTCGCACGCCGGGCGGCAGCTTAAGATCTATTATGGCGCCCAGGTGCGGACCGATCCCCCGACCTTTCTATTGCACGTCAACGACCCAAAATTAGTTCACTTCTCCTATACCCGTTATCTTGAAAACAGGCTGCGTGACGCCTACGGTTTTATCGGCACACCCATCAGGATCCTGACCAGGGGTCACCGGGAAGAAAAATAGAGTGCTGGGCTCAATACCAGACCGGGCTGCATTCATCATGCAGCCCGGTTTGTTAATTGCATCCGGGCGGAAAGCTCGATCAGCCTTCCGCCCGGGTGATTGCGGATGAGAGGCCTACATAGGTCTCTCATCCATAGTTGATGTCATTCACACTCAGTTGACTGTGTGGACGTAAGTGCTATCCGTACTGGTCAGGTAGTTCCCATCGCCGCTGTATATTGCTGTGATCGTGAACGTGCCAGCAGCAGTGAAGACTACGTTGCATGTTGCAAGTCCGGGCGACAATGGCACGACGGCGGTGCAGGTGGAGGTCTGTCCGCCACTCAGTGTGATGGCTACGGTTCCGGTCCGATCGACCGCACCAGTAACTCCAGTCACGAGGACACTTACCAGGACAGATTGGTTGATGAGCGAAGGTTCGGGGGCGACCGGTCCCACGATCAGGGTTGTTGAAGTAGCCTTGTTGACCGTGTGGCTGCCGGTGCCGGAGCTGGGCGAATAAACTGTGTCGCCTGCATAGGTGGCGGTGAGCAGCTTGGCGCCAGCACTGGTGAAGAACACCGTGCAACTACCGGTTCCGGTTCCACCCAGGGCAACGGGTGCGGCACAGCCGGCATCCTGACCCGTGATGCTCACATTACCAGTTGGTATGGGACCAGCACCCGTGACCTTGAAGTTCACCGTTACCGCAGGAGCGGGGTTACCAGGTGTGGACGGTTCAGGGCTGAAACTGGTTATGGTTGTCGTGGAGACGTTGAGCACGTCGTGGAACCCAATGGTCGGGCTGGTCGGGGTGACACCCACGCTGCCCAGGTAATTGGAATCGCCGTTGTAAGTCGCAGTGATCACCTTTGGACCGATGGTATTGAAGACGATATTGCAGCTACCCGCGCCACCGGAGAGGGTGGCGGTGCAGTTGACATCCGCACCGGTAACGCTGACCGTACCGGTCGGTGAAACACCACCTCCGAGAACGTTGAAGCTGACCAGGACGGCCTGTCCGGGGGTGGAAGGATTGGGCGAATGGGCGGTGATGCTGGTGGTCGTTGAGACCTTGTCCACTATGTGTCCGGTGCTGCCCGTGCTCGGTGCATAGACACCATCGCCGCTATAAGTAGCCGTAATGGTCTTGCTGCCGGAGGTATTGAAGATCACGCTGCAGCTGCCGGTTCCGCCTGCGAGCAGGATGCTGCAGGTCGTGTCCGCTCCGCTGATCATAACCATACCGGTCGGCAGGGGCAACCCAGCGCCATTGACGGTTACGTTGACAACAACGGACTGACCGGGCGTGGAAGGATCAGGCACATCACTGGTGATGTTCGTGGCAGATACGCTTGCGCCCGTGGTAACGGTGTGAGAACTCTGTGTCGGTGCTGCTGCCGTAGTTGATGTTGCCGCTGTAAGTGGCAGTGACCGACTTGGGACCTGAAGTATTGAAGACCACGTTGCAGGTACCGGTTCCACCAGAGAGTGTGGCTGTGCAGTTGGTATCAGCGCCGGTGATGGCAACCGTCCCGGTTGGGGTCGATCCGAACCCGGATACGGTAACTGTAATACCGACTACAGCACCGGGGATGGACGGATCGGGTGCATCGTTCGTGATGGTCGTGGTGGAGGCTTGCAGCGTGGATACGATGTGGGCTGCAGTTGTGCTGCTGCCGGTATAGTTCGAATCACCACTGTAGGTCGCAATGAGTGTCTTGTTACCGATGGTGTTGAAGACCGCATTACAACTGCCGACGCCACCTGAAAGGGTGATCGTGCAGTTGGTGTCCGCGCCGGTGATCGCCACCGTCCCGGTCGGGGTAACGCCCGAGCCGGTCACAGAAACGCTGACCGCTACTGGCGACCCGGGTAAGGACGGATCGGGAGCATCGTTCGTGATGGTCGTGGTGGTAGCCGATGACAGGCTGCCGGATACATTAATGTCGGCGAAGAAGGTGATCATCCCGCTGCCGAGACCAAATTGTGCGCCCGAAGCATTGCGGAAGCGCCAGAAACTGCGGTAATGACCAGGCGTGCCCGGGGCGACCATCGGGATGGAAAAGTCCATCGTCTGGCCTGAAGCCACGGGGGATGCTAAATTGATCACCGTGGAGGGAGCGCCCATCAAGCTGCCGGAAACGAACACCATGGCATAGGAAGTCGTCCAGGTGCAGGTGCCTACGTTCCGGATGCGGAAAGTTTTGATAAAGGATGTACCGGGAGCCATAACGGTCCCGTCCGGGATGGTCACATCCGCAATAAATTGACCGCGGTCACACGAACTGGAAATCGGGACGGGCGGCGGTGTAGTGGATGAGCGCACAATGATGGGTCCACCCCACATAGCCCGGTCACCGGAAGGCGTGCCAAGACCAGCGACATCGGCCATATAAAGGATAAATTGCACGCTCTGTCCCGCAAGCGAATTGAGACTTAGATTGGCGCGATAGAACAATCCCTCATCCCGTTCCTTGAAATGCCAGAAAGTCTGCTGCGGGCCGGATCCGATTATGTAATCGAGCCGGAAGAGAACGTAGCAGCCGGTGGCATTAAACGTGCAGTTGACGATGCTTTGGAAACGATCGCCAGCCTGGACTGTAAAAGCCGGGAAAACGCCCTGGATGTAGCCACCGGCTACATTCTGGGGTGCCACCACCAGGCCCGGAGAAGTATCAATAGTACCGTTCTCCAGTTGCGGATTGGTGACCTTCAGTACAAATCCGCTGGCCGCGCCATCGGTACCCGGGCATGGCAGCACCCCTGCGCCGCTCGACCAGGTCGCCGAGCAAAAATTAGCGGCGAAATCATAAACCGTGGTATCGACGGGTGCTACTTTGAGCTCCAGCGGGTTGGCGTTGGCGGCGGTTGCGCCTACCGGACGCGGAGCGAAGGCCGTCCCTGGCAGGAACTGCACCAGCAGGACCAGCAGGAGGACAGCCGGGGTCAAAATTCGTTTAAGTTTCATGATCTATTCTCCTTCTATGCAAAGGCACAGGGCGAATGGTCCTGTGTACAGCCATTGGACGAAAAAACAACGATATTAGTTCCACTTTTGCTAATAATAGTCCATAAAGCTTATTTATGATAGCATAAATTGTATATTTGTATTGTCGCAAAAAGTGTACATTAAAGTAAGTAGTTATGCGTATAAGTATGCCCGATGGATTCTTTGTCATTTCTGCTTGAGATTCCGCCTCCCGCGCTATATAATGATTCAGGGTCCACATGCCGAGTAGATTCCTGCCCCTGATTTTCCTGGCAACATTCACATTGCTCCTTTCATCACCAATTCCGTTGCGCGCCTGGGAACTGGCTGATGGTCAGCTTGTCGCGGCAACTCCACCATCCGGGTCAAGCTCCGTTCCTATGCGAATTTTAGCAGACCTCGACGGAGATTCTTTGCCCGAATCGCTCTCACTGGTAAATGGCAGCCTGTCGATCCTGTCTGCCGGCAGCGTCGCCTGGAAGAGCCCTCAGGATTGGGAAGTCGTCCAGGCAGAATTTACAGACCTGAACCATGATGGCGCGTACGAGGCCACCCTGCTGGTGTGGCGTCCGTTCCGTCCGTGGCCCGTGGATCGCTGGCTTCCGCACGGCGGGCGCATTGCCGCTTTCCAAGATGCGAACGGGTTCTCGTGCCAGATCATCCTGATCGGCTGGCACACCGGGCACTACCAGGAAATGTGGGCCGGATCGCCATTGGCTGAACCGGTGAAATCCTTCGCCGCTGCTGATCTCAACGGAGACGGATTCCAGGAATTGATCACCCTCGAAAACGGCTATTCAGATGCCCGTTCCGCCCCGGGACGCACAATAAAAGCCTGGCAGTGGAACGGATTTGGCTTTTCCATCGTCGATAAGATAGTAGGTAATTACTCCAAGATGGCCCTTGTGCAGACAAATAACGGTCGTGATTTGATTCTTGTACCGTGAGGAGAATATTATGAAGAAGAATTTTCGGAAAATTATATGGACTTTCCTGGTTCTTGTGATGGTTCAGTCAGCCTGTGGTCAGCCTTCCCCGACCCAGCCGCCTGCCAGCACCCCGGCTCCCATTTCCACACCCACCACTGGAGCTCCCCCGGCAGGCATTTACCCCCCGGCATTTGCCAGTTTCAGTGAAAGCCCGGTCCAGATACCGCAGACCTTCAATGGCGGTGGCTATACCCTGCCCCTGGACCTGGCTACGGTCCAGTTGGTGGACCAGCTGCAATTGACCCAACCCCAGCTTTCACTGCTGGCAAAGAACGGTTTTGTTGTCAGCAGTCCAACCCCGGGACAGTACCGTGAGTTCTACCAGATCTATGAGCAGAACCGTTACATGGAGATCCCGGTTTTCATCACGACCGATTCGATCTATCACGTCTATCACCTCCTTTTTGACAAAATGCTGCGTGACCTCGAGACCGGTTACTTCATCGACGATATAAAAACGCTGAGCAGCACCATGCTGGCAGCCTCGTCCGCCCAGTACCAGGCGCTGAAAGGTACCCCGCTGGAAGACCCGGCCCTCCGAAACACGGCTTATTTTGCGGTTGCCGACCAGTTGTTGGGATTAAGTGACCCATATCCGCACGAAGCCGGCGCCATGGTCACAGCGGAACTGCAATTGATCAACTCGGCAGCCGGGGCAGCCATTTCTCCCATCTGGGACCGGCCCGACCTGCCGGACGACCAGAAATTGATCGAGGATTATGGTCAATACATCCCGCGCGGTCATTACACGCGCAGTGAAGATCTGAAAATGTACTTCAAAGCCATGATGTGGTATGGGCGGCTGACTTTCCGGCTCAATGATGACTTCGAGACCCGGCGGGCACTACTGCTGGTCCAGGCATTACGGTCAGCCTCCGCCCCGGATGGCACTTCCGCAGTCACCATGTGGGAGAATATATATGAACCGACCGCCTTCATCGTCGGTAAGGCGGACGACCTTGGGTATCTCGAATATGGAGCCCTGTCTGACAAGGTCTTTGGAGCCAACCCGAAACCCAGCCAGTTCTCGGATCCGGTGCTCTTTGCCCAGTTCAAAGAGGAAACGAAGACCCTGCCGCCACCCCAGATCAACTCGATGTGGGTCTGGATCTGGCAGGATACGCAGCAGGTTACAAAGGGATTCCGCTTCATGGGTCAGCGTTTCACCCTGGATGCCTATGTGTTTGGTCAGGTGATCTGGCGCAAAGTCGGGACCGATTCTGATCCACGCAACCTGCCGAAAGGCCTGGACTTTTTTGCTGCCATGGGTTCCGGCGAAGCCTATGACATCCTCAAGGGTATGGACGAAACTCATTATGCCAACTATGATACCCAGATGACCAAGGTTAAGACCGAGCTGGCAGCGCTGGGGATCGATTCCTGGACCCAGAACCTGTACTGGTCATGGCTGTATTCCTTCCAACCGCTGATCGCCTCCAAGGGCAGTGCCTATCCGCCCTTCATGCAGACCCAGGCCTGGACGCGCAAGGAATTGCAGACCGCCCTCGGCTCCTGGACCGAACTCAAGCACGATACGATCCTGTATGCCAAACAGGTCATGGCCGAAATGGGCGGCGGCGGGCCGGATGTTCAGCCGCCGCACGGCTACGTGGAACCCAACCCGGAAGCCTACGCCCGCCTGCTGGCACTCGCCCAGATGACCCATGACGGCTTGCAATCCCGCAACCTGCTGAGCGACCTTACCCGTACCAACCTGGAAAACCTTATCTCCCAACTGAAATTCCTGCAAGATATTTCCGAGCGGGAGTTGTCGGGCGCTGCGATCACGACCGATGAATACTGGCACATCCAGTACTGGGGCGGCACACTCGAGCAGTTCACCCTGGCGGCTGCCGACACGACCGACGGTGCCTCGCGGATCTGTCCGACCAGAAGGCTGCCCTGGTAGCCGATGTTGCCACCGGTGCCGATCAAGGCGGAAACCTGGTTGCTCTCGAAGAAGCCGATGGTCAGCCGACCCCCATCTATGTAGTCCTGCCTGATTCTCCCGTACGGATCGCCGTGGGCGGCGTCTACTCGTATTACGAGTTCGTCGTCCCCACCGGAAACCGCATGACAGACGAAGCCTGGCAGGCGCAGGTCGAAGCGGGCACCAACCCGCCACAACCCGATTGGACGAAGATGTTCATCACACCCTAGCTGATCTCAGCCATCCTGCCCGGGACAGGAATGCCCATTCGGGTTCCTGTCCCGTTTTGGTATCTTTATCGTTCATATCCGCTACCTATATGAAAAGACTGCCTGCCATTGGAGCCTTGTTCCTCGTACTGCTATTCACCGGCTGCCAGTCCGCACCTGTGACGGTCACCCTGGCTCTGCTTGGCGACCTGATGCTCGGGCGCGGCGTGGATGCAGACGCTCAATCGCTGGCGTACCTTTCTGCCGACCTGGTCTCTGCTGACCTTGCCCTTGCCAACCTGGAAAGCCCGCTGGCTTCCAGCCCGCCGCTGATAGATTCCTCGTATAACCTGTGCGCTTCATCCACCCGGGCGGACCTGCTGGCAGGCTGGGGCATTGACCTGGTTTCGATCGCCAACAATCACCGCTTCGATTGCGGTCCTGCTGGACCTGCCAGCACCGCTGCCAGCCTGGAATCGGTCGGGGTCACGCCGATCGGCCCTGCGATGGAACCGGTTATGCGGGAAATTAACGGCTTGAAGCTCGTTTTTCTTGCCCTTGATGATATTTCCTCCCCAGTGGATGCCTCTGCCGCCACCCAGGTCATACGTTCAGCGCGCCTCAGTGGGGCATTGGTGGTCGTTTCCGTTCACTGGGGGATGGAATACCAGGGCGGTGCAACCGACCGGCAAAAAACCCTTGCGCATCAATTCGTCGATGCCGGCGCGTCCCTGGTGTGGGGACATCATCCGCATGTCCTTCAACCCTGCGAAGGGTGTTCGCTCCCGGATGGTCCGCAGCCGGTCATTTTCTACAGCCTGGGGAATGCCCTGTTCGACCAGGCTGGGCTGGACGATACACGCCAGTCGGTACTCGCGATCGTCCAGCTTGCCTCCCAGGGAGTGACGAAAATTCGCTTCGTTCCGTTCGTGATCGATGTCCGTGAAAGCCGCGTAACCCAACCGGATCCAGTCAGCGGGGGAATTATCCTTAACCGGTTGGGGCTCCCCTGAGTGCAACCCTGCTGAGGCGGGTGTACGGGATATAATTTTGTCATGGTTCGCACCATACTCCACCTGGACCTGGATGCCTTCTTCTGTGCGGTCGAAGAATTGAACGACCCTTCCCTGCGCGGAAAAGCCTTCGCTGTAGGCGGAAGCCCGGAAGAACGCGGCGTGGTGGCATCCTGCTCCTACGCAGCCCGTAAGTTCGGGATACGCTCAGCCATGCCGATGAGCCAGGCGCTGCGAACCTGCCCGGACCTGATCGTAATATCCCACCATCACGGGGATTACGGGAAGATATCTGACCAGGTCATGGCGCGCCTTGACGACCTCTCCCCGTTGGTCGAACAGATCTCCATCGATGAAGCCTTCGTGGATATCAGCGATGTGCTCGAAGATCCATTAACCGTCGCCCGCCGCGTTCAGAGTCGGATCAATGAGGAACTGGGGCTGCCTTGCTCGATCGGGATCGCCTCCAACAAATTGATGGCAAAGATCGCCACGGAAGTGGGTAAGAAATCCTCGGTAAAAGGCCAGCCTCCAAACGCCATCCGGATCGTCCCCGCCGGGAATGAAGCCGCGTTCCTTGCGCCGCTTGCAGTGGATATGTTGTGGGGGGTGGGACCGAAGACCAGGGTCAAACTGGCTGGATTTGGCATTAAAACCATCGGCGACCTCGCCCGGCGGCCTCCTGCCGATCTCATGCGCTGGTTCGGCGAAAATGGTCTGGACCTCTCCCGGCGCGCCTGTGGGGTCGACGACAGCCCGGTGGTCACCGAACATGAGACCAAGTCGGTCTCACAGGAAACCACCTTCGTGCATGACGTGAGCGATGATCGCGAGCTGGCAGCCACCATCCGCTACCAATCAGCACAGGTTGGTCATCGCCTGCGCGAGGCCAGCATTGCCGGGACGACGGTCAGGATCAAGCTGCGCTGGCCGGATTTCACCACCCTCACCCGCCAGGTCACCCTGCCGCAGCCGACCGACCAGGATGAGGAGATCTACACCGAAGCGGTCAAGCTCCTGAATAAGGTGCGTGCCAAAGGGAAAGCCGTACGGTTGATCGGGGTGGGCGTCAGCGGGCTGGGTGCGCCGCTGCGCCAGATGGAGTTATGGGGGGCGGATATCGAAAAAAGTCGGAAATTACAGGTAGCTTTGGATAAGATCAGGGCAAAATACGGCAAAAAAAGCATTCTGCGCGGCAAGAAATGATCCCCTTACGGGAGGAATAAAATGTCGGTTGAGACTGGAAATATTTCTTTATCCACCCACGGTCAGATGGACGTCATCGATATCACCCGTGAGCTGGAAAAACTACTGGTCAACTCCGCTTTGAGATCAGGCACGCTGACGGTTTTTTGCCCGTCATCGACCAGTGGGTTGACCACGGTTGAGTACGAGCCGGGAGCGGTCTCCGACCTCCAGCGCATGTTCAACGAATTGGTCCCGGCAGGTCGGGACTATGCCCATAACGCCAAATGGGGAGACGGCAACGGGCATTCGCACATGCGCGCCTCCCTGCTGGGACCTTCGCTATCCATCCCTTTCATCGAGAAAACCCTCACGCTTGGCACCTGGCAGCAGGTGATCTACGTTGATTTCGATATCCGCCCAAGGCAGAGGGAACTGGTCGTCCAGATGGTTGGGGATTAATGAAAAAACCGGGTTTCATATGAAACCCGGTCGCTTTTTGCGTGCCCGTTCACCAGGGTAGACCGCACAGGTCGATCACACCCTCCGGCCAATCCTGCTTTTCAACCGGCAGGATCATCACCGGATAACTGAGCGCCATTTTCCCATCCGGCTGTTCCATCAGCATCGAGCTGGCAACCACCCGCCAGCCTTTTTTTTGATATTTGGGAACCATCTGATCGGTGGCGATCATCAGACCAAAATCCACCTTCAGTGGGTCACGCAGGAAATTCGTGGCGATCTTGAGCGCTTCGGACGCATAACCGCGTTTGCGCCATTCGACCTTGGTGGCTACATTTCCGATGCCGCCCAGGTGGACCTGCCGGTCACCTACCTTGACGGTACGCTCGATGATATGAACGTTGCTGACCATCTCGTCGTCCTCCCAAACCATGACAGCCCAATCGGGAGGCGACCAGCGTGTTCCACTCAGGTAGGAATAAAGCGAGCTGGTCACGACGCAATCCTGGCGCGCTTTCTCGAATGTGCTCCATTCCTGAGCCGATTTGATCTCAATTCTCATCTTGTCTCCTACCGCTGGTCGAATATTGGGTAAGATTTCCTAATAACCATTGGGTTTGTAATCCCAATTATACAGGAATCAAATGAAAAATGGCTGATATTTTTTAAAGAACGATGAAACAGATATGAAGAATACGGTGGAATGATGACCGTCGGTCAGGCTTTTGCCAACGAAAGGAACACATCCTCCAGGGTCGCCTCGCCGCGTTCGATCCTGCTCACCACCAACCCCTCGGATTCCAAGCCGAACCGCAGGTCCTTTTCCTGCATGCCGCGTTCGGTGATCATCCGCAAGTGGTCACCTGCCAGCCCGACCCGCAGCACCCCTGGACAGGTCTGGCAGGCATTCAATCCTCCCAGTAACGGCTCAACCTGCACCTCCCAAACCTCGCCCGGGATGACAGTGGCTTTCAATGCAGCCGGGGTATCCAACGCCAGCAGTTTTCCTTCACGCATGATGCCGACCCTTTCGCAGTACTCGGCTTCATCCATGTAATGCGTGGTCACGAAAACGGTCACCCCGCCTGCCGCCAGTTCATAGATCAGGTCCCAAAAAGAACGCCGGGCGGTCGGATCCACGCCGGATGTGGGTTCATCCAGGAACAACAACTGCGGCTGGTGGACCAGGGCAATTCCCAGCGCCAGGCGCTGCCGCCAGCCGGCAGAAAGCTCACGTGCCATATCGCGCTCGTGACCGGTCAGCCCGACCAGCGTCATGCGTTTCGTCGATGCGGGCTCTGTCATGGATGCCGTACACCCCGCCGTAGAAGGTCAGGTTTTCCAACGTGGTCAAGTCGTCGTATAGTGCAAATTTCTGCGACATGTAGCCCGCCCGCGCCCGCACTTGCTCGGATTGCCGGAACGCGTCGAAACCGAGCACGGTAGCCTTGCCGTCCGTGGGTTCCAGCAGCCCCAACAGCATCCGGATGGTCGTGGTCTTGCCGGAACCATTCGGACCGAGATAACCAACGATCTCACCGCTTCCGACCGAGAAGTTGATGTGGTCCACTGCAATGAAATCGCCAAAACGGCGGGTCAAGTTTTCGACATGAACGATCGTATCAGTCATCGGTCACCATGCAACATAAATGTAGGGCAGATCTACCGTTTGGAAAGGGCTTGGATCGTCCCGCGGATCAGGGCTGCCTTTTCGGTGCGACCCATGGCCGCGTAAGCATCGGCTTCATCGCTGAGTGGGAATACCGCCACCCGCCGCCCATGCCAGTCCAGCCAGGTCAGGCGTGCAAGGTCGGTGTATGAACACCAACTCCCATCCGGCTTTTTATGGGATACGTCCGCCAGTATTTCGATCTGGATCCCATCCTTCTCTGCTTTTCCATCCAATGAACGCATACCGGGTGACTCCCAGGCTTGCAGGGCGGTTTTTATGTACTCCGCCAGTCGCTGTTCGATTAGACTCCCGCTATTGCCATCCGTCTGGATGTCGATATCATGGATTTCCAGGTCAACACCCTGCAATCGCAGGCTGGCGGAACCGGTCAGTGCCCATGGGATTTCATCCGGCGGGATCCGGTCGAGCAGAAATTCCAATACACGCGCATGGCTTTCCGGGAGGTCGGGCAGGATGGGTTTATCGGTCATCGGCTATTGCTCCTTGCCCTCTGCCAGGGTGATGAACACGTCTTCCAGCGTTGGCGGAACGAGCCGTGTCTCGACTTTCCCTTCGCCTGTCGACTGGACGGCAGCCTTCAACGCTGAAATAACCTCTTCTGCCTTGCCCAGCTTTACCCGCAGATGCAGCTTATCGCCAAAGGCGCGTACATCCTGCACGCCTTCGAGCTTCCCGGAAACCTGGCGCAGGGCGGACAGATCTCCACCACGCAGCTCGACAATCCGTCCTTCCAGGTTGGTGCGTAAACTGGAGGGCGTCCCCTCGGCGATCAAACGCCCGACCCGCATGAAACCAACCCTGGTACAGCGCGCCGCTTCATCCATGTACGGCGTGGAAAGGATCACACCCACCCGGTCCTGGGAGACGATCCGAATGAGCAGTTGCCAGAAATCCTGCCGGGTTACCGGGTCCACGCCGGTGGTGGGTTCGTCAAGCAGCAGCACCCGCGGCTGTGCCACCAGCGCCGAGGCCAGACCGAGTTTCTGCTTCATCCCGCCCGAAAGTTGACCGGCGCGCCGGTCCTTGAAGCCTGCCAGCCCGACAAAGTCGAGGATCTCCATGCAGCGCGGCAGCCATGTCTCCCGGGACAGCCCGCGCACTTCCGCAAAAAAACGGATGTTTTCCAGGACACTCAGGTCCTCATAGAGTGAGAAGCGTTGCGAGAGGTAACCGACCTGGGCGCGCGCTTGCTCACCCTGTTTTTGGACGCGAAAACCACTGACGCTGGCCTCGCCGGAATCCGGTTTACAGCGCGCCGACCAGCAGGCGCAGGGTGGTCGTTTTTCCGGCTCCATCCGAACCGACCAGCCCGTAGATCTCACCGGAGTCGACTGCCAGGTTCAGGTCATCCACTGCGATCTTGGCGCCGAAGGTCTTGCGTAAATGAGAGGCTTCAATCAGCGCCATTCACGCTCCCGGGTGGTATCAGCCTGACCACTGCCAGGTTTTTTGCCAGTTCCACCAGTTGGCTGCGGCTGGGGCGCATGGGCAGTTTATGTGTTTTCATGATCAACCCCATCATCAGCGGGTGACGTTTGAGGCGGTACTCCAAAAAATCTGCGATACGATCCGGCTCCAATACAGGCTCGGCGCAGCAATCGAATTTCTCGCCTGCCACCTGGATGTGCACCTGCGGGTTGGCCTGGATATTGCGAAACCAATCGGCTTTTTTTCCGCGGGCTGCACCCACATAGTAAGCTCCGTCGATCTTTTCATACTGGAGCGGGGTATCGTATCGCCTGCCGGATCTGCGACCCGTGTGGGTGATCAGCAGGATCAACCAGCCAATGATCCAGCCCCTGCCCGCCGCGTACAGCCGCTGGTGGATGCGCTGGATGGGTTTGATCCGTGTCCAGAAATTATCTGATTCGATCATTTCGCTGCTGCTTCGAATGTGACATCCGCCGGCATGCCGGGTTTCAGTTTGCCGCTCGGGTCCTGGACCTCGAGTTTGATCGCAAAGACGGTGCTCGACCGTCCTTCCACGGTCTGGACATTGCGTGGGGTGAATTCTGCCTGGTCGGCAATGTGACTGACCGTGGCGGTGAACAGCTCGCCCGGGAAGGAATCCACCGTCATGTTTGCCGTTTCCCCCATTGATACCTCGCCGTAACGGTCTTCGGGAACGTAAACCGTGATGGTAAGCTTGGCAAGATTTCCAAGCACCAGCGCGGCGGCGCTGGGAGCCACCATCTCGCCCGGCTGGATGGAGCGGGTCAGGATCACGCCGTCGCTAGGTGATGTAACCGTCAGCTTGCCGATCTGGACGTCGATCAGCGCCAGGTTGGCCTGCGCCTGGGTGACGGCGTGCTGAGCCTGGTCCGCGGCGGCTTGAGCCTGCTGCAGGGCCGCCAACGAGACCGCCAGTTGAGGTGAGTTCGAACCGGTCTGCAGCGCCAGCAGGCTATCCTGCGCAGCTTCGAAACTCTCCTGTGCCGCAGACAGCTCAGCCCGGGCTGTGATGATTTTCTTAGCCATGTCGCTATCTTTCAAAGCGTCGTAGCCGGATTGCGCATCATCCAGTTCTGTTTTGGCATTGTCACGCGCGGTCTGGGCGGCATCCCGCAGGTCGGAATTATTGGATGGATCGGCGCGGTAGAAGGACATTTTGCGCAACGATGTAGGCTGCGCGCGCATTCACCAGGCGGGTTTCAGCCGCTACAAAGCTGGCACCAGCCGGGTCAGCAAGCAGCTTGTTCAGGTCTTGCTGACGGGCATCCGTACAGCCCGGGCGGCATTCACTTCGGCTTCCGCAGCCGCAATCTGATCGGATGCACTGAAGTATCCGCCCGGCAGGGTGTAACCGACCGGTCCGGAAGCGCGCCAATCCGTGGTCCGGCTAGCGGCTGATGCCTGGCGTGCGGCGTCCGCTGCCAGGTTGTAGTTCGCCTGGGTGGTCGCCTGCGAAGCCTCGGCTGTCAGCGCCGAAGCCTGCGCCAGCGAAAGCGAGGCTGCCGCTACCGCCCGTTGGGCTTGCAGCAGGGAATCGTCCAGGCGGAAGAGTACGTCCCCGGCTTTCACGGAAGCACCTTCATCCACCAATACCTCGGCCACCTTGCCGCCGATCTCGGGGGAGATGGTCACTTCGACCGCCTCGATGGTGCCCGAGGCGGTCAGGGCGTTGCTGGCTTTGGTCAGCAGGGCACGGATGCCGAAATATCCGGCGGTCAAAAGGACCAGCACTAGAATGACGATCACGGGAATGGGAGGACGTTTATGGTTCATGGATGACTCCTAAAGTTTTACGGTTATGGGTGTGAAGAGCAGATTCAACTCTGCTGGCACCCTTCATATTAATCCAGTCGTTTGCGGAAACGGAGCGAGGCCGCGGTCATGATGACAATCCCGAAGACAGCCAGCGCCAGGGTCTCCTTCCAGATGGCCGCCATCCCCACCCCCTTGATCAGCAGCGCGCGGATGATGACCAGGTAGTAGCGCAGCGGGATGATATACGAGATCCACTGCAGCACAGGCGGCATGGCCTCGCAGCGGGAAGAAGAAACCGGACAGGAAGATGGACGGCAGGAGTGTCATCCAGACGATCAGCATGGCCTCCTGCTGGGTATTGGCGATGGTCGAGGCGAACAGGCCGATGCCCAGGCCTGAGAGCAGCAGCAGCCCGGAACAAGCCAGTGATCAGCCCCAGGTCGCCGCGGACCGGCACGCCGAACCACCAGTGCCCGATCGCCAGCACTTCGAAGGTGTCGATGAATGCCAGGATCACGTAGGGCATGATCTTGCCGACCATCAGTTCCCAGGGGCGGATGGGCGTCACGATCAACTGCTCGATCGTGCCGCGCTCGCGCTCCCGCACGACCGAGGTGGCGGTCAGGATGGAGGTGATGGCGAACAGGATCATGCCGATCACACCCGGGATCATGAAGTAGGAGCTGACCAGGTCGGGGTTGTACCAGACGCGTGTGCGCACTTCGAGGGGCGGCTGGAGCCGGCCGGGTTCATGCCCGATGCGCTCCAGGCGTTCGATCATCAACTCGGTGGCTTTCGATTGGCCGATCAGCGTGGCCGCCGACAGCGCGGTCGATGCCGGCAGTGGCATCCGAGCCATCCAGGATGAAGGCCACCTGCGCCTTGCCCTTCTGCCAGGCGCGGTGTTGTAATCCGGCGGGATGATCAGCCCGGCCTTGACATCGCCCGGTCTCGATCAGCCCCGTATATCGTTCTCCGAGCAGACATGCATACCAGCTTGAAATAATCCGCCACCCGGTAGGCATCCAGCAGCCTGCGGGACTCGGCGCACTGGCACTGGTCGACCACGGCCATCGGGACGTTGCGCACGTCGTTGGTGGCCGAGTAACCCAGCAGGAACAGCTGCATGATCGGGATGACCAGGATGATCACCAGCGTGCGCTTGTCGCGCATGATCTGGATGAATTCCTTGCGGATGATGGAGATGCAGGCGAGAGTTCATGGGGGCTCCTTGTCGGCCAGAATGCCGTGCAGGAATATTTCCACAAAGTGGTTCAAGGCGTTACCCTGGTGCACGGCTGCCGGTGTTTGGATCAGCAGCATCTCGGTAATGTAGTAGGAGAAGAACAGACCCAGGAATGCCCGGAAGAAAACGAATGGGGGGATCGCGCGCAGGATCTTCTTGTTCTTGTTGAATCCTTCAACGAGCGGCAGCGCCTGTGGCAGGACGATGTCCATGATGGCGGGCATGTTCCGCCCGTTAAACTCGACGATCTCAATGAACATCAGCTTGATGAAATCCGGACGTTTGCCCAACTCGAGCACCATGGTTTGCGCCGCATTGCGGACGAAGTGCTCGATGTCGTCTGCCGGGGTGTTGATCAGGATCGGCAGGATCTGCTGGAAGGGGTGCCGTTCAATGATCAGTTCGGCGAAGATGGACCCCTTGCTGTCGAAATGATTATAGATGCCGCCCAATGCCAGGCCTGCCTTGGACGCGATCTGGCGCATGGATGTGGCTGCGTAGCCCTGTTCGAGGAACAGTCCGTACGCGGCTTCCAATATGGCCTGGTGGGTGCGTTCACCCTTGCTGTGGGTTTCTTCGATCATGTTTGGTTTGAATAAATAAATGAACGAGCGTTCGTTTATTTATTGTACGT
>CAWJML010000016.1:0-628668 GCA_963843925.1 uncultured Chloroflexia bacterium | reverse complement strand
AAACTGGTTTTAATAATGGATCGAGCAAGGTTGCCAATCCGATAAATACAAGCATACCAAGAACCAAAAGGACCAGGTTGAGCCAGGTGTGCTTGCGTTCATGGGTCGCTTTTTGAAAATGTTCTTCGCAGAACCAGCGTAAACCGATCATCTTTGTGCCTGGTTTACCGCAAACGCTACAAACGGAATCCGCCATCGACTATTCCTCCTCAGGTGAAAGGTTTAATAATGCATTAACTTGGATTAATCCTATATTAATCCTCTAGATTGTATCAAATTACCCAATTAATGGCAATATCAACTGAGCAACCCCTTTGTCCTATACTGCCCAAGAAACGCCCTCCAATTGTGCCGACCATACATTTCGATCAAACCACTTACCAAAAGATTTACCAGTTATGTGCGATAATATTGAGAGGATTTTTTATCCATCATGAATAAAACGAGCCCATGGTTGTCAGGCATCACCCGCTTGAAAAAACAGTATTGGCCGCTGATCAAAAGCCGGCAAACATTCATGCTGGCGCTTACCGGGATCGCGGGCTACCTCAGCCAGCGGTCAAATAGTATGGATTGGTTCAGGTTGACAGGGGTGGCGGGCAGCTTGTTGGTCACCATCGCCGGCTGCACAGTATTAAATATGGTATTCGACCTGGATATCGATCGTAAAATGACACGGACCAGCAAACGACCGCTGGCAGCTGGTCAGGTTAATGTTCGATCGGTTACGTACCTGGGAGCGATTCTGCTCGGATTGGGCCTGCTTTGGGCGGTTTCAATTTCGGCGATCTACTTCCTACTGATACTTGCAGGCGCCTGCCTGGATGTTTTGGTCTATACCATTTGGCTTAAACGACGATCTGCCTGGTCCATCCTGTGGGGTGGGTTATCAGGTGGATTGCCAATCCTGGCAGGTCGGACGCTGGCGCTTGGCAGGGTCGATATTATCGGAGTACTGCTCGCGTTGGCAGTTGTGTTCTGGATACCCAGCCATAACTTGACGCTGGGTATGCTGTATATGGACGACTACCTTGCTGCCGGTATTCCGACCTTTATGAATACTTATGGCATGTCCGCCGGACGGGCAGCCGTGGCTACTTCCAGTCTGCTGGCGGTCAGCTGCATGATTTTTGGTTTTGAACTTCTGCGCTTTCCCCTGCCACTTATGGTTACACTTTTTATTACCAGCCTTGCACTGGTAGGGTTTGCATTTTATAGTCTTGTACGCGCTTCCCGCAAGGCAGTCGCCACCTTGTATAAGTATTCGTCCATTTATATGCTCGCTACGATGCTTTTATTATTATTTGCTTCTCTTATTCGATTGTGACCGATTGCAGCATTGAAAGCCTGGTTCAAGCAAGTAGTTGACGAACGAGCAGATCTTCGAGGAGGAGAAATATGACCCAAAACAACGGCAGTTTCCTTTCGCCCATTGCCCCATGGCACCGCAAGCTCCTGGCTGTATCTGCAGTATTCACTGTACTCTTAATTGCGATGGGGGGCATCTTATGTGTAACCCATTCGATCCGAAGCTGCCCAGATTGGCCGGGATGTTTCGGCAAAATCATCCCACCATTCGAGACCAGCCCCATGCTCGAATATACCCATCGGGTCCTTGCTGCGCTAAGCGGACTCCTGATCCTGGGTGCAGCCATCGCCGGCTTGATCAAGGCGCGACGGTTGCCCTGGATCTTTGTACCACCGTTGGTTGCGGGAGCACTGCTGGTGGAAGTGAGCTACTTTGGTGCCCAGGTAGTCCTGCATGGGATCGCGCCCGGGTGGGCCGCAGTAGATGTTGGGTCTGCTTTGTTGGTGGTGGCATTAATGGTTGCTTCTGCAGTTATCGCACATAATTACCCGCTGCGCTCGGACTCATTACCCCGAAATCTCGTTTCGTAAGCCATTTGCAAAGCTTAGCCTCATTACCATCATTGTGGTCTATATTGTGCTGGTTAGTGGGGTGCTCGTTGCCGGGCAGAACTCCATTACCGGCTGCCTTGGTTGGCCGATCTACAGTCCGCTTGTATATAACGGGGACTTACACGGGGTTGGTAATACCATTCGTTTGATATTATCCGGAATTGGTATCTTATTGATTGCGGTCACCATGCTTCAAGCCTGGCGCCAGCGAAAAGATCATCCAGCAATTTTTACTATTGCTCGCTGGGTAATCGTAATTACCTTACTTGAGGCACTTTTTCAGGGAATAATGCTGATATTTGGGTTCAAGGTGGCCTTGCTGATACCATATACCGTGACCATGGCTGCCTTCTGGGGTCTGCTGGTGGCGATGGTTGTGAGAACTGGCCTGGACGATACCCTCCCCGGGTAGCCGGTACCGATCCAAATCACATTGAGTTATCATCATAACTTAGGGGGGCTACAAGGTGTTACAAAAGTAGATTCTGTTGCCTGCCAGGGTCGCTGGTAAAATATTGATCCGAATGTAAACGTTAATGACGGTTTACATTTTTAATACTGGACATGCACGGGAGATCACAGCCTTTGGAGCGATGCAAATGAGCAATAGTAAACCCATGTCAGTGCTTGTTTTCGGTGCGGGTGCGATCGGAACATACGTTGGCGGGTCATTGATCCTGGCCGGGCATCGTGTTGTCTATATTGAACATCCCTCGTTCACAGCCGGGTTGTGCAAGAATGGCTTGCGGCTGGATATTTCAGTCGACAAATCCCGGAATAACCCAGATTTGGTGATCATTCCACCCGCCTCATTTACATGCGTATCCTCCATCAAGGAGGCGTTGGAACATGGACCATTCGACGTCGCCATATTCGCTATGAAATCCTTCGATACGGCTGCAGCTCTGGATGGGATTAACCGTATTCAGACAGGATGCCGCCGGTGCTGTGCCTGCAAAATGGAGTTGAGAACGAAGCCGCGATCGCCGCCCAGTTGGGAATCGACCGTGTGATATCAGGTACGGTTACCTGTTCGATCGCCCGGCGTGCACCCGGCGATATTGTGCTGGAAAAGGCACGCGGGATCGGTATTGCTGCTGGACATCCCATTTCGGAATGGCTGGCAGAAGTCTTCAAAAAAGCTTTTCTACATCCCCGCCTTTATGAACGCGGCGCAGATATGAAGTGGTCAAAGCTGCTGATAAATCTGCCAACCAGTGCCACAGCAGCCATTCTTGATATGAGCCCGGCTGAAGTTGTCGCACAGCCCGGCTTGTTTAAGCTGGAAATGCAAATATCACACGAAGCGCAGGCGGTCATGGCAGCTCAGAACATCCACGTCGTAAACCTGCCCGGGATGCCCGTGAAGATCATGTCTATCGCTTCGCACTTGCCAGCCTTCCTTGCCCAACCCATTCTGATGAAAGCTGTGGGTGGAGGTCGCGGGGGAAAAATGCCATCGTTCCATATCGACTTGCACGCCGGACGCAAGCAGAACGAAGTGGAATGGTTGCAAGGGGCAGTGGTGCGTTTTGGTCGCAAATTGGGTGTTCCAACACCGGTTAATCGCACGCTGACCGAAACACTTATGGCGATGGTGCGCGGGGAGATACCAACCCCTGAATTTTCGCACCAGCCTGGCAAGTTGATCGACCTCGCTGCAAAAGCCATGAACTGACCCCTTCCAGAGATGTGGAGGCAGAACTGGATGCTCACCCAGCAAAGCCAAGCGGCTCTCTCTACAATATAAAATATGACAGTATTTTAGGGTTGTATCGCAAGAGTACCAAATGTATTGATAAGACGAACTGCCAAAGGAGCGAAAAATGGTAAATGATGCGTACATTCTTGCCGTTGACCTCGGTACATCCTCCCTCAAAACTGCATTGATCTCAGTCGCCGGCAAAGTAACCGGTTGGGAAGTCCAGGATTTGCCGATGTATGTACTGCCTGACGGCGGCGCGGAACAATCACCGCAGGATTGGTGGGATGCATTCCTGACCACCTCCAAACGACTCATCCAAAAAGGTTTGGTACCGGTCGAAAATATCATAGCCGTCTGCTGCTCAACCCAGGGAGAGTGTACCGTTCCTGTAGATGCATCCGGGAATGCACTGATGAACGTAATTTCCTGGCTCGATATGCGAGGTGCAAAGCATCTTCACAGGATAATAGGCGGACCTCTTAAGGTATCAGGTTACAACGTTTTTAAGCTGCCGCGTTGGCTAAATCTCACTGGCGGAGTGCCCACTCACACGGGTACGGACCCTGCGGCACACATGTTGTTCGTCCGACACGAATATCCCGAAATCTACGAAAAAACCTATAAATTCCTGACCGCACTGGATTATATGAACTTGCGCCTTACCGGCGAATTCGTCGCAACTTCCGATTCGATCCTGACCTCCTGGGTGACCGACAATCGTGACTCGGCTCATATTTCCTACAATGACGGTCTGCTCAAGGACTGTGGAATATCCCCCGACAAGTTCCCCGATCTGGTCCAATGCACAACGAATATCGGTACCCTGAAAAAGGATGTCGCTTCCGCCCTGGGATTGAAGGAGGGGGTAAAGGTCATAGCTGGGGCAATCGACGTGAGTGCCGCAGCTGTCGGGTCAGGTGCGGTGAAGGATTTCGATGCCCATATTTATATTGGTACATCCAACTGGATCGCAGCCCATGTGCCGTATAAAAAGACCGACCTTTCCTCATGGATCGCGTCGGTGCCGTGTGCCATCCCGGGCAAATTCCTGATGATCCTGCTGCAGACAACGGCAGGCGGAAATTTGAACTATCTACGCGATAAGATCATCTATAACCCGGATGAGCTGCTGTGCGAGCCGCAGACCCCGGATGTTTTTCAGGTCTTTGACAGGATCGCTGCCAAAACTCCACCAGGCAGTCATGGCTTGATGTATATGCCGTGGATCTATGGTGAACGTGCACCAATCGACGATCGTAACGCCCGCGCAGCGCTATTCAATATTTCTCTGGAGACTTCCCGCGAAGACATAGTCCGTGCTTTCCTCGAAGGTGTGGCACTGAACTCGCGCTGGTTGCTCTCGCCCGCTGGAAAATTTATGGGACGAAATCTGGAGCAATTAAATTTCATCGGCGGCGGAGCAAAATCGGACGTCTGGAGCCAGATCCTGGCTGATGTGCTGAATGTGACCATCCGCCAGTTGCGTGACCCGATCCAAGCTAATGCACGCGGGGCAGCATTTATCGCTGCAGTGGGTCTGGGTCACCTGGCATTCGAAGACATCCCCCAGATGGTCGAGTTCAAGGCAAGTTATACGCCGAACTCCAAGAACAGGATGTTATATGACGAGCTCTTTACAGAGTTTGTGAAGTTTTATCATCGCAACAAAGCAGGTTATAAACGCTTGAATGCATAAATGGTGAAGCTTACCAAATTTTAACGCCTGCCAATATTGAAGAGAATTATTTCCATTCTTCAGCCAACCTGATACGCTCGCCCAACGGTGGGTGGTCATAAAACATAAAAACCACCCACTTCTCGGGATCCACTTCACCCAGATTCTGGTTCGCCAAGCGGGTGAAAGCGGACGCAAAGGCCGCTGTTTTGCCGGTGCTTTGTAATGAATATTCATCCGCCAGGTGTTCACGCCAACGTGAAAAGGCATTACCAAGCGGTTGGGTGATCAAGCCGAAGGCGCCCAGAATCATTGCCAGCGCAGGCAGACCGGCAATGTCAGCCACTCCACTGAATCCAAAATACCTGACCACCCAGTTCATTGCCAGCGACGCCAGGTACAACCCGATCAAGGTCATGACGGTACTAAACCCAACCAGGAGCGGTATATCCCCGTGAACCTGGTGCCCGAGCTCATGAGCCAGTACACTCTCGATCTCATCCGCTGAAAACTCATTGATCAGGGTGTCACCCAGCACGATGCGCCGGGTATTACCAATGCCAGTCAGAGCGGCGTTGGCAGCTTTGGTCCGTTTGGACATATCGAACTTGAACACACCGCGTACCTTTGTGCCAGCCTTTTCAGCCAACCTCATCAAACGTTCGGCAAGATCGGCATGCTCATCTCCCAGGGGAATATATTTGTTGAAGAGTGGCATGATCAAGATGGGAGCCAGGTTTGAAAGCAAAATGGTAAAAACCAACATGCCTGCCCCGGTCCACAGCCACCACAAACCTCCAGTCAGGCGCAACGCCAGGTAAACCAATTCGAGCAGGATCAATCCGATCGGACCGCTGATCGCCGCACTTTTTAGCTGGTCAATCATCCACCCTTTAAAATCCTGGTTGGATTGACCGAAACGGTGCGGGAGCGTGTACCCTGAATAGAGGCTGAGTGGCAGATCAAGCAGGGCGGAGATACCACCAAAAACGACCGCGAAGCCCAACACAAGCAGCCAGTCGTTACTTGTGAAGGTCTTCAACCAACCAGCGAGGGATTTCGTCCAGCCGAAAAATAACCAAGCTAACAAGTAGATCGTACTCAGAATGGTTTCCATCAGCCATAAGCGCCGCCGGATGCGTGCATATAGCTTGGCCTGGATTTGTTTTTTGGGATCGATTGTTGTTGTTTCCATAATTCCGTTCAACCTTTATCCTTTTATGATGACAGAAGGTCATTATTACCAATGTTCGAGCAAGACTAATAACGATTTGTTCCTTTTTTATTCCTAAAATTCTGACAAGATTTGTCATATTATACACAAAATCATCCCGGAATGAAGGATCCAATGCCCAGGGTTAACAAATATCGAATAAATTGTCATCGTAAAAAAAATAATTTCTAATCCTCGTCGTGATCTTCCCCTTTTTGAGGACCCGGATGATGCTTTGCCAAGGCGGATTTAATTTCATCTCCAGTGTGCCTGTCACAGGCAACCAGGGGCTTATCACCGCCAGCCAACGGATGGGCGCCGGCACTGGTTACGCTGTACCCGTAAACATTTCCACTCGGGGTATAGACAACCAACACGTCATACAGTTTGCCACATACAATACAACCATGCACTTCAACTTTATTCGTGTTATTTGACATGGTATCTCCCAAATAGAGGAAATATTACTTCTCAATAAGCTTTCAGTCGGTCCTTTCGGCGAGCCAATTCACTGGCATAACGGATCCCAAGAGTATCTTTATGATCCACTGCCCAATCAGTGAGTCTGGTGGTTCCACTGGGGACGGAGCCAGTCGTCAATAAATCTGCCATCAGTCCCTTCACTTCAGGCCAGGTGATCAGCACGTCGCCGACCAGTTTACCGATGACCCAGCCGGCCGCGTATGCCAGGATGGGAGGCAAAGAAAGAATTGGGCGTTTTACCCCGATGATCCTGCCAATGGAGGTCACAAGCTCCCGATACGTAAAGGTTTCCGGTCCGATGGCATCGATAGTAATATTTACCTTCTGGCGGCCATGGTCCACCGCCAACGCGGCAAGGTCATCAACATAAATCGGTTGCAGGTGGTAGCTTCCATCACCGAACAGGCCAAAAACCGGTAGATGGCGGAGGCTCCAGGCGATATTGTTGATCAGGATATCTTCCTTGCCGAACAACACGGTCGGGCGCAGGATGGCATACGAAATACCGGATTCTTTAATGGCAGTTTCAAGCCGGGCTTTTCCGGAGAAGTATTCGAGCGTTGAGTCAGTACTCGGATTGGTTATGCTGATATGAACAATTCGCTTGACTCCCGCTTGGCGGGCTGCTTCGAAAAGGATGAGCGAGTTGCGGATGGCGGATGCATGTTGGAAGAATGAGTAATTGAAACGCACCCAATAGGTATTGTAGAGCACTTCAGCGCCGCGCAGGGAATCGACCAGGTCATTCGGGCAATCGAAATTGAACGGGTGGACTTCAATCCTGCCCTCGAATGGATTGGCGCGGCGTGTCGAATTGGTGATGGTGCGAACGCGTTTTCCTTCGGTCAGCAAACGCGCAGCGATATATTTTCCTGAATACCCGAACGCGCCTGTTACGACATGCAATCCCTCGGTCATGGATACCTTTTACGCAGCCTACCGGTTCGACCGTGATCTCAAGGCCATTTTTGCCATCGCCATGGCCCCCAGGACACCGGAGCGTTTACCCAGTGCAGGTGGAACGATGAATTCTTCGAGGGATCCCGAAAACACTGGTGAATGGACATAGCCATTCAAGCTCTCGCTTACCTTACGCCTGATCAGCGGAAAAAGAGGTTTGTGATCCATCACCCCGCCTCCCAATACGATACGTTGGGGAGAGACCAGCAGGATGGTATTTACAACTGCGTAAGCAATATAACTTGCCTCCAGGTCCCAGGCGGGATGATCATCAGGCAATAATTCTGCGGCTTGTCGCCAATGACGTGCCAGTGCCGGTCCACTTGCCAGACCTTCAAGGCAGTCGCCGTGAAATGGACAGACACCCGGGAAAGGATCCTTCTTTTGGTCATGCGGCAGGCGCATGTGTCCTGCTTCCGGATGGGTCAATCCATGCACCAGGCACCCGTTCAGGATGACGCCCGCCCCAATCCCGGTCCCGAAAGTGTAATAGACCAAAGACTCGAGCTCCTTATTTGCAGGGACCCAATACCATTCACCAAGTGCAGCCGCGTTAACATCGGTATCGAAGGTAATGGGAATATCCAGCTCGTGACGGAATGCCCCGAGGACATCCGTATTGGGCCAACCTGCTTTAGGTGTTGAGGTGATGAAGCCGTAGGTGGGCGAATGGGGATCAAGGTCTACCGGACCAAAAGAAGCCAACCCGATCGCAGCTAGCTTGTATCTTTTAAAGAAGGCGGTTGCACGACCAAGAGTTTCGGAGGGGGTCGTGGTTGGAAAACGGACTTCCTCAAGGATGCGTTCGGGCCCCGTGCCAATCGCACAGACGGTTTTTGTCCCACCACCTTCCATCGCACCGAAGAGTTTGGTCATGGTTCCCTCCGTCTGCTGTGTGCCTCATAGAAACGTTCAGGATCAGAAAGGAAAACGGATAAGCACGTATCGTTGCAGAAATAGATCAAGCGCCCATGGAATTCAATATTCGGAATATAGGTCGTGTCACCAGTCAAAATCCGGTGACAGACCGTTTCGGGGAAGTGGATGGTTTCCGTTTTGAAGACAGGTTCGGGATCCGGTCCGGCACTCTGGTCAATTCGATGCGACATATGTTGTTTCGTCTTCTATTCCTGATCGGTCTTTTTCTTCGCAAGTGATACTGCATTCTGGTAATAAAAGCAGCGTTCGAAGTGATTATACCTTTTGAGGACTCGAAATGTTAATTATCGATACTTCGTACCGATCCGCTTTATCAATCGAGGCTGGAAACCATGTGCTAAAATCATCCCATGCTTCGCAGGTTTTTGATATTCATCATTATGGCTTTTTTCCTTTGTTCATGCACGCGACCATGGACAGAGGCGTTCATGCCTACACCCAGCTCATTTTGGAATCCCGAAACGCCTGGAGAGACTTCCTCCACACCGGGGATAATAGTTGAAACACCAACGATTTCGTATATCCAACCGCCTTTACCACTATCGGGCTCTCAATCGAATTTGCCAACGCCCGATTCACCGCATTATCAACCTGGAGCGCCGCGCGGCGAACAAACTTATGTTGTCCAGCGCGGTGATACGCTTGGAGAGATCGCTCAACGGTATAGTGTGAGCGTGGAGGAACTTGTTCGATCCAATAACATCCCGAATCCGAATTCTCTCGAAGTTGGGCAGATCCTGATCATCCCAGTGGTCCCGCCCCAACCAACCGGACCAGCAACAAAGATCATCCCTGATTTAGAACTCGTTTACGGTCCACTGAGCTCATCACTCGATATCGGTGCTTTTATCCACGAAAAAGGGGGTTACCTGGCAGGTTTCTCCCAGGATGTCAATGGTACCAATATGAACGCTGCACAAGTGGTGCAAATGATCTCTCAAAATTATTCGGTCAGCCCTCGCTTATTGCTTGCTATACTAGAATACCGCACCGGATGGTTGACGAAACCCGCCACGGATGCAAACCAAGACAGCAGCCCATTTGGTTACATCGATGATTGGTATACCGGTCTTTACCGGCAACTGGTGTGGGCATCCATCCAGTTGAATACTGGTTTTTACGGATGGCTATCGGGCGGTGTGACGGACTGGGTCCTCTCAGATGGTTCGGTCGTCCCGATTGACCCAACCATTAACTCTGGTACCGCCGGGGTGCAGATGTTCTTTGCCAGCCTGGACAATCATTCTGCCTGGTTAAATGATGTTTCTCCGGACGGTTTTTTCGCTACATACCTGCGTCTTTTTGGGAATCCTTTCGAAAAAGCCATTGAGCCTCTCCTCCCGGCAGACCTTACCCAGCCGACGTTACTGCTGCCTTTTGGACCCGCCGAAGCCTGGTCGTTCACCGGCGGACCTCACCTGGCATGGGATGCAGGCACACCTTTCGGTGCGCTTGATTTTGCTCCGCCTGGCGAAGCGCAAGGGTGCGTCTTGAGTAATGCGTGGGTCACGGCGGTAGCGGATGGTCTGGTCACGCGCACGGGCGAGGGCGTTGTGATATTGGACCTGGATGGTGATGGGAACGAAGGCAGTGGCTGGGTGGTCGCCTATATGCATATTGAAAGCCGAGAGCGGGTCCTGCCGGGTACATTCCTGCGTGCCGGCGACCGGGTGGGGCATCCCTCTTGTGAAGGTGGGGTTTCGACCGGGACGCATGTTCACCTTGTACGGAAATTTAACGGGGTTTGGATGGCAGCCAGCGGTCTGGTACCGTTTAACCTCAGTGGCTGGGTCGCTTCAGGAACCGGTGAGGAATATGTTGGCAGCCTTTCCGAAGTCCGGCATGATCGTCCAGGCGTATGGCGGCAATAATACGATCAACAAGATCCAACGCTGAATTGACAGTCGAGCAAATTCTTTATATTGCGCATATCAAAAGTTAAGGCGTTAATGTGGAAAAACGGTAAGAATGGTTATTTTCGTCATATAAGGAAGGAATAGGGGTTCGCGGTATAATCCTGCCGATGAATTCTGCCTTTCGCAAAGCATCGGGCCTGCTCATCATTATCGGTATGCTGCTCTCTGCCTGTGGAAATAACCTTTGGGGAACCAACCCAGACAGTTTGACACCAACTCCGGTTCCGACTTTCGACCCCTCGCCAACGAATATCCTTGTTCTGCAACAGACTCCGGCGGCGACTGCCACCGATCAGCCGCCTTTCTTGATTTCCCCAACTGTAGCAGCAACTCCCGGTACCCCATCTTCCACTATCATTTATTCATCCCAGGCTGGAGACAGTCTGAACGCAGTTGCCTTACATTTTGACGTACAGGTCTCCGAGATCGTTTCCACATCCACCTTACCGACCGCCGGTCTGTTAAACCCAAACACGCTGCTGGTCATCCCCAATCGCCTGTCACAGATGGCGACAACACCAGCAACGCACATAATTCCGGATGCAGAAGTCGTCTATTCTGCGACTGCCGTTGGCTTCGATTATGAAAGTTATATCAAATCTGCCGGGGGCAAATTTTATTCATTCCGGGAACCTTTGTCAGCCGCATTGATTTCCGGCACGGAAGAGATCAAGCGTATGGCAGAGGGTAGTTCGATCAGCCCGCGCATTCTTCTTGCTTTGATCCAGTACTACACCGGTTGGATCCAGGGTCAGCCAAAACCAGGTGTTGACGAGACCTATCCGCTCGACTACCACAACCCACAATATCCGGGACTCTACCAACAACTGCGCTTGATCGTAATGGACTTGCTGACGGGCTATTATGGTTGGCGCGATGGGTCGTTGACTGAATTAACTTTCCCGGATGGAAACAAATTGCGCCTGGCTCCGGATTTGAATGCCGGCACAGTGGCTTTACAATATATGTTTGCCAGTCACCTCAATTATTCAGACTGGCTGCAAGTTTTGAACGCTGATACCGGATTCCCAAAGCTCTTCAAGGACATGTTCGGTGATCCTTGGGAACGCGCTCAGGTCGCCGGTCCGCTTTTCCCGCCAGATCTCAGTCAGCCGCCATTTATTTTGCCATTCGAACCAGGCGTCATGTGGAGTATGACAGGTGGTCCACATCCAGCCTGGGAGCAGGAAAGCGCCTGGGCTGCGTTGGATTTCGCTCCATCGATGGATAAACCAGGATGTGGTTTATCGAATGCCTGGGTGGTAGCTGTCGCGGCCGGATTAATCGTCCGATCGGCGGATGGATATGTAGTTATTGACCTTGATTGGGATGGATACGAAGAGACCGGCTGGGTCGTCCTTTATATGCACATCGCTGCCAGAGACCGGGTGGCAGTTGACACGCGCGTCAATGCCGGTGACCACATCGGTCATCCATCCTGTGAAGGCGGCAATGCCACCGGGACACATGTGCATATAGCCCGTAAATATAATGGTGAATGGGTATCGGCTGGTGATCCCCTGCCGTTCGTCCTAAGCGGATGGACAGCCCATGCCGGCAATGCGCCGTACAAAGGAACGTTGACCAATGGCGTCCAGGAAGTGGTAGCCAGCCAGACCAGCACGGGCAATTCCCATATCATGCGTAAACTAAACCAGTAAGGGTACACGGATGTGGACCCGATGAAGATAACTATCCTTTTGCTTTTAACTGCTTTTCTGGCTGCCTGTGCACCTGCAAGTGAGGGGAGCATCCCTTTCCCAGCGGCCCCGACACCCGGTCCAACACCGACTGATGAACCGGCACGCCCGATGTATTCCCCCGGGGAATTGGTGGACTATACCGCCCAATCGGGGGACACGATGCCGGCTCTTGCGGCGCGTTTCAATACCACGGAGGAACAGATCCGTGAGGCCAATCCGGTCATCCCGGAAGAGACCACCACGATGCCTCCCGGCATGCCAATGAAAATTCCGATCTATTACCTACCGTTTTGGGGTACCAAATTCCAGATCATGCCTGACAGCCAGTTCGTCAATGGACCCGCTGCGATCGGCTTCGACACCAAGGCGTTCGTTGCCAGTCACCCTGGTTGGTTGAAGGACTATACCGCCTGGGCTGAAACAGCGAACCATACAGGTGCTGAAATGGTCGACATGGTGGCGACCAACTACAGTATAAGTCCGCGCGTACTGCTGGCGATATTGGAATTCCAAACCGGTGCATTATCCCAGCCTGTGGCTCCCACCGGCAGCTATCCGTTGGGTGAGGAGGATTACACCCATGCAGGTCTCTACTTGCAATTGATATGGGCAGCAAACGCTCTCAATAATGGTTATTATGGCTGGCGGACTGGCATACTGACCTCATTCGAACATCCCGATGGGATGCTGGATCGCCCCGACCCATGGCAAACGGCTGCCTCGGTAGCCTTCCAGTATTATTTCATGCAGAATTCATCTGAACAGTTTTACAAACAGGCTATCGGACCTGACGGCTTGGCACGCACCTACCGGGCGCTTTTTAGTGATCCATGGGCTGCTGACCAGGCTTCCATACCGGTTAGTCTGCAACAACCCGAGCTGGCATTCCCCTTTCCAATAGGCGATAGCTGGACGTTTACCGGTGGACCGCATACTGGTTGGGGTTCACTGATGCCATGGGCTGCCCTGGATTTTGCTCCGCCTGCAGTGATAGGCGGTTGTATTCCTACAACAAAATTAGCTACCGCTGTAGCAGATGGGGTGGTTGTGCGATCATCGACCGGTGTGGTGGTGCTGGACTTGAACGGCGATGGCGACGAACGAACCGGCTGGGATATTCTTTATCTTCACCTGGCAACGACAGATCGGGCGCACGTTGGACAGGTGTTAAAGAAAGGCGACCCGGTCGGATATCCATCCTGCGAAGGTGGTACTGCCACGGGTACACACGTCCATATCGCGCGTAAATACAATGGTGAATGGATCCCGGCGGATGGGGTAATCCCCTTCAATCTTGAAGGTTGGATAGCACATTCCGGGCAGGCACCCTACGTGGGCAGCCTGACAAGAGGCAACCTAACGGTCACTGCCTGTTCGTGTTCGAATGGTGAAAGCCAGGTGACGGCGGGAAGATAATAAAAAAGATATTTGGCGGTACAGACTGTCAAATATCTTTTCCCTTATATCGGGATGATGCTCGAGACAATGATCCGGAATATTTATATACCAACCGGTAGCTCGTATTTCCCCTGTTTTATTAAACTCTTTTTACCACCTTCCACCGTTTCATAGATCTCGTAGACCAAATCGATGGGAAAGACCTTATTGAGCATTGCCTGGGCCGGGCAATATTTTGTAGCAGAAAGTTCGATGGAACGCAAAAGTGCTTTCTCGTCGATGCCGTGACCGGTTATCGAATAGATGATAACAGCGTGGGTGATAACCTTCGGAAATTCCGTTGCGCGGTCGGTTTGAACTTCCACTTCAAAAGCAGTCACAGACTGCTGTTTTTTTTGCATGATCGAGATGACGTCCATTGCCGTGCAGCCTGCCAGGCTGACAGCCATCAGTTCCAATGGGCGGAATCCATCATCAGATCCACCTACTTCGGGCTCCGCTCCCAATGGGAGGGTGAAACCACTATCTGCTGTGCCGGTAAAACTTAATCCCTTGCTCCAGGTTACCCGTGCATTCATTTGTTCTCCTCCAGTAGGGGGGTGACGTATTTTTCAAGGGTTGCCTGATTGACTCCGCCAGTCCACGCCAAGCGTAAAACACCACTTCTGTCTATTACATATGAACTGGGCAGATTCCAATTTTGGAACGCATCCACGGAAAGACCATGTGGATCCAACCAGACCGGGAAGGTCAATCCCTGTTCCATAACGAAGGTCTTAACTTCTGCGGGTGGTTCGCCGGATTCAATTGCGACAACCACGAAACCATCTGAAATATGAGCATTATAGTATGACTCAAGTTCAGGCATCTCGATCTTGCATGGTGGGCACCAGGTAGCCCAGTTATTAATTAATACAACCTTTCCAAGGTAATCGTTGAGGGAGACGGGATTCCCATTTATATCGTTCAAAGCCAATTTGGGAGCAGCGCTGTTGGTTATCGTCGGAGGCAACAAAGGTGCAACGCTTTTGATCGCAACTTGCTGGGCATTCATTAAGGATGGCAGCAGCAATGCGCCCAGGATAAAAATGAGACCTGCAATTAACGTGATGAGTGCGGTCGATCGACGGCTTGAACCCTGGATACTCGACATCTGATTTATTTTATCGCATGTTAAATGTTCAATGGATCATTCGATTGCAATGCGGATAGCTGCAATCAGATCTTCCTCCGGGACGGCTCCAACCACCCGATATGCGCCGTCGTTTATGGTGGTTTGGGGTACCCCGCTGACACCGTGTTTTTGGGCTAATTCAGGGAATTCGGTTGCCTCAATAATTTCAGTTTGGATTAACGGATTTTCCATAGCCATCCTGGATGCCAGTACGACTGCCTGGGGGCAGTATGTGCAAGTTGGGGTAACAAAAACCTGGAGCTGGACCGGTGTAGTCAACCCCTTGATGAACTCACGAGAGTTCGACGACAAACCCGATTTCGCGTGACGATACGAGCTTGATATCCTGTACCATGGACGTGAATTCATACCCGGAAGGAATCCCAGCCAAACGGATGCGGTAATCACAGATCTCCTCACCGTCCAACCCGGCGATGACAAGAGAGGGGGCTTTATCGACATGATATTTTTTTGCGAGTTCCGAATCTTCCGTGAGGTCGTAAAGCCCCAGGCTGAGCTTGTCGGACAGGGCAACAACTTCCTGAGCCAGTTGGCGGGTATCGTTACAGTAATCACAACCCTGGTTTGACCCAAAAAACATCAGGTGCACAGGTTTCTCAAGAACAGAGAAAAAATCACGAACCTGTTGCCGGACATTTTCATCCAGAAATTCTGTCATACCAATACATCTCCATATACCTATTCACAACAAATATTGCATCAAAGCAGATTACTTCTTAAGGTTGATCCATATAATGGTCCATTCCCACCGTTCCCATTCATGCATTCCACTCCTTAACGATCAATAATGGGTGTAATCGTCCAGGTTAAGCGTACGAAAAAGTCTTTCGCGAACCCCGCCTGGGATATCAGCAGGAGCTTTTGAGATCTCATGATAAAGAGAAATCGTTTTACGAAGTGTATCCACAACAATGTGACAATTATGACACCCTTCCAGGTGTTGTTCGATCTCCGAACATAACTCCGGGTCTAATTCCCCATCCACGTACTCGGACAGGTATCCAAGTAATGATTGGCATTTGGATTGATCGTGATCCAACATATTTCAATCCTTTCCTGCCTGTTTGGCTAAGCGTTGATCGTAGTAGCTGCTCAGTTCCTCACGTAACCGCAAACGGGCACGCAGCAGACGGGTTTTAACAGCCGTTTCAGTCAGATTGAGTGTCGCAGACGTTTCCTGGATCGATAAACCCTGTATATCCCTAAGGATAAAAACGATACGTAAGGTTTCCGGGAGGTGTTGTACAGCCTTGTCCAGGGCGGCCCTTGATTCAGCAGATAGAAATTCCTCTTCTGGTAAACAGCACCAGTCTGTGAATTGTGCCGGGGAATAATCCCGAATATCGTCGTCCTCTGGTAAATCCTCGGTAAAGTTTATCTCCGGTCGTCGTTTCCTGATCAACATTAAAGCTTCATTAGATGCGATCCGGTAAAGCCATGTGGATAAACTTGAACGTCCTTCAAACTCCTTCAGATGCTGGTAAGCCTTCAAAAAGGTATTTTGGAGGATATCTTCAGCGTCGGATGCATTACCAAGCATCCTGAGTGCCAGACCGTAGATAGGACCAGAGTATTCATCCACAAGACGGGAAAACTCAGCCTGGTTTCCGGCGCGCAACTCTTCGACTGATATTTCCGATTTCCTCTCACTCATTTGATGTGCATCCTGACGAAAAGTTTCAGTCCAGAGTATACCCGAATCCGTCTCGGGCATGACATAACACACGGACGAATGTCTATCCTTTCAGGATGTTTGCCACTGGAAAGGATTAGCAGCATTGACTAATATCCTAATTAATACTATGAACTTGGAAAAGTATACCCCCCTGGCATTTTTTTCCGGCTTGAGCGAAGCAGATATTCAATTGCTGGCGCCTTATTTCGCGCCACAAACCTGGGTGGCTGGGACGGTCGTATTCGAGCAGGGCAAGTTTGCCGAATACCTTTACCTGGTGGTATCAGGAGAAGTGACCATCCGTTTTAAACCTGAAGATGGTCCATTAATGACCGTCACCCGTGTCCAACAGGGTGGTATATTTGGGTGGTCGGCAGCGATGGGCAACCCGGTTTATACATCCGAGGCGATCTGCACTCTCGATAGCGAAGTGTTACACATCCGCGGCGCTGACCTGAGAATGTTATGCGATAAACACCCGGCTCTCGGACAGGTGATCCTGGAGCGATTGTCGGCAATTATGACGGAACGCCAGCAGAGCCGGCAAAGCCGTGTGAACTCCATGCTGGCAAATGGAATGCGCCAGCAATCGACCGAACGATGAGGAGTGTCTGAAATGGCAGAAAAAAAAGTCGATCCAAAGATCGAGATCCAGATGAAAGCCCTGGTGGAACAACTGAGCGCCTACATCGAAACCTATCACGGTGGTTCTGCTGAATACATTTCATTCGACGGCAAGATTTTAAAGGTTCACCTGGGCGGTTCCTGTCTGGGTTGCCCTCTTTCACCAGCCACATTGCACGGCTGGGTGGAAGGAACAGTCCGTCAATTCTTCCCGGACATCGAAAAAGTGGAAGCAGTCTAGGTAAGAAATAGAATAATAAAATGACCCCTTGCAATCTCCAGCAAGGGGGCATTTTTTCTGTCCTTGATTTATTATTTTGCTCGAACCGCGCTGACAATTAATAGAACCCCTGCCAGGAGTAATATCCCGATCCACGCATATTCCAAAACACCTGAAAATGGCGTGCCTATAAAGATCCCAATGATCATGAGAGTTGCAGCGGGAATATAAGCCCACTTCATCCTGGCGAGTAACGCCACAAGCAGAAAAGTGAGACCAAGACCGATGAAGAATACACCGCCTGTGTCACCGGTATTAAAAATGTTGCCCAGGGCTGATGTAAATCCGAGAGTCAGCAACACGCCACCGGGTATGATCGCCCACCATTTGTCGGGACGACGGATGTATACCGCCCAGAATCCCACTCCGATGCCTCCCAGGAAAGCCAGCCCGCCCCAGCCGAGCCTGTCGAGCAGCAGGCTGGAGGCAGACATACCAAGTAGGGTGAAACCGGGAATTGCAGCCCACCAGCGTGACCGGTCGACAACATACCAATAAAGGAATATCGCGGCGCCGAGCGCCAGTAGGATCGCCCAGAAAATATCAGTGGCATTTCTTAGTATATTGACCTGGTCTAGCAGCATAAATATCCCGCCCAAAACCAGGGCTGCACCGATCAGTATGCGATAATCAAGTCGCCTCATAATACATCTCCCTCTAGCTTATATCGATCGATCCAACGCCCGCATCAATGGTCATATCGACACGATTGGAGGCCGTTGAATAATCCGTAGATTGGTATTGTCCATTTTCAAGGCGTGCAAAGCGAGAATTAATATTCAGGGATGTGATCCCACTCTTGATCTTGAAGCTGGCTGCTACTGAAGCTGGTACTTTGATCTTTAGCGATGAAGCTCCCGTGTCAATATCGACATGAGTATTTCCAGCATTATTTGGGAGGGTTATCTCAGTACTACTTGCACCGGTGTCGATATCAAGGTCGGTAACCTTAAGGTCACTCAAATCGAGTGTAGTGGCGCTGGCACCACTGTCAAATTTCAAGCTTAGGGGAATGGATGGATTGAGATTCAAGTCCCAGTCCAGGGTTTCCCCGGGCCACCAGGACCAGAACTGAGCCGGGGTTCGCAACTTGACTTCCAACCTGCCGCCATCCAGGTGGCTTTTAAAGTCCAGGCCGCTGCCAAATGTCCCATTGAGTAACTCATCAGGACCGGCACCAGACCGCAGGTTTAACCGCCCGGCACCATGGTCCAGTTTGATATAGGCACTCGTTGCCCCCTCGAGCGGTATCGAAACATGTTTTCCTTCGACCGGTTGGTGGCGGGTGAAGTATCCGAAGATCAACCAAAGACCGACTAAGATGATCAGCAAAGGCCAAAAAAAGCCCAATACATCGTGGATTATTCCGGCCTGATTCAAGAGAAGAAGCACAGCCAGGATGATCAGGATACCACCCCAAAAAAGACTGCCTCGTCTATACATGATATCTCCTTTTATTTGCGGCGAACGATCCCGCGCACAATGAACCAGATACCCAGCAGGAAGAGCAAACCGATGGGTATGTAAGCGCTGAACTTGCCGAATATTGTCCATGCATTAAAGATGGTAGCAAAGACGGTGAACAAAACCGCGCTGACGAGTATGGCTTTCAAGCCTTCCTGCACGGAGTGAGCGATATTCCCGCCGATGATCCCCGAAAGGACCTGTCCAATCCCGACAAAGCCAGGGATAAGCGTCCACATGTATGACCAGGATTCCCAATTGCCGGTAGCATTCTGGTAATACAGGATGCCTCCGATGCCTGCGACGATACATGCAGGTACAGCCATATCCGATTCGCCAACCAGCAAACCAATGATCAGGATGGCAAGCCCGGCAAGGATCACCCACATTGGCCATACAAACGTAAGGTGAAGGATATCAGGCAGATTGGGATAAATACGTGTGGCGATCAACCAGCCAGCCACAATGATCAGAAGCAAACCGAGAACTAATTGAGTGCGATTCCTCTTTTCCATCTGTATTCTCCTGTCAGAATTTGAAAAAATGCCTTCAAAATATATACGCCCGGAAGTGGATAAGGTTCCACTAATGCATAACCCCGCCTTATTTTGGTAGTTTCCCTATGATTTTCCAGATGCCGCGATGGATTTTGTGGAAAGTAGCCGTATCATGGGCAAACATATTGATACATTCCCCATGCACTTCTGCAATACCATTTTCATGGCAGTAAGCAATGGCAGATTCGGATTCAGCTCCCTGCTGAAACCAGATATGTTTTATCCCGGCTGCAGCAGCATCCCGGACAATTTTTTCGGTCTGGGCTGGTGGAACGATCACGATCAGACCGTCGACTTTTTCCGGCAGTGAGGCGAAATCCTTATAGGCGGGCACGCCTTCAAGGGTTTGCGCTTCGGGATGGATGGGATAGAGTTTATACCCATGAGCTGTCAGCTCACGAAAGGTATTGTTCCCGAATTTGTTCCCGGACCGGGAAACGCCGACAATTGCCATCCTATCCAGGGATATAAAATTTTCGACATCGGATCTAGTGGTCATCGAATTCTCCTTAATATTTAATTTACACTACTATTATAGAATATCAAAAGTATTAATCAACTATCAGATTCCAGATAGTTTGCCATCCGATTCCCACCATCGTATAAGCAGTATAACCGTGGGTCCGTTCGAGCATAATCGAAAAAACCTGAACGGACGGGATCAATAAAACCTAAACCCGTTTTCGCAGTGAACGGATGTTTTGAATGATAAAGGGCAAGTAAAGGATGAAGCACGTAACCAGACCGATCAGTTCGAGGTAGATAATATAAATTGGCCAGCGCGGCAGCAAATCGATAATACTGGGGGTTGCCGGTTTGGCGTTGATCATCAGGTAATTCGAACCTAAAGCCACATTTACAAAGAAGATGATCACCATATATACATTCATAACCAAGAAGACGCGCAGAAGGGATCTCCATGTTGGGCGGAATCCTTCCACGGTTGTCATAAAGATGCCGGACGTGAGCAGCAGACCATGTGAGATCATGGTCTGGATAATGCGGTAATGAGGAAAACCATAGATACCTGCTTCAGGCGTCAATAGAGCCTGAAGCGCGCCGCCAATTCCCAGAAAGTAGACAAACTCATAAATGCGATAACTCTTAAATAACAACATCAAGCCAGCCAACCAGATCAGTACGCTGCATAGGTGCAATGGGAGCATGGTTTGGATGTTCCAATGTCCCCAGTAAAGGTTCCAAATGTGCCAGGAAGCTTCGTCCGCCCATAAGACGAGGGCCATCGTAACCCGTACGACTTGGCGGGCCCTACCCGACGAGTGACGAAATCCCAACAATCCAATATTCAACAGGGCGATCACGCCCAGTGCAACAAGATGCCAGAGACCAAATAAAACAAATGGAGTGCCCGTGTAGTCATATGCAAAGTATTGATCCAAGATTATCTCCATGAACAAGCCAGGGGGTTTAAATGTAATTCCAGCATGTCAATCAAATATATCCTTCAGCCTTTAATATACCCTCGAATGCCTGGCGTCCATCCGCTCGAGCCAGGTCAATCCAGGCAGAATAACGTGGGGCAAATAGTGCATCATAATCTGCCTGAACCAAGCGTTGTGCAGGTTGGCTGCCTCCATGCCAATACAACCGGTTTTCAAAAACAGTTGTATAAAGCGAACGGATGACAGCACTGATCGAATCGCCAAGCGTCCCAAACTCGAATGTGGCAGCGAAGAATTTAATATCCGGATATTTTGATCGCATAAGGGAATAGATATATTCGATCATGTCACCCTGGATGGAGTAGAACTCCTGGGGGTTGGCAGCAGCCACAAGTGGAACATTGAACCGGGCAACCATCTGGGCTGAGCTCATTCGTTCCTGGGCAGATGAGACCAACGTCATGCGTGCCTTCGGACCGTAACCCGTATGCATATCCAGCACCAGTAACTGCCGGTAACCTTGAATGGTGTTGTCGAAAAGTTCCACCATTCGGCGAGTTTCTTCCTGCATTTCCAACCCGCCGTAGTATATGCCCTTAGGATGTTTATACTGCCCGCGGAAGGTGGCCTCCCGAAGACGGGACATTCCATAATGAGCCAAACTACCAACTGTTTGGACTGTGAAGAGCATCTTCTCCCATAGAATAAATTTCATTGGACGGTTTGGGTTCAATAACGGGAATACCAGGTCATAATCGGGGTTTGAGCCTGGCAGATCCGAGAAATCCTGCACAAAATTCCGATTCAGATCCACATTGGATGCATTCGTGCGCCGACGATGTTGCATCCCCCATGGATTGATACAGTGGACGAGCAGGAGGCCAGTCGAAGCAGGGTCAAGACGGGGTAGGAATTCCTTGATGAATAATTGAAGCATGGCAGAACCTGCATAACCTTCAATGCCATGCTCTCCAGCCGTCAGGATTAAAAGCTTATCCCTGGTTTGGAGGGCTTGGGCGGATATCCAATCCATTATCAGGTCCGGCTCTCCTGGTAACGATCGACTGATCAGCCGGGCAGAGGGCCACAATTTCTGTATTTCAACCAGGGCAGCCCGGAAATCCGATCGTGATTGTTCGTATGTTTCCGGCAGACCGATCATGAGATTTCCCGCAAAAAAACCTTAGAAGGGACCATAATGAATGAGCACGGCAATACCCAGGAATGCAATGGTCGCCAAAAAAATCCAGAACCAAAGACTTAGCAACCACTTTACCCATTTTGAATATGGGACAACTGTCAGGCTCAGAGTAATCAGGAGAGCGGCATTGGTCGGATAAACCAGGTTGGCGAAACCGTCACCAAAACAGTAGGCGCTGACTGCGATCTGGCGGGTCACGCCGACCAGGTCGGCAAGCGGAATCAGGATGGGGATAAGCAGGAGCGCTTTGGCTGACCCGGAGCTGACGAATAGTTCCATTACCAGGGTCAAGCCGTAGATCATCAGGGCAGCGACAAATGGACTGGTTCCCACAAAAACGGATGAAGCCCAGTGCAGGATGGTGTCGAGAATACCGCCGGATGCGATGATGAATTTGACACTGGCAGCCATGAGCAGCAGTGGGACCGCCGGGGCGATGCCGAGAAAACCTTCCCAGGCAGCTTTCCAAGCGCTATTACCTGCACCCGCCAGGAGACCAGCGCCAATCCCACCGATTACGAATAAGAAACCAGTCAGAGGTAGAGCATAGTCCGAAATGAATGGGATGAATGGTGAACTGACCAACACAGCAAGGATCAGGATAAAGAACACTGCCAGGAAGATGATGGCTGTACGCATGCGTGGGTCGTCATCAACAGCAGTCTGAAAGGCGGTATATTTTTTTCGTTCGGCCTGGTCCTCAGAGAAAACTGGCGAGGCTTCAGGCTTGCGGTCAATTTTTTTTGCATAACCGGTCAAGAAAAGAGCAAATACACCATAAACCAGGATAAACAAGATCAGCCTTGGCAGAGCGCCCGAAAAAAGCGGCAGCCCCGCCAGTTTCTGGGCAACACCGATCGTGAATGGATTAAAAATAGCGGTCGAGAAGCCGACATTCGTTGCCAGGATTGAGATACCCAATCCAACCAGGGAATCCCAGCCAAGCGTGTAAGAGAGTGCAATGATGATCGGAACCAAAGGTATGACCTCTTCGAAGATCCCAAAGAATGCACCCAGTGCCATGAAGAACAATGCAATGACTAACAGGAGCGCATATTTCCTCCCCCCGAATGCCCGGATGATGCGGGTAATCACCCCCTTGAGAATGCCACTCTTGTCCATTACGGCGAATGCGCAGCCAACCAACAAGATGAACAGGACAATGGCGATTACCGTGACACTATCCGGTCCAGCAAGCACCTCCAGTGGAGCGGTAAACCAGCGCCAGACCTGGTAGTTCGGTCGCGGTGTAATGGTAAAGGAATTCGGATCGATGACAAGCCGTCCACCTTGATCCACACGGGTGTATTGACCGGCGGGAACAACCCGGGTGAGAATTCCCGCCGCCATCATGAGGATGAAAATAATCGCAACAGCCTGGATAAATGCTTTCCTACTTATTTGCGCGCCTGATTTCTGCTCGGGCATAATGGTCTCCTCCATTTATTCCATGATACAGATCGACGGTCAGTTCGCTGATAATGAATTTTGATCGCAAGCAGCAGTTTTAGTTGGGTATTATTCCTGGTTGTCGAGTTGTTTTTTTGTTAATTCCAGACTGACCTGCCAGAGCCGTTCGGCAGCAGCCATGTCATGGGACGCCGGGCTGGATTCGGCGGGTTTACAGTCTATGAAATACTGACCGGAAATGCCTTCCACTTGTGGGGAAGATGCCAGGTAAATACTGGTCGCAGCTCCTTCTTGAGGTGTACGACCAAAGATACGTCCCGATAATTTTGCTCCCACCCTGAAAAAGGGACCATTATTCTGTGCAAACCCGGTATCGACGTAGCCAGGATGCAGGGCATTTACGGTAACACCTGAACCTTTCAAGCGGCGGGAAAGTTCGTATGTAAAGAGCAGGTTGGCAAGTTTGGATTGAGAATAGGCGGCCATGCCGGCAAATCGCTTTTCGCCTTGTAAATTGTCAAAATCCATCGACTCTGCTCCCGTATGCGCACCAGATGAAACATTGACGATCCTGGCGGGGGCACTCGCTTTTAGTAAATTCAGTAGCAGATTGGTAAGCAGGAAATAATTTAAATGGTTCAATGCAAAGGTTCGTTCGAATCCGTCGGATGTCAATTTTCGCTGAAAAAAGACCGCTCCTGCATTATTGACCAATACATCCAAACGGGTGTACTTCTGTTTATACTCAGCTGCTGCGTGAGAAACACCGGCAAGAGTCGATAAGTCTGCGACGATAAAATCGACCGGGTAGCCTGTGTCCTCTGAAATCGCTGCTGCTACCCGGCTACATTTGTTGGCGTTTCGCCCGATAATAGTAACCTTCCCACCTAAACGGGACAGTTCACGTGCAGTGACCAACCCAATACCATTCGTTCCGCCGGTAACGAGTACTGTCTTGCCTTGCATCGAATTATCCATATGTATCCTGCCAAAATGAAGTTAAAAGGAGTTTAAGGCAGAAACCTTCTTGCGTCAAATGATAATAACGTGGTAAAGTTTAGCGGGAGGCACCATGGACTTTTTTAAAACAGTTGAAGAGCGCCATTCGATGCGCAAATTTAAAGACACGCCGGTCGAAGAAGAAAAATTACACAAGATCCTATCTACAGCCAATAAGGCTCCCTCGGCGGGAAATTTACAGGGATTCGAGATCTATATCGTTCGCAAACCGGATCTAAGGAAAGCGCTCGGCAAGGCAGCCTATGACCAGGAATCTCTGGTGGAAGCTCCCGTAGTGCTGGTCTTCTGTGCCAACCCGGATTGCTCGGCAGAACAATACCAGGAACGTGGAAGCGGTTTGTATTGCATCCAGGATGCCGCCATTGCCTGCTCATTTGCAATGCTGGCTGCAAAAGCACTTGGATTGGATACGGTATGGGTGGGTGCATTCGATGAAAATGAAGTTGGCAAAGTCATCCACGTGCCCAGCAAGCTGAGGCCGGTTTCCATGCTCCCGATCGGTTATGCAGGCAAAGAGGCGATGATCAGACCCCGGCGCGAATTGAAGGACCTCGTCCATGAAGCATGAATAGACCAGAGTTTAATGAATGAGTGTATGCAGGAGTTCGAACTCCTGCATACACTTTTTTTTATATCCAGTGCAGGATAGGGATGAAGACGATCAGGGAAAGTATGGCTACAGACCAGATCGAACCCGCGGTGATAAGCTTGTTCCGGATGGATTTCATGTCGAAAACCCAGAATGCAGCCACAAAGAATGTCAGGTAACCGAAAAGAAATATGAGCCAGGGAGCACTTCGACCCCACCAGGAGTACTCCCACGTCAGCGCACCGGCTGCATTGAGCAGGTATTCCACGAACACACAAAAGGCTGCGCCGACCACCGCGATCACGATCCGATTTGGAATACCCAAAATCTTTGTCCTTTTGTCGGGTAGAAGCATCTTGGTCCAGATGATACCGGAAACGGCAAACATAAAACATATCTCGATATTAAGCCCGATGAGGATGAGGAAGGCGGTTTTACCAGGCGCACCCCAGATCGGGGCATAGTTGGTGAAATGAAAAACAAGACCATTGATTATTTCATTGAGCCAATCCATTCCCCAAAAGACCAGGCCAGCCAGGACAAGGTTCCAGTTCCGCTTCTCAACCTCGACCGTGTAAACATAGAAGATGAACGCCAGCAGCGGGATCACGTACCAGCTAAAGGTCTGAGCTCCCTGGCGTAAGATCGCCAGGGCTTGTTGCGCGGATGAGGTGGGCATTTGTATCTCCTTTTTTTTTTACTAGTGGTAGTCAGATCTTTTGGAATTTCTTCGCGTCCGAATTCAATATAAGCCTCATTCAGCCAGCCAAGCTCGGCTGGCAGGAACTTGCCAAATATCCAATCGTCACCAAACTCTTTAAATGTATCAGTAATGTGATGGCCGGCCCATTCGGTGGTGGTACTGGCACCTGCCTGGATCGCTTGCTCGATCTGTACAGGCGGCAACCGGAGAACGTACTGGGTACCCAGGCAAAATGCCAAGGAGCAAGCCGGTGGCAGGGTGCACTAACGCGGGAGTTCCATGAACAATGCAACGACTATCCAGTGGCAGGCTGCCTGCCAGAACCTTCCATACACGTTCGACGATCTCAGGGTGGCTGCCGAGGTTGTAATAAGGGTTTGTGGAACTTTCGGGCGGCGCGAGAAGAGTCGTTGTTGGATTTCTGGCAGCCAGGTATTCGAGAATTCTCCGGTTGCCCGGGTTTGAAATGTTATCGAACATAATATAAAATCCAACCAGTTTTTACGAGGTTAATGGATCCTCATTACTAAAATTGCTGAATCGCTTTATATATTGCCTGAACGCCGAAATCCAGGGCAGTTATAGGCACTCGCTCATCTGCTGTGTGGATGGTTCCGATGAAATTGAAATCATCTGGAAGTTGAAGAGGAGTAAATCCATAGGTTTGAATGCCCAGCTTTGAAAAGAAGCGCGCATCCGTGACGCCGCTCATAACGAACGGCACAGCCATACCGCGCGGGTCGCACTCCTTGATGACTGATCGCAAGGTATTGAACAGGCCCATGTTCGGTGCAGCAGGACCCGGGTCGAAATCCATAACCTCTAGGTCAAAATCCGAACCCAACAGATCATGCATTTCCTTTTTCATATCGTCCGGAGTAAAACCGGGTAGCAGGCGCCCATCCAACCCGAGAGCAACTTCGGAAGGGATCACATTGACCTTATCCGAACCGTGCAGCATGGTGGCTGAAAGAGTGTTATGCAGGAGTGGAGCGAAGATTTCTCCACGCCCACCCATCGATCGCAAAACCAAATTTGCCAGAAGGGGGGAAGTAAGCGCACGAACAGCCGATCCGCTCAAACCGCCAACAGCCGCAGCGATACTGGTCAGCATCTGATCGACAGCGGGAGTCAGATGGTGACGGTAAATTCTTCGTGTCAAGCAAATCCAAAAAGCGTGCGAGTTTGGCGACTGCCTGGTGATGGACCGGCATGGAGCCATGTCCGCCTCGTCCTTTGAAAGTTATCTTCATCCAGCAGCACTGTTTTTCTGCCACCATGATCGGGTAGATGCGCTTTCCGCCCATGTTCATATTGAATCCGCCGAATTCACCGAAGGCGTACTTGACATCCTTGAACAGGTCGGGGTGTTCATCGACCAGGAAGCGGCTGCCGAAATTCCCACCGGCCTCCTCATCGGCTACCGCGCAGAAGATGACATCACCTGGCAGTGGGATATTATCCATCTTAGCTTTTAGAACGGCAGCCAGCATCATGGCAACCGGACCTTTGCAGTCGAGCGTACCACGTCCCCAGATGTACTCGTCAACGATATTTGCTGCGAATGGAGGCTGCTGCCATTTCTGACCTTCTGTGGTCACGACATCAACATGGGCATACAGCAGCAGTGGGGCAGCCGCGCCCCGGCCTTTTAATCGTGTAATGACATTTGTTCTCTGACGGGATTTCCCCAACAATGTGGTTTTGAGACCGGCGTCCTTCAAAAGCCCATTTATATAGGAGATGCAAGCAGCTTCGTTCCCGGGAGGGTTGGTGGTATCGAACCTGACAAGGTTCTGGAGCAGTTCCACAGGACGTTGATAAATTGTGGCTGAGTCAGATCTGGACCTGGTCATCGATCCCTCCGGGATGAAATTTATACTTGCGGTGGATTTATCATATAACAGAAGCAAGGGTTCGTCAAAGGGGTCGATTAACTTGATAACGACCATCCCTCTACCCACTTCTTCATGGGACCGGGATAAGTATCGAAAAAAAGAGTATGCAAGCTGTCTTATAACATGCATACTCTTTCCCAATTTGTTCGTTACATTTTTCTTATGGGAGTTTCGGACGGTGAGCAGCGTTGCCTAATAAGTGGGATTGCATTCGTTTTTGACGTAGACTGATGAACCAGCGACGGACAGGAGGCACGCGCAAGACCAACAATGCGATGATTACGAGTCCCCAGATCAATGGTTGTGAGATATTACCGCGCAGGCGAAAAATATCCCCCTTGAGGGACCAGGCATAGTGGAGGATGACAACGATCCCGGCTGGATAGATCAACCAATGAAGCCGCTTCCAGTTCTTGCGCATGGTGCGTTTAAAGTAATCGAACGATGTCACCGCCAATGGTACGAGCAAAGCGTACGCAATGACGCCCGCAATGAGATACAGTTTTCCGAACAGAAGCGGAAAGAGTTGATTCACATTAAAGGCATAATCCACACCAAGGAAAACCAGGATATGCAGGCTCATATAGAGAAATGAATATAAGCCGAGCGCTCGCCGTCGTGGTAAAACATCCTTCCAGCCTGTGACGGTGTAAACCGGTGTAACAGCCAACGATGCGACCAGGAAATATAAACCGATCCGACCCAGACGCATCTCAATTTCCTGGATCGGATTAATCGTCAGATTGTTGGTGGCAAAATCAAAAATAATGACTGCCAATGGAACCCAGCCAATAACATGGATCAGGATCCGCAGCCATGGGAATGCTCGTTTCTTCTTCACTTAATAATTCGCTCTCAGGTCCATCCCGCTGTACAGCGAAGCAACCTCATCGTAGTAACCATTGAACATCAATGTATTCCGGCGGCTGAGTTCACCGATCCGCCGCTCAGTAGCCTGCGACCAGCGCGGATGATCGACATTTGGGTTGACGTTTGAGTAGAATCCATACTCAGTTCGGGAGATATTATTCCAAAAGGTCGGTGGTTTTTTCTCCACCAGATCGATGCGGACGATAGCCTTGATGGATTTGAAGCCGTATTTCCAGGGGACAACCAGGCGGAGTGGAGCGCCGTCCTGGTTGGGCAGGGATTGCCCGTAAAGACCGGTGGCGAGAATGGTCAGCCGGTGCATGGCCTCATCCAACCGGAGGCCTTCATCATAAGGCCATGGGTAGAATGGATCACCTTCTCCTGGCATCTGGGATTTATCCATCAAGGTGGTGAAGGCTACGTACTTTGCGCTGGTCATGGGTTGGACTTCATTAAGGAGGTCGGCAAGCTCGAAGCCGGTCCAGGGAATCACCATGCTCCAGGCCTCCACACAACGAAGACGATAGATGCGTTCCTTCTGCTGGAATTTCAAAAGATCCTCGATCGCATAGGTTTTTGGATTCTGAACCAGACCACCAACCTGGACCGACCAGGGGGAGGTTTTAAAATTCGCTGACAGCGGAGCGACGGCATCCTTGGCTACCGAAAACTCATAATAATTGTTGTAGTGGGTGACGTTATCGAGGCTGGTGAAGGAATTTCCCAACTCATCGGCTGTCATGCCCTGGGCGTTATCAGGAACGGGTGAACTGGGGGTCGGTGTTTGGTCACTCCAGCCCGGTATGGCAGTCGGGCCTCCGTTTGCAGTTGACCCGCCGGAAGGATTGACGCCACACGCAGCCAGGAAGGCGGTTGCGCTAACAATCCCGGCAGTTTTCAAAAAATCACGGCGCGAAAGGTACAGACTTTGCGGGGTGATCTCGGATGATGGTATAGCAACGTGCTTCAGTTTGCGCTCCATTGTGAACTCCTAGGAAGAAAACCGGTAAAACAAGACTTAAACAGTCCTATTCTACCGGAGTATCGTTAACATTACGTTAAATCTTAAAAGGTGCTGGGGGTAAAGGTGGTTTGTATCAAATGGGGGTCATGGTGAATCAGATCGGGCCAGTTCCCATGCCAGGATCGCTTTTTTACGGGCGGACCCGTAGCGGTACTGACCAATACCTCCTGCCTTCTGTAGCACCCGATGGCAGGGGATAAGATAAACCAGCGGGTTGGAGGCGAGAGCATTCCCAACCGCACGAGCAGCCGTTGGCATGTGTATCTGTTGAGCTAGCGCCTGGTAGGAAGTTACCTCACCTGGAGAAAGACGTAGCAATGCCTCCCAGACTTTGATCTGGAAATTGGTACCGCGCAGATGCAGAATCATGGGTGTACCGTGAGATGGAGCGAATATGCGGGCGACGGTGGAGGCAGTGCGGTCCGGGTCTTCAATCAAAGTGGCATTCGACCATTGACTATGTAATTCCTTCAACAGGCTGGAGCGGCCCCCTGACTGGACGAATCCCAAGAAACAAATACCACGCCCGGTCAGTGCGATGAGGCATTCACCGAATGGGGTAGGGTGGTAGCCATAGCTAATTTTTATCCCCAAACCTTTGGTTTTGTACTCGCCGGGCGTTACGGCTTCACATTTTACGATCAGGTCATGCAACCGGCCCGGGCTGGATAAACCGGATTGATACGTCGCGTCCAGCAGGCTGGTCCTGGAAAGAAGCTGGCAGACCTTCTCCTTGGTCAAGTACTGGAGAAAGCGCTTGGGGCTGATCCCAGCCCAGCGGGTGAACAGGCGTTGAAAGTGGTACTCACTCAACCCGATGTGTGCCGCGATCTCCTGCAGGCCAGGCTGGCGATCGGAATTATCCTCAAGATATTGAATGGCCTCTTCTATCCGGGTGTAGTCGTTGGAAAGATCGTTAAAATTGAGACTGTTTTTTTCCATGCGCTAATTCTATGTATATTGGTGTATAAAGCCACCCGAATCTTGCTGAGATGCGGATTGCAGGTCAACCGTAAGAACAGCAGTAATCAACCGGCATTTTGAGTGTTAGCTTGAAAGAGGAATTAGCCGGCACTTCAAAAGATTGACCTGCCAGAATCTTCCGCCACTGCTCTTGCCCTGGCAGCTGGATGTCCATTTCACCTGCAAGGATTTCCATCAATTCCTTCGAGCCGGTCTTGAATTCATATTCTCCCGGAAGCATGAATCCAAGGGTTTTTCGGGTGCCGTCTGGGAAGAGAATATTCCGGCTGGTCACTTTACCGTCGAAATATATATTTGCTTTTTTAATGACGGATACGTTTTCAAAGAGGTCGGTTGGCATATGCTCTCCATTACTGAATATGAATATCACAGTGCCATTTGTTTTATTACCTGAAGTGGTTCAGGCCGGTGAGTTGGACGAGCGAACCTGCTTGTTGTTGATATCATAACGTGGAACAATCATTCGACAAAGTGGATCACACGTGCCACCTGGGCATAATAATGCAGGCTGGAAAATAACAAGCCACCTCCAAGCCCGATATAAAGGACAGCAAGATAAGGTTTTGGAATCGGTGAGTAAACACGCAAGAATATGCCCAGTAAAACCATAAAAGCGATGAGCGGGTAGGAGGACCACTTTTGAAATGCAAACAGGCAGACATGATCTGCCTGGTATGCATTGATCCGGTTTATGTTCTTTTTTGCCATTTTCGAGAATCCAAAAAAGTAGATGGCAGATGCCAGCAGCACCCCTGCCAGCAGTAAAAGGATCGTTTCTGAAAAGATGACCATGCCAAGCCAGCGGGAGGCGAGCATGATCAACATGACACCCACTCCCGACCACATCAAACCGCCGGTAAGTTGCAGCCAGACTTTTTGAACAGCCGGATAAAGTTTCATATCAATCTCCAGGAAGCGGTTAAACCGGTAGAAAACCGAGAAGGAAGGCGGTTGTCATTATAAACAATACGCCAAAGATTTATTCTCGTTCCGAACACTGGTAGTGTTGTATCGATTCTTGCTAGATTAATTTGACGATGGCAAAATATGTAAGGCACAATTTTACTCTGAAGCAATCAAAGACGCCACGCCCAAGCTTGGAGCGGGTAAATCAGCTTTGATGGAGATCACTCCCAGCCTTGGTTGATGGGATGCTGTTAGTTAATTCCGCTGGTAAAATCAATACAAACTTCAGGCAATGACATTAAAAACAGCTATCGAACCCATTTATATGGACCAAACGATCATGGTCCTGAATAAACCCGCCGGGATGCCAGTCCTTCCGGACGGCTGGGAAAGGGATGCTCCATACCTGATCAAACTGGTTGAGGCTGAGTACGGAAAGGTTTGGGTTGTCCACCGCCTTGACAAGGTCACCAGTGGGGTAATGGTCATCGCCCGCAATGTGGACGCTCACCGGGTATTGAATCGCCAATTTGAGAAACATGAAGTAAAAAAGGTCTATCATGCTATTTGCAATGGCGAACCAGCTTGGGATGAACTCACCGCCAGGCATCGTTTACGAGTGAATGTGGGGCACAGCCATCGCACGGTTGTTGATCATGCCAAAGGTGTCTCGACCGAGACCACCTTTCATGTGCTGGAGCGGTTGCGTGAGTATTGCCTTTTGGAAGTGACCCCGAGAACAGGAAGAACGCACCAGATACGGGTGCACGCTTATGCGCTAGGCTTTCCGCTATTGGGTGACACCCTTTATAGTGCCCCCGAAACTGAATTGATTACTCGACCCGCCCTGCATGCCAAATCCTTACAAATCATTCACCCTGTTACCGGTGAATTGAAGTTTTTTGAATCAATTTATCCTGATGATTTTATTTTCGCCCTGCAAAAAATTAGAGCCGGTCAGTAAGACCGGCTCTTTTTTGTTCCTTATATCTAGCATATAGAATTGACCAGGATTATCCGTCCAGATTGTGGTCAAGTAATTCTGCGTGCTTCAAAGTAGAATCGTTTTTCTTTCGCCTCGCCCATTGAAAAGGTTTTGCGGGGAAGAGCTCCATCCAGAATGACGGTCTTGAACAGATCGGATTTGTCCATGCCGGGGACGTAGAAGCCGGCATTATCCGGGAGAAGCCCCAAACGGCAAACAATCTCCTCGCCATGGACATAATCAATTTTGTCCGCGCCACCTTCGAGCAGGAATGGGTCCAGGAAAGCTTGAAGTGAGCCGACCGCCAGGTTGGAAGAAGGCTGGTCGATCTCGATCACACAGAACTGGCGACCGCCGCCCACCACCCCGATGGCTTGAGTCGGACCATGGGCGGCATTCACTTTTTTAACCATCTCTGCCGCATCGCGAACTTCAATATAATTCAGCCTCTGGCCGAAATATCCCTTTAATGCGGAATGAATATCCCGTTTCAAACCGAACAAGACGCGGTGGATGGGCTCGAATTCCAAACCCTTATCGTGTACATTTTCGATCTCGACCAGGGCATAACGGGCAGGGTGATTCAACCCCAGTTCGGGCTTCATTTTTTCCCAGACAGCCTTGGCAGTCGCCAGAGAATGATTACCATCGCCCATCGCGAAGAGAAGGACAGGTTTATCGGAGTTGACCTGATACTTTTTCGCAAAAAATTCTGGTTGAGCCAGATTTCGCAGGGCAGAGACAACCCGGTCTTCAAGTTGGTCACTGACCGCGTAGCCAGTAAGATGACCAGAGCCGAGCATCAAGTCGAAATCATAGAGCTTTTCCAATCCGTCTTTGGCTTTCTCAAGTGACTCAATGACAGTCTTATGCGGATCATCGAGGAGAACCAGGATGTGCGGTAATTCCAGCAGGGCGCCCTGGCGGATCTTCATGCGGGGTGGCAGCCTCTCCACAATAGTACCTTCGGTGGCACGGATCAGGCTCGAGGAGCCCCTGGTGAAATCGTAACATTCTAGGTCGAGGCAAAGCATCAGCCCCTTGCGGGTCTTCCCGTTCACAGTCCGCTCGACATAAATGAGGCCTTCATACGGCTGGAAGAGATCGTGGTCGAGATAGGATCGCATCTTTGCCTGGATGAATTTGATGCGTTCCTCTTCACCAGGTTTTTCGAGGTAAACCTCCGGCAGGATGAGGTTGTAGGTGGAAGGATCCTTTCCTACCAATTTCTCCACTTCCTGCCAGTACTCGGGCTGTGAAGTGAACTGATCGCAGGCAATAACCGACCACTTGGTCAGGTCGATCCCTTTTTTGGGAAGCAATAATTGGGGAATTTGAATGCCGATATCTGTGTAGGTCTTCATCTGGCGCTATTTTTTCCTGGCAAATTCGATGAGTTTTTCAGCGACTTCCGCCCCGACACGTCCCTGGGCTTCATGGGTTGCCGCACCGATGTGGGGGGAGCAGATGACATTATCAAGCTTGACCAGTTTCCAATCGGTAGGCGGTTCCTCGGCGTAAACATCCAACGCGGCACCGGCAACTTTTCCATTGGTCAGGGCAGTGTAGAGAGCCTGTTCATCGATGATCCCGCCGCGGGCGCAATTGATGATCCGAACACCCGTCTTCATTTTTTCGAACTGGGCGGTACTGATCATGTTGGCTGACTCTTTGGTTTTTGGCAGATGCAATGAGATGTAATCCGCCCGGGTTAGAAGTGCATCCAGGGTTACCATTTCGACACCCGCAGATGCCTTGATGTACGGATCGTAGGCGATGACGGTCATACCAAGGGCATTGGCACGTTTAGCCACCTCTCCACCGATATTGCCGATACCGACCAGCCCCAGGGTCTTGCCGCCCAACTCATCCCCTTCGAAGGACTTCTTTTCCCACTTCTCCGATTTCATGGTCGAGCTGGCTTTATAGATGGAACGTGCCAGGGCAAACATGTAGCCGATTGCCAGTTCAGCCACGGAGGCGGAGGAGGCTTTGGGGGTATTCATGACGGTGATGCCTTTTGTTTTGGCATACTCAGCATCGATCGTATCGAGACCGACGCCGCCCCGAATGATCACTTTCAAATTGGGACACACGTCGATCAGCGGCTGGCGGATCTTGGTGCGCGACCGGACGACGCAACCATCGTAACCCGGCAGGACATTTGGTAGTTCTTCAGCAGTGATCTCGAACTTGGTATCGACCGTCAAACCTGCTGCACGCATTTTCTCAATAGCGTCCATCTCAGTTTTATCGCAGACTAGAATTTTCATGGATATCGCCTCTCCTTTGATAATAAAAACAGGGATGCGCAAACTCCCGGCCTGCGTCGCCCTGTTTTTTTGACGAGTGTTGTGCCATTAAATAATTGTAACATGGCATTGAGGCGTGTCAACTGATATCTGACATGCAGAGAGTATGGCAATTGTTAGTGACCGAATCAAACAGCGTGGACTATAATTCAAGTGTAAGATCGGTCGAATCAATTCACGATTATCCAAACAGGAGAGCAATATGACAAAGCGTGTTTTAAATTTTAACCCCGGACCTGCCGCCCTGCCTCTGGAAGTACTTCAACAAGCACAGGCTGAGATGCTGGATTACAAGGGAACGGGCATGTCGGTGATGGAAATTAGCCATCGATCGAAAGAGTTCGAAGCGATCGTATCTGAAACACAGAAGGATCTGCGCTACTTGATGAAGATCCCGGAAAATTATAAAATCCTTTTTCTGCAGGGCGGTGCCAGTCTGCATTTTGCCATGGTGCCAATGAACTTTCGCCCGGTGGGTGCATCTGCAGATTATATTGTCACCGGAACCTGGAGCAAGAAAGCTTTCAAGGAATCACAAAAATTGGGAACCTCCAAAGCCGCAGCCAACCTCGAAGGGGATAATTTCAACCGGCTGCCAACCCAATCTGAATTGAAGCTGGACCCGAAAGCTGCCTACCTGCACTTTACATCCAATGAGACCATCCACGGAGTGGAATATACGAGTGAACCGGTTCCACCAGCAGGTGTTCCCCTCATTTGCGATTCTTCATCTGATTTTGTCAGTCGTCCTGTGGACGTTTCCAAGTATGCCATGATCTACGCCGGCGCACAGAAGAACGCCGGCCCGGCCGGTGTTGTTGTTGCCATCGTCCGGGATGACTTACTGGAAAAGGTACCAGCCAATCTGCCCAATTTGCTCGACTATAATGCCCTGGCGGAGGAGAATTCCTTGCTCAATACTCCTCCATGCTGGTCGATATACATAGTTGGACTGGTCCTGAAATGGATCAAGACGATCGGCGGTTTGGAAGGCATGGCGAAACGCAACCAGACCAAGTCCTCGCTGGTCTACAAGGCGATCGATGAATCTGGCGGCTTCTATAAAGGACATGCCAAGTCAGACCGCTCGGTGATGAATATCACCTTCCGGCTACCGTCCGAGCAACTAGAGGAACAGTTCGCCGGAGAGGCCAAGAAGCGTGACATGATCGGACTGAAAGGTCATCGCTCGGTTGGAGGAATGCGCGCCTCCCTTTATAATGCAACGACGGTTGAAGCAGCCCAAGACCTGGTTACCCTCATGAAGGAGTTCCAACAGAAAAACGGATAGTTGACGCCGTTTCCGTGCGTGGTATAATGTCGCCGCTTTCCATAGGAGCGGCGACATATTTTTATGCTTAGTGTCTCGGATGCCCGCGAACAAATCTTGAATGAGTTTGTTCCAGTTGGGGAGGAACAGCTTGCCCTCGAGTGTGTCAATGGTCGCATCCTGGCAAGTGACGTCAGCGCCGGGACAGACCTTCCCCAATTCGATAATTCGTCGGTGGATGGTTATGCCGTACACGCGGCAGATTCAGCATCCACCAGAACCCTGTCCGTGGTAGCGGATATACGAGCTGGTAGTTTTTACCAAAGCCGGCTCAAGCCTGGCGAGTGTGCCCGCATCATGACCGGAGCAGCTCTTCCTAAAGGTGCGGAAGCAGTAGTGATGGTTGAAGACACTGATTCCGATAATCGTAATCCCGGTCAGCCTGCTCCCAAAACGGTTACCATCCATAAAGAAGTCAAGCCGGGTGAAAACGTCCGCCGAAGAGGGGATGATCTGCATACAGGGGATGTAGTTCTCTCGAAGGGAACCCGGCTGCGCGCCCAGGAAATCGGGCTGCTGGCTATGCTAGGCGTGGGGAAATTATCCGTTTATCGAAAGGCCCGGCTGGCACTGCTCTCAAGCGGTGATGAGTTGTTACCTGTAAATGCCGCACTTAGTCCGGGAAAAATCCACGAATCCAATTCCTACTCTTTGGCTGCATTGGCAGAATCCAATGGCATGGAATTGATCCGGCTGGGTGTGGCTGCGGACGATGAAATTGAAATTCGATCGAGGCTGGATAAAGCAGTAGCGTCCGAGGCGGACGTGATCGTCTCGTCGGCTGGCGTCAGCGTCGGGGCGTTCGATTATGTCAAGTCCGTTGTGGAAACCAGCGGCGAGTTGAATTTCTGGAAAGTTAACATGCGACCAGGTAAACCCCTGGCATTTGGCAAATATTACAACATTCCATTTTTTGGATTACCCGGGAACCCGGTGTCGGCGTTCGTTGGTTTCGAGGTATTTGTTAAACCCGCCCTGGAAAAGCTAAGCGGATTGACGCTGCGCCCAAGGATTCACCAAAAAGCCGTTCTGGGTGAAGCTATAGAGTCCGATGGTCGCGAGTTCTTATTTGAGGGCAGTGGTGACTGAAGAGGGCGGCAGATTGACAGCCCGCCTGACAGGTCACCAGGGCTCAGGAAACATCTTCTCTTTAGTGCGCGCAAATGCTTTACTGATTGTACCCTCTGGGGTAAAATCGCTGCCTGCAAACTCCGAAGTAGACACATGGCCGATCCTATGAACCCTTCCCAAAAAGAAACATCCGGTCGTTTTACCAAATCGTGCAGCCTGGTATTCGCAATACTGGGTATCGTCGATGCCACCTACCTGGTTATTTATAAATACACAAACAACAATGCCATGTGCCTCGGTAATGGCGGCTGCCATGACGTCAATTTCAGTCCATACTCGCAGATAGCGGGCATCCCGGTAGCTGTATTTGGTCTTGCTGCATATCTGGCAATCCTGATCATATTGTTGGTGGAAAACAGAATCAAGTTCGCTCGCGAGAACGGACCGCTGGCGATATTTGGTATCAGCCTGGCTGGGGTTGCCTTTACAGTTTACCTGACCTGGCTTGAATTGTATGTGATCCACGCCATCTGTCCATTCTGTGTGGCGTCAGCGGTCATTATTACCGTTATCTTTATCCTTGCCATAGTCCGGCTGATTAAACAAACTGCCTATTAGGAGGAGTTCATGCCACGTATTCGCTGCCATTATGTAGATTGTGTCTTCGTTGACGATGGCTATTGCAGTGCCGCAGCGGTCGAACTTGACCCGGACACTGGTTGTGCAACTTTTACCCCCAATGAAGAAGCCGCTGCCAAGGATGAAGATTGGGAGGAAGAAGAATTGGAAGAGTGGGAAGAGGACGATACCGAAGAAGAGGATGATGACACCTGGGAGGAAGGCGAGGACGAATTCTGACGTATCGCTGATCCGCCCATAAATCATGAAAGGACGCACATTGTGCGTCTTTTTTTCTTAAACCATTTAATTATTCCAATCCGTATAATAGAATTCCCGCCGCCACCGCCAGGTTCAACGAACTTATCCTACCTTTCATGGGCAGTGAAAGTACGAGGTCACATGCCGCCAACTGGTCCTGGGAAAGCCCCTTCTGTTCGTTACCGAGCAACAGGACCATGGACTGTCCTGCGCGCTTGTAGGTATGATAATCCGCGGAGGCATGGGCTGATGATCCAACCAACCGGATATTATGAAAGTGAGCCCATTTGGCGAAATCACTAAAAGAAGCCTGCACAACCGGTTTCCAGAACAGTGTACCCATACTTGAACGGACAAGAGATGGGTGATAAAGGTCGACGCCGCCATCGAGCAGGAACAACCCGTCGGCGTTGATCGCATCGATGGTTCGCAGGATCGCACCCACATTACCGGGGTCCTGAGGGGAGACGCAGGCTGCACCCCATATAAAATGCCCGGGATCAAAGTTCTCGAGGGTTTGGATGCGCTGCTTGGTGATGGCAAGGATGCCCTGCGGATTTTCCTTGCCGGCTATATCGCTGAAAAGATCCCCGGTTATCGATACGCAGCGGATGCCGCGCCGGGAGACGTCATTAACCAGGTTGAGCCCGAATTCGCTCGTCAGCAGATCAGGGGAGTAAACCAGGGTTTCGATCTTCCATCCAGCCTGGATCGCCTCTCCAACGTGATGGATCCCTTCCACCAGGAAGAGGCCGCTCTCAGTCCGGCCTTTATGCTGCCGGAGGGACCGGATCACTTTAACGAGTTGGTTGGAACGGCTGATAATTTGCTCTGGCATGCTTCGATTCTACTCGAATAGACTATAATTTCCCAACCGGAGGCTCAATGGCAAGACAAAAATATCCAGAATTAAGACTACCAACCCGCATCTTGCTGGGACCGGGACCCAGCATGATCGATCCAAGTGTCCAAAAAGCATTGGCTCATCCGTCCATCGGGCATCTCGACCCGTATCTATTGAATATATTTAAAGAAGAGCAGGAACTACTCCAGTACGTTTTCCAGACGAAAAACGAATGGACGTTTGCACTATCCGGTACAGGCACATCCGGAATGGAATCAGCCCTCGCAAACCTCATCGAACCAGGCGATTCTGTGTTGGTCGCTATCCACGGTTATTTTGGCGAACGGATGGCTAATATTGCAGCCCGTTTGGGAGCGGAGGTGGATCGGATTAACCGTCCATGGGGACAGATCTTCAGCGTAGAAGAGATCGAATCTGCGCTAAAAAAGAAACAATACAAGCTATTGGCGATCGTTCACGCAGAAACATCCACCGGTGCAGAACAGTTAGAAATACCTCAAATTGTAAAAGCCGTTCACCTGTCGAAGGCGCTGCTCGTCCTCGACACAGTTACTTCATTGGGGGGCATCCCAGTCAAGGTGGATGAATGGGATGTGGATGTAGCCTATTCTGCCAGCCAGAAATGCCTGGGCGCGCCATCGGGTCTGGCGCCAATAACGGTGGGAGCACGAGCTCATGAGGCTATATCCCGGCGGGTGAAGCCGGTCAGCAGTTTTTACCTTGATCTACGTCAGTATGCAGCCTACTGGAATGAAAACCACGCATATCACCATACCGCCTCATCCAGTCTGCACCTGGCTTTTCGCGAGGCACTCCGACTGGTATCAGAGGAAGGATTGACCGAACGTTTTACGCGTCACAGCTCGAATGCAACCCGGCTTTGGGAGGGTCTCGATGCTCTCGGTCTGCCTCCGCTCATACCCACGAAATTCCGCCTGCCCGTATTGACAACCCCCAGAATACCAACGGGGTTGGATGAAGCTTCCATCCGGAAAAAGCTGCTGGACGAAGGAGGCATCGAAATCGCCGGTGGGTTTGGGGACCTCAAAGGTAAGGTCTGGCGAATCGGTTTAATGGGTTATTCAAGCCGGATGGAAAATGTGTCACTACTTTTGAAAGCACTCGAAGGATTGATCCGTTAAAGGAGATAATATGCCCTCTTTTTTTGATGAACTTCGCAACAGGTTCCATGATCTGCACACCGACCTGATCAATTCGATCAAGGACCTGCCGGATGATGCCATGGACTGGGTACCTGGTCCGGACATGAATTCAATCTCAGTCCTGGTAACACATCTGACCGGCTCCGAACGTTACCTGATCGGTGTGGCGCTTGACGAACCTCCTGAACGAGACCGGGAGGCGGAATTCAAGGTGAAAGGTCTCTCCTCAGCAAAACTGGTTGCACGCCTGGCGGAAACCGATGAATACATCCTCAAAGCACTTGAGCGCCTTTCCACGCAGGACCTTGCGCGCGAACACCTTTCGCCGCGCAGCCAAAAGCAGGTTACAGCCGCATGGTGCATCCTCCATTCGCTCGACCATTCAGCCGTCCATGCCGGTCAGCTCCAGATAACCCGCCAGTTGTGGGAACAGAAAAAAGGATAACTGCCTGGTTGCGAGATCGACTGACAATATAGCCGGACGACCAATCATTGACCGCAAGGATTAATTGGAATGACAGAATTAGGTCTGCCACCCATTAATATTCGTTCCACTTTACGACGGTACGACCTGCATCCGAGCAAAGGTCTGGGTCAGAATTTCCTGCAGGATCAGGCAGCACTACAAAAGATCGTGCAGGCAGCTGGTATCACACGCGATGATCGCGTTTTGGAAATCGGCCCCGGTTTGGGCAGCCTGACACGCTACCTGGCTCTTTTAGCGCGTTCTGTTACGGCTGTCGAACTGGATCGAAAACTTATCACCGTGCTTGAGAGTGTGCTGGCTCCATATAAAAATGTCCGCCTGGTGCAGGGCGACATCCTTAAACTGGATGTGAATGCGCTGATGGAAGGGCAGGGATATATCGTGGTTGCCAATATCCCTTACTATATAACTTCGGCAGTCATCAGGCATTTACTCGAATCGGGACTGCAACCCAGGCGGCTCGTAATGACCGTTCAAAAAGAGGTCGCCGAGCGGATCTGTGCAGAGGCGGGTGATATGAACCTGCTGGCGTTGAGTGTCCAGGTTTATGGGAAACCGTCCGTGGGTGTTACGATTCCCGCGGCTGCTTTTTATCCACAACCTAAAGTGGATTCTGCGATTTTGTCCATAGAGATCCAATCACAGCCAGCCATCCCGGTGAATAACCTGGGTACCTTCTTCAAGCTTATCCGGGCTGGGTTTTCCCAAAAACGTAAAACACTCCGCAACTCCCTGTCCGGCGGATTACGGATAACTCCAATTGAATCAGAAAAGCTGCTCATGGAAGCAGGAATCGATGCCCGTCGCAGGGCAGAAACGCTTAGCCTTGAGGAATGGGGGAGACTTTGTTCGGATTATACGGGTAATGGAATGGAACAGCGAGCCGGCTAAACAGGCAGGTCAGACCTTTTAACACCACCTTTTCTACGGATATCGTGATAAGCCCACAGAACCTGCCACACCCGCAAAGCGGCTTCGACCTGAATCCTGAAAGACATCTTGGATTTTCCCCAGCGACGGTCTGCAAAATAAATGGGGACTTCGGCAATTTTAAAATGCAGGCACCAGGCTAGATACGACATCTCAACCAGGAAAATATAGCCGCTTGATTTAACCCGCTCAAGTGGCATGGCCTGCAGGGTTTCCTTTTTCCACAGGCGAAACCCACCGGTAACATCCCGCAACGGCAGATGCAGGAGCGACCGTGCGTAATAATTGCCCCAGGCTGAAAGCATTTTTCGCCAGAGCGGCCAATTAACGTCCACGCTGCCACCTTGAACATATCGAGATCCGATCACCATGTCGCAGGTCTCGAGGGCTTTCGCCATACCGACCAATGCATTCGGATCGTGCGAGAAATCGGCGTCCATTTGACCGATGGCGTCCACTTCGCTGTTGAAAAGGGAGCGCATACCCTGAAGGTAAGCGGTCGACAACCCCAATTTTCCGGTGCGATGGATTACCTGCAATCGTTTTGGGTTGGCTGTCGCCAGTTCATCGGCAATTCTGCCGGTTCCGTCCGGGCTGTTGTCGTCAACCACCAACACCTGCAAGTCCAATGGAAGCGCAAATAGAACGGAGATCAACCTGGGCAGGTTCTCCGCCTCATCAAAAGTTGGGATTATCATGCAAATTCGCAAGAAAACTCCTAAGGTAATGTTTGAAGCACTGCCTGCTTAAGGGATTCCAGTGAATACTGGACGGCATTTGTTGAGAGCAATATTCCCGTTTTTATTTCTAGTCTTTTTCCCAACAGGTTGGCTTTTTCACGATCTTTAATTGGGTAAAAATAATCGAGGGCATTAACGAAGCGTTTTCCAAGACGATGGAAGAGAGGCCAGGCAGGTTGCAGGGTCGTGATCAGGATGAACTCCGTCGGACCAAGGTGACCGAGGAAATTGATACCACTAACCCGATCCCTGGTCATATTCTCCAGCATCAGGCTAACAGCCCTCAGGACATCATCGGAGGCAACAAATCCATAGAGCTCCCGGAAAGGATCGAGGTTTTCAAGAGAGGTGATGAGGATGGCCCAATCCTGCTCTTTCAGACATTTATTTAGGTGCTCATCCACCAGCAGACCTTCGGGTAGCCCGGTGACCGGATTTGTGAGTGTATCCTGGGTTGAGCGCCGGAAAGCATTACGAACCCGCAGGCGTAATTCCTGGACATCAAAAGGCTTCGTGATATAGTCGTCTGCACCCAGTTCCAAACCTTGCAATCGGTCCGCATGTTCACTTTTGGTTGTCAGAAAAATGATCGGAATCGCGGCCGTGCGAAGGTTGCCGCGAATACGACGGGCGACCTCGTACCCGTCAATGTCCGGCAAATGTATGTCGAGGATAATGAGACCGGGTGGGTTGGTCTGGCATGCCTGAGTACCCTCCTCGCCGCGATATGCACTCATGACGTCATAGCCTTCCATGCTGAAATATGTATTCAGCATGCCGGCTAAATTAGGGTCGTCTTCAATGATAAGGAGTTTCGGTTTCCCCTCAGGCATGGGCTTTCCTAGCCGAGCGCCGTTTTTTGAATGACAAATTCACAGACTTGATCACCGACAGCACAGCATTTGGATTCGTTGACGTGGTACTCCGACCCGCCCGAGAACCAGGTCAGCATTGCCTGAAGCAAGCCGGTCTGAATATAGCAGACCGGTTTATCGGCATCCTTCCGAGACCAGCAGATGGGACAGCGGTGATTTGTCCAAATGTAGGCATCATCCGTTTCTTCCACTGTTGATAATTGATCTGTTGTCTCGGTAAATATTTTTGCCGCGGCGGGCAAAGCATAATGGATCTTTTCCGAAATGGGGAGTACCTTGAACTCACTGCTGTTTACCCCTGCCATCGCACCGAAAGATATTAGCGCATCGTTGAAGGTGGCTCGTCCGGCTCGCATCGCCAGCCCGCGTCCGCCACGGGGTCCGTACATCTCCTCGAGCGCGAGATGGATGGTCGTGTAATCAGCAAAATCGAACTGTTTTTCCAGGTTATCAGGAGGGTAGTTTTCGGCTACTGCGTTCAGCCCCGCAAGGTTCAGAATGGCTTTTAAGCCATTCTTGCCCATCACTTCTTCGTAGGCATGCAGGGTGATGAGAGCGAATTTGTTTGTGTAATGTAAACCACTTTTGGGAATTTGCTGCATGGTCCGTTACATTCTAAATTAACTTGGCAAGGTCTTCAGCAGCACGACGCATATCCAACAGCATCAGTCCAAGTTTAGCTTCCTCGCGTGCGAGCACCGTCAGTACGGCTTCGTCACCAACCGACTCGAGCACCACGTAACCCTTCAACCCTTTTATGTAAACCTGTTCAAGGGTACCGCGTCCGAGTTCGCTCGCGATCCTTTCACCCAGCGAAAGCATGGCTGCAGACATGGCAGAAACCCGGTCCTCCTCCACCCCGCGCGGCAGAGCTGAGGCAATACTCAATCCGTCCACGCTAACTACTGCAGAGGCTTCGGTAAAGGGTGAAGATGCATGCAGCTCGCGCAAACGATCGACCATGAGTTGGGTGCGATTTTTCGTCAAACCTGCCTCCTTCGCGGCATGACTGCTTTAATCTTCGGACAAATTCAAATTTAGCACAGCGGGTCTAATGTGTCAAGCGACCTGTAAAGTGTTTGATAACTTGATGAAGTTCCTCGTAATTTTAGAGTTATTGGCTGGTTAACCGGTCATTTGATGGTAATAGCCAAAACATTTCCCCCGTTTAGGTTTGGCTTAAAAAACATGCTATAATTTTTACCTCCCTGTAAAGGTATTCAAATGAGACGAACAATTATCATCTTCTTGACATTTAGTATTTTGCATGCATCGCTGGCATTTGCTCCGCAGAGAGCTGGAGCCCAGGGTAGTACGATCCCATCTATCGAGCCGGTTTCCGGGTCGGTGGTTTGTCCGCCGGGAGTTTACTCCGGTCTGCGCGATGATTGTTTAGCCCTGGGACCTTCCACCTACCTGGCGCAGCTCGCCGCCGATGGTTTCCCCGATCCGATGGAACCCAATTTAAAGCTGCCTGCCTTTCCACCACCGTCCGATCTTAACGATACTCCCTATCAGTATTTTAAAGTGACGAATGAAGGGGTACCTCTTTATAATTCACTCGATGCAGCCAAGGCTCACCAGGCTTACAGCCAGTTGGATCCTGGTACGCACCTTTTCGTTTCATACATAGATGGACCGGTTGTCACAAACGGCGGCGCCACTTTTTATCAGTTGCGATCAGGGGCATGGATCCCTGCGGATGGGGCACGCCAGGGGCGTTTTAATCCGCCATTCCAAGGGCTTCAATTCAGTTCCCAGCCTCGCAATTCTTTCGGCTGGGTGCTCGAGCCGGTTCAAACCCGCTCGGCCCCCGGATTTTCTAGCCCCGAGACAGGTCATTTCTTTTACCGGTTCGATATTGTCCAGGTCTATACAACGCAGGAAGCTGATAACGTGACCTGGAACCTGGTCGCACCCGACGAATGGTTGGAGGCAACCAAGGTCGCACGTGTCGATCCGCACACCAATCCACCGACCGGTGTGACGGGTAATCGCTGGATCGAAGTTAACCTTTTCGAACAGACGCTGTCGGTATACGATAATTACCAGTTGGTTTACGCCACGCTGACATCCACTGGTGTGTCTGCATTCTGGACACGACCGGGGTTGTTCCAGATTTATATCAAGAAACCAACCGAGACAATGAGTGGTTCTACCGAGGCGGACCGATCCGATTACTATTACCTCGAAGATGTGCCCTGGACGATGTACTTTGACGAACAGCGTGCCCTGCACGGGGCATACTGGCACAACCGGTTCGGATACCCGATGAGCCATGGATGTGTCAACCTGTCGGTCGGAGATGCGCACTGGCTTTACGATTGGGCCAATATCAATGACTATGTCTATGTCTATGACCCGTCAGGTAAGACTCCAACTGATTCTGCGAGCGCTGGAGCAGGTGCGCCTTGACGCCATAAAATTCCATATGGTATATTCAGCCCGCTCCTGGACCCGTGGTGTAGCGGCCAAACATGCGGCCCTGTCAAGGCCGAGATCGCGGGTTCGAATCCCGTCGGGTCCGCTGAGAGTAATGAAGCCTGGTATTTTATTTGCCAGGTTTTTGTTTTAAAGTATTTATCTCTACAATCGGACTCTTAATGTTTCAAGGTTGTATAATTTACCTAATGCAATATCATGATCCAATATTCATGTAATTTAATTCAAAGCTGATATCCGAACCGATTAGTTCGTTTTTTTGCCCAATTCCATATCTGTAAGATCATTCGGGTGATGGGATGGAATAGATGAACACGAATAGTTTACAGCAGGTTGGACAAAAACTTTTACTGGCGTTCAGGGGGAAGGAAGCCACTCCCGAGATCGTTGAATCAATAAAAAAATACAGACCGGCAGGTTTGACGCTTTTTCGCAACCTCAATATCGATAGCCCCTCGCAATTACTCTCACTGACTGCCTCCTTGCAGGCTGTCGCAGAGCAAATCGGTCTGCCTCCGTTATTGATCGCAATTGACCAGGAGACCGGGCAGTTAATGTCAGGCGGTGAGGGGATAACTGCTTTGCCCGGAAATATGGCGCTTGGAGCAACCGGTTCACCTGATCTTGCACTCCGCGCAGGCGAGATTCTCGGGCGTGAAGTGGCTTCCATGGGTGTCAATGTGGTCTTTGCGCCTTGTTGTGATGTAAATTTTAATCCCCGCAACCCGGTCATCGGAACAAGGTCATTTGGAGAAAAATCAGACGGGGTGGCAGCCATGGCTGCCGCCATGATCTCCGGTATCCAATCCCAGGGCGTGGCAGCCACTGCCAAACATTTCCCGGGTCATGGGGATACCGTGGCTGACTCGCACCACGGTATGCCGTCTGTCCGCCATGAACTTGACCGGCTGCAAGAAGTGGAATTTCCGCCATTTCAGGCGGCGATAAAAGCAGAGGTGAAACTGATCATGAGTGCTCACTTTGCTTTGCCGGCAGTGGATGGTCCTGAGGCGCCACCCGCCAGCATGTCTGCGACGATCATCCGGGGTATCCTGCGGGAAAAAATGGGTTATGGGGGGGTGGTCGTTTCTGATGCGATGGATGTCCAGGGAATCCGCCAGGGAGGGTTGCTGGGTGAAGATGCTGTCCGGGCTGCATCAGCAGATGTGGACCTTTTATTGCTATCCCCGAACCCGATAGAACACCGCAGTGTATTCGAAAGCCTTTCAACTTCGTTAAAAAAAGGTACCCTGGATTCTAAGGTATTCTCAAGTTCAGTCGAGCGCATTGCATCTTTGAAGACCTGGCTGAGAGAACAATTTCCACCTTATGGGCTTCACATCGTCAGGTGCATCGAACACCAGGCTGTAGCCGTGGAAATTGCAGAGCGTTCCATCACACTGGTCCGGGACGAAGTAAATATCCTGCCATTAAAATTGAGGCCCGACCAGCGTGTAGCCGTGATTTTCCCCCGTACAGCCGATCTTACTCCAGCAGATTCCTTTTTTGGTATAAAGCCGGTGCTGGCATCGGCGCTAAGGGATATTCATCCAAATGTGGATGAATTTACTGTTCCACTGGCGCCAGAGGATGCAGATATCTCAACCGTGCTCCAACAAATTTCCGGACATGATTTGGTGGTGTGCGCCACCTTGAACGCATTTGAAACGAATGGGCAGATCAAACTCGTCCGCCAGGTTCTCAAAACGGGAAAACCCTGTGTTGTGGTCGCCATGCGGCTCCCATATGACCTGAATGCATTTCCTGAAGCTTCGACTTATCTTTGCACCTATGGGATCCAGGAGTCATCCATGCGAGCATTAGCCCGGGCATTGATGGGGCTTGTTCCACTCACCGGACACCTACCGGTATCGATCCCGGGTTTGTACCCGGCAGGATATGCCCGTTCTAAACACATGGTCGTGAGCGCGAGGAAAGGGGATTGACGCATCATTCCAATTTGAGTCATCTATACTGTTAAGGAATCCAACTTGAACACAATATTAAACCCGCATTTCTGCGGGTTTCTTGCACAATATCATAAACAACGGGCTTAGTGAAATGAGTCTGCAAATATTAAGGACTAAACTGGGGGGAATAAGTCTGTCCTGTATAGAGTTGCACCCAGTTCGAGTAATCAGCAAACAACGGCAGTCCATAAGCGCTCGTGTGCCCGGAGCAGGTAGTGCAAATAACCGCGCATGGGTGAAAGGCCGGGTCAATATACCGTTGAGTATCGGGGGTGGCGTAAATTGTCTCCAGCCGCCGACCGGATTGCGGTGCATCCAGTAACCACCAGAAATAATATTCGCTGTCAATCGAATCCAGCCGTAATCCAATCTGTTCGCAACCTGTTTTTTTAAGGTCCGCGGTCATTTGCATGTAGGGATCGCGTAGTTCATGCCAGTTGGTAAATAAAGTGGTTGAAGGTGGTTCTGACAGGATGCTGCCCGGGGTGCAACCCAGGATATGTTGGCAGGGGATCGAAAAAGGGTCGCCACCATTCTTGAGCGCAATGAGCGGTCGTGTGCGGTTGAACACCACCCATGGCAGTGCGGCTACCATCAGGAAGGCAACCAGCATCCAGAGTAAACTTTGCCGAGACATTTTTGTTATTGACTCAGTACCCGTAATTACCTGGGATTTAGTCCTGGAAACATTCAGAGCTGCCCCGAAGAAAGACGCTCCAAGGATGAACAAGGGAAGTTGATAGCGGACACCATAAATATCAAAATGGACAACAGCAGCCAGCATGATGTACATGCCTGCCAGGACTCCGAGGTAAGCCCAAATACTTCGGGTGGAAACCTTTTTCCTCTTCAGCACCAAGATTACCGCCGCGACCAGGACCAGTATCAGGTGCAACGGGTTACCTGCCAGATCTTCATGGTTCCAACCCGTTAGCATGTTAAAACTTTGCATGCCCGGATCGAGCGGCAGCAGCTTCGCTTGTAGAAATTTAACGACGGCGGCATTGATCTGATTGCTTGGGGTGACAAAATTCAGCATAGTGTTCTTGATCAGCCCGGTCACCAGCGGGCCAATTCCGAATTGTCCGGCAGTCATATTCTTGATAAATTCAGCGGGGCCGAGCGGTCCGTTGAAGGTCAAAATATTTCGGAACCAATAACCAAAATTGAGAAAGACAATGCATAAAATGACAATTAACAATGTCAGCAGGAATCTGCGCATCCAGGTGACAAAAGGTAGGTGCGCATGCCTGATCCAAATGACTGCCGCAACCAGGAACCAAATACCCAAAGGAACTACAAAGGGGTAAAAAGTCCCCTTTGTCAGCATCCCCAGACCAACGCCCAGACCTAATAGAATGGAATTCAGCCTGTTGAATGGATCACGAGTCGCTTCAATTACCAGCCAGGTAGTACACACCAGCCATAATGCGACAACGTAATCATTTTGGGTACTGGTAGCTTGCAGCACACCCATGGGCACGCTGAAGGCGAATGCCGCTGCAAGCCATTGTCCAAGCTTGCCTGCCCCTAATCGTGCGGCGATGAGCGTTACTCCAACCAGGGATACCAGCATTGCTGCGAATTGAACGAACCCGGCAAACCTGTCATCCCCCCATAGCAGGCGTAAGTGTAATATCGTTTCTTCAGCCCAGATCGGTTGGTCCAATTGGGGAAGGAAAGCCGTAGCATAGTGCCGGAGACTGGCATCCTGCGCCCAGTGCATCACCCGGCTGAGGTGGTACTTCATGGAATCGGAAGTATTGGGAGGCGATAAGAGGACGATCAAAAACAACGCGGCTGAAAGCAGACTTACGAAGCCGATCAGTACCCAGTCGCCTTTGCGTAATTGTTGAAAGCCTTTATATAATCGCCGGATACCGTTTGCAAAGCGTTTTCCCCTCAGACCAACAACACACAGTGTCAAAAGGACGGCAGCCCAACCGATTGCTACGCCTTCACGGTTGAGTGCATGGATCAGGCTCAATCCTTCGCTCATGAGAGCCAGGATCGCCCCACAAATAACTGTCACACATAAGACCGATGCCCGCATGGAACGGTAGGCAAGCCAGTTATCGTCCTTGTCCCGGGAGTCATCCAACCAGATTAATAATAATAAGATCCACGTTAGAAATGGGAGTAGGATTAACATTTAATGGAATTATAACCGACGAAAATAGATACCAAATACAGCGATTCGTATAGTATCAAAAATATAAGATTGTCCACGATCCTGTTTTACCCCTTGACATTAACGTTACGTCATGGTTTATATTCACGGACGAGGTAAACGTGTACACGGTAAAGAAATTTGCACAACTGGCGGGCGTGAGCACCCGCACCTTGCACTATTATGACCAGCTTGGCTTGCTGAAACCGGAGTCCGTTGGTACCAACGGCTACCGTCAATACGGGGAACAATCCGTATTGAAATTACAGCAGATCATGTTCTATCGCGAGCTTGAGCTTAGTCTTGCAGACATCAAGGAGATCCTTGACGATCCCGGTTTTGATGTACTGGATGCGCTTCGTTCACATAAAGCGGCGCTGCAAGGACGGGTCGAGCGAATGGACCGCCTCATCCTGACGATCGACAATACCATTGAGCAATTGAAAGGAAGGAAAAAGATGGATGAAAAAGGATTATTCGAAGGTTTTAGCGAAGAAGAGCAGGAAAAATATGCCCGTGAAGCCGAGCAGACGTATGACCCGGAAACGGTAAGGGCGTCGAACAGAAAATGGAAAGCCTACTCCCCGGCTGAGAAGGAAAATATCCTGGCTGAAGGTAAATCCATTTACTCTGATCTGGCAGCGGTCATGTCGAAGGGGGCAGCTTCTTCACCGGTGCAGGCGGTTATTTCCCGCTGGCATAAACATATACAGTATTTCTGGTCACCCTCCGATGAACAATTGTTGGGACTGGCAGACCTTTACAACAATGACCCGCGTTTTAAATTGAACTATGAAAAATTAGCTCCCGGGCTGGCGGGGTTCATGCGTGAAGCTGTGAAAATATATGTTAAGTCCAGGAAAAAGTAATAAGAAGTTTGCTCGCAAATTAGTTGAAAGAGAGCCGGAGTGATTTTCTCCGGCTCTCGAATTCTCTATCTTCAATGTGAATGGAACCTCAACTGGATTTCATGATTTATTCCACGCGGCGACCACTTTCCGATAGGTTTCGTCAAGCCCTTCCGGCAGGACGCGGGTTTCTGCAAGGGTCAGCATGAAATTCGAGTCAGCCGTCCAGCGTGGAACGACATGCATGTGAACATGCCCGGTGATGCCTGCACCCGCGGCTTTACCGATATTAGCGCCGACATTAAATGCTTCCGGTTGGTAGACCACACGCAGTACATGCATTGCGTGTGTCGCCAATTCCATCATTTCTGCACGGGATTCTACATCCAGGTCTTCGAGCGATGGCAGGTGTTGATTTGCCACCACTAACAAGTGTCCGCTGGTATAGGGATAACGGTTCAGAATGGCAAACGAGTGCTGACCGCGAAATACGATCAGGTTTTCAGGACCGTCAGACTGTTGCTGAACGTTGCAAAAAACACAGCCCGTGGTTTTCTCTTCGATAAATTTCATCCGCCAGGGCGCCCAGAGTCGTTTCATAGCTCCCATTGTAGCAAAGAAATCCGCATGAGAATAGCGCCTGGAACCTGGCAGATTAGAACTATAAGACAGGATGGTTGACAAGCCCTCTCTACCAGAGTATTCTTTTATATAGAAGAAATAGCACTTTTTGATGTCTCTTCACACCTGACGGTCGGTGAATTGACAAGCCACTTTCACCAACTACTCGATCGGTCGCCTGGAGCTCGACCGCTGATTGGAGCCAGGTGGTAACCTGCTCTGAGAAGGAAGGCAAATTCCAGGGGATGAGAATTTTGGGTGGGTCGTTTTCGATCGATTCTTACTGAGACTATTAGGTTCCGTCCGTTTATCAAATCAAAAGGAAGGAGACAGACCATGCTAAAAGTTTGGGACGTCTACCTGGTCTATAATTTTGCTTTCAGCCTGCTATTGTTCCTCCTGGCAATATGGATCTTCCGAGCAGCACCCGGTAGCTCTGCGCAAAAGTCGATGGTCGTTTCCGGGAAGAGCATTATTCTCGTCCTGCTCATCGTCAACATACTGACCAATATAGCCCTCCTTACCCGGAACATCCCACCCAGGATGCAAGCGTACATGGTGGGGGATGGTATGTGCGATTACACCGGGAAACCGGCAACGCTAGGCTTGTTCGAGGTCGTGAGAGGTACTACTTATGTTGATGGCCAACAGCAGCGATTTATCAGCTACGATGTACGTGCGATAACCGACTTACGCAACGATACACTGGTGACCGAATATGCTCCCAGCCTTGAATGGTTGGCAATCCTGGATATGGAAAGGATGTCGAACGGCTGGCTGATCAAGACCGTGATACTCGTTGGGTCGATCGCTTTACTGATCATCGCCGCTGCATTTAATGGAGTATTCGAAAAACCCCGGACAAGCTTACCGCAAGCAATCAGCTAAATAACCTCCAGAAATGACTTGATTCGCTCTTGAAATGATGCTGTAAAGAAAGCCAGCTCAGTAGGACATATCCTGCCGCAGAATACCATTGGACTACCCGTGCATTCAGATATTGACTATGTAATATCTCGTGGATAAGGTGTCCTGTCACATGGTGTTATTGGGCAAATTATAGCGAGGAGACAAAAGGGGGGAGGTGTAGGAGAGACCAAGATTGACAATCATTAATAACCAGTGTATTCTCATAGCATGGAACAGATGGCACTCTTTGATGTCTCTTCGCACTTGACTGTCAGCGAGTTAACCCGCCACCTTCATCAACTGCTCGACCATGACCCCGGTGTTCAGAATATCTGGGTGCAGGGGGAGATCTCGAACCTGTCCAAGCCGGCATCCGGTCATATATATTTCACCCTTAAAGACAGCAGTGCCGCACTCAGATGTGTGGTCTGGAAAAATGATGCCGTTCACCTCAAGAACCTGGTGCAGGATGGTACCGCGGTCGAAGTTCACGGCAACATCAGCATTTACGATACTGCCGGGCAATACCAGTTGTATGCAGACGATCTCCATCCGCTCGGGCAGGGTGCGCTTTTCCAGGAATTTTTACGTCTAAAAGCACTGTTGGAAGCGGAGGGTCTTTTTAACCCCGCTCGCAAGCGCTCCATCCCGAAACGTCCTTATCGGATTGGGATCATCACTTCGGCCACCGGTGCAGCCCTGCGGGATATGCTCCAGACATTGAAGAGACGTTTGCCCATTGCTGAAGTTTTCCTGGCGCCTGCGCCAGTCCAGGGTGCTGAAGCGCCAATCGCGGTTAATCCGGGCTTTGCAGGAGCTGAACGATAAAGCAGCACCGGATGTGATCCTGCTCGGACGTGGAGGCGGTTCGATCGAAGACCTGTGGGCTTTCAACGACGAACGGCTTGTTCGGGCTGTTTCTGAATCTCGGGCACCTGTCATCAGCGGGGTGGGGCACGAAACAGACTTCACATTGGTAGATTTTGCAGCCGACCTGCGGGCGCCCACGCCCACAGCAGCCGCAGAGTTGGCAACGCCGATCACGATCCTGGACTTGAAGCAGTCTATATTGGACCTTGATCAGAAATTGCAGGATGATGTACTTCGCCTTTTCGAAAACCAGCAGAGTATTTTAGCAGGGTATCAAACTAGCCTTGGTTACCACTCTCCATTGCAGCGGGTATTGAATGAACGTCAGCGGTTGGACGAATTGGAGCGGGTTGAGAACGCTTCGGTGGCTCACCGGTTGGAATTGTCCGGGACGAGGCTGAGGGGTCTCCAGAACCGACTGGTGGCGCTCAGCCCTCAAGCGGTGCTGGAGCGAGGTTATGCAGTAGTAACGAAGAATGACCGGGTGGTATCCAGCCGGGCACAGGTCAGTGAAGGCGATCCCCTGCGCATTCGAGTGCGGGATGGTGATTTTGATGCTCGTGTTTCGGGCACAGGATAGGTGGAAATGGCAAAAACTGCAACCAAACCGATCGAAGAAATGACTTATGAAGCTGCATTTGCCGAGCTGGAAAAGATCGTGGTAGCCCTGGAATCAGGTGAAAAGCCATTGGAGGAGTCGATGTTGCTATTCGAACACGGTCAGGCGTTAACCAAACGATGCATCGATCTCCTTGACAAGGCAGAATTGAAGGTCCGGACTTTGACGGGTGAAGATGTACAAGACCTGAAGGCGGACGAATGAATATCGAAGGCATCCTCCAAAACCATGTTTTCTGGACCGGTATGGCAGGCTGGTTCATTGCCCAGGCTCTGAAAGTCCCCATTGATACCATCCGAGAGAGGCGTTGGAACTGGGCACTTTTTTTTGCTGCTGGTGGCATGCCGAGTTCCCATTCATGCCTGGTCACATCTACGGCAATGGCAGTGGGGTTGCATACCGGATTCGATACCCCGGTTTTTGCTGTGGCAGTTGCATTGGCAATGGTGGTGGTTTATGATGCCACCGGCATCCGCCGGCAGGCAGGCATGCAAGCGCAAAAGATCAATATTCTTGTGGAAGAATTACTAAAAGGTCACCCAATCAACGAACAGCACCTGCGTGAAGTGCTGGGTCACACCCCGCTTGAGGCGTTGGGCGGTGTGATTTTAGGCTTGGTACTGGCGATCGGCTTGTGGTTATGGTGGCATTAGGAATTCGAACTGATCGATCGTTGCAGATATCTAAAGAACGTAGAGCATGCGTCAGGTTCAATGCCCCCTTGTTGTGTTGAAGGTCAATTAGATCTCATTCGGTCTTCTGATAATTGGAACGGAATTAATGTGAAAATCGACTGTTGATCGCTCGGATTAGACTGGCAGCTTCAGGAACACGCATCACGAGCATTGACAACCCATAGACCACTCCGCCGATTGCAACACCACCGAGGGTTATCAGTGCATTCGAATGGGTCCCCATTCCCCACAACCAAAGAATGAGCACGAGTGACATGACGAGTGTACCAAGGAATGCCGCACCAACCCCACGCAATAATTCCGTACCTTGGATGCCATTGAGCTTTCTCCTGAGAAGGATGAACAAGGTGGTTGTTTCAATGGCAGTCGAAAATGACATCGCCAAAGCCAATCCACCGAGCGGCATCCAGCCCAGCCACCTGAACAAGGCCGAAAATGCCAGGCAAAAAAGTATATTCAACCCCATGGCTCCCGCACTGACAAAAGCCGGTGTCTTGGTGTTGTGCAAGGAGAAAAAGGCTCGCACCAGGATTTCGAGCACACAATGAGCAACCAGACCGGCGACATACCATAATAATGCCCACGAAGTCATTTCAGTCGATTGCTGGGTGAAATGACCATATTGAAATAAGAGGGCTATCAACGGTTGGCGTAAAAGGATGAGACCCAGTGTGGCTGGTATGGATAATAAAAATACCCCCCGCAAGGAACCGGTCAGCGAATGGCGCAAGTCACCCATCTCACCGCGAGCGAATTGGGCTGAGAATGTTGGCAGGGTGGCGATGCCAATCCCAGAGCCAATAATGACCAACGGTACGGTCATGATGGGGAAGGCATAATTGAGGGATGATAATGAACCAGCCGTCAGACTGTAGGCGATGATCCCGCTTACCACCAAGCTGAATTGCAACGTCGCAACGCTGACCAGGCGTGGACCCATGAGGATGATGACTTCACGTACGGATGGATTTTTGAGGTTAAGGGTAAATGTATATTGTTTTTTGGGTAAACGGATGAGGTCAGGGAGCTGGATACAAAGGTGAAGGAAAGAACCGAGCACTGCACCCCAAGCCAGCCCGTAAATCCCCATGGAAGGAACAAAGAACAATAAGCCGATGATCAATCCAACCCAATAAATCGCTGAAGCGAGGGACGGCAGTAAAAACCGCTGGTGGGCATTGAGGATGCCAGATAACAACCCGCTCGCGCCAAAGACCGTTGAGGTGATCAGGAGAACCCGCAATAGACTTGCCGTCAACGTTTGCTGTTCTGGAGTGGATTGCGGAGCAAGCAGGCGGGAAATTTGTGGGGCGAACAGGGAAGCGATGAGGCTGAGAGTTGCCAGGGTCAATATGACCAGATTGGCAATGGCGGATGCGAGATCCCAAGCTGATTTATGATCTTCTTTCGTTAGGAATGCGGTAAAAGTTGGTACAAAAGCGGACGCTAGTGCACCCCCGGCAAGCAGGTTGAACAGCAAGTTGGGAAAAATACTGGCAAAATTGAACGCATCCATATCTGCCCCGGTGCCAAAAGCACGTGTTGCCAACATCTGGCGCACCAGACCGGCGACCTGGCTCAAGGCGAAGGCAAACATGACCGTCCCGGCAGCACGGGCGATTTGCTGGTTGGCTTTGCCGGGAACTTGGCTCATAAAAAAGGATTATACACTACCAGATGAATGTTCCCGAATCTGCTCAATTGAATGGTTGGAAGAAGGAGTTGGAAACCCTCCGATCAAGGTAAAAGATGAAATATCCACAGACTTCGCATAGACCAACATTTGGACTACTTTTTATCCTGATACTGGTCATTTCGTCCTGTGTCCCAGCCATCGATGGACCAGTTGCGACTGATACCGCAATCCCCGCCACCGCCCAAGGGATGGCGTTCCAGGTGTATTTTACCGACCCGACATCGCCAAATGCTTCCAAATATGAGGGTGGTCCTGACCACCCCCTGGAACTTGCTATCGATGCCGTGCGACTCTCCGTGGATATGGCTGCCTACAGCCTGAACCTGTGGAGCATTCGGGATGCGCTCATCCGCGCCTACCGGCGCGGGGTGCTAGTACGCATGGTCATGGAAAGCGATAACATGGACGGCAGGGAAGTTCAGGATTTAATGGATGCGGGGATCAAGATCATCGGCGACCGGCGCGAAGGGTTGATGCATAATAAATTCGTGGTAATCGACGATCCGAGGTTTGGACCGGTTCCTTGAACTATACTGTCAGTGGAGCGTATCGCGATAATAATAACCTGCTGTGCATCCATTCTGCGCAGGCTGCCAGGGATTACACAAGCGAGTTCGATGAAATGTATGCGCAGGATTTATTTGGCGGCGATGTCATTCATGCCACCCAAACACCGCCGCTTGAAATTGAAGGATTCCCGGTCGAAATTAAATTTTCTCCGGATAATGGGGTGGCAAACCGGATCACCGAACTGATCAGATCGGCGCAGGATTCAATCTATTTTATGGCGTACTCGTTCACCTCGGATGACATCGGAAAGGTTATCATCCAACGGGCGCAAGCGGGGGTGCGGGTGGCGGGCGTGATGGATGCCGGTCAGATCCTTTCGAACCAGGGAACGGAATTCGATAAATTCGTCAGGATAGGTTTGGATGTCCGGAAGAGCGGTATCGATGGGTTAATGCACCATAAAGTAATTATCATCGATGGAAAGATCGTCATCACCGGATCATACAATTTCACACTCAGCGCTGAGACGGACAACGACGAAAACATCGTGATCATTTTTGACCCGAATCTGGCAGCTCAATACCTGCAGGAATTTAATAAAGTAATGGCTGAAGCAGTCCCATAAGTGTTTAACTGATTTATGCATTTCGATTGCATCCCAGCAGGCAAGTTTAGGGGTTCGATTGTAGTGTTGGATATTTATCCACAAATGGGAAACAATAACAGTTGTCAATTTATATAAGTTGGAGTAAATTAATTTCATCCTTAATCCACCAGGAGAGCAAACATGTCTGAAAAGTTTTATTTAGGCAAGCTTTTCGACCAATCTCAAAATAAGCTCACCGACCAACCGGTCCTGTATGATCCTGACGACTTGACCACCCACGCAGTCGTTACAGGCATGACCGGGTCGGGCAAAACCGGTCTTTGCATCGCATTAATGGAAGAAGCAGCCCTGAACGGTGTACCAGCGATCCTGATCGATCCCAAGGGTGATCTGACCAATTTGCTCTTACATTTTCCCGAACTCGCTCCAACGGATTTCCAACCCTGGCTGGACCCTGAACTGGCGAGGCGGGCAGGAAAGTCCATCGAACAAGCTTCCAACGATGCGGCACTTGCATGGCGAAACGGTTTGTCTGATTGGGGCATCAGCCACGAACGGATGCTGGCGCTTAAGCAATCGGCTGAATTTGTCATTTACACACCGGGTTCTGACGCCGGCATTCCGGTCAGCGTGCTCTCCTCGCTGGCAGCGCCCGGGATGGACTGGGCTAGCAATCATGAGATCCTGTCAGAGCGCATTGAAAGTACAGTGACCGCCATACTCGGTTTGGTTGGATTTGATAATATCGACCCGATCCGGTCCCGTGAACATATCCTGTTATCCAATATATTCCAAAGCGCTTGGAGCCAAAATAAATTACTGGACCTGACTGAGCTGATACTTCAGATCCAGACCCCGCCATTCGATAAATTGGGCGTTTTTCCGGTGGATACTTTTTTCCCGCCCAAGGATCGCATGACACTGGCATTAGATATCAATAATATTCTGGCAGCTCCATCCTTTGATGCCTGGCGGACAGGTCAGGCTCTTGATATCCCGGGTTTGCTGTTTACAGAAGACGGTCGCCCACGCCATAATGTTTTTTACCTGGCTCACCTGAGTGATCAGGAGCGCATGTTCTTTGTTACGATATTATTCTCGGCGGTCGAGACATGGATGCGAACACAGGCTGGTTCAACCAGCCTGCGAACCTTGCTTTATATGGATGAGATCTTTGGATACCTCCCGCCAACGGCGAATCCACCCTCGAAAACGCCTTTGCTCCGCATGCTAAAACAGGCACGCGCTTTTGGCGTGGGATTGGTTCTTGCTACCCAGAACCCCGTGGATGTCGATTACAAAGGTCTGTCGAACGCAGGTACGTGGTTTATTGGGAAACTTCAGACCGACCAGGATAAGCAGCGCCTGCTGGACGGATTGGAGGGCGCTGCTTCGGGCGGTCTAGACCGGGGTGAAATGGACAAGCTCATTTCGAGCCTGGGGAAGCGCGTTTTCATCATGCAAAATGTCCACGCACCAAAACCAGTGACGTTCCAGACTCGCTGGACGATGAACTTCCTGGCAGGGCCGTTGACCCGGGCACAGATCCCGGCACTGAACGCGCTGGTTGGCGCGGCCGGCCCATCTGCCGGTCCTCTTCCGACAACAGCGGTTCAAGAGGGTCAAGCCACCAGCCAGCCGGCAGTAATCGGTAACACTTCATCCATACCGCCAGTGACATCACCAGCACCCTCGAGCGTTCCATTTAACGCAGTGTCATCCCGGCAAGTGTCCGCCGGAAGCGTCACGCGTCCTGCCGTTCCATCCGGCATTCCCGAATATTTCCTGCCGATGAACCAGAGTTTCACCAAGGCGCTGGCAGCCGCGGGACAAAACCTGCCGGCGGATACCCCGATGGCGGGCATCTCTTATCATCCAACCATCCTGGCGTCAGCCCAGGTCCGGTTTCTTGACCGGCGATACAACCTTGATTCACAACAAGTCAGATCGACGGTCGTTACCACGCTTGACAAGCGCGGGGTGGTGAAGTGGGATGATTTTATTCGAAATGTTCCGGATGAGAAATCCATGGACCCGGCACCCGACCCCCAGGCACGCTTCCTCGGATTGGATGCACCCATCTCAGATGCCAAATTACTGACCGCACTGCAAAAGGATTTTACCGATTGGTCTTACCGCACGAGCAAACTTACCATCCGCAGCAACCCATCGCTGGGAGTCAATGCCACCCCCGATGTATCTCAGGCGGAATTCATGAAAGCCTGTACAGATGCTGCCCGCCAGGCACATGATGATGAACTGGCCAAATCCACTGCGAAGATCGATCGTCAGATCGAGACTCTGAAAGAAAAGCTCGCCAAAGAGCAGAGGGAACTCCTGCAGGATCAGACCGAAGTGAAAGGTCGAACGAGTGAGGAACTGGTAAATGGGGCAGAAACGTTGCTCAGTTTCCTGGGAGGCCGCCGCAGCCGGCGGATATCCACAACCTTATCGAAACACCGTATGACCGAGCAAGCCAAAGCCGATGTAAATGAGTCAACCCAGACAATTGCGGATCTGACAAAACAGCTCGCCGAGCTTGAACAGACGAGACAGCAGGTCATGGATGAAACCACGAAGAAGTGGGGAGATTCTGTAAATGAGATCACGGAAATCACGGTAACACCCAAGAAAACCGATGTGTATGTCAATATGTTTGGGGTGGCCTGGATGCCGTATTACCAGGTTAAATCCGGCGATCAGGTGGTTGAAATCCCGGCATATCAGTGAGGCATTGATGAGTATTGTGTGGTTGGTCCTTCTGATCGCCGTATGGGGCGGCATTCATTCCCTATTCGCATCAACAGGTTTTAAATCTGCAACCCTTAAGGTGGTTAGACCGGTCGGTTTCCGTGTCTACAGGCTTGCTTTTAACTTGTTTTCAGCCATCAGTTTTATCCCGATATTAATTGTGGCTTACCTGCTGCCTGATAGGTTACTCTACGCCGTCCATTTGCCGTGGTCCATTCCTTTTTTCGTAGGCGAGTTGCTGGCATTTGCTGCCCTCCTGGTAGGTTTTTTGCAAAGTCAGCCATTCACATTCCTCGGCATCCAGCAATTAAGTTCAACACCCGATAATTTATCGAAACTCACCACCACGGGTTTCTATCGCTACATCCGGCACCCTTTATACACCTCGGGTTTGGTATTGATCTGGCTGATACCGAGAATGACGGTAAATCTGCTGACGATAAACCTGGCATTAACTGCCTATATACTAATTGGTGCCACACTGGAAGAAAGAAAATTAATAGCTGAATTCGGGCAGGAATATAAGGATTACATCATTTCAACGCCCATGTTGATCCCCTTTCTAAAAGGGAACAAATCGCGTAGATGAACGTCAAGAAAATAGCGACCTGCGTACGGTGTATAATCCCTGAATAATGGCTTTTGTTACCATTCCACGTCCTCCCCGTCCAAAAAGATCCCCCATCCCAGGCCAAATCCTTATCGCTTTGGTCGGCGGATTATGCCTGTTCCTGCTACTGGTGGGCATCATAACCGGCAGCTACCAACTGCTCTTTAATGGGAGGATCTTCCCGGGCATATCCATGGCAGGGGTGGATTTGTCAAATATGACCCCGGAACAGGCAACTGCTGCGGTCCAGTCCAAGTTGACGTACCCGGCGACCGGACAGGTCGTTTTTCGGGATGGAGACCGGGTATGGGTGGCGACACCCGATCAATTGGGTATGTCTTTCAATGCCAGCCTCAATGTTCAGCGTGCGTATAGCGTCGGACGGCAGGCAGGCTTGTTATCAAACCTGTCGAGCCAGATGAATGCATGGCAGGGAGGACTCGACCTGTTTCCCGTCATCGTCTTCGACGCACGCACTGCCCGTAGCTACCTGGAAAATATCGCAAAAGAGATCGATCAACCATTCCGGGAGACCGATTTGCATCTAGACGGGACTCAAGTCGTCTATACGCCAGGGCAGATCGGACGGCTGCTCGATGTGGATGCCACTCTGTCCGCTTTGATCGCACAACTTTCAGACTTTAAAAATGGCGAAGTACCCATCGTTATAGACGAGCAAACCCCGGCCGTACTGGATGCGTCCGCGCAAGCTGAATTACTGCGCCAGGTTTTTAGCAGCCCATTGACGATCAAGATCCAGGATCCCCTGCCAGGTGATCCCGGTCCGTGGACGATCGACCCAACGGCACTGGCAGGACTATTGACCATCCAGGGTGTACAAACGGCAACCGGTGGCGTGTATCAGATCTCTGCCAACACGGAGGCGCTGGATCTATACCTGGGTCAAATCGTTCCGCTGGTGAACCAGAGGGCGCAAAATGCCCGCTTCTATTTTGATGATCCTTCCCGCAAGCTGGTGTTCGTACAAGCGGGTGTGACTGGTCGTTCACTGGACCTGCCTGGCAGCGAACAGGCAATCGTTCAGGCGCTGTTGAGAGGGGAACATACTGTCAACCTGGTTTTGAATGTGACCCAGCCTGAAGCAGGTGCCGATGCAACGGCCAAATCACTCGGTATTACCGGGCTGGTATCATCATATACGAGCTTTTTTCGCGGTTCACCCTCGGCACGCATGCAAAATATCAAGGCAGCCTCAAAGCAGTTCTATGGGCTGCTTGTACCTCCCAACGGTACATTTTCAATGGCGGATGCCCTGGGCGATGTAAGCCTCGAGAACGGTTATGAAGAAGCGTTGATCATATTTAATGGTCGAACGATAACCGGTGTGGGTGGTGGAGTTTGCCAGGTGAGTACAACGCTGTACCGTACGGCTCTTTATGGAGGCTATCCGATCGTTGAAAGGCATGAACATGCTTATCGCGTCGGGTATTATGAGCAAACTGCCACCAGCAGTGACAGCCAGTTAGCCGGGCTGGACGCAACGGTATATGTTCCGCTGGTCGACCTTAAATTCACCAATGACCGTTCGAGCTGGCTTTTAATGGAGACCTACTTTGACTCGGGAACGCAGTCATTACAGTGGAAATTCTATTCAGGGGACGATGGGCGAGTAACTAAGATAACCAACCACGGGCTGCAAAATGTTGTTCCCGCCCAACCACCACGAATAGAAGAGAATCCAGCCTTTTCAACCGGGATCTGCAAACAGGTGGATTACCAGGCGGATGGAGCCGATATCTGGGTCACTCAGGAAGTCAGCCGCGGCGGAACCGTGCTTTTTACCAATAATATTTACACTCATTATGAGCCGTGGCAGGCAGTCTTCCAGTACGGTCCCGGTACGATCGACCCGCAAGGACTGGTCGCACACGGACAATGCCACTAGACGTGGTAGAATAGCCGTTTGTCGCGCCTGGAAGAGGAGAATTGAATGATCAATCAAGATTTACTCGATATCCTGCGCTGCCCGTCCTGTGTCAGGGACAAAGGGGGGTTGTTAAAGGTCCATCAAGATGCCTGGTTGATCTGCCAGGACTGCGGACGTAAATATCCGATCGTGGAAGATATCCCGGTCATGTTAATCAACGAAGGAGATAAGTGGGTCAACGTGTTGGAGAAGGATCTGCCGGTTCCACCCCCACCCATGAAGTAAAAATGGCTTCAAAGAAATTTAATATCCTGAACATGATAAGGACCATTCAACGCCCTTCCATCGGTCAATTCGTCTGGATGGGATTTGGATTATTAATATCGGTAATTTCGTTTATCTTTTTAACAGGTTTCGTGAGTTGCTGGCGGTTGACTGCCTTGTCGGGTATCGCACCGGCCAGCTGCAAAGGAACTACCGCCTCACCTACACAACAAAATGCTACAGATGTCGCTGGCGCAACCGCCACACCAATCATTAGTGCGCCGGCAATTGAACTTCCGCCACCCTGGGATGGCGCAAGCCGGGTCACGATCCTGATCATTGGATTGGATTATCGTGACTGGGAATCAGGCGCAGGTGCCCCGCGCTCGGATACGATGATGCTCCTGACAATCGACCCACTCACCAAGACCGCCGGGATGCTATCCGTGCCGCGTGATATGTGGGTCAATATCCCCGGGTTTGGATATTTCAAGATTAACAATGCCTATGCATACGGCGAACAATATAAATTGCCGGGTGGTGGTCTTGAACTGGCAAAGAAAACGGTGGAAAACTTCCTGGGCATACCGATCCAGTACACCGCACAGGTGGATTTCCAGACTTTTGAGAAGATGATCGATACGATCGGTGGTATCGATATAAATGTCACAACAGATATTATTGTTGACCCGCTTGGCAAGGGCAATACCACCACCCTGAAAGCCGGTATGAATCATTTGACCGGTCCCCTGGCATTGGCGTATGCGCGTGCCCGGGATGTTGACCAGGGCGTAGCCGGCGGGGATGTGGAACGGGCGAGCCACCAGCAGCAGGTTATCCTGGCCATCCGGGACAAGGTACTATCCCCGGGAAACTTTCTTAACCTGATGGCTAAATCCGGGACACTCTACCAGGAACTTTCGGGCGGCATCAACACCAACCTTTCCCTGTCTGATGCATTGAGTCTAGCAATGCTTGCGAAGGATATCCCGCTTGAAAGCATTAAGAAGGGTGTGATCGATTACACCATGATGCAGGACGGTTTCTTTAACTATAATGGACAGCAATTAGCCATCCTGAGACCTTATCCGGATAAAATTCGTGAACTGGTGGACAGCATTTTCGGAAGCGGGACGATGGAGCCAATGGCAAGCGGTGATCCGACCCAAAAAATGCAAGCCGAAGCAGCAAAGGTGGTTGTGATCAATGGAACCGGCATAAACGGAATGGCTTCAAAGACCAGAGATTACCTGGTATCCCAGGGCATGAATGTGACCGCCTTTGGCAATACAGGCGATTACCCGGATAAATATTACTCCCCATTTCCTGACCGGACGATCATCGTCGTCCATTCTGGAAAACCGTATGCGATGCAGTATCTGATGTCGCTGATGAAGTTTAATAGTGCCAGCCAGATCATCGTGGATTTTAAACCGGACGCACCGGAGGATATTCTGCTTGCCCTGGGAACCGATTGGGGATCCAGTAATCCCATGCCTTAACAGATTGTTCTACTGGCAGCCCAGTATTCAGTCTTAACCGACCGCGTACCGTAAAGATGAACGATAACGGTAATTCTTTACGGGGCGCGGTTTTCTATTGGTGGTGGTTACTGGTGGAAATCATCCAAAAAACTATGGGAAAAATGCCATTGCACCGATAGTATTTCAATGTTATTGTCGTTAGGAGCCATACAAGGGCTCATCGTGAATGGGAGAAAGTATTTCTTTACCAATAGACCGGACTATTTCATCCACTATAATTAGACCTAATAGCAGGGAAAAGCTGATCTTTTTACTCACGATGGACAACATGTACACTTGTTGACCAAATTCAATCTCATACATAAGAAGAAAGTTATGATCCGACGAAAAAATCTGGTGTTGCACGCGTTTCTAATAATCGGGATAATATCCGCCAGTTTCGGCGTCAATGGCATTTTGGCTGTAAAGGCGGAAAAGGGTGATGCCCAACCAGCAAACCAGGTTAATGGGTCAGGATACAGCGATTTCCACATGCTTTCCGGTGACGTGGGTTGGGTTTTGCTGAACAACCAACTCTATTGGACATCCAACGGGGGAACCACCTGGAGCTTGATCAGCAGCACGATCCCCGCCAAGACAACCATCGTAGCGGTAAATTTCATTGATAATAATGAAGGGCGCGTGCTGATGCTCTATTCAGCCGGCAGCGACCCGATCTACAGCTTATCCATCACCCATGATGGCGGGCTGACCTGGAGCACCAACAACCTGGCTCTCTTTACCTCGGGGGACTTTAACGCTGTCTCAAACGGTATTTATATGCAATGGCTGGACACATCGACCGGCTGGATCGTCATCAAGCGTGCTACCGGTATCAATTTTTCATTGGGCAGCCTTTTCAGGACCGATAATGGCGGTCTGAGTTGGACCCAATTGAATATTCCAATCGGTGAGCCAATTTTCTTTATCACTCCTGATATTGGATGGACGGCTGGCGGGGCATCCGGCGATGAGCTTTATCAAACGGTGGACGGCGGGATCAACTGGTCGGCGAAAGCCTTCGTTCCACCCTCGGGAACCGCCATCCAGCAGATCGCGTATCTGTTACCCAAATTTCAGGATCCGAATGATGGTCTTCTGCCGGTCATGTTCACAGACGGCAATTATGTCCGGATGGATTTTTATTCGACAAGCAATGGTGGTCAGACCTGGTCTTTATCATACAGTACTCCACTCGATGGAAATGTGGACTTGAGCGTACGTCCCCCGCTGACCCTCTTCGATGCAAATCATTTGTTCATGGTGGTCCCCCACAGCGCCAGGATCGTAATAAAAGAGGGTGCGTTGGCTGCCATTACAAAATACAACCAGGACGGGAAGTCAGCCAACCTGGTCAGGGTTGATATGGCAAATGCGGAAATTGGCCTGGGCTTGTACACCGCCGGGGATTGTACTGCCCAAACCGGCATTGCTCCCACACCGGATACACAGATAAAGAGCACCTTATACTGCTCTCAAACAAATCAACTGCTTAAGACGACTGACGGGGGAGAAACCTGGAATCCGGTATCCATACCTGGAATTGCATCCACCAATCCATTGGGCAACGCCAAATTGGCTTTAATCAATCCCCCCGGTGAAAGACAAAATCCATCTCCAGGACCGAACTACAGCTTCGACGTTTCGACCGGACAGGGTGTTGACATCTGCGACATTCCCACTGCCAGCCAGATGCAGAACTGGTGGTCAGCCAGTCCATATGGAGCGGTCAATCTCTATATCGGCGGATCACTCCGCGGTTGCCGGAACGCACTGCTTAACTCAACACTGGTATCACAGTTATTCCAGCAGGGGTGGAGGTTTATTCCGACCTGGGTGGGTCCGCAAGCCCCATGCACAACCTACCGGTCAAGGGTAAGTACGAACACTGCCACTGCTTACAGCCAGGGAGTTACCGAGGCGGACGCAGCCATGGCTTCAGCAGTAAACCTTGGACTTGCACCTCCATCCGGTTCGAATACGGTCATATACTATGACTTGGAAGCTTACAATACCGCTGACAGCACTTGCCGGAACGCCATGAAATCCTTCATGGATGGTTGGGATGCGGAATTGGCAGCCTACGGGAACCGGTCGGGAGTATATGGATCCGTTTGCGCCTCGGCCGTCTCGGATTTCGCCTCGATCCCGCATGTACCAGATTCTGGTCTGGCTGGCATGGTGGAATTACACCACCTATAATCCCAATGCCTCGGTATATGGGTCATCGTGCGTTTCGGACAGTTTATGGTCTAATCACCAGCGTATTCATCAGTATACCGGGAGCCATGATGAATCCTGGGGTGGTATCACCATAAATGTTGATAGCAATGCTGTTGATGGTATCCTGGCGGTTCCTTACCAGGGTGCAGGCAATCAGGCCCCCGTCCTCCCCAGCAGCCCAAAACCGGTGGATGGTGGCGTACTTCCCAGGGCGAGTGCCACCTGGCTTTATTGGAGCACGAACGGAACTACCTGCAATCTTCACATCTGGGGTGGGGTCATCGATATCAGTCCCAGTGGAAATTGTACCAGCCTGTATTTGGGACTGAGAGCCCCCGGTGCGTACTCCTGGCAGGTAACTGCGAATAATGCAATCGGCTCCACGATTGGTCCGGTCTGGCACTTCAATATCCAGCCTTACGCACCGTCCAACCTGGCGCTGGGTACTGTCACCAGCACTCAGGTCAATCTTGGTTGGACTTTATCTGCTGATGATCCCGCCAACCTGGATGGATACGATGTTTATATAAATAACCAGCTTGCCGGAAACCTGCCGAAAGGTACGGTAAGCTCGTCGATCTCCGGATTATCCTGTAATACGAATTATTCCTTCTTCCTGAAGGGGCAACCGCCAGAACGTTCAATCCACCAACAGTAATGTCGTTTCAACGACAACCGGCAGTTGTGGGAATGTATCTCCAACGCCGACTACTGAGCCCGGGGTAACGCTTACTCCCACGCCTACCACCGTCCCGGGAACGCCCGGCAAGGTAAGCCCTGCCAACCATGCGATCGGCGTGCCGACCAGCCTTACATTGACATGGAATGGCGGCAGTAATGTAATTTATTATTTGTACTGTTACGATACGATCAATAATAACAATTGCGACCGTTCATGGACAGCGACTTATAGTTCCAGTGCGGTCATCAGCGGGCTGGAACCGGGAATTACGTATTTCTGGGAGGTTGTAGCCGTCAAATCGACTGGAGCAACCTTCCTGGATAGCGGAAACTGGTGGAGTTTTGCACTAACAGATAATCCACCAACGGTTACTTCGGCCGCGAGCATTACCCCCACCAATGTCGCCTCACCAACACCGACCCAGACGGTCAATGTTCCAACTGCTACGCCGACCCCGACCAGTACAATCCCCAGCGGGCCATTTACCAAGTCTACTCCGAGCAACAATGCTGCGGGACAGCCAGCAAACATCAGCATAAGCTGGTCAGGTGTGAGCGGTGCCAGTTATTATCTTTACTGTATGGATTCCGTGAATAACAGTACCTGCGATACCTCCTGGAACTTAAGCAACACGACGAGTGTGACCGTTACCGGTTTGGTACCCGGAACCACATATTATTGGGAGGTAGTGGCAGTAAAACCCAGCGAAGCTCTCTTTGCCAATGGTGGACTTTGGTGGAGTTTTAGCGTGGCGAGCAGCGGACCGACCGCGACTCCGATCACTCCGACGGCAACCCTGCCAACCCCGGCTACATCGACTCCATCGGTGGCAGCGAGCTTGACGCCTACATCAACCGGAACTCCGACCCCAACGCCAACTTCAACCCCAATCTTACCGGGAGCGAGCCTCACTCCAACTGCAACTGCCACCTCTGTGAGCCCAAGCAGCAGTGTATATAAGATATCTCCAATAACCGGATCCACCGGTAACCCTGGTAACTTATCATTAAATTGGGGTCCAGTCAGCGGAGTAAATTACTACATGTATTGTTATGATAAAGTCAACAACAATATTTGCGATAGCATCTGGACGGTAACTACCCAGGTCAATATTAATATCAGCGGATTAACCCCGTCTGCGACATATTATTGGCAGGTCTTGGCAGTCACACCACGCGGAGCGGTTTTTGCCGACAGCGGTACCTGGTGGAATTTTTCAACAAGCCCATGATCGGGGCAGTTTAATTGATCAGCACTGACCAGAATGAAGATCGTTAAATATAAAAAAACACCCCGAAATGCTCGGGGTGATTTCGTTAGTGAGGTTTAAAGTATCGTCTAGGTCAATCCAGCAGAACCTTTAGCTGAACTATTAACTTTGCGTTGACTGCATGTAATCATCCATCGCCAGGGCTGCTTTGCGACCGGCGACCATGGCCGTGACTACCAGGTCAGGACCAGTCACGCCATCGCCGCCTGCGAAGACTCCCGGTCGGGAGGTGGTACCGGTTTCCTTATCGGTCACAGTGATGAGTTCATAATCATGGACATCCAGGCCCGGTGTAGACTTGCCGATTACGGGATCCGGCCAGTATCCAAGGGCTTTAATGGCTGTATTCACAGCGATGGAGAAATTGGATCCTTCCACCGGAACAGGTTTCCGACGTCCTTTGGCATCCGGCTCTCCGAGCTTCATTTCGATGCATTCAATGGCAGTCAGGCGACCATCTTCACCGGCGATGAACTTGACCGGCTGGGTAAGGAAGTGGTACTTGGCGCCTTCTTCTTTTGCCATCTTGCGATCCTTGCGACCGCCTGGCATTTCCTTTTCGGTTCTCCGGTAGAGGCAGGTCACTTCTTCCGCTCCCAGCCGCAAAGCAGAGCGCAAGCAGTCCGAGGCGGTGTCTCCACCTCCAATCACGACCACCCGTTTTCCCAGGGCAGGTCGCTGACGTTGATCTTCTGGAAGTAAATTCAGGTCCGTGTTGGCGCGGATCAGGAAGTCGGTGCCTTCATACACACCCGGCAGGTCCTCACCGGGGATATCCATTTTTGCGTCAATACCGGTGCCTATACCGATAAATACAGAATCATAGCCTTCGGAGAATAATCCATCGATCGTGCGGTCTTTTCCGATGTAGGTATTGCCGACGAATTTTGCCCCGGCTTTTTCAAAATCACTCCAGCGGCAGAAGAACACTTCCTTTGCCAGTTTAAAATTAGGAATACCATAGACCAGTAAACCGCCTGGTGCCGGTTTTGAATCAAAAATGGTGACAGAATGCCCCTTTTGCAGAAGGATTTCTGCACAACCCATGCCAGCCGGACCTGCACCAACAATGGCGACTTTTTTCCCGGTCGGGCGGCTGACCGGGATAGCCACACCGGCAGTTTTTCGCTCGTAACATGTCACAAATGTTTCCAGCGGTCCGCACAGGACCGGTTCGTGGGTCTTATTCATCACGCACGATCCCTGGCAGAGCTGTTCGTGTGGGCAAACCCGGGAACATATTTCAGGTAAAGAGGAGGTCTGCCGGTACAATTGGGCTGCTTCGACATAACGACCCTGTTCGATCAACCACATCGCAGATGGAATATCATTATGCGTTGGGCACGCCAGCATACACGGCGCGGGGTCAGGGCAATGAATACAACGGGCGGCTTCCTGCATGGCACGGTCAGAATCGAGCGGAACCACAACATCACCGAAATCGCAGACGCGTTCGGTTGGCGGTCGCAGTGATAAATCCTGGTAAGGCATGTAAACACGCGCCTTACGGTCGATTTCCAAAAACTCACTGGGTATGGTTTGCATACGATCCTCCTACCGATACCGACAACAAAGACTAACAAAGGCTAATTTGATGTTTATCATACTCAAACTCATCCCCAGAACACAGGTTTATATGTCACCAATGGTTGCGACGATTATCACAATGTAAAAGGGGTAAAAAATCCATAAAATGCAATGATGTTATGATATCAACAATCATTAACGAGGAGTAAAATCATCAGGTTGTCCGAAATGATCAATTCGTAGCCGTAAGGAATCATCTCATATAATAAGGTCAGGAATGACCGTGCGCTGCCTGAAAATTGTGGAGGAAAGATATGACCAGTTCGAACGATGTCAAAAATATTGTCCAGAATAAGAAAAAACCTATAAAAAGACTCTACCTGGTGATCCTGAGCATTGCAGGAATAGCACTCATTATATTTATAGCGACACTCATTATTCGGGCACGCAACCAGGCAAATACTGCCGCTGCGCTCCAGACAACAACTATTGGACGTGGCAGCCTCACGGCGACGGTTGGAGCGACCGGCACCGTAAGGGCGGACCAGACCGCCTTACTGACCTGGCTTACCTCGGGAACGGTGGGCGCAGTAAACGTAAAAGTAGGTGACCAGGTGAACGCGGGGATGTCCTGGCGAGTCTCTTGCAGACTTCGCTCTCACAGAATGTCGTACTCGCCCAGGCGGACCTGGTGACAGCCCAACGCAATCTGGACAATTTGTTAAAATCAAATACCACTCAAGCACAAGCCCAGGTTAATTTTGTCAATGCGCAGAAAGCATATAACAGTGCGAACGCAACCTTGAATAGTTTCCTGGGATTTAACCACGGTGGTACAACGCTGGATATTCAGAACGCCCAGGCTCAGGTTACACTCGCACAAAAATCCGTTGATCAGGCTCAACATTTATACGACGCAGTACGGGGATTGGACGACACGGATCTGCGTAAAGCTCAGGCAATTACTGCCCTCTACAATGCCAAGCAGTCTCTCCAGCGTGCTCAAAACACCCTGGACGTATTTTTGCTCGTCCCGAGTGGTAGTGACGTCGATCTAGCGCGGGCAAAACTTGCCCTGGCAAGCGCGCAACTGGCGGATGCAAAAAAGGAATGGGATCGTTTAAGCAACGGTCCTGATCCGAATGATATCGCTGCCTCCCAGGCGCGTGTGGATGCTGCCCAGGCAACGGTCAACCTTTCGTTTGCGATCGCACCTTTTGCAGGGACGATCACTGAAGTAGATCCTCAGGCAGGCGACCTGGTATCACCGGGTGTCAGTAGCTTTCGCATAGATAATTTAAACTCCTTACTGGTAGATGTCCAGGTATCTGAGGTCGATATTAATTCCGTAAAAGTCGGCCAACCCGTGGAAATATCGTTCGATGCTGTCCAGGGTTCTCAATACAAGGGCGAAGTTACCTCTGTTGCTTCGGTCGGTACCGCAGTGCAAGGCGTGGTCAACTTCACTGTTACCGTTAAACTGGACAATACCGATTCGTCAGTAAAACCAGGCATGACCGCTGCAGTCACGATCACCGTCAAACAACTGGAGAGTGTGCTGCTTGTCCCGAACCGTGCAGTCAGGTTGATAAATAACCAGCGTGTTGTTTATGTACTTCGAAACGGTCAATCCCTGGAAATTCCAATCAGCCTGGGTGCGAGCGCAGAAACAATGAGTGAGGTGCTGTCAGGTGATTTGAAAGAAGGTGACCAGGTGATCCTGAACCCACCATCGAACCTGTTCAACCAGGGTAATGGTCGTCCGAGCGGAGGCGGCGGTCCATTTGGTGGAGGTTTGTAAATGAGTACTCCTGTCATCGTTGCAAAGAACCTCACCAAGACCTACGCGATGGGTGAATTCGAAGTCTTTGCTCTTTGTGGCGTATCCCTTGAGATCGAGCGTGGAGAAGTGGTATCGATCATGGGTCCGTCAGGATCAGGAAAATCCACTTTAATGAATATTCTGGGCTGCCTTGACCTGCCCAGCAGCGGCGATTATGTTCTCGATGGTGAGACCGTGTCCACGCTGAAAGATGATCAACTGGCTGATATTCGCAACCGCAAGGTCGGATTTGTATTCCAGTCCTTTAATCTTCTATCCAGGACAACAGCACTTGCCAACGTGGAACTACCTTTGCGCTATGCCGGCATGAAAGAAGGTCGAAGGGAACAGGCGCGGGCAGCCCTTGAATCAGTTGGATTGAGCGACAGGTTGAACCATCGACCGACTGAACTTTCCGGTGGACAGCAACAGCGGGTGGCGATCGCGCGGGCGCTGGTCAACGATCCTGCGATCATTATGGCGGATGAGCCCACCGGAAACCTTGACTCCAAGGTTGGCAAGGAGATCATGGCTCTGCTGTTGGATCTCAACCATAAAAAAGGCACGACTTTAATCATCATCACGCATGACCCGATCGTTGCTGCACAAACCCAACGGGTGATTCACCTGCGCGATGGGCAGATCGAGGCAGTATGAACCTTGTTCAATCGGTCCTTGAAGCACTGGAAAGTTTAAACGCCAACCGGCTGCGGTCCGGCCTGACGATGCTTGGCATTATTATTGGCGTTGGGGCTGTAATTGCGATGCTGTCGGTGGGTCAAGGCGCCCAGGCTACCATTACCAGTGCAATCAGTGGTATTGGTACGAACCTGCTGTTTGTCTCATCCGGTAACCTCAATAATGATGTGCATAACCCAAAGCCCATCACGCTACCGGATGCGCAGGCAATGGCGGATCCACTGGTCTGCCCGGATGTCGCGGCAGTGGCGCCCAGCATTCAAGGCAGTGCTGACGTTTCTGCAACGACCGGGAAAACAAGACGAAACAGCATTATTGGTGTGACGCCGGATTATTTTTCAATGCAAAACTACAAGCTTACCGAAGGAGTTTTCATTACCGAAGATCAGATCCTGGGGCAGGCTTCGGTGGCAGTGATCGGACCGGCGATCGCAGACCAGTTATTTGGCAGGCACGACGGCTTGACCGGAGAGACCATCAGGATCTCCGGACAGCCATTCCGGGTGATCGGGATCTTTGCCTCGAAAGGTGGAAGCTCGTTTGGCAACCAGGACAGCCGTATCTTCATACCGATCAGTACCGCCCAGGCTCGCCTATTCCACCTACCTTCTTTGTACGAGGTGGATCAAATTCTTGTGCAGGCGACCAGCTCAGACGCGGTCACTCAAGCCACGGATGAAGTTTCGCAAGTACTGCGCCAACGGCACCGGACTCCGGTTGGAATCGATGACTTTACCATTTTTTCGCAGAAGGACGTTCTTTCGATCGCAACGACCGTTACGGGCGTATTCACTATTTTCCTTGGAGGGATTGCCGGCATCTCATTATTGGTGGGGGGGATTGGTATCATGAATATCATGTTGGTTTCCGTTACCGAACGGACGCGTGAAATCGGATTGCGGAAAGCCCTCGGTGCACGCAGGAGGGACATCCTGTTACAGTTCCTGACCGAGTTGTCCATGTTGAGCCTCTTCGGAGGCATGATCGGCATCATTTTGGGCTGGCTATTATCGTTACTGGTCGGACGGATCGCAGCAGCGACTGGAAATGCTTTTTCTCCTGTGATCGGGATCAATTCCATTTTGCTGGCGACCATTTTCTCGGCGGCGGTCGGGCTATTCTTTGGGATCTATCCCGCCAACCGGGCTGCCAGCCTTGAACCGGTTGAAGCGTTGCGATATGAGTAAAATTGCCAAGCATGCCTGCTTCGATCATTGAGATTGGACCTGACCGGTTGAACGAATACTGCCTGGTGCCCAGCAGGCTGGTTGTGCGTAGCATTCTTAGGCTTGATCTGGTGAGCGGAGGCCTGGGGGGTATATTATTCCGGGAAGAACCCGTCGAACAACCTTATACTAAGGATTACGATCAAGATGGCGAACTGCCAACGGATTGGCCAAAACAATTCGATGTCAGGAACTGGGGTTTCTTTCTTGGGCTGGATGACAAGCGGGCAATTGCCGGCGCAACCATTGCATTCGACACCAATGGTGTAAACATGCTTGAAGAGCGGCGTGACCTTGCTGTATTGTGGGATATCCGTGTGCACCCCAACTGGCGTGGGATGGGGATACCACTTTTCAAGAGTGTCGTGAAATGGTGCAATGAACATAATTGTCGCCAGATCAAAATTGAAACACAAAATGTAAACGTGCCTGCCTGCCAGTTCTATCAACGCATGGGATGCAGATTGGGTGAGATCCGTCGTTTTGGTTATGCAAGCAGGCCGAATCTTTCCCATGAAGCTATGTTGTGCTGGTACATGGATCTATAAACGAAAATCCATCCGGGGGGATACAAATTGGGACGATAAGGAGTAAAATAATTAATATTCATTCGTAAGATTATTCGCCCACAAACCAGTCCGATGAAGTTTCGCAATTGGAGGAGGAGACATGAAACGAGCATCGCTTCATCATTTTTATAAGTGGCTGCCTGCCACGATCCTTGTGACTGCCCTGCTGGCGTGTAATATGAGCCAGGCCGTGGGACCTTCCAATACTGCAGTAAGCGGCGAGAACATCTTACCAACGATCGCTAATCCCACTGCAGCCAACCCGACAGAAGCCAATCCAACTACTGCAGCACCCGAACCAACCGCAACAGAAACTTCAACACCGGTGCCGATCGTTCATCTGGTAACACCGGGGACACCACCCGGCACATCGGAAAGTAATGTGACCGACCGGGATTCGTCCGCCTTCGCAACGCAGCGCAGAACGAACGGGGGAGATAATTTTGATATTAACATATTCGAACGCCCGTTCAACGCCAACACGATGGATAAATATTTCCCAGACCTGGACATCACCAAAGCCAGCCTGAAACGCGATGGTTTGTGGGTTTTCGTGACGATCACATTAACCGGGCAGAATCAAAGCGGCGGGATGCTGGAAAATTACGGCGTCGAAGTGGACACGAATATAAACGGGCGCGGCGATTTCCTGGTCATGGCGTCCAAGCCGGGACAAGCCTGGTCCACGGACGGGGTCAGGGTCTGGGCGGATAAGAACTTTGACGTTGGCAGTACCCATCCAATCCAGTCCGACCCGCCTTCCAGTACGGACGGATACGATACAGTTCTTTTTGACAGCGGTGTCGGCACAGACCCGGACACTGCCTGGGCGCGTGTATCCCCGACCAACCAGAACAACGTCGAGATCGCCTTCAAACGATCGATCATCAACGATCCCGATAAATTTACCTGGGGAGCCTGGGCGATCAGCGATAGTATGCTTAACCCTGCCTGGTTCGATTACAACGACCATTTCACCATTGACCAGGCTGGCTCGCCGCTCGTCGAATTATCCCAGTATTATCCGATCAAGGCATTGGCGGAAGTGGATAATACCTGCCGCTGGGGAGTAGGTTTCACACCCACCGGAAGTGAGCCGGGTGTTTGTCCCGTTCCGCCGACACCGACCCCGATCATTCCGGGTACCATCTCCGGGATCGTTTTCCGGCAGATCAATGGAAATCTAATTTATCCACCCGGCATCCTGATCTCGGGTGCAACAATTCGGGTGAGATCGGGTGGTTGCGGCTCACCGGGCGCCGTAGTGATCACCGGTACGACGAACGTTAGCGGCTATTATAAAGTCACCGTTAACCCGGGTACGTATTGCGTGGATGTTTCACCGAATCCAGTCCCAACTGCCAGTACAAGAACCCCTCCCCAGACTGTCACAGTAGCTGGAGGAGCGGCTGTCAATAATGTCAACTTTGGTTTTAGCGAATACCTGGGAATGCACTAACCGAGTATTGAGGAATTGTGTGAGGTCAAGGTTAATTTGAATTGACCTTGAAGAAGACAGGCACGATTACGCCAGCGGATATCCTTCCGGTGGCGTAATTCGTTGAATTCGAAGAGGTTATAATTATTTGGGTTCGTACAAACAATGGATTTGTTTATCCCTTTGTAGGAGGAATTCATGGAAGAAAAGATGAAACAACTTAAGGAAAAACTGGGCGAGTTATCGGACCTGAGTTTCGCGAACGCGGTGTTAAGCTGGGACCAGCAAGTGAATATGCCGGTTGGGGGAGCCGAAGCGCGTGGTAATCAGATGGGCACCCTGGCACGCATTACCCAGGAAAAAGCCACCTCCGCGGATTTGGGTAAGCTTTTGGATGATTTGATTCCATATGCCAACTCGATCGACCCAGATTCAGATGATGCGCGCATAATAAAAGTAAGTAAAATCGACTTTGAAAAAGCCACCCGGGTTCCACCGGAATTCGTGGAAAAATTTACCCAGGCGACCACCATTGCCCAACAAGTCTGGGTTGAAGCTCGCCAAAAGTCTGATTTTTCGCTTTTCCTGCCACAACTTGAAAAGGTGATAGAACTTCGCAAGGAATACATCTCTTTTTTCCCCAATCTCGATCATCCATACGATGCGCTCCTGGATGATTTTGAACCTGGAATGAAAACTGCGGATGTGAAAGCAATCTTTGACAGCCTGCGCCCAAAGCAGGTGGAATTGATCCATGCCATTTCCAAGAAACCGCAGGTGGATGACTCATTCCTGCACCAGGCATTCGATGAAAAGAAGCAATGGGATTTTGGCACCGAGGTGATCACCCAGTTTGGCTATGATTGGAATCGCGGCCGGCAGGATAAGGCAGCCCATCCATTTACTACCGAATTCGGTGTGAACGATGTGCGCATCACAACCAGAGTGGCACCTAACTTTCTTAATACCATGATTTTTGGGACCATGCATGAATGCGGACATGCACTTTACGGACTGGGTGCCGCCCAGGAATTGGAGCGCACCGGATTGGCGGGTGGAGCATCGCTGGCAGTCCACGAGTCACAAAGCAGGTTGTGGGAAAACCTGGTCGGGCGGTCACAGCCATTCTGGCAGCATTTTTATCCCCAGTTGCAAAAAGATTTCCCCCAATTATCGAATATTCCCCTTGAAAAGTTCTACAAGGGTATTAATAAAGTAGAACCGTCATTCATACGAGTAGAGGCAGATGAAGCTACGTATAATCTGCACATCATGCTTAGGATGGAAATCGAGATCGCCCTCATGGAAGGAAAACTGGCGGTCAAGGATTTACCGGAATACTGGAACGTAAAAATGAATGAGTACCTGGGTGTCACTCCTAGCAATGATGCCAAGGGAGTACTCCAGGATATTCACTGGTCTGGCGGGATGATCGGTTATTTCGCAACGTATGCCCTTGGTAACCTGATCTCAGCTCAACTTTGGGAGAAGATCAACCAGGATATCCCGGACCTGCCTGACCAGATCCGGGCCGGAAAATTTGAAAACCTGCTAAACTGGCTGCGGGATAAGATCCACCGCCACGGACGGAAGTTCGAGCCGCAGGAGCTGGTCAAGAAAGTGACCGGTTCAAAGATTGACCCCGCGGCGTATATCCGTTACCTTACCAAAAAATTTGGCGATATATACAACCTATAATTGCCACACTGACGCTCCGAAAGGAGCGTCAGCTCATTTAGCAGGTATAATTTTAACATGTCGCTTCGGTCATTACTAGTCGCCTTGTTGTCGATCGTGGTCGTCGGTTGCTCGACTTCGTCACCAACCGTTGCTCCGCAAACTTCGATTACAAATATACCCGTAACTACTCCTTTTGCGACCAAGTTGAGTGACAACTTGGTACCTACGTTAATTTCTACCGGTCTTCAGCCACCAACAATTGAGCCAAGCCCGGAATCCACATCGGAACCGACGTTGACTGCGACGTTCGATCAGCTACCGATCCCGCCGCCGGCTCAACCAATAGAAGCCACTGATATTCCCCAGCCCGCCGCAGGATCGGCTGCGATTCAAATCATGGATCCCGGTCCGTTTTCAAAACTGGTATCGCCACTTCTGTTCTATGGATACGCAATCCCTGGATTCAATAACAGGGGAACCATGACCCTGTATGGTGAGGACGGTCGAGTATTAAATTCTGATACCATTCAATTGTTTACGGTTTATACATGGGCTTATTTTATTTCCAGGCTCGATTTCAAGGTGCAGGGTGCTGGTGAGTTGGGACGATTGACTTTAAGCACTCAAGACGTCTACGGTCGATTAACGGCGGTCGATTCTGTACACCTCATGCTGTTACCGGAGGGATATTCAATAGTCAATCCATCAGGTGATTTTAAGGAGAGATGTGTAATTGATCAACCCGCGCAAGGAAAATGGCTTTCCGGAGGAAAATTATTTGTGTCCGGCACGATGCGACCGTATAACAGCCTGCCAATCATTGTTGGATTGAACACCCGAAATGGTAACGTGATCGCTTCCCAACCGGTACAAATTGTTCCTTCCGAAGATGATGGATATGTACCTTTCCAGATTTATTTGCCATACACCATTACCAATAGCACCTGGGCTCGATTGACGATCAGCCAGGCAGACGACCGGATCAGCGGTTTAATGTATCTCTACAGCCAGGAAATTTATATCCATCCCTGATCTGGTTATCGCGAGTCCCCGGGATGGTGTGCTTTGGAGAAAGTACTTCGCTCGGGATTTTAAATCAGCATATACAACAAAGAAGTGCCTGAAATGGCACTTCTTTTGTATTATTCGCCATCTTCGAACGATATCTCTCTGAAAGGTGGACTGGTTCACCGGTGAAACGCATTCATTCGACATACTTGCTTTCACAACATTAAAAATACTTTAAGAGGTATTTCAATACCATCCAATAGGATTATAATAGTCCAAATTGGTTTAATGTGTTTTATTGGGCTGGTATATCAGGAGGGCATGTAAATTATGAATCGCAACCGTTTCAAACAATTAGTATTTAGTATCATAGTTTTCATTTCTCTCGCTGCCTGCTCTCTTTCATCCGTGGTCTCCTCAGCAGGTAGCACCGTCAGTACGCTTGTGGCGACGAACAGTGGATCTTCAACCACTCAATCTTCCTCAGGTGGTACGCCACATGGAACCGTTGCGGAAGCCAAAACAATGCTTCAAAAAGCGATCGAGCATTACAAGTTGGTCGGGCGAAAACAGGCACTCTCCGACTTTACCGGCAGGGTCAGTCCATTTTATATAGGTGATCTCTATGTTGCTTGCATCGACTCCCACTTAACGCAAAGCGCGAATGGCGGTTACCCGTACCTGGTCGGATCGACCGTCGAGCCTATCAGTAGGGCAGCCTGGGATGCCGCAACGACCAGTAAAGTCGATTCGGTCAGTTATCAATGGCTCGATCCCGCCAATGGTCAAACAGAACCGAAGACCTTCTTTTATGAAAAGGTAGGCACGGATGTCTGTGGGGTTGGTGCCTACAACCCATAACTCGACCATTTGCGATAAATAAAAGCTTATGTGAGCAATTCCAAATAGCAGACCCCATGACACATTGCCAGGTGTCATGGGGGGTGTTTTAATTAATCAAGGTTTCTCAACCCAAGGAATATGAAATCATCTGTATCGTGAGGGGGTGATGCATGTTAAAATACGGTATCAATAAAGTGGGAAAAACCATGTGATAAATAAAGCCAAACTTCACCTATACGTACTGATTCTGGTCCTGGTTGTATCCGGGACGCTTTCGTCGAGCATGCTTACCACCGGTCACGGCTGGGGAGACGATTTTGCACAATATATCATGCAAGCGAAAAGCATCGTCAATGGCACCGAGAATCAGTTCCTAGAACAGAATACCTTCACCATCCAGCACTCATCGTATGTATTGGGACCTGTCGCGTATCCCTGGGGATACCCGATAATCCTTGCGCCAGTTTATTGGGTTTTTAATTTGAATCCGCTTGCATTAAAAATACCGAACGTCCTTTTCTTCATATTGTTCTTAATTTGTTTATTTGCATTATTCAAGGAACGCGTTAGCACCTGGGATGCAATCCTGGTCGTTGGTCTCATCGCGACCCAGCCACTGATGCTCGGATATCAGAATTTGATCATGTCCGATATTCTCTTCCTGCTATTTTCGACCTTTTCAATTCTCCTGATCGATCGTCTAATCCGCCAAAAAAATTGTAAACCCGCCTCATATATTGAGTTGGCGGCACTCGGGGCAGTGATCTTCTGGTCCTTTTATATACGGATAAATGGGGCATTGCTACTGGCAACATTGCTGGGATGCCAGATCATTATGTTCGTCCAGAGGATTAAAGGAGGAATTAAACCAGGCAGAGAGATCATCCAATTTCTCCTGCCGCATGTGGTTTTTTTGGCAATGTGGATTCTTTCCGGGCTGTTGCTCCCGGGTGGAGAAACCTCATATTCCCTGTCCTTGAATTCGATCAAACTTGGAACTGTTTTCCAGGAAAACCGGTATTACTATTTTACCCAGCTGCAAACTTTTCTGGTCGGTTTACCTTATCAACGCGGTGTGACGATAATTTTAGGAATCATCGGTCTGGTAGGTGTCATTGCCAGGGTGAAAAAAGATTATGTGTTGATCCTTTATTCCATCTTGACGATCATTTTATTACTGGTTTGGCCAAATCAAGATTTTCGGTTCGTGTTCCCAATCCTGCCATTTTATGTCTACTTTGCTTTCCAGGGAATGAAGGCTGCCATATCTCGATTAAAGAATTATTACCTTATGGCAGGGATGGCTCTTATATATTTATTTTGGATCGCGCTCGTAGCAGTCTTCTTAAGTAAATCGATCGGGCTGGCAGCCTCCAATTTGTCTGCTGATCGTTACCAGGCGGGACCATTCGATTCCGTCAGCACGGAATTGTTTAATTTTATAAAGGCAGAGACTCCCGCGGATAGTGTGATCCTATTCATTAAGCCGCGTGCCATGCACCTTTTCACGGATCGTAACTCAATTATGGTAAGCAACTGCGATCAACTTTCTCTCGGAAATTATGCAGTTTTTCGCTGGGGGGATCATTTTGATCAATTCCCGGTGGAGAATATCAAGAGTTGTAATATTGATGTACAGCAGGTATTTTCAAACTCCATATTCCTTGTTTATCAGATCAAGAAATAACGATCAACAGAAAATACAACTGGGGAAAAATAAAAAGGCTGACCAGACGGTCAACCAGTTCACTTTGCTAAAGAATAATCAAGAAAAAAGAATTTCTATCAATCGTAGATGGGATCAGGGCATGATGTACATATCAGCCACATTGGCAGGGACGGGTGTGAGGAAATAAACCGTTACGTAATGGGTATCCCAGGTGATGACGTCGTTTTGTCCGAATCCAAGGTCGATCCAATAGGATGTCCCGTAGGCACTTGTTAAACCGCCATTGGTATCTTCCACGGTACCATATCCATACCCTGGCACGTAAACGTGTTCATGAGCAAGAAGCAGGAACCATGGATACGTCAACGCTACAGCCCCTTTTTGGACTAGCGTCCTTGTGGATGTGTAGTACATACAATTATTTGTACCGGGAATACAAGGGATGTAATAGGTGGCGTATAACGTTAATGCCCTCCAGTATTGGAAAGTGACACCGTCCACCGTAGCGGTACGGATCACGATTTTCGTTCCAAATCCCATGATCCGGTCCTGTGGCGGGCGGACGACTGTCTCACTATCAGCATGCTGGGATACTTGTACCCCATCTTCATTGCGGGTACGCTGGCGGGCTATCGACAAGCCGGGCTCCCCGCCTTGCAGGAGCGCCTGCTGGTCGATCTCCAAATCCGCTGAGAGTTCATTGCGGGTGGAAAACGGGATGGATTTCTGAGTCAGGGCTACAGTCTCGACGACCCGCACAACCTGGATGTGTCCGTCAACAGGCAGTTGGGCGTTCTCGGACGGACGGCTGTAATCCAGCCCCATGAGAGGAATTCCCGCTTCTGCAAGAGCCTGACCTACCGAGCCTGCGGATGTTCGTATGTTGAGTTGGGCTCCATCCACCGAAATATCGACGGAATGAGAAGGCTGGAAATCGATCGTGAGCGGTGCGGTGATCGGCGTTTCGGCAGGCGGATCGAGAAGATCGGTGGCATACAGGCTATAGCCAGCTTCGACCAATGCCTGCCCTACGGTCAAGGCGGAGGACTGCAGAGTTTTTTGTTCACCAGAAGATTCGATGGTAATTGTCACTGCCCTGCGGACAGTCAATGTGTATGGTCCTCCCACCGGTAGTGACTGATCGAGTGGGATCGAGTTTCCAAGATAAAGCAAGCTGTCGTTTGGGCGTAGAGTTATCCCTGCTTGCTGGAGAAGGGAGGATGGAACTACCTGGACAAACTCCTGATGATACGTCTTTCCATCAGCGAAGATATTTACAATAAAGGTCGTCCGCTGGCAGGCGGCGAGCAAGATCAAGAAGAACAGGGGAATAAGGATACTATATCGTAATCGCATTGCTCTATCGCCAATATATATTGGTAATATGGAAATACTCACTACTGGTGATGATACCCAGGTCGAAAGGAACCAACCGCTGTTCTGTGTTTAATATAGTTTTATAAATTCCAAGGGAGTATTGATTGTTGGCAGTCTCACTTGTCATAAAGAAAAGAGCACTATCTCCCTGAGGCGACCAAACCACTCTAGGTGAAAGTGATCCGCTTGGACCATCGATCTTTCCGTAATCGTATAGGACCCCGGTTTTAACCTTCAGGACATATGTTTTAATATGCAAGGATTTTTCGAAGTAGGCACTATAGACATCATAAATGATGAATATTTTACTGCTATCCGGTGAAAAGGCGAAATCCCTCACATCCGGCGAGATCATAAAACCATATTCTTTGGGGAAGTAGAATACACGATTGCTGGTGATACCCAGATCAGGTTCTTGCAGCATCAGATAGCCTATATGGTAATAATTATCTGCGGTAGCGGCGGCAGGATTGAGATAACCGAGATACTTGCCACCTGGTGAGAAAACCAGATGAGAGGATGAATCGATCGGAGCGGGCACTTGATTTTGGTCCTGGCGATATACCCCCCCAGATTGACAGGCATCAAGAGCCGTACACTTTCCGGATTCGAAATATAACTCATTGGCTCGGGTGGTTGGAAAAAGATTGAACGCATAACCGGTCCCAGCCTGGATGGGATGGTTTTGATCGAGGTAAATGGCTTGACTGGCATCGGCATTCCAATAAGCATCCTGTCTGCCAAATGAAAAAAACGAATCGCTTACCACCGCTGAAGTGCCGGTTGCTAGATTAACATCATACAGACGGGTCGCGTCGTTTACCAGTAATTGTTTTCCGTCCGCGCTGACATCCTGAAGGTTGTATCCTTTACCAAGTACAGGGATCAACTTCTTGCTGGCAAAGGCATAGGCATACACCCCTTGAGACTGTGCGACGCCGTCGTGGGAGGAGGTGGTGCCAAAAAAGATACATGTGCCTGCGCAATCAGGAATTGTCACATTCATAGGGGTCACAGTGTTTGTGGTTGCCTGCTGTGTGGGGACCGGTGTGGGGGTTGACGATTGATTGTTGGAACTATTCCCCTGATCGACATATTTCCAGACATTATAGAGCGCTCGAAGCGCCAGGATATTCTTAAGGTTGTATCCGTCCTGACTCAAGTGGAAGCCTTCACGTGCAGGGTCTATCCCAGCGTTTTCGAGATACTGCGCAGCTTGCCAAAAATTAACCACCGGTACATCATAGTCATGAGCGACCTGTACAATCGCCGGGTTGATAACATATTTGCCATTAGAATACCTCGGCAGAATCAGCCTTGGTGATCAAAATGGGGATACTACCTTTGGCGATGACATAATCCAGGATCTGGCGCAGGTAGATTTCGTACCGATCGATCGTTTTTGGGTCGAGCCAGGTCTCGAGGGTAATAAAGACATACGCCGGATTATTGAGCCTGTATTCACAGGTAAGCGGGGTTTCGCCGGGTGTGCAGTAGTGAGGATCGGCTTGAAGAGGATTCAGAATGGAAGCAGCCGTAAATCCACCTCGGGAAGTAACGCTTTCGTGATTAAATGATCCCTTAAATTGGTTGATGGCATCCCAGAGATAACTTTCTCCGCTGTCGGGAGCCAGGATGCCACGTCCGAAAGGTCCCATGAAAACAAATGGGATCGATTGGCAATCGCCGATCACGGAGAAATTGTGTGGATTCCGTCCTTGCGCCTGCCCGTCTTGAAAGATTCGAATGAGATGCTGATCCAGTACGGGTATGATCGGAATCGTCCGCCAGGCGGAATCGGATAATGCCGGTGTTTCAGTCACTGACACTATCGTGGTAGGTGTTGCAATATCTGTGGTCGAGGTTTCTCCACCCGATGAGTTATTAGATTCGTACGCGGATGCCTGTGTCCCGGTCAATATTGCAGGAGTATTCGTGGACAATGCCGGTGAATTACCTTTTTCCGGAGCACAACCAGGCAGCGATAATATGGTCAAGACCGTCAGGCAATGAAACATCGAACGGAAAAAATGCATTTTTATTATTTTCATCGATGGGGAATAATGGATAGTTTTGTTTTTAATCTTGGTGTCTATGGAGTACACTATTTTAACCCATTTTTCCATTCAAATCCTGCATGCCACTAGCAGCCAGTAATACCGAGTATTTTTTCAGGAGAAAGGTCTAGGAGATAACTGGTGAAAGTTATCTCTTTCGTGGTAATATACTCAAGTGAAACGCTCTGATAGACCCGCAAGGCACGAGATCCCCTCACGTCGAACATTTTTATCCGGATGAACATTCCTTCCATCATCCCGATCTATTTTATATACGGCCTGGCTTTTTTTAGCATGGGTCTTTTGGTCATCTCGGAAGGCGGGCGATCGTTCGATGCTCGCTTGAGGAGAGCTTTACGCCCACTGGCAGCCTTTGGGCTGGTGCATGCTGCCAATGAATGGATCGAGATGTACGAAGCCATCGTCCGCCTCGGTGGCTCAGAGCCGCCAGGTTGGTTGTTTGGCGTCCGATTGATGATGCTGGCATTTTCATTTCTGTCGCTTGCAGCCTTTGGAACATACCTATTTGCCATATCCCGGCGAGCCTGGCGATTGAGCCTTTTGGTGCCTTTGGGGCTGACCGCAATCTGGGCATTTGGTTTGCTTGTATTGCGCAGCCGCTACAGTATCCCGATCCTATGGGATATGGCAGACGTATGGACGCGCTATACGCTTGCCATTCCTGCTGCACTCCTGGCGGCGGTCGGGCTGGTGATCCAACAAAGGGTGTTCCGCACATCCGGGCTTGTGAAATTTGGTCGTGATGCATTATGGGCAGCGGTAGCTTTTGGATGGTATGGAACGGTCGGACAATTATTCGGAAAGAGCACCCCATTTCTTTTATCGACGATCATTAATGAACAACTCTTCCAGTCGTGGTTTGGGATCCCGATCCAACTTTTCAGGGCTGTTATGGCAGGCAGCGCATCTTTCTTTGTGATCCGGTTCCTGCGTGCTTTCCAGGTCGAAATTGACACCCAGATATCCGACCTACAGGCTGCGCGACTGAAGGAAGCACAACAAAGAGAAGCATTGCGCGGGGATTTACTGAAGCAGGTTGTTTCAGCACAGGAAAGCGAACGTCAGCGGATCGCCAGGGAACTGCATGACGAGACCGGGCAGGCATTAACCGCCATCGGCCTGGGATTACGCGGCCTTACGACCTCGTTAAAGGCTGCGGATCTATCACATGCAAAAGAAGTCTTGAGACAATTGGAAAGCCTGACGGTCCATTCGCTTACCGAACTGCAGCGGTTGATCGCAGACCTGCGACCATCCCACCTGGACGATCTCGGGCTCCCTTCAGCGTTACGTTGGTATGCGAACGATGTCGGTGAGCGTTCAAATTTAAGGATAACGGTGGATGTGATCGGCTTGGAACGCGAGATCCAGCCCGGAGGAAAAACCGCTCTCTTTCGCATCGTCCAGGAAGCCTTGACGAATGTCGTAAAACATGCAGAAGCCAAAACCGCCCGGGTAACGTTGACGTACGCACCGGAATCCATTAAAGTCAATATTCAAGATAGCGGATCAGGGTTCGACCCGCAACAGGTGTCCGGAAGTGAACGGATTTCGTGGGGATTAAAAAATATGCAGGAGCGCGCGGCATTACTGGGTGGTTCATTTTCGATATCTTCCCATCCTGGGGAAGGTACAATTGTAGAAGTGAGCCTGCCTGACAACTCAAACAATAAGGAGAAACCCAAAGATGATCCGGCTATTATTGGTGGATGATCATCAGGTGGTCCGCACAGGATTACGCATGCTGCTCGGTAATGAAGCGGACGTCACCATTGTTGGTGAGGCAGGAACAGCCAGGGAGGCGATAGACAGTGCGGGAACGCTGAAACCGACTGTGATCCTAATGGACATCGGATTACCCGATATGTCCGGAATCGATGCAACCCGCGAGATCAAAAGACTATATCCGGATGTCGCCGTGGTGGCACTGACAATCCATGAAGATGAGGAATATTTTTTTAATATGCTGGATGCCGGGGCGGTAGGTTACGTCCCCAAGCGGGCAGCTCCCGATGAACTCCTGACCGCAATCCGGGCTGCCTCACGCGGGGAGGTTTATTTGTATCCCTCCATGGCAAAACTGCTCGTGAAAGGCTATTTGAACCAGGAGCATCCTGGTGATAATCCAAAGCCCCTTGACGAGTTGACCGACCGGGAACAGGAAGTATTACGGTTCGTTGCGGAGGGTGCCACCAACGATGAGATTGCGAACGCCCTGGTCATCAGTCCGAGTACCGTAGCACGCCACAGGGAAAATATGATGCAAAAGCTGGGACTACACTCACGATCAGAGCTCGTACGGTACGCCATTCGTAAAGGGATCATAAAACCATAATTCTGCGACCGAAACTCAAAGCCCGCCGGTAATACCCGGCGGGCTTTTTTTGTAGGGTATATGTGGACAATTTCACCCCAAGCGGGTCGAAGCAGGTAGGGTGATCTAAGTATTTTATTGGATAAGGATGTCCAGCATGGGGTCAGTTTCCCATGAAAAAGATACCCTGTATACCGAATTTACTCTTGTGAAGAGTATCACTATACTGGAAGCATAAGAGAAGGAGGTTGCCATGGAAAGCATAATCGTAGTACTCAGTCTCACAATCATACGAATTTTTATCCCGGCCTTGATCATGATCGGACTGGGGGAGTTGATCAACCGTAAGACGGAGGTAAAGGCCCATTTGCGAGGCAGGTAATGAACAATTTACTCTCAATTCTCATTGGTTTATTGGTACGGATCGTTTTACCAGCAGGTTTGACCCTGCTGGTTATTTACCTTTTACGCCGGCTGGACCAGCGTTGGCAGAAAGAATCCTTACGCCTGCCGGTTGTGGTAAGTGGTCAGAAACCATGCTGGGAAATAAAAGGCTGCAAGGCGGAATTAAGATCAGAATGCCCGGCTGCTGCCAGTCCTGACATTCCTTGCTGGCAGGTATTCCGTAAGAAAAACGGGATGCTAAAAGAAGACTGCCTTGGGTGCGAAGTATTCCGCCAGGCTCCCGTGCCTGTAAATATTTAGCCAAAAAGAGGAGATACCAAAATGATAAAACTGGAACGATTATTTATTTCTTTGTTTTTTGCCCTTTCGGCGGCTGGGATTACCTTGTTCGTGGCTCAAGCCCAAACCGCGACACCACCCCAGCCGACCGAGACACCACAACCACTTCAGCCCCCCGTAACTATAACCGATGAAAATTGCATCGCCTGTCATAATGACATCGCGACAATATGGAAAACGGGACCACACGGGCAGGCAGGTGCAGATCCCATTTTTATCGATTCCTGGACCTCCCAGGGCAAACCGGGGGCATGCCTGGTCTGCCATACCACAGGATACGATCCCGCAACCGGTACATCGGAAGCGAACAGTGTAGCCTGTACCGCCTGCCACAACCCTGTCTCCGCCAACCATCCTACTGACCGGATGCCGATCGACACATCGCCTGACCTGTGCGGAAAATGCCACAGCGACCCTCGCTTTGCGGTTCAGGATTGGAAGCTCAGCGCACATTACCAACGCAGTATGACCTGTTCAGTGTGCCATGATCCCCATACGGCAGGCATGAAGACCGTCGGCGGGGATACGACACCAACCATAGATGCATCAGCCCTTTGCGCGAACTGCCATAAAGATGCGATGCAGAACTTTCCAACCTCCAAGCATGCCGAAGCCGGTGTGACCTGCGTAAATTGTCACCTTGGATTTAATGTCGGGAACCTGGCTGCAAATGCTACTGATTTTGTCACCGCCCACAAAGCGCCTGATCACAGCTTCACACCGACGCTTGCCACTTGCAATGCCTGCCATGCCAACCAAATGCATGCACCCGGTCAGGCGGTTGCCGCGGCTGCCATCCTGATCGAAGAATCCGGCGGCACTCCTACCCCCAATCCCATCCCGGCTGCGACACCCATCCCACCGGTATCCAATCAACCGGGTCCTGTAAGTCCGCTTGGTTTCGCTGGTTTGGCAGGGCTGCTCGGACTTGCCGGCGGGGTTGTCCTCTCACCATGGCTGGAAAAAATGTACCATGGCATGAACAAGGATGGGAGGAAAAAATGAGCCAGATCAAGCTGACCCGGCGTGATTTCCTAAAGATCTCTGCAGTCGGCGCCACAGCCTTCGCAGGTCTGCAGGTGATGAACAAGGTTGGCGCGAGCGAAACTGGTCCTGCCGGCAGCCGGCAATGGGCGATGGTCATCGACCAATCCAAGTGCACGGGCTGTGGTTACTGTGTAATGGCATGCCGGGCGCATAACGATATCTCCCCGGATATCACCTGGAATCCCGTCCTTGAGGCAGGACAAACGAGCGGCAAGAAAGTTTATTTGCCACGACCGTGCATGCATTGTGCCAAGGCTCCGTGCGTGGATGTCTGCCCGGTAAAAGCCAGTACGCACCGACCGGACGGAATCGTCATGATGAATTACGATCGATGCATCGGCTGCCGGTACTGCGAAGTAGCCTGCCCGTACGGAGCGCGATCCTTCAATTGGAAACAATTCACCGGACCCAATCCGGCCATACCGGAGTGGGGTGAAGCAGAGGTGACCCGCCGCCCGCGCGGCGTGGTGGAAAAATGCACTTTCTGCTATCAAAGGATCGACCGCGGCCTGGAACTTGGTCTGACCCCGGGGCTAGATCCGGATGCCACCCCGGCGTGTGTAAACGTCTGCCCGACCGGTGCGCGCGATCTTCGGCGATCTAAAAAATCCCGCCTCGAACGTAAGCATGCTGCTTGCAGCGCGCACTTCCTACCGTTTGCGGGAGGACCTGGGAACCGGACCACGGGTCTACTATCTACCAGCAGATAATAATGGTGGCTGACATGAAAAAAATCAAATTTCCAAAAATCACATTTCCAAAGATCACATGGTGGTCGGCCTGGCTGGTATTCCTGGCAGTCGTCATCACAGCCGGCGTGGTGTCAGGTCTGATGGTTTTCTGGAAGGGCTTGTCGGTCACTCATCTTAGCGACCTGGTACCATGGGGAATGTGGATCACACTTGACCTGACTTCCATCGCCGTTAGTGCAGGTGCATTCTCCTTATGCGCAGTGGTGTACCTGTTGGGATTGAAACAATTCCAACAGGTCGCCCGGACTGCTACATTCATCGGCTTGATCGGGTATTCCATGGCGATGCTTTGCCTGATCATGGACATCGGACGACCTGACCGATTTTGGTATGCCCTGGTCTACTGGAACCAGCATTCCCTGCTCTGGGAAGTGACAATGTGTGTTTGTCTCTACTTGACCGTACTGGTCCTGGAAACCATGCCGATCTTTGCCGGGTTCGAATGGCTAAAAAACCGTTGGCCGAGACTTACCGAGAAAATGTCGGGGGTGCACCACTACGCACCGTACCTGGCAGTTATTGGACTCGGGCTTTCCATGCTGCACCAGTCATCGCTCGGAGCGGTATATGGAGTCCTCAAAGCCAGACCATTCTGGTATCGACCGGATATCTCCGTGCTTTTCATTATTTCTGCCGTCGCGGGTGGAATGGCGTTGACGGTATTTGCCTCCATGCTCTCTGCGCGCCTGACAAGGAGGGCGAATGTCGATGACCGGATCCTGGATCGCGTCGCATCTATCATCGGCTGGATCCTTGTTGGATACCTGTATTTCCGGTTCTGGGATGCGCTGTCGATGACTTATACCTACCAGCCGGGACGCACCGAGGGTTTGAGCTTATTAACCAGCGGTCCATTATCATTCAACTTTTGGGTCGGCGAGATACTGCTTGGCATCGTGGTGCCCATGGTCCTATTGATCAATAAAAGGACACGTTCCATGCCACTCTGGCGAATGGTTGCGCTGGCGCTGGTGGTGGGCGGAGTGGCGGCATACCGGTGGGATACCAATCTTTCTGGTTTGCTCATCGTCCTGTCATACCTGCCCGGAGAACCGGTCATAGGGTATACGAACTATTTCCCATCATTGATCGAGATTCTCAGCGGTGCCGGAGTGGTGTCGTTTGGAGTAATGGCTTTTTCGCTTGGAGTTCGTTACCTGAGAGTGGTGGATCACCAGGTTGAGTCGGCGTTGGTTATAAATCACCAGATGGCAGATGCCAGTATGACAGAACCAGCAGCAGCGGATTAATTAGGCTTCCTGCCCTGGGTTTTCAATAAAAATGTGCCGCCAATATTGGCGGCACTTTTATTTTAGTTATTTTTCCAATTTACTTTTCTGGCGCACCGGCTACGATCCATTGACGGACCAGATCCAATTCTCCAGCCGAGAGATTGGCAAAATGCTGCGCACTCTGAACCTGGATGAGTTTTGAATTGGTTGCATCGCCGGGAATGATCACCGCTCCATTCGTGCCGCCTTGTAATGCGGTTGCATAAGTGGTTAGGTTGAGACCTGCGGTCGGGTTCGTGTTGTTATGACAACCCGTACAATGCAAGACGAAGATCGGACCGATGTTGGCATCAAAAGTCGGGACGCCTCCAACCACCGGGGCGGGGGTGGGGTTTGGAGCGGGCGTTGGTAATTGAGCCTGTAATATCTTCCTTAATGCTGGCGCATCGAACCCGGCGAAATTATATTTTGAGCCGTGGCAGGCGCTATTCGAACAGAAGGAAGTGTTGGATGTACCACCGGGATCGGTGACCGTATGACAGTTGCTGCAGGTGGCATCCACCACCTGGTTGTGGAGGCTGATCCAGTTCGAATTAAAATGTGTATCAGGTTCGGGACCACGGCTGATCTCGATCTTCGCAATAAAATCACTGGAGGCAGCCACCACCGGGATCGAATGGCAAAGGTTGCATTCGAGTGGAATGGATTGCCCCTGGTTGGTGAGGTGTTTACCGTCATGACAGCGGAAGCAGCCAGCCGAATTGATATGACCGAGGTTGTTCGGGTGGGTCGTCCAGTCGACTTTCTGATCGATGAAGACGGTCTGGTTGTAGATGGTCTCCAGTTCGGTTATTGCCGAGTGGATCAGATCCTGGTTTTTTGCATAGAAATCAGCATAATTCTGTTGATAATATTTATCCAAGCCGGCAATACCTTCGTCTGCTGCTTGCTGGGTAGTATAGGCGACAGATAAGAGTTCGACGGATTTCGCTTTGATATCCGGGATGGTGGGCGAGATCAAGCCACGCGACATGGCGCTGTCAACCGAATCAGCCGGGAACGGAAAATTGTGCGTGATCCGGTTATGACAGGTGATGCAATCCATTTCCTTCAGGTACTTACCGCTCAGGGTACCGGGATCGAAATTGGCAGAAACGTCGATATATTCTGTGAATGTACCATCTGCGTTATAAACACGAATATAAGGTATATTCTGCTCCAGCGCATCGGTGGCATAATACTCGACTTTATTTTCGATGTGCCAGTGAATGCCTCCACCCAGGCCCTCCTGTTTGGTACCACCACCGGTCTTTAAGATAAGATAGGTGTAGTAGGGAGTATTGGGTACATCAGTATGAAAGTGGGTGATGATCTGTAAACTATCAGCAGAAAATGACTGTGGCTGGTGGCACTGCTCACAAGTTTGACGGGCTGGTCGGGTTCGGGTCGCCTGGATCGGGAAGGTGTACTGGTGGAAGACCATTGCGTAGATTTCGTACACGTCTTCCGTTTTCCGGCTGATCTGGGTGCCAAAAACACCACGCCCGATGTGACACTCGGTGCAGTAGATGTTCGCATGCGGTGAAACTATGTATGTGGTGTTCTGGGGGGGCATGGTATGGCAGGTTTTGCCACAGAAGCCTGGCGAATTGGTGTAATCCCAGGTGTACACTCCACCTGTGACCACCAGGATGGTCAATATTCCCAGGACGGCGTATGGCAGCACCAGCATCCAGCGCGGCGAACCATGCGGGGGGAAGAAAAATCTCCGTAAAGCAGCTCGAATTTTTTTCATGATTTCCTATAAACCCTGATAGTTTTTTTTCAGCACTGTAGATCGAACTAATTATAAGTTGTATAACGTCTCGATGCAATAACCCCGATAGAGGCATTGTCACTGCGAGTGGTTCGATCGAGATACTAGTGGCTTTAAATTATCACGCCAGTTGATCTTTGATCCGAACCTCGTCGATATCGGATCGCATAGCGTAGATACTTACTGCTCGGGTGCACCAGCCTGGATCCAGTTTTTAACCGTGGTGAGCTCATCCGGAGTCAGTTGACCACCGTGCCCGCCTGCTGATTGTACCTGCACCAATTTGCTGTTCGCTACATCGCCCGGGATGACGACAGGTCCGTCAGTTCCACCTTTGATGAAATTCGCATAGGTATCCATTGAAAAACCTGTGAAAGAATTTGCACCGTGACATCCGCTGCACTTGTCCTGGAAGATCGCCCCGATGGAACCATTCCAGGTCAATGCAAGCCCGGCTGATGCAGAGGTAGGTTGCGGTGTAGGAGAGGGTGTGGGCGTTTGCGGTACATAAACTGGTCCGAGATTGGGGATCGGTGGTATGGTGGTGATGGTGGTCTTTTCACCGTTGATGAAACCATAAATACCCATCAGCATGACCACAGCCAGGACCCCAGCAATTGGGTAATAGAGCGCCTGGCGTTTGCGAAGGATTTTCCCTTCAACGGGACGATCAACGAGACCGGCTTTAAGATCAGCCAGTTCGAGTGGATGCTCGTGGATCATCTCATCTTCAGTCAGCTTTCCCGTCCACATGGCTTTGTTAAAGCGTTTTATGTGCACGCCATACATGTGCCAAACGATGATCGCCATGACAGCCAGTAAGGCTTCGCCGCCGTGAGCTGCCTTGGCTGCCGGTATGACCTCTCCCGGAAGGAATTTTGCCGTGAAGATCGGATTCCACATCATGAACCCGGTGATCGCCATGATCACTGTTCCCCAGATCAACGCCCAATATTCGGCCTTTTCTTCGAATGTGTAGCGCCCCATTTGAGGCCGCTTCTTTACAAAGCCCAGGTTGTATAGAAATGCCTGCAAGGCATCTTTAGCATCCTGGAGACCCGGCAGCATGGTTAATCGTGTCCGGCGAACGAATATCTTATAACCAGCGTCCAGAAGATGATAGACCGCCAGCAGCATCAGGACGATCGCACAAACATGGTGGACAAGCCGGGTAATTTCGATCCCTCCGAAGACTCTAAGAATGAACAGCGCCCACGAAGTGGTGGAGAATTTTTGGGCAAGACCGGTGATGCCCAGCAAGGTAAAGGAAACCAGTAATAATATATGAGACACGCGCTGGGGCCACTTGAAGCGCTCATACGAGCGAGGTCCCTTTTTTGTCGTGGGGGTCTTTTTTACTGCTGCCCTTTTCTTGTTCATGAATGCTTTACTCCTCTACGGCGTTCGATTAACCGCCGTACGATGTCGCTGATAACAAAGACAGCCATCCCGCCGATTACGGTTGGTATGAAGAATTTATAGAATATATTCACGTAGTAAACGACGGCAGAATGGTTTGGGCTGGGAATGAAGTGGCTCAGCCAGGCGTCCGGGAAGTTGATCGAGGCATCCGGATGGCAGCGCTGACAGGTTGTCAGTAAGTTTTGCTTCATTTGCAAGCCATATACAGGATCGTCTACACGTTTTATATCGTGTACACCATGACAATCGAAGCAGACCGGTTTGTTCGTCGCCTGGTCGGGAGATAGTTTTTGGAAGAGGGTTACCGTTGTACCATGAAAATCGGCAACGTACGTATTGATGACCGCAGTCGAAATCCCATACTTGCTCATCAGCGCAGAATTGGTATGGCATTTCGCGCATATTTGCGGTGAGTTGACCCGGAATGCGCTGGTGGTAGGGTCACTGATATTATGAACACCATGACAGTCGATGCAGGTAGGCACATCCAGATTGCCAAGGTCGGTTAAGGCGGCTCCATGAACACTCTGGACATAGGTGTTATAGATTGTGCTGTGGCAGCGTGCGCAGGTCTGTGGGATGAGCAGGCGTGCCTGCGGAAGTAATTTTCCCGTTGATTTATCGGTCATCTGGGTCTGCGTATGCGGGTTATGGCAATCAGTACAGATGGCTGCATTGGTGTTACCGGCGGCCAGGGCGCGCTCGGTGGACAGAATCCAGGGTCTGGTTGTACTGATCAGCGTGGCATTTTTGACAGGACGTATACCATTTCAATGACACATCACGCCTGGTCTGTTGATTAAAATTGGGATGTGGATAGCCGGTGATATCTGTGTGGCAATCCGTGCAAGCCAGGTTTCCATGGACCGAGTCACTGAAATGGCCCTGGTCTATGGTCAGTGGAAGTTGGTCGCCATTCGGAAAGGTCAGGGAAATACCGGGTTTACTGTGACAGGACAGACAGGCAGAGTTATCCGGTGCGAGCACAGCTCCCGTGGATAGAACATCGACTATCTTGGCTCCTTGAGAAGCCTCGACCGGTTTACCTGATGGAGAAGCCTCAACTGGCTTAACCAACAATACCAGGCTGATGGCAGCCAGCCCCAGCCCCAATGCGATCATCAGGATGTGCACGGGACGGATAATTCTTAGCTTGCTCATTGCCAGCTCCTGTGATGGAAATTTCATGAGTATTGGTAGTTTAAGAGTGTGATAATGAAAAAGAAATAATTGCTTGGGATTTTCAAAGTGTTACAGGTAAAGCGGGGACGGACGAGCCGTCCCCGCTTTTTCACTATTTACACCGTGATGTTCATGGTCATTGGAAAGTCGAGTCTCTATCAAGATAGCCCATTGATTTCTTCAAGAATTGTATGATGAGTTTTCGACATTTGGTTGACCAGGTATATTGTTTTATCTGGTTGTCTACTTGAACGCAGCCAGCGATGCTTCCATCAGAGCTTCGGCATAGGGCATGTTGTGGACGCCGTGGCTCTTGTCTTCGGTGATGAGCAGGTAGTTCCAGAGGGCATTCGCCTGGGCAGCCTTGTAGGAACCAACCACGATCGCACCGGTCTTGTCAAGCAGACCAGCCTTGATCAGGTCAGCTTTGAGGGTCTCAAGACTGGCATCCATCTTGGTCACGGCGCCGTTCATGTCGAAGGACGTGGCACCAGAGTGGCACTTGACGCAGTTCGCAACGTTGGGTGTGAAGGTATGGTTGGCTGCATCGCCGCCCATGTGGCAGGTGATACAAGTGTCAGGTACGGTGGAGTAGTGGGGGCTCGGGCTTCCGGAAACATCCGGAGAACCACCAACACCCATCAGAATCGCTGCTTCCGGACCGTGGTGCGCACCCCAATGCGTGCTGTCGACCTTGATGGTCCCATCGGCAGCCGCGGCGGGGATGGCTGTGCGCGGCTGGTGACAATTGGCGCACAGGTTACCCTTGCCGCCGTCATATGTCGATCCTGGCAGCGCATAAAGCGGAACTGCTGCAGAGGTTTCGAGCGCGAAGTCGGCATTGGTATAGGTGGTGTGGATCTGATGGCAGGTGCGGCAATCGATGCGGGTCGGGTTCGGATAAACGGTCTTAAAGTTATCCGGGTTCGTTTCCCCGGCTGCCATGCGATCGCTGAAGCCAACACCGGTATGGCAACCGGTGCAGGTTGCGCGACTGCCAGCAACACCGAAGGCGATACCGGTCGCATGGACGGAAGTGCTGTAGGATGTCGCCGGTCCATCGATCAGGGTCGTGTCATTGTGGCATTGGGTACAGGTCAGTTCGGAAGCCTTGGGGGCAGTACCGGCTGGACCTTGGCGCCAGCAGGACCAGCAGGACCTTGAGGCCCAACGGGACCGGCAGGACCTGCGCAGGCGGCCAGGACAAAAATACCGACGATCATTATTGAAAGTAGTACCAGCATTCTTTTTATGGACATTTGGATATTCTCCTTTTGAAATTATCGAGCTTCGTATTCTCGGTCCGGCGATTGGTTGCGTTGGGTAGGTGACACCTCCTCATTGTGAAATACATCCCAATTAATGGAGTAAAAAACAAACACATATTGGGTTTATAACCCCAATGCTGATTAAAATCAAGTTAAATCTTAATCAGAATCATTGTGATATTTGTCATTATTTCAGTATGACAATCGGTTGCGGTTTATTTCTCAATTGGTGTAAAATACCCAATGGAGATTGAGAATACAAGCAAAATGGTCGACCCGGTCCTTTTAATTATCTTTTTTATTTATGGTCTGGCCTTCTTCAGCCTTGCGGTGACCCTGGCGCTCGAAATTGGGCGTTCGCCTTCATCAAAAGAGGTGGCTATCCTGTGGCCGTTAGCCATCTTTGGTGGGATCCACGGCATTCATGAATGGTTTGAATCGTATCTATTGCAAGCCCAGGCGGCTGGAACACTCCTGCCTGCCTGGTTTCCATGGTTGCGGATCTTCCTCCTCGTCACATCATTTCTAAGCCTGGTCGTGTATGGGGTCTGGTCATTCCAACAACCTGGTTATCGCCCATTGATCGGAATGCGCCTGAGCCTGATCCTGATCGGTATCTATTATGCAGGTCTGGCGATCAGCGCATCCATTGCTTACCGGTCATCTTCAATCCCCTGGGTCGACTTTTTAGATGTCAATTCACGCCTGGTACTGGCAGTTCCAGGCTCCTTCTTTGCCGCGCTCGCTTTTCGATTCAGCGCCCAGCGGGCGGCCAGCTTCGGGCAGAAAAAACTTGCCCGGGCGTTTACCGTCTCCATGATCGGTTTTTTTCTCTACGGCCTGGCGCAGTTTATCGGACATCGCCTGCAAATGTTCCCAGCCAACCTGGTGAACGCAGATGTATTTCGTTCCCTGCTTGGTTTTCCGGTCCAGATCGTCCGGGCAGCGATTGCAGTTGTAATCACCCTGGGAGTCTTGCGAGTGATTCAGTTGGAGGAACAGGAACGGCGGGAACAGTTGGATGCTGCCCAAAAAGAACGGCTTGAGGCACTTGAACGCGTCCAGGAAGAGCTGACCAAGCGCGAGGTATTAAGGAGGGAACTGCTCCGGCATATCGTCCAGGCACAAGAAGATGAACGCGCCCGGATCGCGCGTGAACTCCACGACGAAACCGCCCAAACCCTGGCAGCTTTTTCCCTGGACCTGGCGACGATGCAGGCGATCGTACCTGAAAAGCGTGCGTTCCAGAAGATAAATGACCGGCTGCAAGGACTGAGCAAGCAAATGTCCCAATCGCTCTACCGGCTGGTCCACGACCTGCGTCCTGCCCAGCTGGACGATCTTGGGCTGGTCTCGGCACTCCAATACCTGGCGGATACGGATGCGACTTCCAGGGGAATGAGCATTCAATTAAAAGTGGATGGGGAAACCCGCAGACTGGACAAGACAGTCGAGACGGTGCTCTTCCGGGTTGCCCAGGAGGCTTTGTCAAATGTAGCCAGGCATTCGGGGACGAATAAAGCTATTATTCATTTGACCTATTCAAAACAGGAAGTAAGTATTTTGATTTCAGATTCCGGTACGGGTTTTAATCCACAAGAGCCATTTGCCCCTCCACGTGGTTGGGGATTGATGGGTATGCGGGAACGCCTCGAAGCTGTCGGTGGTCTCCTGACCATTGAATCAAAAACTGGCAAGGGAACCAGGGTAATGGCAGTGGTCGAGGTTTTCGATATGATCCCATGATCAGCAGATTTGTTCAGTTGAAATTCTTAATGGATCGAGAGGGAAGGGACGCATGAAGAAAATCAGATTGATGCTCGTTGATGATCATGTCGTGGTGCGCGCAGGACTAAAATCTTTCCTGGAGACACAGGAAGATTTCGAGGTTGTGGCCGAAGCGAGCAATGGCGAGGATGCGGTCGAACTGGCACTCCAGGTAAAGCCGGACGTCATCCTGATGGATATCACCATGCCCGGTATGGATGGACTGGAAGCTACCCGCCGGTTGCACAATCTTTGCCCAGGCTGTCTCGTACTTGCATTGACCGTCCATGATGATAAACAATATCTCATGCAAATGCTTACCGAGGGAGCATCCGGCTACATCACCAAGCAAGCCGCAACCGACGACCTGGTGGCTGCCATCCATACCATTGCTGCGGGTAATGTATATCTCCAGCCGGCCCTGGCTCGCTGGCTGCTCGAGGATTATCATCGCCTCGTTCACCAAAAGGTGGTGGGTCAGCCTGAGCCAACTGAAATGCAAGATGATGGTGTGGTCGGCCTGGACGTATTAAGTTTACGCGAACGGCAGGTTTTGGAACAGGTTGCGATGGGTTCGAACAACCAGGAGATCGGTAAAAGCCTTGGACTCAGCCCCAAGACGATCGCCCGCCATCGCGAACGCATCATGAACAAACTGAATATGCATTCCCGCACCGAACTGGTTAAGTTTGCCATCCGTACGGGTCTTGCGAAACTTGACTGAATAGCTATCTGGTATTTGGGCTGCAAAAGTACTACAGTAGTTAAGCCTGGTAAATACATCAGGAAGTTGACTCTTTCCGATTTTGCTGCCAATCAATCGGGTCAATCACTCTGGGGGAAAGCAGGCTTAGATCGGGTTAATCGATCGCTCCAATAACTTTCATAGTGATATTGGCATTTACGTAAACATGGCTGAATGACCCCTTGAGATATCCTATCGAATTTGGGGTAAACCCAGATTCTTCGCCCATCACTAATTGGAAATCCTCATCAGGTTACCATTCGCTGACAATAAGCGTCATCAAATCGATCGATTCCACCTACAAATATGTAATTAAATTCGTCATTTGTTGCAATGTTGAGATAAACGGAAGTTCATATAATATGGTCAATTCATCAACCGATTTGCATCATAAGGAGAATTAATATGTTCATAAAACGTTCACTCAAAGTCCTGGTCGTCGTCATTGTGGCTTTTGCTTTTACCAGCGTGACGTATGCATTCGCTGCCAGTAACACCGGCATCCCGAACCAGAAAGCTGGCGACGGAGCCGGGACCATCACGGGTTATGCAATCTCGAACGTGGCATACACACTGGCGGCAAATCCCCAGCAGATCGCTTCCGTCTCGTTCAACCTGAATGCGGATGCGACCACGGTCAAGATCAAGCTGGTGGCAGCCGGCTCGACCTGGTATGACTGCACCGTCACCCATTCGGGCTTATTTCCAGCCAGTTGCACAACCACCGGTGCCACGGTCGTCTCGGCGGACGAACTGCGGGTCGTAGCAGCCGATCACTAAAGATCATTCAATACGATAAAAGGCAAAACCGGTCGCGAATAGTTTAGCATCACCGCCAAACTCACGGTTTGCCTTCTGAAACCCGGTCTGCTTGAAAGGAGGTTTCCAATCCGCCAACGGATCGGGGACACCTGGCGAAGCAGGCCAGTTTCATTAACACCTCGAATATAATCGTATATAGTGATGAACACATATAGACGCTGGTGGCAAGCCATATTTGCAGCCCTTCTGCTCGTAGTGACGATCGCAGCCTGGGTAATATTTGCCCCGGTCCAGATAGGCGGCCAGGCTGGCTACGTGATCGTAAACGGGCAAAGTATGGAGCCCAATTTCCATTACGGTGACCTGGTCATCGTCCACCAAGCGGCCAGTTATACGACCGGGGACTCGGTTGTCTATCACAGTGCCGAATTAAAGAGTTTTGTTTTCCACCGCATCGTTGGCATGAATCTGGACCATTTCATTCTGAAAGGGGACAATAATGGATGGATCGATTCGTACCAGCCCGCCCAGGATGAATTGATCGGTAAACTGTGGATCTACATCCCCAAGGCAGGGAATATAGTAAAATGGCTGCGGACACCCATTGTCATGGCATTATTTGTAGGAACAACAGGTATCATCCTGTTGGCCATTTTCATGGGAGGAAGCATCCGGGGAAAAAAGATGAAGAATAAACCCAGAAAAGACTGGTTCGGTACTGTACGCGTATGGGTGTATGGACGTTTTTCGGCTTTGTTCAAGAGTATTAACATCTCCAGACTATTCAAGCGTAAACAGACCAACGCCATCACGCTGGCATCCAGCTATCCGGCAGTGAAAGCCAATCCAACAGAAGGTAAAAAGTTTGCGAATATAGCCGGTTCATTCGAAATTATCTTCTTCATTCTTGGCTTCATTGCCATTGCTGCGTTCATACTGGGGATATTTACATTCACCCGCCCTATCCTGCAGAACGTGGCGGACAATGTGAATTATCAGCAAACCGGTCGCTATTCCTACAATACGACCGCACCAGCCGGAATTTATGACACCACCACCGTCACCTCCGGTGCACCGCTATTTCCAAAATTGAACTGCTCGGTTAATCTTCAATTCAACTATGCCCTATTGGGAGATCAATTGGCGGGTTTGGCAGGAACCCATCAGCTTACCGCCGTCATCCTGGATGATACCAGTGGCTGGCAACGCACGTTGCCGCTCGAATCCCAACAAAATTTTACCGGGAATAGCTTTGAAGCAACCGCCAGTCTCAATCTTTGCCGGTTGGAGAGCATCGTAGCCGGCATGGAAGCGGAGACAGACCTGCACCCTTCCTATTATTCATTGATGATCGATCCTCGGATTACGGTCACGGGTAAGGTAGCCGGACGCGATCTGCAAACCACCTTCGAGCCACAACTGTTATTCCTGTTCGATAAAGTGCACTTTTACATTTATAAGAAGGATGCAGTCACGGATCCGCTTAACTTTTCCCAGCCAGGGCTGATCGAGGATTCCAAAGTCCAGGCAAATGTGATCAGTATCCTGGGGCTGAAACCGGAAGTTGGCAAGCTGCGGACGGTCGCAGTGGTTGGATTTGCACTATCAGTGGGTGGTTTATTATTGCTGAGTCTGCTGATTTCCAATCGAACCAAGCACAGCCAGGAAGCGCAAGTAAGTCTAAAATATAATTCCTTGCTGGTGGACATCGAAGATCGAGCCCTCGAAACATCATTGCCCGGGATCGATGTGATGACCATGGATGATCTGGCTAAACTGGCAGAACGAAATAACTCGCTGATCCTGCATCAAGCACGCGGCCAGGTTCACCACTACTTCGTCCAGGGAGATCGGATCACCTACCGATATAAAATAAATGATGGCGACCAGGACATCCCGGAAGCCATACCGGTCGACATGGAGGAAAACCTGCGGAGAGGGATCGACCGGGGTGAGTTCCAGGTTTATTACCAACCGATCGTCTCTCTCCCGGATGGAAATATCACTGCAGTTGAGGCATTATTACGCTGGCAACACCCTGAACGTGGACTTGTCTCTGCAGCAGAATTCATTTTTGCCGCCGAGAAATCCGGTTTGATCGACCGGATGGGTGAATGGATGCTGCAAGTTGCCTGTGCTCAATATGAGGAATGGCAAAAAGCTGGCATCAATGTCAAGCTGGCTGTTAACCTGTCGAAGCGCCAACTGGAAGAACAGCCAGCGGAATTTATTTCCCGGGTGCTGCACCAAACCGGCATGGACCCGCACGCTCTTCAAATTGAGATCCCGGAAGCGAGCATTATCGAAAATGATCCAGCCGTTATTGCCAACTTGCAAAAATTGACCGATCTCGGCATTCAATTATCGGTTGATAATTTCTCCGGGGGACTGGCACTTTCCGCTTTGGATGCGTTCCAAATTAAAAATGTAAAAATCGATCGGCGGCTGGTTAGCAAAATTAGCAACCCGGATGATGCCGCCATTTTCCGAGGAATGATTTCCGCCGTACAAAACACAGATTTAAACCTGGTGGTCGAAGGCGTCGAAACGCAAGAGCAGCTAGTCTTCCTGCAGGATCAAAACTGCTCGCATGTCCAGGGTTATCTGCTGGGTCGTCCGGCGCCTGCCATTGAAGAGACCCGAATCCTGGAGTTGGGCAGGAGCATGAATATGCCGCAGAATGCAAAGAAGAAGTCGCCCAGGAAAGGTGGAGTACGATGAAAACTCGCCTCATTTCCCAACTGGCTATTTTTGGACTGGTGGCTTTGCTGATGGTAAGCATCTTTACGGCAGCGGCAGCTTCCAATACCGTCCCCTCCGCAAGAATGGACAACGTGAGTTCCGGCATCAATGCTAATGTTCTCAAACCGCCACAATGTTCCGCCCTCAATCTAACCGCAATTGTTATATGCCCAGCTAATGGTACATGCAATGGAACTGCGAAAAGTGAACTTATCATAGGTAGTCCGAATGCAGATACGATCAAGGGTAAAGGGGGTAGAGATTGCATCTTGGGTGGGGACGGGGATGATGATATCACCGGTGGTGCAGGTGGAGATATCTGCATCGGTGGTCCGGGGAACGATACTTTCCAGGGCTGTGAAACCGTGATCCAATAAACTCTCGTAACCTGCAGCTAATGCTATTAGTTCGTTACGATGATGATTAAAAGTACTTGCTAGAGAAAACCTCGATCCATGCTTACAAGGCATGGATCGATTTTGTTTCGTTCCATTAATATTTTTCAATTGATACTGGACAGCCTTCCCTTTTACCTGTCTGTCTGACTACCACCTAAACCGCTCCAATCTTGTGGGTTGATTAACATCATCAAATCCCCCTTTGACTTCGAGGCATTTTAGCCTTAAACTAATCATGTAAATAATTCGGCGCTAATATTCCCTTGAGATTTCGCAACCGAATAATTGTCGATATAAGGATGATCGATGAATTTAACCAAGATCAAATCGTTTTTTGAGGCAGTCAAAGGAACTGAAAGCTTGCAACAGCTACGCCGGCGGATCCTGGACCGGTTTTTGATCGGCGCGTCGGTGATCGGGACTGTTCTTTTTGTTTTCTCGTCCATCCCCCTGATAAAGCGGGGTCTTTACTCAACCATTGTTTTATATGGTGCGATTTATCTATTCACCTTGATCATCACAATAGTACACAAGTTACCGTATACGTTGCGTGTAGGTGGTTATCTGGCGCTGATTTATTTATTTGGTGTCATCAATATCGCCATGAGCGGGCTTTAATGTTGATGCAGGTTTATTGTTTCTGGCACTCGTCATCATGACAATGCTATTGACCGGACCAAAAGGCGGATTGGCAGCCATCGGATTGTCATTGGTTACCATCGCGCTGATGGGTTTGATGATAGTTAACAGGACGATAAACTTACGTCTTGGTTTACCACAAATAGATCCGTTCCTGTGGGTCATTGGAGGTGGGGTATTTCTCCTGGTGAGTTCCCTGCTGCTCATGGCATTTAACGCAATCGTGCAGGGGTTGGAAACCAACCTTTCAAAATCCAACGAGCTCACCAGGAAAATCGAAGAATTCTTTCAGGTTGCACCAGGAAACCGAGCAACGCTACAAGGCACTGATAGAAGGTTCCACAGATATCATCGTAATTTTATCAAGGGAAGGAAAGATAAAATTCGCAAGTCCTGCAGTAAATCCCGTCCTTGGATACAATCCCGAAGAACTCCTTGAAAAGAACATCATCGATTACATTCATGCGGAAGATGCCGGGATCGCTTTTGACGCCTTGGGACCAAACATACCTGCCGATCAGATCGGTCCAAAACTTGACCTGCGCTTGCGGCACAAGGACGGAGGCTGGCGTGACCTGGAGGTCAGAGGGCGTGAGATGCATAGTACTCCCGGGATCTATGGCACGGTAGTGAGCTGCAGGGATATAACGGTCCGTAAACGCGCACTTGCGGAACTGCACGAATCCTCCCTGTTTTTGGAAAAGATGTTTTCCGGTCTTTGTGATGGGGTCATCATCACCGATAAATCAACCGGGACCATCCTTGATTGCAATACGGCTGCATTGGATATATTTGGGTATGAGAAATCCGAACTTGTGGGTCACCCGGCTATCATGCTGCATGTGGATGATTCCACCCGGCAGGAATTTTATAAGAAAACAACACCGGTCATGGTGGAGCAAGGTGTACTGGTCCATGCCGAGTACCAAATGAAGCGTAAAAGTGGTGCGATTTTTCCGGTGGAGGTCAGCATCACGCCAATCAACGATCGGGATGGAATAACCAGCAGTTGGGCAAGTGTGGTCAGGGATATATCGGAAAGGAAACGCACAGAGAGTTTACTTGCTGATGAAAGGGAATCGCTGAAGCAGGATGTAATCGTTAAGACGACCGAACTCCAGAAGACGAATGAAGAACTAAGGGAGTTGGTGGTTCTTAGTCCATCGGTAATTTATCACAGTGGAGCTGGAAGAAATTATCCAGCCAATTTTGTCACTGAAAATGTTAAATCTGTACTTGGGTATGATGCAAAAGAGATCACCGATGATCCGGAATTTTGGAATAAACATGTTCATCCGGATGATATCGATCGTGTAACCAGGGAATTGGAAAAAGTATCAAAACAAAATGGTGGGGTTACGGAATATCAATTCCTGCACCGCGATGGACGGTATCGTTGGATCCACGATGAGATCCGGGTTGTAAGAAATGATAATGATCAATCGGTTGATCTGGTAGGATGCTGGTATGACATGACCGATCGCAAGTTAGCCGAGCAGGCTTTAAGAGCATCCGAAACCAAGTACCGTGAATTGTATACCGGCATGATGGATGCATATGATAGGGTGGATATGGATGGTAACCTGGTTGAATTCAATGAGATCTTTCAGCAACTTACCGGATACGAACCAGAAGAACTTCAAAAACTAACCTACCAGGATCTCACTCCTGCACGTTGGCATCAACTTGAGACAGAAATCATCGAGAAACAAGTCCTCCCCAGAGGTTACTCCGATGTTTATGAAAAAGAATATATACGGAAGGACGGCTGTGTCGTACCGGTGGAACTGCGCACAATGGTCATCCGGAATGACCTGGGGATCCCAACTGGTATGTGGGCCCTTGTACGTGATATCAGCGATAGAAAGAAGATAGAACATACCTTGCTAACCAGTGAGGTGCGCTACAGGACCCTGGCAGAGGCAGCCCATGACATCATTTTCATCGTAGACCGCCAGGACAAGATCAGGTATGTGAATACATTTGCGGCTGATATTTTTCATTCCCGCCCCGATGACATGATCGGACAGATGCGCACAAAATACTTCCCAGAAAGCACCAATTCTACTCAAAGGGGCAGCCTGGAGGGAGTTTTCCTGACCGGAGAAGCGCTGTATACGGAGAACATTACAGAATTTCCGGATGGGGAGAGGTGGCTTAGCACATGGCTTGTCCCGTTTAGAGATGGATCCGGACAGTTGACTGAAGTGCTGGGCGTTCTCGCGGGATATTACAGAAAGAAAAACAGCAGAGGAGACATTGGTCAGGTTTGGCGAACAACTCGAGGAGCAGGTAACCCAGCGGACGACGGAATTGGTAGCAAGTCAAAAGCAACTGCGTATGCTTGCCAGCCAGGTGGTCAAAGCGCAGGAAGAGGAACGAAGGCGGATATCACGTGAATTGCATGATGAAGCCGGTCAGGCGCTGATCTCGTTAAAATACAATCTTGATTCAGTGGCTGGTGAAATTCCCGCGAAATTTATATCCAGTCACCGCAAGCTGGCCGATTCAGGCAGGATCATTGACCAGGCCATGAGCGTGATCCGCGGTCTCTCCCACAGCCTGCGCCCACCTGTGATGGATGTGGGCGGACTCAACCTCAGTCTTCGCGAACTTTGCTGGGATTTTTCCCAACGGACAGGCTTACAGATAAATTACAGCGGTGATGACATTCCGGGGTTACCGGATGAGATCGGCATCAGCCTTTACCGGTTTGCGCAGGAGGCGACGGTTAATATCTTAAAACATTCCGAGGCGACCGAGGCAGATTTCCAACTGGAGTATCAGAATGGAGAAGTAACGCTCTCGGTTCGCGACAACGGCAAAGGCATGGAACAGAACGGCTCGACGCAGCGGGATTGGCTTGCTGGGATCGAGGAACGGATCGGGTTGCTGGGCGGTACGCTGGAAATTAAATCGATACCGGGTCAGGGTGTCAGCCTGACTGCCTGCATCCCATGGTCTGCCGACTCACAGGGACATCAGGAACAGCCAGTCGATTGAAGGTAAAGCGGAAAATTGGTTCCATTTTTATATTGATGATCCTTCGACCGCAGAACGGATGATCATCCGTTGAATTGTCCGTATTGAAAATCATATATAATGAAAGTATGAAATTCAAGACGATGGCTACCATTGCTGCGGTCCTTATTTTTTTCAATGCAACCTGCTTCCTGATAGCGCCGGTTTTTGGGTTAGACCTTCTTGGACGAAGTACGAATATCTCCGGTCAGTTGATGATGCGCATTTCCGGAGCGTGTGCTCTGGGGCTTGCCGTAATTTTATGGTCAGCCAGGAATACCAGATCGCCTGAAGTCCGGCACATTGTTTTGCTCGGCAACCTGGTTGTGTTTTGCCTGATGGTTATCCTCGACTTGTATGGACTTTTGACCGCCGCGATCGGATCGATGGGCTGGTTTTTATTGGCTGTAGATGGATTTCTACTTTTGGGATTTATCATCACATTTTTTACCGATGGTGGTACCCGATCATAGTACCCCTATATATGGGGGTATTGTTATTGTACAATTTTCATTCTGACATTATTGTTAATCACTTCTGACTTAATTGTTAACCTTGTTGTCCTGGTTTCTGCCTATACTATTGGTACCAGTAAAGGAGAAACCTTATGAACGCCAATTTTCCCGAAGTTGACTCATTGATCGCTGATATTAAGAATAATACCAATTTCTTGAATAAATTATTCTTCCCGAGAGTCAAGCTCATGCTCGCGATTGGAGCAGTCTGCATTATCATTGCTGTGAAATTCCTTGTGTGATAATTCGGTCAGTGTTTAGACAATAAGCCCTAAAACTTTTCTCGCATCCTCGCGCAGATAGGTTTGCGCGAGGATTTTTAATTTAATAAATAATTGTAGATCTTCGGGGGGTTTTATTTCTTCCATAATCGATTTGCTGTAGAAAGGCCGGAAAAAATGCGGATTTGGTTATCCCAATATCATCATCTCGATATATAATATTACGTGCATAGGGTTCAGATAAATCGACCATCAATCGGATAGATTTCGGCCTTTCTTGCTGTTTTTCGACAAGTTCGGGTAAACACAACGCAAGTATGCCTGATATAAAAGAATAACCACATTATTTTATCCAGAGGCCCAACTCCATGAAAACCAATCAATCCATCGTTGAGGCTTTTACGGAATTGGCGCCTAGATACACCGAGGTGGTAGATTCTGAATTGAACCGGTTTTGGGGTTGGAGTTATGAGCGATTTGTCGATCTTCTGCTATCAGCCACACCCGTTCAGCCGCAAGATATCGTACTGGATATCGCCACCGGCACGGGTGTAATTCCATCACTCCTTGAAAAAGGCGGACATCCTCGCAATCAGATCCACGGGCTGGACATCACATTCGCAATGCTTCGGGAAGCCAGGAGGAGATCGGTAGAATCGAACGTAGATGGGAAGCAAAACCTGGTGTGCGCTACAGCGCTTGAAATGCCGTACGTAAACTATGGATTTAACAAAGTGTTTTGCGGATTGGCAACCCATCATATGGACGTAGATATATTGTTAAAGGAAAGTTTTCGCGTCCTTCAGAAGGGGGGAAACTTGACGATTGCTGATGTGGGCGGTTCAGAATTACTAAAGAATCCGATCATCCGTTTCGTGGTGCGGATCTTTGCCTTTTGTTATTTTATCCTGCAAGAAAATGTCAACCGGGCATGGGCCGAAACCAGGGCAGTCTCCAATGTGCTTTCCAAAGAAGATTGGACCATAGCCCTTCATAATCTTGGGTTTCGGAATATCTTCATACAAAAACTTCAATCACGTTTCTTTTGGGTTCCTGCAGCATTGCTGATAAAAGCAGAAAAACCAGTGGAGACCTTATGAAAAACTCATATGGATTGATCGAAGAGGGACGGAAAGATGATTTATGGAAGATCCATTGTGGATTTTTCAACCTTAGCAGAAAGGAATTCAGGGAGATCCAGGACCGGCTCATGCTCGAACAGATCAAGCTGCTTGCATCTTCACGGATAGGGAAAGAATTGATGGGGGGCAGGATACCAACCAGTATCAATGAATTTCGCAACACGACCCCACTGACGACCTTTGAAGATTATTCCGAGATTTTAAAAGATCAAAAAGATGAAGGTTTACCGGAGAAGCCCGTCGTATGGGCGCGCACATCAGGCCACAGCTCCGATGCCGGACCAAAATGGATCCCTTATACCCAGGCGATGTATAACCGCTTGAGCGACCCCGGCATTGCCGGGATGATCATGAGCTCCTGCTCCCATCCCGGGGAAGTTAGGCTCGAGCGGAACGATAAATTCTTATTGGCATCCGCACCGCCGCCATACATGTCAGGTTTTCTCGCCCGCTCAGTTGAAGAAAACCTGGAGGTTGTTTTCCTGCCCAGCCTGGATGAAGGCGAGAAGATGCCATATGGAGAGCAAGTCGCAAAGGGTTTCAAGCTCGCCATGCATGAAGGGCTGGATTATTTTTTCGGAATATCAGTTGTCCTTGCCAGGATGGGTGAGCAGTTCGAACAACAGACCAGCACTTCAACTCCGTCGAAGCAGTTATTGGATCTCCCGACATTGTGGAGACTTTTAAAAGCTGTTGTGGTCTCTAAAATTCAAAATCGGAATATTCTACCCAAGGATATCTGGCACATTAAAGGCATCATTACCAGCGGGACGGATACAGAAATTTATAAAGACCGCATCGAGCATTACTGGGGGCGGAAACCATTGGAAGGGTTTACCTGCACGGAGGCAGGAGTCATGGCGATGCAGGCGTGGAACCTGAAGGGGATGGTATTCTTCCCGGATAATGCCTTCCTGGAATTCATCCCCATGGACGAATTTCAAAAAAACAAGGAAGATCCATCCTACCAACCGAAAACCCTGCTCTATGATGAATTAGACCTGGGTCTCTACGCACTGGTTTTATCCAATTTTAAAGGCGGGGTATTGGTTCGCTACCGGATCGGCGACATCCTGGAAGTTGTTGCAAATGAAGATGAGGAAATTGGCTCGGTTCTCCCTCAGATCAAGTTTTACTCCCGATCGGATGACATCATAGACCTGGGAAACTTCCTGAGGCTCACCGAACGGAGCATCTGGAAAACGATCGAAGCGTCCGGAGTAAAGTACGCAGACTGGGTAGCCCAAAAGCAAACCACAAACGATTATCCATCGCTTCATCTTTATATAGAGCCCGCCAAAAACGAAACATCGACTGAAGATAAGATTCAAGATCTGGTCAGAAAGGCGTTTTCATCAAACTATTCGGATTACAACGATATGAAAGAAATGCTGGGTATTGAGCCGGTTTACGTGACGACGCTACCGGTCGGTTCTTTCGCCACTTTTATGAAGATACAGGCCGAGGCTGGAGCGGACCTGGCTCACTTGAAACCACCTCATATGAAACCTTCTGACTCCGTATTGCAAAAGCTGATGGCTGTTTCCAGCATGTCGATGACATAAATGTATTGGAATATTAGTACGCTAATAACGATCCTCGCGACGATTCTATATGGGGGAATATTTACGTTGGTGGTCGTCACCAGACCGCTGAACCGGTTGAGAAAAAACTTTGCATTTTACTTGCTGACCATGGTCTTCTGGTCAGTGAGTGCTTTCCTGACGATATCGGGTTATGGGAAAGTTCTGACCTGGTTCAGGTTGATGACCACCGGGCCATTGTTTATGGCCTTGGCTATATTCTTCTTTGTTCAAACCTTGTTTGGTTACCGGCGGAAATGGGCCCGGTACATCATCATCTACGGAATTGTGGGGATTACCCTGATCCTTTTTACCGCTGTAATGGTTCAATCAGCATCTCTGGATCAAGCCGGTGTACTGACTTACAACTTTGGTCCATTCTTCCCCGTATTTGCCGCTCCCGGTTTTGCCATCATCCTATTTTGCCTGTATGACCTTGCCCGGGGATACAACAAAACCCAGGATGCCCTGCAGCGGAACAGGATCCGCTATCTATTAATCGGGTTTTCCATTACAGCTTTCGTTTCGCTGACAAATTTCACGTCGTTGGGAAAATATCCGGTCGATATAGCCTCGAACGGCATAACGGCACTCCTGATCACCTATGCAATTTTGCGTTATCAATTGCTGGATATCCGGGTCGTCGTCCGTTTGGGGTTGTTGTATTCCATCACCTCGGCACTGTTTACCGTAGTTTATTTTCTAGCCATATCCCTCGCATTAAATACGTTTGAATTATTAACCGGGAAAACGGTCCTGCTGGTCTCGATCCTAGTTGGTATTTCAAGCGCGATCGTCCTGGCACCCTTGCGCAACCTGGCTCAATCCTGGATCGATCGGATTTTCTACCGGGATAAGTATCATGCCGATCTGATGCTGCAGCGGCTGAGCCGAACGACAACTTCCTATATCGATATCGATCTATTGGCTCATTTGATCCTGTCCGAAATCAGGGATACGCTGCATATCGAGAATGGCGCAATTCTTATTAAACATGGTGAAAATGGGGATTTTCAGGTCATCAGCGAGGATGGCGTTAAGAAACATTTTCCATCCGGGTTCCGTTCGGATCACCCCATCGTGACATGGATGAACCGCAACAATCGTCCATTATTGAACCGGGATCTATCCTATGCACCGATATTCAAATCAATTTGGAAAGAAGAGAGCGAAGAACTTGAGCAGTTTAATGCAGAAATATTCCTGCCGTTAACCTCCAATGAAGAGTTAATCGGCATCCTGGCTCTCGGTAAAAAACGTTCCGCACAACCTTATACACAAAACGAGGAATTGCTGTTCTCCACGCTTGCAAATCAAACTGCCGTCGCAATTGAAAATGCCCGTCTGTTTGATGAACTGCGGGCATCATTTATTCAATCTGTGACAGCCCTGGCAAATGCGATCGATATGAGGGATACCTACACCATCACCCACAGCCAGCAGATCGCCAACTGGGCTGCCAAAACCGCCCGGCAGATGGGATGCACTCCTGCGCAGGCAAATGAGATCTACCTTGGGGGCCTGCTGCACGATATCGGAAAGATCGGAATACCCGACAGCATATTACAAAAGCCAGCCGGGCTGTCCGAGGAAGAATGGACGATCGTCCGAACTCATCCGGTCCTCGGTGCGGAGCTGATCTCGCCCATAAAGAAATTAGCGGTCGTTTCCCCCATGATCGAATACAGCCATGAGCGCTACGATGGATTCGGATATCCGCACGGGATCAAAGGTGAGGAGATACCGCTGGGAGCCCGCATCATTGCGGTTGTGGATTCATTTTCAGCCATGATCGACGAACGCCCATATAAAAAACCGCGAACCTGGAAGATTCGATCAGCGAACTTGAAGCCAATATCGGGAAAATGTTCGACGGAAAAGTTGTCGCCGCATTTTTGCGAGTATTAAAGGATGATGAAAACATTCTTACCGCCCTTGAAAACCGCACCTTACCTATAGGTGTCGGACCTCTGGCGGAGTGATATTACCTGTTGCATTGTCGATCCGACCTGGTTCATCAATCGATCTTTGCCTAAATCCCGGCGGGGAATAAAAATAACCTTTCATCGAAAGGTTACTTTTGCATATTTACCTGGTTTGTTCCAGTTTTACTCCCGTATTGGCTGGCAAAAATATCCCCCAACTGGCGGAGGAAGAAATTCCCCTGATGACGGGTAGTGATCGGATGATTATTTTGTATTCTAAAATAGCTGGCAAATCACTTTAGCATGAATAACCCAGAGCTATTTTTATTGATTTTATGGGAATAGTTCATCGAAATTGACTATAATAATATATGAAGAAGACCGCTAATATGGCGACCCGATTCAGATCTGGCTGGACTGCCCTGACCATCGTGTGTATCATCACAGCGATGTCCGCGTTGTGGACAGTCCACTCGTCTGCCGCGGGCGAGCAGCCGCCAGGTCCCGACCGATTCACTGTCGTAATCCAGCAGTATACCGCTTACGAATGGTGGCTGACCAGTTGGACCGATAACCAGGTGGCATGTACCGTCCATATCGACCATGAAGGATTGCCTTCCCGGGCGGAAATTTTTTCTCAATGTGATAAAGTATTATTCGATAAATGGATTGCCACTACGCCTTGCCTGCCGGGCAAACTGTGCAGTGGATATTACCTGCAATATATTAAAACTGAACAGGCTACCAGGAAAGTTGGATTGTCATTACCACCACCAGTCGTTTGGGTTTCGTTGGATGGGTGCGTGCCCGTAAACGCTACATTTCGGTGTGACAGCCTGCCTGTCCTACTTCTAACTGGCGAAGAACCCATGTCGCGGACAATCGATCCTCGGGCTTGCCGGCCGGGTGGATGGTAAACCTTTCACCTGCGATGCAGTTTGCCAGGTGGACCTGGCTCCCACCGGCAGCAAAGGCGTTTTACTCGAATTTTGGGCCAACTCTAGTTATGGCGACAGCAGTGTTGTCTTCACTGCGACGGTACGGGTGACACCCTCGGATGATCCAGCCAGCCGAACCTGGTTTGTGGATATACTTGACCTCGCAATGGCGGGGTGAGCCACTGGCACCCTGCTCGCAAATCTGGGGTGCATTTCCTCCGATTGGCGGAGTACCATATTGGCTCACAACGCCTTCCATCACGGATGACCTGGCTACGGATATTCCCTATGAATACCTGGCTGCGAACCTGATCTCCAACCAAATTGTGGACGCATCTACCTGTGTTGATGGCGGTCTGCTCGACGATGGAACTGCCAGTCAATGCGGAATGGAAGTTGCACGCAGTGCGGTCACGACGTGGCAGAACCGATATGATCCGCAAATACTGGACGCCGCGTTGAAGGTCGGGATCCCTGCCAGGGTGATCAAAAATATCTTCAGCCGGGAAAGCCAATTTTGGCCGGGGATAATCGATGGTCATCCCGAGACCGGTCTGGGGCAGTTGACGAACGCCGGAGCTGATACTGTCTTGATGTGGAATCAATCCTTCTTCGAGCAATTCTGTTCGACCAGCCTGGATAATTCCATTTGTGGGCGCGGATACTCACAATTGACTTCCGCACAACAGGATACATTGCAGAATGCATTGGTCGATAGTGTCAATGTTACTTGCGATAACTGCGAACTGGGCATTGACCTTGACCGCGCCCAAAGCAGTATCGAGGTTTTCGCCGATACGTTGCTCGCCAATTGTGAACAGGCAGGGATGGTTGTGCATAATACCTATGGCGGAGCGGCCGGCGCATCGGTGAGCTATGAAGATCTTTGGCGATATACCCTGGTAAATTACCATTCAGGTTCGGGCTGCCTGACTCTTGCCATCTGGGAGACGAGACGGTTGGGTGAGCGGTCGGATTGGGGACATCTTTCCAGCCATTTCACACCCGCCTGCCAGGGTGCGGTGGATTATGTTTCGTATGTAAGCGGTGGCTCCCCCTAGGACACATCTGCTGGAACAAATTGCCAGATAAATGATCAAATCCCCACAATTCACCTGGTGGGGAATTTTTTTGTTGGTCTATAGAAAGGGGATTTATGTCATGGGGTTTTGAGTAGATTCTGCCTAGCTGAAACTGGATAAATCGCTATAATTCCATTTGTTTTGTGAAAATTGTAACATTCATGCTCACCAAGTATATTTGATGTTCGGAGGAGGATGTAAGTGAACAACGAAGCGATTACCAAATTAATGCAGCCCAAGTCCATTGCAGTAGTCGGCGCATCGGCCCAGCCGGGGAAAATTGGTTACACGGTTATCTCGAACCTGATCAAAGGCGGCTATAAGGGAAAGATCTACCCGATCAACCCGACTGCCGATGAGATTCTCGGCATGAAGGTGTACCCAACGGTAAGTGCCGTACCTTTTTCCATCGACCTGGCAGTTGTAACGGTACCGGTCAAACTCGTTGCTCAGGTGGCAGAGGAATGTGGTCAGAAGGGCATCAAGGCGATGAGTGTCATCACCTCGGGCTTTAGCGAAGTGGGGCGTCGCGACCTGGAAGACGAACTGCTCGAGATCACCCGCCGGTATGGCATCTGTGTCCTGGGTCCCAATATTGTGGGAACCCTGTCCAATTCTGATGAACTGAATGCCTCCTTCGCTCCATTTCTGCCCTTCGTAGGGAAAGCAACCCTGATCACCCAGAGCGGTGCACTTTTGATCGCAATGGATGCCATCACCTACACGCGAAAAGTAGGTTTCGATAAGATGATCTCGATCGGTAATATGGCTGATGTGGATTTTGCCGACCTGATCACCTGGCTGGATACGGACGAAAACACGTCCTGCATCTGCCTGTATATCGAAGGCTTCAAGGATGGACGCAAATTCCTGCACGCCGCTCAAAAAACCAATAAACCCATCATCGCATTAAAAGCCGGCGTATCGGCTCATGGTGCCGCGGCAGCCGCGTCACATACCGGTTCACTGGCGGGTGCGGTAAAAGTATATGGTGGTGCCTTCCAGCAGGCGGGGGTGGTACAGGCTTCCGACCTGAACAATCTTTTCGATCGCACGCTGGCGCTCTCATTACAACCACCCTTGAAAGGCGAGCAATTGCTGGTCATTACCAATGGCGGAGGAGTCGGGGTGCTGGCGACCGATTCGGCTGAACGGTTTGGCATCCCGATGCACTTTGCACCGGAAGATGTCCAATTGGAATTAAAGAAACATATGCCTGAGTTCGGTTCTGCCAAGAACCCGGTGGACTTGACCGGCATGGCGGGGAATGAATGGTATTACGAGTCGGTTAAGTTCGCCTATGCCCATCCATGGACCGACGGTCTGGTGGTTTTGTATTGCGAGACCGCCATCACCAATCCGCTCGAGATCGCCCAGGCGGTCAAAAAGGCGATTGATGAGACCCGCATCAAGAATCGCCCGGTGGTCGTGTCGATGGTGGGCGGCACGCGCTGCGATGAAGCCATGCAGTGGTTGGTGGAAAATGGCATCCCGGCGTATGGTCCACCCGACCAGGCAATGAACGCCATGGCAGCCTTGCGGGAATATAACAATATTCGTGGAATGTTATCCGAACCCATTACTGAGTGCGATCCGGAAGGCAACAAGACGGCCCGCAAGGTGATCGCAAAAGTTCGCGCGGATGGGCGGACTGCGATGACCGAGATCGAAGCCAAGCAGATTTTCCAGGCGTATGGCTTACCGATCGCTCCGACCAACCTGGCTACCAGCGAAGATGAGGCCGTTGAGCTGGCGAAGAAAATACTCTACCCGGTGGTCATGAAAGTCGTATCTCCGGATATCATCCACAAGTCAGATGCAGGCGGGGTGAAGATCAACATCAAGACCGACGCCGGAGTCCGGGAAGCCTACCAGACGATCCTTGCGAACTGCAAGAAATACAAAGAGGATGCGAACATTCATGGTGTTGCCGTCCAGGAAATGGCTCCCTGGGGAACTGAAGTCATTGTCGGGTCGGTGAACGATCCCACCTTTGGACCAACGGTCATGTTCGGTCTGGGCGGCATCTTTGTCGAGGTCCTGAAAGATGTAACCTTCCGGGTGGCACCCGTCAACCTGCAACAGGCAACGCGGATGCTGACCGAGATCCGCAGCGCACCGATCCTGGCGGGCGTACGCGGTGAGGCTCCGCGTGACCGGAAAGCCCTGGCTGAACTCATTTGCAAATACGCAAAGATGGTTTACGACCTGAGCGATGAAATAGCCGAGACCGATGCCAATCCGGTGCTGGTCTACGAGGAAGGCAAGGGTCTTAAGGTTGTAGATGCGCGTGTCATCCTGAAGACGAAAAAAGACTAATCACTGGCAAACGAAAAATGGCGTGGCTGCAGCCACGCCATTTTTGTATTAAGCAGGGTTATAATCGCCGAAACGAGTCAATCTATTAATAAGGAAAAACACATGCGCCCAGAATGGGATTCTTATTTCATGAAGATCGCTTATGCGGTATCGGAACGCAGCACGTGTGACCGGGCATTTGTGGGTTGTGTGCTGGTATTGGATAAACGCATACTAACCACCGGCTTCAATGGTTCGCCAGCGGGGCAACCGCATTGTGACGAGGTCGGACATTTAATGGTGGACGGTCATTGCGTGCGCACGATCCATGCCGAGACGAATGCCATCATCCAGGCTGCCTTGCACGGTGTGTCCACCAAGGGATGCACCTGCTACGTAACCCATTTACCGTGCATCAACTGCACCAAGGTATTGATCAACGCCGGTATCGTCCGGCTGGTGTACAACGTCGCATATCGCGTGGACGAGAATGGGATGAATTTTCTCAAGACAGCCAATATCGAGATCAGCCAGGTCGATTTCACCCCCATTCAGACCCCCTGATTCTCGTTCGATACTCCCTTTTAGATAAATTAAATTTACCCAATATTTATTTGGGTAACCTCCAGCCAGGCTGCCGGGTTGGCCATTGTTCCGGAACTCAGCCGTCCACTTTCATCCCACGCAGCGAACTGGTTATCGATCCAGATCACCAGTCCCAGTGGCGCGGCGGGGGCAACGCCCGTCCGCAATACGGGCTTTTTATCAACCTGGAATTCCAAAGAAGTTTCCAGCCAATGAAAAGAATACTCATGCCAGGCTGTGACATCCACGGGGATCGTTTGCGCAGTCTGCAGGACAAAATGACCCGCGATGCGGCGCATCAGCCTGGATACCGGCCTGATCGCCATAAATGGCAATATCACGATCCCCGGTGCCAATAAAATGGATGGGAAGCGGGGTGATCTGATCGTCCCAGCGAAAAATCCCTGACCTGCCACACCTTTATGGATGGATAGCCAGTTGGGCGCAGAGGCATGGAAAAACCAGGCATTGTTGGGGAGGGCCGGCAGCCGGCGAACCGTGCCTCCAAATCCAAGTGCAAAACCGAATGGATCATTCCAAAGACCGAATCCCCATGTCCCTGGTAGATCGGCGCTCGAGACCCTAGCCTGAATACTGAGCTCCCGGGGCGGAGCATGGAGCAGCCGATTGCGTGCCAGCGCGGCATAATCATCCAATTGTGCCAGCCGGTAGGTGTTGGCAGGTCCGGCAGGGATCTCCAGTCGCCAGCCTCCATCCGTTGGTTGGACCGAACCACCGGGCGAATGCTTGGGGGTCAGGTTATTTATCATCCATTTATTATACGGGTATAATAGCCCTGCACGGAGGATTGCATGGAAATCACCTGGTACGGACATTCTTGTTTTCGATTGACTGAACGCAGCATGGCAACGGTCGTAACCGACCCTTTTGATTCGGAGATCAACCGGTTATGAACCGATTGAAACTCAAAGCCGACATCGTCACTTCCAGCCACGACGCGCCCGGTCATAATGCGCTGAACACGGTAAAAGGCACTTCTCATACCATTACTGGACCGGGAGAATTCGAGATCGGCGGCGTTTTTATCACCGGTGTTCAGACCGATTTATCGGGCAAAAAAGCATCTGAATTACCCCGCAATACGCTTTATGTTTTCGATTATATGGGCATCACCGTGGCACACCTGGGCGACCTGCGCTCTGTGCCAACCCAGGCTGAGATCGAGGCGCTCGGGACGGTCCATGTCGCGCTCGTACCGGTCGGCGGAGGCACGGGTTTGAATGCTGCCAAAGCGGCTGAAGTTGTCAGCCTGCTCGAACCAAACATCGTCGTACCGATGCATTACCATACGCCGGCAGTCAAAGTTCCGCTCGATAAATTGGACAAGTTCATGAAGGAAATGGGTTTGCACGAAGCGGAAACGATGCCCACCCTGAAAGTCAGTAAGAGCTCACTCCCATCCGAAACCAAAGTGATCGTATTGGATTACCAGCGGGAGTAGCAGATTTGAACGATATCAGTAAGGGATCAGGATTAATATGGCGGTGAAGCTCATCATGACCTGGGATATTGCCCCTGACCATGACCAGGCGTACTTCGAGTTCGTGATCAACGAGTTTGTCCCCGGGGTGCAGCGGCTCGGCTTACAACCGGCTGAAGCCTGGGCGACAGTCTATGGCGATTACCCACAGATCCAGGTCAGTATTTTGGGTGATGACCTGGAAGGCGTGCGGAGAATCATGCGTTCGGAAAGTTGGGAAAAACTGCAGGACAAACTCTTTGGACTGGTGCAAAATTTTTCATACAAGATCATCCCGGCCCGCAACGGATTTCAATTTTAATTCTCCCGTGACACTACTCTTACTATGAAGAACGCCAGAAGAACGCAGTAAAATAAATGCGTTCTTCTCTTTTTTTATGACCAAACTTTCAAGCAGAACTCCTTAAATGGTACGCCGGGCATGCGCGCAAACTGCCCTGGCGTGATCACCCCGATCCATACGCGGTCTGGGTCTCTGAGATCATGCTTCAGCAAACGCGGGTTGATACGGTCATCCCCTACTTTGAGCGTTGGATGAAGCGTTTCCCTTCTGTTGCCCGGCTGGCTGGCGCCACAGAGCAGGAAGTCCTGTTGGAATGGGAAGGGCTGGGTTATTACAGCCGGGCGCGGAACCTCTACAAATGCGCCAGGATCATAATGGAAGAATTCGATGGCAGGATCCCATCCGACGTAGCCAACTTGAAAAAATTACCCGGGATCGGACGGTATACTGCCGGCGCGATCGCCTCCATGGCATTTGGGTTGGATGAAGCCACGCTGGATGCAAACCTGCGCAGGGTATTCGCGCGCGTTTTCAACGTTGAGACGCCTGCCGATACTCCTGCCGGGCGGACCATCCTGTGGGAGTTGGCGCAAAAGAATTTACCTCAGGGTCGCGCGGGCGACTACAACCAGGCTTTAATGGACCTGGGCGCGAGTATTTGCCTGCCGCGCAACCCTGCCTGCGGAAATTGTCCATTGATCAAATTGTGCGTGGCACAGGCAGAAGGCACCCAGCACCTGCGCCCAGTCTTGAAACCAAAACAAAACGTGCCGCATTACACCGTTACTGCGGCAATTCTGAGACGAAATGACACGGTCCTGCTGGCAAAAAGACCTGCGAATGGTCTCCTGGGTGGGATGTGGGAGTTTCCAGGTGGGAAAGTCGAGCGGGGTGAGACCCTGCAAGCCTGCCTGGAACGTGAGATCATGGAAGAAACCGGATCGAAAATACGGGTCGGAAAGGCATGCGGAGAGTACCAGCATGCCTACACCCATTTCAGCATCAGCCTGCACGCATTTAAATGTGTACTGTTGAAAGGCGAACCCCGTCCGCTTATTGCAGCAGAATTAGCCTGGGTCAGGCTGCCTGACCTGGATAAATACCCAATGGGAAAAGTGGACCGACAAATTGCGAGGCAGTTGATCGAATGATTGAGGATGATTTTGCAGTAGAACGCAAGCGAATGGTCACCGATCAGATCGCCGCGCGCGGAATTCAGAGATGCCCGTATTTTGGAAGTCATGAGTACGGTGCCCCGCCATCTGTTCGTTCCTGCCGGCGATCTCGCCTGGGCGTATGCTGACGGACCGCTGCCGATCGGACAGGGGCAGACCATTTCCCAGCCGTATATCGTTGCCCTGATGACGGAATGCCTGCAGCTTACCGGTAATAAGTGTGTACTCGAGGTCGGCACCGGTTCAGGCTACCAGGCAGCCGTCCTTGCTCAACTGGCAGCCGAAGTGCACACGGTCGAGGTGATCCCGGAGCTAGCCGTGCGCGCAGCGCAAACTCTTGCGGAATTGGGCTATTCTAACGTTTTTGTTCATGCGAGCGATGGTACCCTGGGGTGGCCGGCAGCTGCGCCGTACGCAGGTATCCTGGTGGCAGCAGCCGGTCCGGCAGCTCCGCCGCCCCTGCTCGTCCAGCTTGGAGAGGGCGGGCGGATGGTCGTCCCGGTGGGCACGCGCGGCTCCCAGCACCTGGAGATCTGGAATCGATCGGGTGGAAAGTTGGAGGTCGAAGACGGCTTGCAGGTGGCTTTTGTACCCTTGAGAGGCGAGTACGGCTGGAAGTAAAATGAAAATGAATTTCACACAACGAAAACCCCGGCAGGCCTGCCGGGGTTATTTCTAAATTTCAACCAGACAACCTACTCATCTCCTGTGAGCAGTTTTATCCTTTCCCAGGGTTTGAGACCTTCGTCATCCGCCAGTACGGATTTTAACTCGTACATTTCGTCGCGCAGGGCAGCCGCGCGTTCGAATTCGAGATTTTTGGCGGCTTCCTTCATTTGTTTATCCAATTCAGCGATGACCCTTTGCATTTCGCTGCGGGTGGTCAAATCTTTGTGCTTGCCGGTCTTGTATTCGCCGCGTGTCTCAGCGACCCCGCGGGCAGAGAACTGGTCGGTCAGGTCACGGATGGACTTGTGGATGCTGACCGGCACAATACCGTGATCCTGGTTGAATTTGACCTGCTTGGCGCGCCGGCGGCTGGTTTCATCAATGGCACGCTTCATGGAATCGGTCATACGGTCGGCATACATGATCACCCGCCCGTTGATGTGACGGGCAGCCCGTCCGGTGGTCTGGATGAGAGCCGTATCCGAGCGCAGGAAACCTTCCTTGTCTGCATCGAGAATTGCCACCAGGGATACTTCCGGCAGGTCGAGACCCTCCCTGAGCAGGTTGATCCCAACCACCACGTCAAATACACCCAGCCGCAGGTCGCGCAGGATCCCGATGCGCTCCAGGGTGACAACTTCCGAGTGCAGGTAATGGACCTTGATGCCGAGTTCCTCCAGGTATTTTGCCAGGTCCTCTGCCATCCGTTTCGTCAGAGTGGTGACCAGCACGCGCTCGCCGTTCTCAACCCGCGAACGGATCTCTTTTACCAGGTCGTCGACCTGCCCCTTGGTCGGACGAACCTCCACCTCCGGGTCCACCAGACCGGTGGGACGGATGATCTGTTCCACCACCTGGTCGGCGCGCTTCATCTCGTATGGACCGGGAGTGGCGGAAGTGTAGATGGTCGACCCCATGACCTGTTCGAATTCATCGAATTTGAGCGGGCGGTTATCCAGCGCAGAGGGCAGGCGGAAACCGTATTCCACCAGCGTTTCCTTGCGGGAGCGATCGCCGTTATACATACCCCGCACCTGCGGGATGGTCATGTGCGATTCGTCGATAACCAGCAAATAATCACTGGGGAGGAAGTCCATTAACGTCCAGGGATGAGTACCGGGGGCGCGCATGTCAAGCTGGCGCGAATAGTTCTCGATCCCGGCGCAGGTACCGACCTCACGCAGCATTTCCAGGTCGTACTGCGTACGCTGTTCAATGCGCTGGGCTTCCAACAATTTGCCCGTTGACTTATAGAAACCGATCCGCTCTTCCAATTCCTTTTCGATATTGCCGATCGATTCCTTGAGGCGGTCTTCACTCGCCAGGTAATGTTTCGCCGGGTAAATATCCACCTGGTCCGGTTCAGCAACGATCTCGCCAGTGAGCGGATTGACCTGCGTGATGTGCTCGACTTCATCGCCAAAAAAAGTGACCCGGTAGCCCATCTTGGCTTCGTAGGCAGGGAAAACTTCCAGCGTATCCCCGCGCACCCGGAAGTTGCCGGGCGCCAACTCCATATCGTTACGCTGGTACTGGCTGTCCACCAGCTGGCGGATAAGGGCATTGCGCCGGGAGATCTCACCGACCCGCAGGTTGACCACCCCCTTGCCGTATTCGACAGGATTACCGAGACCGTAGATGCAGGAAACCGATGCGACGATGATCACATCCCGGCGCGACATGAGGGCAGTGGTAGCCGCCAGGCGCAGGCGTTCGATCTCCTCGTTGATCTCGGTCTCCTTTTCGATGTACAGATCGTGCCGCGGAACATATGCTTCCGGCTGGTAGTAATCGTAGTAGGAAACAAAATAGGATACGGCGTTCTCAGCAAAGAACTCACGGAACTCGGCATAAAGCTGGGCTGCCAGCGTTTTATTGTGAGCCATGATCAAAGCCGGTTTCTGGAGCTGCTGGATAACCGAGGCGATGGTGTATGTCTTACCGGTACCGGTCGCGCCGAGCAGCACCTGGTGCTGCAAGCCGCGACGGATGCCGTCCACGAGCTGACGGATGGCCTCGGGTTGGTCGCCGGTGGGTTTGAAGGGGGCGTTAAGTTTGAAGTCCATATCGATCGGTGGATGAGATGCGGAGGATGGATTAAAGAACTTACGTTCTATATTTTACCCCAAAGCAGTCAAAACGACCATGGCTGGAAAATAAAAAAAAGCCCGAGGATGACGGTCACCGCGGGCTTTTCTGGTCTGATATACCAACTACGGAGTTGGCATGGCGGGAAACGCACCCGCTGGGGCGTACCAATCCTCGGGGTTGATATTGACGTTGGTGGTACCCGCCGTAACCGTGACGGTGATCAGGCTGTGATCGGTGCAGCTAACGGATAATCCACAAGGAACGGCTTGCGTGTAACCGGCGGATAAACCCATTGGAACCCCGGGTGCAGACAAAGCGTACGCAACCACATGGTACGTGCCGACCGGGACGTCGATCGCATAACTGTTCTGACCCGCGACGGTATCCGTATAATTCACCTGGTTAAGTGTCAGCTCGAACGCGACCACTCGCTGAGCCGGGATGAAATCGGATGGATAATTCAGACTGCCCGAGATGGTACCCATCTGTGGGAAGGACGACATGGGTGTCGTGGAGAGGCTGGGAACGGAAGTGGGAGAAACCGTAGTTGGCGAGACAGAGGCAGGAACTGCCAGGGCGGTCAGAGTGGCACTCACAGCGGATTGAACATCCGCGCTTGGCACTGGGGGAGTAGCTTGCAAAGTACAAAAGATGCTTGTCAACGAGAGCATTACCAAGGCAAGATACAATTTTCTATCACTCATATTTTCTACCTTTTATTAGATATCATTCCGATTATTGGTAATATACACGATAACAGGAGATCATGACTCCCGGCGCTGAATGGTTTCCGGATAATCGCGGCCGGTTGTTCGAGTCAACCGTTCACGGATTCGGGACTCTCGAATCCTTCGCCCGGAAAGCACTGGCCCAGTCGTTAAGCGAGCAGGTAACGGTTTGGTTGGAAATCACCGTTACCAGCCCGGGGCATCCGCCTGAATTGCCGGCATGGTCGTAAGCGACCACTTGCCAATCACCCGGGAGTAAATATTGGGTGGTCATCGAAAAGTAGGTCGTTCCCGGGGCGGTAATGATATAGGAAATCGTGCCCGGCTTGTTCTGGCTGTACGCAACGATTGCCAGGCTGGGAAGCGACCCATATGGATAACCGCTGATATTCCCGGCGATCGTCCCCGGGTCTGGGACGGGAGTACTCGATGGCAGAGGTGTTTTTGAACTGGTGGTGGTCATCGAAGGCAGGAGGGTGATGGACGCGGTCAGGGTCATGGTGGGGGTGGGCACCGTACTGGTCGCGAGCGGTGTCTGACTGGCTGCCTGCGTCGGGCTGGGTAGAGCGGATTGGGTCAATGCCTGGAGAGTGGATGCGACGGTTGTGGCTACGATCCCAGTTTCAGCGGTGGGTGCGATCAGGGTGGGAGCATTTCCTGACGGCAGGTTGCATCCCACTAGTAAGGACAACCATATGATCGGGGTAATTGAGCGAGATAAAAGTTTATTCATTTGGAAAGATACTCCTGCATGCCAGAGAGGGGCGCCGAAGAATTCTCACCCGGGATGAAAACACAATCATCGCGTGCACAATAATAAAGTTGATTCCAACGCTTGATGGCGTTCTTCCATATATTTTTAATTCTTTCCCGGTCATCCATCTCCGCCTTCACCATTTGATTGTACCCATCCAACTGACTCCGTTTGGTCTTGGCGGAGCGGGTAATCAGGTAGATCCCCAGGCCGATGCCTGCTGCACCCAGAAAGAGCAGGAAGAGTAATCCACATGTGATTGCCAAACCTGTGATAATAAAATCAGAGGATTGGCTGCTTGATAAATTGAATAATCCGGTCAGGGCGGTCAGACCAGCACAGGCGGCGACGGCGAGGGAGATCACACCTGCCACGATCAATAGGATACCACCAGTCGGTGAAGCGCCGCCAGTCGGGGAAAAACCCTGTGCATTCAAACCGGGTCCGAATTGCGGTTCAACCGGCGGAGCCAGGCGTTGTCCGAGCACGGAAACCTGTTTACGCGTGAATGGGACGTTCCTACTAACGACCCTCTGCAGTCCTTGCATATCGAGCACAACTTCATTCTTCTGTTCCGTCCCGGAAATATCGTGGGACTGGCTGTTGATGACAGATGTCACCTTTTCGCATTTATCGTTTCGACCGCACTGCGGGCAGCGGGCATATGCCTCCAGGGTGATCGCACCGGCTTCATGTTTCACGAGATGCTCATTACCGCAATGATCGCAGATCAGCGAGGTTGCATTTCTGGCAACTTGTAATTTGCCGCCGCAGGAAGGACAGATAAGGGAAATCAGGTCAGCCATCATGAACTCCAATCAGAAATATCAATATTATTATAGAACGATTCACACGGAAGCCGGCATGATTTTCAGGGGTATTATCGGACCGAACCATCCCACCCGATCCCATAACCGAAAACACCCCCATACGTTACCGAAGCAGCTGTCCCTTGTATCAAGGGACAGCTGCATATTTTATCTCCGACCGACCGGGTTACTATATTCGATCTATTTGGCACCCACGGCATGCTTCAGAGCGCTTTCCAGGGCGGCATCGACGCCAGCCGGCAGATCCACAGGCTTGGCTTTTTCCAGGATGGCTGCCACCTTTTCGTGCGCCACCTGGTAGATATTTTTACCACCCGCGCGCAACCATTCATCGATGGTTTGGCGCTGGAAGAGCGATGGGAAGTACATCTCCTTGCGGTAATTCCGGCGGGTGTGATCCTTGGCAAGGTAGCTGCCGCCATAGCCGCTGGACCGGATCACATCAAGAGCCAGAGTCTCATCATTTACTTCGAAACCCTTTAAGATGCGCTTGACAATGCGCACCATTTCATCACAGATGACGAGCATCTCCTGCGACCCATACAAGCCGAACGCCATCGAACCGAGACTCTGGCAGAGGGTCATGCCGGCCAATCCATCCAGCAGCATGCTCTGCATTGCCTCGGCGGCGGCTTCGGCATCCGGTATCTTTCCTTCAACACCACCACCCAGACCGTAGATCGGGATGCGGTAACGTTTGGCCAGCTGGACCATTGCGATCTTACCGAGGTTCTGCTCGGGGCTACCGTAAGTAACCTGGGTGGTTTTCATATCGAAAACATCGGTGTCGGGCTTTAATACTACTGGTGCACCCTGCTTGAGCAGTTGTACGAGCGTGACGCCGAAAAGGACTTCCGCGTTCGCCAGCACGACCAAACCCGCAACCGTGGCGGGACCGGTGGCACCCATCAATGGACCGGGTGAGTACAGGATCGGTACCCCGGCTTTCACGGCATCGATGATACCTTCGTTCATGATCGGTATCTTGAGCGGGCTGATCGGGGTTGCGATCCCCAACATGCTGGGTTTCTGTAGAAGCATATCCTCGCCACCGGATGCGGCGGCAGCCATCTCCAATAAATGCTGGGTGAAAGGCCGCTCCAGGATGTTAAGGACCGTCGGTTTGGTGGTGTTGCGGAAAATGGCGTCGAAGTCGTGGAAAAAAACCACGTCCATCGGCTGATCGCCGGACATGCAAAGTGTCTGGACGAAATCGATATCCGGCAAGGTATGACCCAGCCGGGTATTGTTGATCATATCCTGCTTGGTTGGCTGGCGGGGCTTGCTCAGGGAGTAATCCCAGAAGGTTGGCTCGGAAGTGCCGCCCATGCCAAAAAAGGTATTCCCCAGTTCAACCTGCAGGTCCATGGCAGGGTCATTGCGCCCATACAGGGTGAAGGACTTGGGTGCCGACTTGATCGCCCATTCGACCAGGTCGCGGGGCAGGCGAATCGTGCGTTCGGTCAGGTCGACCTTGGCTCCACCTTTTTTAAATATGTCGAGGAAGAGATCGGATTCCGAGTAAATACCGGGCTCCATCAAGAGATCGAGGGAGGCCTTGTAGATGCGTTCCACTTGTTCGTCGGATATAACGGTTAAAGATCCGCCCCGTGCACCAGTCTTCATTTTTGTATTACTCCTTGGTAAAAAGAATAAATAATTACCGGCTGCATGACCAAACCGGTTAATTCCAGTGAGGGTCGGTTTTTCTGGGTCCGACCGCTGAGTTGCGGAGGACGAGTTCAAACCCAATTTTCATCAACGCCGGCGGGCGTTTGATCTCGTCCTGGTTCTCAATGCGCTGAAGCAGCAGGGCAACCGCAGACTCGGCAATCCGTTCATGGCTGATCGAGATGGCGGAGATCGACGGGTTCGAGAAAGTAAACCAATCCAGGTCATCGAAGCAGATCAGGGACATCTCCTTCGGGACGGAAACATCATGCTGGCGAAGCATTTTCATGACGCCCGGAATAATGGCATTGGAGGCGGCGAAAATTGCAGTCGGCGGATTCTTCATGCGCAGCAGTTCGTCGGTTGCGATAGTGCCCCAGGCGTCCCGCACATAACCAATCTTGACCAGGGCCTCGTCAACCTTGAGTCCGGCATCCCGCATTGCCTTGCGGTAACCCAACCAGCGGTCATTGTTACTATTGTAGGTAATATCGCCGCCAATAAACCCGATCCGTTCATGTCCAAGCTGGATCAGGTATTGCACGGCTGCATAAGAGCCTGCCAGGTCTTCGAAAACGATCGTATCCTGTCGATCACCATCCACGCGCCTGACTATGGAGACACATGGAATGTTCTGGCTGATCAGGATATCCAGGGTTTTCCGGTCGCCGGTGGTCGGAACCCACAGCATGCCATCCACATCATGACCGATCATCTGGCGCAGGGTGGTCTGCTCGAGTACCGGGTCATCGTGTGTGGATGAGAGCAGCAACTGGTAACCCGCTTTCGTCAATAACTGGCTGATTGCATCCGCCAGGGCGGTGTAGTATGCATTCAATAGGTTGGGTATCAGCAAGCCGATGGTGTAACTGCGTTTCTGGCGCAATCCTTTGGCGCGCAAGCTGGGTTGATAATGCAATTCTTCCGCTGCCTTTAAAACCCGGACCCGTGTCTCTTCTGCAAAATAGCCCGTGTTGTTCAAAACCCGTGAGACAGTAGCTACGGATGTCCGGGCGGCGGAGGCAACATCACGAACGCCGGTGCGTCTTCGTGCGGAGCTGGTCATATCAGCCTTCCTTTGTTGGTATGGATCCACTCGGGCAGATCCAGGTTTTCCACCCTGCGAGTAATGGATTCGACGCGTTCAATGGAATTGTGGCGCAGGAACAGGTCCACCAGACCCAATATCAGGGGCTGGTCAATATTGCTAAAAAGACTGTCGATATATGACTGAAAATCCGGCTCAGTTGTATTTTCTTCCAGGATCGGGGTCGGGATCGCACCCCAAACCAGGGGTTTCCCGCGCCAGTCCTTGTTGACGTCCGCGAAGGTGGCAGTGGTGAGCGGGGCAGGCGAGAAGGACTCGCAGACATCCAGACCGGATTCGGATAACAGGCTGATGAGTGATCGGAGATCACCATCGGTATGACTGCCGACCTTCTTGCCCTGCTGGTGAAGCAGGTCGGTGTATTTCTGGTAGGACGGCAGGCAGTATTTCTTGAACAGCCTAGGGTTGGTCATCAAGCCGTGCAGGTTATCAGGAAATTCGACGTAAGGAACGTCCAGGTCGGCAATGAGTTCGATGGCTGCCAGCATCTGCTGATCGAGCAAATTTAAAAGGTAGTGGACCAGGTCCAGGTCATCATGGAGCATATAGAACAGCTCCATTTCACCGAGGTATTCCAGTAAAACCTGTTGAAAGGGGATGCGCTGGATAAGGGGAACCACCAGACCATGCCCGCCGACGAGCGCTTCATCAGATTTGATCGTTGTAAAATTCGGGACAATTTCTGTATGTTCGAGGATGTACTCCACCACCTGCAGGTCAGCCCGGTTTTTGATCAGGTGTTCTTTCATATACGGATCGGTGCCGTTGAAAACCCCGTCTTCCAGGAGCGTATGCGTAAGCGATAGTTTGCCAACCGGGGTGATGATATCGGTGTGGGTTGTCCCGGCTTTATCGGTGGGAACCAGGTCCCATAAACCGGGAAAGTTTTCGACGACCGGATCAATGAGATGGCTGAATGGGCCATCATTTATAGTGGTGTTAATTTGCACACCTGTCAATCGGAATTTAAAAGGAACTGAGAATTTTAAGCGACCCACACCGACTGCCTTGTGGATTTCATCCAGGGACATGCCGCGGAATTTATCCGGGAGGGTGTTGTCGCGTAAGTGGGCTTTATGCCAGGTCTCGAGGCGCGTAATGAATGGCAGGCGCTCAGGGATCTGTCCCCCCAGCACCATCAGGGCCCGTTCACGCATCGACATATTGTTTTGCTGCATGGCAGTTTCGTTCGTACTTATTTAACCGCACCTGAGGTCATGCCACGGATGAAATAGCGCTGACCGAACATATAAACCACGACGATCGGGATGGTGGCGATCACAAGACCTGCCATGGTCGCCGGGATGTTGACATAATTACGTGAGCGCAACGCCGAGATACCAACCATCAGGGTCTTGAGTTCATCCTTCTGCAGGAAAACGAGGGCGATCAGCAGCTCGTTCCACACCCACAAGGCATTGACGACCACCAGCGTAACCAGGGCAGGCGCGGAGAGCGGCATTAATATCCGCCAGAAAACACCCAGTGTTGAACAACCGTCCATGCGGGCTGCTTCGATGATCTCATGTGGAATGGTTTGGAAGAAGTTGGTCATCAAGTAGATTGAAAACGGAAGCAGCAACCCGCTATAGATCAGGATGACACCCTGGTAAGTGTTGACCAGGTTCAATGGCACCATCATGACAAACAGCGGGACGATCATGACCACCGGGGGGATGACCATGAGCGACAGGATCAGGTTGAATAGGAAACGCTTGCCGCGGAAATGCATGCGGGCGAACGGATAGGCTGCCAGGCAGGCGATCAGGGAGGAGACTACGACCGAGCCTACCGCTAAAATGACGCTGTTGGTGATCCGCCGGTAGAATTGACCGCCAGCCAGGGCTAAACTAAAGTTTTCCAGGAACAATGAATGCGGCAACCCCCATAGATTTCCGGGGTACTCAACCTGGCTCTTGAAGGCGGAAACGATCATGAAGTAGATCGGGAAAAGCACCACCAAGGTGGCGATGATCACGATCAACTGCCGGAGTAATCCTCCGAGGAAGGTGCGCAGGGGAATATGGTGTTTCATCCCAGCGCCTCCCCGACCCCGGAGCGGTCGCGTAGGTAAAGTTCAAGGAAGATAAAAATGCCGGTTACCAGCAGCAGGAGGATGGATACTGCGGCTGCTATGTTCATGTTGTTATTTTGGAAGGCCATCAGGTAAATGTATAGTTCCGTAACCGTGGAGGCGTGTCCAGGTCCGCCACCGGTCATGACGTAAACGTAATTGAACACCCAGGAAAGCATGGTTACCACCGAGATCACCGAGAAGAACTCGATGACCGTGGAGAGTTGCGGGAGGGTGATATTTAGATGCAGCTGCCACCAGTTTGCCCCGTCGATCTTGGCAGCATCGTAAAGCTCTTCATCAACCGACATCAGACGCGCCAGGAACAGGACGACCCCGAAGCCCATTTCCTTCCAGATGATCACGAACATCAGGGTGGGTAGGACCAGCTTGGTACTGCCCAGCCAGTCCAGGGCGAGAAATTTCAATCCAATCGCGTTCAGGATGGTGTTCAATACACCGCTGAATTGGAACAGGTAGGAGAAGACAAGTCCCACCACGGAGATCGGGAGCAGATAAGGAAGAAAAAGGGTCGTACGGTAGAACTGCCAGCCTTTGATCCGTTCAAACAAAAAGATCGCCAATATCAGGGCGGCGATCACCATGATCGGCACACAGATCAACAGCGTACCGTTATGCTGGATGGCTTGAATAAATACATCATCCAGGAAGATGAGCTTGTAGTTTGTCAGACCGGCAAACACCATTTGACCCTGGGATTTCCGCTGAAAACTGAGCACAAACAACTGGAAAGTGGGAATAGCAAAAACGAACAAGAGCACGATCAATGCCGGAGCAAGGAACAGAAAGGGTTCAATTTTCCTGGAACGCATCGTCTGTCGGCCTCGGGTGGATTGATTGCGGTTTATAGCCGCAATCAATCCACCCTTGTAGAGTATAAATATAGTTACTTTACTTCGACCAATTCACAAAATTGGCGAGGGCATCCGGGTTCTGGGCGCGCCACTTTGTGAGGGTGTCTTCGGATAACTGGGCGAGTTCAGCCGGGGTCTTATCACCGGTAAAGAGCAACTGGGCACCAGCCATATTGGCTTCGCTATCCAGCACGTAAGGGATGAAGTTCTCCATTTCGGGGCCGGCCTTGGTCGAGTCCCAGCCATAGATCTTCTTCATCAGCGGTTGGGTGATCGAATTCGGATCCAGGCGGTCATCGGCCGGGAGCACACCCGTGTCAGCCCACCAGGCATTCAGTCGCTCGGTGGAATGCATGAACACCAGGAAATCAGCAGCCTCGTGCGGATACTTGGACCAGGAGGTGATGCCCATACCCTGGGCAGTAACGGCATAAGTATCGGCCAATTTTCCATCACCAAATTTGGGGACGATCATCACATCCATCGAGTCCCAGCCCAAGGTCTTGGCGATCCCTGCGGTGAATGTATCGTTACCGAAGGTCATGGCTGCCTTGCCCTGTGTGAACATATCCTGACCTTGCTGGTAATCGATCGAGCTGATATCGGTATTCCAGCAGCCGGCATCCCTCAACTGCGCGAGGGCATCCCACCAGCCAGAATACTTGGGATCGGTAAGTTTGGCATTCCCAACCACAGCCTGGACGTAATCTGCCGAGCTGTCAACGCCCTGCTTGGCGAGATCTGCGAACAGCCAGCCGCCGAACCAGGCATCCTTCAAGCCACCGGAAATCGGTACTACGTTAATGGCTTTCAGTTTACCGCAGGCGGCGATCAAGTCATCCCAGGTTTGGGGGGGATTGGCGGGATCGAGTCCTGCCTGGGTGAACAACTTGGGATTGTAGAAAAGGGGAAGGCCGGATAGGTACCAGCCGATGCCGTACTGTTTGCCGCCAGACTGGCGCTCGAAATTGTTGATGTAGTGTGACAGTTCATCGGCCGGGATCAGGTCATCGATCGGGACCAATGCTCCCTGCCAGGCTGGTTCCAGGGTATAGGTCCCGCCCCAGAAGTACTGGATATCCGGACCGGCCTTGGCGGCGATGGCGGATTGGAAGGCCGGGATAAGCGAATCGGTTGACTGGAGTACAGTCTCGATGGTCACATTCGGATGGAGTTCTTGGTACTTTGCAACCGTATCATCCATCCACTTCTGGGCACCGGGGGCTTCCTGCTCGCCCCACCACCAGATCACCAGGTGGACGGGTGCTGCACTCGCCGGCGCTTGGGTTGCAGCCGCGGGAGCCTGTGTTGCAGCAGGAGCCGGGGTGCAACTGGTCAGCAATACTGCAAAGAAGACCAGGATAGAAATTGCCTTAACACTGTTTTTCATTTGATTCTCCTCGATCCAACGGGAAAATATGAAGCTATCTTATTACGATGGAAATTTGATTTGCCAAACTGGATCTCTTCCCAAAGCACCTCCTGTTCGTTCCGGCAAGGTATGATCTCAATTATATTAGGAATAGGGCACCCACGCATCCGGAGGTTACCGGATACGAATCAGGGCATCCTCAATCTGTGAACGCTGGTTGGGCTCAAATCTCGGGTGAAAATCATAATATATTGTAAAATTGTGAGAACGTTTACAGACGATGGTAGCATTAATTAATGGGCTTGTCAAGCAGGGATTTATCATTGTTACTTAAACTTGAAAACTGGACAGTTGAAAGTTGAAAAGTGGACACCTGGAAAAGGGTAAAAATAAGGGTTTAAAGTTGAAAACCGGACAGTCTGTGGTAGAGTTTCGGCCAAAAAGGAGGTGTCTTCATGGAACAACTTCATCGGCGGCTGACAGACGAACAGATCCGGTTGATCTTCAGGAACTATTGCGAAGGCCACTTAACCCGGGCGGAAGTTGAGGAAACTTTGGGAATAGGCAAGAGTCAATTCTTTGTTCTTCTGAAAACCTATCGTCAGGACCCGGCGGGGTTTTCGGTGAGCTATCAACGTCATACGCCGGGGAAGCTGGCGGTGGAGGCAGAACAGACGATCCGGAAGGAACTGAAGCGGGAGAAGGAATTGGTGGAGGATCCGGAATTGCCGATCTCCAGCTACAACTACTCGGCGCTGCGGGACCGCTTGAAGCGCAAAGGAATCGAGGTCTCCCTGCCAACGATCATCAAGCGGGCCAAGGAACAGGACGCCTACCATCCCAAGCGCAAAGGCAAGATCCATGACCGGGAAGTGGTCACAACGGCCATTGGAGCCTTGATCCAGCACGATGCTTCCACACATCTTTGGTCGCCCTCTGCGAAAGAGAAATGGACCCTGATCACCTCGATCGATGATTACAGCCGCAAGCTGCTGTACGCTGATTTTGTGCCCCAGGAGACCTCCTGGGCCCATATTCAGGCTGCTCAGGCCGTCATGACAGGCCTATGGACTGCCTCTGAGCTACTATGTCGACAATTTGCGCGTCTTCCGCTTCGTCCAAACGTGACACCACCTGGCGAAAGCACACCCACCAGACCGATGACATCGACCCGCAGTGGCGGCAGGTGATGCGCCTGCTCAAGGTGAATGTCACCTATGCCCTCTCCCCGCAGGCCAAGGGCAAGGTCGAACGCCCTTACCGCTGGCTCCAGGATCGCATCGTCCGCACCTGTGCTCTCGAGAAGCTGTCCGACCTGGAAGATGTCCGCAGCGTCCTGCGCTACGAGCTGGACCGATACAACAACCACCAGGTCCACTCCACCACCGGCGAGATCCCCAGTCTGCGCTACGAAAAGGCACGCCAGAATGGCAACAGTTTCTTTCGCCCCTTCGCCTTACCCAAACCTTATACCTTCTACTAAAGATATCTTTTGCTTACACATGTCCCGTATCGTCGATGGCTACGGTCGGATCTCGCTCTTCAACACCGAGATCAAGATCCCCCATGCCCCCCTTCATCAAGATGTCGACCTCCACCTGATTCCGGAGTCTTCCTAAAAATGCTCTTGAAATCCGCATCTGGTTCCAGGCCAAGATGGTTCATTCAGCTGACCATCCCTCTTGAAAACCACCTGTCCACTTTTAACTTTAATTGTGGTTTCCTTTTCCACTGTCCACTTTTCAGGTTTAAAGTGTCCACTTTTCAACTTTTCCTAACAGCAGGGATTTATCATCCGCCATATATTATCGGATAGAATGGGATAACAATTCTTGTTACCATTGCTGAGGTACCATCATGCGCCCAAAGATTGCCTCACCCCTGCAATTTCTTTCTCAACCTCAAATAGAGGACCTGCACAAGGCGATACTCGAGGTATTGTGGGACCCGGGTGTGCGGGTCGAGTGGCAGCCCGCACTGGAATTGTACGCAGCGGCAGGTTGCAAGGTGGACTTTGAGAAACAGATCGTCCAGATCCCCGAAAAGGTGTTGGACTTGGCAGGCTCTAAGACAACCCCTGCCTCCTTCAGCCTTCACGGTACATCACCCAAAGACGAAATCCACGTTACTTTACAAGATGTTTTTACAATTGCTGGTTCATCTGCCCTCAATGTACTTGACCTGGATGGGAATCACCGGCGGGCGACTTTGCAGGATCTATCGGATTTTACCCGCCTGATCGATGCACTGCAGACGACCGACATCATGCATGCCATGGTCGTTCCGCAGGATGTGCCCCAGGCGGGCTTTGATCGTTTACTGCTTTCCACCATCTTGAAAAAACAGCACACGGCATTATTACTCGCAAGGGTTGGGAGGGCAGCAGCGTTCGCGACCAGGTGGAGATGGCGGCAGTCGTCCAGGGCAGACCCGGGCGGTGATGGAACATCCATGCTTTAGCATGGTGGTGTGCCTGGTCTCTCCGCTGGTCCACCCGGCTGAGCGTGTCCAGGAGATCATGGAATGTGCACTCAACGGGATCGCCTCTCTGGCTGGAAGCCACCAACATGATGGGTGCAACCGCACCGATCACGGTGGCAGGTGCGCTGGTCGAACACAGTGCCAACGTGCTGGCAAGCCTGGTGCTCGCGCAGCTCATCAAGCCGGGGCTGCCGTGCATCTTCTCGGTCGCGTCGGGGGGGTTTAATATGCAGCGCCGGGACTTATGTATCTGCTTCACCGGAAATGGTCCAGTTGCATTGTGCCACGGCGCAAATGGCGCATTATTACCATTTGCCATTCCACGGCGGCGGTGGTCTGGATGCATGCCTTCCGGATGGTCAGGCGGGTTTCGAACGCACCCTGCAGGCGCTGCCCATGACATTGGCGGGGGTCAATTTCTTTTGCCTGGCATACGGAATGATGAACCAATTGCTCAGTTCCAGTTATGAACAGGCGCTGATCGATGATGAGATCTTCCAGGCGATCTTTCGCCTGGCGGAAGGCATACCGGTCAACCCTGATACGATCGCCCTCGACCAGATCCGGAAAGCCGGTCCAGGCGGGCAATGTTTAAACCAGCCCTATACCATGCGCAATTATCGACGGGAACAATGGCAACCGGAATTGTTAAACCGCCTGGAATGGGAAAAATGGCAATCCTCAAGCGGGGGCAAGGATATTCGCCAGCGGGCGAATGAAAAAGCCAGGAAGATCCTGGCTGAGCACCATCCCCATCCGCTCAGTCCCGCACAGGAAGCGGAACTGGATAAGATGACCGCTGCATTAATAAAAAGAGCCGGTTCATGACCGGCTATATTTCTGTGATCGATGCGACCAATTTCGTCGCAAGTGATTGCCCGCCTGCAAGCTTTCTGGCTTCACCCTTTACCACAGCCTGGTCGAGCGGATACTGGGACACCCAGGGTTCGATGCCGACCCCGTAAATGCCGGTGAGCGGCGGCAGATCCGCTCCTCCGAACGGCTGCCAGAATGCGATCCACGGAAAAAGCTGGCCATCCCAATCGAGGGAAAAGCACAAACCCCGGCGCCGGCTGGTCAAACTAAAATGACCACACTCAAGACCGGTCAGGAAGGCATCATCATGACTGTGGGTCTGCCGCCCCGGAATGATGGCAGCGTCGATCTTTTCCCCGTTCCGTCCAACAGCCTCAGGCCAGGGACTCTTTTGTCCGGGTGCCAGGCGGGCTGTTTTTGTTTCATAGAGCTGGTCGGGCGTCTGGATGATGCTGGCAGGGACCTCCAGGCGGCTGTCGCCCTGCAAAAAATCCTCTCCCAGGGTCAGGTGGTGACCCCAGACGAAATCGGCTGGCTGATCGGATTGGTTGGTGACCCGACCCTCGATCTCCAGGCGCGCTTCACCCTTTCCCAGGTGCATGTTGCGTTCGAGCTTGAAAGGTGTCTTCCGGCAGGTTACTTCCATGTGGACGGTTGTCCCTTGCGTATCGTCTTTCAAAACCTGGTACTGCCAGGGCAGCAGCGCGGTCTCGCCGTGCATGGGTAGGATCTGACCGTGATATTTGCATCCATCACCGTGGTTTGGAAAAAGTTCCTGCCAACCGCCTTCATAATTCTCCAGGAATTCAGCCGGCAGGTTTTTTCCAGGCGGCTTGAGACCCGCAGGCGTTTGCATGAGTAGTTGGACCCCGGCCGGCAGCCAGGTTAACTCAAAGATATCCGCGCCTTTGTGCGGCAACACGCCGACGCGGCAGATATTCATTCTCAAGCCAGATGGCTGAATGACCGTGGACAACACCGGTTTTGAGCATATCTCCCTGACAGTGGCGCTCTCAACGAGCGCCCAGTTTTCACAATGACTAAAAGTTAATGATCAAGCCGCCGTCGACCGTGATCACCTGACCGGTAATGTAGCTGGAATCCGGCCCGGCGAGGAAATAGAACACACCCGCCAATTCTTCAGGCATGCCCGCCCGGCGCAAGGCGAGATGGTTGCCTACGACGTAATGGGTCTTGAACCATTCGGTATCCAGCTCGTTGACGCCGTTGACCACGCTCATCGGCGTTCGGACGAAGCCCGGAGCGATGGCGTTCACCAGGATGTTCTTCCCTCCCAATTCGCATGCCAGGGCGCGGCAGTACTGGTTGATGGCTGCCTTCGCCATACTGTAACTGCTGGCGCCGATATAGGCTCGCTCGCCGTGAATGGATGTGCAGTGAATGATCCGACCGCCGTCTTTCATCCATGGCACGACCATGCGGGTCATAAACACAGCCCCGTTCACCATCATATCAAATTGCTTGCGCCATTCTTCATATGGTGTGTCGATGGAATGCACTTCGAAGAATATACCGGCGACATTTGCAAGGCAATCCACCCGACCCCATTTTTCGCGCACGAACTTATCGATCGCATTGGCGGTGTCGATGCTGCTGTAATCACCGGGGCAGATATAATGTTCGCCTTTTGGAAATTTCGCCACCAGGTCTTTCAGCTCTTTTTCGCGGCGGGCTGTCACGCACACATCCCAGCCTTCATTTGCAAAACGGAGCGCAGTGGCTTCCCCGATCCCGGAGGAAGCGCCGGTCACGATCACTTTTTTTCGGTCGGTCATTGTATTCTCCTTTGTAATTCGATAATGATGAAAGCGAATATGGTCAGCTTAATTCTTTTCGAGGTGCCTGGTGAGCAGTTCGCAGCCGGTTTCGGTGACCAGGACAACATCCTCCAGGCGGACGCCGCCCACATCGGGAATATAAACGCCCGGCTCGAGAGCGATCACCATACCCGCTTCCAATTTAAGGGTGTTATACGGAACGATGCCGCGGCTGTTCATGATAACTGGTGCCAATGCCGTGCCCTGAATGATGCGGGTAAACCGGGTAGCCGTGGTCGCGGATGGATGAACGCATCAGGGCATCCAGGTCACAGGCCTTCAGCCCCGGTTTGATACTTCGGATCGCCAGGCGCAGGGTTTCCAGTACCGCAGCATGGATCTTTGACATCTCCGCCGAAGGCTTGCCCGCGAAATGGGTACCGCAATTGTCGCCCCAGTAACCGTTCAGCCTGGGGACGATATCGGATAGAACCGGGTCACCGTCCTTGATGATATTCGCGGCGGGCAGACCGCCAATCTCGGCTGTGCGTTTTCCGGCAACCAGGTCAGCCAGGACCGGAACGCGGGTGCCTGCTTCAAGCTCCAGCCGCGCTTTGACCCCGACCCACACATCCAATTCGGTTTTACCTGGTTTAGCGAGCTTCTTCGTCTCTGCCTGGGCCAGGTCGCAAAGCCGGAGGGTGGCACGCAGACGTTCGATTTCCTCATGGGATTTAATCGCACGCAGGGCTTCGAATTTAGCACCCATTGGCACAATCTCCACCGCAGGCAGCTTTTCCTTGACAACCGCCAACAGGGTGGCAGGCAGGTAATCGAATTCCACGCCGACCTTGCCGCTTAGGTTTTGGGCTTTACCCAGGATGCCTGCCAGCGCGGCAGCCTGGTTGCTAAAACCGGCCAGGGGTGCCTCGATGGTATATGAAACATAGTCGATCACATCCTCAGCCTGCGCCCGCGCCGCCCCGGCTTCCATATCCGAGGCTAGCAAGGTCAGCTCACCGCCAAGGTACCATGCCAGTGCAGGGCCGCCCTCGAAAGGACTTTGACCGGTCTCGATCGGTGGGGCATAACCGGTGAGCCAGGTCAGACTGTTCGGGTTCGATAATAATAGCGCTGATAGATGTTCCATCATACAAAAAGCCATCACACGTTCGGAACTCGTTTTATTCATCCCGTATTGCTCCTTTCCAGGCGCTGATGAGATTTTGCATTTACTCACATACCATGCAGAAAAACCTTTTGGTCAGGATACCTTCTGTCGTTCGTACCAACCAGCTTCCAGGGCATCGATCTTCGCATAGATATCTTCCGATAGAACTGATTGATGATTCTCGATCAGTTTCTTGGCGCGCGCGTTCAGCTTTTGGATCAGGTCGATCCCTGGTTTGGCGCTCAAGGGGTCGAACATATCCCGATTGAAGAGGGAGGGATACCAGAAATTACGATAATTCAGCAGTGTATGGTCATTGGCGATATATTCACCCAGCGGTCCTGCCTCACCGATCATGTGAATGGCATCCGCCAGTCCATCATTCGTTACCTTGACCGGTTTCATCGCATTGCGGGTATAGGCGATGATCTCGTTGGCAAGGATCACCCCTTCCGCTCCACAGATCTTCCCGGCACCGTAGATACCGGCATTATGCACCATCTCGACCCCGCTCAGGAATGCCCGCTGGCATTGCGACATCATTTCAACGCCGGCCTGTGCGTTCAAATTGGGAACATCGCAGGTCAGTTCCAATCCGAAGGCTGGCAGTCCGTACCAGTGAGCCAGTTCGGTGATGGCAGAATAAGCGGTCTGGGTTTCCGGTGCGCAGTAGGACCACAAAGATGAATGCATGTCCATCAACTGGATGGTAAAACCAGCCGTGCAGAAGGGTGCCCCAGGACGTTTCAATTGATGCATGACAAGGCTTGCCAGCCAATCGGCATTTGCCAGAACCATCGTGGCGACGATATCGGTCGGACTGTTACCGCCCATTGCCGGGCAGCAATAACTTAATAGTGGTACCTGGCGGTCCGCACAGGTCAGCAGCAATTCCAGGTTGTATTCTGTTCCAGAAAGCGGGGCAGCCGGTACCGAGGCGCACATCAGCGACGGCTTCTGGCGGAAGTTCTCTTCACCTCCGCTGGCGATATAGATCACATCCAGGGCATCCAGCAGGCCTTTGCGGTCGTACGGGTAGATCAGGAGCGGCTTGTGGGTCTGCTTCACGGTCTGGGCGACCGCCACCTGGGTCTGCAATGCATCCGGCACATCGTAGGCTTGACCCACGCACTGGACATAGTCGATGCCGGATAACGAATCGATGACGGCGGTCAGCCAGCGCTGGTCGTCCTTGACGAACTTTCGGATCTGCCTGGTATAGGGGTCTTGAACAAAAAATGTATCGGCGATGGTGCCAAAGCTGACCTCGCCATAGGACAGCAGGCGGGTGGGCTTGCCGGCCCGGTCGAACATCTGCACCAGGTGGGTGGTTTTTAATGCCCGGTCAACCATCTCAGGAGTAATAAAGACTCGCTCTCCATCGACTTTCCCGCCACCCTCCGCGACCAGCTTCCTGGCTTCGGCGACCGGAGCATGGTAGCCGGTGGTCCGAAGCACTTCCAGACTTGCATTGTGGATCGCCTGCAACTGCTCCTGTGTCAGTACGCGAAATTGTCCGATCGTTGCTGCTCCAGAAAATTTTTTATCCATTTGTCATCCTGCCCTATCTTGCTGAACGAAGAATAATAGTCATCTGGTTTTCCAGGAACAATCATCTGCAATCTGGCATTGAGTAACTGAGATCATTTTCAAGACTGGCTATTGATCTGCAGGGGATATTTACCGAATTCGTGGTTCGCATCGATCATTGCCCGGTAGTTTTCAGGATTGACCGATGAATGAATGGTATTGCTGGATGACATGATGTAGCCGCCTCCCGGAGCTGCCTGCAGCAGCGTTTCTTTTACGGTCCGGATCACATCCTCGCGGCTGCCGTTGGAAAGCAGGTTGCCGCAATCGATATTGCCGACCAGGCAGACCCTTTCACCATATTTCTTTTTCACTTCGGCGATATCCATGCCGGCGACAGGCTCGAGAGGGTTGATCGCATCCACGCCAGTTTCGACGATCATATCCAGGATCGGCCACAGGTTGCCGTCGCTGTGTTTAATGCAGAACGCGCCCTCTTCTTTCACCGCCCGGACGACCCTTGCCAGCCTGGGCTGGATGAATTCTTTGAATACCTTGGGGGACATCATTGGACCGGAGTTGTAGGCGTAATCGTCGCCCAGCATGATGATATCCGCGCCAGCTTTTACGGCCCGGCGCGCCAGCGCGACCGCAAATTCCGCGGTGATCTCGAGCACCTCGTGCGCCAGCGGTTTGTTTTCCAGGAAACTCATCAGCAGGTTGTCGATGCGCATCAAGTCTGCGGCCCACATGAACTCGGCGCGCTGGCACCAGATGACGGCTTTTTTCCCTTTGAAACGCTCGACGTATGCTGGCAAATTTCCAAAACGACCGGGCGCCTGGGGGTCGGGAGCGACGTATCGTTTCGCATCCTGCAAGGTTTTGATCGGGCCATCGATTGGCGCCTTGTGTTCGTCCGTGACGCCCAGGGTCACACCCCATTCATTGATCAGTTGCTTCGGACCGATCGATTCTTCTTTAAAAGTACCTTCATATAAGAACAATGCGCTGATGGCGTCCAACCCGATCGTTTCGACAAAATCGGACCAACTGGCGCCCGGTACCAACGCCTGGCAGACCCTGGGATGGACGAACCACTCCAGGATGGGCACCCGGTCGGGAGTCTCGCCGCGCAGGGCGGTAAAAATACGTTCAGCGGAATTCATGATGCGGCTCCTGCTCCTGACGACTTATTTCCAGGATGAACTGTTCCCGTCGTCCCGCGATATGCCATCTTTTTTGCCACGCGCCATTTTAACCCAACGGATCGAAAAAACCGCTTACGGTTTCATCATGGTCCTGGCAAGGGCAACCGCCCGAACTCGCATCGGGGGAGTAGCCATCCGCACCAATTTCCCGGGAGAAGGCTTCAGTCACCGGTGCGCCGCCGACCATGACCTTGACGCTCTTGCGGATCCCGGCCTTATCCAGGGCTTCGATCGTTCTCCGCATCGCGTTCATGGTTGTGGTTAATGATGCGGAGATCCCCAGGATATCCGCCTGGTATTCTTTGACCGCCGCGACAAAGTTCTCCGGAGGGACGTCAGTACCAAGATCGTGTACTTCAAATCCGGCACCTTCGAGCATGGTTGCGACCAGGTTTTTTCCGATTTCGTGCAGATCGCCCACCACGGTACCGATCACGACCTTGCCGGTGGCATGCGTGCCGCTCTGGGCAAGGGCCGGTTTAAGGATTGCGAGTGCCGCCTGCATGGTGCGGGCTGAAATAAGCATTTCAGGAATATAGTAATCACCGGCTTCGAAGCGCCGCCCGACCTCGTTCATCGCCGCGATCAGGCTTTCATTTAGGATACGTTCAGCACTCAAACCCGCCTGCAAGGCTGCTTTCACTTCGACCACGACATCCGCCGTTTCCCCTTCGATGACTTTATCTTGGATCGTCTGTAATATTGCTTCCATATTCTTCTCCTATTTTATTTCTATTATTCTTCAAATATCGCTCAGGCTGGTTTGACCTGGGTAAATTGAATTTTCGACAAGCGGCACCACTCTGCCAGGTGCTGACCGACATGCCCCTGGATCAAGGCAAAGTGATGACCATATCCGGCTTCGCCTAATTCTTCCAGCGCTTCGTCCAGCGGGAATGGGAAGACTACCTTCGCGGCTGAGCCCGGAAACTCCAATTCATACGGTACCACTTCACCTTCCAGGACACATACGCGCAGCGAGCCGTGCCTGCCAACCAGGTTGGCGGCAGTAACTGGTCCGGGTCGCATGGTCGCCTGGACGGTCGGTCCATACGCGCCGGGTCCGACGTGTTCAGGGATGGGAATAAGTTTCAGAGGGACCTTACCATCCGCCAGGTGGGTTGGCATGTTTCCGCAGTGCAGCATGATGGCGCTGTTTTCAGTAAGGTCAGCCGTGATGATGTCGACATGGAAAGTGGGTTGCCCGGTCAGGATCTGACCGGCTGCCATGATGAGCGCCCCGGGAACGTCGCTTTCGCAGGAGGCCGCGATGCCCTCGTCGTTGAATAGACTGCAGCCCAGGCAGGGACCGCCGATGTGGTCGCGAAAACACTCCACCGTGGCAGCCTGCAGGTTATCTTCGACGGCGATTTTCTTCATCGCCAAATAGGAACGCACCCCGTAATCGACCACCTCCTGCTGGAGGGCGGAGGTATCGAAACCCGGACGGATCGTTTGCCACGTCTCGGCGATCTGCCGCGATGGGGATCGATTCGACTACGCGCGTATAGCGTGTCAGTCCAACATTGACGACCTGCACCCCAAATGTCTCGCGCAGGGAAAGCTCGTCGAAGGTGACATCGGACATGCCTTCCGCCCGCCAGCCCATCAGTCCGATGCGAAGACCTTTCAGCCGTTTCTTCAATGCCGCCGCGCGCGTAAAGCTCAGCACCCTGTTGCCAGATGCGGGCATCCCCGAGATCGCCGACGACGAAGATATATTCCAGACCCAATTCTTTGAACGGATAGAGTGTCTGCTGCAGACCGACAAAGGCGCCCCAGGCTTCGCGGCTGGTCATGCCCCATAAAACGGTTGGCAGTCCGATCTGCTGTGCCAGCAGCGGCATGACCTGGTCCAGCGTGAAATTACCCGGGATCAGGATCAGCGCGTCGATGTTTTTATCTGAAAAGAAGCGGGCGATGTCTGGTATGTCCTTTTCAAATTCCAACAGGACCGGGCTTACCACCAGGTCAATGTTCTTAAGCGGAGCAGTGGTGGGGAACAGATCCACCAGGTGCCTGGCATAGTCGGCGCCGTCTTCATGGGTCCAGGTGGTAACAACCACGCCCACGCGGGGTTTAAGAAGACCGGTCAATTCAACGGGTTTTACCATGAATACCTCTCCACTTTTTAAGACGAAATCGGATAGCGACCATATTCGAAGGTGGCTTCCAGCAGTGCCTTGTAGTTCTCCAGCGGCACATAGTTCGTGATGGAGTTGGCGGAGCTCATCAAGTAGCCGCCGCCGGGACCCAGGCGCATGATCAAAGATCGCACTTCATCGCGGACTTCCTGTGGGGTGCCACGTGTCAAGATATAACCCAGGTCCACATTTCCGATCAAGGCGATCCGATCGCCGTAGGTTTTCTTGACTTCCGTGATGTTCATACATTTTGGTTCGATCGGATGGAGGGCATCGACCCCGGCCGCGATGATATCCGGAAGGCACCTCGTCTACTTTGCCATCCGAGTGAAAGATCAACGGGCGGTTGTGGGCGTGACTGATCTCGGCGGCACGTGCCAGCCAGGGGAAGAAGATCTTGCGAAGACTCGCGCGGCGACACCATCAACCCGCTGGTGTAGGCAATATCGTCCTGGATGCAGACTGCGCCGACCTCATCATACGTCAATACCTTCTCCAGCAAGCGCATCGATTCGTTGCCCAAGCGATCCATGATGTTTTTCACCAACTCAGGTTCTTCCACCAAATTCAAACAGAAAGATTCAAATCCCATTAGCTGCATCGCCATCGTATAAATATGTCCGAAGGTGACGAGCAGCTTCATTTTCGCCGGCAGCAGGGGTTTTATTTTGGTGTAGACGGAATAATCGACATCCTCGGCAGTGGGCCAGGAGAATTTCTCTACATCCTCCCGGGTCTGGATGGCTTTTGCCTTTAAATCAACCCAATTGCGCTCCTTGCGACCCTGGTCATAGGCATGGGCGGTATCGGAATGCGGCTTGCTGATGCGGCCCTGGATCTGCGGCGTCGCGTATAGATCCGTATCGACCAGGACATAATCATAGCCAGCACTGATATAAAAATTCACGTCATCCTTGAGCGTGAGAACCGGTCGTCCCATGAAAGCCTGCTTCACTTCAGGATCGATGCCCAGTTCACCGAACGGGACCCGGTCCGGTTCCTGGCGGTGAACGGCGGTCAAAAAGCGGTCGAAGGAATTCTCATGGACAGCCATGTATTTCTATCCTTTTGAAATCATCTGTGGTTCGTTTAATGACAACCACTCAAATACCTGTTCGATTGGGTCCGAGCTACTATTCGTGCCGATCTCGCCGAGCTTTTTCGCTGGTTCCTATGCGATGTCGAAACTGACAGGCTACCGGTAGATTATTATTGTTGGTGCGGGAATTATTTCGGAGGGAGCTGAGGGTGGTTTTCACGTTATGATAAGCTTAAATCTAATTTGGGGTTATTTCGTTAAACTTCAGGCTTTTCCTCACGGAAGTGTGTAAACGTTTTCATAACGCTGAAATTATTATACAGCGCCGAAAGAAAAAAGTCAACTTTATTCTTTCCATCAATAATATCTGCACCATCCTGATCACTGGATCCAGGTTGGAAGAATTATCTGGCTACTCAACACCGTCCGAAGAACCATGATATACAAACCAGCCCAGGTCTATATTTATTTAGAGGCGTTTTTACCTGTAGAGCTGGTCCCGAATGATTGATTTCACACTTTATTGGCAGCCGGCAGACTTTGCCTCCGGCGATTTTGGCAGTTTTAGACAGCGAGTTCATATTTATCCCCGGGACCGATCTTTATCCGGGAAGGTGAGCGGGAAAATTCCCGGCTTAAATGGATTAATTGACCAAAAACAGAACCGTATTGACGCAACATTATTTTTATGGTATCGTATGACATGTAAACGTTCTCATAAAATTTCTTCCTTTTCCAATGGCAGGAGTTTACAATGACCAAACCGAACGTGCACGCCGTTCATCGTGACTGGGATCGACCCTTCCCGGTGATTGAACGCGCCGATGGCATCTACCTGTACGACCGGGACGGTAATCGCTTCATCGACGGTTCCGGTGGGTCATCCGTCGTGACGACCATCGGGCATGGCATCCAGGAAGTATCCCAGGCGATGGCAGAGCAGGCGAAGAAGTTTTCCTTCTATCCGGCTCACGCCTTCACCAACCAGCCGTTCCTCGACCTGTCCGACCTGGTCGTCAGCCTGGCCCCCGGCGGATTGAAGGACCACAGCCGGGTGTGGGTCACCTGCACCGGCACGGATGCCACCGACGATGCCGTCCGGCTGGCACGCCAGTACTGGGTCGAAAGCGGCAAGCCCTCCAAGTATCAGATCATCTCGCGCTGGCAGGCATTCCACGGCAACACCATCTCGGTGGCTGGCTTTTCCGGTATCACCTCCCGCCGCAGCCTGTTCCAGCCCATGTATATTGACTCGCCGCACATCCCGCCGGCGTTCTGCTATCGCTGCCCATTCGAAAAAACCTACCCAGCCTGCAACCTGCTCTGCGCCCGCTCGCTTGAAACCACCATCCGCCAGCAAAACCCTGAGAACGTGGCGGCTTTCATTGCCGAACCGGTCGTCGGCGCGGCCCTGGCATGCGCACCGGCACCGGATGGCTACTTCCAGATCATCCGCGATATCTGCACCCGTTATGATGTCCTGTTCATCGACGACGAGGTCATGACCGGCTGGGGTCGCACCGGTTCGCTGTGGTGCATCGACCAATGGGGCGTCACGCCCGACATCATTGCCACTGCCAAGGGAATGACCGCCGGGTACACCCCGCTATCCGCCATCATCGCGAAGGACGAGATCTGGTCCGTGCTGGAAAAGAAACACTCCGCCTTCAAAGCCGGTCATACCCTGAACGCCAACGCCGTTTCATGTGCCGCGGCACAGGTGGTCATCCACTACATCCTGGAGCACAAACTGGTCCAGAATTCGCAGCCAGCGGGCAGCAATTCCGCGCCGGTCTGACCGGAATGATGGAGAAGCATCCCAGCCTGGGCGACGTGCGCGGCAAGGGTCTGATGGTCGGTTTCGAGCTGGTCAAATCACGCGAGACCAAGGAACCCTTCGACCCGAAGAAACGTGCCTCGGCGTTATTGGAAAAGGCAGCCCTCAAACGCGGACTGGTAACCTATCCATGCACCGGCTCGATCGAGGGCGTCGCGGGTGACATGGTGCTGATGGCACCTCCGCTGGTGATCTCCGCCAGCGAGATCGATATGATCCTGGCATATACTGGACGACTCCCTGAGCGAGGTCGAAACCGACCTTGGCGTAAAGTGATCCGCCCTCGATGAAACTCGCCTTAACCATTCAGACCGCTGAAGTCCCGCTGCCGGTGCCGGTGGCACTGCTATCCGGCACCCTGGATGAGAAAATTGCTAAGGCTGCCCGCATGGGTGCCGACGGCGTTGAGTTGATCACCACCCTGCCCGCCAGCCTCGACCTGGACGCGCTCAAGGCGCTGATCAAAACGAACCGGTTGCAGGTTGCGGCAATAGCCAGCGGCGGTATGGCGTTTGCCGCCAAACTGACCCTGCTGAATGCCGATCCACAGGTCGCCGCCACGGCGCGCCAGCGCCTGGACGAGCTGATCGACCTGGCTGCCGTGTCGGGGCGCGCCGGTCGTGACCATCGGAAGTTTCCGTGGCCGCTCGGTGGGTGATCCGGACGTTCGCTGCCGAGTTGATGCAGGTGTCTGCGCCGGGCCGGTGACCACGCCGGGGCGTGTGGAGTTGTCTGGCCCTCGAGCCATTCAACCGCTACGAAGGCGATCTGCTCAATACCGTCGCAGAGACGATTGGATTTTCTCAAGAAGCTGAACCATCCGGCTGTAGGTCTCCTGCTCGATACCTTCCATGTGAATATCGAAGAATCCTCCTGGACCGAGCCCATACCGGCAAGCCATGGCGGCCGGGAAACTGTTCCATGTCCACCTGGGCGACAATAACCGCCTGCCGCCGGGGCAAGGGCTGATCGATTTCCCCGCGATCGTGCGCACCCTCAGACGAGATCGGTTACCAGGGTTGGCTTTCCGCCGAGCTGCTGCCCATGCCCGACCCCGACACGGCCGGCAGCAGACCCTCGAACACATGCGCAGCCTGATGAGAGCCTTGCAATGAAACTGAGCTGCCTGCCGGTTTCCTTTTTTTCCGAGATCACCTCCGGAAAAATGAGCATCGGAGAATGGGCGCGGCATGGGAGCCGAGCTGGGTCTGGACGCCATCGACCTGAGCATCCTTTCGTACCTGAACGGACCCTGGGCGCGGCAGAGCCGTTCGCAAGCAGATCGAGTTCCGCCGGCATGCGCGTGACGATGGTCACCACCTATCCTGATTTCACCTATCCGGACGTCTGACCGGCGGCTGGAGGAACTGGAGCAGGAAGTCGAGGCGGTACACCTGGCGGCAGCCCTGGGCGCCCGCTTGATCCGTGTAACTGCCGGGCAGGCGCACCCTACCACGAGTGTGAAAGACGGCATGAAGTGGGCAGTCGAAGGCCTGACCCGCCTGGCGGAGAGGACCGGGAAGCTGGGCGTCCAGCTGGCCTACGAAAACCATGCCAAGCCCGGTGTATGGGAGTATACGGATTTCTCCCAACCCCCGAAAATATTCCTTGAGATCTGTCCGGCGTCCCTGCTTCGCTGCTGGGTGTCAATTTCGATACCGGCAATGCGGCGGCTTTCGCCCGCAACCCAGTTGCCTTCTTCGGTCATTTCATCGACCGGGTGGTCAGCGTGCACGCCTCCGATACATTTGCCGCCGGGCAGTTGCAACACGTGCTGCTCGGCACGGGGTGACCCCATTCATCCGATCTTCGATTGCTTGAAAGCCCAGGATTGGGATGGATGGATCTGCATGGAAGAGGCCTCCTACCAGGGTCGAACGGCGTGGAGCGCGCCGCCAAATTCGTCCGGCACCTGGCCGTGGGCCTGAAGCCTGAAGGAAGAGTCGAGATTGTCTCAATAGCATGTTGCAACTATGAACCCAGATCGCAGCAAAGCTCCCGCTGGCCGCGGACAAGACCTGCGTGAGCTGTACCGGAAGATGATGACCATCCGGTTCTTCGAAGAGACCATCTTCGAGAGTCTACCGCAAGGGCTGGATGCCCGGTCTGGCGCACCTGTCGGACGGGCAGGAAGCCACCCCGGTGGGTGTGTGCGCGGCGCTGCGCCCGGATGACACCATCACCAGCACCCACCGCGGCCACGGGCACATCATCGCCAAGGGCGGGCAGGTGGACCCGATGATGGCAGAAGTGATGGGCAAGGTGACCGGTTATTGCCGCGGCAAAGGCGGCGAGATGCACATCGCGGATGTCTGCCTGGGCATCCTGGGCGCCAACGGCATCGTCGGCGGCGGGTTGGGGATCGCCGCCGGCAGCGCTTTTACGGTCAAGCGGGAGGGCAAAGGTCAGGTGAGTGTGGCCTTCTTCGGCGACGGCGCCATCAACCAGGGCATCTGGTATGAAACCGCCAACATCGCCGTGCTCTGGAACCTGCCCTTGATCTATGTCTGTGAGAACAACCAGTACACCGAATTCACCAACTGGAAAAAGCTGGTCGCCGGCGAAGGGCTTGGCAGCGCGTGCCCGGGCGATGGGCATGGAAGCTGCTCGAGGTGGATGGCAACGATGTGGTGGCGGTCTATCCAGGCTGCCCACGCGAGCTGTCGAACGCGCCCGGGCAGGCGAAGGACCGTCCACGCTGGTCTGTCACACCATCCGTTACGGCGGGCACCATGTCGGCGAGCCGGGCACGGCTACCGCACGCAAAGAAGAGATGGCTGAATGGCACGCCAAGGACTGCCATCTCCGCTTTCGAAAAGATCCTGCTCGAACAAAGGTGTGATCGCCCCGGATCAATTAGAGATCATCCGCGATGACAGGTCGAAAAACCGATCGAGGCGCGGTGGACAGCCGCCCAGCGAGGCCCCGTTCCCGGATGTCAGTGAGGTAACCGAACATGTCTACGCGTGAACTGACTTTTGCCCAAGCGATTCGTGAAGCCCTGGACGAAGAACTGGCGCGCGATGAGCGGATCTTCATCCTGGGCGAGGATGTGGGCGCCTGGGGCGGCGTATTCCGCACCACCGAAGGATTGTTCCAGAAATACGGCGCCGAGCGTGTGATCGATACCCCGCTCAGCGAAGAAGGCTTTGTCGGCCTGGCGGTTGGCGCCGCCATGACCGGTTTTCACCCGGTCCCGGAGATCATGTTCGGCGATTTCATCACGCTGGTCATGGACCAGATCGTCAACCAGGCAGCCAAGATGCGCTACATGACCGGCGGTCAAATCCAGGTGCCGCATTACCATCCGCGCCACGATGGGCGGGGGACGCTCGTCGGGCGCGTCAGCACTCGCAGAGCTGGCACGCCTGGTTTGCTCACGTGCCGGGTCTGAAGGTGGTCGTGCCGTCCACACCGTACGACGCCAAGGGTCTGCTCAAGACCGCCCTGCGCGAGCCAAACCCGGTGATCTTCTTCGAAGACAAGGTCATGTATGCCAAGGTCAAAGGTCCGGTGCCGGAAGAGGAATACTGCATCCCCTTCGGGCAGGCGGATATCAAACGCGCGGGCAAAGATGTCACCCTGATCGCGATCTCCCGCATGATCCACCCCGCACTGGCAGCCGCCGAGAAGCTGGCAGCCGAGGGCATCGAGCGCCGAGGTGGTCGACCCGCGCACGCTGACCCCGCTGGACGAAGCGACCCTGATCGAATCCGTGGCGAAGACCGGCGGGGCGGTGATCGTCGATGAAGGTTACAAGCACTTTGGCGCAACCGCAGAGCTGGCAGCAACGATCGCCTATGGCGCGTTCGATTACCTGGATGCGCCCGATCGAGCGGCTGGGCGCGATGGATGTACCGATCCCGTTCACCCCGGCGCTGGAGAATCGCCACCATCCCAGACGAGGACAAGATCATCGCCGCAGTCCACCGGGTTCTGGAGGGCAGGAGAGGCGCATGATGGCCAACCGAGATCGTCATGCCCCGCATGGGGCTGACGATGGAAGAAGGCACCGTGGTCGCCTGGCTGAAGCCGTAGGGCGAACCGGTGCCGGCCGGCGAGCCGCTGGTCGAGATCGAGACCGATAAGGCCACCGTGGAGATCGAGGCGCCGGCAGTGGCGTCCTGGGCCAGATCGCTGGCCAAGGTCGGGTGAGACCGTACCGGTCGGGACGGTGATCGGATCCTGCTGGCGGAGGGCGAAGCGCTGCCGGTCGGAACCGCGCCGGCAGCCGGTCCACAGAAGGTCGCCAACCCCGCTGTCCTGCCAACGAAAACCGAACCTGCCGGGCAAACATTGCCCGTCCAGGGACTGAGCTGCGGTCAAGGCCAGCCCGGCAGCCGCAGATCGCGCGGCAACAGTCGGTGGACCTGCGCCAGGTGACCGGCAGCGGTCCCGGACGGCGGGTGGTCGCCTGGAATGTGAGACGGCTGGCGGCAGACAGCCAGCCCGCACCAAGCTGACACCTTTGGCTGCACAGCGAAAGCCGCCGGTGCTCGGGTCTGAAGCCTGTCCTGAACATGCAGGGCAGCGGACCAGGCGGGCGCATCACGCGCAAAGATGTGGAAGCAAGCTGGCAGAGAGCCAGGCGCCAGCAAACCCTCCGACTGCCGAACCTGCCAACCATGCCGCCCATTTACGACGATCGAGCAGCGTCATGGGCAAACGCATGGTGGACGAGCTTCAGCCAGCGCCCCGCATTTCTACCTGCACGTTACCGAAGTCGATTGCCGCGCATTGGTGGCCCTGCGCGACCAGTTGCTGCCACGCTGGAAGACCGGTCAGGGCGTCCATCTGACCGTTACCGACCTGCTGGTCAAGTTCTGCTCGCCGGACCCTGCCAGCGCCACCCGCAGCTGCTGTCGCAATGGTCATCGCAGGGGATGCGCCTGATTGAACGACGGCGAACATCTGGCATTGCCGTTGATACCCGAGCATGGGTTGCTGGTGCCGGTCATCCGCAATGCCGACCGGCTGGGGCTGACCGAGATCGCCCGGCAGCGCACCGAGCTGGTCGAAAGCGCGCGCCTGGGGCAATGCTCTCGTCACGAGTTAGGAGCTGGGGTTTCACCATCAGCAACCTGGGCATGTTCAAGATCGATGTCTTCGATGCGGTGCTGAACCCGCCGCAGGCAGCTATCCTGGCGGTCGGTCGCATGAAAGAGCGAGCCCTGGTCGAGAACGGGCAATTGATCGCCGGCGCCGATGATGAACGCTCAGCCTGTCGGTCGACCACCGTGTGCTGGACGGCGCACGTGGCGGCACGCTTCCTGGGCGACCTGGTTGAGCTGATCGAGACGCCAGGATTGGCCCTGGGATGAGTGTTGGGAATGGTATTGCCAAAGGAGAATGAATGATGCCAAAAAGTTCGCCTATCTTCACACGGTGACCATCCTTAGTTACGTCTATTCAACCAGCTTTCAAAAGAGTTCCTGCCGCCGGATGTGGAAGTCTTCCACATCGCCGACGAAATGCTGCTCAAGACTGGCCCTGGCACAGGGCGGACTTTCGCCGTTTATCTACCGCCGGGTGGCAGACCATGTCATTGCAGCCGAGCGCGTCGGCGCAACCGTGGTCCAGTTCACCTGCTCATCGATCTCGCCCTGCGTCGAAGCCGGCCGCCCGTTGGTCAGCATCCCGGTGCTCGAAGATCGATGAGCCGATGGTAGACCAGGCGATCGCAGTGGGCGAGCGCATCGGGCATCGCAGCTACCGCATCCAGCACGCTCAAGCCGACCACCGAACTGGTGCAGGCGCAAGCGCCGCCGCGCCAAAAGAGAGGTGCAGGTCGATTCCGTGCTGGCGAAGGCGCCTTCGCTGCCCTGATGTCCGGCGACATCGGAACCCACGACCGCATCGTGCGCGACGCTGCTCGAAGGCTGATGAGCCGCAACGAGGTGGTGGTCCTGGCGCAGGCTTCGATGGCACGTGTTGCCGATGCGATCCCCGCTGCAGAGCAGTCGTGCCGATTCTCCAGCCCGCGCCTGGCAGTCGAACGAGCAGCCGAAGTACTGTCAGCCCTGTAAAAGCGGGATACCTGAAACATACATCCCAACTCATGACTGCAGTAACATACCCAACGAAGGAGTTCACATGGTAAAGAACCTTATTTCCTGCGAGTTGCCAAGCAATCTCCGACCGAGTTCTGGATCAACAATCCCACTCGCAAGCAGGCCGACCTGGCGATCGCCAACGGCGCTTCCGGCTGCACCAACAACCCTTCCTACACCCAGAAAATGCTCGACCATCCGCCGAAGAAGCCGAATCGCCCGCCAGCGTCCTGGACGAGGCGATCCAGCGAGACAGACAACGACTGAGAAGCCGCCGAATCTTCCAGCGCAAGATGGTCAAGCCGGTCGCCGACAAGTTCATGCCGATGTTCGAAAAGAGCGGCGGAGCAGCAGGGCTATCGTCAGCATCCAGGGCGACCCGATCAACGAGGACGACCCGGATGTGGTCATCCGCGATGCGCTGGAGAACCGCAAGGTCTCGCCGAATATCTGCTGCAAGATCCCCACCACGCAGCTCGGGTTTGAACGGCAATGGAGCACCTGGTGGGCGAGAATATCCCGATGAACGCCACCGAGATCTTTGGCGTCAGCCAGTGCGCTGCGTCTTGTGCGAGACCTACGAGAAGGTCAGCAAACGCACCGGCAAAAGCCGATGTTCTACATGTCGCACATCGCCGGCATCTACGACGACTATTTGAAGAATGTACGTCGAAACAGAACAATGATCGACATCTCGCCGGATGTGCTCTGGCAGGCAGGTCTGGCAGTGGCACGCAAGGTGTACGATCATGATGAGCGAGCGCAACTACCCGGCACCTTCATCGCCGGCGGGGCGCGCGGTCTGCATCACTTCACCGAGATGGTGGGCGGCAAGGTATGCTGCACGATCAACTGGGAAGGCACCGCCGATAAGCTGATCGAGCAGGACCCGCCGGTGGTTTACCGCCTGTTCAACCCGGTGCCGCAGAAGGTGATCGACGAGCTGATGGAGAAGCTGCCCGACTTCAAGCGCGGCTACCTGGACGATGGTCTGGAAGTCGAGGAATTCGAGCACTTCGGACCGGTGCAGCTGTTCCGCAGCATGTTCACTGGCAGTTGGGAGCGCGTGCTCGGGTTGATCAAAGAGCGCCGTGCAGTTTTGAATTAGACCGTGCCGGCATCGATAATTCGATCCGGACTTTGTCCCTATAGTTGGTTATCAAGGAGTTTGGAGGGCAGAAATCCTGCTTTCCAAACTTTTTTATATGCCTACCGTTTCGGTTAATTGGTCCAAAACCAAAAGAATCTGCCTGTTGCGTGTAGATTAATTATTTTGTCAAATTAGCCGTGATCAGGGGTGTTTGACACGGGAGCGAGCCTTTTTTCTTGAAGGTACACCTGCAGATCCAGATCGTGGGCGGGAAAGAATAGAATCAGAAATAGAATCAGAATCAAAATCAGAAATAGAAGTAGAAATAGAAGTAGAAGTACAAGTAGAAGAAGAATCAGAAAAAGAATCAGATAACAGAAGAAGAAGTAGAGGGAGAAGGAGAAGCTCACCACCGACTGCTTTCTCCTTCTCACGTCTTCGTTACCAATTGTGTAACAATTCGTTACATGCTCCACTCCTTCTCTATTATCATCTTCGTCACCAACAACGTATTCGTTACATCCTCCTTGGAGGCAATCTTCTTCTTACGCGCTTTACGGACGCGTTCATAGATGGTAGCGGCTGCCTGCCGGCTGACGAAATCGACCATCAGCCAGCCATCCGGCGTTTCTGTCATGACGTCAACCTCAGCCAGGGATTGTAGAGCCTTGAGGATGTTCTCGTCGGTGGTGCGCAACCTCCAGGCGAGGTTGGGGACGGTATCCAGCAATCCTTCCCGGTTATGCTCGCCGCGCCAGCAGCAGAAAGCTGATATAGCGTTTAAATATTGGGCGGGCAGTTGCTGCAAGCGATAATCATCCAGGATATCGAGGTGAAGTTTTACCCAATAGTAAGCCATGCGTTTGCTCCTTGTGATATGGAAACGGCAAGAGACGAGAGCCGTCCCTTGCCGGAGATATTATAGAACATAAGTTCTACTCGGTCAAGATGGTCTGTCGCTCCATTTCAACAAAGGCATATTGAACAGCGATCGATGCTGAAGTTGAGCGGATCGCTGCGAATTTCGGTTATCGTCAATAATTTGTCTAAATTTATGAATTTCCCTTGACATCCGTTACAATAGGGGAATATACTGCGCGGGATCAACCATATGAACAGTATATTATCGTTGGATCCGGATCAAAAACAATATTTGAACATCTCCCGTGCACGTTAAGAACTGCGTGGAATTTGGTACTGCTGACCGGCTTTGACCGTGAAGAATACCTGCCCTCGCGTTCCCACCGACACGAGGGTTATTTATTTCCTGCTGAGGTGAACCATGAGCTTTTTGCCAAAGATCAATCTTCCGATCCAGCTTCCCATCCAGCCGGTCGTGCCGGGCCGGCCGCGTGGGGCTCAAATATCCGAGAAACTGGTCGAGAGCGCCCGGGCGGATATCGCAACCGTGCTCAGCCAGTTGAACACCAGCCATAATGGGCTGGTCCAAAGCGAGGTGGAAGCGCGCCTCGAACAGTACGGACCGAACGAAGTCGCCAAGGAAAAACGCCGCACCTGGTTGATCCGCCTGTGGGAGAACATCAAGAATCCGCTGGTGCTTTTGCTGATTGCACTGGGAATTATTTCTTATATCACCAGCGATCTACGCACGACGATCGTGATATTCCTGATGGTGGTACTTGGCATCGTCCTGCGCTACGTGCAGGAAAGCCGGGCGGATAATGCTGCCGAAAAACTCAAGGCGATGGTCAGCACCACCACCAGCGTTTTAAGGGATGGAAAACACCAGGAGATTCCCTTGCTGGACCTGGTGCCGGGGGATATCGTCACTTTTTCCGCCGGTGACATGATCCCGGCTGACGTGCGCATCCTGACCGCCAAGGACCTGTTCCTGAACCAGGCTGCCCTGACCGGCGAATCGATGCCGGTGGAGAAGACCCCGCTGGCGCTGACAGAACCCAACCAGAATCCGCTCGAAATGCCGAACATCTGCTTCCTGGGCTCCAACATCGAGTCCGGCACCGGCACGGCGGTCGTCATCCAGACCGGTGGAGGAACCTATTTTGGATCGCTCGCAAACAGCATCGTCGGACAGCGGGTGCTGACGAGTTTTGATAAAGGCATCAACCAGTTCACCTGGCTGATGATCAGTTTCATTGCGATCCTGGTCCCACTGGTATTCATTTTCAACGGGCTGAGCAAGCATAACTGGCTGGATGCCTTCCTGTTCGCGCTGGCGGTCGCGGTCGGTCTCACGCCCGAAATGCTTCCGATGATCGTAACGGTCAACCTGTCGAAAGGTGCCATTTCGATGTCCAGGAAGAAAGTGATCGTCAAGCGCCTGAATGCCATCCAGAACTTTGGTGCGATGGACGTTCTCTGCACGGACAAGACCGGCACCATTACCCAGGGCAGGATCGTCCTGGAAAAGCACCTGGACGTTAAAGGAAATCCGAGTGAACGGGTTCTGCATTACGGTTATATCAACAGTTATTACCAGACCGGCTTGAAGAACTTGATGGATGAAGCCATCCTCGGGCACGGCGACCTGAACGATTCGCTGCAGGTCGACGAGGAATACCGCAAGATCGATGAATTACCGTTCGATTTCCAACGCAAGCGCATGTCGGTCATAGTGGAGAACAATAAGAACCAGCACATCCTCATCTGCAAGGGCGCTGTCGAGGAGATCATGGCGCTCAGCTCGCACGTCGAGATCAACGGCGAAATACTGGAAGTGACAGCCGAGCACGATGAGCACCGCAAGAATCGCGTCAGGGAACTCAATTCGGAAGGGTTCCGGGTCATTGGGGTCGCTTTCCGTTTCTTCCCCGGCACGGACGATACACCCCATTACACCATCAAGGACGAATCCGACTTGACGCTGCTGGGCTACCTGGCTTTCCTGGACCCACCCAAGGATACAGCTTCGCAGGCGATCCACGAGCTCAACAAGAACAGCGTGGGGGTAAAGATCCTGACCGGCGACAACGATATCGTCACCGCCAGTATCTGCAAGCAGGTCGGGCTGTCAGTGGATCAGATCCTGCTCGGTCCTGACCTGGAACTGATGGACGAGAAACAGATCGCAGCGGCAGCCGAGACAGTTACCGTCTTCGCCAAGCTCTCGCCGGCGCACAAGGAGCGCATCATCCACGCCCTGCAGAGCAATGGACACGTGGTCGGTTTCATGGGAGACGGGATCAACGACGCCCCGGCGCTCAAGGCTGCCGACGTGGGTATTTCCGTGGACAGCGCAGTGGACATTGCCAAGGAGTCATCCGATATCATCCTGTTGGAGAACAGCCTGCTGGTGTTGAACGAAGGCGTGATGGAAGGTCGGCGCGTGTTCGGAAACATCGTCAAGTATATCAAGATGGCGGCTTCTTCCAATTTTGGGAACATGTTCAGCATGCTGGGCGCCAGCATCTTCCTGCCGTTCCTGCCCATGCTGCCCATCCAGGTGCTGACCAATAACATGCTGTATGATTTCTCGCAGACCACCATCCCGACCGATGAGGTTGACCCGGAGTGGTTGACCAAACCGCGCAAATGGGCGATCGGCGAACTGCGGCGGTTCATCCTCTTCATCGGACCGATCAGTTCAATATTCGATTACCTGACCTTCTTTATCATGATCTACGTCTTCAGCGCCTGGACCAACGCCGACCTGTTCCATACCGGCTGGTTCGTGGAATCACTCTTTACCCAGACCCTGATCATCCACGTCATCCGCACCAACAAGATCCCCTTCATCCAAAGCCGCGCCAGCAAAGCTCTCCTGCTGACCTCGGTGTTGATCGTGGCGGTTGGGGCATACCTGCCTTACTCGCCGATCGCCTCGTGGTTGGGATTCGTCCCGCTGCCGCCGCTGTACTGGCTGTTGCTGCTGGGCATGCTGGTTGCCTATGTCATCCTTACCCAGCTGGTCAAGACCTGGTTCTACCGCCGGTTTGGCGATTAGGTCTGGTGGTGGTAAGATTCTGGATGGGAGTCTTATATGGACAAGAAAAACAACAGGATGAAGATCAAGGTCAAGCCGGACGGAGCGTACCTGGTGACCGGCGGGATACCCTTATCCGATCAGATCTTCATCCTGGATGACGATTGTTTATCGACCGGTTACCGGGAGGGCAAGAAATACCCGCTGCAGGAAGAATATGAACTTTGTCGCTGCGGAAAATCGAAGGATAAACCGTTCTGCGACGGCACGCACAATGATGTTGAATTCGACGGCAGCGAGACCGCCAGCCGCAAGCATTTCATGGAACAGGCGGAACCGCCGACCACCGGAGCAGTCATGGACCTGTACGACGTGGTACCGCTGTGCGCGAATGCCCGCTTTTGCGACCGGGCAGGCGGCGCCTGGGATAATACACGCGCCTCGGACGAACCGGAAGCCAAAAAAATTGCCCTGCAGGAAGTGTTCGATTGCCCGGCGGGCAGGCTGGTCTTAAAGGACAAGGCGGGCAACGATATCGAGCCGGAGTTCGAACCAGCCATCGGACTGATCATCGATCCGGTCGTGAACGTGTACGGACCGATCTGGGTGCGAGGCGGCATCCCGGTCGAAGCTGCGGATGGTAAATTATATGAGGTCCGTAACCGGGTGACCCTGTGCCGGTGCGGTAAATCGGAGAATAAACCTTTTTGCGATGGTAAACACGTGGAGGGGGAGTGAAGCGGGTGGCGTACCTAAAGACCTGACAACCGGGAAAGCGTTTCCAGCAGGCGCACCTGCCAGTCAGGGTCCTTGCCGAACATGCACCAGTAGGCGTTCTTCCCGCCGCGGATGCCTGCCCCCAGATCGGGCAGGCGTTTTGCTTCCATACCTTCGGGTGTGGGCGGGTAGCGCAGCACGATCTGACCGCTCTCCATGCCGACCGAGACCAGCCCGGCTTTTTCAGCGTGCATCTTTACCTGCATCTGGTAGAACAGGTTCGTGACCATGGTGGGCAGCGGACCGAAGCGGTCGGTGAACTCGGCTGCCAGGGCGTCCAGGGCAGCCTGGTCGCTCAAGTCCGCCAGGCGGCGGTACAGGCGCAGCCTGAGGCTGGTATCGGGGATGTAATCGGCGGGGATCCCGATCGCCAGCGGCAGGTCGACGTTGACCGGCAGTCCCATCGGCTGGACCGATTCAAGCGATGAAGGCTGCAGGTCTGACCGTCCCGTCTCAAAACCGGACGAGGTGCGGATCTGCTTGACCGCTGAAGCCAGCAGGCGGGTATAGAGGTGGAATCCCACCGAAGCGATCAACCCCGACTGGCGCGTACCCAGCAGTTCGCCTGCGCCGCGCATCTCCAGGTCACGCATGGCGATCGAATAGCCGGCGCCCAACTGCGTGTTCTCGGCGATGACCTCCAGCCGCTCCTGTCCTTCGGGTGCGGGGCAATTTTCCGGTGACGGAAGAAGTACGCATAGGCGCGCGCCGCGCCGCGACCCGACCCGCCCGCGCAACTGGTAAAGCTGTGCCAGACCGAAGGTATCCGCCCGGTCCACGATCAGTGTATTGGCATTGGGGATATCCAGACCCGATTCGATGATGGTGGTGCACAACAGGATGTCGATATCACCGGCGTTGAAATGGTGCATCACATCCGCCAGCTCGACCTCCGGCATCTGTCCGTGGGCAATGCCGATGCGCGCCTCGGGCACTAACTTTTCCAGGTGCATTCCATGGCGTGGATGGTCTGCACCCGGTTGTGGACAAAGAAGACCTGCCCGCCGCGTTCCAGTTCGCGCAGGATGGCCTGGCGCACCAGTTTCGGCGAGTACGGTCCGACGTGGGTGATGATCGGCAGGCGTTCCTCGGGCGGCGTGTTCAGGTTCGAAATGTCGCGCACACCGGTCAGGGCCATGTAAAGCGTGCGCGGGATGGGCGTGGCGGTCAGGGTCAGCACATCCACTTCGGTGCGCAGCTTTTTGAAATGTTCCTTGTGGGTCACCCCAAAGCGCTGTTCCTCATCGATGATGACCAGACCCAGATCCTTGAACTGCACATCCGCTGAAATCAGCCGGTGCGTGCCGATCACGATATCCACCGCGCCCTGTGACAGCGCATACAGGATCTCGTTCTGCTCGCGCGGTGTGCGGAAGCGGGATAGCATCTCGACCGTCACCGGGAAGGCGGACAGCCGCTGGCGGAAGGTATCGTAATGCTGCTGTGCCAGGACCGTGGTCGGGACCAGCACCGCCACCTGCTTGCCGTCCATCACCGCTTTGAAGGCTGCCCGCAACGCCACCTCGGTCTTGCCATAGCCGACATCGCCGCATAACAGGCGGTCCATCGGGCGGGCGGTTTCCATGTCGTGCTTGATGGCGGTCAGCGCTTTGACCTGGTCGTCGGTCTCCACATACGGGAAGCTCGATTCCAGTTCAGATCTGCCAGGCATTATCCGACGCTGAAAGCGAAGCCGTGCGCAACCTGCCGCCGGGCATACAGGTCCAGCAGATCGCTGGCAACTTCCTGCACGGCTTCCCGGACCTTGCGCTTGGTCTCCGGCCATTCCTGGGTACCCAGGCTGCCTGGTGAGGGCGGTGAGCCGTCCGGACCGATATAACGGCGTCAGCCGGTCGGCCTGGTGGATCGGGACGTAAACCTGGTCGCCGTTCTTGTATTCGACGCACAGGAATTCGCGCTCCAGACCGTCCAGCGTGCGCCGCACCAGACCGATGTAGCGCCCGACCCCGTAATCGACATGCACCACCCAATCGCCCGAATTGAGATCTGCATAGGCTGCTTCGGGAGTCTCGGCACCCGGATGCGGACGCTGGCGGGGCTGTGGGCGTTCCCAGCCGAAGATCTCCGAATCGGTTATCAGGTGTGAGCCCGCCAGCGACCAGCCTTCGGACAGGCTCCCATCTTTGAATTGAAGATTCTGGGCAGGCTCCGAATTTTGCTCGCTCCATAACTCTTCCAGGCGGCCGGACTGCCTGGAAACGATCAGCACCTTCTCGCCGGAGTTGATCACCCGGTCGAGGTATTCGATGAACGGTTTTAGCCGCCCTCCAAAGCGTTCGATCGGGTGGAACTGGGCGGCCAGCTCCTGCGGACCGTTCCCACCTTCCCAGGCGGAGTCGGATAGTCCGGCGGTTGAATGACCCAGCTCGAGACAGGCGCGACCCTGCAGTTCATCCGCCAGTTCCGACCATGGAATGTACGGGACGGGGAAGTCTTCCGCCAGGAGACCGTCGGATATCGACTTCAGCCCGTAATTTGACCGCCTGCTCTTCAATTTCAGAGACGTTGCTTTCCAGCAGCCCCATGTCATCCACCAATACCAGTGCTTTCTGAGGCAAGTAATCGAGCAGGCTGGCGGGCATCGGGTGCAGAACCGGGATGTGGAACTCTGACAGCGGGGTATCGCTCGCGACTCCATTCGAACCCGGGAGCAGGAATTCCCGTGCGGGTGTGATCAGGATCGAATCCAGTTGTTCGACGGTACGCTGCGAGCCGGGATCAAAGTGACGCAGGGTATCGATCTCGTCCCCAAAGAACTCCAGCCGGACGGGCTGCCGCTCGGATTGCGGCCAGATGTCCAGCAATCCGCCGCGATGGGAAAATTGTCCCGGCTCCAGCACGGTATCCATCGGCTGGTAGCCCAGGCTGACCCAACTGGCCAGCAACGCCCCGGGCGCAATGCTCTGCCCGGCTTTGAGCAACTTGCTGGCTTTCAGGAAATCCCGCCGCGGAAGTGTGCGCGTCATCAGGGCGCGTGCCGTTGTGACAATTACCGGAGCATCAGCCGGCTTTTCCATGTACGGCAGGTGATAGGCTGCCAGGATGGTCAGGGTTTGCAGGCGCTCCCGGCGGGTGGTACTGCCCCAGGCGGCATCTTCGTAGAACAGGGGATTTGGTTCTGCGAAGATATTGCGCCGGATGTCCGCACCCCAGAAGGCAAGCTCGTCATGTAACTGCAAGGCATGGTCGGCGCGGCTGGTCACCAGCAAGATCGGCTGGCGCAGGTCGGCACGCAGCGCTGCCAGCACGGGTAACCTCGCGGCGCGCGGCAAGGCCAGCCCAGGCAGGGTCTGGCCGGATTTCAGCGCTTCCAGTGAGCTGCTGGTAAGCAGGGAGTGAACGGATCAGTTCAAGAAGTTCATCCATCTGATTGGAGTTGTGACAGTGGAAAAACGATCAGGCGGAAAAGAAAAATAAAGAAACAAGATCAGGCAACCGTCCCGTTATATTTATTCATTGCCGGATTAAGTCCCGCGCTGATGAAGGTGAGAATGGCTTCCACGGCGAGATCCATGGTTTCGGCAACGATGGTCCGTTCGCCTTCTGAAAATTCCTGCAGGACGTAATCGGGCGGCTGCATTTGACCGGGCGGGCGACCGACCCCCAGCCGAAGGCGGGGGAATTCATCCGTACCGATTCGCTCCAGGATCGAGGACATGCCCTTTTGCCCGGCTGAGCCGCCAGCCGGACGGATACGGATGGTACCGGGCGGCAGGTCGATGTCATCGTGCACAACCAGCAGGTTGGTAAGCGGCATTTTATAGAAATGGACCAGCCCCTGCACCGATTGACCGGACAGGTTCATGAATGTCTGCGGTTTGGCGAGGATCACTTTACGTTCTTCGTATGTAGCCGTCGCGATCAGGGCTTTGGATTGCATGCGGGTAAAGCGTGCCTTGAGTACCCCCGCCAGCCGGTCCAGGACATTGAAGCCGAGGTTATGGCGGGTTTCGCGATATTCCCGCCCGGGATTGCCCAGTCCAACGATCAGGTAAGTGTCGGTCATTTGAATTTCCGTCTCAACCAGAGGTAGATGCCGATGATGGCAAACAGCACGCACGTGGCAGTCCCGCCGTAGATGATGCTGGATGAAAGATCTGCCGGCGCGATGACTGCTGGATTGCGCGGCAGGACGGTGGGTGTGGGATAAGGAGTAAATGTCGGCTCAGGCGTGTTTGTGCTGGTCGCCTGCGGTGCCACCGGCAATGGGGTGGGTGTTTCGATCGGACTGTAATTCCGCACCCGCAATCCCTGCACGATAGTCTCCAGGTGGGTTCCATCGGCAAGTTGAACGCGCAGCCTCAAAGTGTAGTTGCCGTCCGAGATCCCGGTCGTGTCCCAGGCGGCCAGCGGACCGTCCGCGACCGGCTGGGTCAGCGTGGCGATCAGGAACCACGTGCCGGTGGTGTCATCGCTGTATGCAAACGCGACTTCCGCCGAGATGAACCCGCTTAGTTCGCTGGAGCCGGAGATCGTAACCGCCCCCTGCAGGACCTCCCCGGGAATTGGCGCGGAGATCGCCGGTCCGCTGACCTGCAATTTCGGAGCCAGGAGCTGCTGGGTCAACAGGACGACGAAGAATAAGGAATCCAAAATGATGCGCATAAAAAGCCAAGGATTGAGTCTAACACGAAGGCAGGCTGGGGTCAACGATATGGAGGAAATTAATGTGATTAATGAACTTTTTTTACCCCACAAGGATGGTCGCGTGAATGGAATTGCAGTATTTATTTAACGAAGGAAAATAATTGTAACCGCGGGATCAAATTGATGTTCCTGGCTGGAATCCCGGGCATGGCGGTGACAAACAGCCGTCCCCAGCTTGAATTTCCATCCCCCTGGATGCAGGTTTGAAAGGTCACCTGGTCACCTTTTTGGTAATACATCGAAAATATATCCGCAGCAGAATACAAAACCTCTGTTGAAATGTTGACAAAATTACCGACAGTACCGCTTGGGTCGAGCGCCCGGTACCGGTCGATCGTGGCGACCGTATAATGCAGGATCCGTCCATCTCCATTGACGATCATGACTTCCTGACCCAAGCGCAGATTGATAAAGGATTGACCTGCCAGGTCGTTGTGAGCCAGCAGACCGATGGTATGGTATTGCTCCGCAAGGCTGAACTGGGTGATGACCCCCTCGACCTGTGAGACATAATTGGGGCTGCCCACCGTCTGCCGTATCACCGGGTCAGCAAGGACACCCGGCACATACACGCCTCGCACGATGCCGGATTGACCATCCATCACGGCGGAGACGAATGCCACCAGGGAAGGCAGGGATACGCTGCCCGTGGCATGGGCAGGCTGCCATGCCGGACCAAGCAGCATAAAGAATATGAAGATGAGAACAGATTGATATATTTTCCTGGTTTTCAGAAGGCAACCTTTTTGAACAGGAATTTGCGTGTGTTACCGGCAGCCCATTTACTCAAGGCGGATTACAGGCACCATTCCAGCAACCTGCCTGCAAGCATTCACGACGTACGCGCAGACGTAGTGACAACGTGCCCGGGCTTTCAGTAAATATTTACTTATTTTCTTCAGGGTACTGGCGGATTATACACTTAATCAAGTTCGTAAGTTAATTTCCGGTTTTCAGAATTGTCAGGTGCTGGAAACTTGTATACACCGGTAAATTGACTATCCTGATGATGCAGGTTAAATTTCCGTTTTGATGTAGAATTGTCCAGACAACATTTACCAAAACCGAGGAGATCCATGGATATCAATCAGGAACTGTTTCGGTCGAACGAAGCACTGACCTTCGATGATGTGCTGGTCGTCCCGGCATATAGTGAACACTTGCCATCGGAAGCGGATGTGAGCGCCCGGCTGGCTGGGGACATCAAGATCAATATCCCTCTCCTCTCCGCTGCGATGGATACGGTCAGTGAGGCGCGCCTGGCGATCGCACTGGCACGCGAGGGCGGCATCGGTATCATCCACAGGAACATGTCACCGGAACAACAGGCGGGTGAGGTGGACAAGGTCAAGCGGTCACAGTCGGGGATGATCTCGGATCCGATCACGCTGCCGCCGGATGCCACCCTCCAGCAGGCGGAAGAGATCATGTCTACCTACAAGATCAGCGGCATCCCGATCGTTGACAGCGACCTGAAACTGGTTGGAATACTGACGAACCGGGATATCCGTTTTGTCGAACCTGCGGATTACGACCAGCCGGTCGAGAATTTTATGACCCGCCAGCCACTGATCACCGCACCGGTCGGAATCTCGCGCCGGGACGCCAAGGCGATCCTGCAAAAACACCGCATCGAAAAGCTCCTGCTGGTTGACGATCTGGGACACCTGAAAGGCTTGCTGACGGTGAAGGATATCCAGAAGGAGCGCGACTACCCCAGCTCGGCTCACGACGACCGCAGCCGTCTGCTGGTGGGTGCGGCGGTCGGGGTCGGAGCGGATCTCGAAACCCGGCTTGGATTGCTGGCCGACGCCGGGGCGGACACGGTCGTGGTCGACACCGCCCACGGACATACCAAGGCAGTCCTGTCCGCAGTCAATCGCATCCATAAAGGCTGGCCAGCCATCCCGATCATCGCCGGCAACGTCGTCACTGCCGAGGGGACCAGGCTGCTGATCAAAGCCGGGGCATCCGCCGTCAAGGTGGGCGTAGGCGCCGGTTCGATCTGTACGACCAGGGTCATTTCCGGGGCAGGCATGCCCCAACTCTCCGCCATCCACGCCTGCGCGCAAGCCGCGCGATCTGCAAATATTCCCATAATTGCCGATGGAGGCATCAAGTTCAGCGGTGATATCGTCAAGGCACTGGTCGCCGGGGCGGATACGGTCATGCTTGGCAGCTTGCTGGCTGGACTGGATGAATCTCCGGGCGAGGTGGTGCTGCTGGAGGGACGCCGGTTCAAGGAATATCGCGGTATGGGCAGCCTGGGCGCCATGCAGGGCTATGGAAAGGACCGCTATATGAGTGCCCAGGATGTATCCGGCAAGTCTGTACCGGAAGGCATCGAGGGCAGGGTGCCGTTCAAAGGATCGCTGCACGATTATGTCTACCAACTGGTTGGAGGTTTACGTTCCGGCATGGGTTACGCCGGGGCAAGATCCCTGGACGACTTGCGGACGAAGACAAAACTGGTGCGGATCACCAATGCCGGTCTGATCGAGAGCCATCCGCACAACGTCCTGATCACGAAAGAAGCGCCCAATTACCAGGTACCGCAGGACCAGGAATGAAGTCGTTTTTTACCCGCTTGTGGAGATCCAGCATCGAGGCGCCGACCAGCCAAAAAGAACTGGAGCTGAAGAATACCTGTGCCGGACGGGTGGTGAGTGCTTTGACCTTGATCGTGGTGATCGCCTGCCTGGCATTATGGATCACGGGCTTCCTGCTGGTGATGAGACAATTATCGAACCAGACCTTGACCGCCACGGTGTTGAGCAATCTCAATTGCATCGTTTTCTTCGGCGGGCTGCTGCTGGCGATTTTCATCGGCGCCATGGCGGGGAATTTCCTGCGGCGGGCTTTTTGGAAATGGCTGGTTAAACGAAACAGCCAGTGAATTGCAATGCGAATGACATCCAGAATTCGATGAGTATCCCTTATAATTGGGGTATCTTGGAATTGAGCATGATCCGGAGTCGGGTGAATGACGATTAATCGCAACGAAACCATGGTGAGCCGGCTGCGTGCAATGCAAGCCGCCGCACCGGATATCGAGGCCTCTGCAGTTGTTTCCGTGGACGGATTGATCATGGCATCCGCGCTGCCAGCCGAAGTGGAAGAAGACCGTGTCTCGGCCATGTCGGCTGCCATGCTCAGCCTGGGTGAACGCATCGCCGGCGAGTTGGGGCGCGGCGGACTGGACCAGGTTTATATCAAAGGCAGTGCGGGATTTATCGTCCTTACGGCGGTCGGCGGGGAAGCCGTTCTTACCGCCCTGGCGCGCCAGGAGGCCAAGCTCGGCCTGATATTCCTGGAGATGCGCCGGGCCGCAGAAGACCTGGCGAAGCTGGTGGGATGAACCGATATCCATCCCATACCACTTCACAAGACCCGTCAACTCGCGTGGGGAGGACGCCATTCAATGGCCCTCCCCACGCCCTTTGTTTTTGAGAGGTAGCCATGGCAACCAAATACATATTTTTTACCGGTGGTGTGGTCAGTTCGGTTGGCAAAGGCGTCACCGCTGCCGCCATCGGTCTGCTGCTTAAAGCACGCGGTTTCAAGGTGACCGTCCAAAAACTCGACCCGTATATCAACGTCGATCCCGGGCACGATGTCACCCTACCAGCACGGTGAAGTCTATGTGCTGGACGACGGCGCTGAAACCGACCTGGACCTGGGTCACTACGAACGCTTCATCGATATCCGCCTGAGCCGGTTCAGCAATTTCACCACCGGTCAGGTGTATGCCGAGGTGATCGGCAAGGAACGCCGTGGTGATTACCTGGGCGGCACCATCCAGGTGATCCCGCACATCACCAACGAGATCAAGCGCCGCATCGGGCTGGTGGCCAAGGAGACCGGGGCGGAGATCGTGATCCGGTCGAAGTGGGCGGCACGGTCGGCGATATCGAAATCCAGCCATTCCTGGAAGCCCTGCGCCAGTTGCGCAACGACCTGGGTCGTGAAAATACATTCTTCGTCCACGTCACCTGGCTGCCGTATCATCGGCGCGACGCAGGAGTTGAAGACCAAGCCCACCCAGCACTCCGTGCGCGGCGCTGCGCTCGATCGGTATCTCGCCGGATATGATCGTCGCCCGTTCGGATTATCCCGGTGGAAGATGAGCTTGTGCGAAAAGATCGCCCTGTTCTGCGATGTCGAAAAACAGGCAGTCATCCCGATGGTCACAGCCAGATGTATTGTACGAAGTCCCGCTGCTGCTGGAAAAGGCGGGGGTGGCGGATTACCTGGTGGAAACGACTGGGGTTGAAGGCCCGTCAAAACCCGATTGGAGACCCTGGCAGCGCTTGGTGGAAGAAGTACGCCGCTCCAAGCCTGGTGGTCAAGATCGCCCTGGTTGGAAAATACGTCGAGCTGCAGGATGCCTACATGCAGCGTGCGCGAAGCGCTCAAACATGCCGCGCTGTCGCTCGGGCGTGGAAGCTGGATATTCAATGGGTGCATTCGGTCGACCTGGAAAAAGGCAAGGGTTGGGACACTGGTCGAAGGCGGCCGATGGGATCATCGTGCCCGGCGGGTTTGGCTCGCCGCGGCATCGAAGGCAAGATCCAGGCGGCCCGCTATGCCCGCGAGCAAAAGATCCCCTACCTGGGGTTGTGCCTGGGCATGCAGCTGATGGTGCGTCGAATTTGCCCGCGATGTGCTCGGTGACGAGAGATGCCAACTCGACCGAGTTCGACCGCAGCTACGCCCTACCCGGTCATCGACCTGATGCCCGAGCAGCGCGCCATCACCGACATGGGCGGCACCATGCGCCTGGGACTGTATCCCTGCGTGCTGCAGCCAGGCACCATTGCCGCCGAAGCCTACGGCGAGAAACAGGTCGAGGAACGCCACCGCCACCGCTTTGAATTCAACAATGCCTACCGCGAGGACTTCGAAGAAAGGCGGCATGGTCTTCTCGGGCCTTTCACCGGATGGCAATGCTGGTGGAAATCGCCGAGACTCGCCGACCATCCTTTCATGCTGGGCACCCAGTTCCACCCGGAATTCCTGTCGCGCCCGACGCGGCCTCATCCGCTCGTTCGTGGCGTTTGATGCAGGCAGCCGTGGAAAACATGCCGGAGTATAATCATCACAAATTGAGTCATACTCGCAGGCTGGCAATAAACGGACGAATGTCCGGATATACTCAGTAAGTCTGTTTCAATGATTGAAGGAATACTATGGACACAACAATTGAATTGATCAACGCCAGGAAATTCTCGATTCGCGCGGCAACCCGACCGTGGAAGTCGAAGTGGTGCTGGCGGATGGTTCCTGGGGGCGGGCAGCAGTTCCGTCCGGCGCCTCCACCGGCATTCACGAAGCGCTGGAACTGCGCGACGGCGACAAAACACGCTACAACGGCAAAGGTGTGCTGAAAGCCGTCGAAAACGTCAATGACGAGATCGCCGATGCCCTGTTCGGTTGGGATGCTACCGATCAGAAAGCCATTGACATGGAACATGATCGACCTGGACGGCACCCCCAATAAATCCAAGTTGGGTGCCAATGCCATCCTGGGCACCAGCCTGGCGGTCGCCAAGGCTGCTGCCAGCTGCGTCTCGGTCTGCCGCTCTACCGCTACATCGGCGGCGTCTATGCCCATGTGCTGCCCGTCCCGATGATGAACATCCTGAACGGTGGCGCGCATACTGCCTGGCAGTCGACCGATGCCCAGGAATTCATGGTCATGCCGTTCGGTGCGCCCACCTTCGCCGAAGGTCTGCGCTGGGGAGCCGAGATCTACCATGCTCTCAAGTCTGTCTTAAAGGATAAGGTTATACCACCCTGGTCGGCGATGAAGGCGGTTACGCCCCGGCGCTCAAAGCCAATAATGAAGCCGTCGAAGTCATCCTGGAAGCGATCGACAAGGCCGGTTTCAAGGCCGGACGCGGCAGGATGTGGCGATCGCGCTCGACCCGGCTGCCTCCGAACTTTACGATGAAGAAACCAAGACCTACAACCTGCGCAAGGAAGGCAAGAAGCTGACCGGTCCAGCAGATGGTCGATTTCTGGAAAAGTGGGTCGACCAGTATCCCGATCGTCTCGATCGAAGACGGCCTGGCCCAGGATGACTGGGAAGGCTGGAACCTGATGACCAAGGAACTGGGCGACAAGATCCAGATCGTTGGCGATGACCTGCTGGTCACCAACCCCGAGCGTGTCCGCCAAGCCATCAAGGAAAAAGCCGCCAATGCGCTGCTGGTCAAGCTCAACCAGATCGGCACGCTGACCGAAACCATCGAAGCCGTCGAAACCTGCCACCGCGCCGGCTGGCGGGCAGTCACCTCGCACCGCTCCGGTGAGACCGAAGACAGCACCATCGCCGACCTGGCGGTTGCCCTGAACATGGGTCAGATCAAGACCGGCGCCCCGGCCCGTTCCGACCGGGTGGCCAAGTACAACCAGCTGCTGCGCATCGAAGCCGAACTGGGTGATACGGCGAAGTATGCCGGCTGGGCTGCGTTGAAGAGTTAAGTCCATTCTGAACATTGATGGAATCGTTGATGGTAATACTGCACACTGCTTCAGGTGCAGTATTACTTAAATAGTTTTTATTCGGTTATAGATTCAAGGACGGCTCACGGGAACAACCCCGCTGCAGGTACCGACCGGGACATAGCAAAATTTATCAGGAAAAATGATCATGAACATTACCACACCCGAATGGGTTAAGGATGCAGTTTTTTACCAGATCTTCCCCGACCGGTTTGCAAAAAGCAGCCGGCTGTCCAAAGACGACCTCCATCTTGAAGCGTGGGATGCACTTCCAACCAACTATGGGTTTAAGGGAGGCGATCTGCTGGGTGTAGCAGAGCACCTGGAATATCTGAAAGATCTCGGCATTAATGCCCTTTATTTAAATCCGATCTTTGCTTCGGCAGCCAATCACCGCTACCACACCTACGATTACTATGCCGTCGACCCGCTGCTGGGCGGCAACTCCGCCTTTAAAAACTCCTCGACGCTGCCCATAAGCAGAACATGCGGGTCATCCTGGATGGCGTCTTCAATCATGCCAGCCGCGGATTCTGGCAATTCCACCACGTCCTGGAGAATGGCGCCGGCTCACCGTACGTGGACTGGTTCCACTTTAACCGCGACCGGTTGAACGGAAAAAAACACTGGGGTGCGTACCCCACGGATGAGGAAGAGAAAGCGATCGAGCAGGGCGGGAACACCTACGATGTACTGGGTTACAGTGCCTGGTGGAACCTGCCGGCGCTCCCGAAATTTAATACCGGCTCGAACGCGGTCAGGGAGTTCATCTGGGGAGTGGCGGAGCATTGGGTGAAGTTCGGTATCGACGGCTGGCGGCTGGACGTGCCGGGCGAGATCGATGATGACTCATTCTGGCAGGAATTCCGCCGTAGGGTGAAAGCCGTCAACCCGGAGGCTTATATCGTCGGCGAGATCTGGAATGAAGCGCAGCGCTGGTTGCACGGGGACCAGTTCGACGCGGTGATGAATTACCTGCTCACCGGTACCCTGCTTGGCTTTTTGATGAAAGACAACCTGGACGAGAAGATGTACACGATCGGTGATTTCAGAAATTATCTCCGCCCGTTGGACGCACCGGCGTTCGCCGACCGCATTGATACACTGCAGGGCTTATACGACCCGCTGGTCAACCAGGTCCAGTTCAACCTGCTGGACAGTCACGACACGCCCCGCTTCCTGACCACCGTCCATAATGATAAAAATATTTTAAAACTTGCCTGGCTGTTCCTGTTCACTTTGCCGGGAGCGCCATGCATCTACTATGGTGATGAAATTGGCATGGACGGTGGCGCCGACCCACTCAGCCGGGGTTCCTTCAGTTGGGATGAAAATTGCTGGGATCATGATCTGCGCCAATACCTGCAGAAATTGATCCTGGTCAGAAAGGATAACCCGCTCCTGCGGCGGGGAACCGTCACGCGTCTGTATGCTGAGGGCAGCGAGTATGCATTTGCCCGACAGTTGGGTAAGGATTTCATGGTCATTGCGCTCAACGCCTCGAATGATCCAGCCAGTGTATCCTTTCCGATTAATATCCTGGGAAAGACCAGCGGTCAGTTGAAAACCGTATTTGGCGACGCCCGGACTTCGGTCCGTGAGGGGCAGATCAAGGATCTTAAACTTGCTGCTCACAGTGGGGTTATCTTGAAAAATTAGTTTTCCCGCCCTAGGTTTTGGGCAATGACCATTATTGTTAGCTAATATAAAAAAAATCGGGAACAGGTGATCACCTGTTCCCGATTGCTTAAACTTGATCCTTACGTCCTGGTTACCGCGACAAAGATCATCGGGCGCCGGCCGGTCTGGTTGCGCAGCAGGCTGCGGACTGAATCGGTGATGACTTTTTCATCATCGTTCCCGCCCCCGTTGATCAGGTCGGTCACCTTTTTGCGGACGGCTGGCACAAGCGTTTCGGCATCCTCGGGAGAGATAAAGCCGCGCGTGACAACTTCCGGGTCCTTCAACAGGCGTCCCGAAAATTTATCGAGCGAAGCGGAGATCAGGACGATACCGGAGCGCGCCAATTGCTCGCGCTCGCGCATGACGTCCCGGTCGATCTCACCGACGCTGTCGCCTTCGACGAAGACGTAGCCGCCGGGCAGGCGCTCGGACAGGGAAAATTTCCCGTCACACAATTCCACGACCTGTCCATTCTCGACCACCATGATATTTTCGGCGGGTATCCCCACCTGCATTGCCAGTGCGGCATGCCGTCGTAACTGGTGCAGTTCACCATGGATCGGCATGAAGAATTTTGGTCGCACCAGGTTAAGCAGCAGCTTCTGCTCCTCGGAACTGGCGTGACCGGATACGTGCACGGGTGAAATGGCTTCGTGGACCACATCCGCCCCGCGCCTCATAAGCCGGTTGATGGTCTTGCTGATCGCTTCCTCATTGCCCGGTATGGGATGTGAGGATAGGATGATCGTATCGCCGGCTTCCACGTCGAACTGGCGATTGGTGCCGGTAGACAACCTGCCGATGATCGAGGATGGTTCACCCTGCGAGCCGGTGCACATCAGCACCACCTTTTTGGCAGGCAGGTTCAACGCTTCGTCCAGGCTGATCAGCGTGGAATCGGGTATGTCCAGGTATTTCAGTTTCTGGGCTATCTTGGCGTTGTCCACCATGCTGGTCCCGACGAACGCCATCTTGCGACCATGCCGGATGGATGCATCCGCCACCTGCTGCATGCGGGCGATCAGCGAGGCGAACGTGGCGACGATGATCCGTCCCGGAGCGGTGCGGAAAACTTCATCGAAGGCGGGACCAATGACCCTTTCGGATGGAGTCCAGCCGGGTCGCTCGGAATTGGTGGAATCGCCCAACAACACAGCCACGCCGCGTGCCGAAAATTCAGCCAGTTTTGCGAAATCCGTGGGCCAGTTATCCACCGGGGTCTGGTCGAATTTGTAATCGCCGGTATGGATGATCAATCCCGCCGGGGTGGTGATTCCCAGCCCGATGGCATCCGGGATGGAGTGACAGACATGGAAGGTTTCGATCTGGAACGCGCCGATCTTGAAGGTTTCACCCGCCTGGATCGTTCGCAGGTCGGCTTTATCGGCGAGACCATTGCGTGCCAGCTTGACATCGATCAACCCCTTCGTGAGGGGTGTCGCATAGACCGGCGCGGGCACTTCTGCCAGCAGGTGCTGGATGGCACCGATATGATCCTCATGACCGTGGGTGATGATGATGCCGTCCACTTCCCGGGCGTGGTCGCGCAGGTACTGAAAATCGGGGATGATGTAATCCACCCCCAGCATGTCGTTATCCGGGAACATTAGGCCGGCATCCACGACCAGGATGTGATGGTTGTATTCGTAAGCCATCATATTCTTGCCCACCTCGCCCAGTCCCCCGATGGGTATGATCCGTAATTTTTCTTGTTTACTCATATAGTTTCCTTTTTCTAATTCCCGCCTGTGCATAACAAAACACAAAAACACCCTCTGCGATCCGCATGGGATGAAAATAACGGGTAAATTGTGAGATTACTTAACTGCCTAAAGGCAGTGAAAGTCGAATTCCAAAGCTGTGCGAGTATAGCAGGTGAGGGGGTATTTGTCAAAGCATATTGCCTAAGATTTGTATATGAATCAAGTCTGCGAGATTGTTATTATTCAACGATTTTTCTTCGAATAAAAGCCAGCCTGTCAGTCTGCCGGTTGTGCAAGCAGCGGATAAGTGCTTGATGATACAATCGATGCATTGTTTGGAGGATTAATGAAAGCATCAAAACTGCGCAGCCGCTACTGGCGCATCATGGTCTTTTTTATTTCGGTGATCATCGATTTCATCTTTTGGGAAGTCATCCTGCCGCGCATCTTTTTGCGTGCCCTCTCGCGCCGGACCCGTTCGAATCGATACAAGAATACCGCCGCGCGCTTCCGTGTGCTGGCGATCCGCATGGGCGGTGTGATGATAAAGGTCGGGCAATTCCTGTCCGCCCGCCTGGATGTGCTTCCGGTGGAGATCACCAATGAACTGGCGGGTCTGCAGGACGAGGTGCCGCCGGAAAATTTCGAAGACATCCGTCGGCAGGCTGAATCCGAGCTGGGCGCCCCGCTCACGGAAAAATTTGAATCCTTTGATAACACACCGCTGGCGGCTGCCTCGCTCGGGCAGGTACACCGGGCGCGGCTTTGTGTTGATGATGTCAATGGTCAGTTTTGCAATGTGGTGGTCAAGATCCAACGCCCCTTCATTGAGCAACTGATCGAGGTCGACCTTTCGGCTATCAGGCGGGTCGGCGGCTGGCTGCAAAAGTATCCTCCCATTGCAAAACGGGTTTATGTCCCCTCGCTGGTGGAGGAGTTTTCCACGACCATCCGCGAGGAAGTGGATTACCTTGCGGAAGGTCGCAACGCCGAGATCTTCACGGAAAAATTCAAGGACAACCCGCGCGTCCACGTCCCGCGCGTGGTATGGGATCACACCACCCGCCGCGTGCTGACGTTGGAAGACGTATTTGCCATCAAGATCACCGACTATGACGCCATCAGCGCCGCCGGGATCGACCGTGCCGCGGTTGCAAATACGCTTCTGGATACCTACCTCAAACAGATATTTGAAGACGGATTTTTTCATGCCGACCCGCATCCCGGCAACCTGTTCGTGACGCCGGTGCCCGGCGAGCAGGGCTGGCGCCTGACCTTTGTGGATTTCGGCATGGTCGGACACGTTCCCGATACTTTACGCAACGGCTTGCGGGAAATGTTGATCGCGGTCGGCACCCAGGATGCCACCCGCCTGATCCGTTCGTTCAAGACCCTGAATGTGCTGCTTCCCAACACCGATCTGAAGGAACTCGAGCAGATGAGCGCCTCGATGTTCGACATGTTCTGGGGAAAATCGATGGAAGAGCTGCAGCAAATGAATCCCGAAGAGATGTTCAAGTTCGCCGATCGCTTCCGGGACCTGATGTACAACATGCCCTTCCAACTCCCCCAAAACATCCTCATGCTCGGACGGACCGTGTCGATCCTTTCCGGGATGTGCTCCGGTCTCGATCCAAAATTCAATCTGTGGGGGCAGCTCGCTCCTTATGCTACCAAGCTGGTCTCGCAGGAGGTCGGTTCGAACTGGCGGGTCTGGCTGGACGAGGCGGGTAACGTGCTCAAGGAACTGATCGCGATCCCGTCAAAATTGGGGCGGGTGCTCAGCCAGGTGGAACGCGGCGACCTGACGGTGCAGGTGCCCACCATCAGCCGGCAAATGAATCACCTGGAACGATCCGTCAACCGGCTCACCGCCAGTGTCGTATTCGCCTCTTTCCTTATCGGCGGCATCATGCTGTTCGATGTTGGTAAGGACATTCCTGCTTATATTGTTTTCGGGTGCGCAGGGCTGTCCCTGATCTGGATGCTGTTCTTCGTGCGCGGCGGACCGCGCAGGTTTCACCCGTAAAAAGGAACCGCCCCGTTGATTAACGGGGCGGTTTTCACTCGTCTTGGATCGATTTATTTCTTCGCGGGTTCATCCATGTGCGCCAGGGTGGCGTCAATCAGACTGCGCCACGCCAGCAGCATTTCCTTGCGGGCTTTATGGCGGTGTTCCATGAATCCGGGCGGGAGCATCCCTTCCATGCTTTTATGGAATTCTTCCCGGGCGGCGCGAAAAGTGGGCGCGGGTTTCTTCGGAAATCTTCCCCTCGAACGGTTTACTGCGTGTACGTGTATTTTGTTCTGCCATAGGATCACTCCTTGATAATCATTGGATTATAGCGCGGAGTCCTGCGCGGAGCAATATCCCGATAATTCGGGTAGAATTATAGTCACCGGACCCAAAAACTGGAGGAATATATGGAATACCGTGTTCTCGGATTGACCAGCCTGAACGTCTCACCGCTTTGCCTGGGGACCATGCAATTCGGCTGGACGGCAGATGAAGCCATGTCAATACGTGTGCTGGCTGCCGCCTATGAGGCGGGTATTAATTTCTTCGATACCGCCGATATCTATTCGCGTTGGGCTGATGGGAATCCCGGGGGCGTGGCTGAAAAGATCATCGGTCGCTGGATGAAAGAATCTGCCATCCCGCGTGACAAGATCGTATTGGCGACCAAAGTGCGCGGTAACATGGGCGATGGTTCGGATAATGAAGGTTTGTCGCGCCGGCACATCATGAAAGCGGTTGACGATTCCCTGCGGCGGCTGCAAACCGATCATATCGACCTGTACCAGGCGCATTGGCCTGACAAGGATATTCCCATCGAGGAAACCCTGGAGGCATTTACCGAACTTATCAAGCTCGGAAAAGTGCGCGCCGTTGGGGCATCGAATTACACTGCCTGGGAATTAATGCAGGCGCTCTGGGCCGCCGATCGTAAAGACCTTTGCCGGTACGACTGCCTGCAACCCAAGTACAACCTTGTGCACCGGGCTGAGTTCGAACGCGAACTGGCGGCGGTCTGCAAAACCTACCGGTTGGGTGTCATTCCCTACAGCCCGCTGGCTGGAGGCTTCCTGACCGGCAAATACCGCCGCAACCTGCTACCGAACAGTGCCCGGGCGGAAGGCGTAAAACGATACTTCAGCGATCGAAATTGGTCCCTAATCGACCAGATGGATAAACTTGCCAAGGAAAAAGCGGCATCGATCTCGCAGGTGGCTTTGGCGTGGTTGCTGGCAGACCCACTCATCACCAGTCCGATCCTGGGTGCAAATTCGGTGGATCAAATGGCGGATAATCTCGGCGCGTTGGGCACCCATTTGACACCGGCAGAAAAGAAGGGATTGGACGATGCTTCCGCGTGGAAGGAAAATGAGGAATAGAAACCAGGTTGGTCGAACGATCCATGCGGATTCAGTGTAATGCGCGTTAAAGCCGATCTGCTCCTGGTGTTGGTGGCGGTGTTGTGGGGCAGCGCCTTTGCCGTCATGCGGCTGGCTGCCGGGCACGGCACCATTTTTTTGCTTAACGGATCCCGTTTTCTTTTAGGCGGTCTGCTGCTTGTCCCATTTACCAAACTTAAAGGATCATTCACGCGTGCCAATATCATTTACGTGATCCTGGCGGCCTTTATTTTGTACATCGCCGTGGTTTTTCAGCAATCCGGGCTGGCAACCACAACTGCCGGCAATGCCGGATTTATTACCAGCCTTTACGCGGTTTTTGTTCCGATCGGGCTCTGGATTATCTGGAAGGTGAGACCATCGTTATGGACAGGTCTTGCGATCCTGGTGGCGGTCAGCGGTGGGTTTCTCTTAAGCACGGGTGGCGGTTTCCAGGTCCGTTTTGGCGACCTGCTCATCCTGGTCAGTTCGTTCTTGTGGGCGGGGCATGTCATTGTGGTCGGGAGGGGACAGGGCAAGATCGAACCGCTGCCATTTGCAATGGGGCAATTCCTTTTATGTGGGGTTTTAAACCTGGTAACCGGGCTCTTTGTCGAGCACCCGAGTATGGTGGATGTCAGGTATGTTATTCCAGCCATCCTGTACACGGGCGTTTTTTCGGTCGCAATTGGTTTTACCTTTCAGATCATCGCCCAGCGGAATACTTCGCCAAGCGACACCGCCCTTATTTTGTGCCTGGAATCGGTTTTTGCGGCATTTTTTGGCTGGTTATTCCTGCACGAAGTAATGCTGCCCATTCAGGTGATCGGATGTGCCATGATCCTGGTCGCAGTAGTGTTCGTTCAGGTCGTGAACGGAAAGAAGAGGAGAATATGATCGCAAAAGTGATCCTTAATCCCTATTCGAATTGCTGGAAGGCGAAGGAACGCTGGCCCGAGGCGGAAACGGCGTTGAAGGCTGCCGGCGTGGACTTTGAGCTGGTGGTATCAGAACACGCTCATCACGTGGTCGAGCTTGCCGAACAAGCGGCCAAAGCAGGTTTTTCACCGATCGTAGCGGCCGGTGGAGATGGGACGGTCGGTGAAGTTCTCAACGGGATGGCCCGGGCCGCGCACTCCGATGCCGATATCCTGGGTCCGCTCGGCGTGATGCCGCTTGGTTCAGCCAACGACCTCGTGGATAACCTGAAAATGTCCAAGGACCTGGGCGAGGCCGCCAGGGTCATTGCCGCCGGGAAAACCCGCTTAATGGACGTAGGCTCGGTCAACGGTCTCTATTTTGATAACAACTCCGCCATGGGTCTGGAGCCGTACATCACCCTAATCCAACAACGCATCACGATCATCAAAGGCATGATGCGCTACCTGGTGGCAGCTGTGCGAGGGGTGATGGATAAACCAGTCTGGTCCGGAACCATCGAGTGGGATGACGGTAAATATGAGGGTCCGTTGCTTTTGGTGACGGTCGGAAATGGAGCCAGGACCGGCGGCGTGTTCTACATGACCCCGCACGCTGACCTGTTCGATGGAAAGTTGACTTTCACCTACGGATATGCTGCCACACGTCTAAAAGCTTTCGCCTTGTTGCCGAAAACCATGAAACCTGGAAAGGGCAGTTATGTTGAAGAGTCCGACATCCATGAGCAGCAGGCGACCTGGATCAAAATTCATGTCGATAAACCCACCCCGGCGCATGTGGATGGCGAGATCTTTACGGAAAATACCCAGGACCTGGAATATCGAATCCACCCGGGAAAACTGAAGATCCTGATGCCGTAAACCTGTCGGAAAGATTACAGGATTCCCATTGCGGGGACGACAATGTGAGTGAGGTGCTCTTAATTAAACCAGAATCCAGCTGTGCTATACTAAATTCATGAGTGTCATGTTTTCCGATACCCTCTCCAAGATGGAAGCACTTCAAATACGGCTTTTCCGCGATGCCCCTGCCTGGCGCAAAATGGAAATGCTAACCCAGTTGAATAAATCGGCACGCCTCCTTGCTCTCGCAGGTCTACGCCAGCGCTACCCGCGAGCTGGAGAACAGGAACTCCAGCGGAGGCTGGCTGGTTTGTTGTTGGGTGAGGATTTGGCATCCAAAGTGTATGGAGAACTCACAAATGCTGCCTGAACCGATCGTTGCAACGATTACGGTTACGGCTGTTTTGGAGAAATTAGGGGTGCGTTATCTCATCGGTGGCTCGCTCGCCAGCACAGTTCACGGGATGGTGCGAACTACCCAGGACTCCGACATTGTTGCGGAACTGCGTCCGGAGCATGTCGATGCATTCATCCAGGCACTGGAAGGGGAGTTCTATGTTGATGATGAAAGCATAGCTTTGGCGGTTGCTCAACATACAAGTTTCAACATTATCCACCACGAAAGTATGTTCAAGGTGGATGTTTTTGTTCCGCCATTGCGTCCTTTCGTAAAAGAACAGCTGTCCCGTGCCCGAAAGCAAGCCTTCTCCATTACACCACTGGTGGAAGCGCTGGTTGCCACTGCCGAAGATACCTTGCTTGCCAAGCTGGAATGGTTCCGAATGGGAGGCGAAGCCTCAGAGCGCCAGTGGAGGGATGTGATTGGAATTCTAAAAATCCAATCAGGGAATCTTGACTCGGATTACCTTCGTCACTGGGCTAAACAATTGAAAGTCAATGATCTTCTTGAACGAGCCTTATTCGAATCTACAAAATAGACCATCCATTTGCGTTTAGTCCCATTCGGGGGTGCTCCGCGAAGACTTCAACTCCCGACCTTGTCATCCCCTGATGGGGACATCCATGTGACGCGAAAAGGGACCCGTTAGGATCTCTCTGGTGGGCGCTCAGCCCCCGGCGGGGGTGCTTCGCGAAGACTTGAACTCCCGACCTTAACATCCCCTTACGGGGACATCAGCGTGACGCGAAAAGAGACCCGTTAGGATCTCTCTGGTGGGCGCTTAGCCCCCTTCGGGGGTGTTGCGCAAAGACTTGAACTCTGGTGGGCGCGAAGAGACTTGAACTCCCGACCTCATCAATGTGAGTGATGCGCTCTAACCAACTGAGCTACGCGCCCGAGGTGAGCGGGATTATAGCCGAGGTCTCAGGCTTTTGCAAGTATGCCTACGGCGCGGGCAGATAATCGAGCGGATTTACATATCCGAGCATGGTATTCATCAATTCGAAGTGCAGGTGAGGACCGGTTGAGGTTCCGCCGGTCATGCCCACCAATCCGATCAGGTCTCCCTGCCCGACATTTTGACCGCAGCAGACATTGATCTGGCTCAGGTGGGCATAGAGTGATTGCCAGCCATTTCCATGATCGATGATGATCAGGTTGCCGTATCCCCAGGTCATTCCAGCCGGAATAAACCACCGTGCCTGCATCTGCTGCGTAGACTGCATTTCCTTCCGACGCCGGCAAAGTCCACTCCAAAGTGCCTTAGCTCGGGTGTAAAGGGCGTTCCCGAGAGCCAATGCTCCACGGTCGGGTAAACGAAGGTACCGTAACCCTCCTGGACATAATTGATGCCGGTGCATACGCCAGGTCCCCAGACACGAACAGACGGGTTGCTTCGCACCAATTGGGCTGGAGCAGTCCAGGAAGTAGAATTCACGCTTGCCGCCGGGAACGATCAGCCAGGTGCCAGGCTGCAATATTGGGATGAGCCGGGTCGCCGATCGTTTCTGGATCCAGGTGATTGGCAGGTAAATCGAGGATGGCGGTTGTCTCGACACTTAATGCCGAAGCCACGACATCCAGGCTTTCGTTTCCCTGCCACTGGTAATATGCACCATCGACTGGCAGAATATTGAGTTTTTGTCCAACCTTCAGGTTGTCGGGATTGTTCTTTAGAGTATCGTAGTTGCCGAACAGGATCGTCGTAGGTTTCAAGCTAAAGTAATCCGCGATCTTGAAGATCGAATCGCCGACTTGAACGGTGTAGGAAATAACGTCGATGCGTGGCCGGCTGGGAATGATGGTGTGTAATTCAGCTTGCCGCGGAATGCCGTCCAATGAAATGGCAACTTCTGGAGGCATCTGGACTACCGGTTGTGCGGCGATTGGTGCGGTAGTTCAGACGGCGGAGGCACCCGTAACGGTTCCGCAAATTAACCCGTTGAAGCAAAAAGGCGACCAGCACCACCAGCAACACCACCAGTGCATTCGTGCCGATGCGCAACGACAATTCACCCAACCCCAGGTGGGCCAGGTTCTCCATCCATTTTGAAATTAAATTGGGCTGCGGTTCAGCTGTTTCCCCCGGCTTTCCTCGTTTGGACGAGGAAAATCCTCCAGTGGCTTGTTATTCATAATGGCGCATGATAACATGCTTGGTCTGGCAGCGTCAAGCGACGTATTAAGGGAAGATTAGGGGATTATCGCCGGTGGAAGCTCAGGCAGGGAGTATGCACTCGGCCTTGTCATTGGCGGGCTGTTCACCAGGGTCGAAACGGGGTAGGCGTCCATCTCCTCGGTCGGATAGGGGACGAGCAACTTCTGAAGGTGGTCGGGTGACTGCAGCGGCAGAATCAAGCCATTGCGCGTAGGTCATTAGGGTGAAGAATAACCGGCATCCGGTTGTGTAATGTTTGCCATCATTTCATTGGGTTCGGTCGTAATGATCGTTGCGGATCGAACTTCGGATCCATCCGGCGAATTCCAATGTTCCCACAAACCGGCAAAGGCGAACGGCTTTCCAGACTTCAGCCGGATAAAATGGGGAATTTTGGATTTTGAGCCCGGTTTGTGCCTGCCACTCGTAGAACCCATCCGCCAGGATGAGACAGCGGTGATATTTATAGGCAGAGCGGAAATGCCGGTTTCTCGGCGAGGGTTTCGGCGCGGGCGTTGATCATCCGGTTTCCAATGGAAGGATCCTTTGCCCAGGAAGGTATCAGCCCCCAGATAAAGAAATCAGACTTCTTTTCCATCATCGTTGGGCAGAGCCAGGATGGGTTGGCTGGGGGCAATATTGTAGCGTGGGGAATATTGCGCCGGGAAAAGCATATTCCGGGAACGCCTCCTCGAGGTCCACCGGCTCAACGGTCAGGGCAAATCTTCCGCACATGGGACTTCCTTTCTGCAATCTGCAAGGACAACCATCCCATTCTACTATTTATTGCCGGTCTGCTCCAGGCGTGATTGGCTCATCAGCCAGATGTATCCATCCTCCAGGCTGGGCTCGATCGGGATCGCGTTCGGCGCATCCACTTTTTCACCGACCATTCGATACTGGATGCCGTTCTGGACCTGCATGCTGGAAACGACCTCTGCCTTCCCAGCCGGTCGCTGGCCGCCGCTGGCAGTCAGGGTCCATACCTTTCCACGCGCCTGGTCGATCAAACTTCCCGGTTTGCCGTGAAAGAGTACCCTGCCAAGATTGATGACGGACATCGTGTTGCAGCTCTGGCTTATGTCTTCAATGATATGGGTGGAGAGGATGACCGTGCAGCGGGTAGACATATCGGACAGCAGGTTTCGCAAGCGCACCCGCTCCTCGGGATCCAGACCTGAAGTGGGTTCGTCCACGATCAATAATTGTGGATGACCCAGCAACGCCTGGGCGATGCCAACCCGCCGTTTCATACCCCCCGAAAAAGTCCGCATCTTGCGACCGGCATCCGCTGCCAGCCCGACCAGCTCTAGCGTTTCGTCCACCTGTTTACGCATCTCGATTCCATCGGTCATCCCTTTAAGCATCGCCACATATTCCATGAATTCTCTGGCGGTCAAGTCAGGATAAAGGCCGAGTTCCTGCGGCAGGTAACCCAGCAATGCTTTGACTGCCATTTTGCCGCGACTGGTTGTGATATCGTTCCCGTAGACTGTCGCCTGCCCGGATGTCGGGCGTAAAAGCCCGGCGAGGATGCGCATCAGGGTGGTCTTGCCGGCACCGTTCGGTCCGACCAGGCCAAACATGCCGCTGCCTATTTCCAGATCGACACCGCGCAAAGCCTGGACTTTTTTCCCGTACGTCTTGGTTAGGTGAGATATGGTTATCATTAGAAATTCTCCTTCCAATGGAGCCAAAGACGAGCAAGAAACAGCATGAGTGCGACTGATAAAAGGAATATCGCGGCTTTAATAAAAATGACTCCAAAGCCGAGGACAGGAGCGTCCCAACCCAACAATGGATAAGGTTGCGTGCCTGCCAGCAAGGCCAGTTTATCGACTGCAGGAGAATGGTAATTCTGGAGCAGGAAATAAGGTACGGCGTCCACCTGTGAGCTGATCCAGGTGTTATAGCCCGTACCGAATAATGGATGCCAGGCAAGAAGACTCAAGATGCCGGCAAGCAAGCCCGGAAAAATGGCTGCCCGACGGCTCCGAAAGGGCATGCCGGCCAGGAACCCGACCGCTACTGCCCAAATGAACACAGGAAGGACTGCCAGAATGGAGATCAAGGCAAAGAACCAGAAGAACGCGAACGGCAGACCGTTTTGAAAGGTAACCAGAGAACTGACTTCCATGATGATCAGGAAGATTAAAAATGGAATCAAACCGATCAGGATGACATTAATGAGATAACCGAGCACCTTTCCCGCCAGGTAAGTGCTGCCGCTGACCGGTAGGCTGCGGAGAAGCTCGCTACTGCCGAAATGCCGGTCGGCGGGAATACTGGTTGCAGCAGCAGCCGGCAGGAGCAGGAAAGTGGCGATCAGTATTATCGGCCACGCCATGGGAATTGAGATAATTGCCCCTTGTCCGAGAGTCTCAGCCATAGCCCTGGAAAATAATCCAGCCGTTATTCCGAGGTTTGACAACCTCTGGACTTTGATGGGGTCAGCTAATAAATTCTTCAAATCCTCCCGAACGATAGGCAAATTCATGAGTGGACCGAGCAATATTCCGGCACTAAAGATGATGCCGATCAACAGGGGCAGGATCACCGGGGCGCCCCGGCGCATGCCGAACCGGAATTCGGTCCGGGCGATGGCGATGATCTGATGGAAGGAGTTCATAAAATATCCCACCCTTTCAATTATCGATTTCCCATGAGACGGTCCTCGTTCTTGAGAAATCCGAGCGCAAGCATGGTCAGTATGATACCGATCCCTGCCATCGAGAGACGGTTCAGGAGATAAATGCCCGCTCCCAATGTTTCAGGTTGCAGGTAGACGTGGAATGGCCAGAACCATGACCAGGCGCTGAGCAGGCCGTCTCCGCCATACAGGCTGGCTCCCCAATATAAAGTTACCAGCAGCATCGCGTATACCCCCTGGCGGGTGAGCTGGGTCGTGAACACGGCTAGTCCACCAAAGAAGATCCCCGCCGGCAGCCACTTTACCATCGCCAGGAATATATTCTGATTATGCCAGGCAAGTGTAAAAATGACGGTGGCTGCCACTGCAATGCAAGCGTGCATTGCTCCCACCCAGATCGCACGATCCCAGAATACCTTCTGGATGGACCTGGGGTAGGAAAGCAATAATTCCATCGCCGGTTCGTTATCCGGTCCGAGGATAAAAGCTGCCTGCAAGGCAAACGCCAGGGGTATGACCGTTTCCACGGCACGCCGTGTCAAGAATACGACTTGTGGATCTGCATTGTTGATAACCAACTTTTCGATCACAAAGAAAGCTCCCAGTAGCAAGGCGCTGACTGCCGCCGGCCACCAGCCTGTGAGTTTCAGATTGATGCGGGTAATTCGACTAATACGTTCCCCAAACTTTAAAGACATTTCCAAACCCCATTCATTTTACGCCGACAAGTGAAAATAGTTAATTTTTCAGGCGTCGGAAATCCCCTTCGCGCACGGTGACACCGGTCGCATCCAGGTGCTCGAGCAGCGCCTGGATATAGCGCCGGCTGGTCTGGAAAAGGTCCCTCGCCTCAGCCAGTGTGATCTTGCCGTTCTGTTGAATTGCCAGGCGGATCTTTGCCAGCATGCTTTCGTAATCGCCTTTCCGGTAAACCACGTCTTCGGATACTGCGACTAGATCTCCAGAATCAACGAGTGCGCTGAAGACGTCTTCACCAACCTGCGCCTGGCAATCCTTAATGGACGGAGGCGAAAACGGTGCATCCGCAAAAACCTTCATTAATTTATCCACTTTAACCTGCTGGAACGGTGAGAACCGGACCGAATGTCCGGGCAGGGCAGCCCACTTGGGACTTACCGTCAAATCCCCATCGGCAGATAGTTTATTCAGTATGAGATTAAATACCCGCGGTTGAAGTTTCAACCTGCTCTTGAGTTCTTCGCGTGGCATGCCGTGTCGCAATGGATAGGTTTCGTGGTATGCGTTCAGGGCAGATGTCACGACTGACCTGGTGGTCGATAGTTGGTCAGCGGAAATTAGTATATCCTCAAGATTATTCAGTTGCCCCGCTGCGATGAGTTCCTCGATCGCGGTACCTGCCGCGCCGGGTTCCAGGCGGGACCGAAGTATAATCTCCGCAGAAGGCGCCGGTCCGAGAGCGATGCAGGCTTGCATGATCACATCCGCCGGCGAGCCTTCCGCCATGCTCTCAAGGGCTTGTATGACGGCGGTATCGAAGCGCTTATGGCGGGCTTTTGGTTGTGGATCGACCACTATTCCCCCGCCCAAAGTCTCACCGGGGGAAGGGCGGCGCAGGATAAAATGGTCACCGCGCACCGCGACGACCGGGTCCCGCAATTCGAGCTGGAGCCAGCCTGTTTCACCCGGTTGCAGCATCTCCGTTCCGAGCAGGCGAATATCGGCGATGTTTTCTGATGTGCCAATGAATAATTTGGTCTCCGTATGATGATGAAGTGGACCTGAGACGTCTGCCAACAGTCGGAATTTGACATCGATCCTGCGAGTGGGGTGGTATTGACCCGGGCGCGCCACGATCTCCCCGCGCTGGATCTGGTCCACGTCCAGGGCTGAGATATTTACTGCGGTCCGGCTGCCAGCGATGGCAGTCTCTTCCTTTTTCTTGTGAGTCTGAAGCCCGCGGATACGTCCATGCAACCCCGAAGGCAGGATCTCGATCTCCTCTCCTGCTGACAGGTTGCCGTCGATCAGTGTACCGGTAACTACCGTGCCAAAACCGGCGATCGAGAAGACGCGATCCACCGGCAAGCGCGGGCGACCCAGGTCGGGATGGGCAGGTGTTTTTTGAAGAAGAAGCTCAAGGGATTGTGTCAGAAGCGGAAAACCGGCATGAGTACGCGATGATACGCGAACGATGGGTGCATCGGAGAGGACCGTATCCATTAGCAGACTGCGGATATCGCTTTCAACCAGGTCCAGCCAGGCGGCATCCTCCACCAGGTCGATCTTGGTCAGTACGACGATACCATTTTTTATTTGGAGCAGATCAAGGATGGCAAGGTGCTCACGGGTTTGAGGCATGACCCCTTCGTCGGCAGCAATGACCAATAGTGCGGCGTCAATACCCCCCACTCCCGCCAGCATATTTTCGATAAAATCGCGGTGTCCCGGCACATCCACGATACCGATCTCTTCTCCACCCGGCAGGGTAAACCAGGCAAAGCCGAGATCGATTGTCATTTCGCGTTCCTGTTCCTCCTTAAGTCGATCCGGATGAATGCCCGTAAGGGCGGCAATGAGTGTGGATTTGCCATGGTCCACGTGCCCTGCGGTGCCTATGACATGCATGCATCCTCACTGTTATCGTTCGTTATTAGGGGGAACCCGGTCGGGATTATTTTGCACTCGTAATACGCTCGTAGGCAGATAACAACTCATGAATCTGGGCAAGCATTCCCTGGAACATTTGCTGGTTGGCGTCTTTCGTTTGTTGGAGGACATCCTGCTGGGTCTGGGTCTGGTCCTCCAGTGCGGTCAGGCGTTCCACCAGTTTTGTAAGTTCAGTTTTGGTATCTTTATGGGTTTCGTCCTGGGAAAGGGTAAAACTGGTCCAGCGTTTCTGATCATCGGCTTTGAAGGTGACCCATTCCTGGCGGAAACGGTCTTCAGCCAATCGCTGCATTTCAGTGATCTCATTTATTCGTCGTTCGAATTTTTGGACGATATCCTCATATGTATCCTGGGCGCGCTTGACCGTTCGCAGGGTCAATTCCCAATCCTGGAGGTAATGCGATAATGTCTCCGACTGCTTCTGGAGGGTTTCCCGGCTGCTTTCCCATTCTTTCCAGATGTGATCCCGCTCGACCTGCAGTCTGGACTGGGTTTCGATAAATGCAGTCTGCGCTTGGCGCCGGTCAGCTTCGGATGCCAGGATTTCATTCAGGCGGATGTCTATCCGACGGATGTTATCTGCAAACAGGTCGGCTTTTTCGCGTGATTCATCCAGGCGTTTTCGGGCGGCAGCTTAACTCACCCTGAAGATCGGCGAGACGTTTGGCATCCTGGCGGCGGGGTTCCTCGGCAGCCTTCAATGTGCGCTGCACACCTGCAACCGTCTGCGTCATATCCTGAAGACGGACATCCCAATTTGCCATCAATTTTGCCAGGCGGGTTTCTTCTTCCACGCTGGCTTTAAGTTCTTGCTTCAGACCTGTGATCGGCTCTTTGAGCTTGCGAATTTCTGTCAACGATTTGTTTATACCGGTAAACTGAAGCTGGTAGCGTTTATCGACCTCTGCCAGGTTTTCCTGGCGTTTAGTATCCAGACCATCGAGATGACTAAAAATATCGGTCCGTTGTTGGATGAGTGCTTCATCAAATTGGTCGATCCGGGCTTTTACGGTCGATAGTTTTGTAACCTGGGTCGTAAGTTCTTTGATCTTCTTGGTGGCAGCCTTCAAATCGCCACCCAGATTATCAATTTGTTGGTTTAGATCAGCTATGGTGGCTTTATCCTTGCGATGTTCTTCGTCCAGCCAGTCCAGGCGTTTAATGATTTGGTCGAAATCCATTTGGATGGTCTCCGATCGGTGCTTACTTTTTTTGGGGGAGGTTACGAACAGATTATAGCATGGGGGAAATTGATTATCTTCCAAGATGGGTGAAATAAGTCGGTAGTCTCGACCACAGGATCAACGTCCACTGCGGAAATAGTCCGAGGATGAAAATGACCAGAAAACCGATGGCGATCAGCAGACGCTGGAAAACGGTCTCGCGCGAGCCCCAGGGTGTTTTTTCTGGGACGGTGGCAAATACGAAAATAGTCCGCATGGCGCTGATCAAAAGACCAAGGCAGCCTGCCAATACCCAGATGGTCGCTGGGAGTGAAGTGGTCGCCAAACCCGCCCAGATGACCTGGTACGCGGGGAAAACAGCCAGCAGCGGTAATCCCGCCAAGGCAAGGTTCGCGATCACTAGACCGCTCACGGTATAAGGCCAGGTATGAGCCAGCCCTTTCATATCATCCAGCAGCAGGGATGGATAATTCGCTTTTAAAATGCTCAAAGAAAAAGCCCAAACGAGCAGACAAAGTACCCTGGGTACGAAAAGCATGGAAAAGACATTGAAACCCGAATGGATCCCGATACTGGCGGCTAACAACGAAAAACCAGTCCCCATGATCGCGGCATAACCCATGATACGCCCAAGCTGGCGCTGGAACGCAGCCAGGACTCCTGCGGTCGCGATCATCAGGACACCGGCAGTGGTAAGAATATTCCCGAGCGGGGCGGCATCCCGCAACCAGGTATAGCGGTCGAGAAAGCCCATCCCAAAAAAGATGGTTGCCGTTGGAAATATCCATAAAATAAAACCGACGATAAGTGGTGATGCTTCTTCTGCTAGTAAAGGTATCCAGCTATAAAACGGGAAGACTGCCAATAAAAATGTAAATCCCAAAGTTATAAGGATGGCAGCCTGCTGAACCAAAGCCAGGTCGCCCGGGTTGGCTTCTATCCCAGCTAAAAGCCAGCCCGAAAAAAGGATGAACGGCATTGCCAATGTTTGAAAGATCAAAAATCGGATCAACCCCTTGCCGGGCATTTTCCCGGGGCTCGAGAGAAGAGGAATGGATAAAAGAACAGCCATTTCGAACAGAAGCGCTGCATATAGGAACGGCTCGACTGCCAGGGCTGCCACAAGAATGGATGTGATAGCCAATCCAAGCGGGATCAAATAGCGAGGGGCATTCACCCCCAAAGAGGCGAGGAACCAAAATATCGCCGAACCATAGATCAAAGCCAGTAACGCCTTGTCATTGGAGACCAGGATGAGATGGCGCCCCAAAATTTCAAATGAGGATGTCAGTTTAAAAGAGAAATTCCCGATCGATAATGCGGTATCGATGGGCAACAACCAGGCTGCAATGGTCAGTATGAGTGTAAAGATGGATGCAACAATGACATTGAATTTTCGGTCGCGGACAAATAAAAGCAGACCACCCAAAATAAAAGGAAGAAAAATCCAAAGTACCGGGGCACTCACGATTTTTTCTCCAGGGATAAATTAATAAAATATGCACCGGTGACAGCCAGGCCAAGATTTACGGATGAGAGCAGTGCGGCAACCAGGGTCGAACTTTCAACTTCGGCATAAAGAATTTCAAACCCTGCCAAAATTGTCAGCAGCCCAAGAATGACCCGAAATGGCTGGGATGTGACGCCGAGTTGTAGGAGACCTATTCCGATCAGAATGAGACTGCCCCAAACCAGTGGAAAACCAAGTCCCAGCCATGTGGATGCCGGCAGGGCAAGCGCGAATGATGCGGCGAGCATGATACCGGAAGTAAAGATCCGAAATAGTCGTCCCTGCGGCCAGGATCCTCCCACCTCTTCGGTCCCACCTGCGCTCATTTTGGCTGTAGCAAGGACAATGCAAGCCATCCAGCCTGTAACAAGTTTTACTGTCGCCATCGATACCGGCCAGTGGGGTTGGACCAGCCAGAACACGCAAATATACTGGGCAGCCTGAAATCCAATTCCCAGGCGCCAGTTTTGGTGCAGCAAAACGCCGACCGATGTGACCAGGGTACCCAGCACGGCCAGCCAATTTAAAAAGATAACCACGCTAATGACCTATTGTTGAAACAACCGAGAGGATCAACGCTAGTAATAATAATGACCAAAGCACCCCGCCTTCTCCCTCCAGTGAAGAAGTGATCAAATCAGTAACCCATTTGATTGATCGATACAATTTCGACAACAATTTGAACAACCAATCAAGGCGAAGTCTGCGCGACCACTGTGTGGAAACACCGGTAAGAGCGAGGCGCGGTAATACCGTTAACGCATAGACGGATAACCCGGCAGCCATTGACAGTGCTGCGATGGATGCCCACCACACGCCGATCGTTTTTGCCCCGACCCAACCCCATAGACCGAGAAGAATGGATGTACCGGCAAGGATAAATAACCCGGTCGGATAGAGGACTTTTACCCACTTAGCTTGGGACTCAAGGCTGGTTTCGCCCGGGTGCAAGGCATGCCGAATAAACCCGGCGATCAGTAAAGCCTGGGCTGGCAGGAAGATCAAGATGAATAACCAGGAATTTTGATTCCCGCTAAGCCATGAGGACGCGGATGGTGAGAAGGGCAGCGCGGTAAGACCCCACAACCCAATGAACGGCAACCACAGGATACTTCTCTGACGTGCCGAGAATAAAAAGAGTAATCCACCACACAAGACCAGGCTGACACCCCAACCGATGCTGCCGGTGGGGTTCCCCCGCAAGCTGGCTGCTACAGATAGCGATGCCATGCCCAATACCCAGAATGGTCGACCGACGATCTCGTCCGATGCGCGTAGCCACATCCAACTGGTATACAGGGCAAGAATCCCTGCCAGCAGGAGCAGGTAAGGCAACAGCGTTGATGCAATCGATTCTGGCGGTATTCGCGAGAGCAAGGATAAAGAGGCTGCCACCGATACTAATCGAAGGGTGGTACCGAAACCACGCCGCAGGATATTTTCCTGCTCGTATGGCAAGTTTAGAGGCAGGACTCCCAATCTCAAGCCGCATGCGATCAGGAGATAAACTCCCATCGGCGCAGTGATGAAACGGAAATCCAATGATCCACCCCGTGCAACTGCCACCAGGCTGGCCCACAGAACCATGGCAGTGCCGGCAACGCGGGCTGCAAATGAAATAATGACCGCCTGGTTCTGCTGCTCGCCTGTTGTTGAACGGAGGGTGATGACCAATTCAACCAGGTCGATCGCTGACCAGACCAGGACAAGCGTCAGGGGGTTCTGGGCTGTGACGGCAAAGATTCCCAAAGCGGCGAGCACAAGCGTACCGGCCCAGGAAAGACCATCATTTTCTGCACGTACTACGGAAGTCCATATGACGGCTGCCGCCAGGGCTGCCAGTGCCAGTGTATATGGCCAGGATGTCCTGTCTGCCAGCCAGGTCGGAGATAATGACTCAATCGAATTGGTTTGCCAGGCTGGAATGGTAAAACTGGATGGGATGAATAATTGCCACAAGAAAACTGCCACCAATGCCAGGGTAGCTCCCCCAACGGCGATCATCCATGGATACTTAAAGGTTATTCGGAAGAATCGCAACAAAATAATTATCGATGCAGCGAAAAGTAATATTAAAACCGGCAACAGGATGAGCATAATCGCGGCTATTGTATCAGAAACGTCAACCCTTTCCTGGTGTTCTCAAGTAAAATACCCTATACCCTGAATATGGAGAAGAATTGATGTCTGAATACCTTCTGATCGTCAACCCGACGTCCGGGCGGGGATTTGCGGGTCGTTCCTTAGCTTTAATGAAAAGTGAATTAAAAAAATACAAAATCGACTACAAGCTGGTTATGACTGAACGCCCCTGGCACGCAGCCGACCTTGCCGAGCAAGGTGCGATCAACGGTTACAACGCCGTTATCATCGCAAGTGGCGATGGAACAGCCAATGAAGTACTCAACGGTTTGATGCGTGCAAAAATCAAGGGTTATGACAAAACTGCCATGGGACAGATCGCGGTCGGAACCGGCAACGATTTTGCGTATGGAATGGGTATTCCGGCCGGGGTTGAAACCGGCTGCAAGATCCTGGCTGAAAATTACCGGCATATGGTGGATGTCGGCATCGTAAAGGGTGGAGATTACCCGGATGGGCGTTATTTTGGTAACGGCGTTGGGATCGGCTTCGACGCTGAAACCGGATTCGTTGCTGCGAAAATTCGTTGGATGCGCGGCCTCTTACTATACCTGGTTGCAGCCATTGAAACCATTTTTATCTACTACAAAGCACCCACCGTGAAATTGCAGTATGAAGGCAAGGAACTCACCCAATCGGCATTGATGATCTCGATCATGAATGGACGGCGAATGGGCGGCGGTTTTTTCTTCGCCCCGAAAGGCGATCCCAGTGATGGCTGGTTCGATATGTGCATCGCCCGCTCCGCCAGCCAATTACGAATTTTCGGACTGATCCCTTTCTTTATGAAGGGAACCCAGGCAACCCAAAAGGAAGTCCAAATGGACAAGGGTCGCAAAATTCTGGCTACCGCGGTAAGCGGTACAATGCCGGTTCATTGCGATGGTGAAACAGTTTGTTTTAAAGGTTCGGAATTAACGATCGAATTGCTGCCGGCACAGATCGAATTTATCACCCAAAAGCCTGGCGCATGAATCTTGTCCGTGACTTTGTATCCTGGGCGATCCGGTTCGGGACAAGAATTCTATGCCGGATAGACAGACTGCCCTTGGAACAGGTGCCTTCCAAAGGCCCTTTAATTTTAACGGTCAATCATATCGGTTCTCTGGAAGTGCCATTGTTGTTTGCGCATCTTCAGCCCCGGCGCATGATCGGTCTGGCGAAGATCGAGACATGGGATAACAAGCTAATGGGCTGGCTGTTCGACCTTTGGAAAGCCATACCGATCCGCAGGGGCGAAGCGGACCTGGAAGCCGTCAGGCGCTGCATTGAGACGCTGGCAGCCGGGGACATTCTCGGTGTGGCACCGGAGGGGACGCGCTCCAACCACGGCCGGCTGTTGCGCGGCCAACCCGGGATTGCCCTGATAGCGCTACACTCTGGAGCCCCCATTTTGCCGATCGCACATTGGGGTGGGGAGGATTTTGGTTCGAATATCAAACAATTAAAAAGAACGGATTTTCATATCCGGGTGGGAAAGGCCTTCACCCTCGATCCGCACAGTGACAGGGTGAACGGTAAGGTCCGCCAGGAGATGGCAGACGAGATCATGTATCAACTGGCGCTGTTATTGCCGGAAAAATATCGCGGTGAATACCAGAACTGCAACCCGCCTCCCACAAAGTATATCCGTTTCGCATAAGCACCGACCGGGTTCCATTTTGGGAAACCCGGTCTCTTTTTCCATCAATTAATATTTTGCGTGGTAAGATTCTTGAGAGTGGAGAGCAATGGTTAAATTAATGCTTCGCGATCAGGAGTTTGAAGTAAGGCCGGGCATGACTTTGTTGGACGCATTAAAGAAAAATGATATCCTGCCGGAGGGGGTCATTGCAACCTTGGCAGGCGAGTTGATCGAGGAAGACGAAATACTCAAAGATGGTGATATTGTCAGGCTCATCTCCGCCATTTCCGGAGGCTGAATGAAATGCCGTATTTGTGGTGAAAAAGCCTCGGTGAATATGCGCCAGCATAAACTGGCGTTGTGTAAAAGTCATTACCTCGACTGGGTCCCAGGTCAAGTAGAACGAATCATCGAAAAATACAAGCTATTCACACGCGATGATCGCATCCTAGTGGCGGTGTCGGGTGGAAAGGATTCCCTTTCACTTTGGGATATTCTTACGCGCCTCGAATATCAAGCGGACGGCTTATATATCTGCCTGGGGATCGATGAAGGCATCCACTACTCACAGGAATCCCAGAGATTAACTGAAAAATTTGCATCCGACCGTGGATTGAAATTGCACGTGGTAGACATCCAGGCGGAATATGGAAAGACTGTGCCCGGTATTACCGAAAAAACCCATCGTGGGCGTACCAAGCCCTGTTCGGTATGCGGTTTGATCAAGCGCCACGTCATGAACCGGATCGCCAGGGACAAAGGGTATGACGTCCTGGCTACCGGTCATAATCTGGATGACGAGGCGGCTGTATTATTTGGAAATACCCTGACTTGGTCCGGTGAGTATTTATTGCGGCAGGGACCCATGCTTGTGGGGAATCAAGGTCTGGCGCCAAAAGTAAAGCCTCTCTGCCGGCTCTACGAGCGCGAGATGCTGGCTTATGCACTCTTACGGGGGATCGAATATATATATGAAGAGTGCCCGTATGCCGCGGGTTCTACATCCATTTACTACAAGGGTTTACTCAACCAATTGGAAAATGACCGTCCTGGGGCAAAGCTTTCCTTTTATCTTTCCTTCCTGCGGGCTAAAAAAGCCGGTCTATTTATTCAGCGTGAAAAGCTCCAGGCTGAACTGCATGGCTGCACAAGCTGCGGGCAGCCCACCTCTGCGCCGGGACTCTGTTCCTTTTGCAGACTGATGGACAGGGTCGGACGAATCCCTGCCAGCGTGGATCAAGTATGAAGAATTACCGGTATTTTGATCTCATCATGGCGGTATTCGTGACCGTGCTGGTGGTCAGCAATATTGCATCGTCGGCGAAAATTGTTGATTGGGGCTTTAGCATCTTCGGGGTTCGCATGGCTTTTGATGCCGGGACTGTCCTTTTTCCGCTCAGCTACATTTTTGGAGATGTCCTCACCGAAGTATACGGGTATAAAAATTCCCGCCGGGTGATTTGGGCGGGGTTTGCCTGCCTGGCATTGAGCGCGATCATCTTCTGGCTGGTAAAGATCATGCCGGGTGAATCCCAGTGGCAGCAGTACGCCGGAGATGCAGCTTACCTGGCAATCCTGGGTGGCATGAGCAGCGGGGGGATCGTACTGGCAAGTTTGTCTGGCTACTGGTCTGGTGAATTCACCAATTCGTTCATTCTGGCGAAGATGAAAATATTGACCCGGGGCCGCTGGTTGTGGACCCGAACGATCGGAAGCACCATCGCAGGTGAACTGGTGGATACGATCGTATTCGTATCCATCGCTTCGCTGTTTAAAGTCTTTCCCTGGAGCTTATTCCTGACATTGACATTGACGAACTATATTTTTAAGGTGAGTGTGGAAGCCCTGATGACACCCATCACGTATCTTATTATCGGGAGATTGAAGCATAGTGAGATGGAAGATTATTATGATCGGGAGACCAACTTCAACCCGTTCAAATTGGGATAAATCGTGGAAATCCTGATGCAAAAGATCTCACCAGTTGTCTGGTGAGACCTTTTATTTTAAATAACGTTTTAACGACTGATTAATCAGGCGGCTTCCAGGTAGCGTTCCACCTCCCAGTCGGTCACATTGATCCGGAACTCATCCCATTCTGCCCATTTGGCGCGAACAAAGGCATCGTAGGCCGTCGTTCCCAGGGCTGCGCGAATGATCTTGTCCTTTTCCAATTCCCCCAGGGCTTCAGCAAGGGAACCGGGCAGTGATGCTATACCCATTTTTGCCCGCTCATCCTCATCCAGGTGATAGACATTGATATTATTTAACGGTTCAGGCGGGGTCAGCTTGCTGTCAATCCCATCTATCCCGGCAGCCAAGATTGCTGCGAAAGCCAGGTAAGGATTGGCGGAAGGATCCGGGAACCGTAGTTCAGCCCGCATCGCTTTGATGCGACCATCGGTAAATCGCGGTATGCGAATCAGCGCTGACCGGTTGATCTGGGCCCAACCAATGTAAACCGGTGCTTCATACCCCGGTACGAGACGCTTGTACGAGTTCACGGTTGGAGCCACGACCGCAGCCAGCGCACGGGCATGTTTTAGCTGCCCGGCGATGAAGCCAAAAGCTAGCGGTGACAAATGATACTGGTTGTGGGCATCATAGAACAAATTTTTGCCCTTGCTGTTGAACAAGGATTGGTGGCAGTGCATACCGGATCCATTGATCCCAAAGACCGGTTTCGGCATGAATGAGGCGATCAGGTCGTGCTTGGCAGCAATTGCTTTTACCGTGTATTTCAATGTGAGCACGTTATCTGCCGTCCTGAGTGCATCGGCGAACCGGAAATCTATCTCATGCTGACCGATGGCGACCTCGTGATGACCTACTTCTATCTCCAACCCCATGCTAGAGAGCGCATCCATCAATTCGGTCCGCACACGAACAGCCTCGTCGTCGGCAGAAAAATCGAAATAAGAACCGATATCGTGGGGCACGGGGTGTACTCCCTCACCGCCATTCTTTCGGAACAGGAAGAACTCCGGCTCGGGACCAACGTTATACACCCAGCCGCGCTTCTTAACTTCTTCGAGGGCGCGCTTAAGTACGCTGCGCGGATCACCCTCGAACGGCTTATTGTCAGGCGTATAAATATCGCAGAAAACACGCGCCCGGCGCGCGATCGACTGGACTCCACGGCAGGACTGCATAGGTATTGGGATCGATCACCAGGCGCATATCGCTTTCCTGGATGCGGGAAAAACCTTCCACGGAAGAACCGTCGAACCAGACGCCATCCTCCAGGGCTGATTCCAATTGTTTTACAGGTGCATCCACACTTTTAACCGCGCCGGTCACATCGGTGAATTGGTATGAAATAAATTTCACGGAGTCGGTCTTTACTTGAGCGAGCAATTCTTTGTTATCCATTTTTCCTCTATCTCCAGATCTGAATCGGATGGAATAATTCTGTCAACGAATAAATAAACGCCGGTGCAAACACGGTAGTCGACCATTCTGATGCAGGTCTCATCCGTGACGCGCCGGCCATCGCTGGATGCCAAATCTGGATGCAGGAGAGCTAAACCTGATGATTAGGAGAACCACATTCAATGTATCAGCCATATCTTCCTCCAAAAAAATAGACACGCTTTGGGCGTGTCTTGGGTAGCACAATACATCCAGCTGACAGCCCTTCCAAATTTAATCGAACAGGTCATTTTCATGCCTGATCACTTCGCCAACCTTTGTCCTGGTAGTTGCCAACCAGTTTTCGGTTTTGGCGACGAACAGGGTTTTTTTTAACCCGTCCTCGCCTGGCGATCTTCTTGGAAGGGAGAAAGGAGCCTGTGATCGGGCTCCGGAGGCATCCGCTGATCTATCCGATTTTCTCCCGGTTATTACCGGGATTGGCTCCCGCTCGCGCAGGAGAACCTCCACCTCGTACTCCCGGGAATCCCGGAGCCAGCCGCTATTTCTCTCTATTCAATTGTTTGAAAAAATACCCCGCAAATGCCGTGTGCTGCAAAGTTCTGAACCTGCTTTCGCAGGTCGGGAGCCTACCCGGCAACTCCGCCTTGGCCGAGGCCTATCGCGTTATTGTCGCGAGATTGGATCCCTTTTTATGGGTGTTGGCTCAGAACGGGGATGCAGCATCGCGAGCACCGCAGGGCCATTATTTTATACCATAAAGTAATAGGCAGGGGTAGGGAAACATTAATTACAAATGGACCTTGTTGGTTAAGATACCCGAGCATAAGTAAAGGTCATGGATAAACCCTTTTAATGGTTCGCGGAAATGCGATCGCTTCCCGAATGTGATCGGTACCGCACAGCCACGCCACGGTCCGTTCGACGCCCATCCCGAATCCGGAATGCGGGACGGATCCAAAGCGGCGGAGGTCGAGGTACCATTTGTATGCCTCCTCCGGTAATTGATGCTCGTGTATTCGCTGCAGCAAAAGATCAGGGCTTGACATTCTTTCTGAACCGCCGATGATCTCTCCGTAGCCCTCCGGCGCCAGTAGGTCCACTGATTTACAGATCTCCGGACGTCCCGGCCAGGGTTCCATATAAAACGCCTTTACCACGGTCGGGTACCCGTAAACGAAGAGTGGTTTATCGTAGAGCGTGGTAAGTGCAGATTCGTGAGGGGCGCCGAAATCCATACCCCATTCAAACTTGAGCAGCTCCTTCTTTTCGGGATCGGTCTCCTTCTCATACATGTCCAGGATGATTTTGGCTGCCTCATCGTATGATATGCGCGGAAAGGGCGGGACGATTTTTTCCAGCACGCCCGGTTCCCGACCGAGGGATTTCAGTTCGGGCAGGCGGTCACGCAGTACACGTTTGGCAATGTGCGTGACAAATTGTTCTTCGATCTCCATTAAACCATCCAGGTCGCAAAAGCAGCCTCCGGTTCGACCATCCAGAATTCGGTAAGATGTCGGCGAGTTTTCGATTTTTCAGCCCGGAAGGTCGGTCCAAAGGCATATACTTTGCCGAACGCTATGATGTTCGCTTCGTTGTATAGTTGACCGGATTGCGAGAGATAAGCCTTGCCTTCGTCGAAATATTCCGTTTCGAATAAGGTGGTGGTGCCCTCCACCGCTGCGGGGGTCAGGATGGGGGTGTCCATATTTATAAAACCGTTCATCTCCAACCATTCGCGGATGGCGGATACGACGGTCGCACGGATTCGCAATATTGCCCACTGACTGGGCATCCGGATCCAGAGGTGGCGGTTATCTAACGCAAAATCCACACCCTGTTCCTTTAGGGACATGGGATAATTTTCCGCTGCGAGCTGGACGATCTCGATCGCACGCACTCCGACCTCATACCCTCCGGGGATACCCGGAGCACGTTTATCGGCACGTACCGTTCCGGTAATGATGACCGAGGATTCCTGCGGCAGGCGGGTTAGCTGATCGAACAATGTTTCCGACAGGTCGCCTTTGAATGCCACACATTGGACAAAGCCCGATCCATCACGCACCAGCAGGAAGACCAGTTTCCCTTTATCGGTACGGTTGTAAACCCAGCCTTGAATGGTGACTTCCTGACCGGCGTATTTCTCGATCTCTTCAACACGAATGATGGACATGCTCTCCTCCTCGGTGCGTAATACGAAATACGAAATCCGTGACCGGTACGTTCACGGCGTAATTTTGATGTGCAGTTCCTTCAACTGCCGTTCGTCCGGATATGACGGGGCATCAGCCATCACGTCACGTCCAGCCTGGTTCTTGGGGAAGGCGATCACCTCGCGGATATTCGGCTCGTCGGCAAGGAGCATGACCAGCCGGTCAATTCCCGGCGCAATACCGCCGTGGGGAGGTGCGCCGAATTCAAACGCATCGAGCATATGCCCGAATTTGAAACGCGCTTCTTCTTCCTCGATCCCCAAAAGCGCAAAGACCTTGGATTGGATATCGCTGCGGTGGATGCGGATCGAACCGGAGGCCATCTCGTAGCCATTACACACCATGTCATAAGCGTCCGAAAGGATCGATGCCGGGTCTGTGTCAAACCGGTCGAGGTGTTCCATGCGCGGCATCGTGAATGGATGGTGAGCGGCATCCCATTTTTTAAATTCCTCGTTCCATTCGAACATGGGAAAATCGAGAATGTAGGCAAAAGCCATCACATCCTTGTCAACTAATTTAAGGGTATCCCTGAACCATAAACGGATTGCACCCAGCACCTTGTTGACTGTTTTTTGAGTATCCGCGACAAAGAGCATCAGGTCCCAGGTTTTTGCTCCGGTGAGATCGGACAATGCTGCAATTTCACCACTGTTGATAAATTTAGCTCCCGAGCCCTTGGGTCCATCGGGTGCAAGCGCCAGTGTGACCAGCCCTTTTGCACCCAGGTCTTTGGCAGTCATGGTTAGCGTGTCCAGCTCCTTGCGCGTGTACCCGGCACAGCCGGGAGCGACCAGGCACTTGATGACCCCGCCCGATGCCAGGGCGGATTTGAAAACGATGAACTCGCTCGCTTTGAAGAGATCACTGACATCTTTTAATTCCATGCCAAAGCGCAAGTCTGGTTTATCCGTACCGAAACGCTCCATGGATTCCGCGTAGGTGAGGCGCGGCCAGGGAGATGCGAATAGCTTTTTTTCTGGCGCGACCATCGGCAGCATGCTGGTAAACAGCCCCTCCACCATGTTGAGTACGTCATCACGTTCGACAAAGGACATTTCGAGATCGAGCTGAGTAAATTCGGGCTGCCTGTCACCGCGCAGATCTTCGTCGCGAAAACACCGCGCGATCTGGAAATACCGTTCAAAGCCTGCCACCATCAATAATTGTTTCAATTGCTGTGGAGATTGCGGCAGGGCATAGAATTGACCGGGATAAACACGCGATGGAACAAGATAATCACGCGCACCTTCAGGTGTGGTCTTGAACAGTACCGGCGTCTCCACCTCGATGAATCCACGCTCTGCGAGGTAGTTACGCATATAAAGGATGACTTCATGACGCAGGATGAGGTTGTGTTTCATTTTTTCCCGGCGCAGGTCGAGATAGCGATACTTTAAACGCATGTTCTCGTCTATCGCCTCATCGTCTCGACTGACGACAAAGGGCAGCGCCTTGGCGGGATTCAATACCGTAACGGTATGCGCCTCAACTTCGATCTCGCCGGTCGGCATTTTGGAATTGAATTGATCTGCTGGGCGCATCCGCACCAGACCTTCCACCTTTACGACCCACTCGTTTCTTAAACCCTCGATCGCTTTGGCAGCCTGTGGAAATGCATCCGGATTGGTTACGACCTGGGTGATCCCAAAACGATCGCGCAGGATCAGAAAGACAACCCCACCGAAGGTACGGAAATTATGCACCCAGCCAGCCAGTGTGATAATCTGCCCGGCATGGGAAGCACGCAGTTCACCACATGTATGAGTCTTATACATAAGGCCTCCAAGGTTCTAAAAAGCAGTATTTCTTTTGCAATGATCGCTTACAAAATAAATCGCCCTCCGCAGTTGCGTTGGGCGATGAACAGGTTACGAGAGTGTTCTAACCAGGCAAGCTTCGCCCAACGGCCGGAGGCCGATTATCATTATTATTATCATCATTATTGGCGAAGCAAAACCAGGACATATTTACCTCAGGTTGGCGGTATTATAGCACAAAGCAGATTGGTTGCGATTATTATATTAAATCCGGTTCTGCGGGAACTATAAGTCCGCTAATCCATTTCCACAATTTTTATTTAGGGTAGAATCTTTAAATCATGCCTCGCACAAAGAATGTCGTCATCATCGTTCTTGTTGCTATACTAACCCTTTGTGTATTGGCGGGATTGGTATGGGTGAATACCCTATACGTCCAGAACCATCCAGGTGAAAAAGATTTCCTTGTCCCCTGGCTGGCTGCCCGTACTTTCCTGCAATATGGAAATAATCCATATGAAGATCCTGCCACTCAGCGCGCCCAGATAACTTATTACGGCAGGTTGGCTGCTCCCGGTGAAGATCCGCTCAGGTTGAGCATACCTTTTCCGATCGAATTATTCTACCTGCCGTTTGCCATGATCACCGATTATGCCCTGGCACGCGGGATCTGGATGACTCTCCTTGAGATGGCCCTGATCGGTTTTGGAATTCTATCCATGCAGGTGACAAATTGGAAACCGGTCCGGTCGATTACCGTGCTGGCTCTGATCCTCTCTGTTTTTTGGGTCTATGGATTCATGGCGCTTGAATTGAGTTCAGCGGTAATATTCACCGGGATCGCCATGGCGGGTTTTATGCTCGCAATGCGGGAGCAGCAGGATGAATTGGCGGGGGCGCTGCTGGTTATCCCTTTTTTTAAACCAAATATCTTTATTCTTTTTATCGTGTTCATATTTTGGTGGGTGATCTATCATCGCCGGTGGAGGATCATTGCCGGGTTCCTGATGACCACGGTAATTTTGTTGGGGCTGGCATTCTTCCTGCTGTCGAACTGGTTCATGCCTTTCCTGGGTGGGGTAATATCCCACATTAATTACAACCCGGGTTTGACACCCGGACTTATATTTGGATCGTGGTGGCCTTTCGTGGGACCCCGACTCGGATGGTTGCTGACTGCTGTACTGGCAATCGTCATTTTTATCGAATGGCGAGCCGTCCGCAATCAGGAATATAAACATTTCCTCTGGACAGCCTGTTTGACTTTGGCAGTGACGCCACTGATCGGGATCCCGGTAACGCCATCAGATGAGATGGTGATGTTGTTACCAATGATACTTTTCATTGCCATCCTTGATGAACGCTGGCTGCGCTCGCGCAAAGGAAGTATGGCGTGGCTGGTGATCATCATCCTGTTGGCTGGTTTCTGGCTGGTTGTCTTTGGATTGGCAAAAGCCGGAAATTCGGTCCATACCAATGAAACCTTGATGTTGAGTTTACCCGTCATTCTTATGATCGGACTCTATTGGATGCGCTGGTGGGCTGTGCGACCGCCGCGCACCTGGAGCGATACCCTCCAATGACCTGGCGTCATTATTTGCTGTTATTCATACTTGCTTTGGCGATCATTAGCCTGGTCGCGATTTTCGAACCTTCGCCGGGTTATATGGACGCAGATTATTATTATGCCGGGGGTTTACAACTGGTTGTTGGTCGAGGTTTCAGCGAGCCTTACCTCTGGAATTACCTTGATAATCCGAGCGTGTTACCACACCCTTCGCATGCGTATTGGATGCCGCTCGCATCCATACTGGCAGCAGCAGGAGCGTGGATTTTCGGTTCGGGATCGTGGTGGGGGGCGCGTGCGGGCTTTCTCCTGGTAGCCGGTCTCCTGCCGCCTCTAACAGCAGCACTCGCCTGGTCGATCACGTCCCGCCGAAACCTAGCATTGATTTCTGGTCTGCTAGCAGTATTCCCGGCCTTCTACCTGGTATTTTTACCAACGACAGATACATTTGGTTTGTATATGTTGTTTGGTGTTCTCTTCCTCCTTGTATTGTTCAGAAAACAATCCCGGATCAATCCCTTACTGCTGGGCTTGCTGGCGGGTTTGATGCATATAACCCGGGCTGATGGTCTGATCTGGTTGTTGGTCGCACTGTTTTCGGTACTTTATGTCTACCCATTTCCGATGGCGAAGCGTTGGATCCATGTGGTCTCCTCGATCCTGACGACCCTGGCGGGTTACCTGCTGATCATGCTTCCCTGGTTCCTCCGTAACATCGCCATTTTTGGCACACCCATCACCCCGGGCGGAACGAAAATGCTGTGGCTCACTGCATATGATCAGATCTTTTCATATCCAGCCAGCCAGTTAACCTTCTCCTCTTGGATGGATTCTGGCATCGGTGCAATTATCCGAGTACGGACCTGGGCGCTCGGGTTGAACCTGGCAAACGCAGTTTCGGTACAAGCAGAGATCATCCTGCTTCCGTTGGTCGCGATAGGTCTATGGCATCTCCGTAAAGACCGCCGCATCCAGGTGGGTGTAGCCGCCTGGCTGTTGACATTGGCAGCCATGACCTTCGCCTTCCCATTCGCAGGCGCTCGTGGAGGTTTTTTCCATTCGGGAGCAGCCGTGCAAACGCTCTGGTGGGCGCTGGCTCCCATCGGACTGGAACGGATCATCCAATGGGCAAGTCTAAAACGACGGTGGGACGCGGTCCAGGCAGGGAAGTTTTTCCAACCTGCGATAGTCGTTTTGGTCGCTTTGATCACTATTGCAGTTTTTCTGACCCGTGTTGTGGGATTCGGGGGTAATCCAACCTGGGATGAAGAAAAGGCCAGCTACGCACAGATAAAAACATTCCTTGATTCCAAAGGGTTGCTGCCTGGCAATATTGTCATGGTCGCCAATCCCCCGGGTTTTTACCTGGCCTCCGGAAATCCCGCCATTGCCCTTCCGGACGGTGGCATTACCTCTCTCGATGAAGCTGCCAGGCAGTTTGATGCAAAGTTCGTCGTCCTGGAAGAGAACAGCACACCAGGTGGTTTATTGCAGATCTACTCCCAACCCATGGATCAATACAATCTTCGCTACATGGGTACTGTCGTTGGAGCCCAAATTTATGCAATCCAACCATAAAGCCCGGCTTTCCAACCGGGATTTCTTGATCCTTGCGGGTATTTGTCTTCTTTCCGTGGGGGTTTATATTGCGTACAGCGGTATCTATCATTCGATCGGATTTCCGCTGGATGATGCCTGGATCCACCAGACATATGCGCGTAACCTTGCGCAGTATGGAGAATGGTCATTCCTGCCCGGACAACCATCTGGCGGCTCCACAGCGCCCCTTTGGTCGGCGATCCTGGCGATCGGATTCTTGATCAGGCTGGTTCCATTCGCATGGGCATTCTTCCTTGGAACAGCAGTCCTGTGGGGGCTGGCTGTAGTAGGCGAGACTCTGGTTCGTAATCTCGTCAATACCTACAATCCAAAGATCCCGTGGGTCGGAATTGTCATTGCACTCGAGTGGCACCTGGTCTGGGCTGCCGGATCAGGGATGGAAACTCTTCCATACTCCCTGCTGGTGCTGGTAATTTTGGCGCTGGTAATAGCCGGATCAAGTAAATATTTTGGCATCGGACTCCTGATCGGCCTGGCAGTCTGGTTCAGACCGGATGGAATCACGCTGATCGCTGCAGCTGGATTGGCAATCGTAGCAGGTTCAGCCAGTTGGTCAAAAAAGTTGACCGGTTTGCTCAGTCTGGTGTTGGGAGCTGGAAGCCTGGTTGCTTTATATCTTTTTTTCAATCTGCTGGTTTCAGGTTCACCCTTGCCAAGTACATTTTACGCAAAGCAGACAGAATATGCTGTTTATCAGCAAATACCTTTGATCCAGCGATTGGCTGGTGAAAGCCTCCAACCTTTGGTAGGGGTTGGCATTATTCTTCTTCCAGGTTTTCTCATTACGATCATCAAGGCAGCCCGCCAGAAGAATTGGGGTATCCTGGTGGTGGCAGCCTGGCTGGCTGGCTATTTGTTCCTGTACGCATGGCGGCTTCCTGTTACCTATCAACATGGTCGATATATTATCCCGATGATGCCCGCCTTCTTCCTTATCAGCCTGGCAGGATTTTTGGAATTTACCCCGGATCGGGCTTCACGTTTGCGCTGGATCGTGCCACTATTTTGGAGATTGGCCGCATGTGTCGTGCTGGCAGTCTTTTGGGTAAGGGGCGCACTGGCGTACGCCCAGGATGTGGCTATTATCCAGACTGAAATGGTGACTACCGCGAAGTGGGTAGCGGTGAACATCCCGCCAAATGCCTTGGTCGCTACACACGATATCGGTGCCATGGGTTTTTATGGTGGGCACAACCTGCTGGACCTTGCCGGACTGGTTTCGCCTGAAGTGATCCCGTTCATGCGGGATGAAACCCGCCTTGCGAATTTCCTTAACGAGCGGGGAGTTACCTATCTGGTGACATTCCCGGACTGGTATCCTCAATTAACTTCCAACATGATCCCGCTTTTTAGTACACGTGGTAAATATGCACCCGCTCTTGGTGAAACGAATATGGCAGTGTACCAATGGCCGGGTCCTTAAAGAAATAATCCCACTGTATCCATTATAAAAATAAACATTGGAGAATTCATTTTGATATGTCTAATATTGGTGAAATAGCGGCTCTGTTTACATCATTATGTTGGTCCTTATCGGCGATCGGATTTACCAATTCGACTCTCCGCGTCGGTGCGCAAATAACCAACCGCGTGCGTGTATTGCTGGCTTTGCTGGCACTGCTACTGATCAACCTTATCCTTTATGGACAACCGATCCCATTGCACGCCGGCGCTGCCCGCTGGGCATGGCTGGGTATATCGGGTGTGATCGGTTTAGCACTGGGCGATGCTTTTCTTTTCCAGGCTTATCAAGAGATCGGCCCGCGGCTTGGTCTGCTCCTGCTCAGCCTGGCGCCTATTTTTGGAGCAGCCATTGCTTGGGTCTTCCTGGGACAAGCGCTCACTCTCATGCAGATTATCGGGATCGTGGTGACACTGCTGGGTATTGTGTGGGTGGTCCTTGTGCGTCCGGAGGACGGGAACAAGGAGACTTATCGGGTCACCGGTCGTGGCATCCTGTTTGGGGTACTGGCAGCCCTGGGGCAGGCGACCGGGTTGATCCTCTCCCAACAAGGCATGTCGGGCGGTTTTTCGCCTTTTGCGGGCACTCTCATCCGTATGTTGGCAGCTGTGTTATGTTTGTGGGTTGTAGCCGCTTTCAATCGCCAGGTGGGTCCGACTATCGATACCATACGGAAAAAGCCTGCCGCGCTCGGCTGGGTTGCCTTTGGAGCCCTTTTCGGACCGGTCATCGGCGTATCATCGTCACTATTGGCTATTCAACATGCGGAAATCGGTGTGGCAAGCACTTTGATGGCTTTACCGCCGGTTTTCATGCTGCCGATCAGTTATTTCATCTTTAAGGATCGCTTCAAATGGCAATCCGTGGTCGGGACCCTGGTTGCCATGGCAGGCGTGGCATTGTTATTCCTTAGCTAGGAAAGCCATCCCGGGATTTTGCCTAATAACGGATCAATCCTCAGGTTCAAGTAATACCATCCGTTTCTGTCATCGAGCACCATTTCACTTTCGCTAATATCAGTGACGGTCCTGGTGGAGCACCCAGGGGTTTTCACCCACATCGAGCTTTACCTGTGCTATACTTTATTGTGTCAAAAACGGTAGGGTGTAGATGAAAGAAGTCACAATCGTTGTTGTAGAAGACCACCCCTTATTCCGGCAGGGCGTTGTTAACGCGCTTTCGCTTGAACCGGGTTTTAAGATCGTTGGTCAGTCCGGCAACGGTGACGACGGTCTTGCGATGATCCGGGAGTTGTGCCCCCAGGTTGCCGTGGTGGATATCAACCTGCCGGGCATCAATGGACAGCAGATCGCCCATGAGGTGGTTCAGGATAAATTACCGACCCGGATCGTTCTGCTGACCGCTTATGACGACCATGAACAAATCATCCATGCTGCCTGGGCTGGTGCGGCAGCGTATTGCGCCAAAGATGTGGATCCCAGTTGGCTCGTCCAGACGGTCAAAGAAGTGGTTGTCGGTAAATATGTAATGGAAGGTCAAATATTCAGCCAAAATGAGTTTGAGATCTGGCTGGATGAACAGATGGGAAAAGTACGGAGTCTCTACAGCGAACCAGGCAGTCCTTTTCACCCTCTATCAGAAAGGGAGGCAGAGGTCCTGACCTGTGTCGTGCAAGGGATGAGTAATAAGGAAATTGCCTCATCGCTAGGCATCAGCCACCAGACGGTAAAAAATCACGTGACATCAATCTTGCGCAAATTTGGGGTTGAAGATCGAACACAGGCGGTTGTATATGCTCTTAAACGGGGCTGGATCAAATTAAACGATAAATCTCCACAGCACCAGGAGTGAGCCATGTCATTACCCGAAGAGAAACAAGAAATTGATACTCCGATCGAGGATCCACAGGTCCTGATCCAGACAGAACTGGATGAAACCGCGCGTGGATTAAAAGAGATCACCCTTATGTTGGAGCAGAGCCGTGTCGAGGTTGGCAGGCTGACCCAGCGGAACGCGGCCGTTACCGCCCACCTTCAGCAGATTCAAAACCAGATCGATAAGATCCCTCAGGATGAAATGCGCGGGGCATACGAGAGTGCCATGGATGCCCAGCAGAGGTTGTTCGTGATGCGCGGTCAACTGGAAAAATTGCAGGGCGACCAGACGCACCTTGAACGCTACCAGGGCATGCTCCAACGATTAAAAACATCCGTTAGTACCGGCGGGGTAAATTCGGGAAAAAATGACAAGGGCGGGATTTCAAGTGTGGAAATGCTGGTAAATGCTCAGGAAGCCGAACGTCAGAGGCTTTCACGCCAGATGCATGATGGTCCCGCGCAGGCGCTCTCGAATTTCATCCTGCAAACTGAAATTGCGAACAGATTACTGGACGTGGACCCCTCACAGGTGAAGGGGGAACTCAGCAACCTCAAAGTTGCGGCGATGAGTACATTCCAGAAAGTGCGCAACTTTATTTTTGAACTTCGCCCGATGATGTTGGACGACCTCGGGCTCCCGCCCACCATTCGTCGTTATGCCGACACTTTTAAAGAACAGGCTGGCGTGGAAATTAACGTTACGATCACCGGGAACGAGCGTCGGATGGAATCTTACGTGGAAGTGATGATTTTCCGTGCCATGCAGGAACTGCTCGGTAATGCTGTCCACCAGAACCAGGCTAATTCCATCAAGGTCCTTATGGATATGGGCGACACCATGGTCAAACTGTCAGTGGACGACAATGGAAAAGGCTTCGATACGGATGCGCTTGGAAAGGAAGCCAACCTGGGATTGAAATTGATTAAAGAACGTACAGAAATGTTAGGTGGTTCCTTCGAAATCAATAGTTCTCCCGGCAAAGGTGCCCGTGTTACCCTGTCAATACCCGTTCATGGCTGATGTATCTGTTAAGATTTTGTAACGTAATTTATGTGCTTTTCAGTATAGAACTAGTATATAATCTCATCATCACTGAGATGGCTCTCAGGGAAATCCAAAAGCGGAAGGAGGTGAAACCACATGTTATTCGCCCCTAAGGAAAAAGGCCAGGGCTTGGTCGAGTATGCGTTGATCCTTGTTTTGGTTGCTGTCGTCGTTATTGCTGTTTTGTTGATCCTCGGACCAGTCATCGGCAACGTATTCACCAAGATCAATTCGCAGTTGACCACCGTGTAGTTGCTTTGGCTCTAACTAAAAAAGGTGCTCTTTAAACGGGAGCGCCTTTTTGTTTTAATTCCCCGGTTGGCAGATATGAGTTGTCACATCAACTTTTTCCTGGCGAGAGAAATAGTTCTCATCCTTTGCACTATAATTGAAATGAGTATTCATTGTTTTCCAAACCAGGCTATCGATACACTCGATGATTAATAATTAGGAACCTGCGCTGATGAAAATTGATTCCATAGAATTGCATCATGTGAGAATGCCGTTGGTTTCTCCATTCGAGACATCTTTTGGTGTAACAACTGATCGCGAATGTATCATCATAGTCGCCCACTCCGCTGATTTATCCGGATACGGGGAGTGCGTGGCAGACCGTGACCCGGGTTATTCTTATGAGACGGTCGGAACCGCCTGGCATATTTTAAAAGAGTTTATTGTCCCGCAGATCCTCGGCAAGGACATTAGAAATGCCTCAGATATTCAGAAACTTACCGAAAGGATCCGTGGTCACCACCTGGCGAAGGCAGGAGTCGAGATGGCACTCTGGGACCTTCAAGGGAAGATCGAAGGCCGGTCTCTACGGGAAATGTTGGGGGGCGTCCACGAGCGCGTAATGGTCGGTGTCTCGGTTGGATTGCAGGATTCACCGGAAACGCTGGTTAAGACGGTTGGAAAATATCTTGATAACGGTTATGCCCGGGTCAAATTGAAGATCAGACCCGGACGAGATGTGAAAGATACCGGTTTGGTCAGGAAAACATTCCCTGCTATTAAATTACAGGTCGATGCTAATTCAGCCTATACGCTGAATACCTGGCAGGTATTAAAACCACTCGACCAAATGGATTTGTTATTGATCGAACAGCCTTTAAACGAAGATGATATTTGGGACCACCACATCCTTCAGCAGGAACTCCACACCCCGATCTGCCTTGATGAAAGTATCATCACACCGCGTCACGCCCGCTACGCCGTGGAGATGAAAGCATGCAAGATCATTAATATCAAGCCTGCACGGGTGGGCGGGATCAGCCAGGCAGTCGCCATCCACGATATGTGCTTGGAACAAGGCATGCCGGTTTGGTGTGGGGGGATGCTGGAAACGGGCATTGGGCGGGCATCGAATCTTGCGCTCGCCTCGCTGCCGGGATTTGTCCTGCCGGGAGATATTTCTGCCTCCGACCGCTATTATCGGGAAGATGTGACTGATGACCGGTTTGTCCTCAACCCGGATAGCACCATTAACGTCCCCAGCGGTCCCGGTCTCGGGGTTGCGATAAACGCGAAAGCTCTGAAGAAATATACGGTGGAAGAATTGTTGTTGAATGGAAAATAACCACGGGATGCATTGGTGAAAAACAGTATTCCAAAATTTTTATTAATTCTGCTGGTCGCTGCTCTGACAGCCTGCGGAAAACTTGCAGGACCAACCGATCTGAACTCCTGCTTCATCCCCAGGAATATCGCATACTGCCACACTCACCCCCTTTCAACCCGAAAGATCGAACCCGTTGGTAAGCACACCAGCAGCAGCAACTCTAGAAGTAATATTGCCCACACAATCACAATCCCTGGTCTGGATATCTCCGGCAGTCCCGGTGAGCTTGCGGAATGCCGTATTGGCAAATGGGTTGATGTTGACCGGGGATAAATCGCGTGCCGATGCTGTACTGGACATCTCGCATATATATACCGGTCAGAACTCCAGTTGGATCTACGTAGTTGTTACTCCTTTCTATACCACAACGGACAATGTTTCCATCACGAATATCCAGGATTATTGGTCAGGAAGATCAACAGGTCCATTTTCTGGCAGTCCCATTTGGTTGACGGCATCCACCCTGGCTGCCTTCAGCGACCTTTGGGGAGCCCCGGCTAATGGGTCAGTAAATATAGCGGATGCGAACCAATTGGCAGGTCTGGCAAAAAGCACCAGCCCTGCCTGGGCGATCGTTCCCTTTGAAGACCTTGAACCACATTGGAAAGTATTAACCGTGGATGGTCAATCTCCGATCCACAACGATTTCAATGCGGATGCCTATGGCTTGAAGATCAAATTTGGCATGAAACCTGCAATGATCCCGTTACCTGTCGGAAACCGGGATCCCAACAAGCTGACCGTTCTGGCTATGACCGGTGTGACCGCCCTGGTGCGAGGCACTGCCGACCGCATGGAACGAAAAGGAGTGCTGTATCCCGGTGAACAGATCCGCAGCATCCTGCGATCCGCTGATATAACCCATATAAGCAACGAAGTCTCTTTCTATTCGGGTTGTCCCACCCCGGATATTTGGTCGAGCAGCCTGCAATTTTGTAGTAACCCGGCGTACATCGCTCTCCTCGACGATATTGGCGTGGATCTGGTGGAATTGACCGGCAATCACGAAATGGACTACGGTGCCGGTCCGATGCTGGCAACGATCGATATGTATGACCAGCGTGGTTGGCTGCATTTTGGGGGAGGGCGCGATCTCGCAGACGCGACCCAGGTTGTGAAAATCACACACAACGGCAATCTATTCGCCTTCCTGGGTTGTAACAAGGTTGGCCCCCCGCATGATTGGGCTGCAGAAACAAGCCCGGGTGCTGCACCTTGCGATTATGAACAAATGAAGGTTACGATCGCAGAACTGAGATCGCAAGGTTACCTGCCTGTTGTTACCCAGCAATACAATGAATATTACCTGCCGTATCCAACCGACAACGAACGCCAGGATTTTCAAGCCCTGGCGGAGGCGGGAGCTTTGGTCGTCAGTGGCAGTCAGGGTCATTATCCCGCTGTGATGGAATTTGATGGTGGGTCATTTATTCATTATGGTCTGGGCAACCTGTTCTTCGATCAGATGCGATACCAATTGTCTGATGGGACCTTCACAGACAATACCAGTAAAGGCTTCATTGACCGTCACATTTTTTATAATAATCGCTATGTGAGTACTGAAATTTTGACCTACATCATCGAAGATTTCGCCCAACCACGTCCCATGACGGAGGCAGAACGCCTCCAATTCCTGGAAATGATATTCTCGAATGCAGAGAAATGAGGAGCAACAAATTAAATGACAATTTATGACGTAACCGTTCCATTATCCCCACTGACGCCGGTTTGGCCTGGAGACCCGCCAATCATTCTTGAGCAGGTCTCATCGATGGATAAAGGCGATCATGATAATGTTTCCAGGTTTGCTTGCAGTGTTCATTCAGGCACACACGTGGATGCGCCCCATCATTTTTTAAATGATCGCCGTACAGTAGAAAAACTATCCCTGGATGTTTTGACAGGGTCTGCGCTGGTGATCCAGGCAGCGGATGAATTGGATGTGATATCAGCGGATTTTCTTGATCACGCTCCGATACCAGACGGTACTGAACGCTTGTTGATTAAAACCCGCAATTCCAATTTATGGAAGAAGCTGGATACGGAGTTTTATAAGAAATTTGTGGGTATCAGGCTGGATGGTGCCGAATGGTTGGTTCGCCGGGGGGTAAAACTGGTTGGTATCGATTACCTCTCTGTTGCCCCCTATCATCAGAGCATACCCACTCACCAGGTCTTACTGAAACCTGGGATCATTCTCCTGGAAGGATTGGATCTCAGTGCAGTCTCACCGGGATCGTATGAACTTTACTGCCTGCCGTTAAAACTAACAGGATCGGACGGCGCTCCAGCCCGTGTAATTTTGGTAGGTAAATAAAGAACTCCCGCAGGATATTCCTGCGGGAGTTTTATTATTTAGTATCTGCGTTGACCGCCGCCACTGGGACCACGACGGCTTTTGCCACCGCCTCCACCGTTGCCGCCACCGCGACCGTAGCCGCCACCACCACCACCACCACCGCCGCCACGACCGTAACCTCCGCCACCGCCGAAGCTGCGTTCTTCCTTCGGGCGTGCCAGATTGACCTTGAGAGGCCGATTATCGAGAGTGTAGCCATTGAACATCTGGATGGCTTTTTCCGCCTCGCTCTGGTTGCTCATTTCGATGAACGCGAAGCCCTTGGATTGACCGGTGTCACGATCCTTGATGAGGGCCACCGAGGCAACAGTACCGGCCTGCGCAAAAAGTTCTTTAAGACCTTCTTCCTTGGTGTTATAGGCCAGGTTGCCGACGTAAATTTTCGTTTCCATTCCTATCTCTTCTCCTTATGAGTTGGGCAGCGGGCCAGGAAAAAGCCGCGAGCCCTTTCGTCCTACGGGTCTGTTGGCCACTCCTCACAAATTCCTACTGCAAGATGGCTTATTCTAACATAAAAGGCTGAGCTTCGAACGGGTCACTTGGGTAGTAAAGTATAGCCGCCGTCCACCACGATCACCTGGCCGCGAACCATACTGGCAGCCGGGGTGCAAAGAAAAGCCACAACGTTGGCAACATCCTGTGGAGTGACCAGGCGACCTGCGGGGGTAGCCTGGGCCGCATCCTGGATGATATTCGCATTTCCCATGGCACTAAAATGCTTGAGTGCTTCGGTCTCAACCAACCCGGGGGATACTGCGTTCACAGATATATTTTTGGATGCCAGCTCAACCGCCAGGTAGCGTGTCAGGCTTTCCAGGGCGGCTTTACTGGCACCCACAACCACGTAATCCGGCAACACACGGTTGGCTCCCTGGCTCGAAATGCTGACGATGTGTCCGCCGCCGCGCTTCTCCATTAGTGGAACGGCATGTTGAGCCGCGAACAAGAGTGTGCGGGCATTAATGTTCATGGTCCAGTCCCAACCCTTCAGCTTCTGCTGCATGGCGGGACGGTTAAAACCGGACGCCGCATTATGTATGAAAATGTCCAATCCATTAAAAGCTTGGTCAATTTCCGCAAATAATCGCTCCAGCGCGTCCGGGTCGCTAACATCGGATTTAATGATCAATGCCCGACGTTTCAAAGCTTCCACCTCCCGGGCGGTATCCTCAGCCGGTTTTCTATTGCGAAAGAAGTTGATAATCACGTCGGCGCCGTATTTTGCGAAATGCAGGGCGATGGCGCGTCCGATCCCGCGACCTGAGCCGGTCACCAGGACCACTTTATTCTCGAAAGGTAAGGATTCAGACATCTCAGCTCCCGGGGAATTGACTTTGGACGAGTATATCATGGGCGTAAAGTAACCCAACAAGCCATCCTGATCTCAACTCGATCAGTATGACACCATCAGTTCCTTCCTCGTCATCGGTTATTTTCCCGTGAAGATAAAATTCCCTTATAATACCCATGCGCGAAGGTTTACTCTCAAGATACCGATTGCCGAGGCCTCCATGTTTGATCTCACTGACGATGATATCCTTTCTGTTTCGAAAGAGAATGTGTTCTGGACCTGGTCTGCCCAGGGCGAGGTGAATCCGATCCCGGTAAAAAAAGCCAAGGGTGTTTATTTTTGGGATATAGCGGATAAACGCTACCTCGATTTCAACTCGATGACGATGTGCGTAAATATCGGACATGGCAACGAACGCGTGATAAACGCCATGATCGATCAGGCTCGTGAACTGCCGTATGCCGCTCCGGGAATGGCAACCAGGATCCGGGCGCTGGCAAGCAAAATGGTAGCGGGTGTGACCCCGCAGGGAAAGCTCAGCAAGATCCTCTTCACTTTGGGTGGAGCGGATGCAAACGAGAATGCGATCAAGTTGGCGCGGGATACAGCGGCAAATTCAAGGTTCTTACCCGCTACCGGTCCTATCATGGTGCCACAGCCGGGGCGATGGCTCTTACCGGTGATCCACGGCGTGTTGCCTGGGAACCCGGACTGATGCCGGGTGTCATCCATTTTTTGGATCCATACCGGTACCGTTCAACTTTTCATCGGACCAATCCGGATATCAGCGAATCAGAATTTTGCCTGGATTATCTCAACCACCTTGAAGAGATCATCAGGTATGAAGGACCCGATACGATCGCTGCCATCCTGATGGAATTGGTCACCGGAACGAATGGCATAATCATTCCCCCGACGGGCTATTTACAAGGAGTGCGTGCTCTTTGTGATAAGTACAATATCGTCATGATCGCTGATGAAGTCATGAGCGGCTTTGGGCGGACCGGGAAATGGTTTGCGGTTGATAATTGGGCGGTAATGCCGGACATCATCACGATGGCAAAAGGATTGACCTCTGCTTACGCTCCGCTGGGGGCGGTGGCAATGAAACCGGAGATTGCCGGCGCATTTAATGAACAAGCGTTCGAAAGCGGTTTGACTTACACTTCCCATCCGATTTCCCTGGCAGCCGCGGTGGCGAATATCCAGGTGATGATCGATGATAAGCTGGTCGAACATACTGAAGAAATGGGTCCAATATTAAATCGCATGTTAAAAGACCTGGGTGAGGCTCACCCATCGGTGGGTGAGGTTCGCAATATTGGTCTTTTTGGCATCATTGAACTGGTGAAGGATCGAAAATCGAAAGAACCCATGGCTCCCTGGAATGGCTCAAGCCCGCAGATGGTGGCATTCCGTAAGTATTGCATTGAGCATGGGTTATATATTTATACTCACTGGCATACCGCCCTGATAATCCCACCTCTTATCATTACTCCGGAGCAACTTAAAGAGGGAATGGAAGTGCTCGACCAGGCGTTGGAAATTACTGATAAAGCCGCAGTTCAGAAATGATGAAATTACTTCTGCAGTGCAAGCGACCGTAGTATTCCTGACACGGCAGCTGGATAAATGAAACTTTTCACCAATTAGTGCATCTGATAAAATAGAATCACGAATCGAAATTAGAGGGCTTCATGGTGAATTTGAGTGGGTTATCTACGTCCAAGGCGGAACCGCGGCATGTAAAGATGTTGATCCTGGGGGCGGGTCCGGCAGGATTGTCGGCTGCACTGTATGCAGCCAGGGCGGAACTCCAACCGGTTGTCTTGACCGGGATGCAAACCGGTGGACAGGTGGCATTAACCAACCGGGTCGAAAACTATCCGGGCTTCCCGGATGGGGTGGGCGGATTGGAACTGGGCGATCTGTTCCAAAAACAAGCCGAAAGGTTCGGCGCCAAGGTCGAGTTCGACTGAGCGCGCAGCGTTGACTTTTCTGTACGTCCATTCAGGATCAAGACGGATGCCGGTGAATATACTGCCGATTCGGTCATCATCGCAACCGGGGCAGACCCGGTTCATTTAAACATTCCGAAGGAAGCCGAGCTGACCGGTCGCGGCGTGTCCTACTGCGGTACGTGCGATGGTTGGTTTTTTAAGGATAAAAAAGTGGTCGTGGTAGGTGGGGGCGACTCAGCATTGGAAGAAGGTTTATTCCTGACGCGATTTGCCACATCTGTTACTGTTATTCACAGGCGTGACAGCTTACGCGCCGGTCTGATCCTGCAGAAACGTCGCCTCCGAAAATCAAAAAATAAAATACATCCTGAATACTGCAGTAACTGCGATCGAAGGTACTGAGAAGGTGGAAGCACTCAAACTGAAGGATCTCAAAAGCGGCACCGAGAGTAGTATTGAGACCAATGGGCTGTTTATTTTTATCGGGCACACACCCAATACCGCGATGTTTACCGGGCAATTGGATATGGATAACGGCTTTATTCGAGTTGACCAACGGATGGCTACCAGCGTTCCGGGTGTTTTCGCTGCAGGAGAGGCTGCTGATCCGCACTTCAAGCAGGTGGTCACCTCCGCCGGGATGGGCGCTGCCGCCGCGATCGAGGCGACCCACTTTCTCGGACAGTCGAATACCTGAAAATTAAATCATTTCAATAAAAACTCATTTATTTGCAGCATGGAAAAACCGTACGATTATCACTATTGTTCTGATTAGGTATGTAGTATAAATTTAATATTGATTCATATTCATTTTCTGATGGAGGTGCCATGACCGCAAAAATATCCATTATTGGAGCTGGGATGACCGGATCCACCACGGCGCATTGGCTGGCTGAGCGCGAAATCGCCGACCTTGTGCTGGTTGATATTGTCGAAGGCATGCCGCAGGGCAAAGCGCTCGATCTTTTGGAAGCCTTACCTGTGATCGGAAAAGATGTTGCAGTTGTGGGGAGTAATGATTTTGCTGCCACCAAAGGTTCTGATATTGTTGTCATAACCGCCGGCATACCTCGCAAGCCGGGAATGAGCCGCGAAGACCTGCTTACCACCAATGCGAAGATCGTCGGCGATGCAACCACGAGTGCTCTCAAGCATTCACCGGATGCGTTGATCATTGTCCTGACCAACCCGCTGGATACGATGGCATTCCTGGCAATGAAGGTCGGCAAGCTGCCGCGTGAGCGGATAGTCGGGCAGGCAGGCATCCTTCACTCTGCCCGCATGCGCGCCTTCGTCGCTTTGGAAACCGGGGTCAGTGTCGAGAATATTGCTTGTTATGTTCTCGGTGGTCATGGCGATGAGATGGTCCCCCTCACTGGACGCTCCAATATTGCTGGTGTTCCTCTTCGTGATTATTTACCTGCTGATAAACTGGAAGCCATTGTCAACCGCACCCGTAAGGGTGGCGGTGAGATCGTCAGCCTGCTAAAAACCGGATCGGCTTATTATGCGCCGGCGGTGGCAGTCGCACAGATGTCGGAAGCTATTTTGAAGGATAAGCACCTTATCGTACCTGCCTCGGCTTATCTGAAAGGTGAATATGGCCTGAAAGACATGTTCTTCGGAGTACCTGTCCAACTGGGTCGTGGCGGAATGGAAAAAATTATCGAATATAAGCTTGAACCGGACGAAAAAGCCGCCATGGAAAAATCTGCGGCGGCCGTCAAGGAGAGTATCTCCGTTTTACAATCTCTGGTTAAGATATAAATTTAATGGATGAAACCATCCGTTGATAAAATAAACAAGGAGAATGAAATGAGCTTGCATGATAAGATTTCAGGCCAATTACCCTCTTGGCGGAACGCGTTAAAAAGTTGGTCAAGGAACAGGGCGATAAAGTAATTGACCAGGTCAATATCGGCCAGGTATATGGTGGCATGCGTGATATCAAGAGCATGGTGAGCGATATATCTTACGTTGATCCTGGAACCGGGATCAAGTTTCGCGGTCTTTCCATACCGGAAGTCCTTGAGAAATTACCAAAGCCAAAAGGTGCAGCCATTCCGTACGTTGGCGGGTTATTCTACCTGCTGTTAACTGGCGAGATCCCCACGAAAGAACAGGCAGAGGAAGTGGAAGCTGAGTGGGCGAAAAGAGCCGTTGTACCGGATTATGTCTACGCCACCTTGAAAGCCATGCCGAAGGAAACCCATCCGATGGTGTTGTTCTCGCAGGCAGTCCTTGCTCTCGAGAATGGTTCTAAGTATGCCAAGGCTTATCACGACGGCGTAAAAAAGGACCTCTACTGGGAATTCAACCTCGAGGATGCCCTCGATCTGACCGCCAAGTTACCGGTCATCGCGGCATTCATTTATCGTCTCAAATACGGGGATGGCAAGGCGCCCAAATACGATCCAAAATTGGATTATGGCGCCAATTTTGCACACATGTTGGGAGTCAAGGATGAGAAGGGTTATGCCGAACTCTCCCGCCTGTACTTCATCCTCCATTCGGATCATGAGTCTGGCAACGTCAGTGCGCACACCACCCATCTGGTCGGCTCTGCACTCTCGGATGCATATTATGCCTTCTCGGCAGGTCTGAATGGTCTGGCGGGACCGCTGCATGGACTCGCCAACCAGGAATGCCTGGGATGGCTTATCAGCGTCCGCGATCAGTTTGGCGGTGTTCCAAGCCGGGAAGATCTCTACAAATTCGCCTGGGATACCCTCAATGGTGGCAAGGTCATACCTGGATACGGGCATGCTGTTCTGAGAGTGACCGACCCGCGCTTTACAGCCCAATTGGAATTCGCAAAAGCACGTTTCCCCGATGACACGCTAATTCGCCTGGCAGAACTGGTTTATGATGTCGTACCTGCTGTCCTGAAGGAACAAGGCAAAGCCAAGAATCCTGCTCCAAATGTAGATGCCATTTCCGGCACGCTGCAATACTATTATGGCGTGCGCGAATTTGACTTTTACACCGTTCTTTTCGGAGTGGGGCGGGCTTTGGGTGTCATGCCCAATATGGTTTGGGCTCGAGCTTTGGGTCAACCGATCGAGCGACCCAAATCACTTACAACTGCCATGTTGGAAGAGATGGCACAGAAGTAATTTGCTCTTGAAAGGTGAAAAAAATATCCGAGGCTTAGTCCTCGGATATTTTTTTTATCGCCTAGTCGATATGTCTCCGGCGGGTTGCGTATCTTTCAAGGTCGGGAGTTGGATGTTCATACTCCCTTTCCATAAGCGGAGAGGAGATGAGAAAATCGGCGGTCGCACGGTTGCATGCGGTTGGAATATTCCACAGAACGGATAAACGCAAGAGCGCCTTGATGTCGGGGTCGTGAGGCTGGGGTTCCAGCGGGTCCCAGAAAAAGATCAGGAAATCAAGCCTGCCGTCCGCTATGGCCGCCCCGATCTGCATATCCCCTCCGAGCGGACCTGAAGTAAACCTGGAAATTTCAAGACCCAATTCTTGTGACAATAATTCCCCGGTCGTTCCGGTCGCGAAAAGGGAATGGAGTTTAAGCGTTCCCTGGTTGTATCGTGCCCAATCAAGCAGGTCAGTTTTTTTATTATCGTGTGCCACCAGGGCAATGTGTTTCTCTTTTGGAATGATGTGCATGATCCCTCCCTACTTTTTTATTGCTTTTGTAGCGATATAAACGGGATGGTATTTGCTAATCGTGGAATCCGGACGAACATCTTCATAGAACCCGGTAATGGCGAAGCCCGCCTCTGTTTGACCTGCAATCAGGTCGGTAAGAGTATGACCATATTCGAGTGGTGTACCTTCCTCGATACAAATATCCAGGTCGGCCTTATCCATATCTTTCAGGTCCGAGTACGGTATGGCGTATTTGACTTGTAATGTACCCTGTTCGTCAGCGTGAGTTCCGAACATATAGTAAATGGGGTTGGCAAAACCGGCAAGCAGGAGGCCATCCTTCCTAAGAACGCGATAGCTTTCCTGCCAGACAGGCCGGACTTCCGGACAAAAAACATTGGAAACAGGATGGAAGACGAGATCAAATGAATTGTCCGTAAAGGCCGACAAGTCGCGCATGTCGCCTTCCACGGTCCGGATCGTCAGGGCTTCGCGGGCTGCCACCTGCCGGTCACGCTCCAACTGGGCTGGTGAATTATCAAAAATGGTCACATTCGCTCCCAACGCCGCGAAGACTGGACCCTGTTGACCTCCGCCACATGCCAGACCGAGAATATCCAGCCCGGGAAAAGGAGGAAACCATTCTTTTGGGACAGGTTTGGTCTCGGTCAGCAGGACAGAGAATTCACCTTGTCGTGCAAGGGAAATTGTATCCGGGTCGACCGGCAGGGTGAACTTATTGTGCAAATCAACCTGCCGATCCCAGGCATAACGGTTGTATAGACGTACATTCAGAGCTGGATCCGGTTTGGACATAAAAAACTCCCAAAAGCATTATACCCTGCCAAAAAAAATCCCTGCGGGAGGTCCCGCAGGGAGGCTTTTATCCTTTGATAACTACTACTTGGTAGGCGTCGGTGCCGGTCCTGCGCCGCTCCAGCCAAATACGCGCATGAGCGAGGCAGCACCTGCTGTAGACCAGATCGGGTTTCCCTGGTCGTCCGTACCGGTTTGGCGTACTACAACGACCCACCAGCGCATAATATGGGTGTTGTTATCCTGAGGTCTAAATGTTACGGGAACTACGAACTTGGTATCCGTAACATATTCGGTTAATTTCCGCCCGGTTCCTCCGGTCACATCTTCAACCGTGACCTGATAGCGCTCGTTGTCCCGCAGGGCACCGATCGAGGACCACTGCAGAGCGATGGAGTCGGTTGCCAGGTTAAAGGTATCTCCATCGGCTGGCAGTAGTAGGTTTGGCGCCGGGTACGGCGGAGGTGTGGTCGGCGTGGGTGTCGGTCCGGGAGTGGCAGCCCGCATGCATAATGGGATGATCAGGACTTGTGCCGTGAAAACGCTGTCCGTGCTCAGCCCGTTCCAATCCTTGATGGCTGTCATTGATACGCCATAACTCTGCGCAATGATACTGAGGGTATCATTTGCCTGGACGGTATATGACGCAGTGGTACAGGCGGCACGGGTTGCATCAGCCGGCAACAATGTGACGGTGGGGGCAGCTGGCGGTGTAGGCGTGGGACGCGGTACTTTAATCGTCTGTCCAACCTGCAGGTTCGTACAGCTACTGTTCAAACTATTGGCATTGATGATCGCCAGTACCGAAGAACTGTATAAACCGGCAATGGAGATGCATGAATCGCCCGGTTGGACCTTGTAATCGATCGGGGGCTCGGGAGTTAATGTGGGTGTATCCGTTGCGATCGGGGTCTCGGTGGGAGTCGGTGTGACGGTCGCGGTGGTCGTTGAACTTGGGATGGCGGTGGCATTTGGTAATTTACCGGTCCCTTTTAGTGTTCCATATAAAGCCGCTGCTCCGATAATAATGAATAATGCTAATAAACCCAACGCCACCGGTAAGCTGAAAGTCAGCTGCGGCATCCTGGCACCCTGCACGGATTTGTCTGATTTTACTTTTGGCTTGGCGACTGCACTGAATTCGGTACCGCAGACCACGCAGCACGCGGCATTTTCAGCCAGGCGTGTACCGCAAGTCGGGCAGAGTTTTGTGAGTGTGGTTTCTGGGCTCATAGATTTGGGATTATACCATGCAGATTTAGCGGGAAATAAAGGTGGGCAAAAACCCTGAAATGATTGATTATTTTACAATATCTATAAAAAGATCAAGAATGTTCCATTTACGAACGCTATTTTCGCACAAAATTCCTAATGAGACAATCGTATTTCATGCGTCGGTTATAATTAATGGAATATGGACGAGAAATTATCGCTTTATCGCACCATGCTGCTCATCAGGCGCTTTGAGGAACGCCTATTATCTGAATTTTCAACCGGAAAACTGGTTGGTACCACGCATACCTATATTGGGCAGGAAGCCGATGCTGCCGGGATTTTTTCTATTACCGACCCGGATGATGTGGTATTCAGCAACCACCGTTGCCATGGACATTTCCTGGCGTACGGTGGCGATCCTTACCGGCTCGCGGCTGAATTAATGGGAAGATCCACGGGTCTGGTTGGAGGTCGCGGCGGCAGCCAGCATATTCACTGGCGGAATTTTTACTCCAATGGTATTCAGGGTGGAACCATTCCGATAGCCGCCGGCATGGCATTGGCAGAAAAGATACAAAAAACAGGCAAGATCGCGATTGCGTTCCTTGGCGATGGAACTCTGGGGGAAGGCGTCGTGTATGAGAGTTTAAACTTGGCGTCGCTTTGGAAACTCCCAATATTATTCGTACTTGAAAATAATCGCTATGCTCAGACGACACCGGTTGAACTTGCTGTCGCAGGATCAATGAGTGGTCGGTTCGCTGCATTTGGGATACCGTTTTGGGAGCGTGATACGACCGATGTCCTTGAGATTCGAACCACAGCAGGGGAAGCGGTCGCCACCGTTCGGTCCGGAGTGGGACCGGCTGCCTTGGTTTTGCATACCTATCGATTTTCGGCACACAGCAAAGGGGACGATACGCGCTCTTCACAGGAACTCGACCGCATACGACAGTTCGACCCCTTGACCATCTTCAGCCCAAACCTCGCCGCGCAGGATTGTTCCCGGATCGAATTTGATGTGCGCGCGATCATCGATGCTGCCTTCAAGCGAGCGGATGCCGATCCGTTCCCGGCTCTCAACGGTACTTGCTCATGACCACAGTTCTCGACCGCCTCAATATTGCGATTCTTACTGCCATGGAAAACGATGAGCGGGTATATCTTCTCGGCGAAGACATCCTGGACCCATATGGAGGAGCATTCAAAGTCACTCGGGGCGCCTCCACGCGCTTTCCTGACAGGGTCCTGACCACTCCCATTTCAGAAGCCGGCATAACCGGCATCGCTACCGGCATGGCAATAAGGGGCTTGCGACCGGTTGTGGAGATCATGTTCGGAGATTTTATTACTCTCATCGCAGACCAGTTGATCAACCATGCCGCAAAGTTTCGGTGGGTTTACAATGACCAGGTGCAGGTACCGATGGTTGTTCGGACACCCATGGGAGGTCATCGGGGGTATGGACCTACTCATTCCCAATCACTTGAAAAACTCTTTCTGGGTGTTTCTGGTTTAACGGTTCTCGCTCCCAATACGCTGCTCGATCCCGCAGGGTTGCTCACGGCTGCCATCAACTTATCCGACCCGGTATTGTTTATTGAACACAAGCTACTTTACCCTTGTCGGTTATTGGAACGCGGGAAGGACGATCTGGCAGATTTTACCGTTGAGCAGAGCGATGGCGATGCTCCAGCTCTCACGCTTCGTACAGGGCAACGAGCAGACTTAAGCATTGCCTGTTATGGATATAATTTCGAATTGGCTCGCAAAGCCGCTCTCGAGTTGTTGTACGACTATGAGATATTTGCTGAGATAGTTGTATTCTCCCAACTCAGTCCATTCGAATTAACACCCTTGTTCGCTTCCCTGGCAAGGACCGGGAAATTATTGACCGTTGAAGAAGGCTGCATGACTTTGGGCTGGGGAGCGGAGGTTTCCGTGCGCGCTATGGAAGCTGACATCTCCGGGCTTATGATACGGCGTATTGGCGCACTTGATCTGCCAATTGCCAACTCCAGGACCCTTGAAGATTTGATCCTGCCCTCGATAGAGGATATTGTCAAAATGGCGCGGGAAATGGTGGGACGATAGGTCGAAAGAATATGATAAAAACAGAAATTTTAGTGCCATTATTGAACGCAAATGAGCCGGAAGCCAGGCTGATCAACGTCCATGTAAAGGATGGTCAAGCAGTAGAAAAAGGCGATCTGTTATTCAGTATTGAGACGACCAAGGCGGCTGCGGATATTGAAGCTCCGGAGCGGGGATTTGTGAGGATCCTGGCAAAGCTTGGTGAAACACTCCCGGTTGGTTTCCGGCTGGCAGTGATCACCGACACAGCCGATGAACAAATTCAAATGATACACCGGGAAAAATCTCCTCCCAACCAGCCAATGGACTGCGGATCACGAAACCAGCCCGGCAACTGGCTGAAAAACTGGGCTTGGATTTGAGTCAACTGCCCACGGATAAATTGATCACCGAAAATATGATCACCAAGCTGGCAGGTCAGAACACTAACCAGCCGATCAAATTGCCGGTCTCAAAAAAACCATATATTCTGATTTTCGGTGCCGGTGGGCACGCTAAAACGATCATGGAAATGGTGGTGCAGATCGGTCGCTATAAGATCGCGGGGATCGTGGATGACAATATTGCCGCCGGGACACAGGTGATGGGCATTCGTGTTGTTGGGACGAGATCTATCTTGCCGATGCTCCTTGAGCAGGGTGTAAAGTTGGCGGCAAATGGTGTCGGTGGCATTACCGATATCAATATTCGTGTCAGGATATTTGAATATCTTCGTAATAGCGGCTTTTCATTCCCGTCCTTAATTCATCCGCGCGCCATGGTTGAACCTAGCGCGAAAGTTGGAGATGGGGTACAGGTTTTCGCCGGCGCCTATGTGGGTTCCGAAGCGGAGCTTTTACCCATGTGCATGGTTAATACCAACGCGGTCATATCCCATGATTGCAAAATTGGTACCTACACTCATATCGCGCCGGGTGCGCTGCTGGCGGGAGGTGTCCAGGTGGGTGACCGCACACTGATAGGCATGGGGGTAACAACGGCGATCGGGATAAAGATTGGTTCTGCCGTGAGAATTGGTAACGGTGCAACTATGCTTGCCGATGTCCCTGACAGGACGATCATTCAGGCTGGTCGAATTTGGAATGGCAGCGGAGAGTAATAAAAGCCCCTTCATGCAGATATAAGTTAATTGACAGGATTTTAGATACGAGAGGTGCCCTTTGAGCACCTCTCGTATTTCTTCTATATATATATGTAGTTTCCGACCTGCAATTCTCATCCAATATTTTTACATCTCGACCTGCGCAGAAACCCAACAATGTGATTTGGTAATGATCCGATCCGCCTGAATTGCACGCTGGTCATGACAGAATTTTCTGCCGAACGAACGCGCCAATCTTGTCGATGGCGAGCAGTGATTCAGGGGCATACGGCGCAAATGCCTGGAATACATGCCACATGCCTTTCCAGACCTCGAGATTTACTTCCACGCTGGAAGCTTTTAATTTTTTCTCCAGGCGGGTGGAATCATCCAGCAGGATTTCATCATCCCCAACTTGAATAAATGTGGGAGGCAATCCTTTAAGATCTGCAAATAGCGGGGATATAAGCGGATTGGATGGGTCATGGATCCCAAGGTAGGAGGGGGCAAATTGCAGGGTGACTCCCTGCTTACCGAAAATTGGATCGATCTTCTTGCGCGTACGCATGGAATTTCCAGAAAAAGTCAGATCGGTCCAGGGCGAGATAAGGAACAGGCCGGCAGGGAGGGTCTCAGAATTGGCTCGCAGGCTTAGTGCCGTGCTGAGCGTTAACCCGCCTCCGGCTGAATCTCCGCCGATGGCGATTTGCTGTGGAGATATTCCCTGCCGAAGCAGCCAACGATATGAAGTGATGGCATCCTCAAGTGCGGCGGGATAGGGGTTTTCGGGTGCGAGGCGGTAGCCAATGATCAGAACGCGTGCCCGGCTGGCAAGCGCCAGGCGGGCTGCCAAACCTCTGTGTGTATCAATTGAGCAAATACAATATCCTCCGCCATGCAGGTAAAGGATGACTTTACATGGATCGACCCCTACGGGTTCGATCCATTCGGCGTGCACACCATCCACGCCGACAGAACAAGCTGTTACCCCGCGTGGAATGCGTATGCCCCTGCGAGCCAGAATATCCATTCGGCTGCGCTGTTCCTGGACAGATAGATTGGTATCAATGGCACCGAGTACCCGTTGAATGGTGAGATGAAGGATTCGGCTGCGAAGGCTCGTCATCGGGCTCCTTAAAAAATGTATGGGATGAATGATTTGGTTTTTTTCTTATATTCCGCGAAGCCCGGCAGTCTGGCAAGGGCCTTATCCTTCCGGACCATATTCGGGATCCAGAAAGTAACGATGAAAGCGATCAGCGGGATGAATGCCAGCCACGTCATCGCGAGAACGGCAAACGCTATATATATTAGAAACTCTCCAAAGTAATTAATATTACGGGCAAGAGAGAACATCCCGTTGGTCATCAGGTGGTCGGGTTGAATTCCCAGAGATGTATGTTTCTGCATGTCAGCCGTAAAGACAAAAAAGAGACCAAATGCATATAGGCTGATCGCGATTGCCAGCAGCCAGCCAGGCGCTTCGACGCCTTTCCAGACGATCCACCAGGCTGGAAACCAGTAAAGAACCAGTGAAAACCAGGACACCAATCCGAACCAGAGACTTGTTTTACGTTCCCATGATGCGTCTGGGAATATCCGGCTCTTGAGTACCCAGAGAATACCATACGTGCCGTGCAATGCAAGGTACACCCAAATAGTGGAATTGTGCCACTGGTTGTAAATTGCCATCATGATCAATATGGCAATAAAAATTACGCCTTTATTTGAATCGATAAAATACTTAAGTTTCATATGTGTATACCTTTATATTTAAGGAAACCTGCTTATTTGGGGTAAACCCAACTATCGAAAAGTGATGTCAGATCGCACGCGCAAGTATTTTCTGCAAGTTTCTGATATTCATCTGTAGTTGCGATCACCCATTCATGGTGCTGCGTATAGTCACTAATAAATTGATCAAAGGTCTTCTGACCCATTCTATCCCGAAGAGCGAGGATGAATATGGGACCCCGTCCATACACAATGGATTCATATTCCGCACTTGAATAACTTGAGACGGGTAATCCGATTGGAACAAGCGGCGGATTTACGGTCCCCCAAATGGCTTGCACACCGGTTCTGTATGACTCCGCCCGGTAAGAACCGTAACGATCAAGAAAATATTGCCAGGTGGCGAATACCGCCATTGATTCGTCGAGCCAGGGTTGTCCCTGCGTGGAGTTGCCTACTAGGTTATAGAACCACTGGTGGGCGACTTCGTGTGCGACAACGATCTCGAGAAAATCCGGAGATTGATAGACATTTAATGCCAGGGCTGTCAGACCGGGAAATTCGACGCCACCCGCAGATGTCTGGATGGGGACCAGGTCGAATTCCGTATAGGGGTAGGGAGCATACCGTTTACTGAAATCCGCTATCGCAGCTGCGGCAGTATACATTGCTGCTTTGGCAGATTCTTTCAGGTCGGCGGGGGCATAACTGTTGACAGTCAGAGCGCCGCTCGTTATGGATTGTTTTATAAAACCGGTACTTGCTGCAAGGTAAAAATCTCGCGCGGGACCATCCGCATAAAGTACCTGCTGACGTCCGGAAGCATTTGCGCGGCTGACTTCGGTTCCGCTGGCAACCAAAACCAGATTCGAAGGGGCGTCTATGGAAACAAGATAGAAGGATGTATCCGAAAAGAGAGGGTCACCATTAAGATCGGGTTTGGAATTCTCCCATCCATTCTGGTCGTAAACCAGGATGGTCGGATAGGCATGTGCCAGCGACAAGACTCCAAGGTTATACCCATAAATACCGTAATAATAATCACTGCCTTGTGCGGGAACGGTGATATTAAAATTCATGTGAATGACGACCGCTTCGCCGGGATTGAGTGAAGTGTTTAACAGTACGCGCAGCAGACCATTTTGATGATTGGCGGTTACGGGTTTAGAATCTTCCATTACATTCGTCACATCAATCGATCCACCCAGGATCTCCGGATAGATTGCAAAATCCAGCTCAGTTAGCGGAACCGACTCCTGGTTGGTATATCGGACTTCTTCCACGCCGGATAATCGGTCAGGTGGGTCAGAAATTGTCAAGGCGACATGATAGATGCTCGCTCCAGGCAACTTGTCAGCAACATCCTGGTAGGCAGGCATAAGACCTGCCCGAAATATTGAGCGGTCATCCCAGGAAAGAGAAAATAGAGAATTGGGTTGCGGAGAATCGGTTGGGCTTTTGGAATTAGTGGATGCGGTCGCAGGTGGTCTCAATTGGGTACAAGCCACGATGGCTACGGGGATCGCCAAAAAAAGGATGACACGCCTGGAAAATTTACTCTTCATGTTTTATTGATTCTTTCAAGAAGATATGGGATATGTTCTCGATATGTAACATCCTCTTTTGACGCATCCAAATGGATCACCCGATCAGGGTCAATGCCATCCAGCCAATCATGTAAAAGTGATTCGATCGTACTCAAGTCACCAGGACCCGCGATCTCGATCGGACGATCACGACGGCCTAGGCGGGCAGATGCCACGTCTATCGGTGCTTTCATCCAGATGATGAGCTCCGGTCCGGGCTGCGCCGAGCGGATTTGGGTGTAAAGCCTTTCGCATAAGGAATATTCCGCATCCGAGAGATATCCTTTGATCCTAAACAAACGGGTAAATATATAAAAATCCAATTCCAAACCACCATCCTGGATGCCCACCAGTTCGCTTTTTCGGATAAGGGATTCCTGTACAGCCCGTAAAAGCATGTAATCGACCTGATTTGCAAAGGCGTACTTGGGATCGTTTTTAAAAAGAGCCTGGAACGGACGCTCACCGTGCGTTTCGAGACCGGAAAGAAAGTTCCCATTTGAACAAAGTGATCGAACCAGTGTGGTCTTGCCGACGCCCGTATTACCAACCACAGTTACCAGTTTGGTCATAACAAATCCACACAACTTTCTTTTCAAAACCCAGGACGATTATAATGGAATTGAAAAACAATTAGAAAAGGATCAATTAACAAAAAGTCTTTACCGCTACTGTTCGATTTTAATAATTGTACACCTGTGACTAGCGCTGAAGAAAATCCCTCTGTGAATAAATGTATTCCAATAAAACTCGAAACTGGACAATAATTGTGGTATTATACTGAAAAATTCCAGGAGGATTAAATGGTACTCAAAGTCGGTCAACCTGCACCAGATTTTCATCTACAAAGCCATACTGGCGAGACTATCAGCCTGAGTGATTTTCGAGGAAAAAATATAGTCTTAGCCTTTTTCCCGTTAGCCTGGACGCCAGTCTGAACGGCTCAAATTCCTTCCTACCAGAATGTACTGGACTGGTTCGAAGGGATGGAGACCCAGGTCCTGGGTCTGAGTGTAGATAGCGAGCCCTGTCTCAAAGCATGGGCTGACAGCATGGGGGGGATTACGTACCCGCTCTTAAGCGACTTCTATCCGCACGGAAGGGTCGCGGAGATGTTCGGTGTGCTTCGTTCTGACGGAAAATGCGAGCGGGCAATATTCGTGATCGATCGGCAGGGCATCATCCGATATGTCGATGTGCATGATATTGATAAACAACCGGAAAACGATGTGCTCTTTCAAGTTTTAGCTGATGTGGATCCAACCGTAGCGAAAGCCTACGATGCGATCATGAATTCCGCCAACTCTTCTCAAGAACCCGAGGCAGAAGTTGTAATGTACTGTACGCCCTGGTGCGAAGACTGCCCCGATGCGCGCAAATATTTCAACGACCACAATATATCGTATACGGAAATTGACATAAGCCGGGACCGGGCGGCGGCTGCGCGTGTCCGCAAGTGGGCCGGGGGGGATGAGGTTACCCCCGTAATAAAGATCCATGGTAAGGTCATGGTGAATTTCGATCAAGCAAAGGTGGAAGAAGCACTTGGAAGAAGGAAATAGATCGATTAACCGGGTTTTTGCGGATCGGATCAAGTCAAAAATAAATTAATGGAAATTTACCCGAACGTCCACCTCATTCCTGGCGTGACTGCCAACCCATATCTTATCTATGAACCAGATGGGTTGACTCTTATTGATACCGGTCTACCACGAAGCGAGAAGAAAATTCTCCGGTATATTCAGGCGCAAGGCTTCACACCTGACAAAATAAAAAATATCATCATCACCCACTCTGACTACGACCACATCGGTGCGCTTGCAGCTCTGAAAAGTATCAGCGGTGCAAAGGTTTACGCCAGTGCCATTGAAGCCAGGGCAATTGCAGAGGGTCATCCTTCGCGGCAGATCAGGCCAAAGAATGTTGTGATGCGATTACTTTTCTTGTTATTGTCCTCGCTTGGAAAATCCAGGAAGGTCCAAACCGATAACCTAATGACTGATGGTCAGCTTCTACCGATACTCGGAGGTCTCCAGGTTGTCGAAACGCCCGGTCACACCCCTGGACATATCTCGTTATTTATACCGACCGCTGGCATCCTGTTTACCGGTGATTTGATCGTTTCCGAAAAAGATAAGTTGTTTGGATCGCGGCGAGGCTGTAACCTGGGACAGGCAGAAAGCAGACGAGAGCGTTCATAAACAAGCCAGATTGGGGGCACATATTGTCTGTCCGGGTCATGGACCAGTGGTAATGGAGGCGGCAGATAAATTCCCGATATAGATCGAATGATCTTCCCGGATAAATTGATTAATCGTCTGCGGAGCTCCAGGAGTATCACCGTGCTAACTGGAGCGGGAGTATCGCAGGAATCTGGTTTGCGAACGTTTCGTGATCCCTTGGACGGGTTGTGGGCGGAATATAAACCCGAAGACCTGGCTACTCCGCAGGCGTTTGAACAGAACCCCCAACTTGTTTGGGAGTTTTATTCGATGCGTAAACTAAAGGCGGACGAAGTAAAGCCCAATCCTGGTCACTTTGCACTGGCAGAGATGGAACATAACGTGCCAGAATTCTCCCTAATTACACAAAATGTCGACGGTTTGCATCAACGTTCGGGCAGTCAGAAGGTGATCGAGTTACATGGCAATATCACCAGGGCTCGTTGCGTAATGAATTGTGGTGTTTTTACCCATTGGGAGGAAGGGCAAAATCACTTGCCTGTTTGTCCGAAATGTGGAGCAAATCTGCGCCCGGATGTTGTTTGGTTTGGAGAAATGCTTCCTCGCGAAGAACTCGCTTCAGCAATATCTACTTCGCAGCACTGTGATGCTTTTTTTTCGATCGGCACATCCGGCTGGGTGCAGCCGGCCGCGAGCCTTCCGGTAATGGCTAAACAAAATGGAGCCATCCTGGTTGAGATCAATAAGGAAAAGACTCCATTAACGCAAATGGTGGATTATTATTTTTCCGGAAAGTCTGGCGTGATATTGCCGGATCTCGTTGAACAATTGTGGGGGAGATCTCTCGAAGGAAACAATCCTTCCAACTGATCGGTCGCTAATCCAGCTTCAATTTCCTCTAACCGTTCTAAAGATTGATTTCAGCCTCCGACTGAAACGCCGATCAATTTACCTACCCCAAATACCAACGCTGCAGCAAGTAATCCAATCAAAACCTGGCGGAAACCTGACACCCATAAGTTCTTACCCGTCATCAACGTTATTGCAGCACCGGTCAGGAACAACGCCAGTGCTCCCAGGCAGAGGCTGATAACAATGGCAGTAAGCCCGTGTAAGAATATATACGGAAAAAGTGGGATGATGGCGCCTGCTGAAAAAAGAAAGAATGAAGTGATCGCTGCTTCCCAGGGGGAACCTCCCAGTTCCTTGGGATCGATACCTAATTCCTCGCGCGAAAGGGTATCGAGGATGTGTTCCTTATCTGCCACCATGTGAGCCGCAAGCTCATGGGCGCGTTCTTTCGGAAGCCCCTTCGCTTGATAGATTAACGCCAATTCCTCCTGTTCGTCCTGCGGCGCATGCTCAATCTCCTCCGCTTCGATCTTAATCTGGTTTTGATAGAGTTCACGCGAACTTTGCACGGAGAGCCACTCGCCCAATGCCATCGAACTCGCTCCAGCCAACAGACCCGCGATGCCAGTGATGAGCACGCCATGACCGGGCAGGTTGGCTCCGGCGGCACCCATTGTAAGACTTAAAACGGATACCAGGCCATCATTTGCGCCCAATACGGCAGCACGCAACGCATTACCACCGGTTGCCCGATGTCGTCCTTCCAGTTGGGCAACTTCGCTTCCCACCAATCCACTCGTGTGACCAGATACAGCAGCCATCAGGCGTGCATGTGATTTCTCATCTGCCGACATTCTTACCAGGTCGGTATTCGCTTCCGGTTGTGAATCATATGCCAGGCTGTCGGCGGTTTCATTGCTGGAAATGGTAGGAAGGACGAATTTCGCACCGAAACGTCTGGCGAGAAACCCCATGATCGAGCCGCGCCAGGACGGGTGAGATGGTATTTTGGTCACACCCAGATCCTTCAGCTGGGATTTCCAGACGGATGCGTGTTTTTCTTCGCTTGCAGCCAGGCTTCGGTACACATCCGATAATTCAGGCACCGGCTCGATCTCTGCAAGGGTGTTATAGAGCGCGGCTCCATCGGTTTCTTTCTGTAGATTGGCACGATAACGGGATATATCTTTTGATGAGGACATAAGAATTCCTTTAGTTAACAATTACTGATTTGAATTGTACCGCGAGTTAATGTGGATTATTTTGGAGATGTTATACTTAGCCGGATTAATTCTCGGTAGGAGGGCAGATGGATATTAAAAATCCTGATCGTTTACTGGTTCTGACAATCTCCGGTACTCTATCCGATGATTTAATGGGGAAATTGAACCATGCGGCGTTTCATTTTACAAAGATTGACAGCCGGGGTGGTCCATTTCAGGAACAGATGACCTGCCTCATGATTGGTTTTCATTCGAACCAACAGACAGAAATACTAGAGTTGATCCGGAATCATTGTAGCTCCTATCGTAAATTTATTCCCACTCAAGGACCAATGCCCGGCGAATTAACCAACCTGCCTCTGATGGAAGCACAATCAGGCGGCGCAACAATCCATATGATGACAGTCGAGCGATTCGAACAATTCTAGGTGAGGTCGAAATGAAATTATTATTTATCATTCTTGGTGATGAAGACGGGGATATAGTCCTGCAAGCGTTGGTGGAGAACGGTTTCCGCGTTACCCGTATGGCGAGTACCGGCGGTTTTTTACGGCGCGGGAATATCACCTTGATGTCCGGTGTTGCCGAAGCCCAGGTTCAGGCGGTGATTGATCTCCTGCGGCGAACCTGCAAACCGGCCACCCAGGTGCAACACAGCGCCACTATTTTTGTGGTGGATATGCCTCTCTTCGAACAGATCTAAAACCCATGCACCCTTCTTCCCTGGCAAGATTTGGCAGCCGAATACGACGGAAGCTATTGCAATTCACCTGGGGAGGTGAATGGGCAATTTCACTATCCGGCAAATCGAGGCACAATCTTTTTTGGTTTTTCTTCGATGGTCTTTTCGCATCGGCTTCCGATAATATTACCGTCACTTACCTGGTTCTATTTATCCTGGCCCTGGGCGGTAACCGGACCCAAATTGGCTTGATGAGTTCCGTCTCAAGTTTTATCGGAGCCCTCCTGTTATTGCCGGGTGCCCTGCTCGTGGAAAAGGTGGGTCATAAAAAAGAGCTGGCCATGTATTTTGGCGGGGGCTTATCACGGCTTACTTTGCTAATCCTCGCGTTCTTGCCCCTTTTTCTCACCGGGCAGGCAGTCGTTTGGGCGGCGATCGGTCTCTCGCTGACTCGGGACGCCTTTGGAAATCTTGCTTTCCCAGCCTGGATGTCCCTCACCGGGGAGATCGTACCCATCGAAGGTCGCGGGCGATATTTCGGCTCGCGTAATTTCATCATGGGTATTACCGGGATGCTGGCAATTATCCTGGTTGGATTACTCATAACCCGGGTCGGTCAACCACTCGGTTATCAACTTGCCTTGGGCCTCGCATTTGTCTTTGGAGGATTATCCACCTATAGTTTTTCACATCTGAAAGATCCAAGCCTGGGAAGACCGGCGCCACTCGCTGAAAAAACCTCACTGGCAGGGATAATCACGAGTGTAAAAGGGCACCCCATTTTTCTTGCACTGATCGTAGTCATGGTGGTGTGGAATTTCTCGATTAACATCGCAGGTCCGTTCTTTAATGTCTTCATGGTGCAAAATTTAAAATTCACAGCAACCATGGTAGGTGTGATCAGCATCGTATCCGCTGTAGCGAGCTTGTTGGTCCAGCCCAGGATCGGACGCCTTTCCGATCGCTGGGGACCGCGGAAAGTGCAATTGGTGAGCATGTTGATCATTCCTTTCATGCCGGCTTTGTGGATATTTGCAACGAACATCTGGCATGTCATTGCAATTAATATAGTCAGCGGAGCAGTCTGGGGGGTATTCAACCTGGTTTCTTTTAATTTCGTGCTGTCTCTCATTCCCGGTGACCAGCGAGCCCGCTATGCAGCTATATTCCAGTTAATGATCATGCTGGCCCTTGCGGGCGGAGCTGCGATCGGCGCGTGGGTGGTGACAAATTGGGGATACACAGGTGTTTTTCTGGCTTCGGCTATTGGGAGAGCGATTGCCACGTTTTTATTCCTTCGTTTTGTTCCGGATCCTCTTAAACAACCAGTTGGTTTATAATGCCATGGTTTATAAAAACCCGGGTTAAAACAAAATTGGATAGCTGATCATTAAACAGACATCATCCTGTCGATTACCGGCAGGATGATGTCTGTTTAACAAACGGTTATACAAAATCGTTAAATTGTTTTACCTTCGAACTGGCTGTTATAAAGTTCAGCGTAAAAACCTTGCTTTGCAAGTAATTTTTCGTGTTTACCCTGTTCGACGATGTCACCGTTCTTCATGACGAGGATCCAGTCCGCATCCCGTATGGTGGACAGGCGGTGGGCGATGATGAAGCTGGTGCGACCTTTCATCAAGAGTAGTCCATCGCTTTTTGGATCTGTACCTCGGTATGGGTATCGACCGAACTCGTGGCTTCATCAAGGATAAGCAGCTTGGGATCAGCCAGGAAAGCCCGAGCAATCGTCATCAATTGCATTTGACCCTGTGAAATGTTGCTCGTCTCCTCGTTGAGTACCAGGTTGTATCCTTCCGGCAAGGTTCGAACAAAATGATCCACACGGGCAGCCTTGGCAGCACTGATCACTTCTTCATCGCTGGCGTTTGAGCGACCGTAGCGAATGTTTTCCATGATCGTACCGTTATAGAGCCATGTATCCTGCAACACCATCCCGAACATGCAACGCAGGTCATCCCGCCGGAAATCCTTGATGTTGTGACCATCTACCAGGATGGCACCGCTGTTGACATCGTAAAAACGCATCAGCAGTTTTACCATGGTGGTTTTCCCCGCACCGGTTGGACCGACTATGGCAATTTTCTGACCGGGCTCCGCATAGAAAGTGAAATCATTAATGATGATCTTGTCCGGTGTGTATCCAAAGTGGACATTTTTGAAATCCACCCGACCTTCGACTTTATCCATTTGGACGGGAGTGGGCGAATCGGGAACTTCTTCTGGCTCTGCAAGAAATTGGAACACACGCTCGGCAGCAGCCATTGTTTGCTGGAGAATATTGGAAATATTGGCGATCTGCGAGATCGGTTGGGTAAACTGACGGACGTACTGAATAAAAGCCTGGATATCTCCAATGGGGATGGTACCCTGGACTACCAGGTAGCCTCCCAGGATACAAATCGCGACAAACCCCAGGTTCCCAACGAAATTCATGATGGGGAACAATAAACCGGTCAGGAATTGTGATTTCCATGCCGAGTTGAACAGGGTGGAGTTTATTTGATCAAACTGCTCGACGCTCTTGGCTTCGCCGTTGAAAGCCTTCATCACAATGTGCCCGCCGTACATTTCTTCTACATGACCATTGATGTGACCCAGGTAATCCTGCTGACGTTTGAAGAAGACCTGGGACTTGCTGATGATCAAGCCGATGATCCCAAATGACAGAGGGAGCATGATCAGTGCCACCAGCGTCATCTGCCAGCTGATGGTGAACATCATTACCAGCACACCGATAACCGTGGCTACCGAGGTGATGATCTGTGTAATGCTCTGGTTGAGGGTCTGACTGACGGTATCCACATCATTGGTGATCCGCGAGAGCACCTCACCGTGGCTCGTGCCGTCGAAGTACCTCAGCGGCATGCGGTTGATCTTTTCGGCAATATCCTTGCGGAACCGGTAGGTGATGTTCATTGCCACATTGGACATGATCCAACCCTGACCGTAACTGAGAATTGCTGAAACCACATACAGAAGAAGGGTTTCCAGGATGATGTTACCGATATAGGTAAAGTCAACAGAGCCGGTCCCTGCAATCTGGGCGACAACACCCTCGAATAACTTGGTGGTTGCTTTTCCCAGGATCTTGGGACCAAAGATCGCGGCCGCGGTTGAAGCAATTGCCAATAAACAGATGAACAGGATCAAAAGGCGGTATTGTCCAAGATATTGGATCAGTTTGGAAAAGGTACCTTTGAAGTCCCTGGGTTTTTCGCCCCTTCTCATCATTGCCATGGGTCCGCCGCCACCGGGTCTCATACCGCCCATTGGGGGGCGAACGCCACTTGATCCTGTGCTCGTACTGGGTGTAGCGCTATGTCCGTTCATGCCAACTCCTCCATGCTCAACTGCGATAGGGCAATGCCACGATATACTTCGGAATCCCTCATGAGTTCATCATGAGTGCCCTTACCGACTATCTTTCCTTCGTCAAGCACGATTATTTGTTCTGCGTTTTTTATGGTAGCGATGCGCTGGGTTACGATCAACATCGTACTGGAACCGGTATGCTCCTTAAGCGCTTTTCGGAGAGCAGCATCTGTTTTGAAATCCAGTGCCGAGAAGCTGTCATCGAATATATAGATGGGTGCTTTCTTGACTAGGGCACGGGCGATCGAGAGCCGTTGTTTTTGACCACCGGACACATTCGTTCCTCCTTGTGCAACTTCTGTTTGCATGCCGTTTGGATCGGCAGATATAAACTCTGTCGCCTGGGCGATATCAGCAGCGACTTTTAACTCTTCATCAGTTGCATTTTCATCGCCGTATAACAGGTTACTTTCAATGGTGCCGCTAAAGAGAGTGCCCTTCTGGGGAATGTAACCGATCTTGTCACGTAAAACATGTTGGGTCACTTCCCGCAGGTCAATACCATCTATCAAAACGGCACCCTCAGTAACATCATAGAAGCGTGGTATCAGGCTGACGATTGTGGATTTACCCGATCCGGTGGTGCCGATCAGGGCAGTGGTTTGAGCGGGTTGGGCAGTAAAACTGATGTCATGTAAGACATCTTCTTCCGCCCCCGGATATCGAAACGAAACGTTGCGGAACTCGATTGTTCCCTTGAATGGCGCAGGGAATTGCTTGGGATCTTCAAGGTCTCGTATAACCGGCTCAGTTTCCAGTACCTCGGCGATGCGGTCACCCGATACCGCTGCTCTTGGCAGGATGATGAACATCATAGCCAGCATGAGGAAGGCAAAAAGGATCTGCATGGCGTACTGCATGAACGCTATCATATCGCCCACCTGCATTGTGGATTGGGCTACCTGATGAGCACCGACCCATATGATGAGCACGGTCACGACGTTCATGACCATCATCATTACCGGCATCATAATGACCATGACCCGGTTGATAAATAGGAGATTACCGGTCAAATCTTTATTCGCCTTATCGAAACGGGACTCCTCGAAGTTCTGCATATTGAACGCTCGAATGACCATCATCCCGGATAGGTTTTCCCGTGTAACCAGGTTGAGCCGGTCGATCAAATTCTGAATGCTTTTGAACTTTGGCAAGGCGATCGCAAATACGGTCAGGATCAAGCCGAATAGAATGACGACTGCCAGGGCGATGATCCACCACATGTTGGCGCTTTTTCCAATGGCCCGGATGACGCCACCGATGCCGATGATGGGTGCATAGAAAACCATCCGCATCATCATGATGACAACCAATTGGATCTGCGTGATGTCATTGGTCGAGCGCGTGATCAAGGAAGCCGTGGAAAACTTATCAAACTCCGTCGCGGAAAAACTTTCGACTTTTTGGAAAACATTCTTCCGTAAATCACGAGCCAACCCGGCTGCGGTCTGGGCAGCCAGAAATCCAACCAGTATCGTACAGGCTCCGGATAACAACGTTACGAGCAACATCAACTGGCCGATGTGAAAGATATAGTTGGATGAAAGTTTCCCGGTATCCATTCCAAGCGCCGCGTATTCAGCTTTGATGGGTGCAGCCGCGGCTTGAATGATCATGCTGTCGCCCAGTGCTGCAAACTTTGAATTGATCTGATTGCTGATGCAAGTGATCGTATTTGCCGGAAGTTGTCCAAGCAGGGTGAATATATCCATACCAGCAGGTAGTTTGGTGATATTAAAGCCAGGTGGAAGTTTTGTCACATCGAAACATGTGGCTAACCCGGCCAAACCATTACCGGCAGACTGGCTGGGGTTGGCAAGACCTTGCTGTATGCCTGAAACAACCAAAAAGGCTTCACCCATCACGGGGTCCAACCAGGTGGTTTCCGTACTGCTTATTTTATTGAGAACATAAACGGATCCCTGGGCAAGACCGGGGTATAACTTGAGGTCGGCTGCGTAGCTGGGAGAGTTCTGATCGACAAGCGTGTAATCAGAGAGCAATCTTGCCTTATCAGCTGCACTCATAAAGATGGTGAGTTTATTCATTTCAGTTTGACGGATAGCCGTCGGGACGGCATTCGGCACGCCACCTTGCTGGATACCGATATTTACGATTTTCGACATATAGTCGGGTAACGCCAGGTCGGCATTCGCTTGAAGGAACAACAGGGCGATGGCAAGCACGATGAGAAGGACGTATGGTTTTAAGTATTTAAGTAGTCGTAACATGATCGATGTAGCTCCTGATGTTATTTATTTACTGACAGGCAAAGTGAACTGATAAAATTTATTCTGGCAAAAAAACCGCTATTTATTGGCCTTGGAATATTAACGGATTAATCAACCGTTTTACGCGCCGCTTCCGTCAAGAGGGTAAGTGCTGAAATGATCAATTCCTGCTGATCATGGGACAGCGCATCGGTCAAGCCCTCCACCCATACGCTGCGTGCTTCAACCCCTTTTTCTATTATTTCCCGCCCCTTGAGGGTTAACGCCAGATGTTTTGCCCGCCGGTCGTCCTGGTCCTCCGTCCGTTCGATCAGACCTAATTGAACAAGCCGGTCAACAGTCTGGCTTGCTGCGGCATTTGTCACACCCAGTTGTTCTCCGATATCCGATACTCCCCGATTGCCCCCGTGGAATAAACGCATTAAAACGTTGATCTGGGAAAATGACAGATTAGTTTCTTCCATAAAACGCTTGAAATCGCGCATGGAACGATGCATGAAGACTTCAGACCAGTCTCGAATTACTTCTGTGAATACTTTAGATTGCGACATATATAACATCCTTAATTAGTTAAGCGATGTATAATATATCGTGCGCTTATCATTTTGTCAAGCCAGATTCATTAAAGAATCATTACAATATATCACCCCCATACGAATGATCTTATTAACAGTTTATCACCCGGATAATGGGATCAGCAGCACCGGTATTTTTGTTCGGCGGGCAACGCCAGCAGCCACGCTGCGGTTCCAGAATGCATCAAAACCTGCACGACCATGAGTTCCAAAAATGATCAAATCGGTATTGCGTTCCTCGGCAGTTTTTATTATTTCCGTTGCAGGATCGCCCCGTGCGATCTCGGCTGTCGATAGGATCTTCTCTTTAGTAAATTCATCCAGGTGTGCCTGGAAATGTTCCTTGGCTATTTCCTCGGAAATATCGAGGTAGGCAGTCGTCGTCGAGGGCATCATTTGCCCTGTAGCTGCCTGCTCGCCGGATAACGTCCCCAGGGTGGGGATGACACAAATAAGATTGAGTTCCGCCCCAAACGCTTTTGCCAGCTCTTTGGCAATTGGCAGTGCCTGGTCGTGAGTCGACTCGTTATCCAATGGGACCAGGATCCGGCGAAGTTTAAAAGTCGGTTTACCCTCGGTCGGTTTGATCAATATAACAGGTGTACCGCTGGCAGCCGCGACTTCCTGGGCAATATTCCCAAAAAATAGGTCATGCATGCCGCTATTCCCATGGGCGGTCAGGACGATCAGATCCGGCTGGAACTCATCAGCAGAATGGTCGACAATGCTGCGTGTAACATCAGCTACCGGGGCAGTATGAACGTGCCAATCCATTTTTATTTTGCGATAGAGTGAACGCCCTGCAACCTTGGACAGGTAGGCATCCGCTTCCGTCGAATTTGTCAGGTGCCGGTCCCGGTGAACTTCAGCCGGAGCATCCTCTTCAATGACATGCAACAGCGTGATTGGAGCATGCAAGGTCTGTGCCAGCGAGACTGCAACCGGCAGGGCAGATTAGCCAGCTTGGAACCGTCAAGGGGGACAAGGATATGTTTGAACATAGTTTATCTCCCAAAGAATGTCTGATACAGAAGGAAGAAATTAAGCAAAATGATAAGAAGTGCAGACAGTGATGCCAGAAAAGTGGTAAATGGTTTATTTACCAGAGTGCCCATCAGATCCTTCCGTCTGGTGAAGATGACGAGTGGAATGATGGCAAATGGCAATCCAAAAGATAACACCACCTGGCTGATCACTAAAGTCCGGGTCGGGTCGAGTTCAATGAATATAACGATCAAAGATGGAATGATGGTAACAACACGCCGGATCCAGGGCGGTACGTGATAATGCAGGAAGCCCTGCATGATTACCTGTCCCGCCATGGTTCCAACGGATGATGAAGATAAACCGGATGCGAGCAGAGCAACGCCAAAAACAATACCTGCCGCCGGACCGAGAAGCGGTTGAAGTGTCAGATACGCTTGTTGCAGGGTTCCGACCGTCGTACCGGTTTTAAAGAATGCGGATGCTGCAGTAATGAGCATGGCAGCATTGACAGAACTGGCAATTACCATTGCGATTACCACGTCCACGATCTCGTATGTGAACAGTCGCCGAAGTTGGGCGGGTTTTTTAACCACTACACGGCCCTGGGTCAAAGCTGAGTGAAGGAAGATTGCGTGGGGCATGACGGTAGCGCCGAGGATGCCAGTAGCAAGCAACACGCTCTCAGAGTTGGAAAAATGAGGGATAAAGGTATCGTGGGCAATAAGGTACCAATCGGCGTGCCCAAGGAAGAGCTCAATCACGTAGCTGATTGCTATAACTGCAAGAAAGCCGGTGATTACCGCCTCCAGGGGGCGAAATCCATAACGTTCGAGACCCAGAATGAGGAATGTTATCAATGCGGTCAGGAGGCCGGCCAGCCATAACGGTAGACCGAATAACAGGTTTAATGCCACTGCAGCACCCAGGAACTCTGCCAGGTCAGTTGCCATGGCAACCAGTTCCATCAATACCCACATCAGCCACACAAGCCATGTGGGGAATCGTTCACGACAATGCTCGGCAAGGTTTTTCCCTGTGGCGATACCCAATTTTGCTGAAAGAGCTTGCAAAAGCATTGCCATCAGGTTGCTTCCAAGAATCACCCATAAAAGTTCATAACCAAACTGTGCGCCCCCTTGGATATTGGTCGCAAAGTTACCTGGATCAACATATGCAATACTGGCTATGAATGCCGGACCGAGGAAATGGAAGTAGCCGGGCGAACCAACCTTTTTTACTGCGGCCGGTCAGAACCGCGTTTGCATCCCGGGCAGTCGATGATGAAATAATGACCTTGTCTGTTTTAACTCCGCGGTTTTTATCTGGCATGAGTGGAATTTTACTCCAGATTAATTATCCGCTGGGAATCTCATGCAGTCGAGACAAATATATTCGATGATCCCATCCCATTTTGAATAAGGCTTGAAGCGTGGTGGAAAAACCATTAATCCCCCTTACAAACCTGTTACCTGAAAATGGTACTTGCAAACTGGTGAACAGGTAAAATTATCTTATGGCTTATTTTGCAGTTTCCATTTTTCTATCAGCCTTTCTGCTCTTTCAGATCCAGCCGATGGTTGCCCGGAACATCCTGCCGTGGTTTGGCGGCTCATCTGCGGTATGGTCGACGGTGCAGATGTTCTTCCAGGTTCTTCTTACCGGGGGCTATGCATATGCCAACTGGCTCGCAGGCAGGAACAAAAACCGGGCATTTATTCATCTGGTCATGCTTGGACTATCGCTAACCCTGCTATTAATTTTTAGTTTTATCTGGAAATCCCCAATAACGCCGGGCGCAAATTGGAAACCACTACCTGATCAGGCTCCCATTTGGCAGATCTGCAAATTATTGCTGGTAGCAGTTGGGCTGCCTTATTTTCTGTTATCCACCAATAGTCCACTCATGCAAGCCTGGTTCAGCCGTACGTTCCCCCATAAATCGGCATATCGACTTTATGCTCTTTCCAACGCTGGTTCATTGTTGGGTCTGGTGACATACCCGGTACTGATTGAGCCATACTTAACCCTCGCATGGCAGGGTAGGATATGGTCGCTGCTGTATATCCTCTATGCTGGATTAGCTGTCTTCGGGGCTGTAAGATCCTGCGATCCTACCCGCATCTGTCTCTCGATCAGCCTGCAACGGAATCGCAACCTGATAAAAAACCGTCGATCAGGGATGTTTCATTATGGATATTACTGGCTGCCACCGCTTCAATCCTATTACTCGCAACCACCAGCCACATTACCCAGGACATTGCCGTCATACCCTTCCTTTGGATCTTGCCCCTGACGATCTACCTGCTCACATTTATTCTGGCTTTTTCAAGTGAACGCTGGTACTCACGCCAGTTCTTTCTCATTCTCTTCTTTATGATGACGTTGTTATACGCGTGGGTAATGAACCAGGCAGGTTCATTGGATATCACCTTCCAGGTTGGCATTTTTATCGCGCTGTTGTTTGTTGCCTGCATGATCTGTCATGGCGAACTCTATCGGTTAAGACCGGCCTCCCGGCATCTCACACTTTTCTACCTGATTGTTTCAATTGGCGGAGCTCTGGGAGGAATATTAATTAATTTCCTGGCACCGGTTCTTTTTAAAGGATTTTGGGAATTACCTTTGGGATATGTTTTTTGTTGGGTGCTCTTTCTTGTGGTTAGCATGAGTGACAAAAAGGTTGTTTCGCATCGAAAGATCGTTTCTATCGGAAATACCGTATTGTTATTTAGCGCAGTTCTTATTTCAGGAGTGCGGGCTGTCCAATTTATAAAAGCTGACTTTACCGATGGAGTGGGTTCCTGGCGAAATTTCTATGGCGTTGTACGTGTGAGGCAGATGGGAATTATCGGATCGGAGGCTCGCGCCTACAGCCTTATTCACGGGGTGACGATTTACGGTATTCAGTACTTGTCACCAGCCTACCGAAATAAGACGACGGCTTATTACGGACCTGAGAGTGGAGTCGGGCTGGCAATATTAAATAGTCCTCGTTATCGTGTGGGGATGCGGGTCGGTATCCTGGGACTTGGAATTGGTACGTTGGCGAGTTACGGGCAAGCTGGCGATACTTACAGGTTTTATGAAATTAATCCGCAGGTCATCAAGCTGGCAGATGGCGATGGAGGTTATTTTAGTTACCTGGGAGATAGCAAGGCGAGTATCGATATCATTCCCGGAGACGCCCGCTTATCTCTGGAGAAGGAATTGGGGCTAGGACAACTGCAAAATTACGATGTCCTTGTCCTGGATGTATTCTCGAGTGATTCAATCCCGGTCCATCTTCTCGACGCGGAGGCATTCGATCTATATTTAGAGCAACTATCTCCAAACGGGATCCTGGCGGTGAACATTACCAACAGCTACCTTGACCTGATCCCGATCGTATGGAAGCTCGCCGATCATGAAGGACTTCAGCCGGGTACTGATCGAGGACCCCGGTCACTCTTTTATGGAATATCCTTCCATCTGGGTGCTATTGACCCGTATGCCTGCCATTTTGGATATCCCGCCCATCCTCAGTCACGCCACACCGATGTCCACCTATACTTCCACGGTCGAGCTTTGGACAGATGATTTTAGCAATTTATTCCAGATCCTCAAACATTAAAATAAAATCGGGCAGGTTAGCTGCCCGATTTTGTCATTATTTGGAGACCGCATCGCTGCTGTCGTCCAGGGCTTTTACTTCCTCTGCAGTCAGTCGCCAACCAATTGCACCCGCATTATTGGAGGCTTGTTTTGCCGTTTTCGCCCCAGGGATTGGTAAGCTCCCTTGCACATGACCCAATTCAATGCCACCTGAGCCAGGGTCTTATCTGAGTTATTCTTGCCAATTTCCTCCATCAAATTGAGAAGAGGTTGAATCCGTTTCAATTTATTTACCGCGCCATTCCCACGCACTCCCGGGGGTGGATTATCAGGTGTATATTTCCCCGTCAGAAACCCCTTTGCAAGCGGGCTGTAGGCTATTCAAGCGAATTCCCAGTTCTTTGCAACGATCGAGGAGACCATTCTTTTCCACGTTCCGGTTCAGCAGGTGATATTCCATCTGGTTGGAAGCTAGCGGCAGGTCATATTTCGTCAACACCGTATAAGCTCGCTGCATCTGGTTTTTATCAAAATTAGAAACACCGACTGTTCGTGCCAGACCGGCCCCGACCTGCTTGGCAAGTTCCTCGACCCAAACTTCAACCGGGTATGGTGGGAAGGGCCAATGGATTTGATATAGATCGACACACTTCAACCCAAGCCGCTCCAGACTGCGATGAAGTGCCTTCGACATGGCTTTTCGATCCAACCGCCATGGGAACGGCATGAACTTGGTCGCGACGAGGACAGGCGATTGGGTGGTCTTAAGGAATTCTCCCAACAAGTGCTCGGACCGTCCGGATCCATAAACCTCAGCGGTATCAACGAGTTTTACGCCTGCATCCAGGGTTGTGTGAAAAGCTGATTCGATATCTGCGTCAGTGTAACCATGACCATAGTTCCACATGGTCCGATCACCCCACGACCAGGCGCCCAGGCCCATTTCAATATTGTTTAAGAAATGAATGTCATTATTCAAACTATCGGTCATATCCGCTCCTTTGGCAAATCGTCGCGATTGTAACACACACGCTGTTCAGACCGATTGAATCGGGTTACAATCACGCCACTAAATTTTGGAACAAAGTGATCGCCAGCCGCCTGACTTTGTGAGACGGCTGGCGCCCCCTGAGTTCCGGGAGGTTGGTATGAGTTTGTCCCCGGATGGAAATCGGGAAGAAGCTCCAGCAGAACTTGCACGAAGGCTGGGACTGCCCTTCACTAACTTGCTCCTGCTCACTCGAGCTTTGACGCACCGTTCATATATAAACGAACATCCTGATGCATTGGAAGATAATGAAAGGTTGGAATTTTTGGGGGATGCAGTACTCGATTTTGTAGTCGGGGCTTGGCTGTACAACCACTTTCCAGAACTGGCTGAAGGGGACTTGACCCGTATGCGTTCCGCCCTTGTGCGTACCGAGCAATTGGCGGAATTCGCTCGTAAAATGAACCTTGGTTCTGCGCTGCGCCTTGGGAGAGGTGAAGATCTTGCTGGAGGAAGGCAAAAGGACCTCCTTTTATGCGCAACATTTGAATCACTTATCGGGGCTTTATATCTTCAAAGCGATATATTTACCATTCAAAACCTGATATACCCCATGCTCCAACAAACCAGTGAACGGATTTTGCTTTCTCCTGATTTTCATGACCCCAAAGGTCGGTTGCAGGAATGGTCGCAGATGCAAAAATTGGGTGTACCGAAATATATCACCGTGAATATTAGCGGACCTGACCATGATCGGTCATTTGATGTGGAAGTCCAAATTGGCGGGAAGAGCTATGGACAGGGGAGCGGTCACAGCAAACAGCTTGCGGAGTTTATGGCTGCTCAAAAAGCCATGGAAAATATCGAAAAATCCTGATTGTCGTGATGCTAAATAAATGCCATTAAGATTAAAATCACTCGAATTACACGGTTATAAAACCTTCGCGGCAAAGATTGATTTTGAATTTGCCGAAGGGATCACTGCTATCGTTGGACCTAACGGCTCCGGTAAATCAAATATCGCAGATGCATTACGATGGGTACTTGGAGAGCAGTCTTACAGTCTATTACGGGGCAAAAAAACGGAGGATATGATCTTCGCGGGGTCTGAGCAAAGACCGCGGGCAGGCATGGCTGCTGCCGTCGTCACTTTCGACAATACAAGCGGCTGGCTCCCCGTGGATTTTTCCGAAGTTGCACTCACCCGGCGAGCCTATCGGGATGGACGAAATGAATACATTCTGAATAACCAGCACGTGCGTCTGAAAGATATCAACGAGCTTCTTGCTCAATCTGGTCTCTCGGAGCGGACTTACACCATCCTGGGGCAGGGATTGGTGGATGCTTCCCTGGCGCTCAAAGCAGATGACCGGCGAAAACTATTTGAGGAAGCAGCCGGTATCGGTCTTTATCGTTCCAGGAGGGAGGAAGCCCTTCGCAGGCTGGAAACAACCCAGCGCAATCTTGACCGTGTATTGGACATCCTGGCTGAGCTTGAGCCGCGCTTAAAGAGCCTTGAGAGACAGGCGAGCCGGGCAGAAGAATATACACAAGTACAGGCTAATCTAAAGCAATTATTGCGTGAATGGTATGGATTTCACTGGCACCACGCTCAAAATGAGCTTGGAGAGGCCATGGAATTCTCCCGCAACCATGAACTTCAATTGAATGAGTTTCGGAAGTTCTACCAGAAAGTACGCATGGAATTTGCCTCATTCCGCGATGGATTGAATAGCCTGCGTGCACGACTTAATTCGTGGCATCGCCAATCCGCATTGTTACATGAAAACCGCGAAACTTTGAGCGGCAACCTGGCGACCCTTGATGAACGCCAGCGCTCACTTACTGATACCCGTCAATCGATCATGAATGATCAAGGGCGTTTGGCAGAAGAGTATAAGATCGCTCAAGAACGCCTGCGTGAAAGCCAGACGGAACTAAATAACCTCCAGGCGGAGTTCGATGAAGCGCAAATTCAAAGTAAATCGATTCAGTCGTCGCTATCAGAACGGCAGGCGCAAAGGTCCAGCCTGGAATTAGAAATCAGTAATGAACGTAAAGTGCAGGATGAACTCGCCACCCGGCGAGCAGTTCTGCAAGCCAAGCAGGAAGAATTGACGGCGCGTCATAGCGGTTACCAACAAATGCTAGAGTCCACGCAGGGCGCAATAACAGAAGAAGCGGAAAAGTTAAGCAAAGCGGCGGAGGAATTAAAACGGGCTATCGCCGATCGTGAAAAGATGGAAACGGAAGTCCGGAAAACGGAAGCGGAATTCCAGTCTGCACAAAAAAGGGTGCAAGAACTGGATGACCTGATAAAGAATAAACAAGCTGAACAAGCCGAAAAAGAAAATGCTGCAGCCAGGAGTCGTGCCCAACTCGATGTACTCGAACAGGCTGAGCAATCGCTGGCAGGTTACGCAGAGGGAGCCCGTCTTCTTCTGGATGCAGCCCGCCAGTCACGGCTCACAGGTTCACAGGGTGCCCTTTCCGCCCGGATTGATGTCCCGGCAGAACTGGAAGTGGCCATTGCGGCCGCTCTGGGGGAATATACCGATGCGATTTTGTTGTCCTCCAGTCAAAACGTTAAATCGGCCCTAGCATTACTGGATACCGGTCAATCCGGGCGGGCATCCATCCTGCCCCTGGACTCTCTATCACCCAATGATCCGGTTGCAATAGAAAACGATCCCAACTGTTTGGGAGTGGCGGCACAACTTGTTAAAGCGCCAGCCGATCTACGGCCGGCTTTGGATTTGTTACTGGGGCAGGTGGTCGTCGTTCGCGACCGGGCAACTGCACGGCGGATTCTCATCGGTCAACTGGGTAGCATGCGTGCGGTTACATTGCAGGGTGAGGTGTTCCATGCCACCGGTCAAATCCTGGCTGGTAAACCGGTCTCGCCCAATGCGTTGGGTCGCCCTCGTCAACGCCGGGAGTTGCAGGAATCGATTGATCAATTCAATCGTCAAATCAAGGTTGTTGAAAACGATCTTTTGAAGTTAACTGGTCACCAAGACTCTGCCCGTGTAAATGTCGGGAGTTGCCAGCAAAACCTGACTGAAAGCCTTGCGAATCTTGAGACTGCCCGAAATTCCGAGAGGGCTGCCCAGGTCGAAGTGGATTTGAGTCATCGCCAACTGGAATGGCAGCGCAATCAAAAAACGACCATTGAGGCAGAGATCACTCGGGTCGTTGAGGAACAAAACGTATCAGCTCAGCAAATCGCTCAATATGATAAGGATTTCGAGTTGAGCCAGGTTACCATCAAACAAAAAAGCTCAACCCTAGCGGCGCTAAACCTGGATGAACTTCAGGAACAGGCATCCTATTGGGGGACCCGTAAAGCCGTAGCGGAACGGGCTTTAAGCGAACTTCCGAAGCGCGGGTGAAAGAAAGAAAACAGGTCACAAGTAAACTCGAGGAAGAACAGGCAGCTTCGGATAGTCATCGTGTCGAGGTTGGAAAGTCTTTGGATATGCTGGAGGCCGAGAGGCAGAATAAGCGTGAACAGGCTGGCGGCATGAATACCCAGCTGGAAGAGCTGCGGGGGTTCATCGCACCAGCCGAATTGGAACTGGCAACCTTTGAACTCCAGGAAGCGGAACTACAAAGGAAAGAAACTGACGGGCAGGCGATGTTGTCACGGATCGAGCGGACCCACAATCAGCTCCAGCTCGAGCTTGGCCGAAAACAGGAGGCGATGCAAAATCTGCGTCAAAAGATCGAAGATGATTTTGGTTTGGTTGCGTTCGAATATGCCACGGATATTCCCGGTCCGGTTCCGCTGCCTTTCGAAGGAATGGTTGAACAGCTACCGGTAGTGACCGAGTTAAATCCAGAGCTGGAAGATTCAATGCTCCGCCAGCGGGCTCAGCTCCGGCGAATGGGTGCCATCAATCCTGAGGCACAACAGGAATTTAAGTTGGTCAAAGAACGCCACACTTTCATGACAGAGCAAGTCGAAGATTTACGAAACGCGGAGGCTGACCTGCACAAGGTCATTGCTGAATTGGACGAGTTGACCCGCCGGGAATTTCAAAAAACCTTTGATGCGGTGTCAAGTGAATTCCATGTAATTTTTCACAGGTTGTTTGGTGGAGGTTCAGCGAGATTGACTTTGACGGATCCCGAGAATCTCACAGAAACGGGTATTGATATTGAAGCGCGCTTGCCAGGTCGGCGTGAACAGGGTCTTTCACTCCTTTCCGGTGGTGAACGCAGCCTGACTGCAATCGCACTTGTCTTTGCGTTGTTAAAAGTATCCCCAACACCGGTGTGTGTTATGGACGAAGTTGATGCCATGCTCGACGAAGCCAATGTAGGTCGTTTCCGGGACCTTCTTCAGGAATTGAGCAAACAGACACAGTTCATCATCATTACCCATAATCGAAACACCGTCCAGGCTGCTGATGTCATTTATGGAATAACCATGGGTCGTGATTCTGCAAGCCAAATAATCAGTCTAAAATTGGACGAAATATCCGAGGATTATTTAAAGTAATAATTCTGAGAATCAATGCAAAAGCGATTGGCAATCTGCCAACCGCTTTCAATTATTTTGCTTGGTAAATCACAACTTGGTTACGGGGTGGGAGTTGTCTGCGCTGGATTTACCGTTGCGATAGCGGGAGGAATGTTTGCAAATGCTGTCGCGGTTGCGTATAGTGAATTAAACGCATCCGTCAGGCTGGGAGTAGTGGGGATATTGGTCGTCCAGTCACTTGCGATGACGATATTTGCCGCCGTCCGTTGTTTCAACAGCCATGCACTCATCGCATTCGCGACCGCCGTCTGGTATTCTGTATCGGTAAGTGGACGAACTTCGTGACCAAGAACCTGAATTATGTGCCAGCCAGCACTTGTTTGGACGGGTTGGCTGAGCTCGCCTATGCCAAGGGAATAGGCGGAGGTCTCGAATTCTGGAAGCATGGCACCCTTACCGAACCATCCCAGGTCTCCACCGGCGCTTTTGCTGCCAGTATCCAGGGAATTTTGGGCGGCGAGTGTTGCAAAATCGGCACCGTCGATCAATTGTTGGCGGATACTTTTCGCGGTGGCCTCGTCGGCAACCAGGATATGACGAGCCCAAACCATGTCTTGATCGTGCGCAACATCTGCGGTAATTATTTTGGTCACGCGGGTGCGGTAAAGATTGCTCTCGAAATAGATTTTTCTAAAATCTGCTTCGTTCATCCCAAGTTTACCGTAGAAGGTAAGAGCATCCTTGTATCGACCGTTAAAACCGGTTAACGTGTATGGTGTTGATGTTGGGGTCAGGCTGGGAATTGGGGTCACCGTGGAAGTAGGGGTGATGGTCGCCGTTGGGACCGCCGTGCTGGTCAGATCTGGTGTTTGGGTTGGGCTGAGGGTTTCAGTAGGAACAAGCGTAGGCGGCAAAGTCGCTGTAACCAGTGCATATTGCGTAGCGGATAGGGTTGAGTACGCAAAAGGTGTTGTTGTTAAAGTAGCAGTTGGGGTACCGTTCGGGAAATAACCAAAAGCATCCTGGATTGCCTTATCCAGATCGTCAGCGGAGACGACGATACCGTTTGCTTTAGCGTATTGCCTGATCAGCAGATCGTTCGTAATATCCTGCAGAACTTGATTGCCAATCGTTGTGGGTGTGCTCAGGCTTGATTCCAGATTTTGTAATGTCGTTGAAATACTGGATGTGGAGGATGTGTCGATCCCGAACATCTGCGCAAACTGGTAGTACTGCATGTACTGGTCAATATCTGATTGGCGGGTTACTTTTACTCGCACGATGAATTCGCGGACGGATATCGATTCGCCATTGACCGTAACAATTGGGCGAAGCGGTTTTAGAACCGTGTCATTCAAAACCCCATAGCCGATCAACCCGGCAATGATCACGACAATGCCAATCGCGATATAGGTAATGAGCTGGGTTTGACGGCGTTCGCGTTCGAGTCGCGCCAAGTGTTTCTTGGTCGCAATTTTTGTTGGCTTTTCTTTTGCCATAAATGCCTCACACGGAATTAGTCATTGCGGGGTGCGATCGTATTGAACAAATCCGGCGCAATAACATTAAATACTCGTCAGGGCAGGGAAATTATCCCTGCCCTTGGACGAAAATGGATGAATTAACGTTCGTCACGTTCGTGACCGGTAAACGGAAGTAGTCCGATATGCCGGGAGCGTTTAATCGCACCCGCCAGGGCGCGCTGGTGCTTGGCACATGTGCCGGTTTGGCGGCGGGGTCGGATCTTGCCCTCTTCGGTCACAAAACGGCGGAGGATATCCGTTTGCTTGTAGTCGATCGCCATATTTTTATCGGCGCAGAATTGGCAGATCTTCGGTCGAGCGTAATACCGTCGTTCACCGCCTTGCTCCATATCACTATCGTTGCGTTGTTCACGTTCCATAGGACTTTTTCTCCTAACTGTCCTGTGTAGTGGCAGCCTGGAAATAAATTCGTCGAGCTGCAACTACTAATATTTAGCTAGAAAGGGAATTCGTCATCCCCAGACTGGCTTTCAGATTCAACCGGGATGGCCGGTTCTTCGCTGGAAGCACCATGGCTGTTCCCTTCGCGCCGCTCACCAAGCATCATCATTTCTGTGGCGACAATTTCAACCGTGGAATGCTTCACGCCTTCCTTGTCTTCCCAATGTCGGGTTTGCAGGCGGCCTTCGATATAGACTTGTTGACCCTTGGTCAGGTATTGTTTACAGATCTCAGCCAGGTTACCCCACGTGACAACGTTGAACCACTCTGTTTCCGAATGACGTTCGCCGTCGGATGTATTCCAGGAGCGGCTGGTAGCTACGGTGTAAGTGGTTACAGGTCGGCCCGAAGGTGTATATCGCATTTCGGGGTCACGCCCCAAATGGCCAATCACCATGACTTTATTCAATCCACGACTCATAGCGGTCTCCTCACTCATCTGGCTAAAGCCTAAAAAACCGACAATGATTCTCTCACTTAATTGAGGTGATCATATAACGTAGGATTGATTCCTGGAAACGTAGATTCTGTTCCAGCGCAACGGTTGTGGTGGGATCAAGGCTTAAATTGAATAAAATGTATTGACCTTCATGCTGCTTCTTAATCATGTAGGCAAGTCGCCGGCGACCCCAAATGTCGACCTTATCCACGCTGCCTTTGATCTCCTCTACCCAGGCCTTTACTTTTTCGACCAGGGCGTTAAAAGCAGCTTCATCCAGATCTGGATGGATAATACAAACCAACTCATAGTGATGCATAGGGAAAACCTCCTTTCCTCGGGATAGGCTCCCGGACTTTCACCGTAGGTGCGCCGGGGGCGGAAGGCAAGCCGCGCTGCGGCTTGAACGGGCGATATTGTAAGCGATTAACACCGATTTGGCGAGGGCATTATCGTACGTATATTGGATTGCTGAAGATCCACCCGCGCATCGTTCCCAAAAAACGCTTGTATGCCTCTATTCTATATACTCCCGGATCATCTGTCGTAAAGATCAATGATTGACCCCATAGATCTTTGACGATCGTTCCGTCTTTGATAAGCAGAATTTTGGCTGGTGAAGGAAATTCGGCTTTCAGCGTAAGCGGGCGGGAGGCATTTATCTCATCGCCCATAATGACATTTTCAGCACTTCCTTGAACATAGAATGAAAACCCATCGGTTGGAGCTGGAAGATCGTTTCCTACGAAACAATGACCATCCGCAAGCGCTTTAAGTACCACTTTTCGATCATTTTTGATATCGCCGGTCAGACTTGAGGCGGTCAGTATATGTGTGTTGATCGTTGAAAAATGATATTCATATGGAAAAATGACCTTGTGTATCGGACCCAGTGTCATCTTGTGGGCATGGGCATCGGAACCACCCACAACGACAATCCGACGACCAGTGTTTGTCAGGCTGTCCCAGCGATGTAATGTATCCGACAACGGACCGTGAGGCAGGTATTTCGGAAAGAATCCATAAAATATCGCCTGGAGTTTGTTCTTTGCGACGGATTTCATCTCACTAAAACCATTCCATAGTTCGATCCCGGTGAATCCGGTCACTTCCCAGTCCACCCAGGAAATATCTGGTTCATTAAAATCCGGCATGGCAGGATCCACGGGGTGCGCAATAAAGCAAATACCACCCGCAGCGCGAATTGAATCGATCAATACCTGTGGATCGTCAGCCTTGGATGCAAAATCCTCATCCACCCCAAAAACAAGGAGATGATTTTTTTGCGGTACACGGTCCTGGTCGTGTATCTCCTCGCAAGACAAGACCAGTACTTTTTTCCCCGCATTCTGATAATAAACATCAAAGCCGTGTAAGAGAATGTTATGGTCGGTGACCAGCAACACATCCACACCGGTTTTTAGAGCGGCTTGAGCCAAATCCTCGTGAGATCCAGAACCATCCGAAAAGGTGGTGTGCATGTGAAGGTTAACGATTAGTTCGTTCATACAATCCTTTCCTCTCAATCAGGAGTTTTAGGGTCAGGCGCATGGATGTTTCGTGATTTGACTGATTAGAGGTAACACAGGTATAATTTGACGGCTAAAAAATCTGGAGGCTAGTTAATGAATAATTTCCTGGACGTGTCTTTGATTTTAACATCAATAGCGTTGGTTATCAGTATCATCCTTCAAAGCAAAGGTGCAGGTCTGGGTGTCTTATCTGGATCCGATGCCGGGGGAGTGTTCACAGCCAGGCGCGGGATTGAGAAGACCCTTTTTTGGGTGACCATCATATTCAGCGTGCTGTTCTTTATACTGGCGATTACGTCTGTCATCCTCGCCGCTCGTGCATAATATAACCCAGGTTGGAGAAAGGCCATCGCTGGATATATTTGTGCACCGGCGAGCGGCCTTTCTTTATTTCAATAAATGAAAAGATTACGCTGGCAAATACTGGTCGTGGTATTGGCGCTGGTCATAGTGGCGGTGCTTCTATTAACGCAACAGCCAGCTTTAAATCCTGTTGCGCCAGAGCCTACCAGTGGTGGTATCTATACTGAAGCACTGGTCGGTTCGTTCGGACGCCTGAACCCCTTATTGGATCTCAATAATCCAGCTGACCGGGAGATCGATCGATTAATATTTAGCAGCCTGATCAAATTTGATTCGCAGGGTGTTCCTCGCCCAGACCTGGCGGAATTGTGGGGCGTATCTGCTGATGGCACCATTTATAACCTTACATTGCGTTCGAATGCAGTCTGGCACGATGGCATCCCGATCACCAGTGATGACGTCCTTTTTACGATCAGCCTGATGCGCAGTCAAAGCTCTGCATTTCCTGCCGACGTTCGAGCGATGTGGGACCTGGTTGAGATCACACGCCTCGATGACAAGAATATAAAATTCACCCTGCCAGAGCCGTTCGTACCCTTTTTGGATTACCTGACATTTGGAATATTACCCAGGCACTTGCTTGAAACCGTTTCTCCTGATCAACTGACAACTGCTGACTTTAATTTAGCACCAGTGGGAAGTGGTCCTTATAAATTTGATCATCTGATCGTCGACAACGGCAAAATTAACGGGGTTGTGTTAACTGTGTTTCCCGGCTATTACGGACAGGTCCCGTTTGTTGAGCAGATCGTTTTCAGATATTACCCTGATGGTGAGTCGGCACTGGTTGCCTATCAACAGGGAGAAGTCCTTGGTGTCAGCCAGATACCGCCCATACTGGTTGCAGCCGCTTGTGGTAATCCGAATTTATCCTGTTATTCGTCCAGGCTGCCGCAACTCACCATGATCTTATTCAATCTTGGTGATAATGATGTGCCGTTTTTCCAGGATAAAACCATCCGGCGCGCACTGATGGCTGCGTTGAACCGCCAAAGGATAGTTAGCAATCTGCTCCAGGGGCAGGCAGTTGTGGCGGATAGTCCCCTGATACCACTCACTTGGGCATATTACGATGGCATCGAACATATTGGATATGATTCGAGTTCGGCGATCGCGTCTCTAAAAGCTGCAGGATACGTTCTTCCGCCGAATGGCACAGTCCGTGCGAAGGATAATGTATCCTTTTCTTTTACAATGCTCTACCCGGATGATGGCAAGCACGAACAGATCGCCCAGGCGATCCAACAAGATTGGGCAGCAATTGGAGTTGAAGTTAAACTTCAGGCGGAGCCTTATCCAACCTTGATTAATGATTATTTGTCCACACACAAATACCAGGCTGCCCTGGTAGACCTTGACTTGAGCCGTTCCTATGATCCGGACCCTTACGCTTTCTGGCATCAGGCTGCGATCACCAACGGTCAGAATTATTCCCAATGGGATAACCGTACTGCGAGCGAATACCTGGAGCAGGCGCGGGTAATTGCCGATCCCAGTGCCCGCGCCCGGTTGTATCGCAACTTTCAGGTGATCTTTGCCCGTGAATTGCCGGCATTGCCCTTGTATTACCCAATTTTTACTTATGGTGTTGACCTGCGCGTTCAGGGAGTACAGGCAATACCACTCTTCGAACCCGCTGACCGGTTTAATGATGTCGCATCGTGGTATCTTGTGACCCGTCGTGCTCTGGATAACACCCCACAACCGACAATTGTTCCATAATCCGGCGATGAACCATAATTGATTTACGAAAGATGTAAATCATCGATACTCTGCAGGAGGAAAGATTAATGACAGATCAACGCGTGGACGCAATCCGCTATGCCAGGCAAAACAAACAACAATTCCTTGACAGCCTCAAGGAAATCCTTGCGATCCCATCTGTCTCGACTGACCCTGCTCATGATGTAGACATCCGCCACGCTGCTGAGTGGCTTGCAGCACAATTAAAATCCCTTGGAATGCATAAGGTACAAATATTTCCATCCTCAAAACACCCGATCGTTTACGGCGAGTGGTTGAAAATGGAGGGTGCGCCGACCATCCTGATTTATGGACATTATGATGTCCAACCGGTCGACCCGCTGGATTTGTGGAAGACCCCTCCCTTTGATCCGGTCGTGCGGGGCAATGAAATCTATGCCCGCGGCGCATCCGATATGAAGGGTCAGGCTTTGGTCATGTTGAAAGCAGTAGAATCTCTCGTGAAAACGGGTGGTCTGCCTGTAAATATAAAGTGGTTATTCGAGGGTGAAGAGGAAGTTGGTTCACCAAACCTTGAGACATTCATTAACACTCACAAAAGTCTCCTGGCTTGTGACTTTGCAATAAATCCTGATTCGGGCATGATAGGTAAGAAATACCCGACGCTGACATATGCTTTACGCGGTCTGGCTTACTTCGAAGTGAAAATATTCGGCCCAGCCCACGACTTGCACTCTGGAATGTACGGTGGGGTTGTTCATAACCCGGCGATCGTACTGGCTGACCTAATCGCGGGTATGCACGATGCGAAGGGCAGGATCACCTTGTCGGGATTTTATAAGGATGTCAGAAAATTAAGCAAGAGGGATCGTGAAGAAATCTCCCGATTGCCGATCGACGACCAGCATTTTTTAAAAGTCACCGGGGCACCCGCCCTGTACGGGGAAACCGGGTACACGGTCAATGAACGCACTGGGGCACGACCGACATTGGATGTGAATGGAATTCTTTCCGGTTTTACGGGTGAAGGATCCAAGACGGTTATACCTGCCTGGGCTATGGCAAAAATATCCATGCGGCTCGTTCCGGATCAGGATCCTGATGAAGTTCAAAAACAATTCAATCAGTACCTTGAGCTGCATACACCCTCAGACGTTCGCTGGGAATTATCCGCAATGGCTGGCAATTCTGCATCGATATCCGACCGTAATACCAGTGGTGTGCAAGCAATGGTGAAGGCTCTGGAGACGGTATGGGGAACCCATCCCTACTTTCGGCGTGAAGGTGGTTCGATCCCGGTCGTAAAGGATATGCAGAGCCTGCTGGGCATCGAATTGGTTGTATGCGGATTCGGTTTGCCGGACGATAATGTCCACGCTCCAAACGAAAAGTTGGATCTACCTACCTGGTACAAAGGTATTGAAGCAGTAATTCATTTCTTTCTAAATATGAAACCTTGAAATAAAATATGAACACCGGCGGGGGTTGCAAACCCCCGCCGAACTTTCTGGAGATATTTTATGATGGAAGATAAATTGGCTACGTACGGTGGACAGGCGATTATCGAAGGAGTGATGATGCGTGGACGAAAAGTTTACGCCATCGCCATGCGCTCACCGGATGGATCCATCGTGACAAAAGTGGAAACCCTGGGCGGAATTTATAAGTCCAAGTTGGCAAAAATTCCATTTTTACGCGGGTTGATACTTCTTTGGGATTCACTTGGCATTGGAATGAAAGCAATTACTGATTCGGCTAACCTGCAAAGCGGTGAGGATGAGAAATTGGAAGGACCCGCGCTTTACCTGACACTCGGCTTGACTTTCCTGGTGGCAATCGGGATTTTTTTCCTCGCTCCTGCCGGCGTGGGTTGGTTGACCGAACGCTTTTTACATTGGAATCCGTGGTGGAGCAATTTGCTTGAAGGGGTGATACGATTATTCTTTCTTATCGGTTATATCTGGGGTATTGGTTTCATGCCGGATATCGCGCGCGTGTTTGCGTACCACGGTGCTGAGCATAAGACGATCAACGCTTACGAGAAAGGGGCGGATCTGACCCCGGCTTCCGTTGCGAAATTTTCAGTCGAGCATCCACGCTGCGGAACAGCCTTTCTGTTGACCTTGATGGTGCTTTCGTTATTTTTCTTTACCATCCTGGGTCCGCTGCCGCTTGCCTGGCGGCTTATCAGCCGGATCGTGATGATCCCGATCTTGACCGGTGTAGCTTACGAATATTTGCGCTGGACCGCGAACCACATCAGTTCCAAATTTATTCGGGTAATCGTAAAACCAAACCTGGCATTACAACACCTGACCACGCGCGAGCCGGACGAAAAAATGTTGGAAGTTGCAATCGCTGCATTCGGAGCCATGAAAAAAGAAGAAATATGAAGATAAAAAAAGCGCAGGCAACCTGCGCTTTTCATATCTTTATATCTTAAAAACTACATTCCTTCGCCAATGTATCAGTTATTCTTGTAAAAATCCCTTTCTTTGATACTCCTGGAATAATTTTCCCCAGCTGGTATTTTCCCGCCACTGCCTGGCAATCCGTTTATATTTTAATGGCCAATAGTAGTAATCCTGTTCGGCTTCAGATATTGCAATCGGGATTGCGACCATGGGAGTCCTGAAAATGAGTTTTTGCAGGAACTTAGTCGGTCCATACCATGAAAGCCACGCCAGGAAAGTATGTGAATTTTTCCCGATTTTAAAATTCCAGCTTTCATTGGTAATATCGTCACCGACAAGCTCGATCTCATGAATGTCACCAACACCTAATTTTTGATCGTGAGCTAGACGAATATATTTTATCGCCAGGGGGTCAAATCCCATTAACTTGGCTGCAACTGCATCGATTGCCACTTGATCCTCGGATGCCAGTAGGATGTTCTTGATCTCCGGGCTGCATTAGGCGAGGACCTTCGCCATTTCCAGCAGTTGTCCCATCCATAACGGCAAATATGCCCGGATGGATCTCTTTCTGGATAGCCAGAAGGTCTACCAGTGTTTCGTGTATCCATGAATGAGTGTAATGACGGTATTTACTCAATAATCCGCCAAAGGCATTTTTCATCGCGCCGGTGGTCGTCGTATACATGTGCGTTTTGATTGTCGGCAGGTGAACAATGTTTTTGCCAATAAAATAATCCGGAATATTAATTCCCTCCGGATAAATATGATCAAGAGCCAGCATTTTGGCTTTCGGCTGGTAGGGGACCCATTTCATCTCGTTGGTACGGAAATTATAGAGGGCCGGTACGTGGTACTGCTTAAAGATTGGCAAATATCCATTCAAATCTTCCCCCTTGAATGCATTGGTTAACACTGTTTGATTTTGGACACAAACCAGATCGGTAAATCCAGCCTGGCGCAGGGCAAGTATCGTGCCCTCCAACTGCCAGGGGGTTGTATTCGCCCCCGGCATTGGGTAGTGCCAGGAGATATTATCCTTTAATATTGTGGTTGTATCGTGTTTTAAAGCGCTTTTACCAACACCGAGTTCAAATAAGCGTTGGTAATCCTGCAGGATGGTTTCGGGTCGGGTACGGACCACGGCAACTCTAGCTTTTGAAGACATCCAGTTCACCTCACTGTCAGCGATTGTACCAGCAACCGTTGACATTTATATTTATTCAGATACTAGCTCATCTAATATCATTAATAATATTTATTAGATAAAGGATTGAGAATAATCAGAGACCTTTTGCCGATAAACAGCGAAGGAGTATCTAATATCAATAATGGCAAGATTACCAATTTCAAAAGTATCCTCACGGTTGTCTTTATGGTAAAATCTGCCAGTCATATGATTGTACGACAACCCATCCTTTGATCTGGAGCGCGTATGCAAAGCGATTGGATTTATATTGGTTTATTTTTAGTTATAGGAATAATTGTACCGATAGTGCCGCTCGCGTTCGCTCGATTGGTGGCGCCTCGCAAGCCAAATCCGATCAAACAAAGCACTTACGAGTGCGGTATTGAAACGGTGGGAGACTCGTGGGTGCAATTTAAATCCCAATATTATATATTTGCACTTGTTTTTCTTGTTTTCGACGTGGAAACGGTTTTTCTCTTTCCATGGGCATTATCCTTGAAGCAATTACCTATTTTTGTCACGTTTGAGGGCATTCTGTTCATAGCAATCCTGGTGGCGGGCTTGGTTTATGCCTGGCGCAAGGGGATGCTCGAATGGGCGTGAAGAATACTGGTTGACTCCAAAGGCTGATTGGAATAACCTATCAGCCTTTTCGCTGTTAATATTGCAAGGAGTGTTTAATGGCTTTCTTGAATGATCCAATTAACTTCATGGGCGAATGGTTGCGAGGATTGCTGGCAGGCTGGCATTTACCTGGCGGCTTGGCAACGGTGATCATTTATCTGATCGGGATCATTGTACTCACCGTATTCGCCATGGTTTTGGACATCATGCTGGTTTGGGTCGAGCGTAAAGTGGTGGCTCGTTTCCAAGACCGCCTTGGACCAAACCGGATTGGTCCATTTGGCTTGATCCAACCATTTGCAGATATTATCAAGATGGTTATTAAAGAAGATACCACGCCTGCCGGGGCAGACAAGGTCGTCTACAATATCGCCCCGGTGCTGGCAGCCACCTCGGTGATTTTGCTTTGGGCAATTCTTCCTTTGGCGTCCTCGATCTACGGCGTGGATTTGAATGTAGGTTTGCTCTATATCGTCGCAGCCGGCTCCCTTGGAACGCTCGCCATTATCATGGCTGGTTGGTCATCAAATAATAAATATGCTTTATTGGGTGCCTTCCGAATGGTTGCCAATATGATCTCGTATGAGATCCCAATGGTCGTTATTTTGCTGGTACCGACCATTTTGGCTGATACGATGAGTGTGCGCGGTATCACCCAGGCTCAATCTGGAATGTGGTTTGCCATCCTATCGCCGCTGGCTTTGATAATCTTTTTGATCAGCGCCATCGCCGAACTTGGACGTTCACCGTTCGACCTGAATGAAGCCGAATCGGAAATCGTTTCGGGCTTCAATGTCGAGTACTCGGGTATGAAATTCGGCTGGTTCTACGCCGGTGAACTGCTGCATGCCTTTACTTTTGGTGGATTTATCGCAATATTCTTTTTTGGTGGATATGGTGGCTTCTTTGGGCTTGAAAAAATCGGATTCCTTACATGGTTGAATAATCCGATCATCCAAGCGATGATATTTATTGCCAAGGCGATGTTTGGATATTGGGTCATCATGTGGATCAAGTATTCGATGCCGCGTATCCGTATCGATCATATGCTGGCATTCAATTGGAAATTCCTCACTCCCCTCGCACTGGTTGTTCTGGTTAATACAGCAATCCTAAATAAAGCGCTTTCCGGCCTTCCATCCTGGGGATATACACTTGGAATGTTACTGTCAAATATAATCATCGGCTTCACAACCCTTGAGATACTTCGAGCTTTTGGACGAAAGCAGAGAAAAATGGAAGATAACCTTTCAACAAAGGTTGTACACGGTTAGGAGCAGGATCAATGACAATTGAACAAATAATCTTCATCGGTGGCGGAGTATTGATCCTTGGATCTGCATTGATGGTGGTCCTGACCAGGAAACTTATCCATGCTGCATTATGGTTGGTATCCGCTTTATTTGGGGTAACGGTTTTGTATGCAATCTTACAGGCGAATTTTCTTGCTGTTGTTCAAGTGGTCGTTTACATAGGCGCCATCGCAGTTCTATTTATTTTTGCAGTCATGTTCACCCGGAAGGATTTACGCGATACGGGTGTGCATACACGGTCAAATTGGTGGATCGCCGCTTTATTGGGAGTTTTGGTCCTTGGCGGATTGGTATTCCTGATAATCGGGCAACCGTCTTTAAACCGAACTGCTGCGGCGATCCCAACCAGTGTGGATACCCTCCGGAATTTGGGTACTGCTTTAGTTTCGCCCGATGCTTTTGTACTGCCGTTTGAAGTCGCTTCCATTCTGCTACTGGCAGCCTTAGTCGGCGCGGTCTTCATTGCATCCGGTAGAAAGTCGTAGGAACATTCGATGACCATTCCGCTTTCCTGGTATCTGATTTTGGCTGCAGGCTTGTTCTGCATCGGTCTATACGGCGTATTGGTTCGAAAAAACGCAATTGCCATTCTCCTTGGTGTGGAATTGATGTTGAACGCGGTCAATATCAACCTGGTGGCATTCTGGCGCTACGGGGATCCGGCACAGATGGCAGGGCAGGTATTTGCCGTAATCGTCTTTGCGGTTGCGGCGGCTGAAGTGGCGGTTGGCCTGGCGTTGATCATTTCCGTTTACAGACGCCGAAATACAGTTGTGGCTGATGAGATCGACTTGATGAAATGGTAGGAGACAGCATGGAGAAGTTGATCATCTGGTTATTGCCGGTACCACCACTGCTTTCATTTTTCCTTATTATACTTTTTGCTAATAAGAATAAGAAATTAAGTCATTCCATTGCCATCGCTGCCGCAGGACTATCCTGGTTGGGAAGCCTCATTATCTTTGTGGATGCGATCGGTGTGAAGGAATTCGGCAGGCACATTTTTGGGTCAGCCATCAATTGGCTTCCCACGGGGGCGACCTGGTTCAAGATTGGCGTAATGATCGATCCACTTTCAGCGGCGGTGGTCTTTTTTGTTGCCTGGACGGTCCTGGCTATTTTTATTTATAGCGTCGGGTACCATAATTTTGGTCAGCCAAAAGGCGATCATGATATTGCAGGTCTGCCACCCCACGGCGCAACAGTCGCAGATGAACATGGGCATCAACATACCGTACCATCCATCGAACCGATGTATTCCAGGTTCTTTGCCTTCATCAGTCTGTTTGCTTTTGGCATGTATACATTGGTAGTATCGGACAACCTGTTGACGTTGTTCGTGGGCTGGGAAATCATGGGTTTGTGTTCGTACTTGCTCATCGGTTTCTGGTTCGGGAAACCTTCCGCTCGCGACGCCGCGGTAAAAGCTTTTATTACAACCCGTATCGGTGATGTATTTATGTTGTTAGGCATTGCCTTTGTTTATTCTTTTACTGGCTCGTTATCTTTTAGTGATATTTTCAAACCGGAGATGTTGAATGCCCTGGCGTCCACTCCTGCTTTTTTTGGTCTCTCTGCTGCCGGCATAATCGGTTTGCTGCTCTTTATTGGAACGGTCGGTAAATCGGCACAATGGCCTCTGCATGTCTGGCTTCCGGATGCGATGGAAGGCCCTACACCGGTCAGCGCCATGATCCATGCTGCGACGATGGTATCGGCCGGCGTGTATATGGTCATCCGCATGTTTCCGTTGATATCAGCGGGTTGGACGGAAGGTATGCCGTTGAATACGACCATGAGCGTGATTGCCTTCATTGGAGCCTTCACAGCGCTTTTTGCAGCAACGATTGCCGTGGCGCAAAACGATATCAAGCGTGTCCTTGCATTTTCCACCATATCACAACTCGGATTTATGATCGCTGCGCTGGGTATCGGGGCTTATGTTGCAGCAGCGTTCCATCTGATAACTCATGCTTTCTTCAAGGCACTTCTTTTCCTTGGCTCCGGATCGGTGATCCACGGCATGGAGCATGGCGCAATGCACACGGGCGATCATTCGGTAAATCCGCAGGATATGTTCAATATGGGCGGACTGCGTAAAAAGATGCCGATAACGTTCTGGACATTTCTTATCGGCGGATTTGCTTTGGCAGGTTTCCCGGTCCTTACTGCTGGATTTTGGTCGAAAGATGAAATCTTCGCTGAAGCCTTTGGAAATGGGCATTGGGTGGTTTTTATAACCCTGGCGCTTGCTGCATTTTTAACAGCTTTCTATACGATGCGCCAGATCACCCTGACATTCTTCGGTGCTCCTCGAACAAAAGCTTCCGAACATGCCAGCGAAAATACCTGGACAATGACGATTCCCCTCATCCTGCTGGCTATTTTTGCCGTTGGATATGGTTGGGCGGGAATACCGGAATCATTTCCCGTTTTGGGTGGAATTCTTCCAAATTGGGTCCACGAATTTATCGGGGGTACCCTACCGGAATTGCCAAACGCAGTGGAGTTCAGCTGGATACCTCTGGCTACTTCCCTGGTCGTCTCCCTGGGTGGTCTATTTATCGGTTGGTTGGTTTACCGGAACGTTGTATCTCCCGCTCAGGACAAATTACAGATCCCGCTGCTCAAAAATAAGTACTATTTTGATGAGTTATATAATTTCCTGTTCGTCAAGCCGGCTCAATGGGTTTCGGAACAGTTCACATACTTGTTCGTAGACCGGGTGGTAATCGATGGTGTTTTACACAGCGTCGCACGGTTTTCCCTATTCCTGGGCAATTTCTTCAGAAATAGAATTGATAAACCTATCATCAATGAAATCATTGGGGATGGCACTGGTAATGTTGTGAAAGCCTCCGGATCAGGTCTGCGAAAAATACAGGCAGGTCGGATCCAATTCTACATGGTCGCTTCAGTGGCAGTTCTGGTCATTTTTGCTTTGCTCTACTATTTCCTGCTCGGAGGAATGTAGGAGCTCTTTGAGCTACCTGTGCTTGCCAGAAACCGTTGCTGAATGGAGTTTTCGATGAATTTTATTTTAAATCATCTCTTGACCTTGATCTTATTCCTGCCCCTCCTGGCCGCACTCGTGGTGTTATGCCTGCCAAAGGATGGCTTGAAAGCCATTTATTGGACAGCTTTTGGTGCAAGCCTGATCCCTTTCATTCTAACGATCGTTCTGTGGACTCAGTTTAAACCCGGACAAGCAGGTTACCAATTCCAGGAACAATATATTTGGTATGCGGCACTGCATTCAACCTTCCATCTTGGAGTGGACGGGCTTTCTTTAACGATGGTTTTGTTAACCACATTATTAACGCCTTTGGCACTTCTGGCGTCCTTTAATATTTCCGATCGCCTGAAAGCCTACATGATGTTGTTCCTGTTTCTTGAGACCGGAATGTTAGGCGTTTTTATGGCGGTCGATCTATTGATTTTCTTCGTGTTTTGGGAGGTCGGACTTGTTCCAATGTATTTCCTGATCAACCAGTGGGGTTCCGAGAAGGGTGAACGTGAGATCTGGAAGGGTGTGAAAATTCCGGCTCGCAATTATGCATCCCTGAAATTCATCATCTACACCATGGGAGGTTCTCTCGGTCTCCTTCTGGCGATCCAATTGCTGGGTGTCCTGTTCCAGAATTATGACTTGCCGGTTCTCACGGCTCAGTGGAATGCCTTATCAAGTGGGACGATGCTCGGATTGTCCGTTGAAACGGTAAAAACGATAGCGTTTTGGGCATTTGTCATCGCATTTGCGATTAAAGTACCGGTCTGGCCTTTCCATACCTGGTTGCCGGATGCGCATACTGAAGCGCCAACTGCAGGGTCGATGATACTGGCGGGCGTCTTGTTAAAGCTTGGGGCATACGGCTTCCTTCGTCTAGTGCTGCCCTTATATCCCGCTGAGTCCGCAAAATATGCCGGCTGGCTTGCCTTCCTGGCGGTTATGGCGATTGTATTCGGGGCTTTTGCGGCTTTCGGACAAAAGGATTTTAAACGGCTGGTGGCATATTCCTCTGTGAACCATATGGGATTTGTCCTGCTGGGAATCGCCGCCGCAGCCAGGGCAACTGGCACCCTGAGTGGAACCATTGCATTAAATGGCGCGATCCTTCAAATGTTCAATCATGGGTTATCTGCCGCAGGAATGTTCTTTTTGGTTGGGGTGATCTACGAGCGCACCCACACTCGTAACCTGGATGATTTTGGAGGTCTCTTCCCACTTGTACCGGTATATGGAGGAATTTTGATCTTCACAAGTATGGCATCCCTGGGACTTCCGGCTCTGAATGGTTTTATCTCAGAATTTCTGGTCGTACGTGGTGCATGGCCGGTTCTACCAATATTTACAGCAGTGGCTATGCTTGGATTATTGTTTACCGGCGCCTATATTTTGAAGGGTATTAAAAAAGTCCTGCATGGACCTTTGAATGAACAATGGTCTCATGGCGAGCATATGTTGACTGAAATTAACCGGCGTGAAATCGTTGTCATGGCTCCACTAATGGTGCTCATCCTGGTCATTGGTATTTATCCGGCCTGGATTTTGGACATTATTAATAAAGCCACAATGGTGTTATTCCACTAAGAGGAAACCATGCATTTTCCGTTACTGAGCATAATCGTTTTTACCCCAATCGTTGCTGCGGTGATCATTTTATTATATAAGCCGGAGCAGAAAAAGGTCACCCGGATAACGGCGTTGGTCGCTGCACTTTTTGCATTAGCATTATCGATCATCGTTTATTTTTCATACGACAAAGCGGCTGCCGGATATCAATTCATTGAAAAGTATTCCTGGATGCCTGCCCTTGGAATCAATCTTTATTTTGGGGTGGATGGATTAAGCGTCCCATTGGTATTATTGACGGGTATTGTAATGGTAACTGGAGTGATGATCTCCTGGGGCATTGATGACCGTCCGCGTGAGTTCTTTGCGTTCCTGTTCATCCTGGCGAGTGGGGTGTTTGGTGTGTTTTGCTCGCTGGATCTTTTCATGCTATTTTTCTTTTACGAAATCGCAGTTTTTCCAATGTACTTATTGATCGCCATCTGGGGCTGGATCAAGACCCGCGAGTATGCAGCCATGAAATTGACCTTGTATCTGTTCATCGGTTCGGTCATTTCCCTGGTTGGTGCCTTGGTAATGTACAACACAAGCGGGATGCATACATTTAATATGTTGCAGCTCGAGCAGGCTGCTTTTTCACCTGCCTTCCAAAAGATTTGGTTTCCTTTCGTGTTTCTCGGATTTGCCATACTGGGCGGTATTTTCCCCTTCCACAACTGGTCGCCGGATGGTCACGTCGCTGCGCCAACAGCAGTATCCATGTTCCACGCCGGCGTTTTGATGAAGTTGGGAGCATTTGCCGCACTGCGCGTAGGCATCATGCTCCTTCCTGTAGGAGCTAAATTCTGGGCTCCGGTGATCATGGTCCTGGCTTTGGTAAATATTGTTTATGGAGCGTTCATTGCCAGCGTTCAGACCGATTTTAAATATGTTATTGGTTTTTCATCGGTCTCTCACATGGGTTTGGTAATGATGGGGTTTGCAACGCTTTCACCCGAAGGCTTGACTGGGGCGGGAGTGCAAATGTTCTCTCATGGGGTGATGACGGCTCTCTTCTTCGCTGCGGTAGGCATGGTCTACGATCGGGCTCATACGCGTGATATTCCGAAACTGGGAGGCTTGATCAAACCGCTGCCTTTGGTGGGTATCGGTGTGATCATCGGCAGCCTTGTCTCGATGGGTATGCCTGGTTTTTCCGGCTTTATCGCAGAATTTCCCATTTTTATGGGTATCTGGAAAACGCAGTGGCTGGTGGCAGTCATAGCAGCCATCTCGATTGTTGTAACAGCTTCGTATGTTCTGTTGGTCGTGCGGAAAGTATTTTTTGGAAAAATGCCCGATGAATTTGAGGGGCATATCACACCGATCCGAAGTCTTGATAAGATCGCTTTGATATTGTTGATGGCTATCATGATCGGTATAGGCGTCTTTCCGGCGCTCATGGTTCCATGGGTCCAGGCTGGTGTTCAACACGTCTTGGCTCTTTTGGGAGGTGCATAAGTGTCAATCATCCTTCCCATCCTGCCTGAAGTGCTCATCCTTACACTTGGTATCCTAATTCTAATTATTGACCCGTTTTATAAGAAGGATACCGCCCGGCGTCCATTCCTTGGTTGGTTCACTGCCATCGGGTTGTTGTTGATATTGTTCGTGAGTATTTTCTTTGGAAAACCGGCTGCACCAGCACTGGTTTTTGGCGGCATGCTCCGCTTCGATTGGACGGGTTTCCTATTCAAGATGCTATTTCTTTTCTCCGCAGCGGTAACCGCATTGTTCTTTATGGATACGGAGAACCTGAGCAATCACGCCGAAGCGTACCTGTTATTGCTTGCTGCCACCTTGGGAATGTGTCTGATGGCCTCCTCTGCCGACCTGATCATGCTCTACCTGGCAATCGAGACGACTTCCATCCCGCTCTATATTCTGGCAGGTTTTCTCACAACCAACGAGCGATCCACTGAGGCTGGTTTCAAGTACATGCTTTTTGGCGCATTAACTTCGGCGGTATTGCTCTATGGGTTCAGCTTGATCTATGGATTTACCGGGAAAACCAACCTTTACGAACTAAGTATCCATTTCAGCAATTTTGACGTTGTTGCGGTCGCCATATCATTCCTGGTGCTGGCCGGGTTGGCTTTCAAGGTATCTTTATTCCCATTCCATTTTTGGGCTCCCGATGTCTATGAGGGCGCCCCAACGCCGGTTGCTGGTTTCCTTTCCACAGCCTCCAAAGCGGCAGGATTTGCTGTCATCTTGCGCCTGTTGACCGCGGTCTTCCCGGTGGTATCACCCAATTGGAGCCTGATCCTGGCAGTGCTTGCCACGTTGACAATGACGATCGGTAATTTGATCGCATTTACACAAAAGAGTGTCAAACGATTACTGGCTTATTCTTCCATCTCTCACGCAGGTTATGCCATGATCGGCATGGTTGCCTTTACCCAGTTGGGCTTTGCGAGTGTGGTTTTCTACTTGATTGCCTACGTTCTGACAAACCTGCTGGCATTCGCTGTAGTTGGTATCGTCGGACGGGCGACAGGGTCTGACGATTTTCCCGCGTTTTAATGGCTTGAGCCGCCGCAACCCCGGTCTTGCATTGGGGGCTCTCGTAGCCTTTCTTTCCCTGGCAGGAATGCCGCCTTTCGGTGGCTTTGTTGGGAAGGTGTTTGTATTCCTTGCGGCTGTAAACTCTGGCTGGATTTGGCTGGCTGTAGTTGGTGTTTTGAATTCGATAGTGGGCTTGTACTACTACCTGACCGTTCTGAAGTCGGTTTATCTTTACCGCATGGAAAATCAGGATGAAAGCTCGCATGCAATTCCGGTGAGTTCGTCCGTATCGATCGCATTAATCGTTCTGGTTGCCGGGATTCTTCTTGTCGGTATACTTTTTGGGGGTTGGTTCAGCCTGGCTAATCAGGCAGCGATCAATTTGTTCTAGACGGCTCGTATGGCCTCTGATATAATTTCGCCGCCATGAACGGACCTGGGAATAAAGGGCGCGATGAGTTTCGCACTGCTGTTACGACGACCGTCGTTCTGGTTGCAGGCTTGACCCTGGTGGTCATCTTCGTCGGCCTTTTTGCCGGGATAATATTGGACAGAGTCTTAATAGCAAGCCGCTTTTTACGGTTATATTGATAATCGCAAGTGTCCCGGTAACGATACTACTGACTTTACGGGTGGTAAAAATGGCGACCCGTCGCATCCAGCCTGGTAAGCAAGTTGATAAGCCCAAGGAGGATTTAATTGGTGGAAAAGATGACTGAACAGGCTCCAAAAAAGAAATGGTGGCGCTGGGGTACGAATCGATGGATCGTACTTGCGCTAATTATTTTAGGATTTGTCGCATCAAAATATTTTGCCCCAATAAGACCGTTTGTTCAACTCCCGGCTGAACATTTAACGGAGCATCCATTATTTACTTTACCGGTAATCGGGGAATTTTATCTCACCAACACAATGGTTGCTCTTTTCCTGGTCGATATACTTGTTATTCTGGCAGCATTCTTCTTCAACCGCGCAGTTAAAAAAGGAAGCCTGGTTCTGAAAGGCATTCCCGGTGCGATCGAAGCGCTCTTGGAAATGCTCTTTAATATGACCGAATCTACTGCCGGGAAATGGGCATGGACCATATTCCCATGGTTTGCATCGATCACATTAATCGTGTTGCTTGCCAACTGGATGGAACTGATCCCAGGTGTTGATAGCATCGGATTTATCAAAGCGTCTGAAAGTGGGGTCGGCTACTTGCTTCAACAGATCGGACCATCCATTGCAACGATTGTAAAACCAGAGGTAACAACCGGTGGCTATGATGTCGTACCATTTATCAGGGTGGTTTCTACCGACTTGAACTTTACGGTTGCATTGGCCCTAACTGCAGTGATTGCCGTGCAGGTGGTTGGGTTAAAGTCCCAGGGCATCCATTATTTTACAAAATTTTGGAACGTAAAAACCTTCTTCAGCAAACCGATTTTTGGAGTCATCGACTGGGGTGTCGGATTGCTTGAACTGGTTTCTGAATTCTCGAAAGTCCTCTCGTTTGCCTTCCGTCTTTTTGGAAATATTTTCGCAGGATCCGTACTTTTGTTTGTGATGGGTTCGCTACTTGGGATGATTTCAATATTCCCATCCATGTTCTACATGCTTGAATTCTTTGTTGGTGCAATCCAGGCTGTTGTATTTGGTCTTCTCACCATGACCTTTATGGCTCAGGCTACACAAGGTCACGGGAAAAGTGAAGCTGCCCATTGAGATTTGAGTGATCTGACACCATTTCGGGCAGGATAGCCCGGGTAAATCATTTCCAACGGCGGTTACACCGCCCGAAACTCTAAATGGAGGAAGTTCTCATGACTGGTGACATTATTATTGCGGCAAAATTGATTGGCGCTGGACTGGCAATGATCGGAGCGATCGGCGCCGGGGCAGGCATCGGTATCGTCACGAGCGGTGCTGTTCAGGCTATGGGACGAAATCCTGATGCAACCGGAACCATCCAGACCAATATGATCCTTGGGATCGCCTTTGCAGAAGCGGTGGCAATTTACTGCTTGGTAGTTGCCCTGTTGATCCTCTTCGTTGTTGGATAACAAAGCGAATATTCGAGAAATTTAAAGGAGGTATCCCTTGGCACAATTGGGTCTTAACTTAGGTTATCTGGTGGTTCAGATTGGCTGTTTTCTGATCGTTCTTGTGGTGGTCAACGCGTGGATCGTAAAACCTCTACGTGGGCTGTTGGAGAAAAGACGAAAGACGATCGCTCAAACCGTAGAGGACGCCCGCATCGCCGCAGAAGCACGCGCCAATGCTGAAAAAGACGCAGAGAAGATCATTAATGATGCGCAAGCCAAAGCAACTCACCTGGTGAATGAGGCTACAGAACGAGCGGATGTCGCAATGGAAGAAGTAAAAGCCGGCGCTGAAAAGGAGATCGAGAAGGAACGGGATGCTGTTCTGGTTGAAGCAGAAGAAGAACGTGACCGATTACTAGCCGACCTGCGTGGGCAGGTGGCTGCCCTGGCTATTGCCGCAGCTAATAAATTGATCGGTGAATCGATGGATCAAAAGCGACAACATGCACTTCTCGATGAATTTTTCTCAGGGGTAAAATCCGGCAATGTTGTAGTACTGGATGGTACGGAGGTCAAGGGAACCTCGGCTGAAGTTACTTCTGCCCTGCCTTTGACAAGCGAGGAGCAGGAAACTATAAAAAAGAACGTCCTGTCAAAGATCGGCAAGGGAACAAAAGTGGATTTTAACGTGGACCCCCAAATACTTGGTGGTTTGGTTGTTCGCGTTGGTGATAAAGTGATCGATGGATCAGTGGCGGGTCAACTCGAAGGTCTACGCAAGACATTAAAATAGGGTTTACCACTTATTGGAGGGTTTTGGCGTATTATAATCGTCAAAACCCTCTTCTCATTTAAAAATGTATGACTTGGAAATGCGAAAAAGAATGATCGACAATCCAGTAAGACTAGGTGTAATATTCTCTGAATTCCCCTTTCAATATTCACCAGCATCCCTTCCGGATGTTGGCGTCACCGGGATCGTCATGGATAACAGACGGGTACTGGCGGGAAATTTATTTGTCGCCGTGCCAGGCAGTTCGGTCGATGGACACAATTATATAGCGGATGCCATCCAGCGCGGTGCTTCAGCGATCGTCGGAGAAAAACCGGATGTAAATATTAACATCCCCTATATCCGGGTGGATAATTCACGTCGTGCACTGTCCTGGTTAGCAGCAGCCTTTTATGGATACCCTGGTAGAAAATTAACCGTCATTGGAGTAACGGGTACCGATGGAAAAACCACGACCTGCAATCTCCTATATCAGATCTTGAAATCATCCAATATCAAGGCGGGTCTCATTTCAACAGTTAACGCAGTTATCGGTGATGAAGTTCTCGATACGGGTTTTCATGTCACAACCCCTGAAGCGACGGATGTTCAATCTTATCTTGCCAGGATGGTACAGAGCGGTTTGACCCACGTGGTCCTTGAGACAACCTCACACGGGTGGGCACAATACCGGGTGGACGCTTGCGAGTTTGATATCGGGGTCATTACGAATGTTACTCACGAGCACCTTGACCAGCATGGATCGTACGAGAATTACCGGCAAGCAAAAGCGCGCCTTTTTCAATCGCTGGAACAAACTCTCCAAAAACCACAGGGTAACCCCCGGTTGTCTGTTTTGAATAAGGATGATGGATCATTTGAGTATCTCAGCCGGATCGCCGCCCAGCCGCAGGTTAGTTATGGTTTGGCAGAGTCGGCGGATGTTCGGGCGGAGCATATCATTTACTCTCCGAATGGCATTCAATTCGATACCGTGACAGATAAACTTCGAGTTGCTGTGAAAAGTCCCCTGGTTGGCGAATTTAATGTATCGAACTGCCTGGCGGCCTTAACTACTGCCATATATGGCTTAAAAATCGATCCCGAGCAAGCAGCCAGGGGAATTTTTGCCATGCCAGGTGTCCCTGGACGAATGGAGCGAATAGATTTTGGGCAACCCTTCACAGCCCTGGTTGATTTTGCTCACACCCCAAATGCCTTGCGCGTAGCCATTAATTCAATCAAGACGATGGCTCCCGAAAAACGTTTGATCGTCATCTTCGGGTCCGCTGGTCTTCGCGACCGGCAAAAACGGAGGATGATGGCAGAAATTGCCGCGGAGGCTGCGGATTTTAGTATCCTGACTGCTGAGGATCCCCGCACCGAGTCATTGGATGAAATCCTGGAGGAAATGGCTGACGGTGCCAGGTCGAAAGGTGGAGTGGAGGAAAAGACATTTTGGCGAATACCTGACAGAGGAAATGCCATCCGCTTTGGGATCAACCTTGCACGGAAGGGGGATGTTGTGGTGGCATGTGGTAAAGGTCACGAGCAATCGATGTGTTTTGGAAATGTGGAATACCCATGGGATGATCGGACTGCCATGCGTGCAGCTTTGGCGGAATTAACAGGCAAAACTGGACCACGCATGCCTTACCTGCCAACTCAAGGAAAACAATGATTGATGAGCATTGGATCACACCAGTAAGTCTTTCTGAGAATATTGTTCGCCTGGAACCATTGGGCGAAAACCATATTCCGGGTCTTGGTGCTGGCCGGCAAAGACCCTTCGATCTGGAAATACATGGTGTATGGAGACCTAAGCAAGCCGGAGAATATGAAGAAATGGGTGCTGGATTTACTGCAGAAGCAAGTCACGGGCACCGATCTTTGTTTTACCGTTATCCATCTACCAAGTGGAAGGGTTGCTGGATCGACCCGCTACCTTGAGATGCACCCCGAACACCTCGGCTTGGAAATTGGTGGGACCTGGTACGCACCAAAATTCCAACGAACCGGCGTGAACACGGAGTGTAAATATCTATTACTAAAATATGCATTTGAGACGATGAGCTGTATCAGGGTTCAATTCAAAGCTGATGCTCGAAATCTGGTCTCGTTGCGTGCCATTGAACGGTTAGGTGCTCAACGCGAGGGCGTACTGCGTAATCACTACATACTACCGGATGGGACTTATAGAGATTCGGTTTATTTTAGTATCGTCGAAAAGGAATGGCCGGAGGTCAAATTACGCCTGGAACAGATGCTCAATGTTAAATAAGTTCGAAATTAATCTTACGCCACTACTCTATCTTTTGCCCGGAACTTGATCCCTGAAAGGATTAATAACCCAATAGCGCTGGAAAGACCGATAACCAGTCCGCCGATCCAGATCGAACGCGGACTGATATTATCGTTCAGAAAACCGCCGATCAAGGGGGACGTGCCCCTGGCGATCCCCCATGCGAAATAATAAAAACTCATATATCGACCACGCATATCCGCGGGCGCAAGATCGGCAATGTACTTGCTTACGGTTGGGATAAAGTCAGTTCTCCAAAAGTCATCAAAACCATGCTTGACCAAAATCCCAGAAAATTACCCATCAGTGCTACACTGCCGACGCCCAGGGCGTATAACAACATCCCAACCGCTGCAACGATGATCGGTCGGTATCGGCGCGTCACCCGCGTGACGGAGAACTGGACGAAGACGCACATTAACGCGTTTGTGGTCGGTAACCATCCATACAAACTTTCCGGCAGGTTAAAATTTTGTTTTGTATAAACAGCGAACAATGTCCATAACATGGACGGTGCAATAAAACCGACCCCAACTAGAAGAGCGAACAGAACAAAGGGTTTGTCTCTAAAAACTCGACCATATCCTCCAAGGGGATCCTTTTTGGGTGTAGGAATCGCTTGGTAAGCATGGCTCAAGGTCTCATGTGCACGGAAGATGAGCAGCAGGCTGTAAGTGATCATCCCAATAGCCGCACCCATAAATGCATACGTATAAGAAACAGAAGCGATAAATCCCCCGATCGCCGGGCCAATGGCTACGCCAGCATTGTTGACCATTCGAATGATGGCATAGGCATCGGTCCTTTTCTCTGACGGTATCATGTCGGCTAACATGGCATCCGCACCAATCTGGTAGAGCGGGTTGGACGCGCCCATCAAGACCATCATGATCGCAAATCCCAGGTATGAGTGTGCCTGGCTTAAGAACAGGTATCCGATCCCGTTGATTGACAGGCTTACCACCATGACTATTTTTCTTCCAAATTTATCCGAGACTGATCCGGCAATGAAGGAAGAAAACAACCCGCTGAGAGCGTTGATGGAAATTAGGGTCGAAACCGTGCTGAGCGACAGGCTTAACTTCTCGCTGACATAGATCATTAGGAATGGCCAGATCATTGAAGCTCCCGCAGAGCTGATCAATAATCCGACCACCATCAACCAGAATTGCGTAGGATATTCAGCAAGAATATTCTTTAGGCGATTTTGCATCGTGGACTTTCGATAAACACCCGGTGTCTGATATTGACACCGGGTGTTTCTAGTTTAGGGATTAGCGCCTGGGACCGCGGCGGTCGTCGCTACGCCCGCCTGGGCGTCGGTCGCCTCCCGGGCGGCCTCCTCCAGACCTGCCGCCACTTCCACTCTTTCGAGCGTCACGTTCCTGGGCTTCTTCTATAGTCCAACCTTCGAGTACAGCCTGCCGGGACAAGCGGATTTTTCCCATCGGGTCGATGCCGGTAACCATGACCGTGATCTCATCTCCCATTTTGACAACATCGTCGACTTTTTCAACTCGCTCGCTATCCAGTTGCGAAATGTGGACCATGCCATCCTGTCCCGGGAGTATTTCAACGAAAGCGCCAAAGTCAGCGATACGAACGACCTTGCCAGTATAGATTCTACCCAATTGTGGAGTCTCGGTAATAGCTTCGATCCGCTGACGGGCTAATTCTGCACCCGCTCCGCTTGTGGAAGCGATATACACTGTCCCGTCCTCCTGGATATCGATCTTGGTGCCAGTCTCCTCTTGCAGGGCGCGGATGTTCTTTCCGCCGGGACCAATGATCGCCCCAATTTTTTCCGATGGGATTTTGACAGTGGTTATCCGCGGCACGTGTGGTTTCAATTCCGGGCGAGGGTTCGGTATAACTTCCAGGATCTTTCCAAGGATGAATAAACGAGCCTGGCGAGCTTGTTCCAACGCCTGTTTCATTATTTCGGTGCTTAAGCCGGAGATCTTAATGTCCATTTGAAGGGCTGTGATCCCCTCAGCAGAGCCTGCCACTTTAAAATCCATGTCGCCTAGATGATCTTCAGTCCCCTGGATATCAGTCAGGATGACATATTTATCACCTTCCATAACCAATCCCATTGCAACGCCTGCAACCGGGGCTTTGATCGGGACGCCGGTGTCCATGAGTGCGAGGGTTGATCCACAAACGGATGCCATTGACGATGAACCATTGGAAGCCAGCACCTCGGATACCAGTCGCACTGCATAAGGGAACAACTCCTCGGCTGGGATAACTGGAAGCAAAGCTCTTTCAGCCAGCGCGCCATGCCCAATTTCCCTGCGGGATTGCCCACGCAGCATTTTTACCTCGCCAGTTGAGAAAGGCGGAAAGTTGTAATGATGCATGTAGCGTTTGGTATCGATGGGGGTGAGTGTGTCCAATTCCTGTGATTCAGATAACGTGCCTAGTGTAGCTAATGTTAAAACCTGTGTTTCCCCACGGGTGAATAAACCTGATCCATGCGCACGGGGACTGAAGCCGACTTCACACCAAATTGGGCGGATCTCGGTGGGTTTACGCCCATCAGGACGTTTCCCCTCGTTCAGTATCCGTTCTCGGACGACCTTTTTCTCAGCTTCTCCGAATGCTTCCTTAACTGCCTCCAGGCTGGGTGTTCCCGGGATTGAAAACTCGGGGATGGTTTCTACGTCGGTTTCATCCGGGACGGAAACATTACCCTTTTCAGCCGGGATAAGCTCACCTACCAGGGTTTGAAGGAGGGCATCCATTCCAGCGTAAAACTCGGCTTTCATTAGCGGCTTGTCGAGCAGGTTGTTCATTGCAGTACTCACACGCGCATAAACTTTTTCCTGCAAACTGTGGTCGGGCAATGCCAAAGTGACTTCACGCTTGGTTTTGCCAACTTCTGCCTGCATCTTGAGCTGAAGGTCGATGATTGGTTGAATGGATTTATGCCCCAGTTCCAGGGCTGCCACCATGATATCTTCGGGGATTTCGTCAGAACCAGCTTCAACCATCAGGATCGCGTCCCGTGTTCCGGCGATTCGTAAGTCGAGATCGGATTTTTCAATTTCTGCAAAAGTGGGATTGACGATGAATTCTCCGCCAACTCGGCCGATCCGAACAGCTCCCACCGGACCGTTCCAGGGGATATCGGAGATCATCACCGCTGCAGATGCGGCATTAATTGCAAGAACGTCCAATGGATTATCGGCATCTGCTGATAACGAATACATGATGATCTGGACTTCATTCCGCATACCTTCCGGAAAGAGTGGGCGTAACGGACGGTCGGTTAATCGGGCGGTGAGGATCGCATCCGTGGATGGTCTGCCTTCACGTCGGAAAAACGAACCTGGAATTTTACCCCCGGCGTACATCCGCTCTTCGTATTCGACGCTGAGCGGGAAAAAATCGATCCCAGTCCGAATGCCCCCCATAGTGGCAGCAGCAAATACAATCGTATCATTCAGGTGGACCGTAACGGCTCCACCGGCTTGCGCGGCCAGTTTGCCAGTTTCCATGGCAATTTCCCGGCTGCCCACAATCGTGGTATAGCGTTTTACTTCGGGTTTCATAAATTGTCTCCTAAAACTCCCGCCTGGTCAGGGACTGAAAAATGGTGACAACCAGTTCTATGATCTCCAAAACTGTTGCCAGCATGTTTCAATTCCTGACTGCGGGCGCATGATGGTGTCAGGACAAGTTCGCTGTCGCGTCTTTTCCCGGACACATTATTAAAAAAGTAGATGGGCAACGGCCCATCTACTTGGACGAACCACCTTCTATTTTCGGCGCAGTTTTAATTGGTCCGTAAGGGCCAGGTATCGCTGATAATCATTCCTGCGCAAGTACGCCAGAAGTCTTCGGCGTTGACCGACCATCTGTAATAATCCCCTGCGGCTGGCCTCATCGTGCTTGTGTGTGCGTAAATGTTCGGTTAGTTGCAGGACACGGGTGGTCAGAATTGCCACCTGGACTTCCGGGGATCCGGTGTCTGTCTCATGGCGATGGTAATCAGTAATGACTTTTGTTTTTACTTCCTTGTTAAGCGGCATGACGTATGCAATTCCTTTTCTCTAGATTTTGAGCAGGTCTCCTCACCGGCAGGTTGCGCCGCCAGCGGGACCAGTCAATGCGGATGGAATTATACCAGAAAATTGGTTCGACTATAAAATTGTTGGCTTGTTTCCCCCAGATGACCTAAATTATCCACTTTCCCTATAAAAAGCTAATCCGGTAATTATCTTTTTCCGCTTCGTCTGATAGGTTCCTTTTTCTTACCAGCAAAGACGGACAGGAGTCCTTCAAGCTGTTCTTCTTCGTCTTGTTGACTACTGAAGTACTTGGTCATGAAAGGTGATCGTCGTAAGCGCAGGGTCATGCGTGCAACCGCCTGCAAGTCTTCAGGTGTTACCTTGTCCCTGCTGTCAGCAGCCGCATACGCCCTGGCTGCTTCAAATAACGTGATTTCAGCACGCAGGCTGTCTATTCCCATCTTTTGGACAAGTCGTATTGCGGGTTTGGCTACTTTATCGGGTAACACCACTTTTGGTAATCTGGACCGCGCAGTTTGGATCTCTTCGGCAACCGCCTGCATTTCAGTGCTATACGCTGTCGCCAGGCTACGTGGATTCGATAGATAGACCTGGACACGACGATATGCCTCGAGTCGTTCAGTCGGATCTTCCAGTCCTCGCACAATTACTCGAATACCAAACCGGTCAAGAATTTGAGGCCGTAATTGGCCTTCCTCAGGGTTCATCGAACCGATCAGAACGAAGCGGGCGCGGTATGTGGCAGATATTGGTCCCCGTCGTACGGTATAAGCTCCCTGGGCGGCTGCATCCAGTATTGCATCGATGATATCGTCGGCTAGCAGATTAATCTCATCTACATATAAAAGATTACGATCAGCTTGCGCCAGAATTCCGCGGCGGACGCGCAAACGTTCCTGCGAAATGGCAGCCCGTTCATCAATTCCACCAACAACATCATCCAACCTGGAATTGAGCGGCATTTCGATCAACCGGACTCGATCAGGTGCCGTTAACGGCAAGCCTTCACCGTACTTTTTGGCACAATCCTGGCAGACGGCCGTTATCCCACCGATTTCAATATCTTCCGGTAAACAGCCGTAATAACAAAGACTGCGTTCGACTTTGGGAAGAATATCAAGCAGCGATCGAACCGCCGTTGTTTTGGCAGTGCCACGGGGACCGATGAGAAGAATTCCGCCGACAGAAGGGTTGATCAACCCCAATAAAAGTGCCAACTTCATTTCCTTCTGTCCTACGATCGCCATAAAAGGAAACGGAAGCGGCTCCGCCAGACTCGCTTCCTCGGGTGTGGCTGGTGGCAGTGTTTTACCGGAGACGAAATCCAATAGTTCTTTTAATGTGCGGAAAGGATGGGCCTGTCGTTCTTTTGGCTCCACTTCTTCAGAATTACCATCCTTTATCGCTTCACTATCACTCATATCTATCCTTGGTTGAGTTTACTCACTGGCGAGAGTTAAATCTAAAGCCCACGTGTAGTAAGTCAGTACCATGAATACTAAATTTTCTTTCCAACCCTTTTTTGTTGGCGATCCCTTGCAGCATCCATTATGGCTTGTTCTGCCGGATTTTCTGCGATCAATGGTGGGACCTGGGTCGGCGCGCCCTTGATCATCGATCGCCACATAGACGAGGTAGGCAGTATTGGTATGGATCTGCTCGCCGCTGATTGGATTTTCCGCGATCACATCCACTTCTACTTCCATCGATGTGCGTCCAGCGTAGGTGACTATGGCATTAAATAACACCAGGTCGCCAATATGAATAGGGTGCCGGAACACCATCTGGTCGATGGCTACTGTCACGGTTCGGTGAGCGGCGTGGCGGGTCGATGCAAGCGCGCCAGCTTCATCAACCAGTTTCATGATCCAACCGCCGTGGACACTACCGTTCGTATTGGCATGCTCGGGCTGCATCAATTGTGCAAGCTGAATTTTGGAAGCCTGCATGGTTTTAGGCTGATGCGGTTTATCTATCATTCAATGTCCATCCGGAGTTCACCGGAATCAAGAGTATGCAAACGCTCAGGTTCCTCAAGCAGCACATCTTCAATACCGAACCGCAGATCGCCCATCATGGGTGCAAGCGGGATGGTAGCTGGTACAAATAGTTTGCCGGGAGGTGTCGGTGGTGATTTTCTTGGTTTTAATGATGCGGTGATCCGCTTACGAATGATGCGGGGTTCTGCTGTCAGTTCCCCTACAAAGTAACCAAGCACCGAATACACTTGACGATCCGCTGTCACCCAGCCTATCCATTCCCCCAGCCTGTTATAAAGAAATGGATAGACCAGGAACGCTTCTGCGTCACCTTTTGATGTATATACTGGAATGACGGTTCGTTGAGGATGATTATTCATTGATATTTCCCTTGTCGACATCATTATACGTCCAATAACGATTAGCAAAAAAATTCCACAACATTACTACTCCGACTGCCACCACTAGAGTAAAATTTTTTCCAAGTAAAACAGGGGTAAGGGGGTTGGTCCATGAGAACCGGTCGAGTGCCTGTCGCATCGGTGGTTCAAGAAAATGGAGAATCGGCAGGCGGATGGCAAGGCCAGCCACATTTACCATGAAGAACATGGTAAGTTGCCTGATTACCGGTCTCGATCGCGAAATCTGGATAAGTCCAAATTCGGTTCCAGAGATAATTACTTAATATTGCACAAACGAATGAAATTGTCCCTGCCCAGACAAGTGTCATATTAAATAGCTTTGAGAACAAATTCATGATACCGAAATCCACCGCGGCACCAACCATCCCAACCACTAAGAATTTTAAAAAGCGGGTCCGTTCCTGCGGATTTGTGATGAAAACTGTCATGCGATGCCTATCTTCTGCTTGAAATATGCTATGGTTCGGTTCAGACCATTCTCCAGATCCACTTTTGGCTCCCAACCTAAAAGCGAACGCGCCCGGGTAATGTCAGGTTTACGCCGTTCAGGATCGCTGCCTAGGCGATTTTCTGGCTGATAGGTGAGTCCGGCCATGTTACCGGTCAGTTGATTGATCAACCTGGCGAAATCAAGGATCGTTGTCTCGGTTGGATTTCCTATATTGACCGGAAGATGCTCGTTGGATAATAGCAGTCGATATATCCCATCCACCAGGTCATCTACAAAACAAAAGGAACGGGATTGCTTGCCCTCGCCGTATATGGTCAAGGGTTCGCAGTTTAATGCTTGATGTATAAAGTTGGGTACTACCCGCCCGTCATCCAACCGCATGCGTGGGCCGTAAGTATTAAATATTCGCACTATTCGTGTATCCGTTTCCTTCGACCGATAATACGCCATTATTGCTGCTTCGGAAAATCGCTTGGCCTCATCATACATCGATCTTAAGCCGATTGGGTCTACATGACCCCAATAACTCTCTTTTTGCGGGTGCTCGAGTGGGTCGCCGTATATCTCTGATGTGGAGGCAAATAAAAAGCGCGCACTGTTCTTCCGGGCAAGATCGAGTGTATTGAATGTGCCCAATGATCCTGCCTTCAGCGTTTCGACAGGCAAATTGGGATAGCCGAAAGGTGACTTTGGGTTAGGACTGGCTGGCGACGCAAAATGCAACACTGCATCTAATTTCTCGTTTACCATTATTGGTTGAGAAACATCATGTCGAATGAATGAGAAATTCTTGTTATTTACTAAATGGGATATATTTTCACGGTTACCGGTAACAAAATTATCCACACCGATAACTGTATGCCCTTCGCCAAGCAAGCGGTCACACAGATGGGAGCCAAGAAATCCCGCTGCTCCCGTTATAAGTATTTTCATCTATGAAAGCTCCTTAAGAACGAATGAAATAAAGAATGAAGCTGATATCCAAATTAATAATGAGGAAATTATTTCCAGTCAATCTGGCTCGTTAATCCATCACCGGTAATTTGTTGTGATTGACCGGTGGAAGAATCAATTATCCAGAGGTTACCTTCGTAAATTACGCCAATAAAATCACCGCTCGTATCAAGGTTATGCGGCGACCAAACCGGTAGCTGAGGCTCCAGACCGGTCTGACCCTCTGCGGGAAACAGTGACCGAAGATGTGTTCCATCGCTGTTCATCACAAACAATTGATACCGGCTGGTGGATGATTGGGCAGGGAAAACTGCCTGCAGGAAAGCAACCAAAAAAGGTGAATTGGGATCGGCTGGATGTAAAGACGAAACGGCCGGATAGGCAAACATCCCTGTCTGTTGTACAAGCGTTGTCGCCTGGTTATCGGGAATACTAACAGATGCCAGGTCAAAGTTGGGCGATTCTTCGGGACTGATCAGACCGGACGATTCGGCATGCATGACAATAAAAAGTTGTTGTCCATCCGCGCTCCAGTGAAACGCCGGGTGTCCATGCCCAATCACTGTGGGTATTCAACGGGGTGATATCAATACTTGAGGATAGTTTTCCGGCATGTATATCGACAATTCCAACCCCGTCGGGACGGGAATATGCAAGGTTTTTTCCATCAGGTGACCAGTTGAACGACATCCCCCACCACCCATATATGCCTCCCGAATTGGTTTCAAGGACATCGGTTCTCGGACCTGCAGCAGAGTTGATAAATGCCAGAAAATGCAGGTCATTATTCGCCTGCCAACCTGGTGCCGTGGATCGGGGTTCGACAGTGGAATAAGCTATCGAGTACCGAACGCCGGGCTGCCAGGCGGCAAAGTGAACCACATTTGAGACCCCCAATTTTACAAGTGTAGGTGGTTGACCACTAGTACTGACCACCCATAAAGTATTCACTTCCTTGTCGGCTGCCTGGGTTGATTTACGGGTAAAAAGAAGCCATTTGCCATCCGGCGAAAGGGTAAAAATATGCCCATCGAGGTCACCCGTGGTAACCAGAGGATAGCGATTGGACGTTGATTCTTTCATTATCCAGGCATTACCGCCAGTTAAGTAGGCAAGCATGCCTGGAATTGGCAAAGGGGCAAATGGTGACTGGACACCGATCATGACGATTTCCGGAATCGGTGCTTGAAGGATCGTATCTGAAACGGTCGAACTTCCTGTCTCGGTCCCATTTTCAAAAACATGCCGGATCGTCATTTCGCGTAAACCATTTTGACCTGCTTGAATCAGGCGCGTTTCACCGGCAGGCAGGGATTCGTTGTGGAGTTCCTGGCGTTCGTATGGGATGATAACCTGGCGTGTCTCAAATTCTTCACGCACACGAATGATCGTTATCGTCATCCCTGGACTGACGACGGTGAAAGTGGGCGGATCAACCCTGTCAGTCTGGGATATGGTAATTTTCGAGCTGGTAAGAGCTGCTTGAACCGTACTCCCCGGAGCAAGGGAGACTTGTTTGCTGGAACCGTCTGCGATCAAAGTCACTGTCACGTCAGGTTGTTGTACTTGTGGGGCGCACGCATTCAGGCCGACCAACAAGACCAGCAGAAGGAGTCGGATGATAAATTTCTTTGTCATTATGGGTTACTGGTATAATCCAAACGCTATTTCACTTGTCCGGCGATCGTCATTGTGCCGTCTGCGACTGAAATGGTGGTTAATCGGAAGCCGGTTGCGACAGGCCCCAATGCCCCGGTATATGCTTCCTTGATTGCCCCGGTGATGGCATCGAGTAATCCTGCGGGAACTGGAAGCGGTCCAAAATCTGCGGAGGTTATATTCAGAAGTAGTTGTCCCTGCTTGATCGACACCGGTCAAAATAACGATTTTAGCTGTCGCCTCGAAATTCCCCTGAATGGCCGTACCATACAATTGGATTTGGCCGTTCTGCAGATAAGCTTGTGGATTAACGAGGATCGGTTGGGACTGTGTACTTAGCCAGTAAGCCAGGTAGGATGTCAATTGCGTCTCGGATATTTCCAGCGTCAACTGGCCGGAGTTTCCACTTGAGGTGATAGCTGAATTGATTGTGGCCTGAAGTTCGCCTATGGCTTCTGTCGAAACGGGAATGGCACGAGTTGGATAAGCCGGCCCTCCGATATTTATCGTACAGGCAAGAATTACCAGGCAAATAATACAACCACCGATGATCAGATTGAAGTTCCAACGCTTCATGAATTCTCTTATTAATAGCGATTGAGTTATGGAAATCACACAGGATTTATAGAAATGATTTTTCGTTACATTTCATCCCGACGGGAGTAATTATAGCATGAGCGAAAGCATCAACCTGACACCTTTGGATATACCCGCCGAGCTTGAAGCTTTATTGTTCGTTTCTGCCGAGCCGGTTTCGCTTTCCCAATTGGCGACCGCCTTGGAATTGACCACCTCAGCCGTGGAAGAGGGACTTCAACAATTGGACGGCGAATTACATTCCCGTGGTCTACGCATCCAGCGGCATAACGGTCGGTTCCAGCTAACGACTGCTCCTGAGATGGCTGAAATTATCGACCGATTTTTAGGTCTGGAGGCAACCAGCCGGCTAAGCCGCGCTGCTCTCGAAACTCTTGCCATTGCAGCTTATCAGCAGCCGGTTACCCGCCCTCAAATCGAAGCTGTCCGAGGGGTCAGTAGCGATGGGGTGATGAAATCATTGCTAAGCAAGGGCTTGATCCAGGAAGTGGGTAGAGCTGAAGGGATTGGACGTCCGATCTTGTATGGCACCACGGTGGATTTTCTTCAGCATTTCGGATTGAATTCTCTTGCCGAGTTGCCTCCATTGAACCTTCCTGACACACAAACAAACCCGGAAAACAATGGCGAAATGAACCATGATGAGATGTTGAAAGGATAATTAGTAGGACTTGTGAAAGCAAGGCAAGAAGTCTGTTCCAGGGCTGGTTGGGAAAGGGATAAATGAAAGAACGCCTTCAAAAAATCCTCGCAAGAGCCGGCTACGGTTCCCGGCGTGGTTGCGAAGAAATAATTTCCGCCGGGCGCGTTGCGCGTTTTTGGACAAGTTGTTGGGTTGGGCGACAAAGCCGATCCTGACATTGACCAAATATCAGTGGATGGTCATCTGCTGCGAGCTCAAGAGCCCTTTGTTTACATCGCATTGTACAAACCACGGGGTGTCATCACCACCGTATCGGATCCCGATGAACGACCGGCTGTTCGAAACCTTATTCCGATGGAAGGCACTTTATATCCCGTCGGACGACTGGATTTCGACTCGGAAGGTTTGATCCTGATGACCAACGACGGTGAATTGGCCAATCGATTGACCCACCCTCGTTATGAACATGAAAAGGAATATAGGGTACTCGTTGCAAAGCATCCGGACAGGGATCAATTGGAAAAATGGCGCCGGGGTTTGGTATTGGAAGACGGGTTCAAAACACGTCCTGCTGATGTTTACGTCGTTTCCAGGTATGGAAAAGGTGCCTGGTTGAATGTAATCTTACAGGAAGGTCATAAACGCCAGATACGCGAAATGGGAAAAATGACCGGTCTGCCGGTGGTTCGAATTATCCGGGTCCGCATGGGGACGCTGCTGTTAGGGAATTTAAAGCCCAGGGAATGGCGCCCCCTGACCCGTGATGAAGTTGAAGAGTTAAAGCAACCCAGGAAATCGAAAATAAAACGTGTGCCAGGAAAAACCAGGTCGGTGAAAATCGAATTAACCCCAAGGAGAATACCATGTCAAAATTATTGCAAACCAGACGAGATGCGTGCCGGGCAGCACGTGCCAGGCAGAAGTTAATCACCCAGATTGTTGGTATCATCGTTGTAGTTTTAATTGTCGGACTTATCGCTTTGGGTATACTTTAACAATACACGCAGAGGTCAAAACGCAGTGACCCCGACTGCAGCCGTGGTCGCCACCCCGACAATTTCCTACCCGACTCCCGGCGGTCCTATCCGCGCAGCTTATCGGGACGAAACAATATTCCAATGCCCCAACATTTTTATTGGATGTGACGAAACAATATCTTGCGACGATAAAAATGGCAAAAGGTGGGGAATTCGTCATTCAACTCTTCCCCGATAAAGCCCCCATTACCGTTAATAGTTTTGTTTTTCTAGCCCGACAGGGATATTTTAACGGCGTGACTTTTCACCGGGTCATTTCAGGTTTCATGGCACAAGGCGGAGATCCCACCGGTTCTGGATCAGGTGGACCGGGTTATAAGTTTGTGAATGAAAGGAATGACCTGGCCTTCGATAAGGCAGGTGTGGTTGCCATGGCTAACTCTGGACCTGATACCAATGGCAGCCAGTTCTTTATCACTTTCGGACCGGTCAGTCTAACCGAGGCTGATTACACTATTTTTGGACAGGTGATCAGTGGAATGGATGTAGTCAATGCCATCACATTACGTGATCCAACCCAAAACCCCACCTTTACGGGTGATGTGATCGATACGGTTGTTATTTCGGAGAAGTAGGCAAAACACTAATAAAAGAACAAAGGCTGGCAATATGTGCCGGCCTTTGTTTAATTTTTAATTACATCACGTTATGTTAAGGTAAATTATTTTCCGAATTGCGCGCCAAGCCATCCAATCGAGAAATAACCGGCGTAAGCAAACATAAGCATTTTTAAGATTTTACCAATTAAACATGCAATCAGGAACTTCCATATTGGGAGTTTGAGCACCCCCGAAGCCATTCCTGCCAGATCGAAGAGAGGATTTGGAATAAAAGCGAGCACCAAAATGGCCACGTACGCCAGATTTTGATGCAGCCTCATCCAGTTGGTGAGCCGCTCAAAAAAAGTGACTCGTTCGACGACGCCTTGACCACTGAAACCAGCCGTGTAACCGGTCAACTCTCCAAGGGCAGCGCCTAACCCCGCTGCAATCGCCACACCAAGCGGATTGAAGATTGCTCCCATCGCGGTGGTAATTGCGACCCCGGGTAAGGGAATAATGATCGTCGCGTTGGCAGCGATGGATATCAGGAAAATGCCGATATATCCATACTGCTGAAGGTTTTTAATTTGATTACGGTACAAGAATAAGACAACAATAAGCGCCACCACGCCTAATAACGCAAGCAGACGCGCAACGGCGAGCCACCGTTTATCCCTCATACTTCCTGGATTGCGACTTTATTTAGTTTGACGGCGGGCGAACCAACATCCATTGGATCACGCGCCGGGATCGATAAGAGTACATCCAGACCCGAGATGATTTGCCCGAACACAGTGTGTTTGCCGTTCAGATGAGGCGTGGGAACGTGCGTGATAAAGAATTGACTCCCATTCGTGTTCGGTCCGGCATTTGCCATCGAGAGTATCCCGGGGCGGTCGTGTTTCAAGGATGGGTTGAACTCATCTGAAAACTTATACCCAGGTCCACCTCTTCCAGTGCTGGTTGGGTCACCTCCCTGGGCCATGAAATCAGTGATCACACGATGGAAGATCGTACCATCGTAATAACCCTGGCGAGCCAGGAAAACGAAATTATTCACCGTTTTCGGCGTCTTGTCGGCAAATAGCTCCAGAACAATGTCGCCTTTATCGGTACTCATTGTTGCAGTGTATTTCTTTTTTGGGTCGATGATCATATCGGGGTACTTGTTCCATTGCTTTGATGACATCAGGTTTCCTTTCCTTTGAAGATCTTTTGTTGTCTTGATAAAAGTTTTTCAGCATTCAAACAATGGTATCAGATGAGCAGGCTCTCTATTCGTGCAACCACCATATCCAACGCGGCTGTATTAAACCCGCCTTCGGGAATGATTACGTCGGCGTAACGCTTTGAGGATTCCACAAATTCCAGGTGCATCGGTCGTACGGTGCTCAAATATTGTTTAATCACCGATTTAGTTGTCCGGCCTCGCTCGGAGATATCACGCTGCAGACGTCGGATGAACCGCAGGTCGGGATCGGTATCGACAAAGATTTTTACATCGAACAGCTCCCGAAGCGCCGATTCCGCAAAGATCAAAATGCCCTCGACGAGTATAACTCCGCGCGGCTGTACCGTATATGTTTTTGATGTTCTGCTGTGCGTTGAAAAATCATAGATGGGGATTTCGACCGCCTTTCCATCACGCAGCATTCGGATATGCTGGGTAAGCAGCTCGGATTCGAGAGAGTTCGGATGATCGAAATTGATTTCCGCGCGCTGGGTGGGTGGCAAACCACTCAGGTCCTTGTAATACGCATCGTGTTGAAGAAACGAAATCCGTTCTGGACCGACACGCTGAAGGATTGTCTGCGCAACGGTTGTCTTTCCGGAACCTGACCCGCCGGCAATGCCAATCACAAGGGATCGATGATCTGCCATTATTGTCTCATTATAATCGCACAGATGGTCATGCATGGCTGAGAAGGTGACATAAGTCACTTGGCTTTAAGTCATTATATTTGTAAAGTATTGTTATCGGTCGGAAAATACCAATAAAACTACAATTCATGTCTGAAAACAACAAAATTGATCAAAAAATTGTCGAACTGTTAATGGAAGACGGCCGGATGGCGTCTGCTGAGATTGCGCGTCGGATAGGCGGGGGAGTGTCTGAGCGAGTTGTCCGGTATCGCATCGAGCGGATGGTCAAGGATGGTGTGATCCAGGTCCGCCCGATCGTCAATCCGCAGGCTTTTGGATTGACTACCCGCTGTGGACGTGGTCCTTGAAGTCGATTCTGATGCGATCATGGATGTTGCACGTAGAGCCATGGAGTATGAATGCGTTTCGTACGTAGCTTGTTCAATTGGCGAAAAAGATGTATCGATCCAGGTCGTCGGCAAAGATACTGCCGAAATTTACAGGTTTGTAACAGGGATAATTGGAAAACTACCTGGTGTGCGTAAAACAACAACTTCCATAGTACCCATTGTTCTAAAAGATGTCTATCAATGGCATATTCCTAATCTGACGTAAGCTGGATAAATTGCCATAACATTCGAGAGGACACCATAAGATGGAAATTCCGTGGGAGAAGAATAACGCTTTGCAGGTGAGGGCAAGGAACATTCTGCCACTGGGGGTCAATTCGAACTTCAGATTCTGGGGGGAACGCATTACGCCATACATGCAAAAAGCTAAAGGTGCCTATCTCTGGGATGTTGATGGCAACAAGTATATCGATTATCGAATGGCTTTTGGTCCCATCATCCTTGGTCATGCTTATAACGAGGTCAACGAAAAAGTAAAAGAAGAGATCGATCTCGGTACGATGTCTGCAATGACTTATGAACTTGAAGTGGAAACCGCCGAAAAGATCGTTGAAATGTGCCCGGGATTGGACATGGTTCGGTTTGCCTGCTCGGGGACAGAGGCAACGATGCACGCTATTCGCGTTGCGTGGGCCTTTACGGGACGTGAGCGCATTGTTAAAGTTTGAGGGCATGTATCATGGTTTCCATGATTACACCTTATGGTCAACATATGCACCTGTCGAAGCTTATGGAAATTGCTGCAACCCCATAGCCATCCCGTCCAGTTCCGGGATTCCTCGCCCATTATCTGAACTGGTCACAACCCTTCCATTCAATCATCCAGAGGTTTTGGAAAAATGTTTAATATCAATCGGGGACCAGGTTGCCGCTGTCATAGTTGAGCCGTGCATGGGCAACTGCGGAGCGATCCTGCCGCAGAAAAACTTTCTGCAATTCGTCCGAAAACAATGTGATAAATATGGAATTGTGATGATATTGGATGAGGTTAAAACTGGATTCCGTATCGCTAATGGCGGAGCCCAGGAGTATTACCATATACATCCTGACATGGCGACTTATGCAAAAGCCCTGGCGAATGGTTATCCGCTGGCTGCTTTCGGTGGAAAAAAAGAGATCATGTCCATCATTGGTCAAGGCGTTGCCCAGGGTGGCACTTTTACGAATAACAAACCTGGGGTCGCTGCTGCCTGGGCGACTCTCTCCATCCTAAAACGCGAGCCAGTTTTAAAAACAATAGAGAAACGAGGTAAGCGCTTGATGGATGGGATCAGCAGGATCTTCCACGACCAGGACATCCCACACTGTATGAACGGTTATCCAGCCATGTTTTCGTTTGCCATCGGTGTCGAAAACGTCCTGGATCAGCGTACCTGGAATGAAAGCGAGAAAGATTATTACCTTGCCTTGACAGAAGCCATGATCGAACGAGGTGTGATGCCAGACCACGATCCAAGGGAACCCTGGTTCTTATGTTACTCACACAGCGAAGCTGATATTGATACCACACTGGAAGTTGTACATGATGCCGTGAAATCTGTAAAAAGGTGAACATTCATCTTTGCTTTCGCCACCGAATTCCGGCGATTTAATTTTTGGAGGTTGCCTTGTTAAAGCTGACGACTGAAGAAATTGTGCAGATGAACAGGGAGTACACTTTTTTTTCCTGGTCCGTCCAAGGACAGATAAATCCCATTCCGGTTGAAAAAGCACAGGGTGTTTATTTCTGGGACACGGATGGAAAACGCTACCTCGACTTTTCCTCCCAACTGATGAACACGAATATTGGTCACCAACACCCAAAGGTAGTGAAAGCCATTCAAGACCAGGCTGCGAAGATTTGTTTTGTACATCCCGGTAATGCAACCGAAGTGCGCGGATTGTTGGGAAAGAAGCTAGCAGAAGTGACCCCGGGAAACCTGAAAAAGACCTTCTACACCCTGGGCGGGTCAGAGGCAAACGAAAATGCCATTAAGATCGCCCGTTTTTATACCGGCAGGAACAAAATATTAGCGCGTTACAGGTCCTATCACGGCGCAACGCATGGATCGCTCGCCCTCACCGGTGATTATCGCCGGCTGGCAGTTGAACCGGTCATGCCAGGGGGTGTGCATTTCCTCGATCCTTTTTGTTATCGGTGTCCTTTCGGGCAGGTCGAAGAATCATGCAACCAGGCATGTATCAGCCACCTCGAGGAGGTCATAAAGTACGAAGGACACGGATAAAATCGCAGCGATCATTATGGAGGGAGTGGTTGGATCGAATGGATTGATCGTCCCACCGGATTTTTACTGGCCGCGTGTCCGTGAGATCTGCGATAAATACGGCATTTTGTTGATTTCCGATGAAGTTATGAGCGGATGGGGGCGGACGGGCAAGTGGTTTGCGGTGGACAACTGGAATGTCATTCCGGATATGATCACGACCGCCAAGGGTATTACCAGTGGTTATGTTCCGCTTGGTGCGGTGATTGTTTCAGATAAGATCGCAAAATTCTTTGATGATAAGTATCTTTACGCCGGTCTCACATACAATGGTCATGCCCTGGCGTGTGCGGCGGCGATCGCGACGATTGAGGCTTATGAAGAGGACCACCTGATCGAAAATGCTGTTACTGTGGGGAAATATCTCGGTAAAGCCCTGGAAAATATCAAGTCCCGGCACAAGTCTGTTGGTGATGTTCGTTACATTGGTCTATTTTCCACCATCGAACTGGTAACGAACCACCAGACAAAAGAAATATTTGCGCCGGCAGTCATGGCGGAAGTCGGCAAGTCCCTGCGCAAGAATGGATTATTCACTTTTATTATGGCTAACAACATGGGGAGCATGGTCTTTGTTGTTCCTCCCCTTTGTATCACCACTGAGCAGCTCGACGAAGGTCTTGCAATCGTAGAAAAAAGCCTGGAAATAACCGATAAACTGGCTGTATAAATCCACGAATATTAATGAATGAAATTGGCTGCCGGAGAAAATCATGAGTGAACAAATCCTGAAGAATTTTATCAATGGAAAATGGAAAAATTCGGTTTCAAATAAATTTCGGGATGTGCCGAATCCAGCAACCGCTGAGATACTGGCAAAAGTACCCGTCTCGACTGTTACTGAATTGGACGAGGCTGTTCAGGTGGCCCATAAAGCATTCCAGGATTGGCGTAAAGTACCGGTCACGAAGCGCATTCAGTATTTATTTAAACTCAAAGAATTGATGGAGTCAAATTTCGAGGATCTTGCCAGGTGTATTACAGAGGAACATGGGAAGGTAATGGAAGAATTGCGCGGCGAGATGCGCAGGTCGATTGAAAATGTGGAAGTTGCCTGCGGGACCCCCAGCCTGATTATGGGCGATATTGTGGAAGACATTGCCCCGGGCATCGATGAGTTTATGATCCGCCAACCATTGGGTGTTACTGGCATTATTTCCCCCTTAATTTCCCGGCGATGATCGGATTTTGGTTCATTCCTTATTCATTGGCGACCGGTAACACCGTCGTTATCAAACCATCCAGCCGGGTCCCGATCACGATGGCTAAGTTGTTTTCATTACTTGAAGAAGCCGGATTTCCCGCCGGCGTGGTAAATATGGTCCATGGTGGGTCGGAAATCGTTAACGGCATACTTGACCACCCCTTGATCAAATCGGTCAGTTTTGTAGGCTCAACTGATGTTGCCAGGCACGTTTACAGTCGCGGAACGGCCCAGGGTAAGCGGGTATCCGCTGCGGGAGGAGCAAAGAACCCGGTCCTGATCCTTCCGGATGCGGATGTTGATACCACGACATCGATCATGATGGATAGCGCATTTGGTTGCTCGGGTCAGCGCTGCCTGGCCGCATCTACCGCGATCATGATCGGTGACGCGGACAAGATCTTCATCCCCAAATTTGCCGAGGCAGCCTCGAAGCGGGTGACCGGTTACGGCATCAACCCGGATGTTCAAATGGGTCCCGTAATAACCCCGGAGGATAAAAAACGCATCGAGGGATTGATCCAGAAAGGATTGGAAGAAGGCGCCGAAATGCTGGTGGACGGGCGCAACCCAACCATACCTGGTTACGAAAATGGAAACTTTATCAAACCAACCATCCTGACTGATACTCCCGTAGGCGGTCTGATTGCCAAAACCGAAGTGTTTGGACCTGTTCTGGGGATTATGCATTGTAAAACGGTGGAAGAAGGGATCAAGATACTGAATGATGGCTCATATGGAAACATGGGCTCCATCTTTACACGCGACGGGCTCATTTGCGCGTAAATTCCGCAATGAAGCGGATGCGGGAAATATCGGGATCAACATCGGTGTCGCAGCGCCGATGGCATTTTTCCCGTTCAGCGGTTGGAAGGATAGCTTCTTTGGTGATCTTCACGGACAGGGGAAACACGCCATTGAATTTTTCACACAGACAAAAGTCGTAATCGAACGTTGGCCAAGGGAATGGACAAGGAAATTCTAAAAGAAAAGGAGGCGCTCCGATTAGAAATTCAGTTGGGCAATTCTATCTGCATATTTGAGCAAGATTTGTAGCACTTCGTTATTCAACTTTCGAGAGGAGAATTGTGTTATGCCCGAACAAATGGCTTTTGCTCGTAAGGCCAGCGGCCTGGTAAGAGGCTTATCGCTCGTCGATGCATTCGGAGTTGGCTTCATGAACCAGGGCCTGACCGTCTCCATGTGGGTGATGATCAGCCTGGGCCTGTCGGTTTACACCGGCGGCAATCTTATCATCGCCACAATTCTGTCTGCGATCCTGTGCGGCATTGGCTTTTCCCTCGTTTGGGGTATCCTGGGTGGCTCCATGCCCCGCTCTGGTGGTGAATATATTTATAACTCCCGCATCATCAGCCCATTAATTGGTATCGCTGAAAGCTTTGGCAATGCCTTCGTGTGGGTGATGTGGATCTGGGTTTTGGCGCCCTGGGCTGTGACAGGCTTGGAATGGACGTTCCAATTCCTTAATATGCCTGCAGCTGCAGAGTTGTTTAAAACCCCACTCGCCACCTTCCTGATCTCTTCGCTTGTCAGCCTGATTGCTTTGTTGTTCCTGATCTTTGGCATGAAGGTGTACGCCATCGCCCAAAAAATCGTCATGGGATTGGCGATGATTGGTGGGTTGGTCATCCTGTTCCTGCTCACTTTCACAACTCATGATGCCTTCGTCCAAGCCTGGAATAATGTAGCAGCTCAATATGGTTCGGTCGATTACAACGGGTTCTTGGTCGAAGCGAAGACCGCCATGGAAGCTGCCGGGACTGCCCTGCCTGCAACCTGGAACTGGTTCGACACTCTGGGTGTCATGGTGGCAGGCTCCTGGCTGTTTGCTTATTCATACTGCATCACGTTCATTGCAGGCGAAGTCAAACGCCCGGATAAATCCATCATCCTGGGCAACCTGTTTGCCGTGCTTGTCCCCGCAGCTTTTATGCTCTGGCTGGCGATTGTGCTCTATCGCGTGGTCGGTTTCCAGTTCCTCTCGGCGACAGCCTGGGTGGAAAATAATGGTCTGGCAGCGTACACAGTTCCATGGGCGCCGCACTACCTTGGACTGGCAGCCATGTTGACGAAGAGCCCTATCCTGTTGGTGTTGATGACAAGCTCGTTTATCCTGTTCAACATCTGGTATGTCGCCCTGTCTTACCTCGCTTTCCCTCGCATCCTGTTCGCCTGGGGCATGGACCGCATGGGCCCGAAATGGATGACCGACATTGATTATCGCTGGGCAACCCCGGTAAAGAATCATATTGTCTGTTTCATCCTGGGCGAGGTTGAACTCGCTATCTACGCTTTCTATCAGAATCCAATGACAGGTCTCTCCGTCACCGGTATGGAAGTGGTTTCCGTCTTTGGCGTGACCGCTATCGCGGCTTTGATCTTCCCATTTGTGAAGAAAGTGGCACATATATGGGAGTCTTCCCCATATAAGACCTGGAAGATCTTTGGCATCCCGGTGGTTACGGTAGGAGCAGTGTTCAACCTGATCTACCTTGTGATCCTCTTCATCTTCTTCTACTTTATGCCCGGGAAAGAGGATTTCACACTTTGGTCGGCTGTCTTGTACATCGCCGTCTGGGGTCTTGGCATTGGCTGGTATTTCTACTGGAAGTCTCGTAACAAGAAAGATGGTCTGGATAGCAATATGACCTACGGGCAATTGCCTCCGGATTAACAATTCGTCCATTATTGATGAGGGGCAGGGCATAAGCACCTTGCCCCTTATATCTCTGCAATTATCCAGTCTTATTGTCGGAGGAGCTTGAGATGGGTAAGCAAATAAAAATATTTTTTGTTACCGATATCCATGGATCGAATACCTGCTATCGAAAATACCTGAACGCATTAAAAGTTTACAACGTGGATGTGGGAATATTGCTTGGTGATCTGACAGGAAAAGTGCTGGTTCCGCTGATCGAAAAAAGTGGAGGCGGGTGGGAAACGACCCTGATGGGTCAATATACCGAAGTGGCTACCCAGGAAGAATTGGAAAAACTCAAGAAAACCATCGAAATGATGGGGTATTACTGGGTCCACCAGACACCTGACGAATACCAGGCATTCAAAGCCGAACCGAAAAAGATCGATCTTCTCTTCAAGGAACTTGTTCTCAAGCGCATGAAGGAATGGATGGTGCTGGCTGATGAACGCCTGAAGGATACCTCTTATAAAGTCTATATGGCGCCCGGGAATGATGATTATTTCGAAATAGACAAGATCATTGAAGATTCATCTGCGATCGTAAATTGCAATAGTAAGAACGTCATGCTTGGCGAACATGAGATGGTCACATTCTGCTACGCCAATCCCACTCCATGGAATACGCCTCGCGAAAAGCCTGATGAAGAATTGGAACCCATGTTGGAGGAATTGGTCGGCAAGGTGCAGGACAAATCGAATGCCATCTTCAACTTCCATGCACCGCCATTCGGTTTTGGTCTCGACCTGGCTCCGGAGCTGGACGAGAATCTGACCCAGGCTGCTGACCGTAAAATCCACGTGGGCAGCAAGGCAGTCGCTAAAATGATCGAGAAGTACCAGCCCCTTCTCGGTCTCCATGGTCACATCCATGAATCGCGTGGTGTTCAGAAGATACATAAGACGACGATAATCAATCCTGGCAGCGAATATTCCGAGGGGATTCTAAAAGGTGTGGTTATCATGCTTGAAAAGGGAAAAGTCAAAGACTATATCTTTACGAATGGATAGGTATAAAAAAATGCCCCTACAATTCAGATTACCCAAGGACATCCCGATGGATGAATACCCCAAGCCGGAAGCTTACCTGGAAGAAGGCCGCCGCTTGGTGGATGATGCTAAAAAACAAGACATTGTTCTGCGTGTAATGGGACCTATCGCGTTACATTACTATTTTCCGGAATATGTCGACCTTTACATGCGCATGGAACGCCTCGGAGACCGGGTTTTTACCGATATCGACTTCGCTGCCTACGGAAAACACAGAGGCAAACTGGTGCCTTTTTTTGAAGCTCACGCATACGAGCTGGAAAAACGTGCAGCCATGATCAGTGGTGGTACGCGCATGATTTTCTATAGCAGCAATATCCCGATGATTGACGTTTTCTTCGATAAACTCGATTACAACCACCCCATTGATTATCGAGGCCGGCTGGAATCGCATCCTTATTGTGTCTCATTGGCAGATTTGATGCTTCAGAAGTTACAGATCGTCCAAATTAATGATAAGGACCTCAAGGACGCCATGCTTTTATTATTGGCGGCTCCGTTGACTGATAGCGATACGGTTGGTATCAATATTAAATATATATCCAAACTTTTCTCTGAAGACTGGGGTTTCTATCATACCGGCACTATGAACTTAAAAAAGGTCAAAGAGAAAATGACTACGGTCAAGGCGCTGAGCGATGAACAGCGTTCTATCATTGCCGACAAGGTGGATAGCTTCCTGAAACAAATAGAGGACGCACCCAAGTCTGGAAAATGGAAGGGGCGAGCCAAGGTCGGGACCAATAAGCCTTGGTATAAAGAAGTTGCCGATTGGGCCTAGGAGCGGTGAATCAAATGCCACAAGAAATTAATGAAGCCTTGAAGTATTCGGAACGATGGGTGGATATACTCCACCAAAAAGAGGTCTCGATCGATGAGGGCAAAATCATTATTGAAGAATCAAAACATAATTTTGCCGAGCATTTCAATAAAGGCTGGCTCGAGTACCGAAAGTCGGTGACGGAAGCGGGTGATTGGGCTGCTGCCGAATGGACCGGTTCGGGGGCGGTATTCCGCGACCTGATCGGGCGCGAGTACATTGACTGTCTCGGCGGTTATGGCATGATGGATCTGGGTTGGAGTCATCCGGAGGTTGTTGCAGCCGTACGGGACCAGTTGACATACAGGACGCCGATGCCAAGCCAGGAATTGATCGACCCTCTGCGTGGAGTTCTTGCACGGCTATTAGGATTGATCACACCTGGAGATATTAAATACAGCTTTTTTGCTGCCAGTGGGACTGAGTCCATCGAAGGTGCCATCAAGCTTGCCAAAATGTACACCCAAAAACCGGCTTTCATTGTCGCGGTAAAAGCTTTCCATGGAAAAACCATGGGTTCACTTTCGATGATGGGCAAGGCAGATTATCGCGTTCCGCCCGGTCAGTTATATGGTGGACCGGTTTATCACGTGCCGTTTGGTGACGCAGCAGCAGTTGAGAAGCAACTGGAGATTTGCGACAAAGTTGGGATTGGCGTAGCCGGCGTGCTGATGGAGCCGATCCAGGGTGAGGCTGGCGCAATTGTTCCGCCGGATGACTTCTGGCCGCGCATCCGTGCAGCGACAAAACACTACAAGACCTTGCTCATTGCTGATGAAGTCCAAACCGGCATGGGTCGCACAGGAAAACTGTGGGGTGTGGATCACTGGAATGTCGTTCCTGATATCCTGGCGGTCGCCAAATCGCTGGGCGGGGGCGTAATGCCAATCAGTGCCTTCTGTTCCACCGAGGAAATTTGGCAGTGCATGATGAACCCGAATCCGTTCATCCACACCACGACAACCGGTGGTGGTGCTCTGGCGTGCTCGGCTGCAATAGCTGCGATCAATGTGACCTTGCGTGATCGCATCTGGGAAGTTGCGGCGAAGAAGGGTGACTACCTTATCCCTAAATTGAAAGTTTTGGCGGAAAAATACCCGCAGATATTCGCATCCATCACCGGTAAAGGCTTACTGATAGGAATGCACTTCCAGACCCCCGAAATTGGTTACAAAGTTGCAGCAGGTCTCTTTAAACGAAACGTGCTCGTTGCCGGGACGTTAATCAGCGCCCAGACTGTCCGCATAGAGCCTCCTTTAGTGATCACTTATGAGCAGTTGGATGCAGTTCTAAACCGCCTGGAAGATGCACTGAAGGAAGTTGCAACAGGTTTAGAGCCCATGAAAACTGAGCAGCCCGGTGTGAAAAACATCATAGGATAAGCGCATAATGTAACGAAAACGCATAATATTGTTGTATTTAGTGATGAAAAGTTGTAGTATAGGATAATGCTCAGCGAAAACGACATTCTGTCCAGCGGGCTGGATGACATCGACCGACGGATTATTAACATCCTGCAACAGGACGGTCGTGCGCCGTTTGCACAAATTGCTGGGCAATTAAAGGTCTCTCCTGGCATGGTCCGCATGCGTTATAACCATCTTGTAAAGATGGGAATCCTGCGGGTTACGGCGATCACCAACCCGCTGCGGATGGGTTACCAAACCATGGCATTGATCGGGATTAAGGCGCAACCCGATAAGCTTTTGAAGGTGGCAGATCAAATCGCCGCCCTGGATGAGGTAATTTATTTGATACTTGTCAGTGGAGAGTACGACATTATTGCGGAAATCGTATGCCGGGACAAGAAAGACTTGCTCCAATTTCTTGCGGATCGCCTATACAAAATTGAAGGAATTCGCGAATCTAAATCCTTCATGCATCTCAAGATCGTAAAAGAAGTATATTTTTAAATCAACCGGTGTGATCCGGTTGGCATGCATTCAAAAGGAGATTGATTATGAAAATATTGCTGGTCGGTACGGGTGGTGTGGGAGAAGCGATCGCCGCCATAGCAAAAGATCGTCCGTGGGTGGAGCAGGTTGTACTAACCGATTACAACAAAGATCGCCTGAAGGAAGTCCAGACCAAGTTGGGCGATAAAAAAAAGTTCCCGACCGAATGGATCGATGCGAGCAAGCAGGCAATGATCGAAAAATTAGCGACCCAATACAAAGTCGATCTCATTATGAACGCCTGCGATCCTTCGTTTAATGAACCGATTTTCGACGCCGCTTACAACGTTGGTGCCACGTACATGGACATGGCGATGACCTTGTCGACACCCCACCCGAAAGATCCGTATCATATACCTGGAATTAAACTGGGTGACTACCAGTTCGAACGTGCGGCGAAGTGGGAAAAGAAAGGTATCCTCTGCCTGGTGGGACTGGGCGTTGAGCCCGGCATGGCAGATGTGTTCGCCAAATATGCAGAAAAACATCTGTTTGACTCAATCGATGAAATAGGAATCCGGGATGGTTCGAACCTGGAAGTGCGTGGTTATCAATTTGCGCCTAATTTTTCCATTTGGACCACCATCGAGGAGTGTCTTAATCCGCCCGTTGTTTGGGAAAAAGGAAAGGAATGGTTCACGACCGAGCCGTTCTCGGAACCAGAAATATTCGAATTTCCTGAAGGAATTGGTAAGCAGGAAGTCATTAACGTGGAGCATGAGGAAGTTCTTTTGGTGCCGCGCTGGGTAAAATGCAATCGGGTGACATTCAAGTACTCCCTCGGTGACCAATTCATTGGCGTGCTGAAAACTTTACATATGATCGGATTGGATAACAAGGAAAAAATAAAAGTTAAGGACGTAATGGTTGCCCCGCGCGACGTGGTAGCTGCCTGCCTGCCTGATCCGGCTCATCTAGGCGACCGCATGTCAGGGAAGACCTGTGCGGGTACCTGGGTGAAAGGCAAAAAAGACGGTAAGGATAAGCAGGTATATCTCTACCAGGTAGCCGATAATGATGAATGCATGAAGAAATGGGCATGCCAGGCGGTCGTCGCCCAGACTGCCTTCAGTGCCGTAATTGGGTGGGACCTCTTGGAACATGGTGTCTGGAAAGGTGTTGGTGTATTGGGACCGGAAGCGTTTGATCCGGATCCGTTCATGGCGAAAATGGCCGAGTACGGCTTCCCATTTGGTGTGAAAGACATGTAATTTGATGACCTTTTCCAGCAAAATCTTGCGGGAAGAGGACCTTGATCTAAGGAGGAGGAGAAGAATGGCTCAAAATGAAAGTGCAATATTTACAAAGGCTGAAAAAAGCAAGCTCAAGCGTGAATTAACTCTTTTGCCACTGTTCGGCCTGATCTACTTCACCGTCTGCGGTGGTTCTTTCGGCGCGGAGCCAATGGTCAGCTTGTCAGGACCTGGTTTTGCGATCGTTTTACTCCTGGTCACTCCGCTTGTTTTCAGCATTCCAAATATGCTCATGGTTCGGGAAATGCAATCCATGATGCCCGTGGAAGGCGGATATTACCATTGGCTGAAGAAAGCCTTTGGACCTTTCGTCGGGTTTCATGGGCGGTTGGATGAACTGGGTGGTTTCATGGGTGGATGTATCGATCTACCCGGTTTTGGCTGCCACATATCTGGCATTCTTCATTCCAGCATTGAACGTTGGTACAACCATTGGTGGAATTTTTATTTCGGGTACTGTACTTTCCTTCATTGTGGCACTGTTACTCATCTGGTTGGTCAGTTACCTGAACATTCGTGGCGCGCGCCTTACCGGTTTGACCACCGACTGGTTGGGTGTGGTCATGATGACGCCAATGCTGATCATGACCGTGATCGGTATCGCTGCATGGATTAAGAGTGGACAGACCATTCACCTGCCGTTCTTGTTGAACGGCGAAGCGGTCACATTCAAGTCATTGGTTCCGGCTTTAGGTACTGGTATTTACGTAGCCATGTGGAACTATATGGGCTGGGAGTTGCCGACGGCGGCAGGGGATGAAGTTGTCAATCCCAAGAAAACCTATCCGCTTGCCATGGTCCTGGTCCTGGTTGCCACGATTGCCACCTACACCCTCCCGACAGTTGCAGGTCTGTATGGTGGTGCTGGCGAAGACGGCAAGTACCAAATCTGGGGTTTGGATGCCTCTGATACGAATGTTGGCATCATTGGAGACATTGCCGGTGCAGATGCAACCGATGCCCAGACTGCTGAGTGGGGAGCGAAGTTGGAGGGCTGGGGAGTCCAACCTACAGCTTCAACCGGCTGGTGGTTCCCTGATATTGCCAGGGCCGTTTCGGATAAGTTAGCCGGACAAACGGATAGCGGACTCGGCAAGGTTATGGGTGGCCTGGTATCCTTTGCTGCCATCCTCTCCATGATCGGTCTTTTCATTGGAAATGGTCTGGGTGGTACCCGCATCCCATTTGCCCTGTCAGAAGATGGCATGATGCCTAAATTTATGGTTAAAGTGCATTCGAAATATGGTACGCCATGGGTATCCATCTTGATTGTAGCGGTGATATACACGATATTCTCGCTCCAGGCATTCCAGGCTCTGGTCGTTATCGATGTATTCCTGAATATGCTTGTGCTGTTGGCTTGTTTTTACGCTCTGTGGGTTCTTCGTTTCAAGGACCCGGATCGACCGCGTGCAAAAGTTCCCGGAGGTTGGTTCGGACTTGGGCTGATCACATTCTTGATGACCGCCATTGTCGCGCTGGCAATCGTATTCAACTATTTGGATACAGGGTTCGATTCGATATCCTGGGCATTGATCGCAATGGCAATAGGTGCCGTGGTTTATTTCCCCATCCGCTATTTTATCAAACCTAACGTGCCTGACGTTGATCCCCACCAGTCACCGGAAGAGTAAGCGCCGGGCGAATTCGTTCAGTTGCTTTACCCCTCCCCCATAACGGGGGAGGGGATCATACTGAGGAGGTCATCATGCCTTACGGGTATCATGGCAAGATTCTTCACATTGATCTGGCTACAAAAAAAATGGAAGTGGAGACACCGCCGGAATCCTTTTACCGCAAATATTTCGGTGGGTCGGCAATGGGCACATATTACATATTGAAAGAAGTGCCGAAGGGAGCTGATCCACTCGGTCCAGAAAACTTACTGACTATTTTTGATAGTGTCGTTACTGGGGCGAGCATTTCCGGTCAGAGCCGTATAAATGTTAATGCAAAATCACCCATGAGCGGCGCTATTGGTGATTCACAGGCAGGCGGCTTTTTCCCGGCGGAATTCAAATTTGCCGGTTACGATGGCTTGGTTCTCCGAGGTATTTCTCCCAGTTGGGTTTACATCACGATCATTAATGGGAAAGCAGAATTACACGACGCATCCCATCTACTTGGAAAATTAACGGGTGAAGTGGATGGATTGCTGAAGAAGGAAGTTGGAGACCCACACGCTCAGGTGATGCAGATTGGTCCAGCCGCAGAGAAAGGTGTACGTTTTTCCGGAATAGTTAATATGTGCAACCGTCTTAACGGTCGAACCGGCATGGGTCTGGTGATGGCAAGTAAAAAATTGAAAGCAATTGTTGTGCGGGGTAAAGCCAAACCCGGAGTTGCAGATCAAAAAGGAATGGCTGCACTAAATAAAGTCGGTCCGGAAGCGGTAAAGACAAACCCTGATATGGATGGTCTGGCGAAATTTGGAACCGCAGTTGTGGTAATGTTCAACAATATGATCGGGACGTTGCCAACCCGCAATTACACGGAAGGTCAATTCGATCAGGCGGATCCTATTAGCGGCGAAAAAATGGCCGAAACAATTCTCAAGAAACGAGATACCTGTTATGCATGCGTCGTAAAATGTAAACGCGTTATTGAAATTGAAACAGGCAAGTATAAATTTGATCCCCTCTATGGAGGCCCCGAATACGAAACCATCGGGTTATTTGGCGCTTCATGTGGGATAGGTGATTTGGCTGCAATCGCTCAGGCACATCAAATCTGCGATATGCACGGCGTGGATTCGATCACCTGCGGGGCAACGATCGCATTTGCCATGGAGTGTTATGAAAAGGGTGTAATTACCAGGGCGGACACCGGGGGGATTGACCTTAGGTTTGGGAATGCGGATGCAATGTTGGAGGTTGTTCACCAGATTGTTACCCGGACAGGCAAGCTGGGACCGATTCTCGCAGAGGGATCGGCCCGTGCCGCCGAGGTATGGGGAAAGGGCTCGGATCAATTCCTGACAACTGTAAAGAATGAGGAAGCCCCGGCGCATATGCCCCAGGCAAAAAAGTCACTTGGTTTGATTTATGCCGTAAACCCATTTGGTGCTGACCACCAATCCTCCGAGCACGATCCATATTATGAAGAAGGTGTGGCTGAATTTAATTTGAATCGACTAAAGGAAATTGGACTGGGAACCCCACAGGCAGTCCACAGCCTTGGAAGTGAGAAAGTTCGTTTTGCCTATTTGACCCAGGTTTTTTACAGCATGATGGACTCTCTGACAGTCTGCCAATTTGTCTACGGACCCACCTGGTGTCTCTATGGTCCAAAGGATACTGCTGAAATGGTAAAAGCTGTTACGGGCTGGGATGTTAATGTGGATGAATTGATGGCAGTTGGAAGGCGCCGTTTGATGCTCATGCGGGTTTTCAATGCCCGTGAAGGATTTGATCGGAAAGACGATGCACTTCCACCACGGCTGCACCAGGTATTGGCAGGGACAGGTCCAACGGCAGGTACAGCTCTAACGCATAATGAACTGGAAAATGCCCTGGATGAGTATTATCGCCTGGCTGGTTGTACGAACGATGGTATTCCCACTCGAGGTGTATTAAAAGATCTTGACCTCGATTGGGCTGCCCAATATTTGCCCAGCTGATCCCTGCTTGGTTAAACAAACTCGCCCGCAAGGCTGCGGAATTCAGCTCTTGAAGGTCTAGCAGGCAATTATTCTGTAAGGTCAATATTGTACAAACCCACAAAATTTGAAGAAGGTGATTTATATGACTCTTTACGAAGAAAACTTTCCACATATTTCGCCAGTCCTGTCCCATAACTTCCCAATTCAGGCGGATCGCGCTGAAGGATGCTATATCTATGCGGTCGATGGAAAAAAATACCTCGATTTCACATGCGGTATCGGCGTTACCAACACAGGTCATTGCCACCCGAAAGTTGTGGAAGCCATCCGGGAACAAGCCGGCTTATTCCTCCATGCCCAGGCAAATATTGTTGTCCACCGACCAATGCTGCAACTGATCGAGGAGTTACGTACAGTTGTACATCCGTCAATAGACGGTTTTTTCTTTAGTAACTCGGGAGCAGAAGCACTGGAAGGCGCTGTTAAATTAGCTCGTGCAGCAACAGGCAAGACAAATGTAATCGTTTTTTCTGGCAGTTTCCATGGGCGTACGTCCGGAGCAATGGCGCTGACAACCTCCAAGACTATTTACAGGTCCGGTTATCAACCACTGCCTGCGGGTATATTTGTTTCGCCTTACCCGTATTCCTACAAACTTGGGTTGACCGAAGAAAAAACTACGGAGTACTGCCTGGGTGCGCTGGAAGAACTTCTAGTAACTCAAACGTCCCCGGCGGAAACAGCCGCCATACTGATCGAACCGGAACTTGGCGAAGGTGGTTACGTCGTCCCGCCGGCTGCTTTTATGACCGGCTTGCGGAAGATATGTGACAAAAATGGAATAATGCTCATCTTTGACGAAGTCCAATCGGGTTTCGGTCGCACCGGGAAGTGGTTTGCCCAGGATCATTTTGGCGTAGTCCCGGACATCATGACAGTAGCGAAAGGCATAGCCTCAGGTTTACCGCTCTCAGGTGTCTTCAGCCGGCTGGATTTGATGAAAAAATGGCAAACCGGCTCACATGGGGGTACCTATGGGGGTAATGCAGTGGCTTGCGCAGCAGGCGTGGCAACAATCCGTGCCATGCGGGATGAAGACATGCCTGGTAACGCCGCGCGTCGTGGCGAACACTTGACCACCGGGCTTCGAAAGATCCAGGAAGAATATCCGATCATTGGGGACGTACGGGGTCTCGGACTGATGATCGGCACAGAATTCACTGTCAAGGGGAAGCCGGCCGACAAGGCTATCGTCAAGGGAGTGATCCACACTTGCGAAGAGAATGGATTGCTGCTGCTGTCTTGTGGAACGTATGATAATGTTATCCGGTGGATCCCACCATTGATTGTTGATAAGTCGCAGATCAACGCTTCATTGGATATTTTCGCAAAAGCACTGAAGCAGACGATAAAATAGTAAAAAAAGGGGCGGACACACAGTTCCGCCCCTTTTTATTGGAGTTGCTTATGAAAAGTATCGACCGTGCCAGGTTGAAAGACCTACTAGACAGAGAAGAAAAGCGCTTTCGCTCAGATCACCCCAAATCCTATGAAATCCATCAACGCGCTTTTGAAATCTATGCAAGGGGGAGTTCCAATGTTGTGGATGATTCGCTGGGCGGGGACATTTCCGATTTATGTAAAAGAAGCAAAAGGCGCCCATTTTACTGACCTGGATGGTATCAACTACATCGATTTTTGCCTTGGAGATACCGGTGCAATGACCGGACATGCGCCTGATGCCACCCTTGCTGCAATTAATGCGCAAGCGGCGCATGGTATCACGCTCATGCTACCAACGGAAGATGCTGTTTGGGTGGGGGAAGAACTTCAGCGCCGTTTTGGCTTGAAATACTGGCAATTCACATTGACTGCCACAGATGCCAACCGTTTTGCCATTCGTATGGCACGACATATTAGCGGACGCCAAAAGATACTGGTATTCAATTACTGCTATCACGGTTCCGTGGATGAAACTTTCATCACATTGGATGAAGAAGGCACTCCGGTTGCACGCCGCGGTAATTTGGGACCGCCTGTAAACCCTGTCGAAACAACGAAGGTGATCGAATTCAACGATGTTCCCGGTCTGGAGACCGCCTTATCTGCATGCGATGTCGCTGCTGTATTGGCAGAGCCGGTCATGACCAATATTGGGATCATTCACCCTGATCCTGGCTTTCATGAAATTCTGCGTGAAGTCACCCGGCGAACTGGCACACTACTCATTATCGATGAGACACATACTATCTGCACCGGTCCTGGCGGTTATACCGGAAAATATGGGCTGCAACCAGATTTCCTTACCTGCGGTAAACCACTGGCGGGAGGCATCCCGGCTGCTGTTTATGGTTTTACGGACCAGGTGGCGAAAGCCTTTTGGGACAAACTGGAACTCGACCAGTCAGATGTCGGCGGAATTGGGGGTACCCTGGCGGGAAACGCTCTCTCCATCGCAGCCATGCGTGCCACACTTGAAAAAGTTTTAACCACGGATATGTATGCACGTTGTGAGAAATTAGCGGATCGTTACGAAATAGGTATTTCTTCAGTTATTGACGAATTTAAATTGCCCTGGATCGTAAAAAGGCTTGGATTCCGGGTTGAATACTGGTTTCGCCAAAAGCCCCCACGCAATGGTGGGGAGGCAAATGCGGCTGTCGATGGCGATCTCGACCGCTTTATGCACCTATGGGCGTTGAACCGGGGCATCCTCCTTACACCTTTTCACAATATGGCTCTCATATCCGCGGATTCCAACGAAGCTGATGTCGATTACCATACCGAAATATTCAGGGAAGCCGTACAGGCATTAAATTAATGAAGAGACTTAGCTTTAGGTAATCCGATAATTGTTTCCAAGACCGATACCCCAACAAGAACACTAGTATTGATAGATATTCGCTTGATTTTGAAGCGTGATTCTTCTATACTATTAAGAGAATGAGGTGCGTATGAGCAAACTCTCCAGACGGGATTTTTTAAAAGTGACGACAGTTGGAGCAGGAGCCATCACTTTGGGTTCCATTCTTGATGCATGTGGACAGATACTTCCAGGATCTCAGTCTCTCGGAACAACATCAACTTCTACGTCTCAAAATACCATACCTGCCCCGATCAGTCCAACGAATACCATTCAATCCCAGACAGATACAGCTCTTGCACCTTCAAATACCCCTGTTCCACTACCGTATTTAGTGGTTAATAAGGGCGGAGAACCTGAACCCTTGGTCCGTCAAGCAATTGCCGCTTTGGGTGGTATCGAGAGATTTGTTCCAAGGGGCGCGAACGTAGTCGTAAAACCCAACATATGTGTTGCATACCATACATATGAGTACGCTGCTACAACAAATCCATGGCTGGTTGGTGCGCTTGTAAAAATGGCTTATGAGGCAGGTGCAGCTACAGTAAAAGTGATGGATAGCCCGTTTGGAGGAACGCAAAAGGATGCATACGAGATTAGTGGAATTAAAGAACAGGTCGAGGCAGCTGGTGGAACAATGGTCAACATGCTGTCCTATAAATATGTTCAAACAAGTATCCCTTCTGCGTCTATATTAAAGAACACCGCCGTGTACGATGATATTCTAAAAGCAGATGTATTGATAAATGTGCCTATTGCGAAGCAGCATGGTTCGTCCCGACTAACCCTGGGAATGAAGAATCTAATGGGGGTGATAAAGGATCGTAATTACCTGCATGTTGCCCTTGATCGATGTATTGCTGACCTCAATCGGCTGATCAAGCCACAACTAACCGTCCTGGATGCGATCCGCATTCTAACCGCCAATGGCCCCACAGGAGGCGATCTAAATGATGTTTTGAAACTTGACACGGTTGTTGTCAGCCCGGACGTCGTCGCTACCGATAGCTACGCGACTTCATTTTTTGACTTGAAACCCGAAGATATTGGTTATATCGTTGAAGGTACTGGCATGGGCTTGGGGCGATCTGATCTTCAGAATTTGAACATCCGTGTATTGCAACAGGGTGTCTAAATGTTTTGACCGAAATCGGGATTGCAATAAAATCAACAATTGGATAAAACCTTCCCGTTTGAGTTCTGACCGAGAATCCTTGTAAAACGGTATGAGTACGCTTCCCCAAAAGATTGTGAGAGGAATTGATCGAAAGCCGTGTCCCTTTTATCACCGGTTACTGTTCATTGGGGCTATCTGTATCGTTTGTATCACCCTTCTCTTAATGGTCGGAAAATATATCCCAGTCATCGGGGCCGAAGGTGCTGATTGGCTCCGTGGAATAATCGGAGATAAGGCTGTTGCAGAATTGGAAATTTCCTATTATCAACTGAATGATTCAGTCCAAAGGTTAAAATATAACCTTGGATTTTTTACACCTGCCAATGTTCAACTTTCGTTACCTAATGCCACTCCCAGCCTTACCTTAATGCCGGTAACGGATTCAATTCCAACGGCTACTTCCTTATACGGCAAAGTTTCCAGCGATACTCCAACGTTTCAACCGATGCCCGTGCTATGGCGTCCGCTTCCCGTTACTCCATTAAGTCGAGCATTGGGCGAAGGTGTTTGGGCACCGTACCTGCAAGATTTTAATGGAACGATTGTCAGTTATAAGACTTTTGTCCAACCAGACGCTGGGCGACCGTATACGTTGGTGGCAGTCATCGCAATGGACCTGACCTCAGTCCATATCCACTATGTCTTGGGCAGGGATGAACCAGCTTCTCAGAACCTTGGTGATCGTACCGGGATGATACCCGTTACGGATGTGGACCCCAAAGTTCTTTTGGCAGCATTCAATGGAGGATTTAAATCCCGACATGGTCAGTTCGGAGCGATGGCTGATGGTCAGGTTGCCATACCTGCCCGTACGGGTCTTGGAACGCTTGCGCTTTATTCGAATGGGGATGTAAGGCTTGGTGAGTGGGGCACGGCAATAACAGCATCACCTGATATGGTTTCCTATCGACAGAATGGCCCGATGGTTATCAGGTCTGGCAATATCAATCCTGTAATTTATAACAATTCACCCCAGGACTGGGGGTATACGGTCAATGATCTCTCCCCGACTGTCAGATCTGGCATCGGTTTGTCGATGGACAATAAAACCTTATTCTATTTTTGTGGGCCAAGTTTATCGATGGATGCCCTTGCAAAATCGATTCTGGCAGGCGGCGCATACAACGCCATTCAATTGGATATTAATGATTATTGGGTTCTATTTGTGAAAGTAAAACAGTCGGGAACGCGTTTAGCTGTCGAGCCGTTGTTACCCCAGTTCATGGTAACAGGTATTGACAGGTACTTATTTCATTCCTAGCGTGACTTTTTTTATATCATCAGCAATTAATATTATTCTTGTTCGCCCCAAGGATGGTCAATTAATAGACAAATCCGCCTTCAATGCCGAGTTAACGATAACTGTCTGGCATCCCGGACGGAAATTGCATTCATTCTAAATACCTGGCGTACCCTTCTAAGCCACCAAAGAGATTTGAACTCTTGACCTGGCGTTTACGAAACGTCTGCTCTACCGACTGAGCTATGGTGGCGTACACAGCGGCGGGATTATACCAGCAATGGTAAATATCGTACAAGATATTGCTGAAAACCGGTAATGGAAAACATCATTAACACTTATTTCCTGGATTTCCAGCATTTATTAGGCGGCATTGATACCACATGATATACTCGCATTATGCTTAATGTCGCAATGCTCTCTTATCATACGTGTCCGCTGGCGACATTGGGGGGTAAAGATACCGGCGGGATGAATGTATACGTGCGGGATTTAACTGTGCAGTTGGGTCGTATGGGAATACACGTGGATGTTTTCACGCGTTCACAGGATGAACACGTACCTCATGTTTTACATGATCTTGGATTTGGAAACCGTGTTGTCCATGTACCATCCGGGCCTGAATTTCCCCTCCCAAAACAGCAACTAGTAGAGTACATCCCTAAATATGTAAACGGGATACAGAAGTTTGCAGCCGAGAAAAATATCCATTACGACATTATACACAGCCACTACTGGATGTCAGGTGTGGCTGCTGCTTCATTGTCTGATCAGTGGGGTGGTATTCCCATTATTCAAATGTTCCATACACTGGGGGAAATGAAGAATCGGGTCGCACGCACTGAGGGTGAAAAAGAAGGCGATTACCGGTTGAACGGGGAACGAAGCGTGATAAAACGAGCTGATCAAATTATCGTCTCAACCCCTGCGGAGCAGGCTCAACTGGAGTGGTTTTATCAAGCCGAGATGGGAAAAATTTGCGTGATCCCTCCCGGAGTGGATACCGGTCGATTCTATCCGATTGATGTTGATGAAGCACGTCAATATATTGGATTGAAACCAGACGATCGCATGATCTTGTTTGTGGGAAGAATAGAACCCTTAAAAGGGTTGGATACACTAATCAAAGCTGTGGCATGCTTACGTTTGAAAGACCTGCATGAACCAGTCCAATTGGCTGTCATTGGCGGCGAACCAGATGCCGGTCCGGAGGATATCACCCAGGAAATGTCACGTGTCCAAAAATTATGTGACGATCTCACCGTGGGCAAAATGGTGGCTTTCCTGGGTAAGCGTGGGCAGGATACACTGCCATATTATTATTCTGCTGCTGAAGTTGTTGTGATGCCATCACACTATAAGTCATTCGGAATGGTCGCACTGGAGGCAATGGCTTGCGGGACACCCGTTATTGCTTCACAAGTTGGCGGACTTGCGTTTCTTGTTCAGGATGGAGTCACAGGGTACACAGTGCCAGCAGAAGATGATCAGGTGTTATGCGATAAACTTACACTTTTACTCGGTAATGAAACCTTACGAAGGCAAATGGGGCGTTCTGCAGCCGAATATGCTCAAAACTATGACTGGAAAAAGATTGCAAATCAAATTGCCGGCGTATATGAGGACCAGAAAAAACTGGAAGATGTTAGAACGGTGAAATAGAATGGTTAAATCGAAGAGGACGGACTGTAATCAACAATCCGTCCTCTTGCGTGTAGCTGAGATTATGTCATTCCTTTAGCTTAATAAAGAACAAGGTTGATCCGTCAATTTCCTGTGTTCGCATTTGGAATAGATCTTTATAGCTGGCGATGAGGCGTGAAAGCTGCCTGTGACCGTAAGTTCGGGGATCAAATGCGGGATCGAGTTGGTACAAAGCATTACCCATATGATCTAGCCGAGCCCAGCCGTCTTCCTGGACTGCCATTTCGTAAGCCTGGCGGATTATCGGCATAGGGTCATTCTCATTTTCAGTTTCAGAAACGGGCGCAGGAACTGTTGCTGCTCCTACGATTGGTGCAGGAGCTGATACCACTTCCGGCTTCTTCTTCGGTTGCCCACGTTCTGGGGAGCAGGACGGTGTGATTTCTGTACTTCGACCAGGTTGGATGTGTAAACAAAGACATCGCAGGCATTGACGAAAGGTTTGGGCGTTTTCTTCTCGCCAATACCCATAACAAATACACCCGTTTCACGAATCCGGGTTGCTAGTCGTGTGTAGTCACTATCTGATGATACAAGGCAAAATCCATCAACAACATCTGAGTGTAGAAGGTCCATCGCATCGATGATCATGGCGCTATCTGTCGCGTTCTTGCCAATCGTATATCGGAACTGCTGGACTGGTTGGACTGCATGGAAATTCAAGACGTCTTTCCACGAATTCATATTTGAGGTGGTCCAGTCGCCATAGATCCGGCGAACTGTGACCAATCCATATTTGCCTGCTTCCACCAACATCTGCGGTAACAGGTTCGCTTGCGCATTATCGCCATCGATCAATAAGGCGATCTTGTTTCTTATTTTTGAAGAATACTGTTCTTCGGGCATATTTAATCTTTCCATCCCTCAATGAGGAATAACATAAAGTCTCTTGGCTATTATAAGCGGTTTCCTCCCAATTTGATGGTTATCCATTGGTGTTCGATTATCTCAATCTACAATGACCTCATGGACAATCGATGATGGCTCCTAATTACTCGTGCTATACTTATTAAAGGGCGATACTACTATATTAAGGTTTTCCGAGGGAAAACGGTTCTTGCAATGATGAAAAGTCAAAATTCTTTAAAATTACAGGTTTCGTCGGTTGAAAGAGATTCCAATTTCCGTATTTTGGCTGAAAAAACCTCATCAGCCATATTTATATTTATAGGCGTCCAACTTTTATATGTTAACCCGGCTATGGAACTCCTTACTGGTTTCTCCAGTGATGAATTGCACGGGAAGAATTTTTACGACGTGTTTTCACACGAGGCGAAGAAGATCATACCTATTTCAGGAACTTCAAAAAAAGGTGGCACTTCGCGGCCGACCAATGGAGAATTCAGGATTACCACAAAGACAAATGAAGACCGCTGGGTAAATTTAACCATCGCAAGGGTTGAAATCAATCAGAAACCATTTCTTATAGGCACTGCCTTTGATATAACTGATTTAAAGCGGGCTGAGGTTTTACAGGACGCCGTTTATCGAATTGCGCAGGCTGCTGACCGTTCGAAGCGGTTGGACGATCTATTTCCAGCTGTTCACGCGATCATTGCCGAAGTAATGAATGCTGATAATTTTTATATCGCTCTTTATGATCGTGAAACCAACCTATTAAGTTTTCCATACTTCGTTGACGAAGTGGATTTGCCACCTGACCCCAGCAATCCTGGAAAAGGCCTTACAGAATATATTTTACGGACGGGCAAGTCCATATTGGTTGATCTGGCGACCCATGATGACTTGATCAAACGTGGAGAAATCGAACTGGTTGGAGTACCGTCTCCGATCTGGCTCGGTGTGCCCCTGATTGTCGATAATAAAGTGATTGGAGCAATGGTTGTTCAACACTACTCCAACCCGAATGCCTATCGAGAGCGTGAGAAGCGAATTCTGGAGTTTGTATCATCGCAAGTTGCAATGGTGATCAATCAAAAGCGCTCCGAGGACGCATTACGAATAAGCGAGGAACGGTATCATCGTCGCGCCGATGAATTGGCAGCATTATATGAAACCTCCCGTGATCTATCAACACACAAGAATCTGGATGTCCTTCTAAACCTTGTTGCTGACCGTGTGATTTCCTTGATCGGATCTCCGGGCTGTTCAATTTACCTCTTCGATCATGAGCGTGAGGACCTGGAAATCGTTGTATCGCGTGGTTTTCCGGAAATTGTCGGCAAGCGGGTACAAATTGGTGAAGGAATAGCAGGGGAAGTTGCTCGAACCCGGGAGCCGATCGTAGTCGGTGATTATAGAAAATGGGGAAAAAAGTCCAAACAATTTGGAAATTTACCTGCAACCGCAGTATTAGAAGTACCCATGATGTACGGCGGTGATCTCGTAGGCGTGTTGACCGTATTTGAATTGGCAAAGGACAGAGGGCTCCAAATACGAAAATACGACCAGAAGGATATCGATCTCCTTAAAGTATTTGGAGGTACCGTCGCTGTCGCTGTTCACAATGCGCGGCTTTTTACTGAAACGAGTAAACGGGTGACAGAATTGGAATTGTTGTACCAAGCCAGCTTGTCTGCCATCCAAATTCAGAGTTTGGAAGCAGTTGCGCAAAAGATTGTAGATGCGCTTGAAAACTTGTTGAACTGGGATGGATCGATCTGGATCGTAGAAAACAACCGACCAATTTTGGTGGCGCATTCCAATATGGGCATGCGTGGTGAATCATCAAAAATTGAATTCGAGAGAATTGGCAACCTGGTTACGACACTGGATGATGGCATTATTGGGTGGGTATGTAAAAGCGGCAATGTGGTACGCGACGGCAACGTGAAGGCAGATCCGCGTGCCATTATTGACAATGAAGAAATTCGGTCAGAATTATGCGTTCCGCTCAAAACCGGGGGGAAGATAATTGGTTGTATTAATGTTGAAAGCAAATATCCCTCCGCATTTAGCGAGCATGATGAGCGATTACTAATTACATTGGCCAACCAGGCTAGTTGTGGCAATTGAAAATGCACGATTGTTCGAAGAAACCCGGCAACGTGGTGTCCGACAGGCGGCATTAAATGAAATCATCACAGTTTCAGCCCGGGCTGGAGCGGATCTGGATGAAATTCTTTCTACGACCTTGGATCAGGCATTAAAAGCCTTCGGTCTTGATATGGGCACAATTTGGCTTTCATGGTCATCCCGCGGGGTTCAACGGATGGCTTCAATAAATATTCCAGAACCGATTAATACATTGATTGCAGACACCGTTTTAACCAAATCCAAGTCACTGATAAAGACTTTATCAGTAGATGACTGGCGTGAAGAAGATCAGTATCCGTATTCCGATCAATTTATATCGGAAGATATTCTTTCGACCATGATCGTTCCTTTGCTTACCGATGAAAAACAGATTGGTGGGTTGACTATCGCCTCCCATACCAGCCGCCATTGGACTGAAGAAGAAGTGGCACTCGGAGAGGCAATTGGACGGGAAGTTGGTTCTGCAGCGGAACGCGCAAAATTATTCGATGAGACAACTTTCCGTCTGGATGAACTCGAAGCAGTTAACAAGCTATCTACATCCCTGAGGGTAGCCCAAACGCTGGATGAAATGCTGCCTCAACTTGTGGATGAAACATTAAAATCCCTCGGTGTTGAGGCTGGGGGCATTTGGTTATATGATTCTGAACGTGATAAATTGAGACAGGTAATTGGTCGAGGTTGGTGTACGCAGATGGCGGAAATTGAACTGGATAATGGAGAAGGCATGCCTGGGAATGCGTTCTCCACTGGCGACATCTTTTTCTCGCAGGAAGTGGCCCAGGATAAGTTGACATCCGATGCGATGAGGAAATTTGTTCCTCCGGGCTGGAGCGGTATATGTCTTCCCATCCATAGCGAACAAAAGCCAATCGGTGTCCTGATGGCATCCACAACTCTCCCGCGGGAATTCACAAGTGAAAACGCACGATTGTTGGTTACTTTAACGGAAATCGCCGGGAATGCCATTCACCGGACCCGCCTTAATGAGCAGTTGGTGAAACATGCCGCAGAACTGGAAGTTCGGGTAACAAACCGAACGGCAGAACTCCAGTCAGCGTTACAAAAAGCGCAGACTGCAGACCGATTGAAATCAGAGTTTATTGCCAATGTCAACCATGAACTCAGGACCCCATTAACCAATCTTGTTTTGTACTATCAGATGCTCAGAGCGCAGCCGAATGTTAAACCTGAAGAGCGCCTGGATGTGATCGGACGGGAACTGCAGCGGCTTAGAAACTTGATCGAGGATCTACTCAACCTTTCCCGTTTTGAATTCGGCCAGATTTCATTGCGTCCAGCTCCATGTGATTTAAATGCCTTGATACAAACTCTGGTAAATGACCGGCGATCCATGGCTGAAGAAAAGGGCCTAAGCCTTGGGCTTGAACTTCAAAAAGGGCTCTCGCCGATTTTATTGGATGAGCCAACGATTATACAGGCTGTATCAAACCTCCTCACCAATGCAATGAACTACACTCCCCGCGGTGGTAAGGTCATGGTAACTACGCTGACGACGAAATTTGCCGATGAACAATGGACTGGATTTCGCGTTCGTGATAATGGGCGTGGTATTAATGAGGAAGACATGCCTAACCTTTTCGAACGTTTTTATCGCGGGAAGGCAGGACGGGAATCAGGAGCACCGGGAACTGGTTTGGGGTTGGCGATTGTAAAACAGGTCGTGGACCATCATATGGGCAGAATTGAAGTTGAGAATTGCGTCGGTGAATCCGGATCGGTATTTACAATCTGGCTGCCGATGAATAATAAACAGGAGACTAAATAGTCTCCTGTCTGCGCCCCCGGAGAGGCTCGAACTCTCAACCACTGGATTCGAAGTCCATTACTCTATCCATTGAGCTACGGGGGCCAAGCTGGAAAATTATACCCGAATTTTCAGTCTTGCTCCCTTCTAGAACACATGTTATAATCTCGCCCCGCGCCATTAAGTGATATCTCTATAATGATAAGGAAAGATAAACGATGATGGACTTGAACAAAGATTTTAATGTAACCACCAATCCTAATATTCCAGATTTAAAACCTGGTGATCAGGTGAGTGTGCACGTTCGAATAAAAGAAGGCGATCGCGAACGTATCCAGGAATTCAAGGGCACTGTTATCCGCAAACGAAAAGGTGGTAACAACGCGAGTTTTACTGTTCGACGTACCGCATCGAACGGAATTGGTGTGGAAAGAACATTCCTCCTCCATTCACCAAGGATTGACAAGGTCGTTGTTGATCGCCATACCCATGTCCGTCGGGCACAGTTATACTTTCTCCGTGGCTTAACTGGAAAAAAGGCTCATCTAAAACAGAAGTTCGAATAAAGTATTTTCTAAACATTAAAAGGGTGCAGAAACAACCTGCGCCCTTTTATTCTTTTATATAGGAAATTTTGTGTATCCGCTAATTGGTGTAACTGCATATCAAACTACGAACCATGAAGGCTTACCAGTTAATGCCTTATTAAGAGCATATCTTGATGCTGTTCTTCAGGCAGGCGGCACACCGGTTGTTATTCCAGTAAATTTACCAGCAGATCGAGTTCCCAACCTTTATGACCGCCTGGATGGCATACTGTTCAGCGGAGGGGGAGATATTGAAAACACTCATTTTCATGGAGAATCACACCCTCGAATATCAGATGTAGACCCTGAAAGAGATTTAATCGAGTTGTCCATTTTGGATACCTTTATTTCGGGTAAAAAACCAATCTTGGGAATTTGCCGAGGCCTGCAAATAATCAATGTTGGTATGGGCGGAACACTCTATACTCACATTATTGACCAAATGCCCGAAGCTCAACAGCATGATTTCTCTTCTGGTTTTCCTAGAAATTTCATTGCACATTATGTAACTATTAAATCGGGAACCCGATTAGCATCTATTTTGGGAGAAGCCAATCTGCCTGTAAATAGTCTTCACCATCAAGGCATAAAAGATATCCCAGTAGGGTTGGAACCATCTGCTTTTTCGCCGGATGGTCTTGTTGAGGCAATTGAGTTGAAAGACCACCCCTATGGAATTGCCGTTCAATGGCATCCGGAGTGGTTAATGGATCAAGAGTTGATCCAGAAATTATTCCGGTCATTTATCGCCGCGGCTGGAACAATGAGATGAACCAGGCTAACAAACTTTCACCGATTGGGATTTTTGACTCTGGCGTTGGTGGTCTTTCAGTATTAAAGGCGATCCGCCAGGAATTGAATAATGAATATATTATTTATTTTGGCGATCAAGGACACATACCGTATGGTTCCCGTCCACTCGAAGAGATTAAAAAGTTTTCAATCAAAATAACAGATTTCTTTATCAGTAGGGATGTGAAACTTATTGTTGTCGCATGCAATACCGCCTCAGCAGCCGCCTTACAGTCATTGCGTCAGATCTTCCCCGAAGTTCCATTTGTTGGAATGGAACCGGCGATAAAACCAGCGGCGGAACATACCCGTACAGGTGTGGTTGGTGTTTTAGCGACACCGGCGACATTTCAGGGTGCTTTGTACGCATCGGTGGTGGAGCGATTTGCAGGAGACGTAGTCCTGTTGCAAAATCCTTGCACTGGATTGGTGCAACAAATTGAGTGTGGCAATTTATCCGGGCAAACTACCCGGTCAATCCTGGAATTCAGCTCTTCGACCCATGATCAACCAGAAGATTGATACGGTCGTTTTGGGATGCACTCATTACCCTTTCGTGATCCCGCTAATTCAGGAGATTGTTGGTGCAGACGTGAGAGTGATTGATCCGGCACCGGCGATCGCCCGTCAAGTGTCCAGAGTGTTGAATGATGCTGGGATGAGGTCAGATTTCATAGATACAGGAAATATGGATTTTTATACGAGCGGAGACGTCATAGAGTTTACGAAATTGCTTCCACGACTCTTGGGTGAAACAGGACTCGGTATTCAGGGCGGAGTGGAAAAACGACAATATTCACTTTGAAAGTCTTTAGAATACTTGTTAAGCGGCAGTGGAATCTGGTACAACGCTTAGCATAACTTGTTTTTGTTGAACGCTTTCCCCTTCTTTTATCTTCAACCGAACAACAGTACCTGAAAATCGGGCGCGAAGCTCGTTCTGCATTTTCATCAACTCCAATATCACGAGGATCTGTCCTTTTTCCACGTGAAAGCCTTCGCTAACTGGAACCGCAATTGCAAGACCGGGCATGGGAGATTTTAAGTGTATTCTCGATCCGCTCGTACCAGGTTACCGGAGGAAATACGCAATCGCTTTTCACGCTCATCCTCAATTATCACAGAATACGATCGCCCTAATAATAGAACCTGCCAACACCCCTCATCGGGATAAACGTAACCTTCGTATGATTCGCCTCGTACAATTAGTGAATAAAGTGGTTGCCCGCTTACGGCGGAGAGGTCGATATTCAGTACATCATCTCCGAACCGGACATGGTGTTCATCTATAATTTCAACGGGAAAATCGAGCCCATCAACCTCTGCGATGTACTTCATTTTTTATTTTTCCCATGCCGCTCAAGCCATTTCCAATTCGATCTTTTTCCAGGTTGTTGGTATACCTGTACGCGATGCTCCATTTGTCCATGCGCAACCAGGGTTGCCATCAGCGCTGCGATATCCAGGTAAAGCTCCCGGTTTTCTACCGCATCCATCATGGAAAATTGTTCTTCGACAAAACGGGTGTCATATTTTCCAGCGATAAATGGGTAAGTATCAATAAGTGTCTGATGAAAAGGAATATTCGTTCTTACGCCAACGATTTTATATTACTCCAGTGCACACCTTAATCGAACGATGGCTTGCTGGCCGTTTCGCCAGAGATAATGAGTTTACTGATCAACGGATCATAAAAAGGTGATATTTCAAAGCCTGCATAGATGCCTGAATCAATTCGAACCCCTGGTCCGGTGGTGTTGAGTCGAACGTGATTCTTCCGGTCGAAGGCAAAAAATCGTTATATGGATCTTCAGCATTTATTCGACATTCGATGGCAGCAGCCTCGACAATTGATGTGTTCCTGTTTACGACTTAAAGGCAATCCAAATGCCACACGGATCTGTTCTGCAACAATATCCATACCGGTCACCGTCTCTGTCACTGGATGTTCGACTTGTAACCGTGTGTTCATTTCCAGGAAATAGAAGCTACGCTCCTTATCGACCAAAAACTCAATCGTCCGAGACATTGTGTAAATCCACAGCCCGTGCAGCCTGGATGGCAACCGCCCCCATTTGTTGTCGAAGCAATTCATCGTCGGCGGAAGACGGAGATGGTAATTCCTCTATCAGTTTCTGATGGCGCCGCTGAATGGAGCATTCCCTTTCGCCAAGGTGAATTACATTACCGAATTGATACCGCCATGATCTGAAATTCGATATGCACACGCGCCTTCCACCAATTCTCAAGATATACATTTCCATCACCAAATGATGATTCAGCTTCCCGGCGGGCTGATTGTAATAATTGTGGCATTTCAGCCAGGTCATAAACGTCTCGCATGCCTTTACCACCACCGCCGGAAGTAGCCTTGATCATGAGTGGAAAACCAATACTGGGAGCAATTGACAGCAATTCCTCGTCTGTTAACGGCCCGTTCAACCTCCGTGCCCGGAACAACGGTGACACCTGCTTTTGCCACCGTTGTTCGAGCGATGGCTTGATCTCCCATCGCAGCGATCGATGCTGGTTTGGGACCGATAAAAACCAACCCGGCGTCCAAACAATCCGCGGCAAAATCAGCTCGTTCAGCAAGGAATCCATACCCGGGGTGGATCGCATCTGCCCCGGATTTCCGGGCGATATCAATGATTCGATCTCCACGCAGGTATGAATCACGCGGTCGTGATGCACCGAGCAAATAAGCTTCATCTGCAAATCGGACGTGCAAGGCTTGTCTATCAGCCTCCGAATAAATTGCGATCGTTTTAATTCCGAGTTCCCTGCAGGCGCGTAAAATACGAACCGCAATTTCTCCACGATTGGCAACCAGGATTTTTTTGAACATTCTAGATATGTGGAATTACGCTGAGTTCTTTCTCACCAACAAATTCGCTAAAGAAACGGATCTGTAGATTAAGTTGTTCAGCGAATAACTGTTGACCGGTAATCGTGAAGAGGGGATTATTTTCACGGTATTGTTCAAGGCGATGGATGCGGTCGCACAGCTTATTTGCTAATTTTTCATAATCACTAATGTCAGAGAAACACCACTGCAATATCCGGTAAGGTCCATACCGGTCCACATTATCTGCGTCACTAACGACCTTCGCTTCCACGGTGTCAGGATTATCCACATCCACATGTGAAGCAACGGAATAACAAATATTCTTAATTTGTGCTTGGGTATAGCCAAGATTTTTCAACATCGGTCGGGCTTTCGCAGCTCCCAGGCGACCGTGTTCAAGGTTATTATCTGCGGTTCGTATCAAACCAGGCTACATCGTGGAGCAGGCAAGCTGCCACGACCAGTTCCTCGTCAACCCCCTCAGTCTCCGCTATTACTTTGCCGAATTGTGCTACCCGTAAGGTATGTTTCCATCTGTATTCCTCACCAAGAAGAAAGCGGTGAAGGTTGGCTTTATCTGCGTCAGATCGCCTTCGGTAGCTTTTTTCTAGGTACGCTTGAACTTGGTCAGATAATTTCTTTAAATTCAAATTTCGATCAGTTTTCATCATGTTGGAGCCCTTAGTAAATTTATTTGACTATGTAATAGTAATCATTACCTATCTGTAAGAATTTCACTATTTATAAGGGTATGTTACCGTGTTTCTTTGATGGGTTCGAATTCGTTTATCCTTAAGCATTTCAAGAGCATTTATTAACCGTGGACGTGTTTCGTGCGGTTCGATGATATCGTCGAGGTATCCACGCTCAGCGGCTACAAATGGATTGGCAAATTTCTCACGATAATCATTCACCAACTCCGTTTTACGACGTGCCGGGTCAGAAGTTTTATCTATATCCTTTCGAAAGATTATACCAACAGCCGCTTCCGGACCCATCACGGCGATTTCGGCGCTTGGCCACGCTAGGTTAATATCTCCTCGTAAATGTTTGCTGGACATTACTATATAAGCCCCTCCATACGCTTTTCGTAAAATGACAGTTATTTTTGGAACTGTTGCTTCACAATATGCGTATAGCAACTTTGCTCCAGATCTAATAATACCACCGTGTTCCTGCGCCGAACCCGGCATGAAACCAGGAACGTCAACAAATGTAATAACAGGTATATTGAAAGCATCGCAAAAACGTACAAAGCGCGCCGCCTTTTCACTTGAATCAATGTCGAGTACACCCGCCAGTATTTTTGGCTGGTTTGCTACGATACCGGCAGAATGACCTCCTATGTGTGCAAAACCGATAACAATATTCTGGGCAAACCCTTCTTGGATTTCATAGAAACTATTGTCATCTACAACGAGCCGGATAATATCCTTAACATCGTATGGCTTGGAAGGATCATCTGGAATCAGTGAATCAAGCGCCGTGTCCATTCTCAGTGTATCGTCGCTGGTCGGTAGAAGGGGGCTTCTTCCATGTTATTTTGAGGAATGTAAGAGAATAATTTACGGATCAAATATAAAAGGTCTGCCTCACTTTCTGCTGCAACATGACATACGCCAGATTTTTCTGCATGAACAGTCGCGCCCCCCAACTCTTCAAAGGTTACCTCTTCATGAGTAACGGTTTTTACCACATCCGGTCCAGTTACAAACATATAAGCTGTGTTATGGGCCATAAAAATAAAATCAGTCAGAGCAGGCGAGTAAACTGCTCCGCCTGCACATGGTCCAAGCAGGGCAGATATTTGTGGAATTACACCCGATGCGAATGTGTTCCTTAAGAAAATTTCAGCATATCCTGCAAGCGAGACGACCCCTTCCTGGATTCGAGCTCCGCCCGACGTCGTTTAACCGATGACCGGGGCGCCGTTTTTCATTGCCAGATCCAGGATTTTGCATATCTTTTCTGCATGCACCTCACCTAAACGACCCCCTAAAACGGTAAAATCCTGCGAATAGACGTAAACCAGCCGTCCTTCAATTGTTCCCCAACCGGTTACGACACTGTCCCCGGTATATTTTTGTTCATCCAAACCAAATTCACGTGTGCGATGAATAACAAAAGGATCAGTTTCATGAAACGATCCTTTATCTGAGCAAGAGGTCCAATCTTTCTCGTGCGGTAAGCTTTCCTTTTTTATGCTGGGTTTCAATACGATCTACTCCACCACCTTGGTATGACTTTGCTTTTTGATCGTGGAGATATTTGATTTTTGGGTTTTCGCTCATCAACGGCTCACTCCATATATTTAATCAATTTTTTATAAAACGCTAACATTTTACAGAGTAAAAGCCTGCAAATCATATCAGGTTTGAAAATACAAACAATAAGCTCCTGCGATAAAAGCCCAACTCTGGCATGCGTATAACCACTCATGTTCGCTTGAAATACTTTCACTTAATCGGATGAGTTCTATTTCTGCGAAAAAATCGAACCGGTTTTTTTGGATCGTCAAAATAAAAATGCATGGATTTACGATTCAGTAGCATGCCATAACAAAGAACAGTGAAAACAAATGTTAAGATCAGGGCAAACGGTAGGTTCGAATGAGGTTTCTGTAAAACCAACCTGTCCAACCAGTACCAGATTGAGTACCCGATTATACTGAATATGCTCGTATACCAAGCCCACGTTTTTTTCCACCATAAACCCCAGACAGATTAACAACCCAAAGCTAAACCAAATCCGCCAGAAATTGCCAAGTAGTCGTGAACCCGGTTCCGCGTGGTATTCATTCAAGATGGGTGAGAAGATATTGCCTGGGTTAGGCGAAATCCATTCCAAAGAATGAGACCCAGGATAATTAATGATAGATATGCGTATGCTTGTTGGTCTGCTAGTTTTCACCGTTATGAACTCTATCAGGGACTTACCGTAAATGGCGAAAAAGGAGTTTCCACTCCCCGTATATCATTTGAAATCGATCAGGTTATTTCCATTGAAAATTCGAACTTTCCAACGATATTCACCACAGGGAGCAGAACTGGTGACAAATAAGAATTGCTCGAAGAAATGATTTCACCAGTGTTTATAACACCATCCAGACTTTCACGAAATCAGGTTTACTTCCCAGATCCGTGGTTACCAGGAGTAAGTCTATAAAGACACTATATTGTTCATCAGTACCATAGGTACGGCTAAGATCATTGGCAATGGACCTGAGTATAAATCATAAACACCGAGATCATCCCAAACCCATTCATTAAGAGGATTATTATCGCCGGCAAATTGTATCTTGTCGCCATTGATCGCGATGAAATTCTGTTGATCGTTTATCCTTCGCTTATAGGACCTAATCCAGATACGATAATGACCTGCTTTCGGTAGGATTAATGAATATAGTGCCTCGCCAGCGTGCCAATCATCTAATATGAAACCGCTGCCACTAAAGCCTTGGACAAAATCAGACGAAGCAGACCAGCCGGCACCCTTGAATGAGTCCTCCGCTTCAAGAAAAAACGTTCCTTCCATTTTACGTTCCACTGCTATGGTAAAACTCGTCGCACTTGCATCACCTGCTTCCCAGTCGAATGAAAGTGGATCGTTCTCCTGTATCGGTGTTTTGGAGGTCGGAGCGACAGGAATCGGAGCAGCACTTTGGTAGCATTTTGGATGCATCAAGGCACTTTTACTAAAGTGATAAATATTGTAGAAACGACCAAGATCACTTAAAGATGCTTCAGGATAGCATTTTAAGACGAGATCAACGGTATTATTTGATTGATCCTGGAAGCTGAAATTCGAATCGAGAATCAAATCGAGGCTGGAGTATTGGCGATTTTCCCAAAGTGACCCAAGCAACTGATCCATACCCATATGTTGAATCTGGTTTTCAGTATCCTGTCCTATGGGATCTCTCCCGGCAGCAGAGAGCGTAATGACGGCAGATTCAATTTCGGGTTGACTATCCTGATCGATAATATTGGGATAAAGGATCATCGGATCCTTTCCTGTTGATTCAGATGTTAATCTCGAGAGCTCAAGTAATTTTTGTTGATAGGGCGGATCGATCAGTTTAGATGAAAAGATATGATAATCATTTAATGTGATGACGAGTAAACAAAGCATAAAAATAATCACAGCCGAATTTTTATGATTATTATTTAGCCATGCTCGTAAAACACCGAGGAAGACCCACAGTCCCATCGCCCCCCACACAATCATCGGAACTAATAATGGGTATAAGTAGCCGGGATTCATCACACCGAGACTAATTGGTGCCAGAACTAGATAGACGAAAAACCAGCATGGCAGGACTGTAAAAAATGGTCGTTTGATATTCCAAATATTATATACAAACCCAATCACAACGAATGGCAGTAGAAAAGGATTGACCAATGGACCGGTCCAGTTGACAAGTGAATCAGTCAAGGAGACTTGAGAGAAAATGGAACTAAAAAGCTTGGAAAAATTATTGAATAAGAAAGTAAAAAGTCCTCCAATTTTTGATCCATTTATGGAATATTGATTGAGAATCCCAAAATAATTATTATGTAAAAGAGTTCCCATGTTCTGGGCGTAAAGAAGAAAAACCAATAAAATTGGCCAGCTGACAAAGAATAGATACTCAATCCATTTTCGAGCAGAATATTTTTTCTTAATTACCTCATAGAATGCTGTACCAATAAGAAACAAAACCCCGAGGAATAAGAATCGGAAGGAAGAGCTCCGAGGTGATCATACCTAGAGCAAACAGCAAACCTGAAACCTGGAATTGCCAGGTCCTGCGTTCTTGAAGAGCTTTAGTGAGAAAGAATATACTTGCGATAATGAACACTTGGGACGAAGTTTGTCCTAATGCCTGCTGCGAAAGGCTTAACTCTACGAATGAGGATGCATATAAAAGCATGGAAAGGAGAGCCAGAGATTTGCTGGATGTCAGTTTATGTACCAGCAGATAGAGTAGGAAAATGGAAATGAGGTTTGTTATCACGGATTCGATCCACGGTGACATAAAGTTGAGCCCAAAAACATGAAGAAAAATTGAACGGATCCAGAAACTTAATGGAGTGGAGTTGTATTGCATGATCAAATCACCCGTATTTGCCTGAAGAATTGTTGAATACCAACTCTAAATCGTCCATTTAATTTCATCAAGTGATAGTCCATGCAATCTGGAGGATAAGTAAAAGAAACGAATAAATGTTGAGCCTACCATAAAAATACTGATTAGAAGGATTTCAATCTGCTGCGATATGTGCCATTGGTTAGTAAATACATTTTTCCACTTTGGATTTATCCGAATCCAAATGATCAATCCCAGGATCCCGATTGTATACATCGCTATTCCCGCCAAAATAAGCTTGCCTGCAATCATTATCTGGGCAGAGATAGACAACAGTACCGACGCCAATAGAAGCAAGGGATTGGGGATTTCAATTTTTGGTAAGACGGATTCAGCGCGATCAGAAGATCTAGATCCGAATAAACGAAGGGGAGCTAAATGAACCCGAATATAGAAATCCTTACCGGCTTGAGAAGAGACCTGTCTGAATACCGTTTCGATGCCCTTTGCCAGGTTATTCTTAGTAGATAAAAATACCTGATCTGCCCATTCGGGTGGCTCGACGGGAATTTCGGAAATATAAATTTCATCAGAATCACCAAGTAAAACCTCTCGTTGTTCCTCCTGACTTTCTCGCTCACCGGGGCTATTAAACCAAGTGGAAAAACGTCCTATCCAAACATGCAATATTGGAAAATGTATTTTGGGTGAAAAATAAATAATTGTTCCAAAACCAAATAATAAGCCAACGAGGATTAAAATTGACGGGCGGAGGTAAAATTCCTTCAGCGCCTGGAAGATTGATTGATCCCGGACAAAAATAAACGGGGTATTCATTGCTGCAGATAAAACCGGGATCCCATCTGTACTGTAGAAAGTATTTTGGAAATATTGATTACCCCACTGTTTTTGAAGAATGGAATTTACATCATTTGAAATAGATGGTGGGTAAAAAACGATTGCCTTATCATTTTCCGTTGTCGTTAATATTGATCCAGTGATTGAATCGGAAGAAATACTAAGAAAGGGAACTGACGGCAAGAACTCGGTCGCTATATACGGTTTATATCCCTTTTCGTCAGGTCTAGTATAAATATAATAAAAAGTTTCATCCCGTGAATAGAGAACAGCCCAGGACATTATTTGTTCAGGTTGCGGGTGATACTTTTTGGGCATGATAATAAAAAAATCTATAATCCCTCCTATGCACAAGATGGAAGTAATTAACGATAAAAATATATTATTTATCCGGACCAATTTTGGTATAAAGGTACTTGCAGTACTTGCAATTGCCCAAACGCCAATTCCAATTAATAAAGCCAAAGCCGGAATAATGGACACCATATGGGTGTGGCGAGGGGGCACGGTATTTAAGGCGCTCAGGCCGAAAACAATACCGAAAAACCACAAACTTAGTAGCAAAAAGCGCGGCTGTCTAAATTTCCAGAGGGTTATTCCCAACCCAATTAAAAAGAAAATTGCTCCAACTGTTCCAGTTAGAGAAGACGCTATGTAATGCTCGGTGATCAAACCTGGTTTAATAAAAGCGAGCAGTGTGCGGAATAAACCTCTCGTAATCAGTACTAAATATATTTTGGGGTTAAAGAAGAGAATATTTCCATTGACCTGGATGGGGGGTGCAAAAGCAAATAGTTCCTGGTCGGAATAAAATAACCCACCATTAAATGTATTAAAGAACAAGCTTTCAAATATTTTATAGCTCATCCCCCCGGCATCATGCGTCAGACCATAACTTAAGTATGGACCTGCGCATATAAATGCTCCAAGGAGAACCAGTCCCAACGCAAATAATGCCTTTCGAAAAGTAATTTTCCTCCCAATCCACATCAGCCCAATGAATGCGACACCTATAAAAAGGGCGATGCGGGCCGCAAAAAAAGTATAAAAACCCATCCCCGCCGCACAACCTGCCAGGAAAAGGTAAAGATGACTGTCTCGATTTAATCCGATGTACAACCAATATAAAGCCAATGTAGTTATAAAGAGTGACTGGATACTGATGTACCCCAGGCGTGAAAAGGCAAGGAAATATGGGCTGAAAATCAAAGCCAGGCATGAGGTGATCGCGATCTTGCGGTTGAACGCTTCCTTTGCAAATAAATACAGCGGAAAAATCGTGAGTAACCCCGAAAGGACTGAACTCATCCGCCAACCCCAGAGGGTTATTCCAAAAACGTCAAGAAACCAGGCTTGAATATATGAACTAAAAATGGGAAAAGTAAAAACACCTACACCAAAAATCGGTGGTCGAAAAGATCCTTTGGCGATATCCCGGGCTGCGGTCCAAAAACTTCCATCATCCCCAATGAGGGAATCAGGTACTGCCTGGAGGCGGTAAACGCCAATTACTATCCCGACAAAAAATAATCCGAGGATCCACAGAATATCGGTCCGAGTGAGATTAGGTGAAAGATTGATCCCCCTTTTATGATCCCATGCAGCGATTATTGTGAGAATGATAAGCAAACTAATTAAAACACCGGCAATCATCCACGCTGAATAATCTCTCTTAGCAAGCGACCAAAGGGTAATTAGAAAGATACTCAGGGCAACGATAACCCACAACCAATTAATTGATACAAATCGAAATCCGAAGGATTTTCCCCCACTAAAATATTTCTCTTCAGGAAGAATCCTTTTATCTATGAATGCCACCGCCAAAAGGATAATTCCTAATACTAGAATTGGCAGTCCAAAGAGAACATTATCAATGCTGGGGAGTTCAAAGTGAAGGGTATCGTTGAGCCATTGACCAAATTCGGTTGGTGGCGACGATGGTGGTTCCAGTCTGGATATTTGTATCATTCCTATAATCATTGATACAAATCCAATTAAGGCGAGAAGCCAAATAAACTGTTGCCACCGAAGCTTTCTGGGAAGTTTAGATGTGCTCATCATATCCCGGTTGTATTTTTATGAGTGCCTGAAAAGAATTATAGCATGCCTGATACAAACCTATTTATGGTTGGTTGATATCTGTATTCCTAAAGCTAGAGGCAGTTTCAAACTTTATATATCACTCGTAATAAAGAAACCAAGGAATTCGAATACATGTACAATTAACATATCGTAGTTAGGTCCAATTTCAGCAATTCCAGTCTATTGATTGCTTAGGGAGATGTGATATGGCGGATTTTCAATATGATCTGTGCGTCATTGGTGGGGCCGGTCATATTGGTTTGCCTTTTGCACTTGTATCGGCTCAAAAGGGGTTGAATGTTGCGGTCTATGATATTAATCGACCGGCTCTGGAAGATATAGCAAATGGTAGGGCTCCTTTCATGGAAGAAGGCGCCGATTCCATTCTTGCAGAAGTACTATCAAAGAAAAAACTTTCACTCTCCTGCGAGCCGGAAATTATAGCTTTAGCTAGCACCCTTGTCATTACGATAGGCACGCCGGTAGATGAATTCACAAATCCCGAATTCGATATGATCCAGGATGTGTTTATAACGTTATTACCATTTATAAAAAAAGATCAGCTTGTGATCTTACGATCAACTGTATACCCCGGAACAACCATGTGGTTGGCTAATTTCTTGAAATCCAAAGGATTGATGCCTCTCATCTCATTCTGTCCTGAACGTGTGGTTCAGGGGCAGGCAATTGCTGAAATCCTGGATCTACCTCAAATTGTAAGCGGCGTTACCGTTGAAGCTGAAGAGGCTGCGGTAAAATTCTTTGAATTTATAGGTGTGGAAATTGTCCGCCTTTCACCGATGGAAGCCGAATTTGCAAAATTATTTTCAAATGCCTATCGGTATATTCTCTTCGCAATAGCCAATCAATTTTATATGATATGCAATTCAGCCGGTTTGGATTATGAAAGAATATTAGCAGCAGTTAAATATAATTACCCGCGACTAGAAGGTCTGACGGGTGCAGGTTTTTCTGCAGGACCTTGCTTATTCAAAGACACCATGCAATTGAATTCATTCTCAAAGAACGGTTTTCTTTTAGGCCAGGCAGCCATGAATGTTAATGAAGGTCTGGTACTTTATATTATTGATTGTATGGAAAAGATATGGGATTTGAAAAACGAAACGATCGGATTGTTAGGGATGGCGTTTAAGCCCGATAATGATGATATTCGGTCGTCACTTAGTTATAAAATGAAAAAACTACTGCGCTTTAAGGCCAAGAATGTGTTGACAACCGACCCGTTTGTGCTAAACGATCCCGAGCTGGTGCCTCTGAATGAAGTAATTGACAAAAGTGATATTCTTGTCCTATGTGTACCGCACAGCCAGTATAAGGGCATCGATACGAAAGGAAAGAAAGTTCTGGACATTTGGGGTTACCTTGGCATGGGAACGCGGATTGCGTGATTGGAATGGAATACAAATGAAAATACTAATAACGGGGTCGGCGGGTTTTATCGCTGGATATCTGGTCGAGGAATTATTAATGCATGGACACCAGGTTATTGGTTTGGACAATTATTCCAAGTATGGAAAAATTACCAAATCATACGATAATGATCCTCTTTACAAATTCGTTGAAGGCGATGCCAAGGATACAAGCCTACTTAAAGAACTTGTGCGGGATTGCGACCAGATTATCGCGTTGGCTGCGATCATTGGGGGAATTTCCCTTTTTCACGAATATGCGTATGATTTATTAGCTGAAAATGAACGCATAATGGCTTCAACTTTCGATGCAGCAATATGGGGGTATAAAAAAGGAAGACTAAAGAAAATAAATGTTATATCATCTTCCATGGTATATGAATCGACTGATGTGTTTCCAACACCCGAAGGCGAACAACTGCGGTGTCCGCCCCCATTGTCAACCTACGGATTTCAAAAATTAGCTTGCGAATATTATGCCAAAGGAGCCTGGGAACAATATCAATTGCCTTATACAATCATCCGTCCATTTAATTGCATAGGGATTGGCGAAAAGCGCGCACTATGTGACAATGAAATATTATCTGGAAATATAAAATTAGCCATGAGTCATGTCGTACCGGATCTTGTCCAAAAGATCGTGAAGGGTCAGAACCCCTTACACATTTTAGGCTCTGGAAATCAAATTCGACATTATACGTATGGGGGCGATCTGGCTGAAGGTATCAGGTTGTGTGTAGAAACTGAAATTGCTGTCAATCAAGACTTCAATCTTTCAACAGATGTCTCGACCACAGTTCTTGAGTTAGCCAAGCTCATTTGGATAAAAGTGAACGGTAGTACTCCATTTACATTCGTGTCGGACGCACCATACAAGTATGATGTGCAAAAGAGGGTTCCCAGTGTTAAGAAAGCGGAAGATTTATTAAATTTTTCGACTCACACTGATCTAGATACTGCTTTGGAAGAAATTATTCCCTGGATAAAACAGCAGATCACTCTTGGTGGAATATAAATTGATAAACCCCACGATAGATATTATCATTCCTGTATATGATGAAGGAGAAAATATTCTACCTGTTTTGAAAGCGATAAAATCACAGGTAAAGACAAACATTCAGATTTTGATCTGTTATGACTTTGAAGGGGATCGTACTTTGTCGGTCTTGAGAGAATCTGAATTCAATAAAGAAAACATTGTATTTGTTAAAAATAAATATCAGGGAGCTCACGGAGCGGTTCGTAGTGGGTTCGGAAAGAGCAAAGCGGATGCGGTTATCACTTATATGGCTGATGACGCCTATAATGCCGGGCTTATCGACCAAATGGTTAGCAGTTTTCAAGAAGGCTATCAAGTGGTTGTCCCGAGTCGTTTTGTACAGGGAGGATCATTCGTGGGCTGCCCCTGGCTAAAGAATTTCCTTGTAAGGCTATCATCCTGGAGCATGCATTATCTCGCGCGTGTCCCGGTCCATGATGCGACGAACGGTTTTCGATTGTTTTCTCGTCGGCTTTTAGATAAGGTTCAGCTTGAATCAAATCAGGGGTTTACCTATAGTATCGAGCTTCTTGTAAAATGTCATCGCTTAGGTTGGAAAATTGCCGAATTGCCTGCACAATGGCAAGAACGAAAATCAGGTCAAAGCAGGTTTAGAATTTATGAGTGGGTTGCCGCCTATTTTAAATGGTATCGCTACGCCTTTGAAACAACCTACTTGAGGAGAAATTCCATATGAGCGAAATGGATCTAAAGACGATGTATCAGAAGCGTTTTAATGGGCAACAAGCCTTCCGGAGGAAAATGTGGTCGGTGTTATGCAAAGAATACTTACAATCATTTTTTCCGCCGGAGTGTACCGTCGCAGAAATTGGAGCTGGATATTGTGAATTTATAAATTCCATTCAAGCGGCAAAAAAAATTGCAGTTGATATCAACCCCGATACCATCAAATATGCGGATTCAAACGTCCTGGTTGTTCCCACTAACTCTGTGGATTTGTCGATAATTGGTTCCAGTACAGTGGATCGAGTGTTCGCAAGTAATTATTTCGAGCACTTATCGCATTCCGATATTATTGCGACACTTACCGAAATCCTTCGGATTCTTGTACCGGGTGGACAAATCGTAGTCTTACAACCCAATTTTCGTTATTGTTATAAAGATTACTTTATGTTCTTTGATCACATTTCTGCCCTTGATCATCACAGCATGGAAGAAGTACTGGGCATGATTGGTTTTAAGATCAAAATAAATGTACCGCGTTTCCTGCCGTTCACCACACAAAGTGATTTACCTAAATCAATATTCCTATTAAAAATGTATTTACATTTACCATTTCTTTGGAAGGTTTTTGGCGGTCAAATGTTTATTGTCGCCAGTAAATAATATTATCCTTGCGTGAAGTCGCAATCCGTTAAAATTCGATCGGGTTTGACCGCCCGAAACATATCGTTATTATTAGGAGTATTTATGAAAATCTTGATTGCAGCAGATATGGAAGGAGTATCCGGTGTCACGCGCTGGGAAGAAGTGGATCCGAAGCAACTTGAGTACTTACGCTTTCGTCGGATCATGACCGAAGAAGTTAATACCGCAATTGACGGTGCAGCAGAGGCTGGGGCTAGCGAATTTGTTGTTGCTGATGGTCACGATCTCGGAACGAATATTCTTATCGAAGAATTGGATCAGCGGGCAAGGTTAAATTCTGGCGGTGATTCTCCACTTTCGATGGTCCAGGGCTTGGATGCCACGATTGCTGGCGTTATCTTCATTGGTTATCATGCACGGAGCGGAAGCGAGAATGCGGTGCTAGCACACACCTGGTCTAGTGGTCAGGTTGCCAATATTTGGCTGAATGGTATTTTAATTGGTGAATATGGATTGAATGCGGCTGTTGCTGGACAGTTTAGCGTTCCGGTCATCATGGTGTCTGGTGATCAGACAACTTGTGCTCAAGCTCAAGAATTACTCGGTCCTCTGGAAACATCTGTGGTCAAACAATCGACAGGATATTTTTCAGCTGAATGTTTACCAACAAGCATTACTTTACCGTTAATTCACGAAAAAGCCCGGAGAGCAGTCTTAAGGATTATCGATGGGAGTGCCCCCAAGCCATATATTATTCCAAGGCCAGTGAATTTGACTATTGAATTCCGACAACCTCAATTTGCCGAGAGGGCATTGCGTCTTCCAGGAATAACATCAAATGGTAGTTTAACCGTCGAGTTTACTGCGCAAGACATGGTCTCTGCATTCGCAAATTTTCGAGCGGCAGTAAAAGTTTCATACGACTGATCGATCCGAATAATCAGATTATAAACAGTAACAATAGCGCATAGCCATCTAATTAATTATGATAATTTTGTAATTACAAAATTCGGATAATAATATGGGTTGGTTAAGATCATTAAAATCCTTTCCATTGCGCATATTTTTTATCGCCTTAATATTACGTTTAATTCCAGTGTTGGTCATGCGCAACCTGGGAATTGGATTGGATGACATGTTCCAGTATGATATGCTGGCTAGGTCGATTGCTTCTGGAAATGGGTACCGCTGGTATGCACAAACAGATTTACCAACGGTTCTGCCATACCTGAATCTTGACTTGAAATCCGTTGAATACGACCCCCGGGGAGTCTTGACCTCATTTCGACCACCTCTTTACCCTACATTCCTGGCAGTTATTTATATTCTTTTTGGAGTGGGTGCCAATCGATTTTTTACTGCCCGATTATTTCAGGCGATTATGTCGGCAGGTCTCGCTCCATTAACCTATGCCTTGGCTCTAAAGCTAATACCAGCACGATCGGATGCCTCATTTTTAGCTGCAGAACGAAGAGGTAAAATTGCTGCCTGGATAGTCACTTTATACCCGTTGCTTGTTATTTACCCCCTTTCACTTGCGACCGAGAATCTTTTTTTTATTTTAGTACTTGGTTCATTATTCATTTTGATCAGGGCGGGGGAGTCGATCAAAAATGATCCGGTCTTGTGGAAGAAAGTCAGTTGGATGGTATTCGCAGGGATTCTTATCGGGTTGACCTGCCTGACACGATCTGTCGCAAGCATATTTGCAGCAATGGCAGTATTTTGGGTGTGGTATTTTCTCAAAGAACGAATTTTCGCAATGGTGTTATTAACTGCAATTGGTTTTGTGGTTGCACCTTGGATTGTTCGAAATTCGATTTTATATCATCGATTAACTGGAATTGAAACGGCACTTGGCTATGACCTTTATGTGGGTTATTATCCAACCGGAACCGGGACGTTCGAATACCCACAATCCCTCAATTTAATGACGATAGTGAATGACAGTCAACGAGAAAAGATTGGTATCGAGCAAGCTTTGGGTTTTATGAAAGAAGATCCGGCACGTGTTCCATATTTAATTGTCCGCCGGGCGGGGTACTTTTTCGGGCTTGAACGTCGTGCCTTGACGTATTTTTACTCCAATAATTATTTTGGATATATCCCACAACCGTTGTTAATTATTTTCGCCATTATCTTCTGTGTTCCATTTATATTCGTGTGTTTATCAGGTATTATGGGATTGGATATAATTAAATGGGATCCTGGATCATCGCTCTTGGTTCTTTTCCTAATTGGATATATCTCACCTCACCTATTGATAATCGCTGAGGATCGATTCCACCTTACTTTAGTCCCGTTGCTGGCTATTTTTTCGGCATTTTTCTGGACAGGAGGATGGCGTGCTCTCGTTTTTCGTTGGCAAACCAAAATGGGCAAGGTTTTTATCATCTTATCATTATGCGTGGTAGGGCTATTGATAGCGAACTGGGGATTTGAACTCCTACGGGATGCAGATAAGCTTCAATTATTACTGGGCGCTAATGGAAACCAGACATATTTTTCTTACTAGGATATATTTTGAAAAAGCTTCCTGGTAACCGATTATTACTTGATTGGAAAGTCGCCTTACTGACCATCGTTAGCACTATTCTATTAATGTTGGATTATTATCACTATCCACTTGTTCCGTGGACAAAAATAATTCCTGCTTGGGACATAACGGGACTTTCAGTAAAGATCCTCGATCGAACATTTCTCTATTTTATCGTGCCAATGGTCATCATTATTTTAGTTTTTAAACAAAAACCAGGAGATTTTGGATTTGGTTTGGGTGATTGGAAAATTGGACTTTTACTTACTTTGCTCGGTATAATTCTTATTACTCCAATCTTATGGTTGGTTAGCCGTGGTAACGTGGCTATGCAAAATTACTACAAACCAATGGTATCCGGTCTTCCATTTAGCACCTTGCTGGATCTATTCGGTTGGGAGTTTTTATTTAGGGGTTGGTTGCTATTTGGGTACGCTCAGAAATTTGGACCAGAAGCTATATGGTTGCAAGCGGTCCCGTTCGCTTTGGCACACCTCGGGAAGCCTGAAATTGAAACACTGTCTACAATTTTTGGCGGATTTGCATTTGGCTGGGTGGCATGGCGAACCAGGTCGTTTATCTATCCATTGTTAATTCATTGGTTCGTTGCCTCCTTTACGATCATCGTAGCGGCAGGTCTCCTTGGATGAATATGTTGTTCGTCCCGCTGTGAAGAATGATATATCAGCGATTTGCGCTTTAATTCATGATGTTCGGATCAACCCGATTGGATTGAGTTGGCGGCATTTTATTATTGTCGAGACTGTCGAGGGCTTGCTGTTGGGAAGTGGTCAAATTAAAAAGCATCGTGATGGTTCGCTGGAACTAGCATCGATAGCAGTCAGGGAAAACGTGCGCGGTCGTGGAATTGCCCGCAAGATTATCGGAACTTTACTTTTGCAGGAGTCAAAAAGGCCTCTGTTCTTGATGTGTCGTACGAGGTTGGGACCAATGTATCAAAAATTTGGGTTCAAAGCGGCGGTATATAACGAGATGCCACCCTATTTTCGACATATTAGTCAGGCAGAGAGAATATTGAATCGAACAGCAAATGCTAATGATCGACTCCTGGTTATGAAGCTGGATATTTAAGCACGAAGGATCAATAATGAAATCGTTCCTTAATATCGTAATTGGCATTTTTATCGGTCTGATCGCAGCGGGTGTCCTTTGGTTGGCAGCTTCCCGACCTAGAGGGGAAGCAGTAGTTCTATTACCTACTCCCACATTGGGTCAGCTAACCGTATTTGTTAGTGGAGCCGTGGCTTCGCCAGGAGTGTATACCCTCCCGGCTGGCAGCCGGGTGGCTGCAGCAATCCAGGCGGCGGGAGGCTTTATTCCAGGAGCAGAAAAAGATCAGATAAACCTGGCCTCTCTTCTAATCGATGGGCAGCAGATCGATGTGCCCGGCGTAATCAGTACCAATCACATTAATGCCGGCAGAGTTAATATCAACACCGCTTCGGTTTTGGAATTGGATGCATTACCCGGAATAGGTCCGACAACCGCCCAGGCAATCGTCGATTTTCGCAACCAGAACGGTCCTTTTCAATTTGTTCAAGATATTCAAAAAGTACCCGGTGTTGGCCCGACAACATATGCGGGGATTCAGGATTACATAACGACAGGTCCGTAGTGGCGATCGATCACTTTTCCCTTATTGCCGGTCTTTATAATAAGATCGGTAAGTTTATTCCAAGCAAAGAATTACTTGACATTCTGGATTTGCCAATGGGTGGAATTTTGCTTGATGCCGGCGGGGGTACCGGGCGTATATCTGCCACACTGAAAGAAATGGTAAAAGGTGTGGTTGTGGCCGATACATCCCTTTCCATGTTGAGATACGCCAAATCCAAGAGGCTCAATAGTATCTGCGGACAAGTGGAGAATTTACCGTTACCTTCGGATTCAATTGACCGAATAATTATTGTTGATGCATTACACCATGTATATGATCAACCCAAAGCACTAAGTGAATTATGGCGAGTATTACTTCCAGGAGGGCGCCTCATGGTTATCGAGCCTGATATTCACTTGGTATCAATTAAAGTGATGGCACTTTTGGAGAAAATACTCCTGATGAGGAGCCATTTTATTGATGATAGCGAAATTTCCCAGTCATTTTTGAACCTAAATGCAAAAATGAGTGTTTTTCATAATGATTCCGATATTTGGGTGCTCGTTGAGAAAGTAAGGGAACTGTAAATTCAGAATTAAGTATTAACGGCTACAATAAAGTATGATTATTCTAATTAGGAGGCTCCTGTGAAAGATAACTCGACCAAGCTCAAAAGAATGGCAACCTGGACGATCGTTGTATTTGCTACAGTATTTGCCGTTTTCATGACATTGTTCTGGATGCTCAATTCAGCGGCTGGCGGTTCTTCTTTTAGTATTTTAGGCGCAGCACTGACCTCCGGGTGGTTAATTTTTGTGGTTGCAGCAGTGTTATGCCTCGGCGCGTATTACGGATATAAAATATATCTGAATCGACAGAAATAAGTTCAATGCATAAATAAAAGACTCTTGGTCTTGTCGAACACGAGTATTATTTTCGATATATTTCCTGGGGAAAATATCAACTAAAGTAACCTGGTATTACACAACTAGATTCTCGAAACCTTTGAATATGGGGTCTTTTTCTCTGGATACGGCTTCAGCCCTTAAGTAAGAATTATTTATTTTCTTCTTTGTCTATTCCTTCCCGATAAACCTTTAGCCATTCACGTGCTTCGTCGGCCTTATCCTTGGGGACAAAAATTTGGACTCGCCCGAGCCCGTCAACTGCGACGGCGTATGAGGAGTGTCCAATAGATTCCTGGATTAATTCAACATCTATCCCTTCCGCTTCCAGGAAACTTTCGATTACGTCGGCTTCCAGGCGACCAACCACTTCTACTATTTTTTCATATTTAATTTCATCCATAAACTTGCTCCATTAATGGATTATACTCCCAGCCATTTTTCAGCAGCGCGCGGAAGGTCCATTAGCGATCCAATCCGGAGAGTGCACTGGGGAAGCGATTCGATAAAAGCTTTACCGTATGCCTTTGTCAGGATTCTTCGATCAAGGACGGCAACGACACCGCGGTCTGACTGTGTCCGTATCAAACGACCAAACCCCTGGCGAAAACGCAATATGGCTTCCGGCAGGTGGTATTCATTAAAGGGATCTTCATACATCTCGCCTCGTGCAGCAACAAGTGGATCCGATGGAACTGCAAATGGCAATTTTACAATAACAAGCACGGATAAAGCTTCACCCGGTATATCTACACCTTCCCAGAAGGAGCGGGTTCCGAGCAGGACTGCCCGATCGGAGCTCTTGAATGATTCAAGCAGCGCGTTCGGTGAAGCACCTTCTCCTTGCTCGTATATCACGATATCCTCGACTGCCAGCGGACCTGCGATATTCTTGGATGTTCGTTTTAATTGGGCGTATGAAGTGAAAAGTACCAGGGCGCGTCCATTACTGGCTTTGCATAGTTGAACTATGGTACGGTCCAATTGCCGTTGGTAATCGGGTGAATTCGGCTCGGAGATATCATTCGCTATATACAATAATGCTGCACTCTCATAATCGAACGGAGAACCAAGAGCGAGTTCATCCGCTTCGTCTGCTGAAAGTGTATTACGAAGATAACCAAATTCATTGTGAGTTGTTAGGGTTGCGGAAGTAAGTATTACGCTGCGTTTTTCATGCCAGAGGTATTTCTCGACGAGATTTCCCACCCGGATTGGTGAGGCATTCAACGCAATCCGATCATTGTTGGGGTTGAGTTCCACCCAGTAGACATAATCACTGGCGGGTTCGAAGATTAATGAACCAAGCATGTTTTCCGCTTCGGATAAGCGTCGATAAAGGTTGCCTAAATTACTGATAACATATTCCAGGGATTCCACACCATCTGAATATAATTCAGATGCGCCTTTTTGAATTTCTCCCAAAACAGTTAATAACAAGGCTAACGTATCACTGGCAGCACTCCAGGTGATCTCCACATTATCCCAACCGGGCTGTGTACGTGTTGCTGGGAGAATTCTTTCCTGAAATGCATAAGTATTGACTGGTTGACCTTCCCGCTGGTAAGCAATGAATTCAGCCAGGGCCTCAAAAAAGATGCGCGCCTGTTCCTGGATACGGTAAAGAAGATCAGTGGCACGCTCCACCTTTTGCGATAATAATGCCAGGTCCGAAGGTTTTATCTGATCACGAACAGAGGCTAAAAGGAATCCCAATAATCCGGAACTTGAGCCTCCACCTTCACGAATTAATCGCTCGAGATCGAAGCGTGTCAGACGAAAAGAGAGCGCATCAGTAGTCGCTGCTTCGAGATGGTGACCCTCATCGATTATGACATATTCGTATTCGGGCAGCACACGATTACCGGATGCGACATCGGTTAGTAAAAGAGCATGATTTACGATCAATAGATTGGCATTCTGCGAAGCTTGCTTGGCACGAAAGAACGGACAAGCACCACCGGTTCTTTCCAGGCACGTCTCGTTGGTACAAGCGTCATCTTCGGCTGAAATATGTACCCAAACATCACGCTCTGATGGTCCTGTCAGGTTTATTCCAGTTCTGTCACCGCTTTTGTCGTTAAGCAGCCAGACGAGTACCTTGGCGAGCACGCGCATTTCGTCTACTGTGGATGGCCCACGATGCCGGAGCAGTTCCAGGCGGCGCGGGCACAAATAGTTGGACCTACCCTTCAAAACCGCCGCCCGTATATCCAATCCAAGGGCAGCACAAAGATCGGGAATATCCTTGTTAACGAGTTGGTCCTGCAAGTTAATCGTATTGGTGGAGATCAAGACCCTGGTATTGTTCTGTAATGCGAAGTATGCTGCTGGGACAAGGTATGCAAAGGATTTGCCTACACCCGTACCCGCCTCTACCATAAGATGCTGCCCGGATGATAATGCCTTGGCAACCGCACGGAGCATCTCAACCTGTTCAGGACGGTACTCATATGATTCGAAGTATTTAGAGAAAGGCCCCCCGTATTCCAGGACAGAAGCTGCCTCCTCGGGATCTATGGGAACCGGCTCGGCGGGAATCTGTGGGGTGGAGCCTCCTCTTTTGTCATCGGCAGGCAAAAAAAATGTGGGCTTATCCTTACGAGCACGTCGAACTTTCGTTTGGGTGCTCTCTTTGGCTCGTGAATGTAGTGCCTGAGAAAATGCCCAACCACCATCCCATTGGATCGGTTCACTGTGATGGACGATCTCGGTTAATATGTCTAATGGAAGTTCGGCGGCACGGGCAAACAGTTTCTGATAGGCTGCAGCCGTGACCCGTGCATCATCGAGAGCCCGATGCGTAGCCTGCAAAGGTATTCCCAGTTGTTGTCCGACGGCGCCAAGGTTATAGCGACTGGCTGAAGGCATGAGCACAGCAGCGAGCTCGTAGGTATCAATAATTTCATTCAATTCAAATAATTTATATTTCCTAAAAAATGATAAATCAAATTGAATGTTATGTCCGAGGATGGGGTCATCGCCAATAAAAGCGGCCAAATCCCCCAAAACATCCTTGATGGTCGGTGCTTGCCGAACCATTTCATCACTTATACCCGTAAGACCAGTAATGAACTCCGGTATATGTCTGCCCGGATTAACCAGCGTCGAATATTCCCGCTCGTTGCGATTCTCGCCAAACTTAACTGCACCAATCTCTAAAATAGAATCAGTTGACGGATCAAGGCCGGTTGTTTCGATGTCAAGGGCAACGATGGATTTCATAAAACAAGTGTAACATAAATAAAAATCAATAATATTACTGCCAGCAACCCGCTATAAATCGCTGGCAGTAATAATCTATTTATCAAAAGAAATTATTCTTCTTTTTCTGGACGTGGAAGGACTTGACGGACGAGAGCCAACATATCAACAGAAAGAGGGTTTGTCTTGCTCTTGTCTCTCATGAAATCTTTCACCTGATCCGTGATAACGGCCGGGGTGGGCGAACCGTCTGCATTCAATTCCACCTTTGGGTTGGTAAAAATTAACAATGCCTTTATCTCCGGGATGATAGTCCCCTCCGGGAGAATCCGCGTTAGATAATGATTGGCAGAATCGATTTCGACCTTGGATTCAACATCCGGGCGTCCAAGATTTTCCTGTCCGAAAATTCGCAAATATCCCTGAATGAAACCCCCGCCTTTTGACCGCCAGCGGTTTTTAAGATAGGTGATGGAACCCGATTGAAAATAAGGGAGCAGAGTCCATATACCCGCGGGACCGACAAGGAGATGTGCTGACGGGGTCACATAGTGATAAACGCTGTATTCGCGTCCAAGCCCTTTAAGACTCCTATCAATCAGCTCGTCCGGTCTTGGACTCCGTCCCCAACGGTTACCATAATACATTCCGATTTGCGAAAGAAAGAATCCTAGTAATAAGGCTCCGAGGGAATAAACAAAATTACTGGGACTCGTAAAGGAAATATAGAGACCGATACCCAAGACTACCAGTGCGCCTATGCTTGTAAATTGGCCGATTTTTGAATTCCGCTTGATCAATTTTGTATTCGTGACGACGATCATATTATCCTCTAATTCTTGAATGATTGTTCAATTGCTGATTGAATCGAATGTAAAACATCTGCCTCCACGGCATTTTTAGCCACGCGTACGGCATTCTTTATCGCATTGGCATCCGATCGACCGTGTCCAATGAAAACGAGGCCATTGACTCCCAACAGTGGTGCGGCACCCTCCTCCGATGGATCCATCAATTTCTTTATACCATTCATTGCCGGTTTTATGAGCAAGCCTCCCAACTTTACCATGATATCGCCATGTTTTATGGCTTCCTTGATCTTATCGACCAGCATTTTTGCGACGGCTTCCGAGGATTTAAGCATAATATTACCCGTAAATCCGTCTGTGACAGCTACGTCAACTACCCCGCCGATTAATTCCTTGCCTTCAATATTACCGTAAAAATTTAAACCAGATGACGCCAGGAGTGGATAAGTGTGTTTAATTAGATCATTTCCCTTGCCGGCTTCTTCTCCATTGGCAAGCAACCCAACTTTGGGATTAATCACGCCACGAACTTTTTCCGCATAGATGCTGCCCATGATGCCAAACTGGAGTAAATTCTCTGGTTTACAATCCGGGTTTGCTCCGATGTCAATTACGACACATGAACCCTTTGCCGTTGGGAAAACTGGTGTCAAGCCAGGTCTATCGACACCGGGTATTGTGCCGAGACGGAAGTAGGCAGTAACCGAAGCGGCACCGGTATTTCCCGCAGTTACAAATGCGTCAGCCTCACCATTTTTAACCAGGTCCATTCCTACTGCCATGGAATTTCCAGATTTTGGTCGCCTGGCTTTGAGCACAAGTGCCATGCCTTTGTCTTCCATCGTCAACATCTCTGGGGCATGGACAATTCTGATGGGAAGTCCAACTGGATTCTGAGCATCCAGCACTGGTCTGATCTTCGTTTCATCGCCAACGAAGATTATTTCAACGCCATACTCACGCGCGGCCATCACACCGCCCGTAACGTCGGGAAGTGGAAAATCGTCACTCCCCATTGCGTCGACTACAATACGGGCCATACCCTCTCCTCGATAATTAAATTGAAGCTGCTTGACAGGTCAATGAAGACGATTATAATACGACCTGCTCAAGCGCTGGTGCTGGAATTGGCAGACAGGCATGGTTGAGGGCCATGTGCCGCGAGGCGTGGGGGTTCAAGTCCCCCCCAGCGCATACGAATAAAAACCGCCAATTGGCGGTTTTTATAATATACATTACTCTTCTATTTTCATATGATTTTCGAGCCAACGGACAGCTGTCGAAAGAATTAAAGTCATGGAAAGGTAAAGAAAAGCAACTACGTTATAGGTTTCCATCGCACGGAAAGTGCTTGCAGTCCGCAAGCGTCCCATCTGTGTCAGTTCGTTGACCGCTACGACGCTCACAAGCGACAAATCCTTCAAGCAAGCAATGAAATCATTCCCCAGGGGAGGCAATACACGCCGGATCGCCTGCGGTAGAACAATGAACCGCATTGCTTGGAAATAGTTCATGCCCAGGGATTTGGCTGCCTCCATTTGACCCTTGCTTATTGACTGGATGCCAGCACGGAACACTTCCGCCTCGAATGCACCATATCCTATTCCCAGGGCGATGATCGCCCGACCTTCCTGGGTGACATCCCGGATGCTAAATATGGTCATTGATTGAAAAAATCCGCTGGCTGGTAATAAGGAGGCTCCCCAGGAACCCAGCCCGTTAATTATCTGTACGAAGATGGGAAAAAGACCGTAAGCGATATAAATAATAAGCACTAGTAGTGGAATGCCGCGTGCGATCTCCACGTATAAGGTGGATAAATTGTGCAAGAAGACATTCTTCGAGATACGTGCCAAACCGGTCGGTAGACCGAGAAGGGTTGCCAGTAAAAACGAAAAGAATGTGATCCGGAGGGTCGTGATAATCCCCTGGATCAAGTAGAGAAATGTGTCATGGTAGTTCTGTGAAGCGACGATCAAGAAAACAAGAGCTATTCCGGCCAGGCCAAGTACGATCGCCCACCACGGCCATTTTGATACTTGTAATCCATCGGGAAGCAATCCAGGACGTTTACGAGGCTCTGTGAGTTCCATGATAAATAGCTCCTGCGAATATATATGTAGATGGCAGGATGGGACTTGAGCCCCATCCTGCCGGCATCAGAAACGGAATTGTATGTTGTTATTTAAGTTCTGTAGCACCTGGATCGGCGAGGTTCCATTTCTTGTTTAAAGTTGCAAGTGTGCCATCATCATGCATCGAGCGCAATGCTGCATTAACTGGACCAAGAAGGGAACTGTTGGGCGGGAAAACCAGAGAAAGCAAGTCACCGGTTTTTACATCGGCTGCAACCTTCAATTTCCCGACATTTTCTTGCATGAAACCCCAGGCGACAGAATCATCCAGAACGACGCCGTCAATATCTCCGGCGAGTAATGCCAGAACCGCTGCCCCAAAATCCGAATAAGTTTGGATCTCTTTGTTGGGGAAGGTTTCTTTGGCGGCAATATAGTTTGTAGTCCCTATTTGCGAGCCAACTTTTAAGTTCGCATCAGATACGAATTGATCGAGCGTATGCGTATCATCTGCTCTAACTAAAAGTTGTTGAGCTACAACAGTATAGGGGATCGAGAAATCCACAGCAAAAGCGCGCCCCATTTTGAAAGTCACGCCATCGGCCAGCATATCATATTCACCTGCTTGCATTGCCGGGAAGATACCATCCCAGGCAGCCTGTTTGAACTCAGGCACGCAGTTTATTCGCTTGCAAATTTCACGGACCGTATCATAATCCCAGCCAACACCCTGGTTCGTAGTCGAGTCGATGCTGTTGAACGGCGGGTAGGCGTTTTCAACAGCAACCGTGATTGTCTTGCCAGCGAGATCGGGTAACCCGGCTAGGTGAGTTCCAGTTCCCGAAGATGTGGTTTTAGCGCCACAAGCCGTCAAAAGCAAGCTGGCAATGACCACGACACAAAAAGCAAATGTAAACTTTTTCATTATCTCTCTCCTTATCAAGAACAATTCGGCCGTTTCTGATGATGGAGGTCAGGATAGTATGCCTGTCTCCTTTGGTATCCTAAGGATAGACTAACTTAGGAATTATTGCAAGAGGTTTGTAAAAATTGCTTATAACTCAAATGCGTCCGATAGGCTAGTTGTTAAATATAACTGTCCAACAAATAAGCATGAGCTTGCAGGGCAGAGGAGATCTGGAAAAAGCAAATCCAGTTGTAAGATTATTCCTTTACTTATACAATAAAATATTGCGTATGTCTTTCTGGTACAATAAATAATCAAAGGAGAACGAGGCTGTCATATGAAGCTGGTAACCGTATCGGGAATGAAAGCCATCGAAGAAGAAGCGGATGCAAGTGGCTTGACTTATCCCATGATGATGGAAAATGCAGGTCACAACCTATCGCGGGAAGTGCTCCAGTTGTCTTACACTCGCGATGATGACGAAGATATACAGGTGCTGGGTTTGGTGGGTCCGGGAAATAACGGCGGTGATACCCTGGTTGCTCTCGCCCACCTGGCTGAGAAAGGCTGGAAGGCACGCGCATATCTAGTTAAACGAAAAGTGGGGGCTGATCCCCTGGTAAAGAGACTAGAAGAAGCGGATGGGGAGATATATTCTGCCGAGAAAGATCTTGAATTTCAACAGCTCTCTGCCTTCATTGAGACGGCTGATGTTATTCTGGATGGGGTTCTTGGCACGGGTTTTAAGCTGCCGTTGAAAGCAGATATCGGAAAAGTACTGGAAGCTGTAAACAAGATCATAGTATCGCTTGACTGGCCGCCATTGGTCATTGCTGTTGACTGTCCTTCTGGTGTAGATTGTGATAGCGGGGAAATGGCAGATGTTTCTTTGGCAGCCGATGCGACAGTTACTATGGCGGCTGTAAAACAAGGATTGTTAAAATTACCAGCATTTGACATTGTAGGTGAAATCCGGGTAGTGGAGATTGGTAACCTTGAAGAATTGAAATCCTGGAAGATCATCAAGGATGAAGTAGCCGACGAGTTCCTCGCAAAATCGCTTATCCCCAACCGCCCGTCCGATTCTCACAAGGGAAGCTTTGGGACAGCGATAATCGTAGCTGGTTCGATTAATTACACGGGAGCAGCCCTGCTTGCCGGGAAGGCAGCTTACCGGATTGGCACAGGTTTGGTGGAGCTCGGGGTGGCATCAGCTTTACATATGTCGCTTGCGGGTCAGCTACCCGAAGCCACCTGGATTCTGCTCCCGCAGGAGCTTGGCGTTATTGCGAGTAGTGCTGCTGAAGTTTTACTTTCCAATCTTGACAAATGTGATGCACTATTAATTGGCCCCGGGTTAGGAATGGAGGATACAACTCGTGAATTCATCAAGAATCTACTTGATGTAACTGCTTCGAAACCTTCCCATGGTCGGATGGGTTTTGTCCAATCTGGGTCAACGGAAAAAGCGAATGCGAAGGCGCAAGTACTTCCCAATCTTGTGATTGATGCAGATGGATTGAAGCTGCTGGCAAAAATAAACGATTGGTTCAAGTTAATTCCCCCCTTGTCAATTCTGACACCTCACCCGGGTGAAATGGCGATCTTGACAGGTTTATCCATCGAAGAAATTCAGAAGGATAGGCAGAATATTGCTTGTAAATTTGCCAAAAAGTGGGGGCATATCGTTATATTAAAGGGTGCATTTACAATCATTGCCTCCCCCGATGGACGCTCGACCACAATTCCAATTGGCACACCAGCACTGGCTCGTGCCGGAACAGGCGATGTGTTGGCTGGGATCATTGTTGGCTTGAGAGCCCAGGGGCTGGAGGCTTATGATGCAGGTCGACTTGGCGCGTGGGTACATGCGCAGGCAGGCCTGGTTGCTGCTCAAGTTCAAGGCGGAAGCGCATCAGTTATGGCAGGAGATGTAGTCGAGGCGATTGCAGATGTTTTGTCATCGATGAATTAATTATCCTAACAAAAAAGGAGCCCGAGGTAGGGCTCCTTTTTTGTTGTATTCTTGAATTCCCAAATTACCCTTTTAAGAAATCTCCCAGAGCTTCCTTGCTTATGCGATAGGCATTTCCTAATTTCTTTGCTTTCAATGTTCCATCATTAATGGCGGCCATAACATCTTCTTCGGAAACTTTTAAGAAAGATGCCGCCTCGGATGGAGTCATTACGTCGGGCATTGCTCCATTGGCAGGGGAGTCACCACTTGGAGCTTGCTGCTTTTGTCCGGATTGCATCCCACCCTGCAATGCCTGCCCCATTAGATTGCCGATGCCCATTCCAGCGCCGATCCCTGCGGTAAGGCCAGCACCACCGCCCTGGTTGTTAGCAGCATCGCGCATGGCATCTGCCGCCTGGAGCTGCGTATAGGTAGACATGTCGAGCATACCCATTGCACGAAGCTCCTCTGCAGATTTATCAGAAGGTTTTAAGTTTCCAACGTAGAAGGATTTGAGCGTTAAGCCAACCCCATTAAAATCTTCTTCAGCCAGAGAACGGACATACCCTCCCAGTTCGATGGTTTTACCGATCATCTCTGGAACCGCATACTTCGCAGCCCACTCTCCGAGAGTGTCCTGGAGCTTTGAGAGCAATACCGTCCGCAATCGCTCTTCGATCGCCTCTATCATGAAGACCGCTTGTTTACCAACGATCTGGATAATAAATTGTTGGGGATCCTTCATCTGGAAACTGTAAGTGCCAAAGCCCTGGAGCAGCGCAACACCCAGACCCATTCCTGGATTACGGACAATAATAGGTTGAGGAGTTCCCCACTTGCGATTCGCGAATTCTTTCATCGAAACGAAGTAGACTTCGCAAGGGAATGGGGTTCGATCGTTGAACGCTTTGCCAATAAAATCGATTAGTTTTGGGATGTTGGCAGTAGCGATGACATGGCGTCCCGGACCGAACATGTCCAAAGCTTGGCCATCCCGGAAGAATACCGCTGTCTGTCCGTCACGGACAATAACGTTCGAACCGATGCGGTAATCGCCGATGGTCGTATTATCGGGGAAACGATGGACGATTTCGTCCGTCATTTCATTAGCATATTCGATAACATCAAAGATTCGAGCCATTTTTTACTCCTTCTTTAGGTCGCCACGAATGATAAGATGATTATACTTCCTCGCAGGTTTGGATTACAAGATATCTACTCCAGAAATATATACGTTAGAATCAAAAAAAAGAAGTATTATCTTTGGTCGTAAATCGATATCGAACTCTTTGACCCAACCCTAGTAGGACCTTTTCATCAGCGAGGGTCCTTCATTTTTTTACCAGAACCGCCGCCTCGAACCATTAATATTTCAGCCATAATACTTACCGCTATTTCTTCAGGCGTTTCAGCTCCGATCCCCAATCCAATCGGGGAATATACTCGTTTTAATTGTTCATCCGGGATACCAATTTCATTAAGACCTTTTATGGTTTCAGACCACCGCCGGCGTGATCCGATCACACCGATATATCCAGCCTGGCTTTCGAGAAGTGTGGGTAAACCCGGCACGTCAATATTTGTGCCCCGGGTGGTTAATACGATAAACGTTTGGGATGTTATTTTTAGATGAAGAGGTAATTCTGAAATAGTGCAATTATAGAATTCATCGGCGTCAGGATTCGCTTCCTTGGTACAAAATTCAGGCCGGTCATCTGAAACTGCCACCCGGAAGCCCAGCCAGTGAGCAAGATGGGCTACCGCTTTACCAACATGACCGCCGCCTATGATAACCAGCACTGGATCCGGAAAAATTGGTTCCACGAACACCTCCACTTGACCGCCACAGACTCCGACATCACCCCGGCCGGGATCGGACATACTGTATTCCAGCAGGCGCGATTTTCCGTCGATCATGGATGCCAGAGCTTCCTTGATTACCCTGCTCTCCAACTCGCCACCACCCACAGTGCCGATGATATGGGCATCCGGGAAGACAAGCATTTTACTGGTAGCATGGCGGGGTGTAGACCCGCTCGATCTCACTACCGTACAAAGTGATGCGGGTTGGTGTGAGGATTCAAGATCAGTTAGAGCTTTATAAATTAAATTCATAAAGGTTTTGGTCGAATGTCTCGTTGTTGTTTATCAATGATTATCGTTCCAGTAAACCGAGAACGACAGGTAATAATTGCTTCTTACGTGATACAACACCTTCAGCCAGCCGGGTCCCGTCTGTTTGTGGAGGATACGGTAAGTCGGACAATTGTGGTGGGTCGTCTGTAAGCACAAGTCTGCTGGAACCATTTACAATGTCCGTTACCATAAGCATTCCGAAATCAAGACCACGTTTGTTCTTTAAGTCGGTGAGAGCAATCTTCAGTTTAGGTAAATGCTCGGTAAGTTGGACAAGATCGGTCACTTCAACCTGGGCGATTGCAAAACGGTACTCACCCGCTTCATACGATTTCAGGTCTGTGTTCACGATTTCCTCAGGTTTTCGGGTGGATAGCCCTGCGCTGGCATCCAAAATCTGTTTACCGAACGATTTTATTGTTTCCCCGGCTAGTGGGCCTGCACGGACGAAAGTCCACCGTGCAAGTCGTTCTGCAGCCTTTTTATCGCGATCAGTTGTAGTAGGCGAACTAAGCGTAAGAGTATCAGATAGAAGCCCTGCCAATAACATTCCAGCCAATCCAGGTGGTGCGCTGAGACCGCTTTCTTCGATTTGCTCAGAAACAAGGGTACTGGTGCTGCCAACGATATCGACGGTAAATTTAATCGGGACATGCGTGGATGGATTACCCAGTCTATGATGATCCAATATTTCCAATAACTCTGCCTCCTCCAAGTTTGGAATTGCCTGGCGTGGTTCATTATGATCCACAAGAATAACTCGCAGACGTGGAGGATTAAGCAAATCGCGTTGCCGGCACACTCCAACGTACCGGCCTTTCTCATCAACCACAAAAAAGTTATCGCCTTCCTCTCGCAGGATACGATTAATAGAATCGCGGATCCTATTGTTCGCGGGAAACACCGGCACGTTTAGGTCGCATGCCTCTCGGCACGGAATATTAAAAATCTCAGTAAGGTGGACTTCCTGGCGAGTTGGATTCGGCCCAATCAATCGGCTTAGCAGACGAAAAAGACTGGTACCGGTGATCAAACCACACGGAGTGCCATCCTGGTCTACGACCGGAGCAACTCCCCATGTTCGGGCTGCAATCGCCCAGGCATCGAGCAAAGGCGAATCGGGACTGATGGTATCCAGGCGTCGGGTCACTGCCTCGAACCTTGGTGACGCATCGCTTAATAAAATTGGTGTCTCCGCCTCGACTATTCGAAGAGCCCATGCGGTTTGAGGGTTTATTGCTCCTGCCCGGGCTGCTATTGTATCGGCACCATCCCGTTCACGAAGCAGCCACGCATATCCCATAGCGGCTGCGACGGTATCGGTATCTGGATTGACGTGCCCTATGACGTAGATCTGATCTGTCATGCCCACTTGAATTTACGCAACTATATGACCACCTGGTAATGATTTAATTGCTTTCCAAATTTTCTCAGGTGTGATTGGATTTTCATCAATATTTACACCAGTTGCATCAAGGATGGCATTGCCAACTGCTGGAGCGACGCCATCCATAGGAATCTCTGCCACCGCTTTCACACCATACGGATGACTTGGTTCGAAGGTCTCAACGAATATACTTTTGAGTTCCGGCATCTCTGATGCACGGAAAATGTGATAATCAGCAAAGTCGCGTTCTCGAGCAACTCCATTTTTATCATACACCATTTCCTCACAGACCGCGTAACCCAATGCCTGCGTCATGCCACCTTCAACCTGTCCGGACGCTGTTTGGGGATTCACGATCACACCTCCATCGACAGCCATGACAAGTTTATCAACCGTTGCGACTCCTGTTTCGGTGTCTACGGTTACCTCGGCAAATTGAGCGGCGAACGGCGGGGGGGAGGATGGCGATACATAGGATGCAATACCCATGATCTGTTCCTGGTCATTGTGGTGGAGAGTGTCAAGCGCGATCTCCGTCAGAGTGACACAAGTTCCATCTGGTCCCATAGCCTTTTTGTCTCGCAGCAATATTTGGGATGGTTCGCCAGCACCCAGGAGCTTTGCGGCCCGAATTTTTATCCGTTCTGCCGCCATTTGAGCTGCTTTAAAAACCGCCGTTCCGGAGATATAAGTCGTGGAGGATGCATACGCCCCCTTGTCGAACGGCGTAAAATCAGTGTCCGATGAATAGACCAATATGTCGTCAAGCGGCACGCCCAGCACCTCAGCAGCCATTTGTGCAAGCACCGTATCGGTACCCGTCCCAAGATCGGTGGCTCCTACCATTAGATTAAAGGAAGCATCATCATTCATCTTTATCGAGGCAGCACCCATATCCAGGTATGGAATTGCCGTCCCTTGCATTACCAACGCTACGCCGATGCCTTTGCGTAAATGGTCTGAACCAGGTGTTTTTGCCCTGCTTGATCGCCAGGTTTCATTTCCGTATTTCTTCTCCCACTGGATGGCTTTTTTGGCCGCAATGGTACATGCTTCAAGACCAACAGTATTGATAATCTCCGGTCTCGGTTCACGGCCTTCATTCCATGCCGTACTGAATGGATGGTACTCTCCGGAGTGAATGGCATTCTTTAAACGGAACTGTAAAGGATCGAGCTTAAGCGACCGTGCGATTTTTTCCATATGCCTCTCAAGCGGCCAGTAGCCTTGAGGCACACCATATCCCCGATATGCACCAGCTGGTGGGGTATTCGTGTAGACAATATCGGCATAGAAACGGATGTTGGGAGATTTCCGATATGGACCATCTCCAACGTAAAGGGCCATGGCTTTATGGCCGGTATTGCCAGTAACGGTTAGCGCATGGCAGCCATATGAACCTGTATCACTTAAGATGATCATCTCATTTGCTGTAATCGTGCCATCCTTTTTGACACCTGTTTTCATTTTAATGCGCATAGGATGGCGGGACCGGGAGGCGATAAACTCTTCCTCACGTGTACATTCATAGATGACCGGACGTTTGGTAGCGATTGTTAGGTGGGCTGCCACGTCCTCGATCATGACTTCCTGTTTTGCGCCGAATCCACCACCGATTCGAGGCTTGATGACTCTGATACGCTTTATTGGCAAGCCGAGAATTGGAGCGAGAATCCTGCGCGCGTGGAACGGAACCTGGGTGCTGGTGCGAATGACCAGACGATCATTTTCGTCCCAGAAGGACACAGTGACGTGGGGTTCGATATGGGCTTGTTGTACCTTTGGTACGGCGTAATCTGCCTCAAATACTTGATCCGCCTCTGAAAACCCCTTTTCGACATCGCCAATATCTATCCTTATCTCGCTGGCCAAGTTCCTGGCAGGATCACAGACTCCGAACGGAACGTATTCCGGCTCATCATGAATTTGGATTGTTCCTGGTTTCATCGAGTCAGCCATGTCAAGAACGGCAGGCAGGATCTCATAATCCACGTCAATCAGCTTTAGAGCCTGTTCTGCGATTTCACTCGTTTCCGCTGCAACGAAGGCAACCCTGTCACCAACATAGCGAACTTTATTGTCTAATGAAAACATATCCAGGGGTCCAGGAATCGGATCAGATTGTCCCGCCGTCGAATACACGACGCGTGGAATATCCTGCCAGGTAAGCACTGCAACCACTCCAGGCAACGCTCTGGCCTTGGTGGCATCGATCCTTTTTATTCGGGCATGGGCGTGTGGGGAATGCAGCACTTTGGCATGCAGCATATCACGGACATCGATATCAGCCGTGTAAGCCGGTTTTCCCTGTGCAAGTTTAATTGCATCAACTTTTGGATCTGGTTTCCCAACTCGTTCAAAAGATAATGTTTCAGGAGTAGCGTGAATATCAACTTTTTCCACCTCTCCTACATCCTCGCCGCGCAGGAGCGCTGCCGCCCGTAGAATGGCTTGGACCGGTTTATGGTAGCCGGTGCAGCGACATAAAACCCCTGATATCGCTTCCCTTACCTCAGCTTCAGTCGGATTTCGATTTGAGTCGAGCAATGATTTTGCTGCCAGGATTTGAGCAGGAGTGCAGTACCCACATTGAATTGCACCCGTCTCGATAAAAGCCTTTTGAAGAGGGTGTAACCCATGGGTTTTCTTCCAGCCTTGATCAGGGTGTTCGCCGAGCGTTTCAATCGTCACGATCGCATGGCCTTCAGCCTGGGCGGCAAGCATGCTGCCTGAATTGACCGGTTTTCCATCCATCAAAACTGTGTCCGAGCCGCTTAGACCGTGCTCATCTCCAAATTTGACACCAAAATAGCCCATGCGTCGTAACACAATCAATAAGGTCTCTGCCGGGGTTGCATCAACCTTTTGCATTTTGGAATTTATTTGCAGTGTTAAGAACATCTTACCTCCGTTATAGACTTTTTGCATTTTTAACCAATAAACCAGCCAGTGCCGAACACCCTGACAAAATCAACCCAATTAGTCCAACGAATATTACCTGGATGATGGAAAGCAATCCAATAAATAGTGAGTAAAATTCTGGCAAGGTCCAGGTAACAATAAATCCGTTAATGGCAAATGAAATTAATATCGGTATAGCCAGGATGTAAATCGTTAGCCAGGTGATTCCGAGTGTGACTTGAACAGCTTTCCATGATTCACGGGAAAAGGCTTTTGTGGCTAGCATTGGTACCAACCAGGCGATTAGGAATGCAATGGAAGCAGTAATTGCTGTATATGAGATGAGCGATGAAGTTCCTTCTACTGAGGACAGCGAGTAAGTGCGCCCATCGATGACCGCATAACGGAGATTAAATATAACTGTATAGATTATTGCCCCGGCTGCTAACCACAGTGTTTTTTTATCTCTTCTTATGAAGAGTATGTATGCTGGAAGTATGATGAGAAGAATGGCTACCATGTTTCGCCAGACGCGTTCGCTGGCTAAACGGGAAGTGCGAGCCTGGTCCATTGCAATTTGGGTTGCTGATACGATTTCACCGTTTCCAATTCTGACTGTGGATGCGATTGAGGATGTGTAAGCTGAAATTAACTGCGTTTGTTGTAGGTTTAGCGCATTCTGAATCGCGACATTTTGTTGGGGTGAAAGCTACCAGCATATTAACTAACACATGACCCTCATTCGTGGCTGGGATGTTGGTCCCGAGTAGTGCTGCCAGGGTCGGAGCAACATCAATCATGTTCACATCGCCATATTTACCCGGAACGATACCTGCACCGCTAAGGACGAACGGCTCGACGAGCGTTACTGGTTCCGGACCACCATGACCTCCCCGGTCAATTTGTCCATGGTCGGAAAGGACAAGGATCGTGTCTTGCGTCAGATCAAGTTTCGAAACTATTTCCTGCAGGAGTGTATCTGCCCGATTTGCAGCCGCATCCCAGTTTGGGTTGAGCGGGCCGCCTTGATGATGACCAGCATAGTCTACTTGATCCAGGTGGATGAGAAGCAATTGGTAATTGGACGTCAGCCATGGAATGGCGGCATCCACAACTGCCTGATCCGCGTTTTGATCTTCTTGAGAAGTATAGAATCCCGTGGTAACACCTGAGTTCGACAAGATCTGTTTAAACCAGGTATAACCAGAAATGGCAGTGCGTAAACCGGACCTGCTGGCTGCTGCGAATATGTTATCCTGACTTAAGGTCCGTACGTTAAATATGTCGGGAGGGTTAAATGGTTGGCTGTCATTAATATCCGGCCAACTTCCGGTCAATATCGTATTCCAACCAGGGGCAGAGAATGATGGAGGTTTACTGTGCATGGTCGCTGTCGCTGAATTTACTCTGAGTTCGTTCAGAAACGGCATGACGGAAGCATCAACGGAAGTATCATATCGCAATGCATCGATCAAAACGACGACGACCTTGCGTGTAATGGACTTTCCCAATGTGATGCCAGGAGCAGGCGGATTATTTGCCAGAGGGGATCTATAGTTTTCGGCAGATGACATCAAATTTGTCACCCAAAAATAAGCACCGATTGGCACCACGATCAAGCTAACTATTCCAATGAGTAACCAACGAATCGATTTGCGGTTCATGGAATATTTCCTACACTTAAGTCCGATTGGACTCTTTTCCTGACGGTGTCGATAGGTACACGCTTTCCATCTTTATCATCAATAAGCCAGCTGTCCCAGCCATTCGTAAGCGAGTCGGCTGATAGAGCCTTGGCAACACTGTGAATGGATCCTGTAACCGAACCACATCGGATCGATCCATCCGCAAGGATTGTTGCTGGTAGATCATCCTGGATAAAATATATAGTTTGACCTGGCACAAGAAGATTTAATTCCAGTAATTTTCCGAAAGCGATACGCTTTTGTTGTCGGGGATTGATGATATTTAATGCATCGCTTGGCACCGAAACGACTGAAGCCAGCCTTTCCAGAGCGATTTTTATATATTTGGAATTTTGTTCGATTCCAATGAAATGGCGTCCAAGTTTTTTTGCCACTGCACCTGTCGTCCCCGTACCGAAGAAGGGGTCGAGGACAGTATCACCCGGATTTGTGGTCGCGAGAATTATCCTATAGAGGAGGGCTTCTGGTTTTTGAGTAGGGTGCGCTTTCTCGCCATTCAATTTTTTTCGTTCTTTTCCCGTACAGAGGGGAAGGTACCAATCGGAACGCATTTGCAGATCATCATTCAAAGATTTCATTGCATGATGATTAAACGTATACTTTAAATCCCGCTTTTTCTGAGCCCAGATCAGGGTTTCATGTGCATTGGTAAAGCGGACACCACGGAAATTGGGCATGGGGTTATTCTTGATCCAAATTACATCGTTGAGGATCCAATAACCAAGATCCTGAAGGATTGAACCAACCCTGAATATGTTGTGATAGGAACCAATTACCCAGATGGTGCCAGTATCTTTGAGCACTCGACGGCAAGCAGTCAGCCACTGAACAGTAAAAAGATCGTAATCATGAAGTGATGCAAATTTATCCCAATCGTCATCCACTGCATCGACCTTCGATCGGTCAGGTCGCAGAAGTTCCTGGGAGAGCTGTAAGTTATAAGGTGGATCTGCAAAAACGAGATCCGCGCAGTTTTCTGGCAATTGTGCCAAAATGTCAATGCAATTTCCCGGTAAAACAACATCGAGAAGAGGTTTTTTCACAGTTAATCCAGAACGAACAGTAATTGAGTTGGATTCAATGCATATATGTCAATGTTCAGTTGAGAACGAGTAAACACCTCTTTGCCAATACGGCAGCAATGTCGCGGCGGTATTCTGCAGAAGCCCATTCGTCCCCTGCGTCGATAAAACTATTTTCTGCCGCTTCAACCGATCCATCGCTTGTGGTACCATCCAGTGCCAGTAACGGACATTTTCCAAATCCACCCACGCTCACTCGCGTACGTCCGGATGGCCAACGGGCAATTACGACACATACAATTGGGCGATCCAACGGTGTTCGTGCGACATATTCGAATGCAAGTTTGATGTTTAATGGTATTTCTATTTTGGTAATGAGCTTACCCGAAAAGGATGGAAGGCCATCGGCTGAAATTTGCCGAAGAGGAAAAAAATTGCCCAAAGTTTGTGGCTCAACGCCAGGCGTGAAGATTAATTTCGCATCCAAGGCGAGCATAGCGGTAGAAAATGGCGAGAGACCATCACAAGAGACGAAGGTCCCGGCAATCGTTCCGGTATTCCGTATATTAAGTGGTGTTTCCAAGATCAAGGTTTTTGCCAGTGCATTTGGAATGTACGCAGATTCACACAAAGCACTAAGCGTTGCCGTTGCACCGATTTCAAGTTTCTCGCCAACCTTGTGAATTTTATTCAATCCAAGTGCCTGTAAATCTACCACTGCGAACGAATTATCGTTATTATGCGATAGCAACGTGCCTCCACCGAGAGGAAGTGTAGAGGGTTGTGTTAATAGATGGATTGCCTCATCTAATGTTTGTGGACGAAAGTAACTGGTGACCATGGTCTGCTCCGAGTCTTCGATAATGAGTCGAGAGCGTTATTATAACCTCAGGCAGAATCGTTGATAATGGCAAACGACAGCAAAACAAGAAAAAACTAAAAACATGACTGACAAGTCATCCAGTCATGTTTTTAGTTTGTCCCAAGTATTTACTATTAATATTATCGAACTTCAATCGCTAGCCGAGGTTTGTGGACCTTATCACAAATGACAAACTGGTTGGCGGACATCGGGACCCGATGTTGATGTGGGAATTAGCCTATTTTTTCGTCACGAGTAATGGGTTCCTTGGGACCAAGCAGTGAGGCAAGTTGTTTCAGTTGGGATGCATGAACAAGAGCCAGCACCTCATCTGCCGGTTGAAGGATGGTATCTCCATGGGGAATGAGTAATTGATTTTTCCGAATAAAAGCCACTATGACCGAATCATTTGGAAGTCCCAAGTCGCGCAACCGCTTATTGGCGCTAATGGATAATGGATGGACCTTTTCCTCGATCAAGGAGAACTCGCCTTTCCGGAGTTTTAATAAGGTCATCATATCGCCCAACGACATTTCTTCAGCCACCAAGCGAGCCAATATGTCTGCCTGGTTGAGAGCCACATCTACACCCATTTCCTGATTAAAAAGCCAGGCGTTTTTGGGATTATTTACACGGGCGATGACGCGCGGGACATTGAACTCAAAACGGGCCAACGACGTAACAACCAGATTGGTATCATCGGACCCGGTCACCGCCGCAAGAACATTCGCCTGCCGGACGCCGGCATTTTCAAGGGTCAACGGGGAACTACCATCTCCCCGAATGATGACTTCATCCGGGAGTTCATGGGGAAGTTTTTCAAGAAGCGGTGGTCGTTCTTCGATAACTTTAACCTTGTGACCACCTTCCAGTAATATTTTTGCCAGGTGCGACCCGGTATTACCGCCGCCAACTATGATGACAAACATATTTACCTGCCTTCCATTCCCAGCAATTCTTCCAATCGGTTCATAGCGGAAGATAAAACAACCAGGTTGACCAAATCACCCTCGTGGAATTCCGTCCCACTTGGTGGAATGAATGCCTGGTCGTTTCGAGTTATAGCAACGACCATCACTTCGCCGGGGACATTCAATTGAGAGACGCTCCTGCCGTTCAGGTGGGCTGGCAATTCAATATGCACTAATGTCACTTCTCCACTGCCAAAGGTATTCCATACATCGATATCGGTGTGTGTGAGAACTTGAAATATTCTTTCCGCACCCCAATTGGTTGATGAAATTGTGGTCAGACCCAATCGTTGATAGATTTCAGCCCGGCGAGGGTCATATAGGCGGGCAACTACCCGAGGCACATGGAAAATTGTCCGGGCAATACGCGCCGCTACGATGTTGGCATTATCTGATTGGCTCGCAGCAACAAACGCCTCAGCTTGTTCAATACCCGCTTGCATTAGGATTTGTCGGTCAAATCCCAGGCCTTTGATAATATTTCCTTTAAAGCTCTGGCTCAGGCGACCTTCAGAATTTAAGTCATGGTCGATAATGGTCACTTCATGACCTTGATCCGAAAGAAGCTGGCTAACCTGGGAGCCGATACGCCCGCAACCCATGACGATGACTTTCATTTATTCACCTCCTATCTTCAACGCAGAAGCCAAATTAAACCTGTTTCTTGTCCATCCGACGGATTATTGCCTTACGAAACCATTCCAACGTGTACAAGATTGGTGCATAGCTGAGTAATAGCGGCCAAAGCACTAGCGGGATAATCTGGTTGTCAAAAGCTCTTGCCAATGGGGGAAAATAAATCAGGCTGATAATGATCAACAAAGCCAAAAATACTCCGCCCAGGAGAAGTTTGTTGCTTCCCCAACCCATTTGACGAATATGAGCTTTGGAAGTCCTGCTTGCGAAAGCGTTTCCTATTTGGGCAGTAACGACTCCGGCCAAAAACACGGTTCGAGCGATGGCATTAACATCTCCATTCAGATTGATCAAGATTGGCCAGTGGATCGTGTTTAAGGACAGGCAGATTAAGTATATTTACATTTCCAGAAAATAAGTAGATGGATAGGAAACCAAGATAACATAAACCGGCTTCAAGAAAACCAAGCCATAAAAATGAGTGAGTAAGCAAGCTTCTGTCTAATAGGGGTCGAGAGCGGGGACGTGGAGGGTAATTCATGATATCGGGTTCTGGTTTTTCTATACCTAGAGCGAGTGCTGGAACGAGATCAGTCCCCATATCTATTGCAAGAATTTGTCGGACAGTCAAAGCAGACGGAATTCCAATCGCAGCGGTCATCAGGAAGGGAAGTAATTCGGGTATGTTACTCGCAAAAATAAAAGAGATAAATTTACGGATATTGTCAAAAATCGCACGGCCTTCTTCAACGGCCGCGATAATGGAACCAAAATTATCGTTGGTAAGAATAATATCTGCGGCTTCCTTGGCGACATCGGTACCTATGATCCCCATGGCAATACCAACATCTGCCTTTCGCAAGGCTGGAGCGTCATTGACGCCATCTCCGGTGACAGCGACAACATCTCCGCGTGCCTGGTAAGCGGCAACAAGCCTCAATTTGTGGTCTGGCGCCATCCTGGCAAAAATCACTTCCTTATCAAGAAGCTGATAAAGAGCTGGATCGCTTATTTGATCTAATTCCGCTCCCGTCATGATGAGTGGGTTGGGGCTGGTTACCATACCAACCCGCCTGGCAAGTGATTCGGCAGTCAGTCCATAATCACCCGTAATCATAGCTATTCGAATCCCTGCCTGCCGGCATACTTGGATTGCCTTCTCAACTTCCGGTCGAGGCGGGTCCATCATCGCCATCAATCCAAGGAAAGTAAGATCACACTCAATTGACTCCGCGTTATATGCACTGGTGCGTGGGGGAAGGTAATGCCTCGCGAATGCCAGGACCCGCAAGGCTCGCCGGGCATATTCATCATTGGCACCCAGGATTTCATTTCGAAGCTCGTCATCAAGTGGCTGATTTTCCCCATTAATTAGGATAGAGGTACAAAGTTGCAGTACTTCGCGTGGAGCTGCCTTTGATGAAAGCAATTTCAGTGCCCCCTTCCCGGTGGATGGTTGTCATCCGCTTTCTGCGGGCATCGAATGGGATTTCGTGAATACGGGGAAAATGGTCGTTTACCTCATCTTCAACGAGATGATATTTAAGGGCGGCAACTTTTAACGCTGCCTCAGTTTGGTCTCCCAAACTGGTCCAATATGGACGTTCGGGGCTTGGTTCATTAATTCTGGCATTATTACAACAAAGGGCAGCCTCCAATAATCGCAGCAAATCTTGATCAAAATGGCTTTCACTCCGGGCTCGGTAGAAACTCACCTTTTGGTTCGTAACCGACACCTGTGACCCGCAATCTATGTCTTGATATCCACACTTCACGTACTGTCATTTGATTTTGGGTAAGTGTTCCGCTTTTATCTGTACAAATAACCGACACATTCCCGAGAGTTTCAACAATATTCAGGTCGTTTGGCGAGTACGCCACGAGCAGCCAGGCGTTGGACCGCCATCGCAAGGGATAGTGTTAATGTTGCTGGCAGACCCTCCGGAGTGACAGCTACAATTGTGCCAAGCGCCAGTAATAATGGATTGGTAAAGTGGGAGCTGACATTCGGTTCATAATTGGCAAGTGCCCAAACAATGGCGCCGATGATCACCGCCGCCCAGGTAAGTATTTTACCCAGTCGCTCAAGTTCTTTTTGGAATGCAGAAGGCTGTTCCTGAACAGTCTGGGTCAGGCGCGCAATCCGACCAAATTGGGTCAGCATCCCGGTAGTATAAACAACAGCTTTTCCTGTTCCGGATGCCACTGAAGTACCGGCGAAAATCAGGTTCGGACGTTCCAGATCACTGATATTGGGGAGGATGGATGCTTCAGAGGTTTTTCGCGCAGCAACAGCCTCGCCGGTAAGCGAAGCGTTATTTACCCTTAATCCATACTCTTCTATGACCCTGGCGTCGGCGGCAATATTATCGCCTTCCGCTAAAATTAATATCTCGCCCGGGACGATCTCATCTGCTGGAAGGTGCACCTCGACATTATCTCGAACAACATGAGCGTAAGTCGGGAGCAAGCGTCGTAGTTTCTCGATTGCCCTCTCCGCCCGATTCTCTCTCCAATAAGAGAAGGCACTATTGGTGACTGCCAGGAGAAAAATAATAACGGTGAGTGTCAAGTCCTTTTGCCAAAGACTTATCAAGATCGCCAGGAGCATCAAAATAATGAATGGATGCCGTATCTGGCGAAGAAATTTTTTGAAATTTGACTCGTGTTTCTGTTCAGAAAGTACATTTCCCCCGTACAGTGATTGGCGCGACTGAGCTTCGACGGTGGATAAGCCGCTCTGGGAAGTTTCCAGGCTTTTGATGGCATCCTGGATACGCATCGCATGAATCGGTATCGAATTCATAGAGAAAGAACCGGGAGACGAATCATTGCGATCGTCTCCCATGACTGCAGTCTATCGCTCGAACTCCAGTTATTGGTTATTAAAGAAATTGTGGACAGGAGATAGTTCCCTATTTGCGGCTCTAAATTTCATGGTAACACTAACGGAATTACTTCACTCGTCTCGAACGCTTCTCCAAGGTTTTGGAGTTCTGAGATAAGGTGTTTTCGTGTGGATGGACTAAAACGGGTGTCTTGAGCAATCTTGGCTTCTTCTTCGAGCGAAGCTCTTACAACAAATGCCGGTACAAACATAATTCTTCCCGCAGGAATGATGACAAAATTGTGGGTTTGTATTCGAAGTTTCTGATCGTCGAAATATGGCAAGCGAAGACTTAGACCGCGGTTCAAACTCTGAGCTGCTGCACGTTCCTTGATAAGTTGGATAATTTCTGCGTTCATATGACGTGCCAATGACCGTCCTTGATTTACCAATTGGCCCAGCATACCGTAGCGTTTCTTTTCAAATTCCTCATCGGCGATCATGTAGGTGGCAAGGGAGCGGGCAGCAAAAAGGACATCCAGAAACCGCTGCATCGAGCTGATGTGCGCTTCAGCCTCTTCGTTTGATTTGACCAGGATGTTACCGTTATCATCAAAAGCGACCCATTGAGGTAAATAAAAACGGCGGGCCGCAGGAACAAACGGAACCTGTAAATCGCCTCGACCGGACTCTATTCCATCGGTCTCGGCTATAGCATCGGATGTTGCGGTGAAAGCAGATTCTGGTAGCGTACCATCATCAACTGGAATGGTTGGAATATCCCCATCTTCAGTTGAAATATAACGAATATTTTTACCCGATGGGAGTAAATTGTGAGTCATGTGGTACGCTGTAGAAAAACGAATAAGACCTGCGCTGGCAGAAATAGCCTGATCGGATGATTGCTCGAGTTCGGTGAGTCTTCGCCTTAGTGTTTCATGTACATCCCTATTAGCCAGGCGATCACGAAGGCTCCCAATATGTTGTTCGCGCATAGAACTTTGCACGGGCAATGGTTCATTAATCCCTGCAATAACCACCCTATCGGGAAGGGTAAACTTGACTGTGTGGGCTCGCTCGATATATGCAGATGCAACGATCTGTGCCTGTGCTTCAAGAAAGCGCTGAACGATCGGAGGCTGTGAATTAAACAATAATAATTGCTCCTCATACACCTGGCGCATTTGATCAGTCGGATTTTCGTTGCTTTTTATTTTGACATCATCTTCCATGCTAATTCCTTATCAGTTCAGGAGTCTGATTATATGTTTTCATTTTAGGATTGGGCAAATGTATCGATTAGTAATTCGACACACCCACCCGCGGGGTATAAAACCGGGCAACTGGCACCATGCTTACGGTACTCTTCGACCTTTCTGCGCGCTTCATCGGGTGTGCCTGAGGCAGTGATCCTGAGAGCCAAATCATCCGGTATAAAATGCTTTGCCTTGTTGATCTCCTCCTTTGTTGCCGGCCAGGATAAAGTTGATTGGATGGCAGCTACCACTTCCGGTGATGCACCGGATTCCTTCGCAAAATGTGGTTGTTGTGCGAGATACTGGCAGAGAAGCATTTTGGTTGTGTCGATAGCTGTATCATGATCGTTATCAACAGCACAAACAATTAATTGAGGGCAATCGATGTCTTTCACGGTACGTCCAGCTTTTTTTGCCCCTTTGTCCAGCAATTCAAGCGCTTTGTCATTATGCTCTGGTGGTACAAAGTAATTAAGGACTATTCCGTCTGCAATTTCACCAGCGAGTTCGATCATCTTTTCACCGGTCGCCCCAATCATAATGGGGACATTCCGAGGTTCCCGGCGACCATGAACGATATCCAATTCAATATTTTCAACGTTTATAAATTCACCATGAAAGGTGACATGTTCCATATTTAAAAGACGTCTCAGGATTAGGACAGTCTCTTTCATGGCTGTCAGGGGTTTCTTTCGATCAATTCCAACATTGTGAGCGAGTGGATCCCACCATGCACCAATCCCACAAATGATCCGATTCGGGGCTAAGTCGTCCAGGGTGAGAAAAGTTGAAGCCAATAATCCAATGTTGCGGCTCCAGTTATTGATGACCCCGGATCCCACATGGATGTGATCTGTCACGGCTGCATAGGCAGCCATTGGCACAATTGCATCTCGGACTAACCTGGATTCTGCTTGCCAGACTGTTTCAAAACCATGTTCCTCGGCATGGCGGACGTAGTCAAGTCCTTCTCGAAGGTCATGGGCATCCTGAAGATACAGAGCAACACGCGCCATTAGTCTTGACCTCCTACCAATAATTATCGGTTGAATTTAATATCATCGCAGATATATTTTGTAAACCCCAGTATAGCACAGGATTAATCTTGTTTTAGTTGATTGAATTAATTTAAAAAAAATGATGCAAGCCTCGTGAAATGAGACCTGCATCTGAACAGGAAATTTGGGTTCGGAACGAATGAAGGAAACTTGAATATTACAACCGCTTCCAGACTTTCGGCGCTAATTCGCGGGACCTGGCAGCTATCCGCTCTTCATCGAGGCTTAGAATTTGTTTATTCTTCATTAATATTTTGCCCCGACAAACCGTTGTATCGACTGTTGCATCTACCAACCCGAAAATCAGGTGTCCAAGGAAATTATTCTCATTCAGCGGGGTAGGCGGCTGATAATCGATAATCGCCAGGTCTGCAGGAAGACCCTCGGCAATTTCACCGAGCTTCAATCCAAATTGCCGCTCGCAGATTTCCGCATTATTTTGAAGAAGGAGTTGTGGAGCTTCCATAAATGCTACCCGTGGATCATGGTTTGCCAGGCGTTGAAGCAAATACGCACAGCGCATCTGGGCGAGCATATCGGATGACATTCCATCAGTCCCAAGACCGACCAAAATCCCTTTTTTCAAGAATTCCAGAATTTTGCTAACACCAACCGCGTTATTCATATTGGATTCTGGATTATGGACTATTGCGGTATTCGTGCCTGCGATAATATCCATCTCCAGATTCATCAATATGAACGCAATGAACAAAGATCGCTTGTTTACCGGTAACGCCCATCTTATCCAAACGCTTGACTGTGGGAATTCCAAATTTGTTTAGCGAATCCTCCCGATCAGCTTCATCTTCAGCAACATGAATATGGCAACCTACACCAGCGTCATTGGCGATACCAACGCATTTCTCAAGAGTGCCATCAGATAATGTAAAGGACGCATGCAGCCCCATCATGGCAGCTACCTGCCCATCGCCTCGTCCGACCTTTTTAATAAAGCGCTCATTTTCTTTAACACCACCGCCGGGAATATTACGGTCTGAAACTTCATAGCATAAAGATGCACGAATTCCTGCCTGGCGAACAGCAGACTCAATGATATCCAGCGAGCCATCTCGATAGGAAGGCGACGCATGATGGTCAATAACAGTCGTAGTTCCGTTACGAATACATTCAATAATAGGGATCTGAGCAGACAGGATAACGTCTTCTGCTGCGAGAGCTTTATCCAACTTCCACCAAAGACGCTCAAGGATTTCGACAAAGTTGGCGGCCGGTTCTCCCGGTATGGCCATTCCACGGGCCATGGTGGAATAAAAATGATGGTGGGTACAAATGAAACCAGGCAAAATAATTTTACCGGAACAGTCCACAACCTCAGCTTGCGGGTTACGCTTTTTAAGACTCGCAGCGTCTCCCACGGATTCTATCTTTTCTCCACTGATTAAAACTGATCCGTTCACTATTACCCGGTTAGGTTTTTCCAGCGTAACAACGATCCCGTTTTCAAATAAGGTCGTCATTTTCTCTTCTCCAATCACGACAAGATTATTAGTATATTTCCTAATTTTCTATCAGTGACACAAGTTCATCCGGAGTACGTTGTCGCATATTGATCGCACCCGTAAAACATTTTTTAGCGCAGATCGAACAGCCAATACACCTGGATGGATCGGTGTGCGGTTTATTCTTAGAATCCAACTCTATCGCAAGGTAGGGGCAGCGAACGCAGTTACCGCACGACAGGCATAGATTGATATCGGGTTCAGATATGCTTTTTATCGGTGTAAGTGCCATGAAGTCTGTAATTGGATGCGGTTGAGCGATCCCAATCAATTCCTTCATCGAGTGGATCTCGAGCTGCTGCATAAGGAATGCGGTTCCAGATTCAAGATCGTTAATTATCCCATAACCATATTTTGTAGCTATCGTACAAAATTGCACTGTCTTGACACCCAATGCGAGGAAATCCATCGCCGCTTTGTAATTCATCGGACCTGCATTTCCTGAAATTTCAATCCCTTCCGGTACCGCTTGAGCCAGGGTCAGATTGGATATGGGAGTGACACCCTCACCGCTCATCCCAACAATAACTCCTTCATCCCATTTGCGGTCCTGTGATGGACGAAAGGCAAGAGTCGGGAAGGAATTTGCGAGGGTGACGCCGGCTTTTTTATGTGGGTATTTTACAAGGACCTGCCGTATGGCCCGCAGAATTGGTGCTATGGAAGTGACCGCGGCAGTTAATTTAAATAGTTTGGGGATATTGGGGTCTCCGATTTCCATCACCCATCCAATTATTTTTGAAGTAAGAGCCGCATTCTGGGAAACGATGTCACCTTCAGTGCCATCGCCCCCTTGCGGGCAGGATAATGAGTATTCAATGCCCATCACGCCAGCTTTTTCGAGCTTTTTGGTATTTGCCTGCCATCCTGCCTTATCATTCTCATCATGACCGGTTACAGGACCTCCAGTGGAAGCCATGGTGAGTTTATCCGGCCATTTATTAATGAGCTGCTCCACTTCATGGCATACCCGGTCGAGTGAATGCCCCGAGACATTATCCGAATTACCATAAGTACTTGGACTGAAAGTAAACATATACTCTGATGGAATGTGGATTGGGACATTATCAAAGGCTGTTTTCATTATGCCCCCCGTCCAACCAGCCTGATAAGCTTTATCCATTTGCTCCAATCCATCCGTCATTGGCGACGCCGATAATAGATAGGGAGATTTAATCGTGCGCCCAAAGAAATCAGTTTCCAGCGAGACGGGTATTGGGTTGTAACCGCTAAGAATAAAAGTTGACTTGGTATTTATTTCGAAAACTGGTTGTTTCTCATTCTTAAGCCAGGCGTCGATCTGAATGGCCGCATTTTTACCTGATGCAGTCGCTTCAACGACGGTGGTTGGACCGTTGGAAAGATCCCCGGCAAAGAAAACCCCATCCACTTTCTCGCGCGTCATATTCGGACGCATGCCGATCGCGATGATTACAGACGAAAAGCCATTTCGGATTTGTACGGAACCGGCCAGGTCGCTGACATTTCCTGGTTTGAATGGCAGATCGTCCGGGAGAAATACTTTGATGGTCTCAATGCCCTTGACGATCTTACCTTCAGACAGGATGCGGTTTAAGCGTATACGCCCGTTCACCTCGATATCGAAATCTACTAGTTCCTTCCGTTCATTCTGCGTGAGTGGCATTTCAGCGATCTTTTCGAGCATGAACATTTCGACATGTTTTGCTCCACAATTCTTCGCTGTAATGGCACAGTCAATGGCGGTCGCGCCCCCACCGATGACAGCAACACGACCACCCAGGTGATATTTCTGCGGATCTGAAAGGAGGTCGACCATCTTAATAGCCAGTTGCTCATTATCTATTCCAAGCTCGAATGGTTTCCAAAGACCTGTACAAACACAAACCGCATCGAATCCTTTGGAAATAAGCTCTATTGGGTTATTAATTTTTTGGTGAATTCTGGGCGTGATGTCCCCCAGCGAAAGAATAAAGTCAATATCTGTATCAATAACTGCCTTATCCAGGCGATGGGGTGGGATCAGGTTTACCATGCCCCCCAGTTGATCGCGTTCTTCAAAAATCTCAACCGAATACCCCATTTGCGCAAGCGCGGCTGCAGCTCCGAGTCCGGCCGGTCCACTTCCGACAACTGCTACCTTCTTCTTGATTGAACTTGCCTTCTTGAATTTGGGTATTCCACCTTGGGCCTTTGCCATTGATATAAGTGTTGCCTGTACGCGGGGTATGTTGATCGAGCCGTCAAAATTCTTGCGCGAACAAGCGGCCATGCAAAAGCGATCGGGACAAACCGTACCACATACACCACCCAGTGGATTGGCATGCATGATCTCGCCGGCTGCCCGCCGAATATCCGATGGATTTCCTACCCTGGCCGCCATAATAAAGTCAAATGGAGAACAATTAGCGGGACATGCCAATTTGCAAGGTTTTTCTTCACAATATTCGCATCTTAATAATTCAGCATTCAGTTGCGCTTGGGTCATGATCTTCGAATCAAAGACGCTTGATACCATTTGAGCACCTCAATTTTATAATATGGGATCTCGGAAGGACGATTATTATACTATCAGTCAAATTTACCCGAAAAAATCTTTTCGATGCCACCGAGTAGTTCCAGATCTTCTGGAAGATCCAAGTCCAATCCAAGAATTTTTGAATGTATCACTTCGAGCCTGGCGCCGGCCAGTTCAGCTTTATCGCTATGGCGTTTAAAGGATCCCGGTCCATATCCATAATCGATCAAACCTGCCGGGTTGACGAATAATCCATTCGTTCCGTCCTGGCGTCGGTCGGGTGCGATTACTACAACGGCTGGTTTGTTTCCACGCTTTAGAATTGCCTTGATCTCTGCTGGCGTAACCAAAGGTAAATCGGCAGGTAAAATCAGCACTGCGTGAGCACCCTGAGATTTAGCAACGACTGTAGCGCGGTTGATTGCAGTATTGAATTGCGGGGCGCCATCCTCAAGAACCGTATGACCTCCCATTTCTCTGGTCAGTGCGAGGGCGGCGGGATCGCGACTTACTACAAGAGTATGTTCGATTTCTGGGATTTGATTGAGAGTGGTCAGGGTATGCTCAAGAAGGTACCGATTTAGGCGGGTGCGCTGTTCTTCTGTCAGCATACCGGCTAGACGGGACTTACCACGTCGAAGCGGTTTTACAGGGACAATGGCCCAAATTGTCATGACTTGTAAACCAAGTTTAGCACATCTTCTGCCAAGCGACGTCGGTCGTCCCTGGTTGTCATTAATATATTCGAAGTGAAAACTGGTATATCGATTTCATTCGATAGATCAGCATCGTGTAGATCCATGATGAAACCTGTTAAAAGATCACCAAAATGCCTGGCTACAGCTGCTGCAGAAGGGGTGATGCCCATTTCGGAATACATTTTTGCCGCAGGCCCCCTTACCGTTTGACCGGATATGATCGGCGATATTGCGTAGACATGCTTTAATTTTAGCGCTTGCCTAATTCCATCGATTGCAAGTATCGGGTCAATGCTTACCCAGGGATTGGAAGGGCAAAATATAACCAGATCCGCTTTGTTGATAATGTTAATTATGCCAGGAGCAGGAAGCGCACTATCTATTCCTAAAAACTTAAAACCCTTTACTTTGGGCTCGCAGTTTCGATGAACGAAGTACTCCTGGAAAGGAAGGTCGCCGTCAGTGTCCGTGATGACCTGGGTTCTCACAGGCTGGTCACTCATTGGTAATATTACATGTCTCACGCCCCAAGTAGCGCAAAAATCACGAGTGACCTGGCTTAAAGTTTGCCCCGCTGTCAGCCTGCGAGTTCGCTGAATATGGGTAGCAAGATCCCTGTCGCCCAAATGGAACCAGGCAGGTCCACCAATATTCTGGAGATGATCCAGTACGTGGAAAGTATCGCCAAAAAGGCCCCAGCCGGTAGTGGGGTTCGCTAGACCCGCCAGCGTGTAACAAACCGTATCCAAATCAGGGGAAATGAACAAACCCAAATGCTCAAAATCGTCACCAGTATTTACAATAATGGCAAGTTCGTTCGGAGATAAAAGTTGGGCGAGCCCGTCAGCAAATTTCGCGCCACCGACTCCGCCTGCGAAGGCAACAATTTTCATATATAAACCACAATTTTCGATAGCGGTATTCTTTGGGGAATATCTGGCGTTTCCGCCGGATAACCTATGAAGAACATCCCAATAGGATTCCAGCTTGGATCTAAATCCAATGCGGTGCGCGTTTCATTTTGAGCAAATTGCGGCCAGCATATCCATGTGCCACCCAGACCTTCTATCTGGGCGGCAAACAACAGGACCAAGCCTGCCAGGCTGGCGGATTGAAGTCCCATTAGTTGCTCGACTCCCTGCCGTTCTGAATCTGGCTGCGGGTTAACTTCATTAATATCCTGACATAAGACGATGATTACTGGAGCCTCATGAATTCTTCTGGTTGTTGATTCGATTCGTCCACGGATCACTTCCTGGTCGATGCCATCTTCTTCCATATCGCGGCGGAATTTATTTGTGATGGCTTTCAGCAGAGGCAATTTTGATTTATTGGTTACCAGAACTATAAATCTCCAGGGCTGCTTGTTATGGGCAGAGGGAGCGTACGTAGCAGTCTCAAGAATTCGCTCAAGAATCTCCCTCTCGACCGGATCTGTGCGGAAGCGTCTTATCGATCTGCGCGAGCGTAGGAATGAATGAAGGTCTACCATCACCCGTGTGCATCGACTTTCTCGGGTCTGATCTTAAAGATGATGCGTTTTTCCCCCGGCTTTCTGGATTGATATTTGGTAACACCATGATACTTGAATGCCAGGGCATCGATATGTTCGTCCGCACCTTTGAAATAATAATCTTCCACTTTACCCTGAATTTGGAGATACCGATATGAATTAGTCGGGTCGACAATGCAAAGAGCAACGCTGCCACGTGACCGCATGTTCCTTTCTTTTACCCGTCCTACTGCCGTATTGATAAAAATGTATTTCCCGTCTGAGTTAAACGCACACAGGTGTAACTTGCGGATTACCGGCTGGCATTAAGGTTGCTAAAAAAAGAAAAGCCTTTTTATCATCCCTGAGCAAATCAAGATGTGTATTTGGAATATCCATATTGGAAGTTACTCCTTTGAAAAACTTGGTCACCTAAATAAATCCTGCTCCTTTTGCCGGAGCAATTCGGATAAAGAACTTTCGCGCAGCGGATACGGGAACCCTCGTACATGCGCAACAGGTGTTCCTTCTGCAGCTTCGCCAAGAACAAGGGAAGCCGCGGCAGCCAATTCATCAGCCGCGCCGATAATTGTTATTTTTAACCTTATATCCAAAAAGATCTTCCTTGCCTCGCTGATCGATCAAGGCTGGTATGCCAGAAAGTCCAATGCAAGTTCCAACTACACCCAACCGCCATGCTCGACCATGGGAATCGATGATCATCACGCCCAGATGTTTTCCAGATTTAAATTCAAGCTCCTGGCGGATCTTATCAGCAGATAGATCTGGATTCTCCGGGAGAAGCAGCACCCAATCTTCAGGGTTGCCATCATCCCCGTGAACATTGGAGTGATCGATACCCGCGCTTGCACATATAAAACCCAGCTTGTGTTCCACGATCAGGGTCCCTGGCCGAATTCGCAATATTGCTTTGCTCTCTTGCAGGATTAATTCAACAAGCCGAGCATCTTTTTCGCTGATTAAGGCTAATTCCTCCGCCTCCTTGGAAGGAATAATCGTGGAGAGGTTAATTATTCTTCCTTCCACCTTGCTGACTATTTTTTGGGACAATACAATGATATCGCCATCGATCAAAGAAATCTGGTCACCCGAAAGTGCATTCAGAATAATATCCGCCAGGTTATTTCCGGGGCGGATAAAAGGTATCTTCGAAATTGGGGTAATCGTGAAAGTCATGGGTTTTGGTCTGATGGTTTAACACCAGTGATCCGGATCCCGGCAGACGAACTGCCGTACTCTTTATTAATTCCGATCAGCACACTCGTCATCCCCTCGACAACTACCGAATTCTCGATTGGACCTGCATCCCAACCTATTAATCCAGCTGCCATTACCAAATTTAGTGTTTCTTGACGTGCTTTCTTGCTGGTGCCTGTCACCAACACTTCACAATCAACTGGCTCATCGCGCATTAATTTTTCATGTGAAATGTTGTGAAAAGCGGATGTTACCTGTGTATCTTCTCCGAGAATTTGATGAGCCTCCTGTGCAGCGCTGCCGGCAGAGGGCATTTGAACCTTGGATACTTTGGGAGGGACAAGAGGAACTGTTACATCGATCAGCATCTTCCCTTTTACTGCAGAAACGATTGATTCGATGGTTTCACGATGAGCGGAATACGGTACGGTAATGACGATAATATCTGCTCGTGTGGCGGCATCAATGTTAGAGGTACCACTTATATGCCCTTTACCTGCGAGCCGCCTGGATAATTCATTTGCGGCTTCCATCGCTCTTTCCGGTGTTCGCGAACCAATAAAAACCTGAAATCCACTTTTTGCCCACCGGTAAGCCAGACCCTTTCCTTCTTTACCGGTACCACCGAGGATCGCGATCTTATTAGTTGGATGGTATTCCATATTTAACATCGACACTTAATTGAGTTGGATCCGGAATTTCGATCCCTCTTGATGCCATTTCCGCAACAACCTGGTAGCTGGCTTCGCGTAAAATCGGATCGCCGCCCGACATAGCCTCGTAAAGACCGTTTAATACATTCTGTCCGGGCATCATCCGCAGATACGAGAGCGCGGCAAGTCTTTCTTCATCTGTACCGGATTTTAATGCCAACAATAGCAAATCGGTTGAAGGTTTGTCTGGCGAGACCCCCAAGCCTTGCTTACCTGCGAATGCAATGATCCAGGGAGATTCCGCCGGCGGTGGTAACCTCAGGGGAATGGATGGGTTTGGTCGTTGGCGTGTTTCTGTCACTTCGAGCGCAGCAGTCCGCACTGCCCACTGGTCATCGTCGGTTTGCATACGATTTATCAATTCTTCAGCCCATGGTTCTTCAATTCGACCAAGTCCGTAGACGACCGAACGCCGGACGAGTAGATCATCCTTCATCGTCGCTCCTTCCTTCAACATGGAGCGACCCTCGTTGGGATGATTTGCCAATGCTTCCGCCGCTGCTCTTCGCAAGTTTTCGTCGCCATGAAGCAGTGCTGAAGCGACCGCATCCATTGCCGGCGATGTACCGATAGCTACCAGGGCTAAACATCCAGCCCGCCGTAGATTTGGATTTGGTGTATTTATTAGCCCGGATAATAGTTGGATCGATTTTGTATCATGGAATGCCCCAGAGCCCAGAGCGGCCAATTGAAGGAGTTCGCTATCCTGTCCCTCAAGCAGCTGACGGAATAAACTGGCAACGCTCACGTCATTGCTATTAATGAATGCCGATAAAGCTTGACCACGCAATCCAAGCGGCTGCCCTGTCTGTCGAATTAGGTCTGCTAGTTTGGCTAAAACTTTACCTCTCCAAACTGCCTGGCGAGGTGCATCCCGGAGCCAGCGTGCGGTAGTGATCAAGTTTCGAGAAAGAGGTCTGTCATTTTTGGCCAGTAGTTTATCAACCAGAGAAGAGGCATCACCTAATGCTGCGAGGAAAGTCATCGCCAGAAACTTTCCAATCCAGGATGGCTGGTCGAGAAGAGTTTCCGGTTTATGGTTTATTAACGCTTTACCAGCCAGATAACCACCAAAAACTGGATGAAGAAAGCAAGTACGATTATTCCGGTGTTGGGTTAGCAGCCCACTTTCCACCATCTTGGATATTAATCCAATAGAAGGTGCCTGCGTTAATTCTTTTTTACTGGATTTTCTGCCATTATTTTCAGGTGTTGTATTGGGCGTGTTTGCTGGATCTGGTGGTTCAAAGGTTTTGATCCACTCATGAGCTTTATGCGGGTCAAAAATAGGCTCGGTAGATAAGTTTACTTGTAATGCAAGCACTTCCATTGCTGCGCGAGGAACGTTAGAGGGGACCAGCCGGCGAAGGTGCGTCTCGATAAAATCGACGGGACGGGTGCCGCGTATATCTCCCGCGTACGCACCCCAAGTTTTTAATGTCCATTCAAGGGGTGTCAGGTTATTTGTTTCGGAGTCCAGCCAACCATTGATTAATTCAGGTTCCACTTGTTGAGTGATTTGAGCCCAGGTTTCGACAGAAACGTATTGAGTCCATAAGGCGCCCCACCGATTGATAAACCCGGTGCGTTGCTTTTCTGTCCAAGCCGATAGGGCAAATGGTATGAAGTTTAAGGAAACGAGGCCATCCAGGTAATCGTTCGAAGCTGTAGTGACCATTCGTGTTCCTGGATACGTTCGCTTGATGACCTTAATAAAATCCACGACATTTTTTAATCCATCCTGGGTTAATTCATCAGTACCGTCCAGTAATAACAAAACCCGGCTATCTTCGAACGCTCTTCGGACGAAATCGGGGATGCGGGAAAGATCCAGGAGTGGGGCAGTCTCTGCCAGATGTTCGATGATGGATTTAAGCGGATCGTCTTTCTTGACAGGCAGATCAAGATCGGCTACATGGATAAGGAAAGGCAGGATATCGGGTGATAGGCCGGGCTCTGGATCTTTTCTAGCTAAGCGAGATGCCAGGTATGCCAGAGCGACGGTTTTCCCAGATCCAGGTTGACCCGTCAGAACAATATCAGAATCACCCGAGAGAGCCTGGGAAAGGGTCATCGTCGGAGCATGATAAATAGCTCCTAGCTCAGGCCAGGCTGGCAGGTAAGGTAGTGTCGCAGCAACGATATCTTCGTTTGGAATTGGTTTTCCGGGTTCTACCCTGGGAGCGGGTGAAAGAACAGATGGCGGCTCAATAATTTCATCCAACGAAAATAAAGGTGCAGCCAAATGCAGTCCTTGAGCCTGACGTAACAAATCGCGACGGTAATGCTCCTCAACTGCACTTGTGGATTGGGATTTTACCCGCTTCTCATTTTCAGCTTTTCGTACCTGGGATGATTCGCGAATATGTAGCAAGGCAGGGCGAAGCATCGAAATGATCCACCAGAATAGGGACGCGAGGATAATCCCTACGAGGAAGGAGAATGTATCAATATTCGGCAGGCGAAAGTTCATAAGGTTATATCTTCAAACGTCTTAATTGCCGTATAAGATACGACCACAAGATGGACAGAGTTCAATGTTAACAGTGGAGCGAGATGCCTGGATCTGTGCCAATGACAAACTTGAGCCACAGGCTGAACAGGATTTATCGCTTATGACCGCGACTGCGATTCCCCGCCGCTCCTGACGTAATTTATCGTAGAGGCTGAGTGGTTCCACAGGAATCGAAACCGCATTCGCTGCTCTTTCTGCGAGCAATTTTTGCAATTCCTTTTGAAGCGAGATTTTTTCAATATTAAAGGTTCTGTTCTGTTCTTCAAAGTTCTTCTCTGCTTCCGAGAGAAAGGTTTGAGTGCTGTGTACTTGTTTCTCAGCATCCTCGAGCGACTGCATGCAATCTAACTGGCTATCTTCAAGAATGGCAAGCCTTTTTTTCAAGGAAACGACATCGTCCTGTAAATCCTGCAGCTCTTTTGGGCTGTGACCTTTGCCATTGTATAGACTTGCATCAGTTTGTTCGAGCTTTATTCGCAGGTTTTGAACGGAAGCTTCTGCCTCATTCAATTTTTGTTCCGCTGAACGATGTTGCAAATTTGCAGCCTCATGAGCTTGTTTAGCGGCTTGTAGTTCGACATCATCATCGAGTATTTTCTGGATCGCATTCAATCTTGCCTGGGCACGGTCGATCTGGCTGTCGGTTTGTTGAAGGCGATAGAGACTCAGGGTCTGACTCATAATATGATTATATACTGATTATCAATCTGACGTGGTGTAACAGTCATAAAACAACCCACCATCGAAGGCGGGTTGTTTTTATCTACTGCGTGGGAAGGTTGAAATAATTATATATTGCCCTGGATAATTCGGCATACATCGGAGAGACAACATCCCAGAGTGCCTGGACTGGATGGTAGACATAAATAGTAAGAATATAATTACCGCCCGGGGTGTAAACAATTCCCGCATCGCTAACATGGTTCATTACGCCACTCTGAATATCGGTGACCCAGCCATGTTTATGTGCTACTACAGTACCTTCGGGTACACCGGCCTGAATTAGCGCACCTAATTTGTCTTGCTGTAAGTATTGGATCATTTCCTGGCAGGATGTCTGGCTAATTTGACCTGGAAAAGCTGCAACAAGAGCCCCGCCGCCATTCTGCGAGCACAGGTAAATATCCTGAAGCAGCATACCCATATCTGAAGGAGTAGTTTGGTTATATGTATCGGGATTAGTGTTGTTGTCAACGCGCTTATTGGCCGGAGTGTTGAACTGCTGGAGCATCGGGCAGGGATCTTGAGGGGTGCAGAAGAAACCAGCAAGGAAAGTATTCTGGAGACCAAGCTTTTGCATCGTCTCAGTGACAATAAGGGGACCGCGTATCTCGTCAATCAGTCTCATTAGTGCATCTGAAGCCGTGTTATCAGAGTGGTCGATCATATTCGCCATCAGGGTGGATGCGTTTTCATCCAATTTCCCGTTGAAATGACGATAAACAGAAACCATGATGGGGATCTTGATGGTACTGGATGCGGAGAAAGCGATGTCTGGGGTTATGGGGATATCCTGTCCGGCATCATAGGAAAAATGAAGATTTTCCTGGGATTGCAGGTCCAAGAAATATAAATCCACGAGCCCATCGAATCCGGATTGATCGATCAATTGTTTTAATAGCACCTGAAGCGAATCGAGCGGTGGGCGACCGGCAGTGGTTCGCTGGGAGGAAAGCATCACAGTACGGAGGTCAGGAGATTGCATGGCACTATCGATCAAAGCGATAGCTTTATCAACGTCAAGCGTTTGACCAGGTACTCCTGGTAAAAAGTTGGCTGAACCTGGCAATGGCTGGGCAGGGATGGGGAGTTGATCGTATCGATTTGAAATTTCAGTAATTAGGTATTCACGGAGACGCGTTTCAGAAAAAGTAGAAACTAAAGGGATCTGACGGGATGAGGGGTTTCGATTCCACAAATAATCCCAAAATCCCCCCCAAAAAGAAGCGCCCGTACGTTGTAGATCTGCAGCGGCGAGCATGCTATCGGTGTTGAGCTGGAAACCTATCAGCCCCGGGTCGAGATTAATAATTGCATCGCCGTAATGGATTTGGACCGGGAGTGAATAAACCTGTAATAGTCTCTGTGCAGCAGTCTGCGGATTCAAACCGCCCACCGGGACGTTACCAATAGTCATGTCTGATGGGTAATTGGCTCGGGAAACACTATATCGTCCCAGTTCAATTACCGTTACGACAACAGCCAGAAGAATAAATACCAGGGAAATTCCACGCAAAAGAAAAGAAGAACCGCGCAGTCTCACCGTACCTCCGAAAAGCGGTTAATATGTGATATTCATCATGGATATTTAATAAAAAGTATAACACACTCGTATTGGGCAGTTGTGCTACAATCATTGGGCATAAGTACAATATCTCACAATCGAGGTAAGCATGCTAAGATCTTTTCTCATTTACCTTTCCAAGGCTCCCTGGGCGCAGCGATTGGTTACAAGATGGAAATTTGCCTGGCGCGCAGCAAGCCGATTCGTAGCCGGAAATACGATACAGGATGCAATTAGTGCAGTTAAACAACTCAACCAGAAAGGTATCAATGCCACTCTTGATCACCTGGGAGAGAGCACATCTACTCGTGAAGAGGCGATCAAGGCTGCTGATGATGTGATCGAACTTCTGGAAGAAATCAATAAGAATAATGTAAAGTCGAATGTCTCAGTAAAATTAACCCAGATCGGACTGGCTCTCGATGAGCGCTTATGCGCTGAAAACCTGGAACGAATTCTCGCCTGTTCCAAAAAAACCAATAATTTTGTCCGTATTGATATGGAAGATACTCCATATACTGATCAAACTCTCCATCTATATCAAGAGATCTATAAAAAAGGCTACAAAAATACTGGCGTAGTTGTTCAATCGTATTTATACAGAACAGAAAAAGATACTCGTGAGCTTCTTGAGTCCGGTGCATGTTTTCGGTTGGTGAAGGGTGCCTATAAAGAACCACCGGCGCTGGCATATCCAAAGAAAGCCGATGTCGATGCTAATTTTGATCTATTAACTCAAATAATGATCGACGGAGCAAAAGCTAAAGGTGCACCGACTGTAAGTGAAGATGGGCGAATTCCTCCGATTCCCGCCATTGGTTCACACGACCCCAAACGTCTGGATTATGCCAAAGCGCAGGTGGAAAAAAGTGGACTGCCGAAAAAGGCGATTGAATTCCAAATGCTCTATGGGATCAGACGCGATTTACAGGATGAATGTGTTCAGGAAGGATACCCGGTACGGATCTATGTACCATATGGTACACACTGGTACCCGTATTTTATGCGCCGCCTGGCGGAGCGGCCTGCGAACGTTTGGTTTTTTATATCAAATTTCTTTAGGAAATAGTGGCCTGATACGATATTGAAATATCAAGGACGAGCATTTGCTCGTCCCTTTGATTTATGTAGATAAAAAGAGATTTGTTATAATCTGTTGTAGAGAATACCGTTAATTTGATGATTGCTAAGTTAGTAAAGTTATATAACCCAATTAATCTCATACTCGCCAGTATGACTTACATACTAGGGGCGGGAATTGCAAGGTACCTTGGACATAAAATTGACTTTATCATTTTGGGATTGGGATTAATTATTTCGTTGTCTTTGCTTGGTGCGGCTTTCTTTTTGGCTGAATATTTCCGTTTACCATTGGTACCGCGTGGAGAAAATGAAACGCAACGCCAACGAGAGCAGTTGCGGGTTACGCTTATACAAGTCTCATACGCAGCACTGACGCTCTCGATTGCCGCTCTAATAAGTCTGATATTCATTAAAGCACTCACTCCTGAGATGATATTTATTATCATCATGGCGTATCTCTGTGTTGTTATTTATGCGATTCCACCAATAAGGCTTTATGATTTTGGATATGGTGAACTGATACTTGCTTTATTCCTGGGAACGATTTTACCAGTCATGGGTTTTCTTCTTCAGTATCGATCACCACATCGCTTATTGATCTATATTAGTTTTCCACTTACATTGCTGGCTCTTGCATTTCTCCTTGTCCGTGATTTTCCGACTTTTGCAACTGATCTGAAATTCTCCCGGCGCACTCTATTAACAAAACTTAGCTGGCAATATGGTGTTCCGGTACACCATGTCTTGATCATCATAACCTTTTTATTATTCTCTTTGGCACCCGTCCTTAATTTCCCCTGGGGAATTATTTGGCCTGTTTTTCTTGCACTGCCATTTGCGGTCTTACAAGTAGTCTGGCTCCAGCGAATTGCCAACGGGGGACGGACACTCTGGACATTCCTTAATGCACTATCCATCGCAACATTCGGTTTATCGATATATTTGTTGGCTTTAACTTTCTGGATTCGATGAAGAATGCCTGAATTCTTACGATTATCTTCTCCTTTTGACGCTCTAAACATTTTGTTGCGAGCCTTAACAGAACGGGAGCCTGAAAGCGAAATCATTACCGACTTCATTATCTCTGGGACGTGTGAGCGTTAGTCAGGTGTTCGCTCCCAATCCCATGCCAGAATTTGCACGTTCGACCGTGGACGGTTATGCCGTAAATGCAAAAGATACATATGGAGTATCCGATTCCATTCCCGGTTACCTAAAGCTCGTCGGTGAAGTACCAATGGGGGCTTCGGCTCCATTTTCCTTGCCACCCTGTACGTGTGCGCTGATCCATACCGGTGGTATGCTGCCAGCAGGTGCAAATGCAGTTGTAATGCTTGAATATACCCAGCAAGTTGATAATCGGCGATCGGATTCATTATTATTAGGTCAAGAACAATTCACTGAAATTGAGATTGTTCGCCCTGTAGCGGAAGGTGAAAATACCCTGCAAATCGGGGAAGATATCCAAACAAACGGACTAGTCCTCGACGCAGGAATTAAGATCCGGCCGGTCGATATTGGTTGTTGCATGGCGCTTGGAATTACTGCCTTGCGCATAGCTAAAAAACCTGTGATTGGAATATTGTCAACGGGAGATGAAGTCGTTTATCCAGAATCATTACCGAAGCCCGGACAAGTCCGCGATATTAACTCGTATATACTATCTGCAATGGTAACCGAGGCTGGTGGTGAGCCTGTAAATTATGGAATTATTCCTGATAACTTACAAAAAATAAGCGATATTGCAAGAACTGCCTTGTCTAAGTGTGATTGCGTTGTCATCACAGCTGGATCTTCCGCGAGTACGCGGGACATGACAGCTCAAGTGATTAACACACTTGGTCAACCCGGAGTAGTAGTACATGGATTAAATGTGCGACCAGGAAAACCAACCATATTGGGAGTTTGCGATTCTAAAGCGGTAATAGGTTTGCCCGGTAATCCAGTAAGTGCATTTATGATCGCGAGAATTATCGTGTTGCCCTTGATAGAAAAACTACTCGGTCTCTTACCTAAACCAAAACCTTCGGTATATGCAAACCTGACCATCAACATACCCTCTCAGGCAGGGCGGGAAGACTGGATCGCTGTTAAATTGCAAATCAGGCCATCATTAAAAAGCGAAACTCCGAGAACAAGCGTATTGCCAGAGGAACAATGGCTGGCTGAGCCAGTCTTTGGTAAAAGCAATTTTATTATTTCCCTCGCGGATGCCGACGGTGTATTTTGTATTCCACCAGATGTTACCGGTTTTAATGCAGGTGAAAGAGTCGAAGTAAAGCTGATCTAGGAAATATCCCAAGTTCACGGTTCATACAAGCCGTCTTTCCAAATAATAAAATGCTCCTTCTTTTTGAGAGAAAGTATTAAGGATTAATTGTCTTATAATTTACGAATGTCTGTATATCTTCACGATATCCCCTTACCCGAAGCAATTAACCGATTTACTGATGCCCTGATCGAGAATGGTTTATGGCAAATTCTTGGTGTGGAAAGTATTGCCCTGGACGAGAATGCTGTGGGGAGGGTATTAGCTGAGCCCATTTGGGCTAAAGTTTCCTCTCCAAACTACCACGCATCAGCAATGGATGGATTTGCTGTAAAGTCCGCTGAAACGATCAGTGCGCAACCATCAAACCCGGTCCTATTGCGAATAGGGCAGGACGCCTGTTATCTGGATACCGGTGATCCATTGCCAGGGGACTTCGATTTGGTCGTCCCATTGGAAAATGTTGAGTCCCTTGACGAAAACGGTAAAATAACAGAAATTCTCCGCAAACCATTCCAAATAAGAATTCGTGCAGCAACCACGCCTTGGAGCTATGTTCGACCAATGGGAGAAGATATTGTACAAACCCAATTGGTCCTCCCTGCAGGTCAGGTGCTTAGACCGGTAGATCTGGGTGCCATGGCGGCAGCAGGTTATGATGCGATTAATGTAACATGGCCGCCTCGGGTGGCTATCCTTCCAACAGGTTCTGAGTTGGTACCGCTTGGTGCTGAACTAAAACCTGGCGATATATTGGAATATAACTCATTGGTTCTGGCTGGTCAGATAAAAGTCTGGGGCGGTATCCCTAACAAGTATTCGATCATTCCGGATAATTTCGAACAGATCTGCAGTGCAGTTCAGGATGCTGCCCGGACCAACGATTTGATCCTCTTGAATGCCGGCTCTTCGGCAGGAGCCGAGGACTATTCCGCGAAAGTGATCGAGGAACTTGGCAGTCTTCTGGTCCATGGGGTCGCGGTTCGTCCTGGGCATCCAGTGATCCTTGGATTAATAAGGAGGAATGATAACAAACCCGACGATCCAGCCACAAAGGGACTTATGGTACCAATAATTGGCGTACCGGGCTACCCGGTATCTGCTGCCCTGACAACAGAAATCTTCGTCGAGCCGGTAATGGCGAAGTGGTTGGGCAGGAAGAAATTAGAATTGCCTCAGGAAAATGCACGCTTGACCCGGAAAATCACATCCCCGGGCGGAGATGATGACTACGTCAGGGTTGTCATTGGAAAGGTGGGATCTACTACTCTCGCTGCACCGCTTCCACGAGGAGCAGGAATTATTACTTCATTGGTTAGGGCCGATGGTTTGGTCATTTTGCCTCGTGGAGTGCAGGGATTGGAGGCAGGCAGTGAAGTGAAGGTTCATCTTTATCGTCCAAGGAGTATTCTTGATAATACGATATTTTGCATTGGGTCACATGATATGACCATTGACCTGATGGCGCAGTTTTTATCGTACTATGAGCGCCGGCTGGTTTCTGCAAATGTTGGTTCACAAGGCGGGCTTATCGCACTAAAACGTGGTGAAGCTCACATGGCTGGATCGCATTTACTCGACCCCGAGACCGGGGAATATAACATTAAATATATTCGACAGTACCTGGAAGGAATACCTGTAAGAGTGTATGGATTTGTTGGGCGCCAGCAGGGATTAATGGTTAAGAAATCTAATCCAAAGGCAATCCATGGAATTGAAGATTTAATTAGAAAAGATATTCATTACGTAAATCGACAGCGAGGTGCTGGGACGCGGGTCCTTTTGGACTATCAACTTAAGAAGTTAGGTTTTTCTTCGAGCGGAATAAGTGGGTATGATCAGGAAGAATATACGCACCTTGGAGTGGCGACTGCAGTTGCATCGGGTCGGGCTGATTGTGGTTTGGGTATACCCGCTGCGGCAAAATCGCTCGATTTGGATTTTATTGCACTCTTCAATGAGACCTACGAGTTTGTAGTACCTAAGGTATTTGCTGAAGACGAATTATTTACACCGGTTTTTGAAGTAATGAATTCAAGCGAATTTCAAAATTCAGTAAAAAAAATGCCGGGATACGATGTGCAAAATATGGGAAGTTTGATCGCAGAGTTATAGAAGTATCATCGGGTTTGGCATTACAGGTACCAAGACTTATTCGTAGGACTTGTGCGTCAGATATATCATTGTTACAATAAGACAAAGAATATCCTAATTAGTCTGGAGGAAATAATGCCAATCCAAGCAGGAATTCAAGCACCGGATTTTAGTCTACCGGATGAAAACGAAACTGTACGCAGGCTGTCTGATTTTCGGGGCAGGACAGTCGTTCTTTATTTCTATCCAAAAGATGACACACCTGGATGCACAACCGAAGCCTGTGCGTTCCGTGACGATTACAGCGCATACGTGACGGCCGATGTTGTAATATTGGGGGTTAGCCCTGACTCCGCCAAATCACATGATAAGTTTAAAACCAAATTCGATCTACCATTTCCGTTACTGGCAGATAAGGATCATATAATTTGTGAGAAATACGGTGTTTGGGGACTTAAGAAAAACTACGGACACGAATACGAGGGAGTGTTTCGAACGACATTTTTAATTGATACGAATGGAAGAATTATAAAAGTATTCGAGAATGTCAAGCCGTCAGATCATAGTGCGGAAGTGCTAAGCGCAATAAAGATGCATTGAGGTAATTATTAATATTGCTCTCCATATTTACTGTTAATATCTGATGTTCTTGACTTTTAGAATTATTTTTTCTCAAACAATATGGCGGTCTTATCCTGGTAACTAACTTGCCAGGCAGGGGATTGCAATAAGACGTCTGCCAGATTTGATTCTGGTTCTACCAAGACCTGGGTGATTTTATTGGTATCAAGTTTTTCTTGCCAGCCGGCGTGCGCGCGATATATGTTTATATAATTAATCAGGAATTGATCGCCGTACACATCTGCGCGACCATCGATAAAGACAAAGTGATCAGGATATAAACGCCAGATCAAGTAACCACCCCAGCCATAAGAATTAAAGATATTTCCTTCCATGTTGTTGATTTGAATAAAATCAACCGCGACTTTTGGGAAAGTGTCAGCCTCGGCTTTTCCCTGCTCATGGACAACTTGCCCAAAACGGATTCCGGTCAACAGTAACGCCAAACTCAGCAACAAAACTGAACCGATTCCTACCAGCTTGCTTGGTTTATGATTAATTACCGGTAGGCTGATGATGGAATCAATTTCTTCTGTCAGAATGGGAATCGCAGCTAGTGCAAAGAGCGGAACATTTCTAGCCGAGAGCAATGCAGCATATCCAAAAACAAGGGTCAGGAGTAATTTTGTTGGAGATGGGGATTTCCTTGATAGAAAACCCGCGCCGATAAATGCTAAAAAAAATATGGCGAGAGGTTGCCACATTAGTTGGTGGAAATCAGGAGAAAACCATTCCTGGATGAATTGCTGCATGGCAGGACTTGATAAAGTTTGGAAGGGGTAAATTAGTATGGAGAATCCATTTGGATTTAGAAAGGTGGATAATAGGGATACAAAAAGGGCAGTGATGAGGTGCAATATGGACTTATAAATGGCGGGATCATCGAAATCTTTTTTCAGTGTTTTATGTACAAAAAGCTCGATAAGACTGCCAATTATATAAAGAATGATAATTACCAGTCCAAGTAAATATCCTGCGTGAAGATTTACCCAAAACACGGTTAATACCGGTATTGGTATGAGGAATTTCAACTTTCGTTCTTGTTTATAACGATCAAGCAGGTACAAAAACAGGCTGGTAAAAAGAAGAGAAATCATTTGAGGCCGAACTCCCCAGGTGGGCGCTGAAGCCAAGGCGCCAAGCAGAAGTACAAAACCAGCTATATAGGGTCTTGAACTCTGCGGAGATCGCAGATAAGAAAGGTAAAAAGCAAAAGTAATAATTGTTGAGAAGGAAAAAATAAGAAGACCATAACTACCCAGGCGATATAGACCATAAATTACCAGCTCACTTAGCCATTCATGAGCTATCCAGGGTTTGCCGCTATTCGTGAAAGAAAATGGATCAGAATGGGGAATGGTGTGGCTTTGAGCTATTAATTCACCAGTTCGCAAATGCCACCAGAAATCCGGATCCGCTATCGGTCTTAATGTAAATATGAACAAGCTAATAAATAATAAACCGAAGAATACCTGGCGAAGCGTCAAGCGCATATCTATTCTCCTCTATCCAATTTTACATCGTTCCAGGAAATTGTCTGCCAGGTTGATGGACAGTTAGAGTATATAGATAAATGGGCAACAAAAAACGGGACAGCGATTAAGCTATCCCGTTTGGTAAAAATTCGATTGTTATTCGCCCAGATAATCGCGTAATTTACGGCGGATGGATGGGTGTCTTAAGCGACTTAAAGCCTGAGCTTCTATCTGTCGAACACGTTCACGAGTCACGCCCATTTTTCGGCCAACTTCTTCAAGTGTGTAAGCTTGTCCGTCGAGCAGACCATAGCGAAATTGCAGAATTCGCACTTCACGAGGAGGCAAGCCGTTCAATACATCACCCAGGTGTTCCCGCAGCAAATTATAGGTTGCAGTATCATCCGGTGGGGCAGCCTCGTCATCTTCAATAAAATCACCAAGGACCGAATCTTCTTCATCATCGGTCGGGGTTTCCAAAGAAAGTGGGCGACGTGCCACCTGGATCATATTCTCGACCTTTTTGGGTGGCACCTCGAGGGCATTTGCAAGTTCTTCAACAGAAGGCTCGCGTCCCAGGCGCTGGGTCAATTGGTGTTGGACCCGCAATAATTTATTGATCTGATCGCCCATGTGGACCGGGACACGAATTGTCCGACCCTGATCAGCAATCGCCCGCGTAACAGCCTGGCGGATCCACCATGTGGCATACGTGCTGAATTTATGACCGCGCCGGTAATCGAACTTCTTGGTAGCCCTGATCAAGCCAATATTCCCCTCTTGGATCAGGTCAAGGAAAGGAACACCACGCCCCATATACTTCTTGGCAACACTTATCACGAGGCGGGAGTTGGCGGTGATGAGGTGCTCACGGGCAGCCCAACCATCCTCAATGAGTTTGCGGAGTTCAATGCGACGTCGGTTGCTGACATTACCACGCGCCAATTCCTCTCGAGCCATTCGGCCGCGTTCGATACGCTGCGCGAGCTCCACTTCTTCCTCGGCAGTGAGCAGAGGGACGCGGCTGACTTCCTTAAGATAAAGACCAATCGTGTCGTCGGTATCAATATTGGCGAGGTAGTCGTCAAGAGAGATATCCGGTTCCTGGTTCGGCTTCCGCCTCTTCAGCAACTGCCAATTCATCTTCGGGAGGTTCGATCGTTGGTGTATCTTCAACGAAAGCAACACCTGCGCTGAGTAATGCTGCGAAGGCTTCCTCAAGTTGTTCGACATCCTGTTCTGCTTCGGGGAAAAAATGAAGGATGTCATCAATTGTGACGTAAGATTTCTGCCGTCCCAATTCGATCAGGCGCGGCTATGGCAGAATATTCTTCATCTTCTTCAATTAATAATGGGTTTTCCATTACATTACCTTGCCAATCTAATCTTGAATCAGAATACTCTCTTTCTGATCAAAATTCAATACCCTTTACAATTAATTCGACTTATATCGTGTAGTGCAGTCGTCAGGTAAACTCCTGCCTAAAAATAGCAGGCAGAGAAACGTGAATTTACGGTGTAGGAGTTGAAATAATTGGTGTAATTGTCAGTGTATTAGATGCAGCAGTAGCGTCAAAGGTTGCAGGTGGTGTTTCCGTTGCCGCAAAGGGAGGTGATGATATTAGTTTTGTTAACGCATCAATACCGTCTTGCCCGATCACATAATTGAATTGTTTATCGAAACGGACGTAATAACCACTGGTTGTTGGAGTGAGGCTTCCAATTTCAATTACGTGCTGTGTACCTCCCCTGAATGTTAGCGTTAGAATATATGCCGGAACATCTAAACCTGCGTCTTTTAAATTTAGTTGGTTGTCCAGTTGTGACACGATCCGTAAAGCGCCTATTTGTGTCTCTGCAGCACCCGCGGCAGACAAATCTGCAGGACCGGGCTGCGGAAGTGTAATGACCCAATTCCCCGAAGTGTCCCGCTCCATTTCCGTGATATGTTTTTGGGCATCATTGATCCGTAAAGTTTGAAGAGTACCGTCTGAGGGATTAATTAGATATGCTGTCCCGGTCGGGGTTGGAATTATGTCAACTTGCGTGGTGGATTTTTTAGCCCTCACCAAGACGTAAGCTCCAACCGCAAGGCATAAGACTAGCAACATTACCCATGTCGAACGTTTGATCATGCGGTTATCCTCGTGAACGACGGATCAACCACGAAATTACGCCACCCGCAACCACCAGACCCGGAAGAATTAGCAGGAGTGATATTGCCATTACTAACAGCCAAAAGCTGCTTGGGAGAATTAATGAGCGGGTAATCGTCTTTGGGGCAGTCAGGTTTATCAGTTTTTCCTGCCCAGCTGCCCAGTCAATGGTGTTCAAGAATAAATCACCATTTGCGTATTGGTTGAAAAACGCATCCGATGCAAAATCAACATCACCAATTGCTACGATATGGCTGCCAGTCGTGGTGTTTTCTGCAATTGCCATCAGGGTCAATGGACCCGGCATATCAGTCCCTTGTTTGAATGTCGCCTGGCCCGTGCTTTGCAAGGTTGAAAAATCTGTCTCGCCCCATGCGGAACTTGTTGTCGCAACCAGACCTGTGGGAGCATTGGCAACGGTCGAAGATAAGGTAAGGCTGCGTGCATTGGGATAGAACGACACCAGCCCTTGGAGTTTTTGAGTTATCGCATGGTTGGCATAAGCTGCTGCGACGGCATATAGAGGTTGATTAGAGTTTGTGTCGATTACAATATCGTTATCAAAGGAAACCCCCCATTCAGTTGACAGGAACGCTGCGAGGGGATCCGCGGATGTGCCAAATTGGGTCAGAGGGGTTGGTTCCATCATGACTATAAGCGCGCCGCCTCTTGCCACGTAATCCTGCAGCAAACTTTCTTCCGTTGTTGATATTGGTTGTGTAGGTCCGGCGACAACAATCACCTTGGCATCCGCTGGTATTTTATTTTCCGCGATTAGGTTCAAGGATTGAATGGTGTAGTTCTTTGCCTCAAGCGCGGCTTTTGCAAGCGTATAGGCTGGATTACCGGCATTTTGAATATCGCGCTCACCATGACCCGTAAGAAAATAGATAGCCTGTTTGCTGGGATTTAAGAGTTTAATTAACCCTGTAGTCAGATCCTGCTCAGAGGCTGTTGCGACTATTTCATGGCCTGTTCCCATTTGAAGGTAGATTTTCCCGTCACCGGTAATTCCCGCCTGTTGCGCCAGGAGGGGATTTTGATCAGGATTAATGAACTCAAACGTAAACAATCCTTTTGAATTTGCTTTGTACTCATCGAGCAACTTTTGCGCTGTGGCGGGATTTGTCTGGGTTGTAAAGAAAGCAGTCGCGTGAACGGGGGAAGATATTGCTTTCAATGCATTCAGGGTCTCGGGGGCGAGACTATTTTGCTTATCTTCAGTTAGATCGAGCGGTTTTCCTTGGTTCTGAAATACCAGGACATTGACGACGAGCAGAATCCCGAGAAAAGCCAATAACATAATAGCAGCATTGCTTCCATAGCGAGCTTGTCTGCCTGTTAAAAGTTCGCGAACGTGCTGTGGGTCAAGCAGGGCAAAAAAAGCCAAGCCTAATAATATGAGACCTGATGAAATCCAGATCATCCAAGTGAAGGTCTGAGTATTTGGAAGAGTATATATTTTTGCCAGCGATAAAACTTTAACAATGCCTAACAGTATGGTAATGATGATGGCAGTACCAGATACCCACAACCCGATGGAGGCAAACCTCCTTGGGGAAGTCTTTTTTTGAGATTTCTTAGTTTTTTCCATTATCTCCACCTTCTAATTTCAACAGCGAATGCGCTCAAAAATAGACCCAGGGCTGTCAGGCTGATTGGAAAGAGAATATCCGATAGCGATACCGTGCCACTCAACATCGTAGTGAACCGACCATTAAGATCCAGGTAGGTCAGAATACTATTGAAGGTGTCGTTTTGAATAATGTATGTAGGTAACCGGATAAGCCACCAAAATACCATCAATACTGCCAAAGTTGCAAAAAAGGCAGCAAATTGATTGCTAAAAAATGAAGACATAGCAGTACCAATAGCAAGAAAAGTGGCGGTCAGTAGGATAATGGCAGTATATGCTGCGATCATCACACCTTGATCAATACCCGGGTTGGTCAGCTTATTCAGCACCAGTGGATAGACCAAAGTTACCGCAATGATGGTGAGCATGAAAAGGAAAGCGCCAAGCCACTTTCCGATGACAAGTTCTCCACCCCTGACAGGGGTGGTAAGGATCAATTCAAGCGTTCCCATGCGTTGCTCGTCTGCTAAAAGACGCATTGTTAATGCGGGAGAGGCGAATAAAAATACTGTTGCCATTGGTCCGACAACAATATCGATTCCCGGTGCGGTATTTGAGTAATACGATTGGTTCGTAAGGTAATAGATGATTACAACAAAATATACTCCGACCGTTAGGAGTGTTACCAGCGCAGCAATATATGCAATTGGACTGGTGAAATAATGTCTATATTCACGACGGGCAATGGTCCAGATATTTCGCATGAATTACCTCTCTTTTTTCGCATTATCCTGTGTAAGTTGCAGGAAGATTTCTTCCAAGCTCATACCGACCTGCCTGAGTTCCAAAAGATCATAACCAGCTTTTATGGTTGCCCTGGCAACTGCCGGCCGAAGATCTGTGCCAGGAGCAAATTGGAACTCCAACATTCCATCTGGCTGGAGTTTGGCGGTTTGAATACCGTCAATTTTCTTAATGACCGGAAGCAAATCATCTGCTTCCCCCTTAACCCTCAACATCACATGTTCGGATCCGACTAGACGCGCTTGTAGATTCTCCGGCGTATCTTCTGCAACAATCCGGCCTTTATTTATGATGAGGACGCTATCACATAGCTGTTGAGCCTCTGAAAGGATATGTGTCGAAAGAAGTACGGTACGCTCTTTTCCAACATTGCGAACGATGTTACGAAATTCGACGACCTGGGCGGGATCCAGGCCAATCGTTGGTTCATCAAGAATTAGTACCTCGGGTTTATGAAGCATTGCCTGAGCGATGCCGATTCTCTGGCGCATACCTTTTGATAGGTTGGAAATATAACCATCTGCCCGGTTTTCCATCTGGACTAAATCAAGGGCTTCGTCCACCATGTCATCAGCGTTCGGCAGGTGACGTAAATCCGCCATGAACTTAAGATATTCGAAAACAGTCATGTCGGGATAAAGTGGGACTGTTTCCGGAAGATATCCAACTCGCCTGCGTACTTCCATGGATTTACTGATGATATCGAAACCGGCAACAAGAGCCGTTCCGTAAGTCGGGGGCATGTAGCCCGTCAGGATCCGCATTGTCGTGGTCTTTCCGGCGCCGTTTGGTCCGAGGAATCCAACCACCTCACCTTGCCTGGCTTCGAAGGTTAGATTTTCAATTGCCCTTCGTGAGCCATAATCTTTCGTGAGACCTGTCGTTCGTATCATGAGTTCTCCTTAAAGAAGGTGCTTGGTTATTGGCGAAAGAAAAGGCACAGCAGCCGTAGGGCAGCGGTGCCGGTAAGGGCATCCTTCAACCGAATAGTACTATACAATATTTCAAGAGGCAAAGTCAAGCGGTAATTTTATTTCTAATCCAATCCTAATCTGCTGCGGAATTTCAAAAATTGGTTCGCAACGAATTGACTAAATAAATTATGTTGGATAGAATAGGACGATGTGGTTTATTAAAGTAATACATCATGTATGAAAATGGAGATCTTCAATGAATATTTTGTGGCTTGGTAGTCGTCATGGATTGAATAACTTTGAACAGATAGCAATCCTTTTCGTTTTGTTTGCAGCTTTTATTAGTCTTGTTTATGCTTCATGGTTGCGCAGCACTGTTCTGAAAAAAGACAAGGGCACTCCCAAGATGCAGGAAGTCTGGAATGCAATCCGTGTTGGCGCTGATTTGTACCTGGGTCGGCAATTGAAAACCATTCTTCCTTTGATAGGCGTACTGACCCTTGTAATGTTTTTTAGCGTTTATGTTGTACCACCCAGCTTAGAGGCACAACAGGAGTTTAAAGCCCTGGGTGATCAAGGCACGATATTGGTCATTGCAATAGGAAGAACAATTGCGTTCATCATGGGCGCTTCCTTCTCTCTGATGGTTGGTCAGCTTGGTATGAGAATGGCGGTCCAGGGGAACGTGCGAGTTGCATCTGCATCCCGCCGGGGATTTAATGAGGCGCTTTCGATAGCTTATTATGCTGGAACTTTTACCGGCATGTTGACAGATGGCCTGGGTCTACTTGGGGGAACATTGATTTTTATTGTATTTGGAAAGGCGGCTCCGGACGCACTCCTGGGATTTGGCTTCGGGGGTACGCTTCTTGCTTTGTTTATGCGAGTCGGCGGTGGTATCTATACCAAAGCGGCCGATGTGGGCGCTGATCTGGTTGGCAAAGTTGAGAAGGACATACCGGAAGATGACCCACGGAATGCTGCAGTCATTGCAGATCTGGTGGGAGATAATGTCGGCGACTGTGCTGGTATGGCGGCTGATATCTTTGAATTGTACGAGACCACCATTGTCTCAGGCTTGATCCTGGGTTTAGCCTTGGTAGCCATCGACCCCACCCACAGTCTGAAGTGGATCGTCTATCCGTTGATCATTCGAGCCATTGGTGTTGTCAGTTCCATGGTGGGTACTTTCACAGTACCAATCTGGGAGAATTTCCCATTAAAATTCCTACGGGCACATGATGCTGAAGATGCCATGTTCCGATCTTACGAAGTGTCCAGCGTTTTTACAGTCACGTTATCGATTTTCCTGGCATTTTTCTATGCACACGATTGGCGATTGGCTGCCTTGACCGCAGTTGGCGTAGGCTTGGCAGTCGCTTTCAACCCACTTACATCTTATTTCACCTCTACGAAGAAGTCTCCGGTAAAAGAGATCGTCAAGTCCACCGATACTGGACCGGCAACAACCATACTATCGGGTTTGTCGGTCGGCATGGAATCTAGTGTATGGGCGCTGGTCGTGATTGCAATCGCTTTTACAATTGGCCTGCTACTTTATAACGGAGATGGCGCAAAGTATGTCCTTTACGCAGTTGCCATGATCGGTATCGGTATGCTCAGCCATACAGGAAATAATGTAGCAATGGATTCATTCGGTCCAATATCGGATAATGCCAATGGTATCGGCGAAATGGCCTGGCACGATATGGATGACGAAGAAACTCGCAAAGCACGCCAGATCATGGCTGACCTCGATGCGGTGGGAAATACTACAAAAGCCATTACAAAGGGTGTCGCGATTGCTTCAGCAGTGATAGCTGCTGTCTCTTTGTTCGGTTCTTACATTGCAGACGTTGGTCGTGTCCAGTCTCAACTTGGACAGACGATTATGGAAGCAATTAGAGTATCTGACACCAAGGTATTTATTGGTCTCCTAATAGGCGGCGCACTACCGTGGCTGTTCTCCTCGCTTTCCATCAGGGCAGTTAGCCGGGCAGCTGGGAAGATTGTAGAAGAGGTTCGCCGGCAATTCAAGATCCCCGGGATCATGGAAGGCACCAAGCAACCAGACTATGCTGAAGTGGTGGGCATATCCACTGCATCGGCACAAAAGGAACTGATTCCATTGGCTACCATTTCGGTTCTGATGCCGCTGGTGATTGGTTTAATTTTACAGGTCGAAGCTTTGGGCGGATTTCCTGGCAGGTATCATCCTTTCCGGACAGTTGTTGGCTGTGTTCATGTCAAACGCCGGTGGTGCCTGGGATAATGCCAAAAAGTCCATAGAAGATGAGCCGCGTAATCTGGCTGCGAATACCGGAAAAGGATCCGAGCGTCATAAGGCAGGGGTCGTGGGTGACACCGTGGGTGATCCATTGAAGGATACCGCCGGACCATCCCTCAATCCAATGATCAAAGTTGCAAATCTGGTTAGTCTTTTAGCTGCGCCCATCATCGTAAAATATCCGATTCAGAATGCTGATGGTTCAATCAACTTCATTGTTGTTGCCATCGCACTGGTTTTATTGGCAGCGACCATCTGGGCCATAACCCGATCAAAAGCAACAATGCCGACCTTGGTAAAAGAAGCAAAGTAAAATATTAAATTTGAGTCACAAAAGCCTCCTGGTTATTAACCAGGAGGCTTTATTTATAATCAACATCTTAATCTTTTACGCCTTGCCCTTTTTCTCAATGTAGTGTCTTTGCCATTCGAATAGTTTATTCAGGGCTTCGATCGGGGAAAGACCATTCACGTCCAGCAATTTTAATTCGTCCAACAGAGGATTGGTTTCGGGAAAGAGTGCTACTTGTTGAGCAGCATGCGGATTAATATGCACGGCTTGACCTGATGACTTTTCAAGTTCCAACATGATCTCCGAAGCTCGCTGGATAACGGGGTGCGGCAAACCAGCCAGTTGTGCCACATGAATGCCATACGACCGGTCCGCACCGCCAGGTACTATTTTATGGAGGAACACTACTTTTTCATCGACCTCAATAACTGCGACGTTATAGTTTTGCACACCTGGTAACAATTCTGCAAGTTGGGTTAATTCATGATAATGGGTAGCAAACAGGGTTTTAGCCCGCAGGGAGGGATGGTTGTGTATGTATTCAACTACAGCCCATGCTATCGAAACGCCGTCGTAAGTACTGGTTCCCCGACCGATTTCATCCAGGATGAGCAGGGACCGAGATGTGGCATGATGAAGAATATTAGCAGTTTCGATCATCTCAACCATAAAAGTTGATTGACCTGCATGGATTTCGTCCTGTGCACCGATCCTGGTAAAGATCCGATCGACCAACCCGATTTTCGCTGATCTTGCAGGGACAAATGAACCCATCTGAGCCAGTAGAACGATCAATGCTGCCTGGCGTAAATAGGTTGATTTACCCGCCATATTCGGACCAGTGATGATCCGAACGACTTCTCCTTTTTCAAAGATAATATCGTTCGGAACATATCTTTCACCTTGAAGACCCGATTCAACTACGGGGTGGCGTCCATCATGGATTTCCAAGGTGTCGTCGTCTCGAATATCGGGTCTTACATAATCTCGCAACGCTGCGGTCTCTGCCAATGAGGAGAATACGTCCAACCTGCTAAGCGCTTGTGCAGTGCTTAATAAAAGTGCAGATGATTTTGCCAAAGTCTCACAGACTTCGTGGAATAACCGCAATTCGATAGAACGGATCCGTTCTTCAGAATTCAAGACAAGCGTCTCATATTCCTTCATCTCAGGAGTAATAAAGCGTTCCGCATTTACAAGGGTCTGTTTGCGGATGTATTCAGGTGGAGCGTTGACTGCCTGTCCCTGTGTGATTTCTATATAATAGCCAAAGACTTTGTTGTACCCAACTTTAAGGGTCTTTATTCCGGTACGTTGGCGTTCGACGGCTTCGAGGTTATTTATCCATTCACGTGCATGACGTGATGCCTCGACGACATCGTCTAATTCGGAAGAAAAGCCTTTGCGAATAATGCCTGTATTCTGCAAAGTCGCTGGCGGGTCATCGTCGATTGCTGTTTGGAGGATCTCAAGTTCAGCGGAACAAGGAACAAAAGAAGGTAGTACGCTTACCTGGTGAGTATTATCATCCTTATGTAACACAAGAAGCAAAGCCGGTAGAAGTTGTAATGTTTCGCGTAATGCTACCAGATCCCTTGGTTGGGCATGGTTTGATTGGATGCGATTGACCAGGCGTTCCAGGTCGGCAAAAGGCTTGAGAGCAGAACGCACTTCTGCGCGGGTCATTGAATTCTGAAAGAAATAAGCAATAGCATCCTGACGGTTATTTATCCGTAAGATGTCTAATAAAGGTTGACTGATCCAATTTCGGAGTAGACGTTTACCCATCGCGGTAACAGTCTTGTCGATAACCCCCAGAAGAGATGACGAAGAATCTCCACGCATACTTTCTGTCAGTTCGAGGTTTCTGCGGGTGGATGCGTCCAGGGTCATGAACTCGTTCATGGAGTAGACGTGCAGGCTGGTTAAAAGTGAGAGAGACTCCGCATCCGTATACTTTAAGTACTGAATAATCGCCCCGGCTGCACGGGTTGCCAGTGGAAGGTTATTGAGACCGAATCCTTCCAAGGTTGATGCGCGGAAATGCATGAGTAATTCTTCCTGACATTTCCCAGGTTCAAAATGCCAGGCTGGCCACGATGTAATATGACCAGGGAGACCGTTCGGGATTAATATACTGTCGGGATGAATTATTTCTGCGGGGTTCAGGCGGCTTAGTTCCGCACGTATCTGGGTCCAGGGCTGGCTTGACCCATCCAAGGATTGTCCTGAAAAGATTTCAAATTCAGTAGCGGCAAACTCTCCCGTGGTAATGTCAACATAGGCGATTCCCGCACTGCCTTCGGCCGTCACAATTGATACAAGGTAATTATTCGCGTCTCCGGGTAAAAGACCGGGTTCAACCACAGTACCTGGGGTTACGATCCTTACCACTCGTCGTTGGAAGATCCCCTTGGCAGGTTGATCGCCGACTTGTTCGCAAATGGCAACATGATAGCCTTTGGCTATCATCCGGGCAAGGTAATTTTCCACGGCATGATATGGAATACCAGCCAGCGGTGCTCGCTGACCGTTTCCAATTGGACGAGAGGTGAGGACAAGGTCCAGCTCCCGTGAGGTGATTTCAGCATCCTCATCAAAAGTTTCGTAGAAATCACCGAGGCGGAAGAACAGAATTGAATCTGGATACTGCCGTTTTATTTCCAAATATTGTTGTCGGATCGGAGTTACATCTTCGGTCATGCATCCATTTTACTTCTTTTACTATGACCTGAAAAAGATTTTTATTTCCGTTAATCGCATATCGATATTCGCGCTATAATTAAATCACTATACTCTTAAGAAAAGGAGACTGATATGGCTAGCGTAACGTTTGACCATGTTACCAAGGAATTTGGTAACGTAATTGCCGTAAATGATTTGGACTTGAAAATTGATGATAAGGAATTCCTCGTTTTCGTCGGTCCTTCAGGTTGCGGTAAAACAACTGCCCTGAGAATGCTTGCCGGTTTGGAGGAGATCACCAAAGGCCAAATACAAATATCCGATCGAGTGGTCAATGATGTTCCGCCAAAAGACCGGGACATAGCAATGGTGTTTCAATCCTATGCTTTGTACCCTCACATGACCGTTTTTGATAACCTGGCTTTTGGTCTAAAACTCAGGAAGACACCCAAGGAAGAGATTAAACGGCGCGTCAACGAAGCTGCGGATATTTTGGGAATTGGTGAGTTTTTATCTCGAAAACCGAGACAGCTATCAGGTGGACAGAGGCAGCGCGTTGCTGTTGGACGGGCAATCGTTCGAGAGCCAAAAGTCTTCCTTTTCGATGAACCACTTTCCAATCTGGATGCAAAATTACGGATTGCCATGCGCACCGAAATAACAAAATTGCATCAACGCCTGCAAACCACATTTATATATGTCACGCATGACCAGATGGAAGCGATGACCATGGCGACCCGAATTGCAGTGATCAATAAAGGTATGCTGCAGCAGGTCGACACCCCGCAAACGCTCTACAATAATCCATTAAACATGTTTGTTGCGGGTTTCATTGGTTCTCCGGCAATGAATTTCTTCAAAGCCACCATTCGCACAGATGCAGGAAAAATGATCATCGATGCGGGTTCATTTTCTGTTCCCATCCCGCCAGAAAAGTATAAAACATTCCAGTCCTTTAATGGCAAGCCCGTGGTTTTCGGCATTCGTCCTGAAGACATCTATAACCCGGCATTTTTACCAACCGGTATCCACGCCGCTCCAGCAGAGGCGAAGGTGGATGTAACCGAATTAATGGGCAATGAAATTTATCTTTATCTGTTGGTAGGAACGAACAATATCGTTGCTCGTGTAGACCCACGTACTGATTTTCATATTGGGGATAAAGTCCAGGTTTCATTTAATATGGATAAATGTCATTTATTTGACCCCGAAACAGAGAAAGCAATTCAATAAATTGTTACACACCAAACAACCGCCAGAGCCAGTCGTGCCTGGCGGTTTGGTGTGTCAATGGAGATGAATGATGGAAACCAAGTATAAGTTAGTTCTCCTTCGCCATGGACAGAGCACTTGGAATCTGGAAAACAGATACACGGGATGGACAGATGTCGGCTTAACCGATCAAGGCGTTACTGAGGCGCATACTGCCGGTCAACTCTTGAAGGCAAATAAATTTGTGTTTGATGTATGCTATACATCTGTTTTACGGCGGGCAATCAAAACGCTATGGATAGTCATGGAGGAAATGGGACTCGAATGGTTACCAGTAATAAATGCCTGGCAGTTAAATGAACGTCATTATGGTGCTTTGCAGGGATTAAATAAAGCCGAAACCGCCAAAGAATATGGAGAGGCTCAAGTAAAAATATGGAGAAGGTCATATGACGTTCCACCTCCTTCAATGGAATGGGACGATCCACGGCATCCGCATTTTGACCCGTGCTATGCCAGCCTGACAAAACAACAACTTCCGGATGCAGAATCCCTGAAAATAACACTCGAGCGCGTCCTGCCATATTGGCATGACACGCTGGTGCCTGTCATTAAATCAGGAAAACGAGTGATCATCTCTGCACACGGAAATAGTATTCGCGCTTTGGTGAAGTACCTAGATGATATATCAGAAGCGGAAATTACCGAGTTGAATATTCCGACAGGAATTCCCTTGGTTTATGAGTTGGATAATAATTTCAAACCAATCAAGCATTACTACCTGGCCGACGAGGAAACCGTCCGAAAGGCAGCCGAAGCAGTGGCGAACCAAGGCAAAGCCAAATAATCAAAACCCTGGCAATTTAATTGCCAGGGTTTTTTAACAGGCTTACTTTCTTTTGCGTGCCAGCCACGCGATTACACCTGCAATAACCAGCGCTGCCGCGGCGATTGCCAAAACCGCATTTCGTGCAGCTGATTCTGCCAATCCTGGAGACGGTGCCGGGGTTGGTGGAATGGGGGATACGGTCGCGGTGAAGCTGGCAGTTGGCCACATGGTTATGGTAGGTCGTTCTGTAGGTGTTCCGGTCGGTTGTGTGGGAGTTGGCGTGTACGCAGCGCGAATAATTATCTTCGTGCCCTGGTAGATTACGGATTTATCCGTCAGGCCATTAAGTTTATATAGATCCGTAAGGGATATTCCATATTCTATGGCAATGCCAAGGGCTGTATCGCCTTTCTGAACAATATGAACAATGGAACCATCAGCATTGGGGGTATTCGGGATAAACGTTGGTGCCGATGTGTGCAGTGGCGGTGGGGGTGTATATGCCACCGGTGTTCCTCCGGTGGAAAGAGCAATCACAATTACATAATAAAAAGTATTGTTGGATTGGGCAACTCCGGCACCAATATCCTGATAGACAGGGGATAGCAGATATGGTTTGTGATACGCATCATCGTACCACCATTGAACTGCAACTTTTGCACTGACATTAACACCACCATAAATTAATTCTGAGAGATAACCAACATTTGTGGTGATATTACCAGCGACTAAGTAGCCGGCTGCCAGTGCACGCTGATAAGGGCGTAGTCCATTTACATCGACATCAGTTTGTGATCCTATGGATTGTTCATAATCTGCCTGTGACTGGGCAATGCTCATCAAGATGGGATTAATTTGAAGGGTCCCAAAACCATACTTGGCGCGAATCGTGTTTACTTCATTGACTAGTTCCGACGGCGTTGATAAAACAGGAGCAGCGATCGATTTTGCGGTAACGTAATTATGTGGATAAAGAATTATTAGAAGGAATGTTATGGCGAACAGGAATTGAATGGATTTTCGCATGCCAACATTATAATATCTGGGTGCCCGGGAATTGATGGGAACATTTGGGCCGGGATGTTTGTCTCGTTACGAAGTGACATTCTTCACAATGAGTTAGGCATATAAGGCGATGTACAATTCAATTCGAGACTAACGCGGCGCAAATTCTAATTAATCCTGGAAAACCATCCAGGATCGAGGATTAGTGATGGATTTTCATTATATTACTTACTTCCTCAATGGCTTTTTAATGATCGCAATGCCGATAAGCTTGGCGATCTACTTGATTCGGAAATTCAAACTGGGTTGGCGCCTTTTTTGGATAGGGGCAGCAACTTTTATATTCTCCCAATTGTTGCATATCCCATTTAATGCGCTGGCGACCCCATTATTAAACCAAACAAGCATTACAAGCTTATTGGTTCTGCCAAAGATTTTGGTAAGTGCCCTTTTTCTTGGCTTGAGTGCCGGCATTTTCGAAGAATTCTCCCGTTATTTTATGTACCGCTGGGTTGCGAAAGATGCACGTTCATGGGGAACAGGCTTGTTGGCGGGCGCAGGTCATGGAGGAATTGAAGCAATCATTTTAGGAATCTTGGTGCTTTATGCCTATATTCAATTTATTGCATTACGAACTGCAGATTTAACCGCCATTTTTCCTGCCGCGCAGGTCGATATTGCAAGGACACAGATTTCGACTTATTGGTCAGCACCTTGGTACAATACGATTCTCGGGGCTGTTGAACGCTTATTCACAATACCGCTCCACCTTGCCTGCTCGCTCCTTGTACTCCAGGCATTTACTCGTAAACGATTCTGGTGGGTTGGCCTTGCAGTAAGCTTTCACGCTCTAGCAGACGGGTTGGCTGTGGTGGCAAAAGGGTTGACAGTACCAGATCTTGCTATAGAAGGCATAATCGGGATCATTGCAATAATTAGCGTTGTCATCATCCTTGCTCTTCGGAAGCCAGAGCCTTTGGTCGAGCCGCTGACTCGGGGAACGATTCTTACCCCACAATTTACACCGGGAGCAGTTGAAGAAACCGAAGAGAATCTGGATAAAACACGGTATCAATAAAAAATAAGTCGAGGCGATATGATACAAACGGAAAATCTGACGAAAGTTTTTGGAAAGGTCGTGGCAGTAGACGGACTTACGCTTACGGTTCCGGAAGGTCAAGTATTTGGTTTCCTGGGTCCAAACGGAGCCGGTAAGACAACTACTGTTCGAATGTTAACGAGCTTAATTGGACCGACGGTCGGAACGGCAGAGATATCTGGATATAAATTAGGTAAACAGGATAAAGAGATCCGCGGATCGGTTGGAATATTAACTGAAACTCCTGGCATGTATGATAATTTATCAGCTGAATACAATTTACGGATTTACGCGGAACTTTATGAGGTAAAGGACATCAAAGGACAGGTGGAAAAGTATCTGAAGATGCTTGGGTTGTTCGATCGACGCCAGGATGCAGCCGGTACATTTTCGAAGGGGATGAAACAAAAACTTGCCATCGCGAGGGCACTTTTACACGAGCCGAAGATTATTTTTCTGGATGAACCCACTGCCGCACTGGATCCTGAAGCTGCCCGCCTGGTCCGTGATTTTATTGAGGACCTGAAGAAGCAGGGTCGAACGATATTTCTTTGCACACACAACCTGGATGAAGCTGATCATCTGTGCGACCGTGTGGGTGTCTTTAAAACTCGCCTGTTGGTTGTGGATACTCCTGCCAACCTGAGAAGTTCTGTTTTTGGTCGGCGAGTTGTATTTCATTTACGATCTTTAGATGAAAACCTGGCAAAAATCGTTCGCGATTTACCTTTCGTCAGGGAGGCAAAAGCTGTCGACAATAAACTAGTCGTCAACTTGGAAAATCCGGAAACGCAGAACCCTGAAATCGTACGAGCACTGGTGGGTGCAGGTGCGGAAATTCAATTCGTTGGTGAGCTTCGCCATTCACTTGAAGAAGTTTATCTTCAGCTGGTCAAAGGTGCCTGAGGTAATCTGATGAATAAAATACTCACGATCATTCGTAAAGAATGGGCTGAGCTGTTCCGGAACCGCCTGGTAATATTTACCGTGGTTTTCCTACCGCTCCTGATGACAGCGATTCCCCTGGGGATATTGATAAGCATGCGTAATACCACCGGAGCCACATCATCTGCAAATAATTTACCGTCAGAAGCTACAGCAGCGATGTGCCCAAGCGGATTAAACTCTTCAGATTGCATGCAGGTCTTTCTGGTGAGTGAGTTTATGATGCTATTTATGTTGGTGCCTGTGGTCATTCCGGTAACAATCGCAGCCTATTCAATCGTTGGAGAGAAAACCACTCGCAGCCTGGAGCCACTTCTGGCAACACCGATATCCACCGGTGAATTGCTCCTTGGAAAATCACTAGCCGCCGTCATACCTGGAGTGTTGGCAACGTACGCAGGGTTTGGGGTATTCGCACTTGGTTCGTGGATAATCCTGGCAAATAAGATTCTGCTCACAGCTTTGCTTGACTTACGCTGGTTGATCGCCATTTTTATTGTGGGTCCGTTGATTGCCATATTGGCAGTGACATTTGCATTGATGGTTTCATCGCGGGTTAATGACCCACGTGTCGCGGAGCAGATCTCAATGATCATCATTCTACCTGTCTTGGCGGGGTTTTTTGGTCAGGTTGCAGGATTGTTCGTGCTGAATGCCGGGATTATTAGCATTGCTGCGGTTGTAATGGCGGTCATCGATGCGGTGATGCTTTACTTGACAACGCGGGTCTTTCAACGAGAGTTGATCCTAACTCGCTGGAAATAAATAAAGGACACAAAAATATTATGAAAAAAATCTGGTTTTCCCTATTACTAGCATTAATAACTGCAATTCTGTTATTTGGGTCTATTTTTGCACAGACCGAAACCTTGACGTTGAGGTTATCCCGGGACTTTGGCTATGGGGGCTTCAATGGTGATATTCAGGGTCTTTTCTCAATGAAAGTTACCGGACCGGCAGACCTGGCGCGGGTTGATTTCTATATCGATGACTTTATGATCGGGGAGATAACAAAACCCCCGTTCAACCTTCAATTTTCGACCGATAGCTATTCACTCGGGGTGCATCAATTATCGGCAGTTGGGTATTCAAGTAGTGATCAAAAATTCTTATCGAATACAATAACTTCAAATTTTGTGACCCCCCAAAGTTCGATGAAATTCATTTTGCCTATCTTGGGAGTAGTATTATTGGCTGTCCTGGTCGCGGCTCTTGGACCTCTCCTGGTGGGCAGACGTAAACATGGTAGTATTCCATTGGGGACGGAACGTAATTATGGAATCACCGGAGGCTCGATCTGCCCGAAATGTAACCGACCCTTTGAGCTGCCAATGATGGCATTAAATTTAGGCTTTTCGAAGGGAGTTGTATGTCCAAATTGTGGAAAATGGATCTTTGCAAAACGTGAGTCGATTGAAAAATTACGTCAGGCAGAAAAAGCAGAATTATTAATGGGACAACCTGGCGAAAAAGTTGTTGGTGAGACTGAAGCTGAAAGATTGCGCAAGGAAATCGAAGAATCGAAGTATAAAGACTAGGTTAAAAAAATCTCCAGTTCACAAGCACCGGAGATTTTTTATTGGGTTATTACAGGGATAATTCGAGGATTCCGGTCAATTCCAAATCGGTCAGTACGATAGGATTGCCCCTCATGCTGCTTGATTTCTGAGCCATCGGGATCAGGGTGGAAAAATCTTCCGATTTAAGACCGTATTCTCCAAGGCGACGGATATCCAACTTATCGCAAAGTTGTTGAATAAATTCAATTCCATCTTCTGCCCTGGCGTCTTGCTTACCGCAAACCATTTGGGCGATTTCTTCATATCGTGTCACGGTCCGGGAATCAGGTTGCCTCGAGCGTAAGGCTCTCAGGTTAGCCTGCATCACCAGAGGTAAAAGCCGTGCACAGATGGCACCGTGGGGAGCCTGATACATCCCACCCAATGGACCGGCGAGACCATGAACTGCACCAAGACGGGAATTTGCGAGCGCCATTCCACCGTAGAGGCTGACAAGGCACATATCTTCCCGGGCGTGGATATTGCTTCCATCCAGGTAGGCTGGGACGAGTGAGTGACTTGCCCTTTTAATACCATCCCTGCAAAGAGCATCTGTTATAGGGGAAGAGGAATTGCATACAAAGGGTTCGATCACCTGCGTAAACGCGTCCAAACCGGAAGTGGCTGTAATAGCGGGTGGAAGAGAATACGTTAATTCGGGATCTATAACAGAAAGACGTGGTAATAAAAATGGACTTCTTAAACTGACCTTGATTTTCTTTTCAGAGACACTGATAACTGAGTTCATGGTCACTTCAGAACCGGTACCTGCCGTCGTCGGGATGGCGATGTACACCACTGAAGACTTTTCAAGAGTCCGTCCAGCACCAATCACCTCAAGGTAATCAAGCGGGTTCCCCGGATTGGCTGAAAGAGCTGCAACTGCTTTACCAGTATCAAGGACGGAACCACCACCTAAACCTAGAACTATATCGCAAGCTGACTCAACATAATTGCGTATAGCCACTACGATAGTATCTACATCTGGCTCTTTATTAATTTCAAATATGACAGGGTGGATATCTTCAGCGATTAAACCATTGATCAATTTTTCTGCACGCTTGATAGAATCTGTAACTACAAAAGCTCGGATCCCGAACCGTGAAGCTAATGATGGGACAGAAGCGCTGGAGCCTGGTCCAAATATGATACGAGAGGCAGTTGCAAACTCAAAGTGCAGGTTACCACTCCTCATCAGGCGGAAATGCGTTTGTGTATGCGATCCGACTGCGAGCTTCAGCCATGAGCGGTTCGGCAATTTCCCGCCACTTGTTGTAATGAACCGTTTCTTTATGCCTGGCCTGATCCAAGGGTGTTCGATAAACTTCAACGAGTACAAACCTGGTCGGCTCGTCAGATTGTTGAATTACATCGAAGCGGGTGATGCCAGGTTCTTTTAGACTCATCCTTGCATTTTCTTTTGACGCATCGATAAATGCATCGATGGAATCTGGTTTTACATGAATATTAATTAGGATAATATGCATTTTATCTCCAAAATGCGCATAGCCATTAATACACAAATATTGACAAACCATCTTATCTTATAAATGACAGTTTTTTGCTGCGATAAAGGATAATCCGCTTTCGGTCAGGGCCCAAGCAGACTTGTTACAAGCATCAACCTTGTCCATAAAATTCTGTTGGAGATTAGCCCAGTCGCCAGCCTCGATTACTTCTTTTTTGTCCCGGAAGTAATCAAGGATGTCAGATTGATGTTTCCTGGTTTGCTCCACCTCTGGATCGCCACCTTCATGTTTGGCGGAGATATTTGCCACGTGATCTGCAATCTCAACCAGCTCAGAGCGGCGATTATATGGCTGGATCACGATGCTTTTCCAGGTCTCAGTGATGTGATGTTCGAAGCGAACGACATCCTCAAATCCGAGAGCCTTGCGAAATTGGGCAGTAAGTTCCATGGTTTCATTATTGATCGAATTGGCCCAGTTGAAGCCGATCAACGGGCTGGTTCCATCATCCCGGCTGAATAATTTTGCGGCTGCCATTATCCACAGGGCATGGTAGGGGTTATCTGACCCGAAGAAGACAGATATTTTAAATTGTATGTTTACACCCAGCCTGTAAAGCAAAAATCCCAGCAGTATCGTCCCGGCGTTGAAATTCAGAACGTGCTGGACTCCAAAATTCGTGTAATAGTAGAGAAATTCATCCAGCCACATGAGCGCATGATCGTTCGGCTGACCAATCCCACCAAAGTATCCGGTTATAGTTGCGGGCCCTCCCAGGTGAGGATTGGAGCCATCCGTACCTTTGGTATCCAGTGTTTCGACGAAGGAGGCACCAAGTATATCCAGAGCTGCTACAATGGCAGGGAGGTCGCCATCGTTCTCAGATTCCTTCATTTTTCTTACTGCAATGAACCTTCCCGGTACAAGGCTGCCATCCTTGATGGCTCGCTCAACCATGGGTCTGATCCAGGGGAAATATTGGAGCGCCGAGACTTCCAACGTAACCGCCTGCGAGTCGGCAAATTTCATCGATTGAGCGCGCTTTCCCAGCACTTTGTTCCTGTATGCGGCAACCGTAGTAAAAGGTTTCTGGGCACACTGTTCTTTCAGCCATGACAAATCTTTCAAATGATCGGGGTTCGTCTTCTTTACTTTATTTAATAAATTATCCAACTTTCGTGATTCTTGATGTTTCTTATTAATCTCATCCGGTGAGCCGTACTTGGCAACGACAGCGAGAAAATCGGTGATGACCCTCTCGTCGGGATCAAGCAGAACGGCATTGATGGCAGCCAGGCGGTCGTTTGGAATCGTTAGTAGTTTACGCAAGTCTTTTGACATCTCATCTCTCCGCATTTTATTTAATTACCGGGATCTAGAGAATTTTCCCAAGCTCATCGAACTCTTCATCAGGCATCCCAAACCAATTTTCCGGCTGGGGGAAAATCTTCTTAATCACTTCATCATGGTAATTTTTCAAACCATTTAGAATGACTTCGCCAGCATTTCCATAAACCTTCGCCATTTTCGGCTTGAACTTCGGATATAGCCCAAACATGTCGTGATAGATCAGCAATTGTCCATGTGCATCTGGTCCCGATCCGAGGCTCATGATGATACAACCCTCAGCCCGGTCTGTGATTAATTTGCACAACCGGTCGGGTACCATCTCAAGCAGGATGGCAAAAGCCCCAGCTTTTTCGAGTGCTTTGGCATCCTCTGCGATCTTCTTCGCAAGTATGGCATTCTTCCCCTGGACACGGAAACCCCCCAATGCAGCCACAGATTGTGGCGTAAGACCCAGATGACCAATTGCTGGGATTCCGGCATCCACAATGCCCCGGATGCGGTCAGCCATGGCTGCTCCGCCCTCCAGCTTGATGGCATCGCATCCGCATTCAGCCATGAACCGACCAGCGTTGAGAATGGCTGTTTTAACTGACGGTTGGTACGTCATGTACGGCATATCTCCCACCACGAAGGCGGTTGGCGCTCCGCGACGGACTGCCTGAGCGTGGCGCACCATGTCATCCATGGTAACAGGCAGGGTGCTGTCGTATCCCAGCATGGTCATCCCCAGGCTGTCGCCAACCAGGATCATCTCAATGCCAGCTTGCTCCTGGAGGTAAGCCGTTGGGTAATCGTAACAAGTCAACCATGTAATTGGTTCTTTATCCGCCACTTTTTTAAAAAGGTATGGGAGGGTAATTTTTTTTCGGGGGGTTGCTTGAGGTTCTGACATGAATTGCTCCTTGTTAATCGCAGGATGTAATTCTAGTATAGGATAAATCTTGCTTGGGGGCAAGTTATTAAGTTCTGGAATTCGGTACTTTTCCCTCACGGCATTGAACAGTTTCGTCTTTGGAAAGCCTAAGGAATGGTTTCCTAGTATAATAGTTTCTATAGGAAACCATATTGTGGATAAAACTTCTTCCCTACCAATATCATAGACAGGTTTTGGGAAACGATCCCTGGAATCTGGCATCAAACTCGTAATACCATTCGTCGAGTGGCTGTTGAACAGTTCAAAATGACGGTTGAACAATTTCAGATCCTGCGAAGAATACGAAAAGGGTTTGATGAGGTAAGCAGCCTGGCAGAATCCAGTCAAACAAGTCGTTCGGCAGTCAGTAAAGTTGTGGATGGCCTGGTGACAAAGGGATTTGTGACCAGGCTGACCGATACCCATGACCGCCGTCACGTCCACCTGGCATTAACCGAAGAAGGTGCGCGATTGATGACTGGCATCTATGCTGAGACCGAGAAATGGTTGGGTGCGAAATTTCAGACACTGACAACTGATGAACTTGTCCAGGCTTCCGACGCTATGGATCTGCTTAGAAAACTATTTGAAAAGTAAGAAGTATTTTCCAACTTCCCATGAAATCATTAATCAAACTGCGTAATTACCTGAAACCATATCTTTGGCAGTTGATCCTCAATATTACGTTCCTATTGATCATTACTGGTTTATCTCTGATTATTCCACAAATCCTTCAGGGAGTGATCGACCAGGGATTAAAGGCCGGGGAAACCGGTTTCCTGATCCGATCGGCGCTGATACTGCTTGGTATCGGTATCGTCACCGCCTCCTTCAATCTAGGGCAGCGTTACCTCACTGAATGGATCGGAGCTCACGTCGGGTATGACCTTCGAAATGCCATGTATGACCGGATACAGTATCTACCGTTTTCTTATCATGATCACACCACCACCGGTCAGCTCATCAATCGTTGTATTGAAGATGTGCGTGCCGTCCAGACATTTGCGGGGGACAGCCTGGTCCAGATTGTACAGCTCGCTGTTTTGTCGGCGGGAGTAGTGACAGTACTCTTCACACGAAATCCTGCACTTGCGGCTATCGCGCTTCTGCCGCTCATCCCCATGATCATGATGACGACAGATTTCGGTCAGCGCATCACCAAGCTTTTTTACGACGTGGACAACACCCTTGGCGATCTATCTGCTCAGCTCCAAGAGAATGTTTCGGGTGTCCATGTGATCCGCGCATTTGCACGTGAGCCGCTAGAAATGGATCGCTTTGATTCTATTAATCGAGCTTACTTCAAGTCCCGCGTCAAGGTCCTTGCGGAGTGGTCCAAAGTTATGCCGACCACGAACTTGCTAATCACCATGGGCACGATCCTGATCCTGATGGTCGGAGGTCCACTGGTCCTGCAAGGGAAGATGACCGTGGGTGAACTTGTCGCATTTAATGCTTATCTGTTGATGCTTTCAGCACCGGTTCAACAACTTGCTTGGCTGGTGAACGCGTTAGGTGAAGCAGAAGCAGGTGCACAACGGGTATTGGAAATCCTGGACCACGAACCGGAGATCCATTCGCCGGACAGTGCTATAACCATGGGACCCCTTCTCGGCCAGGTGGAATTTCGAGAAGTTAACCTTCGATACCAGGATGAAAGGATTGATGCACTTTCTGATATCAACTTGAAAGTCGAACAAAACCAGCTGATCGCTTTGATTGGGCAAACAGGTTCCGGGAAGACATCATTGGCGAATCTCATTCCTCGGTTCTACGATGTATCCGACGGAGCAGTACTGGTCGATGGTATCGATGTTCGGATGGTTGATCTTGTTTCCTTGCGACAGCAGATCGGAATTGTCCTGCAAACATCCTTACTTTTCTCAGACAGTATCCGGGAGAATATTCGTTATGGTCGACCTGGTGCAAGTGAAGAGCAGTTAATCGCGGCAGCCAAGGCTGCCCAGGCTCATGATTTTATTACCAAATTTGCAGATGGATACGAAACGGTAGTTGGCGAACGGGGGGTCACGCTTAGCGGAGGCCAGCGGCAGCGCATCGCCATTGCCCGCGCCCTGCTCTTGGAGCCACGCATCCTAATTATGGACGACTCTACCTCTTCAGTGGATACCCAAACCGAGAAGCTGATCCAGGATGCTCTGGATCTCTTGATGAAAGGCAGAACAACTTTTGTGATAGCACATCGCCTCGCAACGGTAAGGCGAGCTGATCTGATCCTGGTGATGGCAAATGGCAGGATCGTGCAACGAGGAAAACATTCTGAATTACTAGAACAAGGAGGGCTCTACAAAGAAATTCACGATATCCAGCTCTCTCAGCAAAATCACCTCATTGATAGCGAGACTATAATGGAAGAGACGTTGCCCCAAACCGGCGAGATAGACGCCATAAAAGGTCGTCGTTCTTCCGATCGATCTTTATCGTAACCAGTCTTGGAATAAAATCTCAGATGACAATCATTTCACCACCCACCTACGTTACACAATCTGAAGAACAATACGATAAAGGTGTCAACCCTGAAATAGCCAGCCGATTGATAAGTTTTACCCGTCCATATGTAGGACGGTTGATCCTATCTGCAGTTTTGATGCTGATAGCTTCAGCAGCGTCAGTAGCGGGACCGTACTTTGTAAAAATTGCCATTGACAGCGGTCTGGATGCCAACAACATTCAGACATTGCGATACACCATCCTTGCATTTCTCGCCATTTCCGTTGTGCAATGGGTGTGTACGTATTATCGTGTCAACATCATGGCGTGGGTCGGACAAGCAGTCATATATGATTTGAGAAAGAAGCTTTTTGCTCATCTTCAGGACCTTTCGCTTGGGTTTTACAGCCGCTATTCTGTTGGCCGGGTTATTACCAGAGCCATCAATGATGTTGAGACTTTGCGGGACTTTCTCACCTGGGCTTTACTTGCCATCGCCAGAGATGTTTTTACACTCGCATTAATTATTATTGTTATGCTTGATATGGACATCCACCTCGCGCTCCTAACATTCAGCGTTTTGCCAGTCATGATTTTGATCACAATCGTCTTCCGGCGTGCTTCGAGAGTGGCATATCGAAAAGTACGGGCAGCAATTTCATGGGTTAATTCCGTGCTCGCTGAAAATGTGAACGGTGTTCGTGTGGTCCAGGCTTTCTCCCGTCAAAAAATAAACTATGAACATTTTAAGGATTACGTAAACCGCTATCATTTACAGCGAGCCATTGCCACAGCAAAAATATCATCGATTTTCAGCCCAAGCGTGGATGTTCTTGGAGCAATTGCAACCGGATTGGTGATCTGGCTGGGAGGCACGGCGGTCCTGGGTCAAACGATTACCCCGGGTGTTTTAGTAGCATTCATTTTATATATCGACCGGTTCTTCGAGCCGATCCGCGATCTAAGTCGTCGCTATGATGCCCTGCAATCGACCATGGTCGGCTGGGAAAGGATCATGGGGCTATTGGATTCGCCGGTGGAAATTCGCGATCGCACTGAGGCAATTGAATTACCGCCTGTCAAAGGTGAGGTGCGCTTCGAACATGTGTCCTTCCATTACTCGGATGATCCGGCGCCGATCCTGACGGACATTGATTTGAATATAAATCCCGGTGAGACAATCGCCCTGGTCGGTGAGACCGGTGCGGGAAAAACTACCATGGTGAAACTGCTTTCCCGTTTCTACGATCCTACCGAAGGATACATCAGAGTGGATGGTGTGGATATAAGAACAGTTACACAGGCATCTTTACGGCAACAGATGGGTGTGGTCCTCCAGGATCCATTCCTGTTTAATGGCAGCGTTTCTGAGAATATCCGCTTCGGTCGGCCAACCGCAACAGATGAAGAGGTGGAGGCTGCAGCGACCAGTGTTGGAGCGCACACATTTATTATTAATCAGCGTAATGGATATGAAACGTCAGTAGAGGAGGGCGGGGTTATGCTTTCCTTAGGTCAAAGACAACTTATTTCTTTTGCACGAGCCTTGCTGGCCGATCCAAAGATATTAATCCTCGACGAAGCCACCTCTTCGGTGGATACACAAACCGAGCAACTTATTCAAAAAGCATTGATCCGGTTATTAAAGGGACGGACATCTTTCGTGATAGCACATAGACTTTCGACTATCACCAATGCCGATAAGATCGTTGTGATACATGATGGCAGGATCATCGAACAAGGAACTCATCGGGATCTGCTGGAAAAAGAAGGAATGTATTACGATCTGTACCGGACCGGTTTCCAGGATTAAAGAGCGAAAACGAGTTTACTCGTAATGATACAATCATTAGTATATAATCACCCGGCGCCAGTTATATAACAGGCGCCGGGTTTTATTTTGCTGTCAATCCGTACGATCTTCCCGTGAGAGTAATACCATTCCTTTATGGAAATACAACCGACCAATCTGCCCGCGCAGATTTGCTGTTTGGGCTGGTGACGATCACCTTGATATAGTAGCTACCACAATCGGTTTTGTAAGCTCCTCCCGGGATCAAATGTCTGTGAAGATGCGTTGGCAAAAACCAACGTTTGGTCACCCGGACTGTTACGCAAGGTGTTGTTACTGTTATATATCTCCAGATGGTAGGTTACATTTGCTGGACCATTGGTCGTCATAGTCACTGAAAAATTTAACCGCATTCGGTCCAAGACAAATACCGTGCACGACAGGACCGGGGTTGACGCTGACGGTCAGGTCCGTCACCAAACCAGTTGGGATCGGGATCACAGGAACAAGGGAGAGATCACCGCTGGTGAGGGTCACCGCTGCTGAAACCCAGCAATGATTGCCTGGTACATCTCCGGGATTTTGAATCTGCCACCAGGATTGTCCACTGATGGTTGCCAGAATTGGAACACTGACGCCAGGACTAAGTCCACCAACTGCGGAAAAAGCTGTCCCGGGACCAAAGCGGCAGTTGGCTGCAACTGTTTTTGGCGTAACCATCGGTCCGGATGAACCCGATACAGGCGTACTGGTAGGGAGAGGTACTGGCGGCGTGGTTGCGATAGTTTCCACGGTAGGCACAGGTGTGGCAAATGGTGTGGGTGTGGCGGATGAAACGAGTGTGCTGGTGGGAACTGCGCCGCCTACCGGAGCCATGAAAAGACTAAAAGATGTGGGCAAATTGGGATCTGATGCGACCGGAACAGGGTAGGACAGTGACGGGTACGACCCCGAGAAGATCCAGCCAGCCTTGGCAACTGCTACATGACAGGTGCCCGCAGGTAGATTGGAGAAATTAAATAACCCATCTGCACCGGTAACCTGATTCTGGACCGGGCCACAATCGGCAAGTGTAACTTCAGCACCTGACAGCACTACTTCACCCGGGTCTATCGCGCCGTTGCCGTTCAAGTCGCCATATACCGCTCCTTGCACAATGCCACCAACACTGGGGGCACATGCGACCAGGGTAAGTAAAATGATCAGGATGCCACCGATCGCTTGAAAAACCTTATTCGTTCGCATCATATACCTTCCTTTCCATGTTCACCAACTCATTTTATTCCGTTTGCTGAATATTACCATCCGTCTTAAGGATGGATTTTTAACATCATCGTCTAGTCTGAACAGACTAGACGATGATACAACAAAATTAATATTTACTGATGAAATTATTTTGTGTCAGCAATTTGAACAAAATCCATTGCATCGTAAGCCTGTTCTTTTTCGTACTTAAATTGCTGAGTATACAGGCGGTAATAATGGCCTCGCAGTTTAAGTAATTCAGCATGGGTCCCAATTTCTGCAATGTGACCATCCTCGATAACCACGATCCTATCCGCTCTCCTGATCGTTGAAAGGCGATGTGCCACCACGAAGGAGGTGCGACCTTTCATTAATGCTTCCATGCCGCGCTGAATAAGTGCTTCGGTGAGGGTATCCACGCTGGAAGTGGCTTCGTCCATGATGAATATTTCAGGCTTTGCCAGAACGGCGCGTGCAAGGCTGATCAATTGCTTCTGACCAACCGAAAGCATGTTACCACCTTCGCCTACCTCCTGATCATAACCCTTATCGAAAGTTTTCACGAAGTCATGGGCTCCGGCAATTATTGCAGCCTGCTCTACTTCAAGATCATTGGCATCCAAGCGACCATAGCGAATGTTCTCCCGAATTGTTCCGGAGAACAGGTGTGGTGTTTGGAGGACGATACCTATCCGGGAATGCAGACTGTGCAATGTGAATTTAGTGTAATCGGTTCCATTGATCCGGATCACACCATTGGCAGGCTCATAGAAACGGCATAGCAGGTTAACTATCGTCGATTTTCCGCCACCGGTCGGTCCCACCAAAGCGATCATCTCGCCAGGCTTTACTTTCAAGGTAAAACCAGTCAGGACGGGTTTTCGGTCTTCATAGAAAAAGTCCACCTTGTCAAATTCGATCTCACCGCGGATGGTTTCAGCCGGAGTGGCATCGATGCGATCCTCAATTTCCGGTGGTGTATCGATCAGTTTAAATATCCGCTCTGCAGCCGCGATCGAGTGCTGCATGTCTGCATATACTCTTGCCAAATCCTGGACCGGCCATATCATAAACGTCAGGTAGGATACAAAGGCATGGATCGACCCTATGGTGAAACCTCCCAACTGGCTCTGTAAACCACCGTAGTAAACAATTGCACCCAAAGCAAAAGCAGAGACGATCTGGACAGTCGGCAGGAATAACGCCGAAAGCCAGGCGGCACGATAACTTGCCCGATACATATTATCGGTAAGGATGGAAAATTCCTTCAAGTTTTCATCTTCCCGGCTGAGAGCCTTAACGATGCGCACGCCCTGGATGTTCTGGTTATATTCGCCGGTGATCTTTGAATTGGCGCGCCTTGATTTTCGGAATTCCACCAATATCCTTTTCCGGAACTGAACGGCTATGATAACCAGGATCGGGATAATACTGAAGACGATCAAACCAAGTTTCCAATTGATGATCATCATAAATACCGTTGAGGAAGCGATACTTACGATCGCCCAGGTTACATCCAGTGTTCCCCAGGTCATCAAGTTTGAAACCCGACCGGTATCCGAGGTCACACGTGCCATCAATCGACCAACAGCATTCTGGCTAAAGTACGAAAGTGAAAGTTCCTGAAGGTGATTGAAGAGCGCTTTTCGTAAATCATATTGAATGCGCTCACCCAAAATTCCGACAAGGTAAATAAATGAAAAGACCAGCACAGCCTGTCCCAATTGCAGACCGCCGTAGTACGCCGCATATTTCAGGAGCAATGGAATATTTTTCCCCAGGATACCCTGGTCGATCATCAGTTTGTTTATATAAGTGAAGAGCGCATCCGAGGCAGCCGTAACGATTATTGCTGCCAGGAATCCGACCATTAACCGCCAATGCGGTATGATCAAACCCACGATCCGCTTCAGGGTAGGACTTGTCAGCTGGCTTGTATATTCTTCTTCTTCAAGTTCGATAAGTTCGTCTGGCATGGCTTATCCTTCTGCTAGCGATATTTCATCATTTAGTTCTTCATCAATGCGGGTTTGTATGGCATAGATCTTCTGATACATACCATCTTCCGCAGCAAGTTCCGCGTGCGTTCCTTTTTGAATGATCTGTCCCTTGTCCATGACAAGGATCTGATCGGCGTTCATGACCGATTGAATACGATGCGCAATGATGAATGTGGTGCGGTTTTCCATCAGTTTATTCAGCGCGAACTCGGATTTCTGCCTCGGTTTCGGTATCCACGGAAGAAGTCGAATCGTCCAAAATCAGGATGCGCGGGTTCTTGAGCAATGTACGCGCAACGGCAATGCGTTGTTTCTGACCGCCGGACAAGGTTACACCTTTTTCTCCTACCAGAGTGTCATATCCGTCCGGGAAAGCCAAAATGACGTCGTGAACCGCAGCCGCCTGGGCAGCCTTGTCGATCTCTTCTTGCGATACATCGCGACCCACACCATAGGTGATATTCTCTCGGATGGACCGGCTGAACAGGAAAGGTTCCTGTTCTACGATACCGATCTGGTGACGCAGGTATTCACGTGGGTAATCAACGAGCTCAGCTCCATCAAGCCAGATGTGACCTGCCGTATATTCGTAAAAACGAGGCAGCAGGTTTACGAGAGTTGTCTTCCCCGATCCGGTGGAACCGAGCAAAGCAAATGATTCTCCCGGGCGGCAGTGAAAAGAAATGTCTTTAAGGACTTCAACGCCACCATCATCGTATTGGAATGAGACATTCTCGAAGACAATATCGCCTTTTGCTTGCCCGCTTGGTTTTACCGTCCCGTCTGAAAGAGGCTCGCGTTCTACTTTTACAATTTCCATCAAACGGTCATATGAAACCAAGCCTGTGGAGGTGTTAACGATCAACCTGCCAAGGTTGCGCATGGGCCAGATCAGCCAGACCACCAAACCTACGTATGCAGGGTATGTTCCAACCGTAATTTCACCCCGGATCGCCAGGATGGCGGCGAAAATAAATCCTCCCAGCATCTGGATGCCACAGACCACGTCCGATAAGGGCCAGAAAAGCGACTGTTGGCTGACCAATTTCCTGCCCAACAAATACTTGCCCCAATTATCCTTTTCAAATTTTTCCTTTTCATACCCCTGGCGAGCGAAGGCTTTGACCACCCGGACACCGGTCAGGTTTTCCTGTAGAGTCGTTGAGAGGGTTGCCTCCTGCTCCTGGTAGGCTTCATAAGCCTTTGTGATCCTCTTAAAGAACCAGATTGACATGAAAAGAATAAATGGCATGATCACGATGGATGCAAGCGCAAGTTTCCAGCTTAAATACCAAATGGCTGTGAAGTTGATGACAAATAATAGAACAATTCGTCCAACACCAATTGCCTGTTCGTTGAAGAAATTTCGAACAGAATCCATATCGGATGTGACTCTTTCGATCAGGTCACCCGTCGGCGTCTGGCTATGATATGAAAAGCTCAACCGTTGAATGTGGTCGAACAGGAAGTTTCGCAGGCGCCTGGCTATTCCTTCTGCGGAGAACGCAGCAAGCCTGCCTGAAAAGAATGCAAAACTTCCTTCAACCAACGCCAAAAGCACGAATCCGAGAGCGATATAGATCAATGTCCGCTGAAGAGTACCGGCAAAGGGCTGGTCAGTTCCAAGGACAGTATCGGCAAAATTCCTTAGCAACAAATACGTCGCTGTTTTTGCCAAAGCCGAAATTGCCAGGGTAAAATTGGCAGCAGCATAGGCAAGGCGGTAATTTGTCATCATCTGCCAAATACCGGCTAATTTCTTTTGCCCGATCGCTTTTCGAAAGTCAAAATAAGTTGAAGGCGGGTTGATGCTAGCCATAATTCCTATCGTCCTTACTCAGCCAAAAAACAAAGACACGGTGCTGGAGTGCACCGTGTCTTGATCACGAGCCTGGATATTAACCGTTAATGGTTAGCAGGCGCACTCCGCGAAAGTAAAATCATACCCTTAACAGCAGAAACAAGGTTACTGATGAAATAGCGAGTATCAATCATGGGTGCGCCTCCTTTCATGGAATTTTCCAACCCAGAAAGTTTATCATTGAAATGCATAGGATGTCAAGCATTTATGCCTTAAAAAGGCAATTGCTGATATCACCAGTCGTTATTTTTATTGAACGGACGCGTCAGTGAAAATATGTAACCTTCCATCATCCGTAACAGATACTTTTAACGATGACAGAGCCTTATTTGCGGGTCCCCGTACGACATTGCCATTCAGATCAAACCTGGAGCCATGACAAGGGCAGGCGAATCCATCCTGTTTTGACTCCAGCGTGCATCCCAGATGAGTACACACCAGGCTTATTGCGGTAAAACCGTTCTCATTATGGATAAGGAGCGCTGGGATACTTGCTATTACGGTACGACTGCCGGTTTGATATGTATCGGCTGAGCCAACATCAAAATCAGATTGCGGTTGAGGATCCGTCTGGGTGTTCAGAAACCGGAGCAATCCGTCCAACCCAAGCAGCCCGATAACTGCCCAGATGGTGGTGTTTAATATCTTCAAGAAATCCCGGCGGTTAATATTATTCACACTCATCTTTGCACTGAATGGCATTCGTGGCAGGCGGCTGAACTCTGGTCATTGGGATCCTGCAAGCATCCGGATCCTTTGACCGGTTTGAATGTAAATACTAGCCCGGTAGCCTTTCCTATCAATTGATACGTACCATCCGGAAGTACCTTAGTATTCCAGAGAGCCTCTCCTTTATCCGTTACCAGAACCGTGTCGCCTAATTTAAGGTCAACAACCGGGTTCAGCAATACCATCCTGAATACAAGATCGTTGGGGGACGTCAGGGTACGAGTGAGAGGCAGGTCGGTTAAGGTGCCGTGGCAGGTTTTACAACGGATGTACTGGATATCGAATTTGCTGCTGTAGAGATTGCCGTCCCCCATTGCTTCGGTGCGTGTATGACAGTCGACGCAGTCGAGGGTGTATTCGCATTTTGTGAATTGGGCGATCGGCTGGTAATAGTTTTGCAACCGGGTGACCGGCAGATCAGTGCGCGCGATAAATGTCATCGAGCGTAAATCATAATTTCCACGATTGTGACAGGTGTTGCATTGGGTATACGGGATGGCTGTCGTCAGTTTATGAATATCATCGTTGATGGAAGGATCGGATGTTCCCGTTGGCTGGGTGGGTGTGTGGCAGGCAGCGCAGCCTGTGAAGCGGGCATACTGATTATCCGTTTTAGGTGGCGCAGACAGATGGCAATCAAGGCAATTTTGTCCGAATGCAAATACCATAGTGTTCGAATCCAGCCCCGGATCGAAAGCAACCAGCCGGGTTATTCCGGTAGTACTGGCAGGATCTTGAACGGGATAAATTCCCATGGTGGCATGGAGGTCCGATTGGACTCCGAAAGTGTAACGGATTTGTGCAATAGCACCAGCATAAGTTGCCTGGATGCTTGTGGTTGAACGCTGGATATGGTCGGAGTAATTTTCTGGTGTGCCACTATGGCACTTATCACCACCGCAGGAAGCCTGGACGACCAGGAAATCAGACGGATTTTTACCACCCCGCATGGTGCTGTGAGCCAGGTTCGCATCCAATGCCAATCGCTCGCCGCCATGGCAGAGAACGCATCCAAACGTTTTTACAGGATGGGACGGGCTAATCTCTGCCAGGTTCGAGTGGCAGGTCAGACAGTATTCGACCTGACCGGTTAGGCTGGGAGTTAATGCTATCGGCTTTGGATGCCGGTTTTGCCACCAGCCCGCAATCAAGATCCCCACAAAGAAAAGGAAGGATGCGATTAAAAGTGGGAGTTGCCGCTTATTAATTGTCATCTATCAACCAGGCGCGGGTAACAAAGCAAGGATCGTCAGGGCGATAATGACCAATAAAATGATGGCGGTCAACACCTGGGCGATGCGGTTGCCTCTCGTGAACCAGCTCCCCAGTTCGGACCTTCGCGCGAGGGGGAAAATATAAGGAAACAAGGATAAAAGAAAAATAATGGCAAGTGGAACGACTACACCCCATAAAAATGGGCTGCCAAGTTTTAACAGCTGTTGCACCCATAGAAAGAACCAGGGAGCTCGAGTGTTCTCGACAAGGCTCGAATTGGCGGTTATTGGTTGCGCAAGCGGTGCCGGCGCAAACGTAGAAAGGATCAGGAGAGCGGTGGCTGACAACACCATCGCCAAGAGTTCGCGCCGGAATAGTTCAAACCGGGATATTCGGATGTGATCCAGTCGCAAATTTGGAGGTGGCAACGCGATCCCGCCGTCCCGACGGACACGGAAAATGTGCCAAATCAGAAAAACACCCGCTGCTATCGAGAGCCCGAAGATATGCCATCCATAGAACCGGATCAGGGTTGCCGGACCGGGCTGGCTGCCTCCCACTAATAATGTGTAAACTGGTGTTCCGATGAGAGGAATCGATTTTACCAATTTCGTACCGGCAACAAGAGCCCAATGAATGCCTTCGTCCCAGCGCAGGATGTAACCGGTAAAATCCAACAAGATCGCAAAGACAAATAAGCCTAATCCGATCAGATAGTTGACGCTGCGAGGCGGAGCATATGCGCCGGTGAAAATTACCCTCAGCAAATGTACTATCGTAACGACCACCAACATCTGGGCGGCCCAGAAATGTAAATTGCGAACCAGAAAACCGTAAGGAACCAGGAATGTAATTGTCTGGATCGAATTGCCTGCCTGGTCCGGAGTTGGTATGTAATAAAAAGTCTCAAGAACGCCTGTTATAAGCAAAACAACCAATAAGAAGACAGCCAAACCACCGGCTGCCAGGGTATAACGAAAGCGAGCTTGTCGGGCAGGTATGGAAGGGGGGTGGATATGGAGTAGAAAAGATGGACGCATTTAATTAATTATCTCATTAAATAACCGCCCTCCAAACGTGAGCGGTTATCCTGATGAAGTGGAAAGGTCATAGTGATGTTGCGTTATCGAACTATACCTTAAGCTCTTCGTCGTCTTCGAAAACAGGCAGGTATTTCACAGCGAGACCAAAGGCGAGAATCCCAGCCGAGAATATTCCAATGGAAAGAAGCACTTCCGGTAATGAAGGCAAGTAATGGACATTGCTCATGAATGTTGGCAGGTAAGTCAGCGGGTCGGAGTGCTTTACCGCGAACCAGCTCACATCGAAGCGGTTAAGGATCATGCCGAGCAGGACGATGACCGCCCCTATCAGCAAGCCTCTCCTGCTCTGACGAAAGCTCCGGATTGAGAACAGGACGATCGGAATGACAACTCCGATAATGATCTCGGCCCAGAACAGGACGCTCATCAGGCCGCTGTTGAACATATACTGGAAATCACCGGCGATGCCGAGCTGGATGAAGCGCACTACAGCATATACTGCCAGCACAATCGGAATGACCTTCGCCAACTTCTCCAGCAGATGTAGCTCCAGCCCGCGGTGGAAATATAGTGCGCTCAACGAAGATTCGAGCAGGATCATGGACAACCCGATGGAGAGTGCAGATATGAAGAAAAGGATCGGCAGGATGGGCGTCCACCACAGCGGGTAGAGCTTGGCTGGTTGGATCAACAGTAGCGATCCGAGTGAGGACTGGTGAAGGGTGGATAGCACCACGCCCAGGATTACGAATGGCATAATGAAACGATGGATGATATGCGCTAGCTTCTGCCAGTTCAAGCCTTCGAACACAACCGGGGCGAACTCGATCACCAGTACGGTCAGGTAGGTCATCACACAGATTCCTATCTCCAGTAGTACCGATGTGGCGTTCATGTGGATCATCATATACCAGATACGCTCGGGATGACCCAGGTCGACCAGCAGGGCGATGACCACCATGATGTAGCCTAGTAGGGCGGTTAGAATTGATGGTCGTAGCAGGGGCTTGAATTGTTTCAGTTCAAGAATATAAATGGTACCAGCCATGAGGAAACCACCACTACTGATGGCGACCCCGGTGAACAGGTCGAAGCTGATCCAGAAGCCCCAGGGATAAGAATTGTTCAGATTGCTGATAACACCGATGCCGTTCGCATAACGGACCATGGCAATGATGAAGGCAATGCCCATGAAAGCCAGTAGCATCCAAACCAGCGGGCTTAGATGGAAGCGCAGGCGGGGGTTGAGCGTCAGTTTCAGTTTCATTTCTTCTCCTCCCCGGCTTTTTCAGCTTCCCCAGCCCGTTCTGCCATCAACTCACTCCTGCGGTTGAGGAAATTCACGCCCACGGCAGCAGCGGTTAGTACTGCACCCCAACCCAGAGCAAAGGGTATGGTAATGTCCATGACTTTTTCGCTGGTTTCCTTCACAGGCAGGGCGCCAAGCGGTGGCAAGCCGAGGTCCTCGAACGGCACATGGGAAAGAATGAGGTAGGAGGTTCCACCATTCTCTGTTTCCCCATAAACGTGATCAATATAACGGCTGGGATGTGCCTGGATGCGCGCATGCGCTTCCTTCAACAGATCGTCTCTATCTCCAAATACCAGCGCTTCAGTGGGACAGGTAGCGACACAAGCAGGTTCCAATCCGACGTCCAATCGCTGCGGGCACATTGTGCATTTGTCGATGAAGGCACCTTGCACCAGACCCTTGTCGAAATCGAAATGTGGGACCCCGAACGGGCAGGCATTCATGCAGTACCGGCAGCCAATACATTTCTTGGGATCGTATATCACCGGACCATCTTCCCTTTTTGTGTATGCTCCCACCGGGCAAGCCGACAGGCAGTCTGGCGCTGCGCAATGCATGCAGTGATAGACCATGGTAGCCCGACCGAGTTTGGGAAACTCACCGGTTACCCCCACACCGGACACCCAAATTCGGGTCTTGTTCATGGCTATTTTATTTTCCACACTACAAGCTACCATGCAGGCACGGCAATCGATGCAACGGGTTGTATCAAAGATGAATGTGTACTGGGTCATTAACTATCTCCGTCACTCAGATCTTTTTTACCGATACAAATGTCTGACTGAGAGCCTGCCCGCCGCTGACAGGGTCGGTATAGGTCAAGTGCAGATCAGAATCGCTGGCGCCAACCCCGTAAGCAGTGGTCAGACCTTTTGAGATATGTCCAAACCCAGGGGTTAGATATACACAATCCTCCCGGATTGCCTGGGTCGCCAGGATATGGACATGGACCTTGCCAGCATCGCTGGTCACTTCGACCAGATCGTCGTCCGCCAGGTTCAGAGACCGGGCAATATTCGCATTGACCCAAAGTCGAGGATCGTCCATGTACTTATGCAAGTATTGATTATTCTGAGTGCCAAATTGGGTAAATTGCGCCACTTTGCCTGTCAGCAGATAGAACTGTCCTGCCGGTGGAGCGGGTGGTTCCTCCCACTGCGGTATGCCCGGGAAATTACCCTGTGCAAGAGTTGATGAGAAAATTTCAATCCTTCCGCTGGGCGTATTCCATGTAGGCTCACTATATTCGGTACTCTCAGCAGGAAGTTCCACATGACCTTTCTGGCGGGCGCTCGCAAGAGAGACGTTTAGTGGAGACAATTGCTGGTTTAGATAATCCTCTTCATCCTTATACTGGAAGTAATCTCCCAGCCCTAGCAACGTACCTAGCTTCTTATATATCCACAGCGCTGATTTAGCTTCCCCCTGCGGGTCAATGACAGGCTGCCGCAGGAAAGCTTTGTCACCCACGATGGAGAACGGGTCGTAGCGCTCCAAGTAGGAGGCTTCCGGCAAGATAACATCCGAAAACCAGGAGGTGTCGTTCATGATGATATCCATCGTAACAATAAAATCCATTTTTCCCATGGCTTGAAGTGTGCGGCCGCGATCCGGCAGCGACAGGGCCGGGTTCTGGCGGGCGATGAACCATCCATGCGCCTGATAGGGCGTACCGGATAGTACGGCCTCCCGCATTTCCTGGAACACACCGATTTTTAGAGGGACAAATGGAAATTTCCAGGGCACGCCGTCCAGTCTTTGAGCTGAAACACGCGGGTAGGGTGGTTGGGGAGGGGCACCAAGAATTCCAGTTTCCTCCCCTGCGGCTGGAAGCAGTGCCACATTCCAATTGCCGACGATGGCATTCAGAATTGCGATTGCCCGTTCGGTTTGGAAGGAATTGACAAAATTGGAGGTCCGCCAACCATTATGCGCCAACGCATAGGGGGCTGCTGCAGCGAACTCGCGCGCTATACGGCGGATGGTATCGGCGGGAATTTCAGTGATCGCTGCCGCCCATTCCGGCGTATACCCGGTGATGGAGCTTTCCAGTTTATCGAATCCATCCGTGTAGTTGGATACAAAATTAGCATTGTACAGGCGTTCGCCGACGATGACATTCAATAATGCCAGGTGGAAAGCAAGATCCGTGCCAGGTTTGATCGCCAGCCATTCCGATGCCTTGGCAGCTGTTTTCGTGAAACGCGGATCGAGATAGATCACCTTGACACCCTGGTCGATCGCGTGACTGAGGGCGGAAGTTTCTGAGGTTGAAATTGCCTCCATCAGGTTCCGTCCCGTCAGGATGATGTATTTAAGCTTGCTGTAATCCCGGGCTGGCTCTTCCATGCCGTAGGTCATCAGGTTGGAGACGATCATGGCGTTGAAGCACAGGCTGCGCTGTGTGCCGTAATTGGGCGATCCAAACGCATTAAGCAGGTTTTCGAAGAGAGGCTGGCTAAGGTTATGGGTGGCGGAGAAGATCATGGCCTCGGGACCGTATTTTTCCTTGATTCTCTGCATGTTGTCGGCGACAATACCCAGCGCCTCATCCCATGACGCCTTGCGGAATTTGCCCTCCCCGCGTTTGCCTACCCGTACTAGCGGGGTTAGTACCCGGTCCGGGTCATAGGTATTCATCAGCCCGGACTGACCACGCGGGCATAATTTCCCATTTGAATGTGGATGATCGGGGTTGCCTTCCAACTTGACGACCCGGCCGTTATCGATTTTCGCCAGCAAACCGCAGCGCCAAACACACATTTCGCAAATGCTCGGGATATAGCCGTTATCTGCGGCGTTCAAGGCGCCGGATGCACGAGCGGCTTCCGCCACCATGGGTGGAATGAAATTGGCAATTGTGAGTACACCGGCTGCAGCACCGCTGGCTTTTAGAAAGTCACGGCGGGACAAGGATGACGGCATAATTCTCTCCAATTAGGTAATTACTGCATGGGGAGAGTACTCCCCATGCAGTAATTTATCTGTAACTATCAGTCTTTGTTTACTTTGCGGTGGAAACCAAGTCGATCGATTGCATAGAAAAGCACCAGCGCCAGCAGCGCAAACACAAAGATCGCAAGGTAGGGGCTGATGTGCCAAAGGTCGGGAATTACCACATTGCCGAAGTTGCCGATGCTCAAGATCTTCGGCATGAAGGATGTGTATGTCAGGCCGAAAAGCACCGCACCGGTCAAAAATCCGAGCAGACCCGGGATAATGTAATCCAACTTGCCCTCACCGGCACCCGCCACCGCCGTGCCCGGACAAAAGCCCGCCATGGCCATGCCAACACCGAAGACCAGTCCGCCTACCAGGTTGCCGACGACATATGTAGCAGGAATCGCGGGGAATGTAATCAAACCGAGCTCGCGCAGCGGGTAAACTCCCAGCATCGTGACGACCAGTGCGGTCATCATGAATTTCAAAACTGCCATATCCTTGAGGCGAAATTGGTTGACGATCTTGTGATATTTGGTCAGGCCAGCCTTATTCAGTGCAAAACCGAATAAAACACCTAGTACCAGAGCGATAATGATTGTTTTGAGGTCCATTTTTCTCCTCCTCGAGATTAATACTTCTTGCCGTAAACGATCTTGGCAGTGACGATACCGGATGCAAACATGCCGCCAATGAAAAGGAAAGCAGCCGGTGCAAGCAGCATCCCACCGGAAATGGCCAAACCACTGGTACAGCCGCCGGCGATCCCCGCAGCAAACTCAACGATAATGCCGCCTACAAACAGTAGCAGCCAACGTTTCCAGGTCTGTTTCCCATAGGTTTGCTTCCACTGCTCGTCATCCTGGGTGCGGAATTTGAATGTGCGGCTGGACAAAGCGCCGAGCATTCCACCAAAGAAGATGCCAACCAAAAGGATGACCGGATATGTGATCGCAGCCGGCATTGTGTAGTTGAAATACACATTGCTGGGATTGATTGCCTTACCGATGAACGCAGCAAGGTTTTCAAATCCTCCGGATGCTCCGAGAAGCGCATGAGCCAGAACCACGGTGAGGATGCCCACCAGGCCGAGCAACGCTCCAGCCACATAAGGCGACCATTGTTCTTTCTTAATTTGTGTCATTAGCCAGTTCATAATTTTTCCTTTCTGAAGAGTGTATGGATTGTGGATAAAAAATTAAGCTTGTTCTTCGATTTCTGGATCGTCGTCAGTTGAATCCGTTGAATCTGTCGATGCCGGCTCATCAACGGGTTCGGGTTTGATAAGTTTTTCAATTGATGCAAACAAGTCCGCGGCCGCGATCGGCTTGTCAAGGATGGTCTTCAGGGTTTGCCGGGCTTCAGGCTTTAATTTGCCAATTGCTGGCAGTAATTCCACCACGTCCACAGGGTATTTTTGCTGTACGGGAACACGTTTTGGGTCATCGAATGAAATGTTGATCCAGCCTTCCCGGCGAAGAACGAAAAATCCGCCGACCAGGACAATCGCAGCAATGAACACGATAAGAATGATATTGCCGATATTTATGGGTTTTTGACCCAAAACAACTTCGTTATACCGCTGGGAATAATCCACCATATCCGCCGAGGCGACAACGACCGCCGGCGCGGCAGCCGCGGCGGGGGGGGTTGGATTTGTATTCGCATTCATCGCTGTGGCAGCCGGGGAGGGAGAACTGTTGGTTCCAAGGGTTATACCAAGAGTGGTTGCATAGATCTGAGCTTTGGCGTTTAGATCCGCGGGGTGACAACTTTTACAGCTGGCAGCAATGTCCGCCATCGGGTCGACCATGCCGGTATGGGCTGCAGTTTTATCGGTTGATTGGTTGTTCCCGGCGTGACAGAGGTAGCAAAAATCGCCGAAAGCATGTTGGGTATGCCAGGCTGTCCCATCTGCGTTGACCGGATCTTGCGCCTGCGTTTCGTGGCAGTTCTTGCATGACGAAGCTTGTGAACCGCATTGGGCTTTTGCCGGGGTCGTCATCAAGAGGGTTGCACTCCCAACCATGAATATGAGACCAATGAACAAGAATATGAAGGTGGTCCTTTTCTGTTTCATAACACCTCGAAGAAGTCAGTTTTAGCCCTAAGATGGGATCATTTCATCGATCAGGTCTGCGTGATGCTGGATCCGGTCCCGCAGAACACTGCGCAGAAGGTCCAATGCTTCGATAACGCGGCGATCAACCAGCTCATATTGGACGGACATGCCCTGTCGGGTTGCCCGCACCAATCCGCCATCCCGCAGGATCTTGAGGTGGCGGGAAATGGTTGGCTGTGTCAGATCCAGTTTTTGGGTCAATTCCGTTACGTTACATGCATGCTCTGCGAGTGCATAAAGCAGAAAAAGCCTGGTTGGTTCAGCCAGTGCTGAGCAAACTTCTGCATGCAGTTCTACAATTTCCTGGGTTAAGTTGGTATTTTCCATATCGTTGTGTCCTTATTTGCATAAACGCATATCCATAATACATAGACACGGTGTAACAAAAAAGTGACAGAAGTCACTTCTGATAGTGGCATCTGTCACAAATCAATTGCATGGACCAAATGAACCGTACTGGATCCAACCCAGGCGGGATCTACAATGTTATATTAATGGTTCAGGGTCGAAGGAGAGAAAAGGGTGGGGAAGCTGGTCAATATGTTATCAACGGGAAAAACCCAGCCATTCCATGACGCCAACTCCGGCTGCGTAACCGCTGGCGAGGCAGGCTGAGATCAGGTAACCTCCAGTGGGGGCTTCCCAGTCGAGCATCTCTCCCGCACAAAAGATACCAGGCATGGACCGGATCATTAATCGTTCATCGAGTTGATCAAAACGCACACCGCCTGCGCTGCTGATGGCTTCTTCCAGGGGTCGGGCAGCAAGGAGCGGTATGGGAAGATCCTTTATTCTTGTCGCCAGGCGATGTGGATTGTTGAACTGTTCCCTTGGCACGAATTCCCAAAGCAGTCCAGCCTTGACGCCGCTGATATTTACCTTTTTTCGTCAGATGATTTGCAGTGGATTGTTTACCTCTGGGCGTGGCGAGCTTTTTCAGCAAGCATCTCAACTGGTATCGCCAGGGGCGAGATCCAGTGTTAATTATCGCTTTCCCGGTAACCTCGATCTCATCCCGCAGGAGCGGCGAGAGAGTGTATATCAGACTGCCTTCAACACCATGAGCAGTAACGACGAATTCGCCCTGTTTACTGAATGAATTGCCCTTGGAGTCAATAAATGTGAGTACCACTGACTTCAGCGGTTGTCCTTCGTAATGGGAGCGAAAATGCGTGCTCCAGGCGACATCGAATCCACAGTTGGAAGGCTTTAGCGGCGCGATATCAACACCTCGCTCCGACAGGAATTTTACCCATTCACCGGTCGATCCCAACTTCTTCCAACTTCCGCCACCCAGTGCGAGAATCACCGCATCGGACTTGATCGTAATTTGACCTTCGGGTGATTCAATTCGGAAAGATCGGTCCTTGGTCCAACCGATCCACTTATGGCGCGTGTGAAAAACAACCCCGGCAGCGCGCAAGCGTGTTACCCAGGCATGCAGGAGCGGACCAGCGTTCATTGTCGTGGGGAAAACCCGATCAGAACTGCCCACGAATGTTTCAATACCAAGTCCATGGACCCAATCCTCAATCTCATTTGGTCCAAATCGATCCAACATGGGTTTCAGCCGGGGGAGTTGTGCCCCGTAATGAGAGAGAAAATCGTCATAAGGTTCAGAGTGGGTGAGGTTGAGACCGCCTTTCCCAGCTACCAGGAACTTTCTTCCGACCGACGGCATGGCATCATAAAGGTCCACATGTATGCCTGCCATGGTTAATACTTCCGCCGCCATTAATCCAGCCGGGCCGCCGCCGATGACAGCAACCGAATGGGGAGGAACCACTTTTTCAGTCATTATTAATGCAGTTAGCAGATCTAAGGATGAACGACGATGCGTCACTAATCAGTTGCTGAAATTCATTCCACAAAACCGTTTCATCCAATTTGGGTATTTTTGTAGCCTGCCAGGAAGAATTGAAATGTGGAAACCGGTGCATGAAATACATCGGTCAGCGTAACCGTCAATTCATCCGACCGTTGCTCAGGAGATTTAGCTTGCGCATAGATATCTGTAGGTTCCTCGTTGAATTCAAAATCCTCCAAAACGATAACATTTGATATTGTGTCCAGGTCTGTGGACGGCTTTTAACCGTTCCCAGAATCGCTTTTGTCCCTTTGGAAAACCCATATCTGCAGAATTTGCCACCTTTACGGCAGAATTGGATGCTATTTGGAGGGCGGAACAGCCCGCGGTACCCAAGGATTCCAACTGTCGGATGATGTGCGCGGTGGTCTCAGAGTAGTGGTCGGTTGCGACGGTCACCATCACTTCCGGGCATTTTTGCAGGTCTTTGAACAGGTTTGCCCATTCGGGGGCGATGGTCGCATAAGCATAATAATCATCGATCAATCTGCGCGCAGCCTTCTGAATGGTGGCTTCCGATTCGGAACCAAGATGGATCTGTCTGATCTTGCACAACCGTTCGGAAATGCTCTGACTATACCCAATGGAGCTTGTGCTAGCTGTTTCCCACGTCGGGTTGATGATCTGGTCCCAAAAATCTGCTCCGGTTTTTATTCCAAATTCCGAGAAACCGGTTTTCTTTAATTCAGCAATCAAAAATTCCTCGCGCCCGAAGAGGGGGGCTTTCAAACTCAATGTGCCTGAATAATCGATAATGACAAGGGTCGATGGTTTTCGTTCCAGCATATATCTCTCTTATATAAGGAAGGATTATTTTTCAAAGATATCGTGGTAGCCCTGATCCAGTTCGTCATTGGAGAGGTGGGCATATCGTTGGGTGACCTGGATACTGGCATGGCGGGCTAATTCTTGAGCCAATTTAAGATTCCCCGAGGCGCGCAGCACTGTGGTGACAAAGTAATGCCTGAACGAGTGCGGCGTGATCCTGCCTTCGGCCTCATCCCCGAGGGCTTGCCGGACGCGTTCACTGACAATATTCCGACCGGTGGTGGTCGTGATCGGCTTGATCTTCTTGCCGGCGCCTTTATCATGCCTGGCAAACATGGGCAAGGAAGCGAGTGGGCGACCTGAATTCCCATCCAAAACAGCCCGGAGGGATAAATATGCCCTGAGTGCCATCAAGGAACGACTGGAGAAGCGTACGACGGCTTGTTTATCGCCTTTACCGATGATCACAGCCCGACCTTCATTCCAGTCTATGTCACCGCGACGCAAGTTGCAGGCTTCCTGGACGCGCAGTCCGGTATCTGCCAGGGTCAGGAGGAACGCTCGATCGCGAATTTCGTGTAACCGAATCGATGTGTCTTCTGATACGATATTGGTAAAATGATCAACATATTCTATGACCCGTTCAATATCGTTGCGCGGAAATTGGGGAAGGCGTGGACCAGGCCGGCGGGTCCGCTGCCGAAGCAGGAGTTTCAGGCGGGGCAGGTTAATATCTGCAAGTTTTTCTGCTGCCAGAAATTCATAGAATCGGACGGTAGCTGCCAGGTAGAGCTGCTCGGTGGCAGGTGAAAAGTCTTTCAGTGCATCCGCCATCCATGACGCCGCATCTTCAGTCAGGGGATGAACGGGGGAGCTTTCCGGATCGTGTCCGTTCAGGTCAAGAACAGACTTGAATAATGACATGGCATTTGCATAGGCGCGCCGGGTATTGGCGGAGCGAGCGAGCCGGACTGTATCAAGGTATTTTTCTATCGCCTGGGCGATGGAGAGAGTATCCATTCGTATAAACCTATGTTATTGATAATAATACTTATCGTAACCATACGGTGATTTTATATCGTTACCCTCGCTTTGTCAAGCCCCCCACTTGTTGTCGAACAGGTATCATTTGAATAAATATCCTGGTGTACATAAAGACATTCGGCTCAAACGTATCCAATATGGGATCCATTCCTGTGCTTGTCATGACATCTATCTCCCCTACCCCACGGAATGCTCTCCTATCCGGATGACATGTAAATTACATTCGCTGCCTGTGGACCGTGGACCCGGATAGCGGCTGCGCCCCCGACCGGACATCTATATTCACAAATTCCGCAACCGATACAAATATCCCGCAGGACATGTGGCAATTTGATCTCTTTATTTCCCTCCGGACTCCAAAGAACTGTCGTCTCCATTTGGATGGCTTTCTCCGGCAATGGGCACATTTCCTGGCAAACCAGGCATGGTAGATGGTCCGACCAGGCAATACAACGGTTCTGGTCGATAAACGCCTTACCGATCACCTGGAGTTGCTTTTGCTCCAGGCTTAATGGTGGGATGGCTTGCACGGGGCAAACCTGTCCACACGCATTGCAGGAATAATCGCAATATCCCAACCGGGAAACCAGCACCGGCGTCCCCAAACCGCCAATTCCAGTTTCACTCATTGCAGGTTGCAAGCCTCCTGTTGGACAAGTCCGCATGCAATTCCCGCAGCGAATGCATTTGGTCAGCACGACCGGATCCGGGTTATTCTCTCTCGCCCCGGGTGGTCTCACAAGGTATTCAGGATCTATTTTGGCAGTTTTTGTACTTTTGAGCAGCGCGACGCCCATCACAGCGACGCCAACTGCTGCCAGGACGTCACTCCCGCTCGGGTCGTACTCATTCCGGATGGGTTTAGGCAATCCTAAGGTGAACGAATTTAATCCCCGAGGACAGATATCGACACAATCCAAGCATAAAGTGCATTCTGCCGGGTCACTTTGGAAAGATTTTGCCGGGTCAATGGTACCCGTTGGACAGATATTCGTGCATAAGGTGCAGCCTTTGCACTCCTCTCCAACCCGCCGCTGAAGGACGGCGATCTTGCTGATCAATCCCAAAAATCCACCCAGCGGACATAAATAGCGGCACCAAAACCGGGCTGCAAAATAGTTGAGCAAGATCAAGCCAAGGAATAACCCGGCAGAAAGCAAAGCTTCCTGGTAGAACATCGGTTGTTGAGGAAGGATCGCCGGCCTGATCCATGACCCAAAAATACCAACCGGTCCCTGGAGGAATGGAACCCGATAAAGAGTTGCTTCGATCATGGATTCGATCCGGTCTAGTGCAGGGATAAAGCTGACCGTCAATGTACGAACCAAAATAGTCAGTGGATCGAGGAAAAGAAGGGTTAAATTTCCAAGCAAGGCTCCCACCAGGATGACCAACACCAGGTCATATTTGACTTTCCGCCAGCCTTGCGGAGGATCGGATCGTTTCCGCCGTTTGGATCCCAATGGAACGAGGTCAAGGATCGTACCCAGCGGGCAAAGCCAGCCACACCACGCCCTTCCGAAAAGGAGCGCCAAAACGACGAGAATAAGCCCAAATAACGAAGTCACAAGGAACGTCCGGCTTGCGATCGCATGTCCCAGCATAAGCAATGGATCCAGCCGAAGAATGGTATCCAGTGTGGTTGCCGTCCAGGTCCCTTCAACAGTCATCAATATTAAACCGATAAAGAAGATCAGTGCTGAATACTGAACTGCCTTCCTTGCAGTTATCCAACTTCCACCCCCCCGTTTAGGTCGGCCGTGTTGGATTATTTTATCTTGTGGATTTTGATCATTCATGGGATGTGATAAGTAGATGAACAAATGGTAGAAAAAACTGAGAGATTTTCATCATTAAGAAGAAGTATAGGGCAAATCAAAACTTGTAGCAAGTTACAAATATCAGGTCGGCTCGCTTGTAGTCAACGAACAACTGTTCTATATCGAATAGACCAATACACAAGCACTTACGTTCCTTGAGGTTTTAGTAATTGGATTGTGATACTTCAAGCGTGATTAAATCCCGGCTTGCATGTATATATTTTATCCATATTTGAATCAGGCATGGGTTGCCAGGCTAGCACCATCGTATAATAGGAAGCATGGTGACACCAGAAAAAATAGATGAATGGTTGAAGGAAGCTGAAGCCCGTCCAGGGTCGGCTCTCCTGCTTCTCAAGCAGATCGCCAACAGGCTGCGCGACCTATCAACCCGCAATGAAGAGCTCCTGACGGAAAATATTGCCCTTCAGAATGGTGAACAGGTCGAGGAATACAAAAAACGCATAACTCACCTAGAGTATCAACTGGCATTATTAAAGCGCCGCTTCGGTGAAGGAGAACTGGCATCCCTTGATACCGTAAAAACGGATCGGTTCAGCCTGTTATTCTACGACTTGAAAGGGCGCGTATTGAGAATGGAACTTGACCCGGTTGATCTAAATGTCGGGGTTTTACCCGGCAAGCTCGCCGGCGAAAAGCAGATCTTTGGAGAATTCCCGCGCCTGCTTGCTCTTCCCTCTGATGACGAGTTATTGTTCTTATACAGTTCCGGCAGGGTAAGCACACGCCCGGTCAGCGATATCCCATCGGTACCCTTTGTTGGAGAATGGATGATGGATCAAGGGTCTTTGCCGGGCGAGTCTCATTCTGGAGAGCGCCTCGTGTGCCTGCTACCTTTTTCACAGCTTCCGCTGGCGGATTATTTTCTGCAAACCAGCCGGCGAGGCTGCGTAAAGAAGACGATGACGACCATAGCTGAATCAGTCCTGACCAACCATTTTATCGGGCGGGGCATCATCCAGAAAGCCGACCAACCCTTCGAGATCATGCTTTGCCGGAAACAGGAAAAGGTCGTCCTACTCACCTGGGAAGGGATCCTGTTGTGTCTCGACGTGGACGCTCTCACGTATACGGCGGAAGAAAGACTGCAGATTGCCCCCACCGACCATGTTGTTGCTGCCCACCCCATCCAGCCGGGTGCAGCCCTGCTGGTCCTCACCCAAACAGGAAAGGTAATCCTGCGTCCTGCAGAAAACCTGGAACCGGTCCACGCAAAGATTGCCAAGGGCATACCTTTGATACCCTTTGCACGCCGGGACAAGGGGGTTCGGATCATCGGATCCGCCATGGTCCATGAATCCGACCGGGTCCTGGTCCTTGCGGGAGACGGGAGTTTCAAGCTCCATGACGTCATGGAGCTGACCGCTTCAGGCGCGATTCAAAGTGATTCCGACCTGCTGGCGTTCACCACCTATCCGAATATCTCAGAGGGTGGTTAGAGTAACGATGACCTTGAATGTTGGCATTGATTTTGGGACTTCTAATTCCGGCGTTGCAGTCTACGATGGGAAGGATGTTAAGCTCCTGCCGGTTGACGGGTTCAGTTCCATGCCGGAGGTGATCAAGACCATTCTTTATATAACACGGGAACATGAATGTTATTTCGGACAGGAAGCCATTGAACTATATTACAAACACAACGTAAACCGCCAGCGCAGGTATGTAAAGCGGGCAGCCGGTGAAATTGAGTATTACGGGGCCGAAATGGCATACATACGCGAGGTTTATGTCTATGTTGATGAACTGCTTCCCGGAAGATTACTTCAATATTTAAAAACTGCGCTCAGAAAAAATGTTCCCGGGGGTTATACCGGAACCCGGATATTCGAGCGCTTTTATTCTGTAGGGAATTTGATCGAGTTGTACCTGGCAGAGTTGAAACGCCGGTCGGAAAAGATAGCGGGAGATAAAATCCACGCAGTAACCATTGGTCGCCCGGTGAAGTTCTCGGAATCCCGCGAAGCAGATCAACAAGCTGAAGAAACCCTCCGGCAGGCAGCTTTGGGGGCTGGTTTTACCTATGTTGATTTCGAGCTCGAGCCGGTAGCCGCTGCCATTTTCTATGAAAAATCACTCGCCAAGCCTGAGAATGTACTGGTATTTGATTTCGGCGGGGGTACGCTTGACATTGCTGTCATGAGATTGGGAGACCATGCTGGCAGAATCGTTTACGCCAGCGGAGGCATTGATATTGCCGGCAGCGATTTCGATCGAGCCATCATTCAGCTGCGCATGCTCCCTTTTTTTGGACATGGCAAGGTATTCCACCAGCCAGAAATATTGGAGATCATCCAATCCATTCCCGATTGGATATCCATCCCAGAGCTGGGAACACCTCAAAATCGAAATATTCTAGAAAAGGCGATACGTTCCGGAATGGCTCCGGTTCAAATGAAAGCGCTTCAGTCGCTGATATTTGATGACCTGGCTTTTTCATTTTACAACCGTGTGGAGGCTGCAAAGATCAGCCTCTCCAGCCAGGGCGCAGAAGTCATCTCCATGGACGACCGGAATATCTCGTTATGGGATATCTACACACGATATCAGTTTGATAAGGATATTTATGAATACCGGCAAAGGATAGAAAAAATCCTGCTCGATACCGTGGCAGCTTCTGGTCTGGAAATATCCGAGATCGATGCGGTGCTTAAAACCGGCGGGTCGTCCAGCATCCCACTCTTTACATCCATGCTCAAAAAGATCTTTGGCAGGCAGCACGTGAAGGAATCTGATGTCTTCGGTAGTGTTGCAGCCGGACTGGCGATCAAGGCATACGATCAGGGTACCAACCGATGAATGAATTTTCCCCCCGCCAGGTAACCATAACAGATGACTTTTGGAGCGAGCGCCAACGAGTTAATGCCCAGGTGGCGATATTCCACCAATGGGAGCAACTCGAGCTGAGCCATTGCATTGATAACTTCAGGATCACCGCCGGCGAAAAGACCGGTTTTCGAGAAGGCTGGTTCTTTGCAGATTCTGATGCGTATAAATGGCTGGAGGCTGCGGCTAACATTTATTGCCTTTGGCCTTCGAATAAGCTCAAACTCCTGATGGATGATTTTCGTCACCTGATCGGACTGGCCCAGTCAGATGATGGATATCTTTTCACTTATAACCAGCTCCATTTTCCCGACCGGTCACACTGGCAAAACCCTCTGATCGAACATGAGTTGTATTGCCACGGACACCTGATCGAAGCCGGGGTCGCGCATTTCCAGGCGACCGGTTCCCGGGCTGCACTTGATATAGCCTGCCGCGCAGCGGATCTTCTTGTTGCCGAATTCCTCACGAATGAATCCGTCAAAACATCCGGCCATGAAGAGATCGAGATCGCACTGTTACGCCTTTTCCGGGTGACCGGCCGCGGTCATTACCTTGAACTCGCCCGCCAGTTACTTGAGCGACGAGGAAAATACCAACCGATTTCAATCCTGGTTTATCTCCAAAACTCCAGGGTAAACCAGCGATCACAAATCGTACATGCACAACGTGAGCTATTCAAAAGTCAAAATCCGGGAACAACCGAGACAGTGTTACCGCCGAATAACTATGCGAAAAGCTCCCGTTTAATCAAATTTCGATGGCAGTTGAACGCCTTATCCGGGAAATATTTCCAATTGCACGCGCCCATTCGTAAACAAACCGTTCCGGTAGGACATGCCGTTCGTTTTGCCTACCTGGAAACGGCAATTGCCATGCTTTATCGTGAAGATCACGATCAAACCCTGCTCCCGCCATTACAAAAAGCCTGGGACCACATGGTTTCCCGCCGGATGTACGTGACCGGTGGCATTGGATCCCTTCCTGAATTGGAAGGCTTCGGTCGGGATTTTGAGCTCGATCCTGAAATTGCTTATGCAGAAACATGCGCAGCTTTGGGAAGTATGTTTTGGAACTGGCAAATGACGCTCAATACCGCGGAGGCGCGTTATGGGGACCTATTTGAGTGGCAGGCATATAATGCCGCGCTGGTTGGCATGGGACTGGGTGGAGATAAATACCTATACAACAATCCACTCGCCTGCCGCGGAGAAATCACCCGCCAACCCTGGTTCGTAGTCCCGTGCTGCCCATCCAATCTGTCCCGGACGTGGGCTTCATTGGGAAAATACATCTTTTCTGCTGAAGAGGATAATCTTTGGGTGCACCAATATATCGGATGCCATGCCGAACTTGATACCTCTCCTTCCATCAAAATTGATTTGCAATCCAGACTGCCCTGGGACGGGAAAATTCGTCTCGTTCTGGACCTCGCTAATCTTTCGGAATTGACGATCTGGTTCCGAATCCCCTCCTGGACTGACAAATATGAAATCATCATCAATGGGCAGGCGTTTGATCCTCCTCCAGTCAAGGTAAGAAAGGAGCGAGAATTACCGGCAACAGGTATCGACCCCGGGCTTTCCAGTTACTTGCCCATCCGGCGCACCTGGAATGCAGGAGATGTAGTGGAGATCGATTTTTCCATGCCGATCATGCTTCGAAAAACATCGAATCGTATTCGAACTTGTAGAGGCAAAACCGCTGTCACAAGAGGCCCCTTGGTATATTGTCTTGAAAGCTGCGATAACCCAGGAGTTGATCTATTTACCACACGTCTTGATCTGGCGAGCCTCCAATACGAATTCTCCCCCAACCTTCTGGAGGGTACCGGAACTATTACTGGCAAAACACAGGAGGGTCAAGACCTACTTTTTATTCCATATCATTTATGGGCAAACCGGGGCGACTCACTCATGAACGTATGGATAAAAATCTAACGGCGAGTCCATCGCACTCCAGGTTGACAAATAGAAATTATGTTCTATAATTAATGGGTGGATAGCGATATTGTTCGTTTGAAGGCTTTGAGTGAACAGATGCAATTTGAACCGGCGGAAGACCTCAGTCCGGTTGGTTCGACCTATGCAGACAATGCCAAAAGATGCCCGGATGAAGTATATGTCCACCCCGCCATCCTCCCCAACGGTCAGCGGATCAAACTCTTAAAAACACTGCTCACTTCCGCATGCGAACGTGACTGCTTTTATTGTGCCTTTCGGGCAGGCAGGGATTGTCGCCGGACGACCTTCCAACCAGAAGAATTTGCCCGGCTATTCATGATGCTTCAGCATAAAGGTATCACCGAGGGTTTATTTCTGAGTTCCGGTATGGTGGGTGGAGGCATCCGAACCCAGGATAAACTGTTGGATACAGCAGAGATCTTGCGCCATAAGTTTGGATTTCGCGGTTATATACACCTTAAAATCATGCCTGGGGCTGAATTCGCGGCAGGTGGAACGTGCCATGCAACTGGCGAACCGGGTATCCATCAACCTGGAGGCGCCGAACACATCCCGTCTGAGCCGGCTTGCCCCCCACAAGCAATTTTCTGAAGAGCTTCTGCAAGCCCTAAAATGGATCCAGGAAATCCGGCGGACACGATCCCCCGAGCACAGTTGGAATGGACTTTGGCCTTCGTCGGTTACACAATTCGTCACCGGAGGTGCTGGTGAATCCGACCTGGAACTGATGACCGCAACCGATTACCTTTTTCGCAACTTGGGATTGAAGAGAACGTATTATTCGCCTTTCAGTCCTGTACCTGGCACACCTCTTGAGAACCAGCCTCCGTTACCCCCGGTTCGCGAAAACCGTCTTTACCAGGCGTCGTTTCTTTTACGCGACTATGGGTTTGACCTGGAGGAATTACCATTCGAACAAACCGGCTTGCTCCCGATGGACAGGGATCCGAAGCAAGCCTGGGCCGACCAGCATTTATCCGAGCAGCCCGTAGATATCAACCATGCAGACCGTTTAATGTTACTCCGTATCCCGGGAATTGGCCTAAAAGGTGCGGAAAGAATAATCTCTGCCCGGCATGACAGGGCGATCAGGGACGTATCCACGCTACAAAAAATGGGCATCCGCGTTGACCGGGCAACACCTTTCCTGCTCCTGGGCGGGAAGCGTCCTGCTTTTCAGCCGCGGTTGTTCCAATCTTAAGTTAAGGCGGAATACTCCTTAATTTATTAATACCCCATTGACCATGCCCCTGGATTTGGATACACTTGGGTGGGAGAGGAGAATCCGATGATCAAAATACGCTTGTTCGTTACCGCCTTAATTGTTTTCTTCCTGGTGGGATGCAACCTGCCTGGTAATAATGTGGTCAATACCGTTGCACCCGACGCAGCATTTACACAGGCAGCCCAAACCGTTGCCGCGGAACTAACCCGGGTTTCATTAATAGCCAGCCCAACCCCAAACCCGCCCACGCTTACTTCCAGTCCATTACCGACGAATACGACCGTCCCTTCTCCGACTTTGACGCCTATTCCCTGCAACAAGGCATCGTATGATCCAACTACGATCGACGTCACTTTCCCGGACAATTCCTTATTGAATCCCGGTCAAATGTTTACAAAAATATGGCGGATCCGCAACGCTGGTACCTGTACCTGGACTTCCGGTTACAAGGTTGCCTTCGACCATGGCGATGCACTGGGCGTGCCGTTGGGATTTTCGCAATCCCTTACGGGTGGAGTAGTGCCACCTGGACAGACTTTGGATATCAGCGTCAACCTTACCGCCCCGATGACCAATGGCACTTACCGGGGTGATTGGGCCGTGAAAGACCAGAACGGCACGACTTTCATGACATTCGTTGTGATCATCAAGATCGCCGCACCGGTTACGATAACGCTCTTCCCTGTCGCCGGCGAGAGCGGCACCATCCGGACAGACGCGGGTCCCTTCCCGGATTATACGACCGGGGAATTGAATGCGGATATCAACCGTTCCTGCCAAGCTTTCCTAAGCTATGACATCAGCGGTATTCCAGCTGCCGCAACTATTACCGAGGTGAAGGTAAACTTTACAAGCTATACGATCACCGGCAATCCGTTTGGACTTGGTGCGCTAAATGCCTATGTGACGAATTATGGGTCGACATTGGAGCCGGCAGATTACGTCGCAGACTATCCAGTGAATCCCGCAGGTCATTGGACGACTGCCGTTGAATTGAATACAATTGCCGCCAATACCAATTTAAAAGCCGCCCTACAATCAAAACTCGGTACGGGTAGACTGCAATTAAGACTGCAGTTCCCCGGATCCAACGGAGATGCCATCAAAGACAGGATCACGTTTACCAATCCAAGCCTGGTGATTACTTACCATTAACCAAAAAAATCCCGGAGAAAACCTCCGGGATTTTTTATTTATTAAAGATCAGCGCTTATTCAACTCAGCCCAGGCTCCCACCCAGGGATGCCCGAGACGATGACCCGCCGGAACTGTGATCTTGTTCAGTTTCTGTGCCACCTGGGCTGCGATCAAAGCAACCTCACCCCAATCATCTGTCATGACTGCCTTGCGCATTTTTCCGGCATAATTGCCAGCCCAGGCCCATTCCATGCGAAATTTATCCGCCTTAACCCAATAATCTCTCTTTTCCCATGCAGCGACAGATATATCGATAGTTTCAGCAACAATCGAAAGCGCTATTGCGATAAACGCAGCCAAATCCCGCAATTCTGGACCGGGTCGTTCCTGATGTGCCAATTCACGAACGGCGAGTACAACGGCTTTTGACAAGCGAGTTCGTTCCTTCCCGGCACTGTCGGGATTAATAATCCGGCTCAATGCTTGCTCCTCAATAATTTTTAATCGATTATATCGTATCGGTTACTGCTGCCGGCACATATGCAAATAGTTAACATAAACACCTCATTTATTGACGCACACCCCCCTTACGCTTATAATCTTGCAGTTCCGGGGAAGTGGCGGAATTGGCAGACGCGCAAGACTTAGGATTTTGTGCCGCAAGGCGTACGGGTTCAAGTCCCGTCTTCCCCACACTTCACTGCGATATAAATCAGGAAAAGAAGGATACTCAATTGAAAATCGAAACTCAACCCCGTGATGACCACCAGATGACCTTGATCGTTGAACTTGAGCCCGAACAGTTGGAAGGTGCCAAGCACAGAGCCGCCAGGAAGTTGTCTGAACGCAAATCCATTCCAGGGTTCCGCCCGGGCAAGGCACCGTATGATGTGGTCGTCCGAAGCTTTGGCGAAAAGATCATCTCTGAAGAGGCAGTGGACCTTTTGCTTGAGGAAGTCTACCCAAAAGCCCTGGAAGAATCCAAGTTGGAACCAGCCGCTGCCGGTTCACTTGAAAAGGTGGAAGACCTGGAAAAAAAGCCAAAATTCACTTTCACCGTTCCGCTTGCACCGGACGTAGATCTCGGCGATTACCGTTCGATCCGCCTTCCGTACGATTGGAAGGAACCTGGAGATGAAAAGGTAGAAGAGTCTCTTGAAGAACTGCGACGGATGTATGCAAAAACGGAAACGGTCAGCCGTCCCATTGAAAAAGGTGATTTTGTCATGATAGATCTGAAGGGGACGAGTGCCAAACCCACCGAAGGTGAGGCCCCCCTGGTTGACCGCCCTGGAATGCCTGTTTTTATTCGAGATGACATAAAACCTGATGAGTTCCCATTTGAAGGTTTTTCGGTGAATTTATTAGGCTTGAATGTGGACGAGACCAAGTCTTTCAACCATAAATATCCAAAGGACTTCAAAGACGATAAGTTGAAGGGACAGTCTGTTAAGTTTGACGTAATCGTTAAAATGGTTCGCGGCAGTACCCTGCCAGAATTGAACGATGAATTCGCGAAACAGGTCGGCCCGTTCGAGAACGTTCAAGCCTTGCGCGATGCAGTCAAGGCAAATCTTGCATCGCAGTCCAAAGCGGACTATGACGATGAGTATTTTTCCAAAGTATTGGAGCAAATCAAAGGTGCCGGAAAAATAAAATATCCTCCCCAGGTGCTGGATCACGAAGTGGAGCACGTCGTTGAGGACCTGAAAACACGGCTGGCCGAACAAAGCCTGGATATGAATGCTTATCTCAAGTCAAGGGATATGGACGAAGCGAAATTTATTGCCGAGGAAGCCAAACCGATCGCCATAAAACGGCTGGAACGCTCGCTTATCCTTGATAAAATCGCGACCCTTGAAAAATTGGAAGTCACCCAGGAAATGCTGCAGTCGACCTTTGAACGGACATGGGGCGAGTACCAGGGCGATACTGCCTTCCAAAAAGCAATGCGTGGAAAATCCAAACCACCAAAGCAAATGATGAACGCCGTGGCTATGGAATCTGCGAACCGCGCCTATGTCCAACAAACGTTGAACAGGATCAAGGATATTGCTACAGGTCAGGCAGCAGAACTCCCTGTGGATGACAAATCAGAAATCTCCAAGACGAAAACTGCCAGGAAGTCTGCGACAAAAAAACCAGCGGCTGCATCTGCCAAGGTCAAGAAAGCCAGCAATCAGAGTATCCCAGATGCCAAGAAACCTTCAAAAGCAACGACGACTAAATCAAAGAAAGCCACAACCAAATAACCGGTTGCCATCATTATTCAACCTGCCTGTACGGTAAATTACCCGGACAGACAACAAGTATATGGAGCAAATATGATCCCAGATATTAAAAGTGTCATCCCCATGGTGATCGAATTATCGGGCCGCGGCGAACGGGCTTATGATATCTATTCACTCTTACTGAAGGAACGCATCATCTTCCTTGGCACCCCGATCGACGACCAGGTTGCCAATGTCATTGTTGCCCAATTGTTATTCCTAAGCCGGGAAGATTTGGAAAAGGAAATCCAAATGTACATCAATTCACCGGGAGGTGTCATCTACTCGGGTTTGGCAATCTACGACACCATGCAGATGATCCCCAACCCCATCAGTACCGTTGCGGTTGGTGTGACCGCCTCGTTTGGGACTGTGCTCCTAACTGCCGGAACGAAAGGCCGCCGCTACGCGCTCCCAAATTCAACCATCCACATGCACCAGCCCCTTGGGGGTGCGCAAGGACAGGCAACGGATATCGAGATCCAGACGAAACAAATACTCCGCTTGCGAACCCTGCTCAACGATATCATGGCGAGGCATACTGGTAAATCAGTGGATGTCATCAAACAGGATACGGAACGCGACTTTTATCTCGATGCACAACAGGCTGTCGAATATGGCCTGGTGGATCAAGTACTTGAAATTCCTGAGAAAAAATAAACAGAACTGGGCGACCCACAGTGGGTCGCCCGTTTTCTATATATTAAGGCTATTATTTTAATTGAGAATTGATCATGCTACCGGATAATATAAAAGCCTTGATCCTGGACATGGACGGAGTCATTTGGAAGGCAGATACCCCTATCGGTAATCTGCCAGCCATATTTGATTGCATCCACCGGCGAAATTTGAAAGTCGCATTTGCCACCAATAATGGAACCCGTACGCCTGAACAGTACATCGAAAGATTGGCTGGATTTGGCGTACAGGTCGAAGCTTGGCAAGTGATCACTTCAGCGTTGGGTGTAGCCTACCTATTCGCGGAGAAATTTCCACCCGGAACGCCGGTTTTTACGATCGGGGAAGAAGGCGTGATCTCCGCACTGAAGGAAAGAGGATTTTGTCCAGTCGGAATAGCTGAAGCTGATCAAGCCAAAGCAGTTGTCATGGGACTCGACCACCAGATCAGTTATGAAAAGCTGGTCGAAGCTGCCCTTTTGGTCAGGAAAGGTGTTCCATTCTATGCTACAAACCAGGACAAAACCTTTCCCACGCCGCGTGGAGAGATCCCGGGCGCAGGAGCGTGGATATCCGTGGTCGTTACCGCCACAGGCATCGAACCAATTTATGCCGGAAAGCCGTACCCATATCTTATCGATCTCGCCCGGGACCGTTTGGGAACCCGGAAAGATGAAACGCTCGTCATCGGGGACCGCCTCGAAACCGATATCGCGGGCGGGCAGGCAGCGGGCTCGCCTGTTGCGCTGGTTCTCTCAGGTGTTTCGGGGCGCGCCGCAGGTGAAAAATGGAAACCCGAAGTCGATCTCATCGTAAACGATCTGACTACGCTGGTTGATTTGTAAGGAATATGCCTGGCTGGTTCGCTTAAAGAATGGAAAATTACCGATTTATCAATCGTGATAAAATCCTGCCGTGACAATCGGCATGATCTATGATTACTCCCAACCTGAAATAGAGACTATTTTTCGATCATGGAATGAACCTGATTACCGAGCCCACCAGCTCTGGCAGGGTTTATACCAACTGTTCTGGGATTCCCCGAGAAATTTACCACCTTTCCGAATCCATTGAGACAGAAAATTGCGGAAGAATTTTTATTTAAACCCCTCGATCCAAGCACTACTCTTCAATCATCCGATAAACAAACCACCAAGACCCTTTTTAAATTATATGATGGACAGTCAATCGAAGCCGTCCTCATGCGATACGAAAAACGTCGAACGTTGTGCATTTCCACTCAAGCAGGCTGCGCAATGGGCTGTGTTTTTTGTGCCACCGGGCAAATGGGTTTCAGGCGACACCTGACCAGCGGAGAAATCGTTGCACAGGTGATGTATTATGCCAGATTATTGCATTCAACCGGCGAAAAAGTCACAAATGTGGTTTTAATGGGCATGGGGGAACCATTCCATAACTACAAAAACACTTTAGCGGCTATCGACCGGTTGAACGATCCCGAGGGTTTAAAATTAGGTGAACGACGCTTCACAATTTCCACCGTAGGCCTAGTGCCAGCAATCCGCAGATTTACAATGGAAAAACGACAGATCAACCTGGCCATATCGCTGCACGCGGTGGAAGATGATCTGCGCTCCTCGATGCTCCCGGTTAATCGAGCATACCCGATCGATGAGGTGTTGGATGCTTGCCGTGAATACGTCCTGGTCACCGGACGCAGGATCACCTTCGAATGGGCATTAATCAATGGAGTGAACGATACACCCCACCCAGGCTCATCTCCTGGCATCGAAGTTGAAAGGATTGCTATGCCACGTTAACGCCATACCGCTTAATCCGACCAACGGATACGATGGTCAGGCAACGACCCGCTCCAGCGCGAACGAATTCAAGGAGATCCTGACCAGCTCGGGCATCCCCTGCACCATCCGAATGAGGCGCGGGATGGATATTCAAGCCGGTTGTGGTCAATTGGCAAGTGGGAATTAAAGGAATCTAGAGTCACATAAAAATTTAGATATTATGGCTATGCGCATTTTAGTGAGTTTCGAAATTTACAAATTGTAAAATCTCTCAAATGATAATCAATTATTCCGATTCTGAAGGTTGGGTAATATACAATGACCGTCATTGAATCCCCACGCAAACAATCCTGGCTCGACCGCCCCATCTTTAACTGATCTACCGTTCTTAACCAATGAGCGATTAATATTTGCAATTATCGTGCTATTAATGCTGGTCAGCCGGTTATATGAATTGGGGGCGCGGGTTATGAGCCACGATGAAAGTTTGCATGTCTATTATTCCTGGTTGTATTCAATCGGACAGGGATACCAACATACACCCACAACCCACGGGCCTCTTCAATTCCACCTAATTGCATTAACCTATCTATTATTTGGTGACAGTGATTTTACAGCCCGCCTCCCGCATGCCCTCGCAAGCATAGCTACAGTCATTCTGATCTGGAAGTGGCGAAGATACCTGGGACGTACGGGGACCTTAATCGCAGCCGGCCTGGTTCTCATCTCTCCATTTATGCTCTACTACGGACGCTACGCCAGGAATGAAACGTTCGTTGCCTTATTGGGTGTGGTGACTTTATACGTAATCTTACGGTATCTTGAAACTGGAAAAAACCGCTTTTTGTTACTATTAACCATTACGACTGCCCTTCATTTCACCGTCAAGGAAACCGCCTTTATTTATACCGCCCAGGCAATGATATTTCTCGCCTTTTATATGATTAATAAAATCATTCATACCACATGGAAAATCCCAGGTTTGATGAATGGTTTTTTAATCGGATTATCGATCGGCATCCTTCTGCTTGCAGCAGCCATTGGATTGACCTCCTATAATAATCAAGCCGTCCCGACATCAGGACAATCGGTCAGTCAGCCGATTGGTTCTGGGTTAATCGGTTCGCTATTTACGCTAGGAACGATTGGGATATTTTTATCAGCAATACTGCTTATCGTCGGTTTTGGCTGGAAAGCGCTTACAAACGAGCGGTCATTTTCCATGCTGATCGTAATGGGAACCATGGTCCTGCCGCAGCTCTCAGCATTACCAGTTTCAGCATTGGGGTGGAATCCGCTTGATTACGCATTTACATGGCCAGGCTGGAACTTTTCAGAGTTGTGGTCCCAGGGACCGTTTCGAACTGCAACTGTCTTATTGATCCTGGTAATCCTTTCAATTGTGCTGGGTTTGCTATGGGATTGGAAAAGATGGCTGATTAATGCCGGAATTTTCTGGGGGATCTATATCATTTTTTACACAAGTATTTTTTCCAACTGGCAGGGGCTGGCAACCGGCATGGTTGGTTCGTTGGGCTACTGGTTGGTACAGCAAGGCGTGCATCGAGGCGGCCAGCCGTGGTATTACTACGTATTAATTCAAATCCCTCTATATGAATTTTTACCTGCGATGGGTCTCATACTGGCGGGAATCCTTGGTTTCCGCCACAGGTCACAAAACAAGGTTGAAACAATTCAACAGGTCGCGGGTGAACCGGTCATCAATACCAGCTCGCAAGATATCTCCGACACAGGAGAGTGCACCACTATTTGGGATTACTCTTCTGGTGGGCATCGTCAAGCTTGCTTGTATATTCCATTGCCGGCGAAAAGATGCCCTGGCTCTCCGTCCACATCACCCTGCCGATGATCCTTTTAACTGGTTGGGCATTGGGACAGATAATTGATCGATTAAATACCAAACATTTCAACAACAAAGTCATTATGGTTTCGATACTTATTGTGGCTTTCTTTATTGCGCTGACAGCCACCGTTGTTACGGCACTTGGTGCCAATCCACCTTTTCAAGGGAAAACCCTGGTTCAATTATCTGCAACAGGCGTCTTTTTGTCATTGTTATTTACCACGTTATTCTGTCTTGGCCTTGTTACCTATTTCATTTTTAACTTGAAAGTCTGGCAGGATATTTTACGCCTGGCTGTCTTGATATTCTTCGGTTTGCTGTCTGTTCTGACCATCCGGACGTCAATCCGGGCAGCGTACTTTCATCCCAACGACCCAACGGAATACCTGGTCTATGCTCATGGTGCAAGCGGCATCGCCGATGTAATGAACCAGATAGAAAATATTTCACGGCAAACCACCGCTGGAGAGAATTTGTCCATTGCTTACGATACCGGGGGGCCCAACGCCGGCGTATCCTGGCCGTTAACGTGGTACTTACGACATTACCCGAATAAAGCGGGATTTACCCAACCAAGCCAAATAACCAGTGATACGCCTGTTGTAATTGTCGACCAAAGCAATATCGATGCAGTAAATACCCTGCTCGGCAACAATTATTACCGATTAGGCTACATCCGGATGGTCTGGCCAAACCAAGATTATTTCGATCTGACCTGGTCCCGGCTAAATGGTGCTCTTTCGGATCCGAACATGCGGCAGGCGATCTGGGATATCTGGTTTGACCGGGATTATTCACAATATGCAAAAAGCACCGGAAATAGCGGTTTGGATTTATTTAACTGGAATCCCAGCGATAGGATGGAACTGCTCATTCGAAAAGATATTGCTGGCAGCATGTGGAACTATAACATCCTTCAAAACACGACGATCCAAGCTGACCCGTATGTATCGAAAAGCATCTCACTAACCGCGGATCAGATAATTGGGTCACAGGGTTCGTCTGATGGTCAATTGAATTACCCACATGGGATCGCGTTTAGTCCAGATGGATCAATGTACATAGCTGACACTAACAACAATCGAATTCAACACTTCTCCGCAGACGGGAATTTTCTAAATGCATGGGGATCCTTCAGCGATGTTTCCAAAGGACCTGCGCCTATCGGAACTTTCAACCAACCGTTTGCACTGGCGTTATCTCCAGACGGCAGGTATATATATGTCGCAGATACCTGGAACCACCGGATCCAAAAATTCTCCAGCGACGGGACACCGATCAAAATGTGGGGAAAGCCGGTTTATGACCCCACAAATACCGACCCGAATGGATTGTGGGGTCCACGCGGGATTGCAATCGACGCATTGGGAAGAGTTTTTGTTGCGGATACGGGAAATAAACGTGTAATTATTTACGATGCAGACGGGAATTTTATTGCTCAGGTCGGCACGGAGGGAATGTCTCCCGGACAATTCGAGGAGCCAGTCGGACTGGCCTTTGATGCCAATAATTATTTGTATGTAGCAGACACCTGGAACCAGCGCATTCAAGTATTCGCTCCCAACCAGGATGGTACCAGTTTTTCACCGTACCAGGAATGGAACATCTCGGGCTGGTTCAGCCAGTCATTGGACAACAAACCTTACCTGGCGTTCGACAATCAAGGGCACATTTTCACCACCGATCCAGATTCCTTCAGGATCCTTGAATTCACCATGACAGGTGGATTTGTGCAAGCCTGGGGTGATCTGGGAACCAGCAATAGTAATATCGGCATGCCTGCCGGTATCGCCGTGGATGGTGCCGGTCATGTGTGGGTCAGCGATGCAGCCAACAACCGGATCATGCGCTTTACTTTACCGTGATCCTCTCTATCAATTACTGAAAAGGAAGGTTTTCAATCAAGTTCAATCCAAAAGGCAAAATGATATAATTTACGCGCGGGTTAATCCAAAGGGAGAGCATAAAGCATGAAACTTCATGAGTACCAATCAAAACAGATATTTTCAAAATATGGCATACCGATCCCAAAAGGTCGGGTAGCGGCTACCGCAGCAGAAGCGAGACAAATCGCAGAGGAACTGGGTGGCCGTGTTGTTGTTAAATCCCAGGTGCTGGTAGGCGGGCGCGGAAAAGCCGGCGGAATCCGGCTTGCCAAATCAGCCAAAGAAGCCGAGGATGTTGCCACACAAATCCTTGGCATGGAGATCAAAGGATTACCCGTGCGAAAAGTGCTGGTCGACCCGGCTGCGAACATTGAACAAGAAATCTACCTTGGAATTACCAATGATCGGGCTGCAAGGAGTCCTGTGTTCATGGCTTCGGCCGCAGGCGGTGTCGAGATCGAAGAAGTAGCACGAACGCATCCCGAAAAAATCATAAAAGTCCATATCGACCCACTTCTTGGTTTGAGAGACTACCAGGCACGTGATATTGCCATCGGAATTGATCTTCCAAAAGAATACTGGCGTCAATTTGGGGAGATCTGCCGCGGTCTCTGGCGGGTGTATGTAGATTGCGATGCCACATTGGTCGAAATCAATCCGCTGGTAATTCTCAAGGAAAAAAGCCTGATGGCGTTGGATGGAAAAATGCTTCTTGATGATAATGCACTCTTCCGCCACCCGGACCTGGCAGAGATGCGTGACATCGACGAAGAGGCTGCAGCAGAGACAGAAGCACGTAAATATGGACTTTCCTTCATCAAACTCGACGGCAATATTGGTTGCATGGTAAATGGTGCAGGCTTGGCGATGACAACCATGGATATCGTAAAATTGTTTGGCGGGGAACCGGCAAATTTCCTGGATATTGGTGGTGGTGCCGGCGCAGACAAGGTCGCCGCGGCGATGCGTATCATCCTATCGGATAAAAATGTCAAAACCATCCTCTTTAACGTTTTCGGGGGCATCACGCGCTGCGATGAGGTTGCAAGGGGCATCCTGACAGCATTGAATGAAGTCAAACCAACCATCCCAATGGTCGTTCGCCTGGTTGGAACAAATGCTGAAGAAGGCCAGAAATTATTGGCAGAAGCACATATGATCACGGCTGTCACCCTGGCCGATGCGGCGATAAAATCCGTTGCGGCAGCCAAAGCACAGGAGGGGATCCATGAGCATACTCGTTGATAAGAAAACCAAGTTGCTTGTCCAGGGGATCACCGGCAATGAAGGTTTGTTCCATACCCAACAAATGATGGCATACGGAACGAGGGTTGTCGCCGGCACACGTCCCGGTAAAGGTGGAGAATGGGTGCTGGATGGCAAAGTACCAGTCTTCGACTCATGCAGGGCGGCAGTTGAAACGACCGGTGCAAATGTCAGTATCATATTTGTTGGGGCACCTTTCGCACCGGATGCGATATTCGAGGCAGCCGATGCGGGGATACCCTTTATCGTCTGCATCACAGAGGGTGTGGCAGTCCAGGATATGATGCGTGTCCGAGAGTACCTTGACCAAAAACAGGTCCGCCTGCTGGGACCAAACTGTCCCGGGCTATTAACACCAGGCGAAGCGAAAGTCGGCATCATCCCCGGAAATATAGCCATTTCCGGAAATGTCGGAGTAGTATCCCGATCCGGTACGTTAACATATGAAGTTCTCTACGCATTGAAATTACATAACATGGGCGCTTCGACTTGCGTTGGTATTGGCGGTGATCCGATCAATGGAACGAATTTTATTGACTGCCTGTCAATGTTCGAAGATGATCCCCAGACCGAAAAAATCGTCATGATCGGAGAAATTGGCGGTACGGACGAAGAGAAGGCTGCCCAATTCATCGCCTCCAAGATGACCAAACCCGTGGTTTCATTCATCGCTGGTCAGACTGCCCCGCCCGGGAAACGAATGGGACATGCGGGAGCCATTATTGAAGGTGGAGCCGGTACCGCCGCAGAAAAAGTAAAGGCTCTTGAAGACGCTGGAGTAAAAGTTGCAAAACACCCGGAACAAATACCTGATTTACTGAAGTAATAATAAAAAGAACCGCCCAAATTGAATTTGGGCGGTTCTTTTGTTAGTGTCAGGTCACTTCCCGTCACAGAACCGATCGATAGAGTTTTTCATACTTAGCAACGATCTTATCAATACTATGATCCTGGGCTCTCACCGCGCTTGCCAAACCCATATCAGCCCATTTTTCGGGGTTGTCTGCCAGAAATGCCAGACAACGTGCCAGGTCAGCCACATTACCAGACTGAAACAATAGACCGTTGACTTTATTTTCAACCAATTCCGGTAAAGCGATTGCATCAGCAGCAATAATCGGTCTAGCGCAGGACATTGCTTGAATGGTTGCGATACTCAACAATTCAGCCTCACTTGGCATGACAAATATATCGATGCTATTTAAAAGCGAAGGCAAATCATCATCCGGGATAAACCCTGTAAAATGAATTTGTGCTGACAAATTCAAATCCTGGCTCATTTTTTTTAATCGAAGTACATTTGCCCCATTCCCTGCAATAACGATCTGTATATCCTGCCGATCCAACAGACTTGTCGCCCTAATAAGGACGTCCAATCGTTTTTCTTTATCCACACGCCCAACGAAAAAAAATGTTTTCTGTTGGGGATCAAGATGGTAACGCTCTCGCCATCCGCGCCGGTCCACGTCCGGTATCTCATGAAATAACGATGTATTCGCTCCACATGAAATGTGGGTGATCGGCGGCGTGACCGCACGTAGGCGAAGGAGGTTCGCTCCTGTTCCAGACGGAGCAACAACAGCATCCAACCTGTTATAGACTTCACGCATCCAGCCCCACATCACCCAGTTATAGAGAGGTTTGATTTTGGAAATGCCCGGGATGTACGCGGCCAGATTTTCAGGCATGAAGTGGTTGGTACCGATGACCTTCACACCTCTCTTTTTAGCGATGATGACTGCGGAGCGACTTAATGGATAATGATCCTGAATGTGAACGATATCCGGATTGAATGATGTGAAAACTTTCTTCATTGCTCGAGTCGGAAAAGCTGCAAACACTGCGTTTGGATTGAGCAGCCTCAGGCTTATAGAGCTCAGAGCTGTAAGGTTGATCCCTTTGAATTGTGCCTGGTAAGCATATCCTTTCTCAGAACCAGCAACAACCAGCACATCATGACCAAGGCGGGTTAAACCCTCAGCCAAATTCTTGGTGAAGATCGCCTGTCCATGGAAGGCATCGTAATTCGATGATGTCGCAATGAGGATCCGCATCGATGACGTCCACCCCTTTCGGTTTGTTAGACTGGATCGATATCCTGGTATTTCTTCCTAAGAAGGCGTTGCGCAACGATTATCAAGAAAATGATAAAAATCAGTCCGCCCGCCACTGCCAGGTATTCGACACCCTTCTCGACCCTCTTGATCAGTTCCGTTGCATAAAATCCAATCAGCGTTAAGGTTCCAGTCCAAATCATTTCACCAATAAAAATAGCCGGGAACCAGCGGCGCCAGGGTGCTTTCACCAGACCAGCAGCGATCAAAGAAGGTATGACAAAACTGATGGTTAATTTTGCGATGAACAAGATACGAGCGGCATGTTTATGCATGCCAGCCTCAAGACGGTCGAGCGATTCCCGGCGGACACCAAGTTTCTGACCGAAACGAATCACTGTCTCGATCTTCCCAACCCTGCCAAGGGTATACCAGAGAGTATCTGCAGTCAGGTTACCAGCGGCTGCGGCAACGAAAACCCATCCCAACCTCATTAATCCTGCAGAAGCACCAGCGGCACCCAGCAAAGTCGCGACAGGTCCTTCCACCGCCACAAGGATTGCAAGAATAAAATATGTCCAAATACCCATCTGCGGTAACTGGCCACTTTTCAGTGCAAAATAGAAGGTTTGAACAAGTTCGACGAAATGAGCCATATGCAAATTGTAACCCAAGATTTCGACCACAATTATCGTTATCGGCAGGATCGATGACGAACCAAAAGATGTCATGAAGGCGATCGTGTTTTATCCAAAAAGACGCCAACCATTTGTAAATTGGGCGAATCAGCACGAAAGTACCGCGAGATATGAAAACGCCTCATGTGTCCATTATCACACGAGGCGTTTTCTTTTTATATCAAGTTTTAGGGGGTCAGTTCGCCAAGGACAGCTTTTAATCTAAACGCAATCCCCTTGAATGTTATTTCTTCAAAGCTTTTTGTGCGTCTACGAATTTGACCGCTTCACCAACAGTAGTTATTTTTTGGGCATCTTCATCGGATATTTCAGTAACGAATACTTCTTCGAACTTCATGATCAATTCGACGAGGTCAAGAGAATTGGCTTCCAAATCCTCCCGGAAGCGGGCTTCCGGTACCACCTTCGCCGGATCAGATCCCAATAATTCCACAATGATAGCCTTGACTTCGCTAAAAGTGTCTGCCATATCTGCCTCCAACGGATGTTTAATAATACAATTGTAATCGTTTCGCCATTATAATTCAATACAAGGAACACACGCTCATGGGAAAAGTTGCGCCGATCAATCAAAGGAAATCGGATCACATCAAGATCAACCTTGAACAAGATGTCAGATCTGGTTTGACGACCGGCCTGGAAAACATCCATTTTATTCATGAGGCTCTGCCAGAAATCGACCTGGAAACCATCGATCCATCCATTACTATCTTTGGGAAAAAACTCAAAGCACCGATCCTGGTATCATCCATGACCGGCGGAACCGAGGAAGCGAAGAAGATAAACAAATCCCTGGCAGAGGGTGCACAAGCGATGGGAGTAGCATTGGGAGTAGGCAGCCAGCGAGCAGCGATTGAGGACCCGGATTTAGTCGGGACTTACTCGATCACAAGGAAGGTCGCACCAGACATTCTTTTATTTGCCAATCTCGGTGCTGTTCAGCTCAACTATGGATATACGCTCAGCGAATGCCAGCGTGCAATCGAAATGCTGGATGCAGATGCTTTATTCCTGCATTTAAATCCCCTGCAGGAAGCCGTCCAGGCTGGCGGAAATACGAATTTCAATGGTCTGGCAAACAAGATCGAGGATATTTGTCATCGAGTTGGAGTCCCCGTGGTCGTAAAAGAAGTTGGATGGGGTATCTCTGAAAATACCGCCAAATTATTGGAGAATTGCGGTGTGGCTGCAATCGATGTCGCCGGGGCTGGAGGCACATCCTGGTCACAAGTCGAGATGCATCGTGCCCAGGATGAATTCACGAGGGAACTCGCCGCTACTTATCAAGATTGGGGAATCAACACGGTTGATTCCATTAGAAATATCAAGAAAGCCGCACCAAAAATGATCATTCTTGCGAGTGGAGGGTTGAAAAACGGGCTCGATATTTCAAAATGTATTGCACTCGGCGCAGAGTTAGGAGGTATGGCTGGTCAATTCCTCAAAGCTGCCGCTGAGTCGAGCACGAAGGTGATCGATTTATTACGGCTGGTTCGCCAACAGATCATTGTTACCATGTTCGCAGTAGGAATCAAGGATATTCCCTCTCTCCAAAAAGTAAGTCTTAGGGAGATATTTTCATAAATTGCTTTGATACTGCTATTATTACCAAAAAACCAATTATTATATCGACAGATCAAGAGAAGATGACTTATGACAACCATTCAAGAAATTCTCCTGCCCGCAATTGAAATAGAACTACAACACCAGATCGCCCGCCTTGAAAAACCGCGTATACTTCCGTTCCAATCCATTCTTACATATCATATGGGTTGGACTGGCAAAGGAGCCGGCATAAAGGCGCGGGGAAAACGTCTGCGCCCATTACTGGTCCGATCAACCTGCGCGGGATGCGAAGGAGAATGGGAACCCGCATTACCCGCTGCGGCTTGCGTCGAACTCGTCCACAATTTTTCACTTATCCACGATGACATACAGGACAATTCCGCCACCAGGCGTGGCCGGGATACGGTCTGGGTAAAATGGGGGTTGCCCCAGGCAATCAATGCCGGCGATGCTCTTTTCGTGCTTTCGAACCAGGCTCTTCTCGACCTGACATCATCCTATTCCGCCGAAGCGGTATTAAAAGTAGCTTTCATCATCCAATCCACCTGCCTTGAGCTTACAAACGGTCAATTCCTTGACATGAGCTATGAAAACCGGACAGATATCAAGGTAGAGGACTACTGGTCAATGGTTTCCGGAAAGACAGCCGCGCTCATTTCCGCATGTTGCGCGATCGGATCCCACCTAAGCGGAGCGGATATGAAAGCACAGGATGCGTATCGTAATTTCGGACACTATCTCGGCTTGGCATTCCAGGTACAAGATGACTACCTGGGTATCTGGGGCAGTTCAGCATTGACCGGGAAATCAACCGCCTCCGATCTTGTAGCCGGGAAGAAAACACTACCGGTGCTGATCGGTCTTGAAAAAAAGGGGGCTTTTGCCAGACGCTGGACGGAGGGTCCGATCCTTACCAATGAGGTAGGCACGCTAGCGGACCAATTATCCAAGGAAGGTGTCAGACTCGAAGTAGAAGATATTGCCGACCAAATGTCGGAACAGGCACTTCAAAATCTAAGAACTGCAAATCCAAAAGGAGACGCGGGCGAGGCGTTATTCGAACTTGTTAATACCTTACTCAACCGACAAAATTAGGCTATTAACCAGCGCAGGAATGGTGCCTAAATAAACTTTGGTATAATGCGCTTGAACGCGGGTGTAGTTCAGTGGTAGAACGCTTGCTTCCCAAGCAAGATATCGTGGGTTCGAGTCCCATCACCCGCTCAATAAATATCTACGAGAAAGAAAGCCGCCTAAAGGTTTCTATAGGCGACTTTTTTTGCATCTTAAGGAACGAAGCCCCACAACCTGATCGTCCCGTCGCTGGAACCCGTTGCGAGAAGACGTCCATCAGGGCTGAATTTGACGCTCACGACAGGGAGTGTGTGCGCAAATAAATTAATGAGCAATCCACCATCCGAGATCCGCCAAATAATGACGCGAGTATCGGCTGAACCGGAGGCCACCATCTGTCCGGTTGGATCAAAACTTACACTTTCCACCCATCCTGTATGCCCATGAAGGAAACGCAATAAAATACCGTCAGGGATATTCCACAGCCCCACACTATTGTCATACGAGGCAGAAGCCATCGTATGACCATCTGAACTGACTGCAACACTTTTGACACTACTGGCGTGCCCTTCCAAAATCTTCAGCAACCTTCCGTTGGAAGTCTGCCACGTTTTCTCACTGCCGTCTGCAAACCCGCCGACGAGTACCTGTCCATCAGGAGTAAATGCCAGGCTGGTAATGGTTGACTTAGCAGCTTCGCGATCCAGGTTGTATATCTGAGAACCATCCGAAATGCGCCACAGGCGCGTTGTCCCGTCTTCTGATCCGGTCGCAAGGGTTAAGTAGTCCGGGCTAAAGGCGACTGCCAAGATACCTGCGGTGTGTCCAGAGAACGACCGCACGAAGGTACCGTCCGCGGCAAGAAATAATTTTGCATCAAGAGACCGGCCGGACACAGCCAATTCCAGTCCATTGTAAGCAAAAGCGATACTTAAAACCTGATTCACCTGTCCATTAATCTCTCGAACAAGACTGCCATCTGAAATATTCATCAGACGAACAATGCCGTCATCGTACCCTGCCGCCAGAACTTTTCCATCAGGGCTAAAAGCGATCGTATTGATTGTGCTCGTATAGCTCTTTCTGGACACAAGGATGCTGCCATCTGATATTCGCCAGAGTGCAAGATTGCCGTCATCCGATCCAGTTATCAACTCTACCCCGTCCGAACTGTAAATCATTGAATGAATATCCGCACCCAAGCTTTTCAGAGTGCCGATCAAACTACCATCCATTACATTCCACCTTCGAATGGTATGATCTCCTGCTGCAGAGACGAGCGTACTGCCGTCCGGACTAAAGGATACAACTCGTACATCTGCTGTGTGTCCTTGCATTGTTCGCAAGAGGCTTCCATCGCTTACCTTCCATAAACGGACAGTATTATCACCTGCCCCCGATGCCAAGATTTGACTGTCCGAATCGAAAGCGAGGCTTTCCACTGGTCCCGAGTGACCAATTAAGGTTCGCAGGAGGCTACCATCAGAGACCCGCCATAGCCGGATCGATCCGTCGGTCGCCCCCCAGGCAAGAATCTCACCATTTGGACTAAATGAAGCACTTGAGACTCCGTATGTCAGACCTGTCCGAGAACTCAGCATCTTCCCATCAGATACACGCCAGACCCGAAAACTTTGATCCAGTGACGTGGAAAACAAGTTACGACCATTCCGGGAAAAGAGCAGTGCCAACACTCGATCCTGATGTGCAGGAATTACCCGCATTAAATCTCCACCATTGATATTCCAAAACCGGATACTTCCATCCTGCCCGCCGCCTGCCACCATCTTTCCATCCGGCGTAAATGCCAGACTAGTAATGGACACGCCTGCTTCGAGATGACGGACCATTATGAGTGTGTGAGGGTCGACCAGGTCAATCCCCAACGACGAAGCTACTGCCAACAGGTCTCCCTTGGGCGAAAGCAGTGCTTCGTTCAATGTCCCAGATCCCCAACGGGCTAATTGAATGACATTGGATGCGTTGGAAAGTGATATTTGAGGCAATCCAGCAGGTATGGGTGTCTCCTGGGCAAGAGGATAGAGAAACGCAGGTGTTGGATTAAGTTGAGGAACCGTTTGAGAGCCTGCAATACCACAAGAAGACATGAATGCAAGGATCAAAAATCCAGTAAGGACGTTGGATAAGAGTTTCATAGGACGATCGCCCGGTAAAAGGTAATGATTCTTGACCAAAGGTCGAATTATTTTTTCCACGAAATTGTTAAAAAATGACGAGAGCCGCCTTTTTGACGGATCAACGCCAGGATCGCAATGAACAATCCCGCAATTGCTATTCCATTCGAAAATGCAAGTCTCGTCTCAAGTGAAGCGATCTGCCTTTGCTGGGAAACCTGTATAGAGCTTGTTCCAGTATTCCCGATCTTATTTTCCTGTACCAAGCCATATAATGCCTGTATCGAAGCAAGGGCAATACCTTCTTCATCAACCGTGCTGATGTATTGTCCATCCTGTCCAAGACCAAATGCGGACCGAAAATCCTGGGCAGTCGGACCGATGTGTCGAATGGTTGGATCCTGACCGAGATAATACCAGGTACTTATGGGAAGAGCTGCCAACCTCGCAAGAATCTGACTCCCATCAATTTTTGCAAAACCGGATTTTGCGCTGGCATCACTGAGTGTATCCCATGAGCCACTGCCAGGACTCAGTCGCACTCCAGCTTGAGGAGTCCCGGTTGGGGAAAGCGCGGTAATAAATCTTAATCCGCCCGTGGCACGAACTGCGAACTCATCGGCGGCCATGGACAGGAAGGGAAATGGGCTGGAGTTCTGCGAAAAGAAAGGCACCCGGATCGTCAGCAGACACTACGGCTGCTCTCCCGGCTGCAAAACTAAATGCTCCAAGCGCTTGATTGGAAAAACCGCCCGGGATCACAGCATAAGAGCCACCTGCGATATTACCAGCACCTCCGCCGATCGAAGAGGCATTTCCCATTGCGGTATTGTTTATACCTCCCGGGATCGTGCTGTAAGGACCGCCAGCATGATTATTATTCCCTCCAGCGACAACCGCAGCGACATTATCTGCAAGATTGAGCGTTCCACCTCCGATCGAAGTGAACTGGTAGATAGCCCGGTTGCCAGATCCGCCCGTAACTGTGGAATTGTCTGCACTGGCAATATTGACCACGCCCCCACCAACGAAGGCAAAGCGACCACCTGCCTTGTTCATCAATCCTCCGGCAACGGTTGCCTCTTCCGAATTTGCCACATTATTTGTCCCTCCACCCACGGTGGCTTGAAAAAATAATGCCGTGTTTCCAATGCCACCGGAAATAGTCGAACCTTCACCGGCTATATTTCCAAATCCGCCGCCAACAGTGCCGTGGTCTCCGTTAACCAGGTTATTTGACCCGGGTTGACCTCCACCAGCGATCGTCGCACCGCTGATCCCACCAGCAGTGGTATTACCTGAATATCCATTAATAGTATTGCACTCGATAGACTGATCATGCTGACAGAGTGAATTCCCACTGGACAAAATATTGCTTGCTGAAAGAACACACGACCAACAGACCTAGTCCAGCGACAAGAACAACTCTCGTTATCCAAACATATTTAACGTCCATATCGAACCTCCTGGGAGTGAAAACAGCAGGTTTTGCCATGAAGAGACAAAATATACATTTGTCTCGTCTCTGAGAAATATTTATCAGCATCCACCCATCGTTTCCCCCAAACAACTATCGATAGATAGCGAATTTGTTGCACGCACATATTCCCTTTTACACTGGTATAATGTGTTATACCGGTGTCGGATGAAGCATAGCACCAATCCGTAAAGGAGTCAAGAAATCCCATGATTGTAGGACGGGAATCAGAAAAACACCGCCTGATCGGCGGAGCGTTATGCTTGGACTTTGCAAATACTATTAATGGGCATAATCGAGAAATAAACCATGAATATATCCACGATTATTCCGACCTTGTTCGGTGGTGTGCCCATGCAGGAAGTCTGTCCAATGAGAATATGGAAAGCCTTTTAGAAATTGGACAGGAACATCCCAGAAAGGCGAAAGCGATTTATGAAGACGCGTTGTACCTACGTGAATTAATCTTCAGGGTCTTCCAAGCTGTTGTGATCGGATACCAGGCAAGTCGCCAAGATCTTGCACGACTAGGCAGCCTATGGAAGGAAGGACAACTCAATACGAGACTAGTACAAACAATCAACGGGTTTTCCCTTAGCTCGGTTGATGCGGACGTCATGAGGCAGCCAATATTCCCGATCTCCGCATCGGCAATAAACCTACTTACATCGATGGATATACAAAGAATCAAATCGTGCGCGGGAGATCATTGTGATTGGCTATTCATCGATAACAGCCGAAACCACCTCCGCCGCTGGTGCTCGATGGATGAATGCGGCAACCAAGCAAAGATGAAGCGAAGGCGAACCGAGAAAAGCATTACTAGATAATTAATTGTCAAAAAATAAGGATCAGCAGTGTAAATACATGGCTATGCGCATGATCACTTCTTTATCAGCAACTTAGCCTTAGCTACAACGTTATCAACAGTAAACCCTAATTCTTTGTAAACTATCTCATATGGTGCCGATGCGCCGAAGCGGTCAACACCAAGAACCGCACCGTTTTCACCGACCCAATGTTCCCAACCCATTGTGATACCCGCTTCGACTGCAAGACGAGGCTTAATTGCATCCGGCAAGACTTTCTCACGATACTCAGGATCCTGCATTTTGAACAATTCCCAGGATGGGAATGACACGAGTCGAACAGAGACAGCTTCGGCAGCCAATTTCAGTCCCGCCTCAACAATCAGGTTCACTTCAGAACCGGATGCCATAAGGATCAGTTCTGGAGATGCATCACCCAGGTCTGCCAAAACATAAGCACCGCGCTCCAAGCCATCCGCGGATGCATACACAGCCCGGTCAAGGGTAGCGAGATTTTGACGCGTAAGAGCCAGGAGAGTTGGACCGTGGCGGCGCTCAACAGCCATCTTCCAGGCGATTGCAGTCTCATTTGAATCCGCCGGGCGGATCACCACCAAACCCGGGATAGCCCGCAGGCTGGTCAACTGTTCAACAGGCTGATGGGTTGGACCATCTTCACCCACACCGATACTATCGTGGGTAAATACCCAGATACTAGGGTATTGGGACAAAGCCGAAAGCCTGATCGGTTCACGCATATAATCAGCAAAAGTCAAAAAGGTTGCCCCAAATGGAATTACGCCCCCATGAACCGCCATGCCGTTCACAACCGCACCCATGGCATGTTCACGAACGCCAAAATGGAAATTGCGACCTTGCTGAGAGTCAGGCTCGAACGCAGGCGAACCATCCAACCAGGTTTTCGTCGACGGTGCCAGGTCTGCCGAGCCTCCGATCAACTCGGGGACTTTTCCCGCAAGTGAATTGATCACTTTTCCTGAGGCGACCCTGGTTGCCATCCCTTTCGGGTCTGCCTGGAAGACCGGAATGGCATCCTGCCAGGCTGACCGGTAGATCACCTCGCAAGCGACGATCCAATTCTGCTGCTTTTTCAGGCTCGGGAGGACCGATAAGCATCCATCCTGGCGTTCCAGTCCAGATTCCCATTTATTCCCCTTATCCCCCGCCTGGCGAAAGAATTGTAATACCTCTTCCGGAATTAAGAAATCGCGGTTGTAGAGGCCAGCCAAGATTTTTCTTTGCACCATCCAGTTCCACATCGCCGGGGGGTTCGCCATGCGCTTTACTTGTTCCCTGCCGGGTGGGCAATCCGAAACCGATTATCGTGTGACAGATAATCAAAGAAGGTCGCGGATCAGTTTTTGCCTGTTGAATGGCTTTGTCGATGGCATCGACATCATTCCCATCATCCACATGTAAAACCTGCCAGTCATACGCAGAAAATCTTGCTCCACGATCCTCAGTAAATGCAATTTCAGTCGGCCCGTCTATAGAGACGTGATTGTCGTCATAAAAGTAGATCAATTTTCCGAGACGCAAGTGACCTGCCAATGAGGCTGCCTCACTGGAAATCCCTTCCATTAAATCGCCATCGGTAACGATGGCATAAACGTAGTGATCAACCACTTGATGATCGGGATCATTAAATTCTGAGGCAAGATGTTCTTCAGCAATTGCCATACCGACGCCGTTTGAAAACCCCTGCCCCAGCGGACCGGTCGTAACTTCGACGCCAGGGGTGAGACCATATTCAGGGTGACCTGGGGTTTTGCTCCCCCATTGGCGAAAATGCTTTAATTCATCCAATGGGAGGTCGTATCCAGTCAAATGCAAGAGAGAATAGAGAAGCGCACAACCATGTCCTCCCGACAGTACGAAACGATCCCGATCCGGCCATTTTGGGTTTAGGGGGTTATGTCGGAGGTGGCGGGTCCAAATCGTATATGCTATCGCAGCGCAACCCATTGGCAATCCAGGATGACCTGAATTAGCCTGCTGGACCATATCTGCGGAAAGAAATCGAAGGGTATTGATTGACTCCTGCTGGAGGTCGACAATAATAGACATATCATAACTCCTTTATTTAATTCCCCAATTGTAAGCTGTGTACCTGATTTCAACCAGTTCGATTCTGAGATTCTGCAAGTAAAGTAACAAGAAGTATCTTTTCGGAATTGCTAAATGTATAAAATGACCGGATCCAATAGAATTCACTCATTTTCAAAAACATAACCTGTGCCCCTAACACTCACAATCCGTTTTGTCAGCGACGGCAGTTTTGAAAGTTTTTGACGCAGCCGGCTGACCAAGGGGCGGAGTATTTCTGGAGCTTCCTGTTGAGAAGCCGAGTAGCCTTGAACCAGTAAAACCAACTCGCGATGAGTAAGGACCTTCCCAGTATTCTCGGTTAATATTTTCAATAACCTGCCCTCGGCGGCAGTCAGAAATATGGTCCGTGAGCCTGCTTGAACGAGCCGGCGGCCAAAATCGATAACCGTCCCGTCACCCATTGCCACTATCGCATGTTGATCGGCATCAATGCCGTTTTCCTGGCGTTCGGAAGCCTGAAGCTTTGCGGCTCTACGCGCAAGCCCACGTTCGACACTTTCAAGGATTTGGGTTGGCGAGGCAGGCTTGAGCAGGTAATCGTGAACACGGTTACGAAGCGCTTCAATAGCCGATTCCATAGACCCGTGGGCGGTGAGCATAATAATTTCCACATCAGGCGTGGTCCTGCTGATCACCTTGATCACGTCCAGACCACTCATCCCAGGTAACCGCAGGTCGAGCAGGATGATATCCACCGGTTTAATCCGAACATAATCAACTGCAGCTTCGCCATTCGCAACGGAGTCAACAAAGTAACCTTCCAGGCGGAGAATATCGGTCAATGTTTGCCGCTCGATCGGTTCATCATCCACGACGAGAATACTGGCCTTGGTAGTCATGCATCTCCTTTGACTGGTAATTTAACCCGAAAACAAGCACCGGAGCGTGTGTTGGGCACGAGGTCGATGCTACCCCCATGGGCGGAAACAATACCATAACTGACTGAGAGTCCCAACCCCGTGCCTCCCTCCTTGGTACTGACGAAGGGTTCAAAAATGTGGCTGCTTTCTGCTGCAGGTATGCCAGGACCAGTATCTTTTACACGAATTTCGATATCATCCGATACCCGTCGTGCACTGATCTTTAATCCGCCTCCGCCCGGCATCGCATCATAAGCATTCAGTATCAGGTTAATAAAGACCTGTTGAAGCTGGCTACCGACAGCAGTAATTATTGGCAATTTTGAGGAAATATCCAATGTGACGCGGATATTTCTCTCTTTCAATTGAGGCGAGAGCAGATTTATCACATGCTCCAAGAGAGAACTGATCTCCACCGGTTGCGGTGCAATACTCCCCGGACGATAAAAATCCAACATTCGATGAACGGTAGTGATGAGACGATCTAGCTCCTGGTTTGCCATTGTGAGATATTCCTGCTTCTTTGTTTTGGGGAGATCGTCCCTGACGGCGAGGTGAAGGCAGTTTTTCACTGCCTGTAGTGGATTGTTAATCTCATGAGCAATGGAGGCCGTCAATCGTCCTGCTGCAACCATCTTCTCGGCACGCACGAGGGCTTGTTGCGAATCTTCCACCTGACGCACATAATTACGCAACTGGTCATATAGGCGGGCATTCTCCATCGCAACTGCCATCTGGCGGGACAGTAGGAGGAACATTTCCCAATCCACTTCGCTAAAGATCGGGTTTTCAGCATCACGACCTGCATACAAAACCCCGTGAACATTGAGCCTCGAAATAGGTGAACACAGGACTGAGCTTAGACCCAACGAAACGATGACAGCCTGTAATTTCGGATCTCCCGGACCGTTCGCATTTACCCAACTTGGTGTATCTGAACTATACGTTCTTTTGATCAGGTTCTTTTCCGGATCTTTGAACGTTTCGGGCATTAATTTTCCACGACCTGCCTGTAATTGCATTGTGTTGTCATCATCGGAGGACAAATAAAAACCCGCATTGCTGCATTGAAGATGGACACTAGCCGCATTCAACACCAAATCAACCAGGCTCTCAGGACGAGTCTCGCCCATAAAAGATTCGGTTATTTCAAACAGCGGTCGAAGAGCCTGTATACTGGCAATATCTCTTTTTTTCTGATTGTCTTCCTGTGCCTGCATCACAGCACGTACAAGATCTGTGCCAGTTTCGAACGGTTTCAGTAAAAGGCCATCAACGCCCTGGCGGAGCGCCTCTATGGCAGTCTCAACCGTGCCGAAACCAGTCATTACCAACACGGCAATATCGGGTTGCTTCTTTTTTGCCTCGTTTATTAAGTCGATATCCACTTTTCCCCGGCAAGCGAATATCGATAAGGAGCATATCAATCGTGTTGTGCTCAAAATACTTCGTCGCCAATAGCGGGTCATTAAAACTTTTTACTTTATATCCCTCCCGTTTGAGCAGCCGCTCACAAAGAAGGGTTATACCAGGTTCATCGTCCACTACCACAATGAGCTTGCCTGTCACAAATCCTCCTCGACGGGAAGCCAGACCGTGAAGGTAGATCCTTTGCCTGCCTTGCTCTCCACGTCCATCATGCCGCCATGGTCTTTCACGATTCCATCCGAGACAGAAAGCCCCAGCCCGGTGCCACCTTCATCTGCCCGAGTGGTAAAGAAAGGTTCGAAAACTCGTTTTAAATTTTCAGGGGGAATTCCGACGCCTGTGTCTGATACTTTAATCGCCAACCAATTTTGTATTATTACGCTCCAGGCAGCGGGTCGTAATCGATAATTGCCCTCCATCCGGCATGGCGTGCAAGGAATTATGGATCAAGTTCAGGATGACCTGCTTGATCTGATTTCTATCGACTGGCAACAAAGGGAGACGGTCAGATAACTTGGTGTTTATTTGTATACCGGCTGAATGGAACTGATGGGATACCAAAGCCAGTACATCATTAATAAGATCGTTCGGGTTCGTCAGGCTTCGAACACTTTCACTCTGTCGAGAAAAATCAAGCAGCCTGCGAACAACATCACTTGCCCGGCGAGATTCCCGCAAAACCAACTCAAGTTCATGACGTATGGGAGAATCTTCAGGCTGACCTTCAAGTAAAAGCTCCGCAAAACCGGATACGGTGGTCAGAGGGTTATTCAATTCATGGGCTATTCCCGCTGTCATTTCGCCAATGGCTGCCAGTTTCGCTGCCTGTATAAGTTTGCTTTCCATTACACGTTCGGCAATAATTCGTTTATGCAGCTCACTTCTGGCAGCAGTCAGTTGAGCGACGGTTGCCGTAAGTACCTGGTACTGCTCAACGTTTACAATCACACTTGTCAAAGCTTGCCAAATGTTCCTGTTAACACCGGTCAGTTCATCAGCCCCAACGATAATCAAGCACTGGGTAACCTGGTTCACGAATGGATATATTTTTGTAGAAGGCAAATCAGCTATCTCTGGAATTAATCTGGACCTGGACCGTTTACCGCCCAGTAATCCCGCCAACCAATTTGAATTCTCAGGCTGCTCAAGCCATTTAATAATCCTTACGGTCTGCCGCCGTAAGGATTTAAACGAAGCTATGACCTTCCAAGTATTCCCTCTTTCCAGCCAAACTGCCCAAGAAACTCCCGTCAAGAGGCAAGCTGCCTTAAGTTGATCATCCAAAATACTTTTTTGCATAAGTGCCCTTGAAAGTCATTATATAACACATCCGTTCAAATTCCAAAATGGTACAATATCCTCAAGCTTCAAATCCTGCACGCTAGAGGAGATTCCAGATTTCCTGCCAGTAAAATCTTTTTAGGCTTACAGAACGATTGCCAGGTATCCATCAAATATCCAAGAATAAGCATACCTTGTTCGCAATAGAACGTAATAGAGCCTATCTGGCAGCTACTATCAGAGAATAAACAAACTATCCATGCGCAAGCTGAAATTTATTCTTTACGCCCTTGGTGGTGCCTTGCTCCTTATATTATCAGCTTGGCTCATTTATCGGCAGAAAAATCCAATTACCCATTTCGATGGGAAACGCGCATACCAGGATATTGTCACACAAGTAAATTTTGGACCACGAACTCCGGGGAGTGCGGCGCACGAGCAGACAATCAACTTTATCCAACATGAATTAAACCTTTCAGGCTGGCATGTCGATATCGAAAACACAACCTGGTTGGGATTTTCTGTTGAAAATATTATTGCAACCCGTCCAAGTACAGGGACACCGATCGTTATCGGAGCTCATTACAACTCCCGGTTATTTGCAGATCAAGACACCGGTCCTAATGTGGGGTTACCTGTCCCAGGGGCGGATGATGGGGCTTCAGGTGTTGCAGTATTACTTGAACTCACGCGTACTCTTCCTCAAGGTGGAATCCCGGTCGAGCTGGTTTTTTTTGATGCCGAAGATAACGGTAATATTGGAGGCCGGGAATGGATCATGGGCTCACGCGCATTCGTGGCTGGACTTACCGCAAAACCGAGATTAGCAATCATCCTGGACATGGTTGGTGACGCACAACTGAACATTTACATTGAACGAAATTCGGACCCCGTCTTGACGAAAGCCATTTGGAACCAAGCGGCCGCTCTGGGATATGCCAATAGTTTTATCAATCAACCGAAATACGACATGATAGACGATCACACACCATTTATTGAGGCTGGCATCCCCGCGGTAGATATCATCGACTTTGATTATCTATACTGGCACACAACTGCGGACACTGCCGACAAGGTATCAGCGAAGAGTCTGCAAACGGTCGGTGAAACGATTTGGAATTGGGTAGTCCATCAAAAATAAATATTTAGTCGATTTGATTACCAGGAAAAAGTGATCAAACTCACATACCGCCAGATACAAGGGGGGTAAAATTGAGCAGACGTGTCGTTATTTCTCGGAGGATGTAAATGGCTAAGAAAACTCCCCTTGCGACGGTATCGCCTCGCGAACGAGCCTTCCTGATCGGCGTGGAATTGCACGGTCAGGAGCAGTTGCTCACCCTGGATGACTCACTAACAGAGCTTTCGCTGCTTTGTGGTACTGCTGGGTTGGAGGTGGTTGGTGAGCTGACCCAAAAACTCGATCGTCCCAATGCAGAAACATACATTGGATCAGGTAAGGTGGAAGAACTTAAAGCGCTGGCAGAAGACTCACTTGCTCAAGTGATCGTCTTTGATAATGAATTATCTCCACGCCACCAGAGAGAACTTGAAAAACATATCGGCGAGAATATCCGGGTACTTGACCGTACGGCCCTTATCCTGGATATATTTGCCCAACACGCTCACACAAGCGAAGGTCAACTCCAGGTGAAATTGGCTCAATATGAATACTATTTACCCCGCCTGACCGGTAGATGGACACATCTTGCCCGCCAAGCAGGTGGCGGTGGTGGGCGGTCCGGATCCGTGGGCGGCGTTGGATTGCGGGGACCCGGTGAGACCCAGCTTGAAGTGGACCGACGGTCGGTCCGACATGATATGGCGCATCTAAAAGATGAGATCGAAAAGGTACGCGCCCATCGTTTGCGGGCACGCTCCCAACGGAAACGCAACCGAATTCCCACTGTGGCGCTGGTCGGGTATACCAATGCCGGGAAATCCACATTACTAAACCGGTTAGCGGGATCGGATATCTATGTGGCCGATCAGCTCTTTGCCACACTCGATCCCACCACACGGCGAGTTGAGCTGGCAGGCGGTTATCAAGCGCTATTTACCGATACGGTTGGGTTCATCCAAAAACTTCCTACCACCCTGGTGGCGGCGTTCCAGGCAACCCTGGAAGAAATCGCTGAAGCGGATCTGCTCCTTCATGTGGTGGACATATCGCATCCAAATGCCATGAACCAGGCTGAAGCAGTACATGAGACACTGGAAGAAATTGAAGCCGACCAGGTTCCGGTAATCACCGTTCTCAACAAGATCGACAAACTTGCAGACCCCGCAGCTGCGCGCGCCGCGGTGGATAAATTCCCGCAGTCGGTAGCCATCTCCGCTGCGACCGGGGAAGGCATAGACAGGCTATTATCGATGCTCCGGACTGTGCTCTACGAGGCTTTCACTCCCATCCTTGTACGCCTGCCATATCAACAGGGACAACTTATTTCAATATTCCATGAATTAGGTCAAGTAGAAAGGATGGAACACGAACGGAAGGGTGTATTAATACAAGGACGGATTCCCGGCAGGTTGACTGCGCAGTTTAAACCATGGCAAATCAGACCAGGCGAAAAAGAGAAAAATTCTTGAAATACCCGGTTTTTTTACGGAATTTCAATCGTCCACTCGATCATTTATTGCATCGATAAATGCCTCGCATAATCACCTACTCATTACACCCACAATCACCGGACTCTGACGAATATTACGAGACGATCGCTATGTTTCGCGGAGAGATGGTCGACGAAGCAAAGCAACAAACTACAAATATTCTATCCGGGTTTCATCGACATCTTCAAACCAAAGCTCTACCGGACAGGAGTGATGATGAATTAGTATTTGAGTTGCTCACACTTGGGGTAATTATCCTCGAACATGGTCACGAATTCGATCGGTTGACAACGTCAGAAAAATGGTTTTTACCTCGGCTGGTTCAGGCACAAAACCAATGGCCGATTTTTGAACCGGTTATAAAAGTTCTACGCGGTTTGATCAATGGATTGTCAAGAAACCAACGACCCACCGAGCAGAAAGAAACTGTTCTCGATAACCTGATAGCCTGGTTAATTGCAAATGGGGAGAACGACGAAAGCTGACCGGATCAGCCAATGGCGTGATTTTATTTATGCTGGAGACATTGAAGCCGCTGATGAGGCAATAAAATCGTCCATCCTGCTGGCTAAGGAATTTTCCAAGGAAAGCACTCAAGTCTTGGGTAAATACACAGAAATGGTGGAACAATTTCTTGTAACATCTGCGCCAAAACACCGCTGGCAATACGACCACTCTTTCGTGACGAAGACACGATTGGAATACCACCTGGGTATGCTGGGCACCGAATTATTAAATCAGGTTCAACGGGGCTCATTTCTCTCGACCGATCACAAAGTGGTATTCGTACCGCCCTGCATGAGTGCGCCGAGTGAAAACTGCAAAGCCATCGAGACCGCGATGGGGGCAAAATGCGCCGCCTGCACGCCTTCCTGCCGGGTGAACCAGATAACAAAACTTGGGATTAAGAAAGGTTTCGAGGTATTTATGATCCCGGATGATTTTCGTTCGCTCAGTTCCGGGAGCAAAGCGGGGAAAATTGGCGTGGTAGGCATCTCGTGCGCATTGACAAATTGGAATGGGGGCTGGGATACAAGCATACTCGGAATTCCTGCACAAGGAGTTCTGCTCGATTATGTGGGGTGTAAATTTCACTGGGATAAGTACGGAATCCCGACCGATACCAATATTCGTAAATTATTGTTCATAATCGAGGGAAAATCCCAGGATTAACAGGATGCCACCGATGAAACGGGATGGGCGTGATATCGTACTTCTATTTTCCACCCGGACCGTGCGACTCTTCTGTTATGGATTCCTTTCAGTCATTCTGACTCTCTACCTAATTCAGGTCGGGCTTACCGCAGGCACCATCGGCATCCTATTCACGCTGACACTGGCTGGTGATGCTGGAGTTTCGTTATGGTTGACCACCTCGGCAGATCGTTTTGGCCGGCGACGAACACTGATCCTTGGTGCATTTCTGATGATCGGTGCGGGTATCGTTTTTATCACCACAAAGAACACTATACTGCTCACCGCAGCAGCAATCATTGGCGTTATCAGCCCCAGTGGAAATGAAATCGGACCATTCCTTTCAATCGAACAAGCAGGTCTTACCCAGATCATCCCAGACCGCCTGCGTACCAAAACCTTTGCGTGGTACAACCTGGCAGGTTCTTTCGCAACCGCCAGCGGGGCATTGGCCGGGGGCTGGATGGCACAAGGCTTGCAAAATATTGGGGTGACCAAACTAATTTCGTACCAGGCTATTTTGTTCGGCTATACGATTGGCGGAATGATTCTTATCATTCTTTTTTTATTCCTTTCAAACGCTATCGAACCCGCTCAAGCAGTACACGAACCAGAAATTAAGCGAACCCTGGGCTTGCACAAATCCAGACATGTGGTCTTTCGCCTAAGCCGTTTATTTGCCGTTGACGCGTTCGCCGGCGGTTTAATCGTCCAGGCAATGATGGCCTATTGGTTTCATGTGCGCTATGGCGTAGAAGCGGGGGTCATTGGAAGTATCTTTTTCGGAGCTAATATCCTGGCAGGAATATCTGCATTATCTGCCGGCTGGTTGGGAAGGAAGATCGGGTTGATCAACACAATGGTTTTTACCCATATCCCATCCAATATTCTATTGATCCTGGTACCGCTCATGCCCACGCTGCCTTTGGCTATCGGAGTGCTGTTGCTACGCTTCAGCATTTCGCAAATGGATGTTCCCACCCGCCAGTCATATACCATGGCTGTCGTAACCCCAGATGAACGATCTGCCGCAGCGGGAATCACCACCATCGCCCGGTCGGTTGGCGCCTCGATAGCGCCCAGCTTAACGGGTTTTTTCCTCTCCATTCCCAGCCTGATCAGCGCTCCTTTTTATCTTTGTGGTGGTCTTAAAATATTGTATGACTTGCTCTTGTACCGAAACTTTAAATCTATAAAACCACCAGAAGAACAATAAATGGAATATATAAAATCCCGGTAGACATCTACCGGGATTTATATATATAACCAGATAAAGTTATATTTTAGGTCCTGCCGCAATCACTTCTTTTGGAGTGTCCGCCTCGAATTTTTTCATATTACTAATAAACCGGGAAGCCAGTTGTTTATATTTTTTCCAGTATTCAGATTCTTTTTGCCAGGAGCGGGAAGGGTACATTACTTCATCGGGGACATTCGGGCAATTCTTTGGTACTTCAAATCCAAATACCGGGTCCGTATAATACTCAACAGTCGACAACCTGCCCTCCAGCACAGCCGTTAAAAGATTGCGAGTGTGTTTGATACTGATCCGCTTACCAACTCCATAAGGTCCGCCAACCCAACCGGTATTGACGAGCCAGCAGGTAACTCCGTAGCGATCAATCTTCTTCCGCAGCAATTCAGCGTAGAATGCCGGTTTATGGACCATGAATGGCCCACCAAAGCAGGCACTAAAGGTGATCTCAGGCTCATCACGCAGACCCACTTCCGTACCGGCAATCTTGGAAGTATAACCAGAAATAAAGTGGTACATTGCCTGCTCAACCGAAAGTTTTGCTATGGGCGGCATTACTCCAGAGGCGTCACATGTTAAAAATATTATATTTTTGGGATGCCCACCCCTTTTTTCAGGTACGGCATTATCGATGAAAGTCAGGGGGTAGGCAGCACGTGTATTTTCCGTCAAGGAGGCATCGTCCAGATCGATGAGGCGAGTCACCGGGTCATAGACAACATTTTCAAGAATCGTCCCGAAGCGCTGTGTGCAGGCGTAGATCTGGGGTTCAGCGCTCGGCGAAAGTTCGATGACCTTGGCATAACAGCCATCCTCAAAGTTAAATACGCCGTTGTCAGACCATCCATGCTCATCATCACCGATCAATCCCCGATTTGGGTCGGCTGAAAGAGTTGTTTTACCAGTGCCGGATAAACCGAAAAACAACGCAACATCCCCATTTTTGCCGGTATTTGCTGAACAGTGCATGGTCATAACCCCATCCCGCAATGGCAGCAGATAATTCAAAAGGGTAAAGACCGACTTCTTGATCTCTCCGCCATAACCGGTATTACCGATAATACAGAGCTTTTGAGCGAAGTTAAGAACGATGAAGGTTTCTGTGGGGGTCTGATCGATCTGAGGAAAAGCTTTGAAACCCGGCGCAGAAATCACCGTGAACTCGGGCGAAAAGCGGCGGTACTCTTCGGACTGTCTCAGGTTTAATAAACATATTCCGGGCAAACAAGCTATGCCAGGCAGCTTCCGTAATGATCCGTACCGGCAAGCGGTAATCAGGGTCTGCACCGCCATAACAATCCTGGACGAAAACATCACGACCCTGCAGGTAGCCCTGAAGGCGGGCAAATAGTTCATTAAACTGCTCGGGATTAAATGGGCGGTTATACTGACCCCACCAGATATTCTGCTCCGTGGAGGCTTCACGGACAACAAATTTATCGTTGGCGGCACGAGCGGTATGCTTGCCAGTATTAACAACGATAGGCCCATGATTCGAGATGTTGGCTTCACTGCGAAAGATTACTTCCTCGTAAAGTGCTTCGGTCGGTAGATTCCAATACACTTTTCGCAAGTTGGTCAAGCCAAGATAATCCAATCCATAATCGGCGCGAATAGCGGCCGCCTGCCCTTCGGCAGGAATCTTAATATTCAGGAGATTATTCATTTACCAGTCTCCGTGAATTCATTGCGTAACAATCAACAACCGAAAATCGTTTCATAGCCAATCCCTAACCAATTTACGATCACCCAGATATATCTCGCTGGGTGAATTCGGGTCCAGGGCCCATCTCATTCGCTCAACACCTTCTGTAAGATCTTTTACCGTTCCAGCAAAACTCAATCGCAAATGTCCTTCCATTCCGAACTCTTTCCCGGGTACCGTAACAACAAGAGCCTTCTTCAGTAGAAAGTTGGACAATTCGACTGAATTCTTTGCGACGCTATTACGGCAATAAACCTTGAAATCCGGTAGGGCATAGAAAGTGCCCTCCGGTTTTATACAGTGCACATCCGGAAAAGAATGCAATTCCTGCATTAAGACATCACGGTTATTTTGAATGGAAAGTCGAAGAGTCTCAACGACAGACTGCATGCCGGTCAGAGCACCCTCGGCTGCTGCCTGCATGACCGGCGAGACACAAGTTGTAGTTTGGGATTGGACATTCGTCATGATCTCGACCAGTTTCCTGGGAGCCACCACCCACCCCACCCGGAAACCGGTCATGCCGTATAGTTTCGCAACCCCATTCACCAGAATGATCTTTGAAGATTCAACATCTTTGTGAGTATATTTACAAGCCGGCGCAGCCACCTTGCCATCGAAGACCAGCCTGTGATAAATATCGTCGCAAATCATGTAGATATTTTTCTCTTCACAGAGTTCAACGATCTTGCCAATCAACTGTTCAGGATAGATCATACCGGATGGATTATTTGGACTGTTGACGATGATGGCTTTTGTATATGGACCCACGACCCGTTCAATCTCATCGAAACGCGGCACAAATGTGCCATCTTCCGGCAAAACAATTACCGGGGCGGCGCCGATCATCTTTATCATTTCGGGGTAACTCACCCAGTAAGGTGCCAGGACGATCACCTCATCCTGTGGGTTGCAGAGGGTAAATAGAATATTGAAAAGAGATTGCTTTGCTCCATCTGAAACAATAATATTTTGCGGAGATACCACCCGATCATAGTGTTCTTCAGAATAGCGAACGATGGCTTTCTTCAATGAGGGCGTTCCATCGGTCGGTACATATTTAGTATCGCCGCTACTTAATTTTGCTGCGGAACTCAAAATGGCGCTAATTGGTGTTTTATTTTTTGGTTCGCCAATACCCAAATGGATGACGGGTTCACCCTTTTCGCGTAGAATACGGGCCTCTTCGTTCAACGCAATGGTTGGAGAGGCTGGGATGGAACTCGCGATTTGACTCAAACTCATGACTAGCTCCTGCCGCGTTCACGAAAAATTGGCCAAATTCTGCTTATTCAAAGTATTCCACGTCTTCGTGAATAGACCCGCGTGCCTTAATATTATAATTTAGTTATGCCATGCTGGTTTAAGACACAGTATCAACCATCACCGGTAATTTTGGGCTGAAAATCACCACCTCTCGTGTCTTGCACGAGAGGCAAAATGGTCAAACCAATTAAATTAGAGTGATTGTGTGAAATTGCTATAGCCGGTCAGTAAGATTATTGACCTTTACCGGATCAGCGGATAACCATAATACGAACGAGCCGTTTTTATGGCGGCTCGTTTTGTATTATTTCTTCTTGGTTTCCTTTTTAACTTCGATCACCTCGCGGCCTTTATAGAATCCGCAATTCGGACAAACAACGTGAGGAAGGATCATCGTTCCGCAATTTGTACAGGCGACCAAATTGGCAGCTTCCAGCGCATCATGAGCGCGACGACGATCGCGGCGACCTTTCGATAATTTGCGTTTCGGTTGTGGGGGCATACCTTACTCCTTTATATGATTCCGCTTAAGCGGGCTGATTATAGTGGCGAAGGGTACGAGCGTCAAGCCTGTTTTGGCGACAAGGTTCCCTGTTGGAGGTAGACTTCCATGAATTTATCAAGATCTCCATCCAGGACTGACTGGGTATTACCAGTTTCATAACCGGTACGGTGATCTTTCACCATTTGGTATGGGTGAATGACATAAGATCTGATCTGGCTGCCCCACTCGGCTTTTGTATATTCTCCCCGAAGAACAGCAATCTCTTCATCCTTTTCGGCTTTCCTTATCTCCATTAACCGGGCGCGGAGAATACGCATCGCAAACTCACGGTTTTGGGATTGGGAGCGTTCATTCTGGCAAGTAACGACAATACCGGTCGGGAGATGAGTGATTCGGATAGCGGTGGCATTTTTTTGGACATTTTGACCGCCGGCACCTGACGATCGAAAAACATCAATTTTCAAATCGCCCGGATCGATCTGGACATCCGGACTATCTAAAGCAATCTGAGGCAGGATCTCAACCAAGGCAAAAGAAGTATGCCGCCGGTGGGCAGAGTTCAAACGGGGAAAGCCGGACCAAGCGGTGCACTCCTTTTTCAGATCTTAAATAACCGTACGCAAAGCTGCCCGCGACACTTATGGTAGTTGACTTTATTCCGGCTTCTTCGCCTTCAGTCAAATCCAAAACTTCAGTTTGATATGCGCGCCTTTCAGCCCAGCGCAGGTACATCCGCATCAGCATCGCTGCCCAATCCTGCGAATCTGTTCCCCCTGCTCCAGCATGGATCGCCAACAAAGCATCACCAGAATCATACCGCCCGGAAAGCATGGCAGTAAACGATCGTTTTTCCAAATCGTCTTCCAGATCAGCTATTTCCTTTTCAAGATCAACCCGCAGGCTCTCATCATCCATTCCGGCCAATTCGGAGGCGTCCTTCAAGCGGGTTTCCAAATGGCTCCATTGATCCACCTGTTCCCGAAGACCGGCAGCCATTTTGCTTACCTGCTGGGCGTGGGTCGGATCATCCCAAAAACCGGGTGTATTAATTTCCTTATCAAGGGTTTCGAGCTGTGCCCCCTTGGCAGGTAAGTCAAAGGCGCTCCAGGAGTTTATGAAATATATCCCCTGCCAGTTGAAGCCGATTCAATAAATCCTGCATGATACCTCCAAAGAAACAATCGATCCAAATCTACACACCACTCTGCCCCAAGATACCTTCGACAAATGAAGCAGGATCAAACGGTACCAAATCCTCCACCGCTTCTCCAAGACCGGCATATAAAATAGGCAAGTCGAGTTCGTCCTGGATGGCAAAAGCCATACCACCGTGTCCGGATAAATCCAATTTTGCCATGATCACACCGGTCACATGGACTGCTTCCTTGAAAGCATGTGCCTGCACCAGTGCATTTTGTCCTGTTGTGGCATCGAGAACCAACCAGACCGCCTGTGGAGCGCCTGGAAGAACCCTCCCGGCAACACGATAAACTTTCTTCAATTCCTCCATTAAATTATAGCGGGTATGGAGGCGACCCGCAGTATCCACTAAAACCAGATCGTAACTTTTTGAAATGGCTGATTGAATGCCGTCAAATACGACCGCCCCTGGATCTGAACCTGTCTGACCAGCGATGCAGGGAAGATCCAACCGTTCAGCCCAGACCTGTAATTGATCAACGGCGGCAGCACGAAAGGTGTCAGCTGCGACCAACAATACTTTCTTCCCAGAGTTAATCAGACAACTCCCCAATTTTGCGACCGTGGTCGTTTTTCCCGAGCCGTTCACACCAACCAGCAAGATTACCGTTGGTCGAGTGGAAAACTCTTCGGCAGGAGGAACCTGAAGTCGGGAAAGCAATTCGGTTTTCAGCAAGATTTGAAGTTCACTTGAGCGTATCAATCCCTGGGAATGGACTGCCGTTCGCATGGATCCCAATATCGATCCAGTTGTTTCCATACCCAAATCAGCTTGGATAAGAAGGCTTTCGAGATCCTCCCAGGTTTGATCGGTAATTTCTGTTGCACCTAGTAGACCAGCCAAACGACCAAAAGCTGTCTTGCTTGTTCGGGAAAGCCCCAATTTCCACCTGGAAAAATAATTTTCAGTCATAGCTGGCGAATTATACACTATGAAACCTTTTACCCTTTTTTGCATCCAAATAAGTGCTACAATTTATCCATGAATTCCGCGCGCCCGAATGGAGAATCGATGAGTTCATCCATCACAGAAATTACCGCTGACTGGAAAGGCGGTACAACATTTGTAGGCCATAATGAACTCGGAGGGATGGTCCAAATGGGTGCGCTGGATGGAAAACCGGGTGTGGGTCCAATGCAAATGTTGCTGGTTGCAATTGCAGGATGCACCGGCGAAGATATCGTTTCCATCCTGCAAAAAAAACGGGCCGACGTGACGGATTTTCAATTACATGTAAGCGGAAGTCGTGCCGCTAATTTTCCGAAAGTGTGGACAAAAATTCATATTTCGTACTTGATCTGGGGCGAAGGTATAAAACCAAAAGATGTGGAGCAGGCAATCGAGCTTTCCGAAAATAGGTATTGTTCTGTCGGTCTTATGCTTGGTAAATCTGCCAAGATAACATCCGAATACCATATTCTAAAACCCGGCGAAAAAGCCGTTAAACCAACCAAGGAGTAATCATCATGAGTGAACCGATTAATGTTACCGATGCGGCCTTTGAGAATTCCGTACTCAAGAACCCTTTACCAGTCATTGTCGATTTCTGGGCACCCTGGTGCGGACCATGCAAGATGGTCAGCCCGATGCTCGAGAAAATCGGCTCTGAATTAGGGGAAAAGATCGTCGTTGCGAAAGTGAACACCGATGAAAATCCTGAGTGGGCGACCAAGTATGGGGTCCAGGGAATTCCGACCATGCTTTTCGTTTTTGGCGGAAAAATCATCCACCGCCAGGTGGGTGCCTTACCTGAACGAATGCTGCCGCGAAGCGGTAACGCAATTCATGGAAGTGACAGCACAACCCAACCCGAAATAAAGGTTTACCAGTATAAGAATAAGAGAGACTCTCCCGTGAGAGTCTCCTTTTAATTATTTTTCAGTAAACCTTTCGATCTTTGCGCCGATCGAACGTAATTTTTCATCCACACGTTCGTAACCCCGGTCGATCTGTCCCACATTTCGAATCGTCGATTGTCCTGCGCCCGCCAAGGCGGCCAGAAGCAAAGCCATGCCGGCACGGATGTCAGGACTTCTCAACCTTCTCACCAAAAAGCTTCGCCGGTCCGGTTACGATGACCCGGTGTGGATCACAAAGGACGATCTGTGCTCCCATTGATACCAATTTATCTGTAAAGTACATTCTGCCCGGATACATCCAATCATGGAAGAGCACACTGCCACGAGCCTGGGTTGCCACGGTTATTGCAATACTGGACAAATCAGTTGGAAAAGCCGGCCAAATATTCGTCTTAATCTCGGGGATGGCGTTACCGAGATCGGGTTCGATCTTCAGGCGTTGCTTGGCAGATACGACGATGTCACCATTTTCGTTTTCCCAATTCACACCCAGCCTGCGAAAGACAATCCGGATCATATCCAAGTATTGCGAACCAGCATTATGGATGCGCAACTCTCCATGTGTTACGACTGCAGCGCCGACGAAGCTGATGACTTCAAGGTAGTCCGGACCGATGGTGAACTCACCCCCGTGCAAGGTTTCGACGCCTTCGATGTGAAGCGTATTTGACCCAATTCCCGACACCTGAGCTCCGAGGGTATTTAGAAAATGACAAAGTTCCTGTACATGTGGTTCGGAGGTGGCATTCCTGATAATCGTGCTCCCCCGGGCAGTAACCGCGGCCATGATAGCATTTTCAGTGGCAGTGACTGAAGCCTCATCAAGCAAAATATCCGCACCAACCAATCGTTTAGCCTTGAATTCGAATGAACGAGTGTACTTTACCTGGGCACCAAGCGCTTTTAATGCCAAAATATGTGTATCAACCCGCCTTCGACCGATAATATCCCCGCCCGGGGGTGGAAGGCGGAATGCACCGGTGCGGGCTGTCATTGGACCGGCAAGCAAGATCGAAGCTCGAATTCTACGACAGAGATCAGGATCCAGATCAGCCGGGTGCACCGAGCGGGCAGCAATTCGCCAGGAGCCTCCGCCGAGGTCCTTGATATCCACCTTCAGGCTTGCGACCAGTTTTCGCATGTCATTGACATCGCGGATGTTCGGGACATTATGGAGAATGACCGGCTCATTTGTGAGCAGGGTCGCCGCCAAAATTGGCAAGGCGGCATTCTTGTTACCGGAAGGCGTTACTTCACCATTTAGCGGAATCCCACCCTCGATCACAAATTTATCCATATACCACCTCCCGAGAAAATTGATCCAAATGATTGAACATTTTACCCTATGGAAGACCGATCATTAGCGGTGGATCATTCAACTTTTTTGTAAGGCGAGCGTCTTCAGCGCCAATCTTAATTCACGCTATAATAATAATATGGATTTCACCTTGCTGATTCCCTTGGTTCTTGGATGGCTTTCAGGATGGCTGGTAAATTATCTGGCAGATGTGCTGCCGGTCAATCGTAAATTATACCGTCCAGCCTGCCCCAAATGCCAAACGAAATACTCGTGGAAAGATTACTTATTTTTCCACAATTGCGTGGAATGCGGTAATAAGCGGAGCCCGCGCACTTTGATCGTGCAGGCGTTGATGACCGTAATACCGATAATAGTATGGATATTCCCAAACCAAATCCTTCCCTTCCCCTTAGCCCTGATCCTTTTCGATTACCTGGCGGTTGTATTTGTCATCGATCTTGAATATAAAGTGATCCTGCATCCGGTCAGCCTGACAGGCGCAATACTCGGTCTATGCGCCGGCATTTACCTCAGAAGCCAGCATTCGATCGTATATGGAATTACATCCACTTTACTCGGCGGCCTGGCCGGGTTCGGGGTAATGCTGGTATTTTATTTTGCGGGAATATTATTCGTTAAACAGTTGTCCAAAAGACGGGGGATGGCAAGCGACGAAGTAGCTCTTGGTTTTGGGGATGTCAACCTGGCCGGAATCCTCGGATTGGTCCTGGGATGGCAGGCAATTTTCGTTTGTCTTTTCTTTGCAGTGGTTGGCGGCGGATTGGTCAGCCTTATCATCATGCTCGGAATGCTGGCAGCCAGGAAATACAAGAGCTTTTACCGCCATCCCTTACGCACCATTCCTGATCCTCAGTGCTTTATATTTTCTATTCTTCTAATCCACCGCGTTTTTTTACCGTCATGACTCATTAAATCATATTGAAAAGTACCGGTCCTATTGATTATCCGGTACCTTGTCACCGTCACGATTTTTTAGCGGTCCAGTACCCAGTCGATAGCCAAATCCACGCGGAGTACGAACCAAAACCGGATTGGTAGGATCCGGCTCCAGCTTTTTTCGGAGCATAAGGATGTACCGCCGGACCAAGGCGGGGTCGGACCGGTATTCCCCCCAGACCTCCCGCATCAAATCCATATCTGAAGCGACTTTTCCCTTTCGGCGCACCAAGGCTTCAAGCAAGCGGAATTCTGTCGGGGTTAATTCAACCTTACGACCATTGTGCGATGCCTGGAATTTATTCATATCGAGCACAATCTCGCCGTGTGCAAGATAGCCCGTTTCCTTAAAATCACCATGAACGCGCCCCAGCACCGCCTGTATGCGCGCAACGAGTTCGGCGAAACTGAACGGCTTGGTAACATAATCATCTACGCCGAGTTGAAAACCTCGCAACTTATCACTTTCGGTGGTTTTTGCCGTGAGCATGATGATGGGAAGATCGGTCAGCTCCCGCAGGCGGGTGCAAACCTCCCACCCATCCATTCCTGGCATCATCACGTCCAGTAAAACCAGATCCGGCTTTTCACTATATGCCAGGCGTAGGCCATGCTGACCATCCGATGACTCGATAACCTGGTACCCGGATTCCCGCAAATATTGACTCAATAAATTCAACAAGGTGAGATCGTCATCAACGACGAGGATTTTTACGCTCATCAAATCACCTTCAAATTTAGATAAAACCGGGCACCACCGGAGGCGGGTGCCTCGAAATACAGGTCACTGCCCATGGCACGCAGCATGCGCTGCGAAAGGTAGAGACCAAGACCATATCCATAAACCGATTGTGAATCGCTGGCATCCAAGCGTTGAAAACGTTTAAAGAGCAAGTGCCTTTTTTCGACAGGAATGCCAGGGCCCATGTCCGTGACCTGAACCCGCAAACGGGTTCCTTTTCGGAATGCATCCACCGTTATATTTCCTTGAGGAGCGTATTTCAGCGTGTTATCGATCAGATGGTTCAATACACCTTCCAAAAATACCGGATCTGCCTTGACGCTTGGAAGGTCATCAGGCACACTGAGCTTAATCCGTTCTGCTCCAGGCAACGACCGACAGTTTTGACAAACTCCTTCCAATACCGATGCTATCGCGACTGGCACGGGATGGACGACCAACCTGCCAGCTTCCATGGCGGAAAGATTTAGGATATTTTCGACAAATCCTGTCAGTCGCTGGACTTCATGCTGCATTAATTCAAGAGGCTGCCGTTCAGAAAAGGGGCGCCCCTTCCGATCCAACAGTAATTCCAAGCCGCCATTTATACTGGTAAGGGGTGTGCGCAGCTCATGGGATACCATGGATACGAAATCCGATTTCAATTGATCCAGTTCTTTTAATATTTTATTCTGTTCCTCAAGTTGGTGGTAGGCTTGCTGGAGGTTACTGGTACGCTGCTCGACTTTTTGTTCAAGCTGTGAATTCAGTTCCTCGAGTTGACTATAAACCGCCTGTAATTCATTATAAGCTTTTTGGACAGCCTCCTGCTGCTTTTTTTGTTCACGCAGGTCATGCACTGCCCCGGCGATTAATACTTTACGACCCTCGGAAAAAATGGGACCGAGGGACAGCATATACGGTGCTCCATCAGGACGAATGGATACTTCCAGAGAACATTCCTGCCTGGTCGCAAGGTCGAGCACGCCATCCGGGATAGACTGATATTTCATGATAGAGGCAAGCGATACACCTGCGAGCTGATGCTCATCCGTCAAACCCAGTAATTTTAACGTTGCCGGATTAGCCAGGATTATTTTTCCACGATTGTCACAAATGAACGTCGGTTCTGCCAAGCCGCTGAAGAGCTGCCAGTATTTATATAGTTCAGCTTCTCCCGCACGTATACCCATGCGCACGATCAAAATCAGAGCCAAAATGAGGCTCATCAATAATCCCAACACAGAAATAACGCCAGCATACTGCCAGTCAACGATAACAAACCAGAATAAGACCAGTACGAGGGTCACCGGCAGTACATTCTGAATGCGAACGCCAAGGTCAATTCCGCGCCTATTGGAAACCCCAGTGTCTCGAAAGACATTGGATTCAATGACGCTGCCCATACAAAAAATCAACCCTCCCACCACCCAACCCAGACTGTCAGGACCACCGGATTGAAAGCTTCCGACCTGGGCAAGCGTGGCATAGATAAAATCCGAGAAAAAGAAGGCCAAGATGCCAACCCCCCATATGATGGTTGTTCGACGGGCTATCCGGTTGGCTAGTAGTATATTGAATAAGATCATGAGCAGGATGAGATCGCCGATCGGGTAGAACAGTGGGACCACCATTCTCGGATCGGATACCACCGCCGGACTGGCCAAGATCAGCCATCCCAATGTTGCCACAACACCCGTGGTAATCGTCGCATCCAAAAGAAAGCGGAAGCGGGAGGGTGCGTAGCGATTCTCGAAGGGATAAAGAACGAGTGCATAAAAAAAGAACGGGTACGCAGCAATGTTACAAATATCCGCCAGAGATAAAATCGGCAGTGAAACGCCGCTCAATCCATCAAAAGTGCGAATACCATTCCCAAGAGACCAAAATAAAAATGCGATTCCGACAAAGCGCCAGGTCGAACGCGACCGAGGCTGGATCATGGGAAGTAACACAACTGTCAAGACAAAGGCAGTGACTAGCGGCACGAGAACCGCGAGATCACCGATCAGGATACGAATTTTCGATCCTGGAGGAAGAAGTAACATGCAGATTCCATAAACAGCAAGGAAGAGGAGCGACTCAATTAATCGTCTCCTCCAACTTATCTGTCTGTGGAATCAGCCGTTCAACGAGTTTTTGCAATTAATATATCTCCATTAACCTGGAAACGATAGTATCAACATTATAGGCAATTTTCCATGTCCGTGTTTAACAAAAGAGGCCTGGGTCAGCCAAAAGCTGTCCAGGCCTCTCTGCTAATGAACTATCCCCGATCTAATCCATCCAGGGCCCGATCAGATCAACGGTTAGTTAGATCTCGGGTCAAGCGGAGATAAGCCAAACCGAGGGAAGTGGAAATATCCAACCGATGCCGGCCATTGATTCGGTATGAGGATCGAGGTTTCCTTTATGAACAGGCCTCCCGGTTTTATAAATCCGTAACAGGTCGGGCAGATGGTCTCCGTTGGTGTGAAGGTTGGGACCGTTGCCGTGAAGGTGCGCGTTGGTGTTACCGCGGTATTCGTCGGTGTTAACGTCCGGGTAGGCGTACGGGTCGGGCTGCTGGTATTCGTTGGCGTTGGAACCGTGGGTGTAAGTGTCGATGTCTTTGACGGTGTCAATGATGGTACCGTCGCGGTGCGCGTGTAAGTATTGGAAGGCGTCAAGGATGGAACCGTTGCGGTGCGCGTGTACGTGTTGGACGGTGTTAACGTCGGTACAGTAGGGGTCAGCGTACGGGTGGATGTACGGGTACGGGTATTGGATGCTGTCGGCGATGCCACCACAGGCGTTGGGGTGCGCGAGTTCGTTGGGGTTCTTGTTTTCGATGGAGTCGATGAAGGAACCGTGTTAGTCGGTGTGAACGTCTTGGAAGGCGTCAAGGATGGGACGGTGGCGGTCGCTGTACGAGTGTTCGACGGTGTAAATGTCCTGGACGGGGTCGAGGATGGGACGGTCGGTGTAGACGTCGGTGTAGGTTGGGGAACGATACTCACATCGCACTCATTACCCATGTGCACGGACAATCCAAAGGAGGTGGCATAGGCTGATCCCGGCCAGCCTGCATCGGCATTTGCGTAATCGAAGGTGAATACGGAAGACGCCTGATGGGAAACAGTATGGGAGGCAGTAGGGCTGCCAACCAACACCCAACTGGCGGGAGAACTGCCGGTATTGAAATTATATATTGCCACCCCATCCAGGTTAAAGAGTTTTAAAACCTGGGTTGGATTCGTTGCGTCATAAGCACCCCAATCAAAGGTGAGATTCTGAATGTACGTATCATCGAGAGTGTTGTTCCAGAGACTGATAGTCACTCTCGGCTTTCCACCGGTAGTTGACAGACTCCAACCAGAATTGAAATAGAATTGGCTGCAGTCGGGGGTAGCGGTAGCGGTGGGAGTTGGAGTGGAGGTTTCTGTATGTGTAGCGGTAGCAGTCGAAGTGGGTGTGTAAGTATGGGTTGAAGTAAAGGTTTCTGTCGCCGTAAGGGTGTCCGAGGCAGTCGGCGAAGGAACACTGATGGCGTTCAAAGTCGTGATCAAGCGCGCAACCCGGAACTGCTCAACCAGACCACGCTGCGCTGAAACCAGGTGCATTTGAGGCCAAATCTGATTGAGGAACGGGGTAACAAACGGGTAGTTGAAATCGATCATCACGACCACTTCATCACCGGCACCACCCGGATCCTCCACCCTGATCTTGAGGGGATCATCCGAATGGTAACAGTCGTTGTAATGGGTAGGAGAGCCCATTACGCCAAAATCGGTGGTGAAATTGGTCTTACTGGAACAAACCGTAACATAGATATATCCGGGTTGTGTATTTACGATTGCACTGTGGTTGACGAGCAGACCCACCTCATAACCCTGTGCCACATCGCGGATGGAATGAAGTCGTGCCTGGTCTTCATCAGTGTTCGAGGTGCAACCGGAAGTGCAATAACTGGCATTATATTCACCGGTAACGGCATAACGGACTGCCTGGCGGGACATGTTTTGAATCAAGAGCCAGGAGGAGAAGAGCAGCGAAAAATCTATGATACCGAATAAAAGGGTGAGCAGGATGGGCAAAGCAATTGCAAACTCAACCACACCTTGAGAGCGGTTTATTGTATGCAAAAATATTTTCCGGCGAGATAAGACAGGTGGGTGATCAGTTTTCATAATTCATCATCCTTAACGCGTCAACCGCGTGGCGATATTCTCGGCGATCTTCCTGAAAATCTCCTGCAACTGGGCGCTGGAGGGAGCTTGAAAATATAAACCATAATTTGCCCGGGTGGGGGAAACATAGTCAAGGAACTGTTGACCGAGAGCAGTACCATCAATAATACTGGGATTCGTAACCTGGTCGCCCAGTCCAATGGTAAACAACAACGCGCCCTGCCCGGCAGGTGCGGCTTCGCCCACATAGTCCGCCATGTCATAGGCATAATCTTCCGCATCATAATCTGAGGCTGAACTGGGTCCATGCCGGGTGGTGCTAATGGCATCATTGCACTTTGGAAAAACGTATCCGGCAGGAGCAGCGTTGGTCCAGGTAGTCATCGGACAATAATAGGATACAGCCGGGGGCGGGCTGGGATTTGGTCCGTAACCGGCATTGGCAACGCCATCTGTCAGCAGAATAACCACCCACAAGGAGCGTTGATTCGTGCCGACAAATTCATTTCCCGCATCCAGCAAACCACCACCGATATTCGTGGTCGTGCACGGAGACGGGTCAGGATAGTTTGGGTCCGTGGAAATCGTCGCCTGGGGACAATTCAAACCAAAGTAGGTCCCACCTGGATGATCGTACCAACGAGAGGGATTACCATTCGGGTAAATTGCAGTCGCGCCGGTTGGGTCAGCCACAGTCTCTTCACCCTGAAAGACTGTTAATCCCCGGATGGTGCTGATGAGCGCGGCTTCGTTATTGGAGTTGATATCGGAAAAGGGCATATTTACCGTTGGAGTGGTGGCGAAAGAAATAATAGCCACATGATCGAATGGAAAATACAACCTTTGCACAAAACTGATAGCAGCATTTTTAACATCATTAAACGGCTGGCAATACCCGGTATTGCCCTCCGGAGAGGTCACGCCATTGCACACAGATGGATCGCGCATCTGCCGGCCCAAGCCGTCAAGCGCACCTGTATCCCAAGCATAAGTCATGGATTCCGAGCGATCGATCACCAGCACGACCTCGACCGAAGCTGTCTCGGAGATCGCTTCGGCAGCGATGGGGGCATAATCAATTCCGATAACCGGCAGGAAACCCAGTTGGGCTGTTGCGTGGGCAATCACCCGGACGAGTTTTCTCTGAGGGGTTGTGCAAAGGGAGGCATCGGTCCCGCAGGTATCGACCCGCGCCGTTGGATCGTGAATGCCATTCAAAACCAGGAACTCCTTGGCGGAGCGATCGAGGTTATCCTGTGTGTATCCTTCACGGTACTGCAAGGCGGCCGCAAGGGCTGCGGCATCAACGGCACGGCGCAAGCGGGCGTTCTCGATAAACATCATACCCACATCCAACGATAAGCCGATGGCGGCGACTATTCCAACAATCGCAAGGGCGACGAGAACAAGGACCTGGCCGCGGTCCTTTCCATCCAATCGTTTCTTTGTTTTCTTTAATAGTTTATTCATATTTTTAAATTTACGGGGTCGCCGTCGGTTCTGCAGAGAAAATAGGCATTACTGAATAGGTATAGACCGGGATCGGATCGGGAATGACCTGCTCAAACACCGGCAACTTTAACATCTGGGGGTAATTGTAATAAATCTCGACCAGGAGTACACCAGCACCGGGTGCAGCCGAGTCCATCAGCGATTGAATCTGTGCTGTGGTGAAATGTGTGGTTTTCCGTGTACAGGAATTCCAGGTTGTCAAGAATTGGGGATATAAGTATGGGAGCACAGCTTGCAGGGTTGTACGCAAAGTAGTGTCAGCAAAGTTATCGCACAAGCTCCAACCATCGTAGCCTGCCGGCCAACGGGTGATATTTGAACCAGAAACGGTGAACAAAGAAACAAGAATATCGTCGCCCCTGTTACCATTCAAGGTTGCGGGTGACATTACACTCAATGCCTTGACAACTGTATTCACATAGAAGATCTGATAGCTGGTTCCATCGATCGGGTTGAAAGCAACCGAGCTGCTCGAAAAGCGGGCAGCCTCACGTCCACCATCCAAAACCTTCAGGTAGGTATTTAACAGGAAGCCAAATTCAACCACCCCGGAAAGCATCAGTGCCAGGATGAGCGTTACGAGCATGAGCTCAACGAAGCTCTGCCCACTTTTAATGCCTTTGATCCGAGAAAATAAAGGTTTTTTCATAATCTACCCAATTATTTATATTAACGCCACATTAATCATATCAGCCCGGCAGGTCGGAGTCAATCGAATCCAGTAAACTGTATAGCGGGTCGGACGTAGTATTCACAAAATACCGACAAATGAGGGGTAAAAATACGCGTTATAATGCCTTGCATGGTTTTTTGGGAAAGGCAGCGCATGACCCTGCCATGTTCGGTGGCAGGGCGACGAGGATGAGGGTTCTCTGCCGCAAGGCAGAGCCAATCCTGGCAAGCAATGTCTGGAAAAAATCGAAAGATCAGCGGATACCCTCCGGGGCAGCCACAGCCCCGCATACTTTCCCTCCGAAATAAAATCCTGCATACAAGACCGGCGGGCAACCGTTTGGAGAAAATTGCAGGAAGTGGTTTTGTCTGGATAAAGTATCACAATACATGCCCAGACACAATTCTGAGTCAGGATGCGTACCAGAACCTCACGCATCCATTGATCACGGAGGATCCTCATGTGCGGAATCGTCGGTTATATAGGCAAACGTGACGCCACGCCTATTGTTCTTAACGGTCTCAAGCGATTGGAATATCGGGGTTATGACTCTGCCGGATTGGCGGTCATCCAGAACGGCAAGATTGAAATTCGGCGCGATGCCGGGAAGCTCTCACGGCTGACAGAACTGGTCAGCGAATCGCCGATCCATGGGACACCCGGGATCGGGCACACACGCTGGGCCACTCATGGTGCACCTTCCGCCCGCAATGCACATCCACACCTGGGAATGACCGGGCGGGTTGTCCTGGTCCATAACGGAATAGTCGAGAATTTTTTGGAATTAAGGGATGAACTATCAGCCGAAGGCGTGCTTCTAAAATCGGACACGGATACTGAAGTAATCGTTCACCTGGTTGAACGTTATTTAGCCACGGGGCTCAGTCTTGCGGATGCTGCCCGTTCCACATTCAACAAACTCACAGGCGCACACGGAATTGTTCTCCTATCTGCCGATGAGCCAGACAAGATCGTCTGTGCCAGGATCGGCAATGCGGGGGGTGTTGTGCTGGGTCTCGGGACCGATGAAAACTTTATTGCATCCGACATACCTGCAATTCTGGAACACACGCGCCGGGTCATTTTCCTGGAATCCCGCCAGATGGCAATTGTTACAAGTTCCAACATCACCGTAGAGGATTTGAATGGTGCGACCATTATCCCCAAGATAACCGATATCTCCTGGGATAACAACGCTGCCGAAAAAGGCGGGTATCGCCACTTTATGCAGAAGGAGATCCACGAACAGGTCCGTTCCCTGACGGAAACGTTGGCCGGAAGGGTGGATTTTGTCAATGGAAGAATAAACCTGCCCGAGCTCAACCTGACCCATGAAAGTGCGATGGAAATCAATAAAATAATCATCACTGCCTGCGGCACCGCTGCTTACGCAGGTATGGTTGGGAAACAGTTCATCGAGCGGATCGCGCGGATTCCCTGCGAGCTGGAAATCGCATCCGAGTTGCGGTACAACGACCCGATTATTGATTCTCACACGGTTTTAATTGCCATCAGCCAATCCGGCGAGACCGCAGATACACTCGCTGCAATGGAGGAAGGGCGCCGGAAAGGTGCACGGCTTTGGAGCATCGTTAACGCGGTTGGTTCGCAGGCTATGCGGCTTGCCGAGGGCAGTATTTCAATGCAAACCGGACCGGAAATCGGCGTAGCTTCCACGAAGGCATTCACAGCCCCTTTGCTCGACCAATACATGCTGGCAATTCTGCTGGCGGATCTGCGCGGCAGCATCGACGAGAAAAACCGCCGGAAATTAGTGGCAGACCTGCGCCTGATACCCGACCTGGCAAGCCGGGCACTTGCTCATGAAGAGGAAGTGGAAAATATTGCCTATTCGCTTAAGGACGTGCACGACTGCCTGTTCCTGGGACGCGGGATCAGCATGCCTATCGCTTACGAGGGAGCGCTAAAACTTAAGGAAATCTCCTATATCCATGCGGAAGGCTATCCTGCCGGGGAAATGAAACACGGACCAATCGCACTCATCGACAAGAATATGCCAGTGGTATGCATCGCGCCGAAGGATCCATGGCATGACAAGATGATCAGCCAGATCCAACAGGTTAAGGCACGCGGAGGCATGGTCATCGCTGTAGCGACAGAAGGGGATGAATTAGTGGCTTCACAAGCCGATCGAGTCCTATGGATACCCGAGTGCCCATGGATGTTATCGCCGGTCGTAACGGTGATACCACTGCAACTACTGGCTTATCATATCGCATCGATCAGAGGGCTCGATGTGGATCAGCCCAGAAACCTGGCGAAGAGTGTTACTGTGGAATAATAAGTGGGGATGTTCCCCAAATAAGGGAATGAACCTTTCCATATTTGGGCTATTCGCGAACTAAAAGAGGCTGTCAATGATTGCTTTTTCGACAGCCTCTTTCTATTTCCTGTCATTATTTTACAAAATAAAGAATTCCACTTGTTCCCGGTCCGCAATGACTCGAAACCACGCTGCCAGCTCTGGTCACGCGTACTTCGTGTGACCCGGCAATACGCTTAATCCCATCCACCAAATACTGAACTTCCTTCTCATTAGCACTGGTGGAAGTAACAAAAATCCGACCATCATCCAAGATCGGCAGGTCGGAACTCGAGACTATCCAAAATGAATTGCAAGCCTTTCTGCATGGTGCCGTGAACCTTGCTTTTCACACCCAATGTCCCATCTGACCGGACTTCAATTACAGGGTGGATCTGGAGCACACTCCCAGCAATCGCCTGCAATGCAGTACAGCGTCCGCCTTTGTATAGGTACTGCATGGTCTCGATGACGAAGGATGTACGCAGTTTTGGCGATGAAACCAGGAGCTCTTTTTCTATCTCTTGAGCGGTTTCTCCTTGTGATCGCAATTCCGCCCCACGGAGTGCCAGGAGACCAACCCCGGAAGACAGGTTCAGCAAGTCGATCACCCGCACCTTCCCAGCCGGGAAGGATTCTGCAGCGATCTTCGCATTCTGGATGGTGGCAGATAAACGGGAAGATATCCCAATAAAGATGGATTCCCCGGGGAGGTCAAAGGCAGAAATAAATTCGCCGACGGATGGTGCGGCGGTCTTCGGTAATTCTCCAACTTGTTCAACAAACTCAAATAATACTGTCTGATCAATATCCACCCCATCACGAAAAACTCTGCCCCCAATCGTGACCATGAGGGGGACGACCTTTACCCCGAATTCTGCAGCGATACTCGGACCAAGGTCGGAGGTACTATCGGTAATGATGTTGACCATGCACCCTCCCAACAGAGCTAATTGTCCGACAACTATACCTCAAATTTCCGGTGAAAGAAATTGTCATGCACCGGGCTGGTTAATTTCCAGCAGATCAATTTATTCTTTTCCGACCAGGAATGCACAAAAAGGAAGACCATTCTTCCCGGGCTGCAACTTTATCTTCTGCTTTACAGGCAGACCCAGAAGTAAAGATAAAATGTGATCATCCATCCGGCAAAGTTCGGGGTGATGGGCAATTATCCCTGCATACGGACAATTCCCTAATATTACCCGTGGACCCTGAGCACCTGCTTCCCAGCGAGACAAGTAGTGCAATTCGTTTAGTTTATTAATAGTTCGCCCAAGACGAGTGGGAACGGACCCCTGCTCTTCCCGGGGAGTGGTTCCTATTATTTTCATCGCCAAAGACTCAAGCTTTGATCCGGAACCTTGGTTTTCATTCTCCGGAAACGACTGTTCCAATAAGGCACCAGCGAGCATCTCAAATCCTTCACCCAATAACCGGTGAGAGAACCCATAAACGGATGAAGGCCTTCCGCGTCCTTCCAATCTCCTCCCAACGATTTCCACCTGGTCATTTTCGGTCAATACCGCCAGGTGATGACGAATATTTGCCCCGGTCAGACCGAATATATTGCTTAGCTCTCTCACAGATGCAGACTGATATTTGTATAGGTAGTCTAGGATGCGAGATCGGGTTGATCTTTTCATAAATCCAATTGTATCATTTATGCAAATATATTTTTGCATAAATAAATTGACGTTTTATCATTGCACGACTATAATGCTTGGCTGTTGACCATAATATTATCCTGCAGGAGTTCCCCAATGGATACGAATGAGTTGAATAGCCCTGGTTATACCATTCCGCCGGAAATCCGAGGCCAAGTTGCCATAACAAGTCTCGATAAGATCTATAACTGGGGGAGAGCCGCGTCCGTCTGGCCGATGATGTTTGGACTGGCATGCTGCGCGATCGAAATGATCTGTGCTGCCGCCAGCCGCTATGACATCGCCCGGTTCGGGATGGAGGTCATGCGTCCTTCTCCACGCCAAAGCGACTTGATGATCGTTTCCGGCACCGTTACCAAGAAGATGATCCCGGTTATCGTTCGTATCTACAACCAGATGCCTGAACCCAAATACGTCCTGGCAATGGGTGCGTGTGCCTCCGGAGGCGGGCCATTCAAGGAGGGATACAACGTCGTTTCCGGCGTGGATAAATTCGTCCCTGTGGATGTCTATATCCCGGGCTGCCCCCCGACCCCGCAAGCACTTCTGAACGGTCTAATGAAAATCCAGGAGAAAATTCGAGGAGAATCCATCAAAAATTCCCGCTGGTATCAAAAAGGCGCCGATATGGTGGAGATCCCCATTCCGATGCTCGGCCCGGACTTGATCGATCCAAGAAAAATAACCATGATCCAGACGGGTGGAAAGACCGAGGACCAGGCATGACGACACCCAGCCCAAGACCTGTCATGAATAGCACACAGGAAATTGAATCCACCCTAATAGAGCGTTTCCAGGGGGCGATCACAAAAGACACCCGAAGCGGGTTCTCAGGGGTTATTGTCGAAAAAGCCCGCCTGCCGGAATTTGCGACTGCCCTTCGGGATGAATACGGGTTCGACTACCTGTCCTCAGTAACCGCGGTGGACTACTTGCCCGAAGGTAAGATCGAGGTTGTTTATCACGCATATAAAACCACCGGAGGGCGCGGAATTGTTTTTAAAGTCCAGGTTCCACGTGAGAACGAAGTTGAAATCCCATCCATTGTTCCTGTTTATCCCGGTGCGGAATTGCAGGAAAGAGAAGCCTGGGATTTATTCGGAGTTAAATTCAACGGTCACCCCGACCTGCGCCGGATCCTGATGTGGGAGGGATTTGCGGGACACCCGATGCGGAAAGACTGGCATGAACCTTATTTTGAAGAAGAGGCCAAACCGCTCAAATCACGCTGGCCCGAAGGCCATCCGGTCATGGCTGAAAGCAAGAATATATACGGAGACAATATTTCGTACCCGACTGATTTTAATCCCGCAAGCCAAACCTTCGATCCGGAAAAAGCCTTATACGATGCCCTGGCAACGTACTCGAAGGATGAGGAGGGGCTCGAATCGGATCACATCATTGTCAACATGGGACCCCAGCATCCATCCACGCACGGGGTTTTCCGAATTGCCGTCATGCTGGACGGCGAGAAGATCGTCAACCTAAAACCCGTAATGGGCTATCTTCACCGCAATCACGAGAAAATCGGCGAACGCAATACTTACATCATGAACATGCCGTATACCGATCGGCTTGATTATCTTTCCTCGATGAGCAATAATTTTGGCTATGCGCTTGCCGTCGAGAAATTGATGAATGTGACCCCCACGGAACGGGCCGAGTATATCCGGGTCATCATGGCAGAAATGACGCGTATATCCAATCACCTCATGGCGATCGGTGCGCTGCTCAACGACCTGGGTGCATATTTCACCCCCATGCTGTATTCATTAGAGGAACGCGAATTGATCCTTGATATTTTCGAGGCGGTTGCAGGATCAAGGATGATGTGCAATTACTTTCGTTTTGGCGGTGTTGCTCGTGATTTTCCTGATGGGACACTTCAAAAAATCAAGGACTTATTTTTTGAACGCTTACCCAGGAAGATCGATGAAATCGATGATTTCCTGCGGGAAAATGACATCATCCGGGCGCGCGGAATTGGACAGGGCGTCTTAACAGCTGAGCAAGCCATCAGCTATTCGGCTGCAGGCCCGCTCTTACGCGCCTCCGGAATACCATATGATGTCCGGCGCGCCGAACCATATTCCATTTACGATCGCTTCGATTTTGACGTTGTAACTCGCCAGAATGGCGATATCTACGACCGACTGATCGTCCGATTCGAGGAGATCAGGCAGAGTATCCGCATTGTGCAGCAAGCTGTCAAGCAAATCCCTGAAGGTCCGGTAATGGCTTTAAAACCGATGTACCAGGTGCGGGTACCGGCTGGAGAATCATACGGCCGCGTTGAAGGTCCGAAGGGAGAACTAGGTTTCTACATCGTTTCCAACGGAAAACCCACTCCATGGCGTTATCATGTACGGGCGCCATCTTTTATTAATCTGACCGCATTCGGTCCAATGTGCGTCGGTCAGAAAGTGGCAGATGTGGTGGCTGTTCTGGGTTCCATAGATATTGTGCTCGGCGAAGTTGACCGATAGGAGAAGACCATGAGCGATTTTTATGGTAAGGGCATCATTAAAGGTCTCGGGGTCAGCCTCAAACAATTCATCGAGACATACCTGGACGATATTGCCTGGCTCGGGAAAAGATACCGGACAGATGAAGGGATCGCCCACCGTGGTAGCAAGGATGCACGCGTGGTATTTTTACCGTCCAATATCCTGAGGAAAAAATACCGGTACCTGAAGAGTTCCGTTTTATCCCATTCCTTGTCTATGATGAAGGTGCGAATGGGGAAAAGAATCTGCGATGTACCTCATGCGGCATTTGCGCAAAGGTTTGCCCGCCTCAATGCATCTGGATCGTCCGGTCTTGCGACCAAGCAACCGGAAGGCCAATACCGGATCCGGCCGAGTTTTTCATCGATGCAGACATTTGCATGAACTGCGGGCTGTGTGCGGAATATTGTCCATTCGACGCAATCAAAATGGATCACGATTACGAACTTTCAAACTTCCATCGCAACATCTATAACAAGGAAATGCTTTCCAAATCTTCAAAATACTACCAAAGCATCCGTCCAGCAAACGCAGGTCGGGAAGATGCGGCGCGTGCGTTGAAAGCAGCAGCCAGGACAGGTCAGGCGGAATAAACACCATGTATAACCCCGATACCGACCTGATCTTTCCCCCAAGAGCGATTGCCGCCTTGTCCAGCGAGCGTGGACACGGGCTGGGCAAAATTAATAACACGAGCAAAAAAATCCGGACGAGATAGTCTCGAACAGGTGGCATTCATACTCATGATGGCACGATTGAATAACTGCGCTACGTGCAATTCAAATTCATATCGAGCCATTCACGGGTGCACGACCTGCACGAAGCAAACCTTGAAGCGCTTTCACGGCCCCGATGCGGAATTGACGGGCATCTATGAGGCAGCCAAAACCGAAGTATCCACCTTCGTTGATAAAAGCCCAAAAGTATTCCATCCCCTTACACATACCAAAGGTACGCATGTCTCAAAAAATCAGCAATGATCTTGTTCTAGCCGCCCTGAGCCAGGTCCAGGAACCTGAATTACACAAAGACCTGGTTACATTGAAGATGATCCACGACCTGGAGATAAAAAGCGAATCGGTCAGCTTTACCATCCTATTAACCACCCCCGCCTGCCCACTTAAGACCAGCATTGAACGGGCTGCACGGGAGGCTGTACTGGCGATTCCGGGGGTTAAAACGGTAAAGGTAAAATTCGATGCGAATGTTCCGAGCGACGGCCGCTTACGCGGGTTGATGAGCCTGCCCGTTCGAAATGCCATCGCGGTCGCCTCGGGTAAAGGCGGGGTTGGGAAAAGTACCATAAGTGTAAACCTTGCTGTTGCCCTGGCTGAGAGCGGGGCAAGAGTGGGCTTATTGGACGCGGACATTTACGGACCAAATATACCCACGATGATGGGTGTCCATGACCTGCCTGATACAAAGGACAATAAATTAATTCCCGCCGAAGCTTATTGCGTTAAATTAATGTCGATGGGATTTCTTGTCAAGCCTGGGCAGCCACTCATCTGGCGAGGGCCAATGCTCAATTCTGCCATCCGCCAGTTCCTTACCGATGTCGACTGGGGCGAGCTGGATTATCTGATCATCGATCTGCCACCGGGAACCGGTGATGCGTCCCTCTCGCTAGCCCAAGCCTTGCCCCTCTCCGGTGTAGTGATCGTAACCCTGCCCCAGACAGTATCACTCGAAGATGCCAGCCGCGGACTGGAAATGTTCCGGACCCTTGAAGTACCAATCCTGGGAGTGGTCGAGAACATGCGTGGAGAGATTTTTGGGTCCGGCGGCGGTGAAGACCTGGCAAGAGCGGCAAAAGTGCCTTTCCTGGGCGCCGTTCCGATAGAATCATCGGTACGAATTGGTGGTGACACGGGACAACCGATCGTCATTTCCCACCCCGAATCCGAGGCTGCCAAGGCTTTTCAATCCATCGCTGAACAGGTAGCTGCTCATGCGAGCGTAGCGGCGTTGGAAAAAAACAACGCGCCCAAGATCAATTTAATCTAGACCGATTGTCTCCGGTCTAGTTGGAAACCACTACGGTATAATTCCTGCCCATGCAACCCCTTATTGTTGGTGTTCGTTTCGCACAAATCGGTAAGGCCTATCATTTTGATGCCACAGCTCTGCCTCAAATAAAGGTGGGGGACCACGTCATAGTTGAGACCTCGCGAGGCAAACAACTTGGTGAAGTTACTCAAATTGTTGATCAACCTGCCCACCCGCCTGAAGGAAGCTGGAAGCCGATCGAGCGGATGGCAACCCCGCGCGACCTGGTCCTTCGCAGAATATGGGCGCAGAAAGAATTAGAGGCGATAATCAACTGCCGGGAACGCGCTGCCAGGCTCAAACTTGCAGGAGTTAAGATCGTAGCAGCAGAATACTCATTCGACGGGTCCCGTTTAACATTCATGTTCAGCACCGAGACCGAGGAGAAAGTCGACCTCAAATCCCTGCGGCACGACATCCAAAAGCAATACCAGAAGTCGCAAGTGGAGATGCGTCAAATCGGTCCACGGGATGTGGCAAAAATGTTGGGGGGCATGGGTGCCTGTGGGATGGAAACACGCTGCTGCTCTAAATTTTTAACCGAATTCAGCCCCATATCCATCAAAATGGCAAAAGAGCAAGGTATTTCCCTGACACCGACCGAAATCACAGGGATGTGCGGCCGTTTACGCTGCTGCCTGGTATACGAATACGAGCAGTACGCAGCAGCCCGCAAGGAACTACCCAAACGGAATAAACATGTTGTCACACCATTGGGTGAAGGAAAAGTTCTTGATGTAAATCCTCTCCAATTTACCATCCGTGTCGAACTGCCCGATGTTGGCAGTCGAGAATTTCCGCGGGAAGAAGTTGAGCCCTGGGACGAGCTGGAAGCACTCCGGCGAAAGTCCGCCGAACCTTGTGAGAATTGCCCCAACCCGGGAAAAGAAAGACATGAACGGAAATAATCCGGAACCTGACAATTGGGAAAACCATCAAAAAATCCTGGTCATCCTTGCACATCCGGATGACCCGGAATTTTTCTGTGGGGCAACCCTGATCCGGTGGGCTATGGCGGGGCACGAAATTCATTACTTGATCCTGACCTGCGGGGATAAAGGTGGCGAGCCAGGATTGAGTTCCGAACAATTATGTAAAATTCGCCACGCTGAACAACAAAGGGCTGCAACAATCGTCGGGGTAAAGTCGGTGCAGTTCTTAGATCGTGAGGATGGCACATTACTCCCAACCATCGATCTTCGTAAGGAAATAGTTCGGGTGATCCGACGAGTCCAACCGGATATCCTAGTTACCTGTGATCCGACGAATCTCTTTCCAAGGGAAAATTATATCAATCATCCGGATCACAGGTATGCGGGTCAGGCAGTACTCGACGCTGTCTTCCCGGCGGCTGGAAATTCGCATTTCTTCCCGGAGTTGCTAACTAACGAAGGCCTCGAGCCATGGATGCCGCACGAAGTCTGGATCTCTCTCACGGCAAACCCGAATGTCATCCTGGATGTAACCGATACCTGGGAAAGAAAGATCCTCGCTCTGAAGGAACATAAATCCCAAATCGGCGATCCGGTAAAATTCCTGCAACGGATGAAGGAACGGAAATCCGAAAGAAGCACAAAGGATCATACCTATTATGAGGAGAAATTCCGGGTACTCAAGTTCAGCCCACCGGGCTAAAACCCTATCGTATTCGTGATCATATGTTGCATTCAGGAGTCTCCATGAATGACCCAGTTTCCGAAGCGCAGTCCATGTTCGAGTACACCCAGGCAATCCGCAGGGATCTGCATGCACACCCCGAACTTGGTTTCCAGGAACATCGCACGGCTGGCATCGTAGCGAAAGAGCTATCCGACCTCAAGCTGGAGGTTCAGACTGGAATTGGTGGGACAGGCGTGGTAGCAATCCTGAAAGGATCCCGTCCCGGTCCAGTGATCCTTGTTCGAGCGGATATGGACGCTCTTCCGATCCGCGAGGAGACCGGGGCGTCCTATGCATCCCAGAACCCGGGAGTCATGCACGCCTGCGGTCATGATGGTCATACGGCTATTTTATTAACCGTGGCACGAATGCTTAAAGCCCAGAACAAAGAGCTTGCCGGAATAGTAAAGTTCATGTTCCAACCGGCTGAAGAAGGCATGGGCGGAGCGGAAAAGATGATCACCGAAGGGGTGCTCGACAATCCAAAGGTGGATATCGCACTGGCATTGCATGTCTGGAACGAAAAGCCGATCGGTTGGTTCGGTATCTCCACAGGACCGGCAATGGCTGGAGCGGAGATTTTTACCCTAAAGATCCATGGTAAAGGCGGTCATGCAGCGATCCCCGATATGACCAAAGATCCGATACTGGCGTCGGCTCATGTGATCACTGCAATACAGGGGATCGTTGCTCGGAACGTCTCACCATTACAAACCGCGGTCATCAGCGTATGCACAATCAACGCAGGAGAAACATTCAATGTCGTTCCTGCTTTCGTCGAAATGACCGGAACGATCCGTTCTTTCGAACCATCCATCCGCAGCCTTATCCTGGAGCGATTTGATAAAACGGTCCATTCGGTTGCGGAGGCACTGGGTTGCCAGGCAGATATTGATGTGCGTCGATTAACACCCGCCACGATCAACCAACCTGAAATCGCTGAAAAGGTACAAGGGGTAGCGCGCCGCCTATTCCCACAAGCAAAGGTCGATCCGGCAAACTATGTCACGATGGGTTCTGAAGATTTTGCGTTTGTTCTTGAAAAAGTCCCGGGGTGTTTTATTTTTGTCGGATCTGCCAACCCAAAAAAAGGGTTGGATGCCGGACATCACAGCCCCCGGTTCGATCTCGATGAGGCAGCCTTAACCAGTGGTGCTGCATTATTGACCGCTGCGATCATGGATATATTAAAATAATGAAATTAGCCTGAGAAAAACAACCAAGTAAACTCTGCGAAATCAAATCTTGAGAAACTTCCAAACAAGCCAACCAGGAATACTCCTCTTGACCCTTAAGCAGGTTTGTTTTATCATCAATTCCGATTTACTTTGTCAAATTTAGCAACCATCCAGTGGGAGATGACATGGCACGGAAAATAACCAACAATTTCTCCATCACCATCGCGACCGTAAACGGGTCCGGTTCACAGACTGCAAATGTCACACTATTAAGAGCACTTTTCAAAATGGGAGTCCCGGTTTCTGGAAAAAACCTGTTTCCATCCAATATCCAAGGATTACCCACGTGGTACACGATCCGCTTGAGTAAAGATGGCTATACTGCCCGATGCGAGGAACAAGAAGTCGTTGTGGCGTTGAACCCGGCTTCATTTGTGCGTGACCTGAATTCGGTGGTCAGCGGCGGAGCTTTCTTTTATGCGGATGATATTAAAGTCCCAATAAACCGTGACGATATTTGTAAATATCCCATGCCGATAAAAGCGCTTGCGCGGGCAGCGGATGTCTCGCCCTCGTTAAGGGATTACATAGCCAACATGGTCTATGTAGGCGTTCTATCGAATATGCTCGGAATTGAATTGGAGAAGATAGAACAGGCTCTGGACTTTCATTTTAAGGGCAAAGCCCAGGCAGTCGAATCCAACCTGAAGACCATCCGGGCAGGTGCTGAATGGGCGAAACAAAACTTAACAAAGACAGACCCTTATTCCGTTGTACCCATGAAAGCCACTACAGATTACATTATGGCTGACGGCAACACCGCGGCAGCACTGGGTGCAATCTACGGCGGGGTGCAATTCGAGGCCTGGTATCCGATAACACCAGCTACGACGCTGGCGGAATCGCTGAATACATATCTGCCACAACTTCGTAAAACTGCGGATGGGAAACAAACATATGCCGTCATGCAGGCTGAGGATGAATTAGCCGCAATCGGGATGGCAATAGGTGCCGGTTGGGGCGGGTTACGGGCAATGACTTCCACTTCCGGTCCAGGGATAAGCTTGATGGCAGAATACGCCGGTCTGGCTTACATGGCTGAAGTTCCGGTTGTTGTCTGGGATGTACAACGCATCGGACCAAGCACCGGCTTGCCAACCCGAACCGCACAAGGCGATCTGACGGAAGTCAATTCGTTAAGTCACGGCGATAAACAACACGTGATCCTGCTGCCCGGGACCGTGCAGGAGTGCTTCGAATTTGGATGGCAGGCATTCGACCTGGCGGAACACCTTCAAACCCCAATCTTCGTGCTGAGCGATCTCGACCTGGGCATGAATCAATGGATGACCAAGCCATTTAATTATCCAGATACCCCGATGGACCGCGGTAAAGTCTTATGGGAAAAGGACCTTGAGAAATTAAAAGGTGTCTGGGGTAGATATAAGGATGCAGATGGAGATGGGATCACTTTTCGGACCGTGCCTGGTAACCAGAACCCTTCGGCTGCATGGTTCGGTCGCGGGACAGGACACGACGAGGAAGCCCGCTACACCGAGGATGCCGATACGTGGGAAGCCAATATGCTCAGACTCAAAAAGAAATATGAGACTGCGCGTAACCTGGTCCCGAAACCGGTGATAAAAAACGTAAAGGACGCTGAGATCGCCATCATTGCCTATGGTTCGTCGCTTCCGGCAGTGGAAGAGGCACGCGGTCTGCTGCAAAAAGAAGATGGTAAAAAGTCCAATTTTATGCGCTTGCGATCGCTACCCCTGACAAAAGAAGCAATCAACTTTATCAAGAAAAACGATTCCGTTTACATTGTTGAAGCCAATCGCGATGGCCAGCTAAAACAAATACTGTGTGCCAGCCTTCCTGACCAGGCACATAAATTTGTTTCCATCTGCCACAGTGATGGGCTTCCATTAACTGCCAAATGGATCGAGACATCCATTTTGGATCAGGAGAAATAGATATGGCAACTACTGCCTCCACACAAATCAATAAAGCAGGCCTGTCAAAAACTGATTACCGAGGGCTTCCCAGCACGCTGTGTTCCGGGTGTGGGCACAACTCCATCGCGAGCCAGATCGTCGCCGCCTGCTTTGAACTGGATATCGTCCCCGAGAAAGTAGTGAAGTTCAGCGGAATCGGGTGTTCCTCCAAAAGCCCGGCTTATTTCCTGAACCGCTCTTTTGGTTTCAACGGGCTGCATGGTCGAATGTCTTCTCTCGCAACCGGCACTCTTTTCGCCGATACAACGATCCGGGCGATCGGGATCTCAGGCGATGGAGACACTGCTTCAATCGGGATGGGCGGCTTTAAACATATGATGCGTCGGAATGCGCCAATCATTTATATTGTCGAAAATAACGGTGTATACGGACTTACCAAAGGTCAATTTTCTGCAACGGCAGAGGTTGGATTGAATCTAAAACACCAGGGCACCAATCAATACATGCCAGTCGATATTTGTATGGAAGCGCTCGCCTCCAATGCCACATTTGTTGCCAGGTCATTTGCCGGGGATGCCAAACAAGTTAAGGAGCTGCTGAAAGCGGCTTTCAGTCATCGTGGGGTGGCTGTCTTGGACATCATCAGCCCGTGCGTCACCTTCAATAACCAGGACAATGCGGCCCATTCCTATACGTGGGGCAAAGACCATGAAGCTCCACTGCACGATATTTCCTTTGTTCCAGCGCTGGATGAAATTGAAATTAGCGGAGAATTTCCAGAGGGCACCGTCCGTGAAGTAGCCATGCACGATGGATCCACTGTGATCCTCAAAAAACTGGACAGGGATTACAACCCTACGTCGAGATCTAACGCCTTCCAGGTGCTAGAAGACGGCAAGGCTCACGATTGGCTCATCACGGGTCTCGTCTACATTGACGAGCAAAAACCGACCCTATTGGATGCTTACAACCTGACCGAAAAGCCTCTTAATCGACTGACCATGGCAGAACTGCGCCCGGCACCGGAGACCATCAACAAAATAAATTCCATGATGTTCTGACCTTGTACGTATAAACGGTACTATCAATCAGAGCCCCAAGCTTGAACTTTTCTTGAGGCTCTGATCTTTAAGTGAGTGAATGCTCGGGTATACTTCGAGCATGACCCGTCTTAACCAATTGCTTTCATCCGTCGAAAAGGAATTGGATTTCCAATTCATCCGGGCTTCCGGACCCGGCGGACAGAATGTAAATAAACTTTCAAGTGCCGTACAACTTCGTTTTGACGTTCGTAATTCCCGGATCTTGCCGGAAGATCTAAAAGTGCGATTGATCAAGCTGGCTGGGTACCGCATGAACCAGAGTGGAGTATTGATCATCACGGCAAGACGTTACCGGAGCCAGGATAAGAACCGGGAGGATGCCGTAAAGCGAATAATGGTATTACTAGAGAAAGCTGTAATCATACCAAAACGGCGTCAAGCGACCCGGGCGACATCAAGTTCCCGGGCAAAGCGACTTGAATCAAAAATCCGGCGGGGGAAGATCAAACAACTTAGGGGAAATGTAAAAGAAGAATGATGCGGCATGACAACCGCATCATTCAATAAACCGAGACGGATGATGAGCGTCTACCTAACGGTATGGAGCAAAGCCATATTCGGCTGGGGAAAATCGCGGATCGGGAAGCCCGAGACTATTACGACCTGCTGACCGGGCTTGATCGCACCTTTCTCCTTCAAAGCCAGTTCCACGCAATCGATCATCTCTTCAGCGGTGTTGGCCCAGGCAATGTGATGTGGAATAACACCCCAGGCTATTGCCAGACGCCGGTATGTTTCGTCAACGGGGGTAAAGGCCAGAACCGGAACGCAGGGCCGGCCCTTCGACATTAATATAGCCGTTCGACCAGTACGGGTAAAGATCGCAATGGCACTTACGTCACGATCATGTGCCAACCCACGAGCAGCAAGACAGATGGCGACCGCATCGTTGGATGCGTCGGCTTCGATGATCTGCGAATGCCCCCATAAATCAAAATTTGATTCTGCCTGGCTGACTATGCGGTCCATCAATATGACTGCATCGACGGGATATTCTCCCATGGCCGTTTCACCGGAAAGCATGACAGCGTCCGTCCCGTCGTAAATGGCATTGGCCACATCCGAAGCCTCTGCCCTGGTCGGCAACGGGCTGTGGATCATTGATTTAAGCATTTGCGTTGCAGTTATTACGATCCGGCCTTTGCGGTTAGCCTCCTGGATGATGCGTTTCTGTGCAGCCGGCACATCTTCGGGAGCCATCTCCACGCCCAAGTCACCGCGTGCCACCATGACTCCATCAGCAACAGCAAGTATGCCCTCAAGGTTTTCCAATGCCTCAGGACGTTCAAGTTTTGCAATGACCAAAGGTGCCTGCTCACCCAGCCGATCCTTGACGATCTGCTTAACAGCAGCCACATCCTGAGGCAGACGAACGAAGGATATTGCAACCAAATCCACGCCGAGTGAAAGGCCAAAATCCAAGTCTTCGGCGTCCTTGCTGGTAAAGGCTGGTATATCAAGACGGACGCCCGGGAGATTGATACCTTTTTGTGAGGTCAAAATACCCCCAGTCAGTACATCAGCAGTAACACTATCTTTCCTAACCTGCTTCACACAAAGCGACAAGTGACCATCGTCGAGCAGAATATGATCGCCGGGTTTAACCGAATTAAATAATTGATGGAACTCGATCGGGATCGAGGCTGCCGCATTGGCAGGTTTGTCACCACCTTCCGGAAATAAACAGACCACCTGCCCTTCGATCAAATTTAAAGTTTGCTCGAGGATTCCAACCCTGATCCTTGGCCCTTGCAAGTCTTGAAGGATGGCAAGCGGGCGGTTCAGACGCTTCGATACCGAGCGTAACTTCAACACCTGAGCCGAGTGCGATTCGTAAGTTCCATGCGAAAAATTAAGCCGAGCTACATCCATGCCAGCCCGAAGAAGTTTTTCTACCAAATCTTCACTGGCGCTGGCAGGTCCCATCGTGGCAACAATTTTCGATTTTCTTTCCATGATCCCATCCATCCAGGCGATGACGCATTCGCGCCGCTCGATTAAACCATCAAATCCAATTCAGTGCATTCGCCTGTTTCTCCAGGTCAGCCCGAAAATCTGGATGTGCTATATTGACCAATTCCTTAACCCGCTGACGAATTGTCTTCCCATATAACTGGGCTACACCGTATTCTGTCACAACATAGTGAACATGGTTTCGACCTGTAACCACACCGGCTCCCAACTTTAATGTGGGGACAATTTTACTCACCAGACTGCCATCCTTGGCCGTTGTTGTGCTGGGCATGGCAATGATGGGCACTCCACCTTTCGATCGAGAGGCGCCGTATACAAAGTCAAGCTGACCACCAATACCACTGAAAAATTTTGGTCCAATACTGTCAGCGCATACCTGCCCGGTCAAGTCAATCTCTATAGCGGAATTAATTGCAACCATGCGATCATTTTGTGCAATGACAAATGGATCGTTAACGTATTCCGTACGATGGAACTCACAAAGAGGATTGTCATGCACCCAGCTATACAAGCGCTGGGAGCCAAGAACAAACCCGACAACAATCTTGCCGACATGAATTGATTTACGGGCATTGGTCAAAACACCCGCTTCAACAAGGTCAATAACACCATCAGAAATCATCTCGGAATGAACACCGAAGGTCTTTTTTATGGAATAAATATTTGAGAACAGCGTCCGGGATACCACCAATGCCCATTTGCATGGTGGCACCATCAGGAATCAGGTCAGCCACATAACCGGCGATCCGTTCCGCTGTGGTGTCTCCTTCCTCCGCCATCGGCATTTCAACGATCGGATAACTCACCGGTACAATATGTGTCAACCGGCTGACATGCATAAAAGAATCACCCAAGGTGCGTGGCATCTGGTCATTCACTTCGGCGATGATGATCCGTGATGCTTCCGCGGGAGATTTTGTAAGACCGACTTCCACGCCTAAAGAACAGAAACCATGCTCATCAGGGGGTGATACATGGATCAACGCCACATCCACCGGCAACACCTGGTTTTTAAATAGAAGCGGAAACTCCGAAAGAAGCACCGGTGTAAAATCCGCACGACATTCCTGAACTGCCTTACGGACATTGGCGCTGATGAACATGGTGTTGACCCGGATATGTTCCTCCAATCCAGGCTTGACATAGTCTGCGGGTCCAACCGAGAGAGCCTGGCAAATTTCAACGTTTTTTAGGTGCGGGGCATAATCCACCAGCGCGCCAAGCAATTTCTGAGGTACCGACACGTTGCCGGTCATAAAAATCCGGTTGCCCGATTTAATTGATTTCATCGCCTCTTCCGGCGTAGTGACACGTTCCTGATATACACTATTCCAATCCATAAGCTCAGCTCCTTATTTGGTGAAGCGTGACAGGTGTCGCAATTCACCATTGTTCGTAGCAACACCAAATTCAATGGCAGGATTATTTTTCATCGCTTTTTCAACGCCCATGGTAATGATGTCAAGGATATATGGAAGGGCAACATTAACAAAACCATTCGTCGCGGTACGTGCCACAACGCTGGGCATATTTGGTACACAGTAGTGCACAACACCTTCCTCGATGAACGAGGGATGGTCGTGCGTGGTTGGGCGAGATGTCTCTATACACCCGCCCTGATCAATACTGATATCGATGATGACCGAGCGAGGTTTCATTTTCCGTACCAACTCGCGTGAAACCAGCATCGGGGCGCGTTCACCATGAACCAAAACAGCTCCCACCAGTACATCCGCATATTCTAGAGCCTTTTCTATGTTCCGTTCCGTGGATGGCAGAGTGACGATATTGCCACTACACTGACTGACGCGCGTCAGCGCAGACATATCCTTATCCAGTACGGTTACATGCGCCCCCATACCAATAAATGCCCTGGCAGCAAAGCTGCCCGAAGTACCACCACCCAGTATAACCACATCTGCCGGTGGCACCCCCGGAATACCACCCAACAGGATGCCACGCCCGCCCTGATCGGTGTGAAGCAAACGGGAAGCGACTTCCGCTGCCATGGCTCCACCAATCTGGCTAAAGGGTCGGAGGATAGGCAGCGAACCGTCCTTCTCCTGGATCTGTTCATAGGCTATGGCGGTAATCTTGTCTTTTAACAGCGAATCCACCTTGGATCGTTTCGCCGAAGCCATATGTAAAAATCCCATGATCGTGGATTTGGGCTGGAGCCAATCCAATTCTTCCTCGGTCGGGCGGGCAATTTTCAGCAGCAGGTCTGCCCGACCGAACACCTCGTCAATGGAATATACGATGCGCGCACCGGCTTTTTCGTATTCATTATCCGGGAAGCCTGCCATCGAACCAGCATCATGCTCCACAAAAATGGCGTGCCCGCTTTTGAATATTGCTTCAACTCCCATGGGAGTAAGTCCCACGCGGTACTCGAACGGGCGGCGTTCTTTTGGGATACCAACATTCATCTCACACCTCCAATGACTGGCGTACCAGGTGCCCTTGCGAAATTATCGATCTACCGGATCATTCCATGTTCAACACTTCACGGATGGAAGGTAGTGCCCAATCGATGGTTTCCTTGTCTATTACCAGCGGCGGCGCAAAACGGATCACACGCTCGTGGGTCTCCTTCGCGAGAATGCCCTTCGCCTGCAACGCCTCGCAAAATCGACGTGCGCCACCAGACTTATCGGTCAATTCCAGCCCGATCAATAAACCTTTACCGCGCACTTCTTTGACGTGCGGACTTGGTATCTCAGCCAGTTGATCAATGAAATATTCCCCCATCTCGGCTGCCCGCTGGACAAGGTTTTCATCCACGATCACTTTCAATGCTGCGCGGGCGGTCGCGGCAGCCAAAGGATTTCCACCAAAGGTCGAGCCATGTTCACCGGGAGTGAACAAGCCGAGGATCTCATTATCTGATAATACTGCGGAGACCGGGTAAAAACCACCAGCAAGAGCTTTGCCAATGATGGTTACATCAGGGCGAACATTTTCATATTGGGCGGCGAACAGTTTACCAGTCCGCCCGAGACCGGTCTGGATCTCATCTGCAATGAACAAGACCTGGTTTGCCTTGCAAATCTCAGCGACCTTTTTGAGGAATCCTTTGGGCGGGATAATCACGCCACCCTCGCCTTGAATCGGCTCCAGTAAAACTGCGGCGGTATTCGGTGTGATCGCCCTGGCAATGGCATCCGCATTTCCATATGGAACGCTGATAAAACCGGGGGTGAAAGGTCCGAAATCATCACGATAGAGTGGCTCCGTCGAAAACGAAATAGTGGATATCGTGCGACCATGGAAATTCCCTGCGCAGGTGATGATCTCAGCTTTATGTCTTGGAACTTTCTTGACCTGATACGCCCATTTCCTGGCGATCTTCAATGCTGTTTCGACCGCTTCAGCACCTGAATTCATCGGCAGGGACATTTCATAACCGGTTAAGTCCGATAATTCTTTATACAGGAGGGGAAGCTGGTCATTACGAAAAGCCCGTGAGGTGAGAGTCACTTTCGCAGCCTGTTCCACCAACGCGGCCAGGATCTTAGGGTGAACATGACCTTGATTCACTGCAGAATAAGCCGATAGACAGTCAAGGTAGCGTTTGCCATCCACATCATATAACCAGACCCCCTCGCCACGTGTGATGACAACATCGAGTGGGTGATAATTATGAGCACCAAATTTTTCTTCGATCTGAATAAATTCCTGCGTGTTCATGGTTCCATCCTTTCAAGATAAAGACCACTTCGCCCCGAGCGCCACGCAGTCGAGAGGCATATTAAAAATAGTCAGCAAGGTGCAAACTACCAAGCCCTTATATTATGCTACACCAAAGAGACGAGCCAGGATCGCCTTCTGAGCATGCAAGCGGTTATGAGCCTGTTGGAATATCACCGAATGTGGTCCATCAGCGACGTCGTCGGTTAATTCATGGTTTCGATGAGCCGGCAGGCAATGCATGACGATCACATCCTTATCCGCAGCGTTGACCAATTTCGAATTTACTTGATATGGCGGGAAGATATTTTCGCGAGTTTCAGCTTCCTTCTCCTGACCCATGCTAATCCAGGTATCGGTGTAGATCACGTGCGCCTTTTTTACCGCCTCGAAAGGATCAGTCAAAAATGACAGCTTGGAGCCTGTCACGGCTGCCACATTCCTGGCGGTATCGATCGAGCCTGCCGGCATGTCAAATCCTTCCGGATTGGCAATGGTAAAATTCCAGCCCAACTTTGTAGAGATTTGCATCAATGAAACCGCAACGTTATTTCCATCGCCAACATAAGTGATGTTCAAACTTTTGGTTTTGCCAAATTTTTCCTGAATTGTGAGGGCATCAGCCATCGCCTGACAGGGATGGCTGAAATCACTCAGTCCATTAATGACCGGTACCGACGACCATTTAGCCAACTCCAGTATGTGGGCATGTTCAAAGACACGTGCCATGATCGCCTGGACATAACCCGAGAGTACTCGAGCCACATCGGCTATGGATTCCCGCTGCCCGAGACCAATCTCGCTGGGAGATAGATATAAAGCATCACCACCCATATGCCGCATGGCCATATCGAACGAGACCCGTGTCCGCAGGCTGGGTTTCTGGAAAATCATGCCAAGGACTTTTCCCTTGAATAAAGGTTGATTGCCGCTTGAGAAGTGTTCTTTCTTTAGTTTAATGGCAAGGTCAAGCAAATCCTGTAGTTCTTGGGAGCTATGATCAGAAATATCGAGAAAATGTTTCATCTTATCTCCATGAAAACCAAAACTTCATCAATTATCGAGTGTCAACGTTAATCAGCCAAGCAGATGCATTTTTGTTTAGATCAGATCATTCAGATAAAAAGATCTTAACCATTGGTACCGAAATATGAATTCGAGGAGGTTCGAGACTGGAAGTAAACCACCGGGAGCGCCAGCTTATCAGATAGATCGTCTCCCATCCCGACAGAACAGACTGGAATATTGCGGTTCAGTAATCCGCCGATAATGGCACCACTATCTCCCGGGCCTCCGAAGGTTTCAGGTTTGATAATGATAACCACCGGGCTTAACCGCCTTCGTAATAAATCCTCAACCACGAGGAGTAGCTCGGGTTGAACCGATGAAGTAATGATCATTACTCCTGCCCCAATCGGCAGCAACTTGGCTTGCATTGTAACGAGGCTCAGGAGCGGCATGGTACCGGTTGGTTGAAGGAATGCCAGGGTTTCCATAATTTTATTGACTTGGCGCTCGCCACGATCCGCCGGAACAATCCTCACCTTACCGGCAGCACAAGCCAATCCAACCGAGCGCCTGTGTGCAAGAAAGTAATCTGCCAGTGATGCCGCTGCACTGATCGCATATTCGAACGTATCGGCAGGTAGTGTTATCTTTGGACGTTTTAACCACAGACCAATTTCGTGAAAATCTTCCGGGGGCAGATGGCTGGTCACCTGGATGCCGGCTAATGCATCCAAAAATAACCAGATATCCGACTGGGGATCTTGTTCAAATTCCTTGACCATGAAGCGCCCACGATGAGCAGTAGTAGGCCAATGAATTCGTTTCATCGGATCACCTGGGACGTATTCACGAACCCCAGCAGCATGAGGAGTCACATCCATTGAACGCTGTCGAACTGCTTTCCCACCAGGCAATATTCCCGGCGGAGGTGGAAAATCCTTGATCGGTACCACCATTGGAAGGACAACCAAGGTATCCTTTGCAGATATTTGCCTGCGAAATGTAAACAAACCAAAGGGATCACCAGATGCAAGGCGAGTAGGTCCGAGCGTAAAGGCTCCGCGTCGATAAAGTAAGGTCCGAGCCGAATAGGACCGGCGCTGCCGTGGCCCAATGCCAGTCAATAGGCGAGATCCGCCCGCCATCGGCAAATCAGACTGATTGAGCACTTCCACCCACAGGCTGCCCAACCAGGATTCTTTTATTACTTCGAAGTGCTCTTCGAACACTTCGCCCATGCTTGCCCGCAAAGTCCGCGCCTGCCGAGTAAAATGGATCCCGCGTATTGAAAATAAAGCCCAGACGGCACCGCCAATTACTAGAAGAGCACCCAGGTAAGCAATGCGCGCATACACGGTCAGTCCGGTTATCAACCAACCGACCAAGCCGGTAATTGCCATACCGATCAACAGCCAACGCAAACCAGTATTCTGATTCATTTACGAGAAGTTTTGTACACACCACCAGGGACTGGAGTGTTATCCAAGATCTCCTTTACGATCTTTTCGGCTGTCAGTTCCCTCAAACGTGCCGCTGGACCAACAATGACACGATGGGCAAGGACTGGAATGGCAAGCTTTTTGATATCATCCGGCAGGACATAATCACGACCCGCCATGGCTGCCACAACCTGCCCGGTACGATACAAGCCGAGACTGCCACGTGGGCTTGCCCCGAGATACACATCCGCATTCCTGCGCGTGCGGGTGATCAAATCCATCAGGTACTTTTTAATCAGATCCGAGACATACACCTTTTTGATCTCTTCCATTGCATCCTGGAGTTCACCAACTTTGATGACCGCCTTCAAGGCTTCAACGGGGTGATGCAATTGCTGACGATTCATGATCTCAATTTCATCGGATGAACTAGGGTAGCCCAACCGGACACGAAGAAGGAAACGATCCAATTGCGCCTCGGGTAAGGGAAAAGTCCCTTCATATTCAATGGGATTTTGGGTGGCCAAAACCATGAACGGCTTCGGAAGATGGTGAGTTTTTCCATCCACGGTGACCTGTCGTTCTTCCATGGATTCCAGCAAGGCAGCCTGGGTCTTTGGTGTCGCACGGTTAATCTCATCGACCAAAACAATCTGGGCAAATATTGGTCCCTGGTTGAATTCGAACAAGCCTTTGGATTGATTGAATATCGATACACCCGTTACATCACTCGGAAGCATGTCGGGGGTAAATTGCAACCGATTGAATGAGCATCCCAAAGATTTTGCCAGGCTGCGAGCCAGCATGGTCTTTCCAACCCCGGGGACATCCTCAATCAATACATGACCCTGACCGAGCAAGCCGACAATAATAAATTCAATTGAGTCTCGTTTGCCAATGATGACTTTTTCAAGATTACTGATCAGCTTTGTAGTTAATGGTTGGATATCTGTCATATGTTTATTCCCTTCCCATATAATTTTACACGTACTTGTAGCCAGAGCCAGTCAAAATGACTACGATCGGGTCCGGTAATTCCCGCATTAAGTTGTTCAATGCCGGCCAAACAATGGCTGAAGTTGGTTCGACATAAAATCCGAGGTGGGCAAGATCATCCCGGGCTGAAAGTATTCGATGCTCTTCGACAGAAAAGAACAGCTCCCTGCCTGCGCTGGATACTGCCTCGACGACCTGAACTGCCCGAATTGGATATCGAACACGGACACCTTCAGCCAAGGTTTGATCTTCAGAGACAACTTCCATCGCCTTCTGTCCATTTTTGCTCAATGCCACAATTGGAGCACATGCCGATGCCTGAACTCCGATGATCATGGGGTTAGGAGCGAGCATATTATTGGCTATACGCAGTCGATCAAATCCATAGGCCAGACCAAGCAGAAGACCACCCTGCCCAATCGGGACAATCACCGCTGCGGGTAATTGATAACCTAACTGTTCGTAAATTTCGTAAGCAGCGGTTGCATATCCTGGAATATTAAAAGGTAGATATGCGTGGCTCGCATAAACAGTACCCCGATCCGCCATATCTCTCACGGTTTTCGAAACATTCGACCGGGAGCCAGGAACCGTTATCAGTTCGGCGCCATAAGCAGCAATTTGCCTGCGTTTTGGTCCTGAAGCGGTTTCGGGAACAAAAACCCGTGCAGCAATTCCCGCCCGAGCGGAATATGCAGCAAATGACGCGCCAGCATTACCGGATGAATCTTCGATTGCAGCCTGGATGGCGCGTGAGTTCAACCAGGACACAATAACTGAGGAGCCGCGATCCTTGAACGATCCACTCGGATTGAGGAATTCACATTTGAAGGCAATTTTCCGGTCATCGACATCCACCCAGACGAGTGGAGTGTTTCCTTCACCGAGAGAAACCGCCGGGGCTAACTCCGGAAGACCGAATGTATGACGATATTTCCATATACCCGGTTGCGACCGGTCAATCCTGGAAAAATCAAGGTCCAATGGTTCGCAAACCTCAAATAATCCCCCACAAACAGGACAAAGATAAGGCAACCCGCCTGCCGGGTAATCCCTTCCACATTGAGAACAGCAGACAAAAGCAGGCATTACTCCCCTGACTTTTGGATATGATGTCCCTCGATCCAGAACTCACCGTCGGGACCTACTTCCTTCTTCCAAACAGGAACAATATCCTTGAGGCGGTCAATTCCGTACCGGGCTGCATCAAAGACGCCGGTATCACGGTGAGCCGCTGTGCAAACAATCGAAACTGTGGGGGTCTGCGGATAGAGACGCCCGATGCGCTGAACAATGGCTATACCCTCTACAGATGGCCATTTTTGACGAATTTCCAGGGCAATCTGGCGCATTTTAGCCTCTGCCATGGGTTTGTAGGCTTCGTACTCAAGGTATTCTGTGCTGTGAACGGTGCCACGTACCGTTTCCCCGCGAACCATTCCGGTGAAAACCGCCGCTGCGCCGGTAGAGGGAAGCGTCACGCTAGCAAGGAGAGAATCCAGATCGAGAGTGTCTTCAGTTATTGAAATGATAGTAGGCTGAACCATTCTATCCACCTGATACCGGAGGGAAGAAGGCAATCTCAGCATCGATGGGAAGAGCCTGACCATCTTCAGCATATTCACGGTTGATGGCTGCCATCATCGATGCCTTCATTGGGGCAAGCTTTGGGTATGTTTTAATAAGACGAGCCTTTAATTCGCCAATCGTCAGTCCTACCGGTACATCCAATTTAAGAGATTGCATTCCTACATGATCCCGAAGTGAAGCGAAAAATAGAATATTAATCTTATTCATCAAGTCTCCGTAGAAACTATCTAACCATTAGGCGCTATTCATTTACTACGTCACCAGATCGACCACCATGTTTTTCAACCAGCCTGATATTCTGGATCTTCATCGTTTTTTCAGCAGCTTTAGCCATATCATAAACTGTCAAGGCGGCAACTGAAACAGCAGTCAACGCCTCCATTTCGACACCGGTTTTGCCGATCGTTTTCACCGTTGATGTAATGACCACCCCGGGCAGGGCGGGTTCAAGCTTACAATCCACTTCAATGTGGATTATCTGCAATGGATGAGACAGCGGGATCAGATCAGAGGTCCTCTTCGCGGCTGCAATGCCTGCGATCTGCGCCACGGTTAATACATCACCTTTCTTCATATTTCCCGAACGGATCAACTCAAAGGTCGACATTTTCATTAATATCTCACCACAGGCAATCGCGATCCGCCCGGTGTCCGGCTTATCCCCCACATCGACCATGTGCGCCCGACCTGCTTCATCCAAATGAGTTAATTTGGTTGTCATGGGGTGATTATACCAGCCGTGTGAATTCCGGTTTCTGGTTATAATTATTGGATGGAGTTCTTCCTAACCGATCCAGATATTAAAAGAGTTGATCCGGCAAACACCCATATTTTGGACCTGCGAGTAGAACCTTATGCGGATGGTAAGCGACTGCGAGTATCGCTGAATGTCACCCCATTTCAGATAAAGCCATTTATTGATCTGAATGTCACCGATCCAGATGGAAAAATCGTTGCCACAACCAGCATCGTTGAGTCAGTTGCCTGGAAAATTGAACTCACAATGCATATCAGAAAACCCGCACCTGCTGAGAAAGCAAAGGAATACGATCCGAAGGGCGGATATACCCTGTCTGTCACATTATCATACCCAGACCTGGGTGAAATCGATCACCGAAATCTAACATTTCAACTGCCCCAGTAAACCATAAAATGATCTCAATTCGCCACCGCATTCCTGCCATCACCTCAGCTTTTACCGGTTTTCTTATGCTGTTAACTGCCTGCGGACCTGCCAAGACCACCATACCGACCAATAACCCCACAAATACGGAAACTTTATCTCCCATTTCAACGCAGGCGACTGAATCCACACAGACACCTTACGTCATTACTGCCACATCGCCGGCACCGACAGCACCTGCTCCGGTCGGAACCATCTTCTTGTCGCTCGCTGACGGCGGGTATTTCCATCTTTTTGCCTATTCTCCCCAAACACTACCATATACCCGACTTACAGCGGGCGCCTGGGATGATATAACCCCGGCACTGAGCCCGGATGGACACAGGCTGGCGTACTCCAGTCATCGCAATGGCTACTGGGATCTTTATTCGATGGACCTGGGGAATGGAAACGTAACCAGGCTGACAGAACTCGCGTGAGTATGACGCCGCACCAAGCTGGTCACCGGATGGCGCATTTATTGCATATGAAAGCTACGCCAGCGGTAACCTGGATATATATGTCCGCTCGATCCTCAATCCGAACCAGGATCCCATCCAACTGACGCAAAATCCAGCCGCCGACTATTCCCCAGCCTGGTCGCCTAAAGGTCGCCAGATCGCATTCGTATCAAATCGATCGGGCAACCCTGAGATATGGATCGCCAATCTCGATAACGCCGGTGACTTTAAAAATGTTAGCCAAAAGCCTCTGACCATATCAACCCATCCAGCCTGGTCACCGGACGGTAATTTGCTTGCCTGGGCAGCAAGCGATCCGAGCACGGGTCAAACCAGTCTTTATACGTGGGATACACGCAACCCCAACAACCCAGCACGATGGGCAGGTTCCGGCGATTGGCCGATCTGGACGGATAACGAGACGTTAATTACCCGCCAACCCAATCCAAACCAAACTTTTATTACCGGGTACACCAAATCGGGTGAACTTCGCCTACCCCCCGTTTTGCTTCCCGGGGCAATGGAAGGTCTATCATACGGAATTACAAATACGATCTTTCCAGGCGCATTCCAAGCAGCCGCAGTACTTACACCAACGGCCCTCTTCACATCAGGATCCAATTCACAACCTACCATTGCCTCCGGAAGATCCCCGCTGGTCGACCTCGACGAGGTGACTGCTCCATATCCAAAACTTCACGAGGCGGTAATCGACTCTTTCCAGATGTTAAGAGAACGGGTGTCGGTAGAGACCGGGTGGGATGCGTTGGGGAACCTGGATAATGCTTTTATCCCGCTCACAACGCCTCTCGACCCGGGCCTGGGCGAAGATTGGCTTTACACAGGCAGAGCCTTCACACTCAACCCGGCATTGATCCAGGCAAATTGGATGGTTGTAATACGGGAGGATTTCGCCCACCAGACGTACTGGCGAATGTTCATCCACACTGCTGCCCAGGATGGATCAGAAGGGCAACCGCTTGCCCAATTACCGTGGGATTTTTCCGCAAGGACTACCAGTTCATCTGCGTATGAGAATGGCGGTCAATTGATGGCTTCCATTCCAGCAGGCTATTGGCTTGACCTGACTGCCCTTGCAGCCCAATACGGATGGGAACGCCTCCCCGCTCTAACCAATTGGCGTACGTTTTATGCCGGCGCGAGGTTAAATGAATTAGCTTTTATTCAAGGTTTGGACTGGCGGAGTGCCATGCTCCAGATCTATCCACCCGATGTGCTGGTCACGCCTACGGTCGTCGTCCCACCTACCCGTACACCAACCCGGACGCCAATGTGGTACCGGTCCCCGACTCCAACCCGGACGCCGACAGCCCGCTTTACCTCCACGCGCTAGTAGCGATAAGATGAAGAATATTCGGATATTATCGATTTTCCTCCTGGTCTTTCTGGCAGCTTGCTCACTCCAATCGCAACAAACCACCAACCCACCGGCAACCGGATCTTTTGCGGGGCAAACCACAAACGCTCCAGCGTTTCCAACCGATACATCCGTCATCGTTACCACCCCCCTCCCCGGGGATGAGCAATTTGTACCGACAGCAACTGACACACCCCTGCCGCTCCCAACCTCCACCATTGGAGCGATGCAATTATTCTTCCCAACGGTAATACCAGCGCCCGGCGCAGAATACCGCCCGCCCCTTTATCCGACTCCCTGGGCGCTTTCGCCATATGACCATTTTTATTTTGCATCTCCAGTCGCGGCAACATACCCGGGTGACCCGATCACAGATTATCTGTATGGCGGGATCTTCTTCGGACCGGATGTGGTCCACACCGGAGTCGATATACCCTCTCCAAGGGGCGCCGAAGTGCTCGCGGCAGGACCTGGCACCGTGGTATGGGTTGGTTACGGGCTGTATTCCGGGGAACTGAATAACCGAAACGACCCGTACGGGATGGCAGTTGCCATCCGGCATGATTTCGGTTACCACAACCAGCAACTTTTCACCGTTTACGCACACATGCAGGAAATAGACGTCACACTCGGTCAATGGGTAGAAACCGGTACCGTTGTTGGGCATGTTGGTTCCACGGGTATGACCACGGGACCACACCTGCATTTTGAAGTCCGCCTCGGCGAGAATGATTTCTGGAAAACCAGGAATCCGGAACTATGGATCTCGCCTCCCCAAGGTTATGGCGTCCTGGTAGGCAGGGTAATGAGCACATATGGACAGAGGCTTGATCAAGCTCTCGTTCTGCTGAAGGATCTGGAGACCGGGTTACACTACGAGGTCAAGACCTATGGTCCTACCACGGTCAACCCCGATGCCTATTACAATGAGAATGTTGTGCTTGGAAACCTGCCAGCCGGGGTTTACGAACTAAATATCCCCTATGCAGCATTAAACAGGATCCAGGATATTCAGATCCTGCCCGGTCAGGTCACTTATTTTTCATTCTACGGGTACAAGGGCTACGATTTCACACCACCCGCTGCGCCGGCAACCACAACTCCTTAAACTCTTGACGTATCGAACATCTGTGCTATACTCTAGATCAATACAGCATAGAGAGGAATATTATGGCGAAAAAATCCGATGCAACTGCCTCCGAACAACAAAGTGAAGGCCGAAAAGCAATGCTCGATAAGGCGCTCGGAGATATTGTCAAACGATATGGTGACGGCTCCATCATGCGCCTGGGTGAAGCACACAAAATGGCAATCGACTTCGATCCCGACCGGTTCGCTCTCGCTCGACCTTGCGCTCGGCGTTGGAGGAATCCCGCGCGGGCGAATCACAGAAATTTATGGACCGGAATCATCCGGAAAAACAACCTTATGCCAGCACATCGTAGCTGAGGTGCAAAAGTTGAACGGCACAGCCGCCTATGTTGACATGGAACACGCGCTCGATCCATCATACGCTGCCAAATGCGGGGTGGACATCGACAATCTGCTGGTCTCGCAACCCGATACCGGTGAGCAAGCACTTGAGATTACCGAGACACTAGTCCGTTCGGGAGCAGTGGACCTGGTCGTGATCGATTCAGTGGCGGCATTGGTACCTCGATCGGAAATCGAGGGTGACATGGGCGATGCCCAGATGGGCGCAATGGCGCGGCTCATGTCGCAAGCACTACGGAAACTATCGGGCGCAATCAATCAGACCAAAACCACCGTAATTTTTACCAACCAGCTGCGCATGAAGATCGGCGTCATGTTTGGCAACCCTGAGACCACCACCGGCGGAAATGCGCTCAAGTTCTATGCATCCATCCGCCTGGATGTTCGTCGCATCCAGTCCATAAAAATCGGGGCGGACGTTGTAGGCAACCGAACACGGGTACGGGTGGTCAAGAACAAGGTAGCACCACCTTTCCGGTCTGCGGAATTCGACATCATGTATAACGAGGGGATCTCAAAAGTTGGCGACCTGATCGACCTCGCCACTCAACTCGGCATCGTCGATAAGCGCGGCGCTTTCTTCTCTTATGGCGACGTCCGGTTAGGCCAGGGACGCGAAAACTCAAAGGAGTTTTTACGCCAGAACCCTGAACTCGCGCTGGAAATCGAATCGATCATCCGCCAGCGTGCAAGCGGCGGGGATGTGCCGCTCCCACTTGTTACCGGTTCGACCAGCGAGGATTCCAGCGAAGACGGCGGCGAAGTTTAATATCACCGACACGAATAATCCGAATACAGGAAATATCGAGATGAACATGGCGGCAAGGCGCAAAGAAGGCGTTCTCTGCACGTCCATGTTCATTTTTTGTATTCTCGCGTCCCTTTCCAGTGGTTGTGGAGGAACTGCATTCAGTCGTACCAACGGACACCTTCCTTCCATCCCCGCCAATCGTCACGAATACTAGCATTCCAACGATTGTAATAATCAACACACCGACACCCACTTGCCTGGAAGGGTTAACGTTCCGGTCAGATGTGACCATTCCTGATAATTCGACCGTCCCGTCCGGAAACCCTCTCGATAAACAATGGCTTGTTCAAAATAGTGGAACGTGTAATTGGGATAATCGTTATCGCCTACGGTTGATCAGCGGAAACGCAATGGGAGCATCACCCGAACAAGCTCTTTATCCACGCGGGCAGGTTCAGAAGCAATCATCAGAATTGTCTTCACGGCACCGTCGGAGACAGGAAGCTACACCAGCGAATGGCAAGCCTTTGATGGGAATGGTTTTCCCTTCGGGGATTCGTTCTTCATAAAGATAATTATCCAACCCTGAATGGTGAATCCCGTTAAAATAACGGGGGAGATTGTACCGGTATCCAATCTGATTGTCCGGTCATTTACTGTTCTGTATTCAGACCAAGCACAGCGACTAGAACCGCCCTTCTGGTATAAAAAATGTCCTCATTTACCATCCGTCCAATCATTAAAACCGATCGCGAAAGAATAGTCCCGATGATAATCGATGCCTGGGGTGCTGAAGTTGCCGTTGCACATGGGACATTATATTATCCCGCTGACCTGCCGGGATTTGGAGCCTTCAACAACGAGAACATGCTGGGTTTATTAACCTACCATATCGAGGAAAGCTCCATCGAAATTGTCACCTTGAATTCATGGCAGGAGCGGATAGGCATCGGTTCGGCTCTCATTAAACAAGTAATCCAATTTGCGCGCCTGCACGGTTATAAACGACTTTGGTTGATAACAACCAATGACAATACCCACGCCTTGCGTTTTTATCAAAAGCTCGGTTTTACCATTTCTGCCATCCATACCAATGCGATCAGCGAGGCACGACAGTTAAAACCAGAAATACCGATGACCGGTTTGGATGGGATACCCATTCGCGACGAGATAGAAATGGAAATGCTATTCTAACCATATGGTATGACGCCAGAACTCTTCATCCCAATCTTTTGGAGTCATTGTTCATGAATAACCAAACAATAGATCTCATTCACAAGCACGCCTCAGTTCGGCATTACAAACCAGATCCCGTACCGGTCGAGTTAATCGAGACCATTGTCGCTGCCGCGCAACATGCATCGACATCATCGTCCTTGCAAGCCTACTCGGTCATTGCGGTAACCGAGAAGGAACGAAGATATGAATTGGCAAAATTATGCGGCGATCAGGAACATATCCGGCAGGCACCATTATTGCTTACGTGGTGCGCAGACACCGCGCGCCTTGAGCGGATCTGTACCGTTCGCGGATACAAACAGACAAACGAATATACCGAGAATTTTCTCGTGGCTGCATTCGATGCCATCCTGGCGGCGCAGAATGCTGCCCTGGCAGCAGAATCACTGGGATTGGGGATCTGCTACATCGGTTCAATCCGGCGCAAACCACAGGAGGTAATCAATCTGCTCAACATTCCATGCCTGGTCTTCCCCGTAGTTGGGATGACCGTCGGATGGGCGTCCGAGGAGCACCCACTCCGCCCGCGGCTGCCGCTGGAGGTTGTACTACATTGGGAGCAATACGATCCCACTCCGAAAGATGAAGACCTGCGAACATATGATCAAACCATGATCGCAACCGGCATCTACAAGGGACGCCAGGTACCCGTGCCGGGGAAGCAAAATGAAATGGAGTTCGTCGGCTGGCTGGAACAATCGGCCCGAAGAGTATCACGAAGCGATCGTGCCGGGTTACGAGATGTGTTGGAAAAACAGGGTTTTGGATTGAAGTGACGGCGCAGTTATTGGTTCCAGATACGGATCGCATTCATTAAGTAAGAAAACACTCCTGCATTCCTGCAGGAGAGTTTTTATGCCTCCAACGCTTCCTTGGCTTTTTTATCCGATTTACCGCGGTCGTCGGTGTTTAGGATGCGTTTTCTGATGCGGTAGGATTGGGGTGTTACTTCCAGCAGTTCATCATCTGCAAGGTATTCAATAGCCTCATCAATGCTCATCTGACGCGGCGGGGTCAGGCGTATTTCCATATCGCCGTGGGATGAGCGCATATTGGTAAGATGCTTTTTCCGGCAAACGTTAATGGGTATGTCTCCCGGGCGGGCATTCTCGCCAATAACCATCCCTTCATAGACAGCAACCCCAGGACCGTAAAAAAGAGTACCTCGATCTTCTGCACTCTTCAAGGCATAAGCCGTTGTATCGCCCTGCTCCCAGGCAACCAAAGAACCGGTGGACCGCTGTGCCATCTGTCCAGCCATTTCTTCGTAACCGTGAAAAAGGGTATTCATAACCCCCATACCACGCGTTGCGGTCAGGAATTGATAGCGGAAACCCAGCAGGCCGCGGGTTGGGACAAGATAAATCAAGCGCGTGCTGCCCTGACCGGTATCCTGCATATCCATCATTTTTCCGCGGCGCCCACCGAGCATTTCAACGACCACTCCAACCGTCTCCGGGCTGGTCTCGATGTGGACCTCTTCGAATGGTTCCAACTGGGTCCCATCTTCCGCTTTATGAAATATCACTTCCGGGCGCGAGACCTGGAATTCATAACCTTCTCTGCGCATTGTTTCGATAAGAATAGCCAAATGAAGTTCCCCGCGACCTGATACCAGGAACGTCTCTGAAACATCCGTCTCCTGGACACGCAAGGAAACATTGGTGCGTAATTCATCGAAAAGCCGTTCACGCAACTTACGGGAGGTGCTCCAGCGTCCTTCCTTGCCTGAGAATGGGGAAGTATTTACCCCGAAACTCATCCGAACCGTTGGTTCTTCAACTTTGATCGTCGGCAACGCGACAGGATTATCAGGATCAGCCAGGGTTTCGCCAATGGCGATACCTTCCAACCCGGCGAGGGCAACAATCTCACCTGCCTCGACGCGCTCGACTTCGACTTTATTCAAGCCCTGGTGAATATACAAATACCTGGCACGTTCCGGTACATTGGTACCATCGACTTTCATACGAACCAAAGCCTGCCCGGCTTTGATGGTCCCGGAATGGATGCGTCCAACAGCAGTAACGCCACGATAATCATCGTAGCCAAGCGTGGTTACCAGGAGCTGCAATGGTGCATCCGAATCTACTTTCGGAGGCGGGATGTGACGGAGGATGGTCTGGAATAACGGCTGTAAATCAGGACCCAGTTCCGGAGTGTATCCTGCCTGGGCACTGGTAGCCTGGGCGTAAATAATGGGAAAATCCGCCTGCTCATCGGTTGCACCCAATTCAATGAAAAGGTCAAAGGTTTGGTTGACCACACGTTCAGGTTCAGCATCTTTTCGATCCACTTTATTGATGACAACCACGGCTTTATGACCCATCTCAAGGGCTTTCTTGAGGACAAAACGGGTTTGCGGCATGGGACCTTCAGCGGCATCGACCAGCAGCAGTACACCGTCGACCATATTCATCACCCGTTCCACCTCGCCGCCAAAATCAGCATGACCGGGGGTATCTACAATATTGATCTTTACGGTTTCCCCGGTCTGGGGATCGGGAATCGTAATGGCTGTATTCTTGGCAAGGATGGTAATTCCGCGTTCACGTTCAAGATCATTGGAATCCATCACGCGTTCAGCCACCTGCTGGTTGTCACGAAAAGTATGCGACTGGCGCAGCAAACCATCCACCAGCGTAGTCTTGCCGTGGTCCACGTGTGCGATAATGGCGATATTTCGAAGATCAGTTCTTTCTTTCAGCATATCCAGCCTCAGGGGATTCCACAACATCCCCAATGAAAAACCCCGGAAGGTGAGACCGGGGCGGGTCTTATCAGTATCAAACAGTTCCGGCGTGCGGGCTGTATTCTATCAGATAGTGCATTTTTTGTGCAGGGGCGGTTTCGCCATGATATAATGCTGACGCTATGATATTTACCGATCTTTGCAAGCAGTCTTTATTTTTGATCGTGTCCGGCTTTATCCCCACGATGACCTTCATGAATTCGCGCCTGTTGCCCGGAGTAAAACATCAAGCAGCATTTTGATATTTACCATCCAACTGCCACAGGCAAGCCTGCGGCAGTTTTTTATTATAGAATCGGAGTAACCATGATTTCCATCAGTATAGACCACGCCACCCTCATCCTCGGGGCGAAAACCATTTTCGCGAACCTCAACTGGGAAATCCAGCACGACCAGAAGATCGGCCTCGTTGGACCCAATGGTGCAGGTAAATCCTCCCTGTTTAAGCTGATCACCGGCGATTATGCGTGCGAAACGGGAGGGCTGGTGCACCAAGCCAAAGGGGTCACGATCGGTTATTTACCTCAACAAGTCGAATTCGATCCGACGGTACACACTCTCAGCCTGGCACTGGAAGGAAATCCTCGAGTTGCCTTCCTTGAAAGAACGCTTGCAGAAATTGAACTGCGATTGGGTGATCCAGAAGTCTATGGAAATCAAACCGCGCTAACCCGGATGTTGGACAAGCAGGATAAATCCCTTAACGAATTCCAGGCATTGGGCGGACCTGGCTACGAGCAGCGAGTGCGGAACTTGTTGAGCGGATTAGGTCTTCATCCCGTCGACTTTGAAAAACCTGTCGGGGTGCTTTCAGGAGGGCAAAAGAAACTAATCGGACTGGCACGCCTGATCCTGGCAGGACCCTCCGTGCTCTTACTGGATGAACCGGATAACCACCTAGACCTGCCTGGTAAAGCTTACCTTGAACAACTGATCGTCAATTATCCGGGAGCGGTGGTCTTGGTTTCGCATGACCGTTACCTGCTCGACTCGGTGGTAACCCACATTGCCGAGATCGAAGATGGTCAGCTGGTCACGTTCACGGGCAATTACACCGAATTTATCATCGCAAAAGAGGAACGGCTCGCGCGGGCGGAGGAACTCTATTCAATCCAGCAACGCAATATCAAACGGATGGAAGTAGCATTAAAACGTTATAAACAATGGGTACTCGTGAGCGACAAGTTCGCCAGCCGGGTCCATTCCATGGAGACTCGATTGGATAAGGTCAAACGACTGATCGTCCTGCATTGGATAAACGCAGGATGGGTCTTGAATTCAAAGGTTGGAGAGGTTCCAACCAAGTGCTCGAGATAAACGGGGTGGAAAAATCCTATACCCGACCAGTCCTAAAAAACATAAACCTGCTTATCAAGCATGGCGAACGGGTGGGATTGATCGGACCAAATGGCACTGGTAAATCTGTACTGCTACGCATCATCCTGGGAATCGAGAAACCGGACTCAGGCGAGATCAAAATAGGTCCGAGCGTAAAGTTGGGATATTATGCACAGGAACATGAAACACTCGACCTGAATATGACGCTGGTCGACACGATCCGGCGAGCAGCTGATATGACCGAAGCCAATGCAGTAGCATTCCTCCTGCGCTACCTTTTTACATACAAACAATCGACTGAAAAGGTGCGCTCTCTCTCCGGTGGTGAAAGGAGTTGTCTCCAATTGGCGTTGCTGGTGCTCTCGGGAGCCAATTTTCTCCTACTCGATGAACCGACCAACAACCTTGACATTGCCTCTGCAGAGGTTCTGGAAAACGCGTTGGAAGATTTCGTCGGAACGGCGCTGATCATATCGCACGACCGATATTTTCTCGATCGCACGGTAAGCCAAATCCTGGCAATTGAAGCGGGTCAAATCAAACGATACATCGGCGGGTACAGTGATTATGCGGAGAAGGTAAACACATCGCAATTAGCGAGTCAGGAGCGGGCAAGCCATATGTTTTTCAGTTGATTTAATTATGACTTAATATAACCGCGCTACAATAACCTGAATTATTTTAACGGTTCGATGTGGAGGAAATTTATGGACAAAGAGCGTACCAAGAACCGCCGGCTGGATGGAGTAACGCTAGAAATGATCGTCATGGTCGTGCTTATCACGCTCCATGATCTGCTTCTATCCAATATACTTTCCATTCCCTTTATTATCAGAAAAAGCCCGCTTGCACAATTAAGATCATTGGACAGCGTTGCCTCGAGCCTTGAATTTATCGTACCGATCGTGTTTTTTCTTGCCATGTTTGTCCTATGGCTGTTGGAACGCAATGAGTGGGTCAGGCGCCTGGCGATGATCTTTCTCAGTTGGGTCACCATTCGACTTGTTGCAAAAGTAGCTCTGGTAGTAGAAATCATCATATCCCGCCCCCAAAATGGAGTCGGAGTATTGCTTAAAGATGTCATTGTCATGTGGCTGGCGAATTTCCTCCTTTTTGGCATATGGTACTGGATCATCGACGGAGGTGGTCCAGATGCACGAAGGGATGGTACCGCCAAGCGCTTCGATTTTGGCTTTCCCCAGCGTGCCGGGAGCCTACCGGGATGGGAAAAGTGGAAACCGGGGATCTGGGATTACATCTACCTTGGATTTCAGCAGCAGCACACAATTTGGGCTGGGAGATAGTACTGCTCTTTCAGTGCGGGCGAAACTATTATTAATGCTCCAGATCACACTTTCCATTGTCGTGATCGTATTCATCGCGTCGATCGCAATCACGTTGATCCATTGATCTTTAATAAATGGATCTGCTTGAACATGGATCCAGCCGAACACCTGATAATTAATAATTGAAAAAGAGTCCCCGGAATGAATACCATCACCGGGGACTCTGCATAAAAAAAGATAAAACTCGTTCTGGAAGGATTAAGTACCCTCTTCCCACGAACTCAGGTATTTAACTTGTTCTTCCGTCAAGGTATCAATACTAATTCCCATGGCAGCCAGCTTAATTCGAGCGATCTCGGCATCCACTTCCGCCGGAACGGTGTGAACCCGTTTCTCGAGTTTGGCTGAATTCTTGATCATGTATTCAGCCGCCAGGCATTGATTGGCGAACGACATGTCCATCACCGAGGCCGGGTGTCCCTCAGCAGAAGCCAGATTAATCAGGCGACCCTCGCCCAGGATGTTGATCTTACGACCATCCTTGGTCTCATACTGTTGTACAAAAGGACGGACCAGTTTTGGCTCACCGGTGGATAGCTTTGCAAGGGCCGGTATATTTATCTCTACGTTGAAGTGACCGGAATTGGCAACGATCGCCCCATCCTTCATTAGTTTGAAATGGGCTGAATCGATCACGTTAATATCTCCGGTGACCGTACAGAAGATATCACCGATCTTCGCCGCCTCCCGCATGGGCATGACCTGGAACCCGTCCATGACCGCCTCGAGCGCCTTGAGCGGATCAACCTCCGTCACAATAACCAGCGACCCCATGCCGCGCGCCCGGCTTGCCAAACCACGCCCACACCAGCCATACCCGCACACGACGAAATTCTTGCCAGCCAATAACACATTCGTAGCCCGGATAATACCATCCAGGGTGGATTGACCGGTACCGTAGCGATTATCGAAGAAATGTTTGGTCATGGCATCATTTACCGCTATCACCGGGAATTCCAACATTCCATCCGCCGCCATGGCACGCAGACGGATAACGCCAGTGGTGGTCTCTTCGGTGCCGCCGATTATGCCAGGAAGGAGTTCACGACGTGATTTGTGGATAGTGCTTACCAGATCGGCGCCATCATCCATCGTCATTTGCGGCTTGTGATCCAGGGCTGCGCCAATATGCTTGTAATAGGTGACGTTGTCTTCACCTTTTATGGCATAAGTCGGGACCTCGTAGATATTAACCAATGCGGCAGCCACATCATCCTGGGTGGAGAGAGGATTGGATGCGGTCAGCACCAGATCTGCTCCGCCGGCAGTCAGCGTTCGGGCAAGATTCGCTGTCTCCGTGGTTACGTGCAGACAGGCTGATAAGCGAATACCTTTTAGCGGTTTCTCTTTTTGGAACCGGTCGCGTATCTGCCGAAGGACCGGCATCTCACGCTCAGCCCACTCGATACGACGACGGCCCCCCTCAGCCAGATTACCATCTTTAATATCTGAAGTGCTCATGTTTTACTCCTTCGTTATTTCAATTATTACCACCAGCAGTCTTTTCAACCAGCCAGTTCGATAAATATTGACACAAGATCAATTACTCCCTGTATGATGCAACAATATTCCTATCAGCTTTTCTTTTCTAGAACATCGAGCCGACCTCGATCGTCAAAATGTTCACGGAAGCGTTCGATAAATTCCGAACGGGTATATGAATAACTCTGTGGACCTTTCTTCTCAAGGCAATAGACCGCCGCCAGCGAACCAATTTGACCACAAAGCAACCAGTCCCAACCGTGGGAATACCCGGTCAGGAATCCCCCTCGAAAAGCGTCACCTACCCCGGTCGGATCCACGATCTGTCGCTCGGGAACGGTCGGAACGAATATTTCATCTTTCCCGGTATAAACGGTGGCGCCATCCTTGCCACGGGTCACGACCACTACTTCCACATGACGAAGGATCTCCTGCAAGTCCCAGCCGGTTTTTTTCGAAACAAGGCTGAACTCATAATCATTAACGAACAAGAACCGGGCACATTCCATATCCCGCGCCAACTCTTTACCATCCAGGCGGAGGATCTGCTGGCTTGGATCATATAGATATTGAAGGCCGAGTTGGCGGCACTCGGCAGCAAATTTGGTCATCGCATCGGGCGAATTCGGTGAAACGATGACCAGGTCGGGACGAGGTTTAACGTCAGCAAGAGACTGACTTGATGCTACTCCCATCGCACCGGGATAAAACGATGCGATCTGTGCATTCGACTGATCTGTCGTAGCAAAAAAGGAAGCGGTGAACAATCCCGGCACAACCGTCATCAAAGCAGTGTCAACACCTACCTGCTCAAGCCATGCTCGATATTCTTCGAAATCTTCGCCAACCGTCGCCATGACCCTGGGATGTTCTCCCAAACAAGCCATTGCATAAGCAATGTTCGGAGCAACACCCCCTCGTTGGCGGGACATGCCATCAACGAGGAAAGACAGGCTGATCTTTTCCAGACGTTCAGGCAGAAACTGTTCCGCGAACAAGCCCGGAAAGGTCATCAGATAGTCGTAGGCGACAGAACCAGTGAGAAGAATATCCATTTTCGTTTCCCAGTATTTACGAGAAATAATTCCATTCCTAAAAGGAAAGTCGGGACCGGATCAACCCTTAAGATGGACGGTTTTGATCAAATTATCCACGAAAGGCGGATAAACAATCCCATTTTCTGTAACAATGGCGGTCAGTAATCGTGCCGGAGTGACATCAAAAGCCGGGTTGCGCGCCTTCGCTCCGACGGGGGCGGCACGTTCTCCGTCGATCTGGAGACTGAGTACTTCGTCCGGATCACGCTCTTCAATCGGGATCAAGCCTCCGTGCGCAATGGAAAGGTCAATTGTTGAGGTTGGCACAACGGAATAAACCGGAACCAGGTTATCATGGGCTGCCAAGGCAAGCATATATGTGCCAATCTTATTCGCAACATCGCCATTGGCTGCCACACGATCGCCGCCGAAAATCACTTTTTGGACCTGACCAGTATGAAGGAAATGACCTGCCATCCCATCGGAAATGATCTCATAAGGAATACCATACTGACCCAGTTCCCAAGCGGTCAAGCGCGAGCCTTGCAAGCGAGGCCGGGTCTCGTCGACCAGTACATGGATATGTTTCCCCTGTAAATGTGCAGTACGCAATACTCCGAGCGCGGTTCCCCAGTCGACGACAGCCAATGCACCGGTATTGCAGTGATGGATAATGGTATCACCATCGTCTATAAGGGTTGACCCATATTCACCCATGCGTCTATTGATCGCTACGTCTTCGTCAGCCATGCGATTTGCTTCGGCAAGGACGAGGTCGCGGAGTTGGTCGAGGTTCATGGTAGCCAGATTCTGTTTGACCTCGTACAAGACCCGATCAACAGCCCATGCCAGATTAATTGCAGTCGGGCGGGAAGCCTTCAAAGTCCCGGCGGCACGATCCAGAGCTGCGAGGAAAGCTTTATTATTTTTCTCGTGAGATTCATATGCAGCCAGAGCGAGCCCAAAGGCTGCAGTAACACCGATCGCAGGAGCGCCTCGTACGATCATATTGGTGATCGCCACGACCACATCCGGGCAGGTCCGGCAAGTCACCAATTCCAAAGAAGCGGGTAATCGACGCTGATCGATGAGCTGAAGAGAGTTATTTTCCCAAAAAACTGTTCGCATCATGCACACACCAAACGACGCCCTCGGCGGAGAGCGTCGTCGGAACCTGTAAAGTTTATCATGCCGGTCACGGATTGACAAGCATTGACGGGCTTCCGTAAATCCATTATAAACACATCCATGACTTTCAAACAAATCATCGCCGGGCTTCTGCTGCTTGTGATCCTGGCAAGTTGCACACCAGTCCAGCCTTCAAGCTCGACCGCCACCCCAATGGTCACCATCCCACCCGGGGAGACCCAGACCGTCACATCCGAACCAACATTCACACCTTCGCCAACTCCCAGACCGGAGGTGCGTCTGGCGAGTGCCGAGCAGGCTTTTTTTGACGGCGACTTTGACCGAGCCTACAACGAATACCTGGGAGCCCTGAATTCTTCGGCTGATCCCGCGCAGCAGGCGGCTGCTTTGTGGGGGTTGGGTCGAGATTACTACGCCCTTAAAGAATTATGTAAACGCACTTGCGTATTTAAACCAACTGGAGAGCCAATTCCCGGCATCACCCGATGCAAACCGAGCATATTTTTTATTGGGTGAAATATACATGCAACTCGGACGGTACAACGAGGCTGCCCAAGCCTACACAACATACCTGGCTCTTGTTCCACGGGTGCTAGACGCATATGTGCAAGAAAAGCGCGGGGATGCATATATTGCGGCAGGAAGTTTTTCCGATGGGATAAGCGCGTATCAAGCCGCTTTAGCGGCAGAGCATATAACGGACGATACGGGACTGCAGATAAAGATCGCAAATGCAACCGTCAGTATGGGTGATACAACGACTGGCTTGCAAAAATTTGATGCCATCGCCACCGCAACCAGCAATGACTATGTAAAGGCCCAGATGGACCTGTTGTCAGGTCAGGTGTACCTTTCGCTTGGTCAGGTTGACCAGGCAAATCAACGATTTCTCCATACGGTGAATAATTACCCGCTGCCTTATGATTCATACTCAGCCCTGGTGGCACTGGTCAATGCAGGGGTGCCAGTAGATGAGATGAACCGGGGATTGGTGGATTACTTTGCGGGACAATACGGTTACGCGCTGGATGCCTTCCAACGATTTATCGATTCAAACCCACAAAATGATGGCAATGCCGTTTATTATAAAGCGCTTACATATTATGACCTTGGTCAATATGCTGAGGCGGCAACCACCTGGGAATCTTTTCATTCAAAACTATCCGAACAACCCCCATTGGGTGGATGCATGGAACGGCAATGCCTCGCTCCCAGGTCTTTCATATACACAGTGGTATTGGTTGGACAAGTTGAGTGCCGCCGAAGAGACGCTGCTCACATTCATCCAAAGATCACCCAACAATCCAAGCGCCCCCGATTTCCTAATGGATGTTGCCCGTCTCCAGGAACGCGACGGGCAATTAATGGAAGCCGCTCTGACCTGGGAAAAAGTAGCCAGTTCCTATCCGGGAAGCACCCTTGTCCCGCAAGCTCTATTTTGGGCTGGAATTGCCTATTATCGATTGGCAGATTATAAAACCGCGTTGATCACCTTTCAGCGCGATTCCATTCTTTCCACATCGGCAGAGGACAAAGCCAGGGCAACTTTCTGGACCGGCAAAGCGCAACAGGCACTGGGTGATAATGCATCAGCAACGAGCACGTGGCAATTAACCGCGTCCTTCGATCCGACCGATTATTACAGCCTGCGTGCTCAAGACCTGCTTTTTAATCGCCAACCCTTCACATCATCCACAAACACAAATTTAAATGTGGATCTGGCTAAAGAACGGAAGGAAGCAGAGGCGTGGTTGCGGGTAACGTTCAATCTACCAAGTGATACTGACCTCAGTACGGCGGGTGGACTACTGACGGATCCGCGTTTGATACGCGGAACTGAATTATGGAAACTTGGTCAATCCGCTGATGCCCGGGCTGAATTCGATGCTTTACAAACGAGTGTCGACCAGAATGCAGCAGACAGCTATCGCCTTGCAAATTACCTTCTCGATATGGGGCTGTACTACCCGGCTATCGTCTCCATGCGTCAGGTATTGACCCTGGCGGGTATGAACACGCAAGCTCAAACCCTGGGAGCGCCAGCTTACTTCAACCATGTCCGCTATGGGCTCTATTACAAGGAACTTGTCCTGCCAGCAGCGCAACAAACCGGATTCGATCCTTTATTCATTTATTCAGTGATCCGCCAGGAAAGCCTATTCGATAAGTCAGCCGGTTCTGCGTATGCGACCGGGTTGATGCAGATCACACCGGGAACCGGGAAGCTGATCGCTGATAACCTGGGTTGGCCACCGAACTACACTTCGGACGACCTGACCCGACCGCTGGTCAGCATCGGCCTCGGGACATCGTACCTGATGACGCAACGAAATCGATGGAACGGCGACCTTTACTCGGTCCTGGCAGCATATAATGCCGGACCAGAGGCAACGCCCATTTGGCGGGACCTATCGGGTCCGGATTCGGACCTCTTCGTGGAGGTCATCAGATTTGATGAGACACGAACCTATATAAGGAGCATTTATGAAATTTACAGCATGTATCGCACACTATATGGGGGAACCCCATAGTCGATAATAACCAAAAAAACCTCCCGCAAAATTTCTGCGGGAGGTATTGCTTAACCAATATGCTCCACTATCTTTTTATGCAGTGTAACCGAGTCCATATCGACAACTGCAATGAGTTTATCCCTAGATCCCAATCCGGCAACAATCTCGATCCGGGTTTGGGCGATATCCAAAATACCTGCGAGGAATTTGAGCAAGGCCTCATTGGCTTTTCCGTCCACCGGGGGCGCGGTCAGGTGGATCTTGACCGTTCCATCCCTGAGGACCTCGACAATTTCATTTTTGCTGGCGCGCGGGGTGACCCGTACCGCCAAAGCCGCCCCTTGTTTACCACCATGCATATGGAATTTTCTCGGATCCATTCGTCTGCCTCAATGAAAACTAGATAATTCTTTGTAAAAGGGAAGAAAGAACTTCAATCAAGATGATCAATAGGAGTGGACTAAAGTCAAAGCCACCAAGTGGAGGGAGCACCCTGCGGATGGGTGCTAGTAAAGGGTTTACGATGGCATCCAAGGTACTTCGGACTGGATTATAAGGGGTGAGAAAGAACGATACGACCGTATCGATAATTATAATAAAAATAAAAAGGTTGGCCAAAGTATTGATTATATTCGCCAAAACGCTGATCAGCATTTCATTTCTCCACGTTCCGCGGTCCGACTATCGACTGACCCACACGAACCAATGTTGCACCTTCTTCCACTGCAGCAACGAAATCCACACTGGTCCCCATCGACAATTCCGTCCACTCGCTTTGAGGATACTGCTTTGCAAGATATTCCTGCAGCCGGCGCAGCTTGCTGAAGAACGGGCGTGACTGCTCGGGATCCTGACTTAAAGGCGGCATCGTCATCAAGCCTCGAATATGAAGGTGCGCCAACCCGATGATGTCTTCCAGCTCAGGATGAATATTCGGCCAATTCCGCTCATCCCAGGCGGGAAATCCGTATTTGCTCTGCTCTCCACTGAGATTTACCTCCAACAGAACTGGAAGGTCCCGACTCAGTTCAGCGCAAGATCGATCAAGTTTACGGGCAAGCCGAGAACTATCCAGCGAATGCAGCATGGAAAAGTTACCTGCGACCAAGCCAGCCTTACGACCCTGAACGTGACCGATCATGTGCCATTCTACCCCGAATCCTTTCAGGGCTTCGATCTTGGGCACTGCCTGCTCGGGGTAATTTTCCCCAAGGATCAATGCCCCAGCTGAGATCACTGACCGGACGATCTCCAGGGGCTGGGATTTGGTAACGGTCACAAGTTTGACTGCCTGCGGGCTGCGTCCAGACTTGATTGCAGCCTGAGCGATCTGATCCAGGACCTTCTGGTAGCGCTCACGGATGGGGGAAATTAACAGATCATCCATGGCTGGATTATACCAATGCGATGATCGCTCCGAATCGACCGGTGCGTCCTTCTTCAGCCCGGTGCGAATACCAATCATCGGTATGGCAAGCTGTACACAACCCGACCAGGTCGATATCATGAACACCGGAAGCTTCCAGAAGGAGACGGTTGGCTGCCCAGAGGTCGAAAAAGGATCGACCGTCCCTAACGGAAATTAAGTCCTCGTGTGTCGAAGGAAAAGCTGACCGCACGCGTCTGATGACATCCGGTCCTACTTCGTAATGGTCCGGACCTATCGAAGGTCCGATCACCGCTTTTATGTTTTGCGGGAGCGAACCAAACTTCTCCTGCATGGCGTCGATGGCGTGTCGAACCGTTCCAAGGACGGTACCCATCCACCCGGCATGGACGATTCCGATTACGTTATTAGCGGGATCATGCAGCATTACCGGCACACAGTCAGCAAAGCGCATCATCAATGTGATCCCGGGTTTATTGGTCAGAATCGCATCTGCCTGCAAGTGAGGCGTGGACGGTGAGCGCGGAGAATCGGCAATCGCCACCGTGGTGCCATGCACCTGCCACACATCATAGACTGAGGCTGGATCACGTCCCAATGCGGTCAATGCGCGTTGGCGATTCTCACCCACCCTATGTAAATCGTCTCCAACGGTGCTGCCCAGATTCAATGCATTCCAGGGTACCGGACTAACACCGCCATGCCGCGTAAAAAAGGCATGGCAAACGTTTTTTTCGAGCAACCCGGATTGGAAAAAGCGGATCTCCCCGACCGAAATAAATGGCATGAGAGGGTTATTTCTTCAAGGCAGCAAATTTCTTAGTGAGCAGTACCCGTGTTTCGGACATGCTCTCTTCCAACATTGGGAACATAAACCAGGCAGTCATAATCCCGAAAAGAAAGCCGGTCAACACCCGCAAAAATGGGGTGCTTTCACGGTAAGGAAGAAAGGATTGAATGAAACCGATATTCAACTGGCTGAACAATTGAGAAAATCCATCCAAACCAATCGGACCCAAGCCGATAACCACCCAAAGCAACCAGTGTATCTTAGGTAATTTACGACCAAATATCGCAAAAACCAGACCAATATAAAGCCATCGCGCCCCAAATAGCCACATCCCGCTCGCACAATGCAACCTTATAACCCAATTGCGGGTCGCCTTCGAATTGCCTGGCTTGCAACCGACTCGGGTCATTCACATCCGTAATGCCGCTAACCTGTTCAAAGGTTAAAACGCCTGTCATATTCGCGGCAGCATGGGGATAATAAGCCTGCTCACCGAATAAAAAGAATGAGCGGAAGGCCCACTGGTGACAGAGAGGGCTATACATTTTATAGATCACATTCGCGGGCCCATTCAATCCAACTTTTTTGAAAACAGGGGCAGTGAATGGCAGCCCAATGTAGAGTACCAGGAAGACATTTAATACTGCCAAATAATGCCTGGATATCCAATACGAAACACGATCCGCCCGGTTTATTTTTTTTGCCCCAGCGACATTCGGTTGGAAGGACCCGGCGTTGATATTATCCAATTGCAGACGCCGATCCGATGCAGCGCCGAGGGTCATCTGTAATTCCTGGCGGGTGAACGGCGCTTTCAAGCGAAAAGGACCGGCTTCCACCACCGGGATCTCCAAGGCGAACGAATCCTTGAGTGCTGGATCTGAATTAATATCGACAATCGAAAGAGTATGGGGAACGACCGATTGTAATGATTTCAGATCTTCTTCAGCTTTTTTACATAATTCGCAATCAGAGCGGGTGTAAAGCGTAACAGTAATCATTTTTAACCCTTATCAAAGCCCAAAGTTAATCCACGGAACATGACTTGCCAAGAGATTGTATGACCCCAAAAAGAGCAGGATCCCTACCACGATCATCAATACACCCATGACGATCTCGACAATTCTCATTACTTTGTTGTAGCGGCGCAGGATAATGCTTACCCAACCAATCCCGATTGCAGCCGCCAGGAAGGAAATCGCCAACCCGGCGGAATAGGATACGCCGAGAGTCGTACCTTTAATAATCGAACCGCCGTTCGCCGAGAATGTCATTATCCAGCCTAAAACAGGACCGATACACGGCGACCAGCCGGCTGAGAAGAAGATGCCCATAAAAACTGACGAAAGGTAGCCCCATTTGGGATCCACCTGTGAATGGACGCGGACATCGTATTCAAGGAATGGGATGCGGAAAACGCCAATCATGTGCAAGCCAAAAATGATGATGATAATGCCACCAATTTTAGCAAGCCAGGTTCGAACATCATAGAGCAACAAACCAAGGGCGGAAGCCAAAATATTGAAAAGAATAAAAACCAGGCTGAAACCTATTACAAATGCCAGACCATGCAGAAAAGTCACCCAGCGACGATTTTGCACGGCTTGGCCTCCAGCGGCGCGACCACCCAGATAGCCGATATATGCCGGTACCAGGGACAAGACGCAGGGGGATAAAAAAGATGCCAAGCCGGCAAGAAATGCCAGACCAATCGTTACATTAAAGTCATTCATCCATTTTCACCATTATGAGAGGGTATCTTCCACGAACACATGCGTGCTGCCGCTGGTCCAATCCGTCCAAGTAAGCTCACCGGTATCCATCCCCACGGCAGGCAGCGTCCAGCGAAATATCCATTTGGCATCTTCCGGCATGCAATTCACACATCCATGCGATTGGACGACACCAAAATTGTTATGGGATGTGGCACCGTGAATGGCGACACCATCTCCGACGAAAAGAGTCGTCCAGGATATTCCCGGAAGATCATAGCTTGTAGCGACTGTATTTGCCGCCATGCGAACCGATAACAGTTTCCGCCAAATTGCATGGTCTCCCAAGGGTGTAGAACCTTCCTGGATACCGGTGGAAACACGGCAAAAATACACTTCCTTGTCCCCCTCCAGGCAGGTTAAGGTCTGGTAACTGGTATTAACCACAACTTTTTTGGTGACCGGATCCACATCCGGATGGATCGGCGAAATATCATCCTGGGTCAATGGTCTGAATGCCGCGCCTTCCGCCCAGAAGAGGTCCCCGGGGTTACCGTATCGTTCATTCACATGGTATTGAATCGTACCGGAATCACCTGTCCGGACCTGGTCAATCCACATGACCTGGGAATAATATAACCTGGGCTGGAGACTGTAGGCGACATGATCGGCAACCCAGCCGACACCCGATCCCGTTTTTTCGACCGTCAGGTCAACATAGGGGATGGTCACTTCCGCCCAAAAACCGTCTTTTCCAACCGGTAATGCCGTAAGCGGAACGTTGGGGACATTGTGGCAAGGTTGAAGGTTGTATGATCGTAAATAACCTTCAGGAGTCTCCACCCAGCGCTGGTTGGGTATATTCAGATCGATGTTTTCGGCAGTAACTTCTTTTTGCCATGGGAATACTTCATCGCGATGAGCATCGCAAATCTTGGTGCTATTTACGTCAGGCCGAGCCATGATCGGAATTGTTCCGCCCCATTGCAAGCTCGTGTCGGCCGTACAATTGCGGGCAAGAAGATCTGCCTTTGGAAAATCAGGCAGCAGCGACAGATTACCCGACAGGCGAGATTTCAGGCGAGAATCAAATGGGCGAAGGGCTACAGCGCCGATGCCAAGACCGGCGAGTTTGAGAAAATCACGCCGGGAAACATGTCTTTTTGGTGGAATCATGGACCAAGGATAACCGTAAACTGACAGTAAGTCAACCGGAATGAAAAGCACACCACCCGGATCGGGTGGTGGGCTGGCAGAACTCCAGGGTACTACTGACTCACATCACCAACGACCGTTGTGGTGGTTGTGAAACCAGTTGAATCCATCGTTGGATCCAGAATAACCGACACGGAATAGGTGTTTGTTTCGCCAGGTGCGATGGCTGCGCCAGAAGAGAAAATTGTGGTGTACTCCGTGGCAACAAGGTTATTTTGAGCATCCAAAACAGAAACGACAACTGTTGCGCTGCTCAGATTCCTGCCGCTGGAATTCAACACACTGCCATCAACGGTCCAGGTCGACCCTTCTTTCTTTACGGTTTCGCCAGAAGCTGACAGATCGATATACTCGGATGTCACTGCCGTCGTATTCCAGGGATCGATCTGTGCGGTGTATGTGCGCACCAAGGCCGCTTGAGCCGGGTTACTATCGATATTACTGAATGAAGTCACGCTAAACGGAACGGAAGCACCGGCTTTCATCGGTATGGGAAGATAGCTGACGTTGGCATCCAAGGCATTGCCGGCCTGGTCGTAGAGACCTGCCACCACCATGGTATTGATCTCCTGTCCGGATTGATTGATCGCCGAACCAACAATATGGTGCGATCCATATTGATCGACATATTCGTTGGTAATCGTCACGGAGACCGGGTAATTATTAACCGGCTGGGCAATATCGCTATCCCAGTACAACTGCCAGGGCGGTGTGCTGGTAGTCCCAGGGTTGGGAAAATTGATAACAAACGGCGTCCGGTCACCACCCGTGGGATCCCCCGCAGGGGATAGTTCAGTTGCATAGGTAGCGGTCCAATCCGCAGACAATACTTTATTGGTGTCGTCCGTTACAGCTCCGGCCAGGATATTAATATGCGCCCAATCGCTGCCCTTGTTCACCAACACACCGGTCAGGTAGTACCAGCCTGAGCCGCTATCAACGAGTTGAACATTTTCCGCAGTAAGATTGGCGCGGTTGGCGGAACCAGGCTGGTTTCCCGTCACCGTTACATTATAGGAGGCAGGGGTACCTTTACTATTATCATACGAATATTCGAATGGTGATCCTTCGCCCGGAGCAAGGGTATAGAGCATCGGATGGAAAATCTCAGTTTGTACACTACTGCCATTATCGGTCAACAGGGTATAGCCTGATGCGTCCCTGATCTGGATGGTCAGTTCGATCGCGGTAAGAACCATGGTGGTTTGATTGACCACCATACCAACCACGTGGTAGGTGCCAAAAGAATCGACAAATGCATTCGTGCTGGTGATGGCAAGCGAGCCTTGCTCAGGTGTGCCGACGGCGACGGGTGATTGCGTTGGGGTTGCCACGTTTGCAGTACCTTTCCCACATGCAACCAGGGCAAATATCAGCAGACCGGTTAATAATCCATAAGCCAATTTTCTATTCATTTTTCCTCCACCATACTATTAGACAGGAAGCGACCATACCTGTCCTTATAAAATGATTTCATCCCCTGCATGCATTCTTTTCCGACCTTGTGACCACCATCCGATTCACAATAGGTGACCGCGGCTCCCGACTGTTCCAGCAACCTGACCGCACTGCGAGCCTTTTCAACGGGAACCATATCGTCTGATCTGCCGTGAGAGATAAAAACGGGTTTTCCAGTCAAACTATTTGAATTGAGCAGATCTTCCGCGCCAGCCGGGATGAAACCGGACAAGGCTGCCAGTGAAAAGACCCATTCCGGACGGAGCGCAGTTACGGCATAAGATAAAGCCGCGCCCTGGCTAAAACCTATCAGAGAGACCTGGCGCGAATCAATGTTACTGGTTTTTGACCAGTCTTCAATAAATTCTATTAATCTCTCAGCGGATGGGCGGACGTCTTCGAACGTATGAAGTCCCCAAGTGCCGGGGGTGATTATCCTCCAGGAATAGCCACCTTCAGAAGCCTGATAGGGCGCGCGTGGTGCGATAATTGACACGTTTTCCGGCAGGCTGCGAGAAAAAAATCCCATCGAGTTTTCATCACCGGTCCAGCCATGCAGCATAACAACCAACGGAGCGCCTGTACCTGCACCCGGGCGAAAGCGAAATGCCCAGCCATTAAGTTCCAGGAATTCTGCTTCAATCTCTTTTATCACGTTTTGCAATCCAATCCAAAACAAGGAAAATGAGTACGATAAGTATAACTGGAAATAAACCGGCGAGAAGGCAGAGGAGTCCTATAACCGCCGGACCCGCGCCATAGATCAGGAAAATCAGCCCGTCCCCTACGACAAAGATCAGGATCAACGCGCCGACGATCAGCCTTATATTCGTTTGACGGGCATATTTCCGAAGATCACGGGTCATGCTCGGCTCGGGAATACCCTTCTGCGCAATCGGTTGGACCAGGTTAAATTCTTTCTGATCTCAGGCAGTGCCAGGTCAGTAGCCCTTTCGCCAAGACGAACGATTCTGGATACGTCCACACTATCCAAAATACCAATATCGCCCACAGCAGGGCTGATTATCGCATCGGGGGCATCAGCAAGTAAGCGCAACTCAGTTAATTTTCGACCACCAACATCCACAGATTTTAGAAAAATACCAAATGCCTGTGCAACCCGAGTATGCGTGAGACTTCTTACGAAGGCACTGGGAACCTGCACCGGAAGCGGTAGCTCTGGTAAATCGAAATCCGGCCGGTTACCTGCATCCAAGACGACTGCCACCACCGGTATACCGGGAGCGAGTTTGCGGGCAACCGTAACTGGTACCGGGTTTAGAACAGCCCCATCCACCAAGTGAGCACCCTGGATCTCTTTCGGCGGGAAAATACCGGGTACCACGATGGTTGCCATTAATGCATCAACCACCCGTCCATGGTCAAGGACGACCTCCTGTCCCAATTCAATGTCAACCGCAACGACTGCGCAAGGGAGATCCAATTCCTTAAACGTGCGATCGCCAAAAAAATCATGGAAAATTTTCTCTGCGCCTGAAAGACCGAGCAAGCCAGGTCCATCCTTCGAAGTGCGACCGAATAGTTTGGATTGATCGAGGTCCACGAAGCTGGACTCCAGTTCATCCGGCGGGTAGCCGGCGGCATACAAGGCAGCCACGATGCCTCCTGCGCTCGTGCCTGCCACAGCGACAACACGGAAACCCTCCTGTTCCAGCCTGCGCAAAACCCCAATGTGAGCATAACCGCGTGATCCCCCACCACCCAGTGCAAGTGCGATATCCATGCCATCCCTCTTCGTATTTAATGTAAAATCATTATACCTTTTTCAGGAGCAAGCATGTTAACCATTGAATCCACTGAAAGTTCCTCCCCGATCGTGACCCGCGCGGTGGCAGCCGGGTTGAATAACCAATACGCGGAAAATTATGAATTTCCAGTCTGGCAAAAAGCACTTTTACTCGGACTGGGTGCATTTCCACAAGGAGTGAGCCGGTTCGCGATAAGCCGTTTCCAATCGATTTCGGGTCTGCCCCCCAAGGTCATGGAAGACTTTTCGATAAACGAACTGATCCGCCAGCAACTCGCTGACTATTCCAACAACCCGGGACCTTTTCCTGCCATCACAATGGGTGCAGCGCTGGGCGGCGCAAGCACATATCTTTCACTCGCCCTGGGAGGTCCATTTTTACCCCAGGCTTTTGTCACCAGCCTCAAACGCGGTTCCATGAAGGGGGATGTCAACGAATACCTGCAGCGCTCGCTCGATATTGCCCTGCGGATCGCTGAAGAGAATCCCGGACTGATGACCATCCAGCATTATGACCCGGTACACGACGGCTGGCTGACCCGATACGTCAATCACCTGCGATTCAAATTACTTGACCTGCCAAGTGCCTATGAGGAGTTCATCAAGGCAAAATTGGAAACAGGCGGCGCAGTTGTCTACCTGGAGGGCGGGGCATCGTGGCTGCGTTACCGTGTGGGTCCCCACAGTGTTTTCCAGGTAGGAGGATGGGGTGGGATATCGGCGGAGGAGTTCCTCGAAAGCAGCGACCGGTTAAAGGTCTACGCACGCTCGGCGGGATTAACCCTGACGGATTGGAAGTTGAAGGATTACCCGCTCGAGCGAGGTCCTGAATCTGAGTGGGGCTCCGAACCGGGTCTTGATATCGTGTTGGAAGCTTTCTGTAAACGGGAAGGGTATCGATTCGTGCGGATCAGCCTGCCTCACCCGAATGATTTCTCCCGCCTGGCGTTCGATTGCGCCAATTTCCTGATCCGAAAAGAAGGGCGCGAACCGGCAGGAGTCCAGGTGGAGATGTTTTCCCAATTCGACGCCACTGCCGCCCGGCAGGGCGGGCTTTTACCACTGTGGTTAATCTTTAATACTCAAGACAGCCTGGAGTATTTAAAATCGATGAGCAAGCATTTTCCACTCGGCAAACCGGTGTTCTTTTCACCACTGTCAACCTTTTCAGTCACCCCCGACCTGGTGCCATGGAATGAGTGGGAGTCCGCGCTGAAAGGAACGGATTGGATCAATATCGGAACACGACCCAGTCATTATCCATCAGATGCGAGAGCACTTGTCAAATGGGTTGAATCGTTACGGAAATGGGTCGTGGAAAATGGCAGACCGCTCAACAGCCTGATCAGCGCAGAGGAAATGCTCGCCCTAAGCAAAAACTTATAGAGAAAACCATCCAACGGTTTAAGGTATTGTTGAAATGATCCTGATCGGACCGACGATTTTTCGCGCTAGATCAGACTTTTCAACGTGGCGACCAGTTTATTTACGTCCCGTTTTGTGTTGTAACCCTGGACTGAAATGCGGATGAGTTTTCTGCCGTTCCACCCTAAAACCGGTACTTCAATATGGTACTTCTCATAGAGGCGGACCTTGAGAAGGTTTATATCAACAGTATCGGGTAGAGGAACTGCTGTCATTTGAACAAAGCTGGCTGGATCCGATAGCGGGGGAAGACCGGTCAGGGAGCAAATATTCCGAACCCCGTCCTCGACCAATCCGTGACAGTCACTGCGGACCTTATCCCAGTCATGCTGATCCTGGAAACCAATGGCAGCCGGCACCGAGAGGAATGCGGCAAGATCGCGGGTTCCCCACCATTCATGCTCATCCACAAACTGTGATGCACCGGGAGTATCGGATTCATATCCCCAGGAGACGACCAATGGTTTTAATGATAGCTGCCGTTGAGGGCTGGCATACAGGAATCCGGCCCCTTTCGGAGCACACAACCACTTGTGCAGGTTACCTCCATAAAAATCGGCTCCCAATCCATCGAGCTGAAGGGGAATTTGACCGGGGACGTGGGCTCCATCAATAACCGTTATGATCCCTTGTGCGCGCGCCCTTTTTACGACTTGATCGACGGGGAAGATCAAGGCGGTCGGGCTGGTAATGTGACTCATAAAAATAACCCGGGTACGGGGTGTTACACCCTTCCAAAATGAATCAAGGAATGCTTCCGGGGTTGTCAGCGGAACCGGAATGGGCTGAATCGTGTACGTGAAGCCACATTCCTTTGCCAAAAAGCGCCAGGTACGATCCATGGCACCATACTCGTGGTCAGTCGCCAATACCTCATCACCGGGACCCAGCACAAGTGAGCGGGCGACAATATTGATAGCAACCGTGACGTTGGTCGTATATATTAAATTATCGGATCGGGTTCCGAGGAAATTGCCCAATGCGACGCGTGCCTCAGCCATTAATGCGGTAGCGCGTCGACCGAGGAATTCAACCGGCTGCCTCTCCAATTCCCGCTGCCAGGACTGATATACACGAAATACCTGTCTTGGAACAGCACCAAACGATCCGTGGTTAAGAAATGTCACGGAAGGGTCGATCAAAAATTCACGGCGAAGTCTGTACATGTTTTCTCCGAAAATAATGGCATCCCGGGTGCAGAGCAATTATAATCATGCCCGTGAGTTCTCATCGATTGTTCCAGGTCAAGGCAAATGGAGCGGGGGATTACCAGCAGAATTTTACCCATTTATATTTCGACATGTTATGGTTCGGCACCCTGAGCGGAAGTGCAATGAGTTTTCTTACCATCTACGCCACACGGCTGGGTGCCAGCGGTCTGCAAATCGGCTTGCTTGCTGCAGTTTCGGCAATGGTCAGCCTGGTCTTATCGATCCCCGCCGGGAATTGGCTGCACAGGGTTCCGATCGGCAAAGCGGTTTTTTGGACAGCCGTTCTAAGCCGGCTGGGATACCTGCTCTGGATCCCGCTGCCATGGTTACTCGGCAACCAAGGGCAGATCTGGGCGCTCATCCTCATTACGCTCGCCATGGGTGTGCCGTTGTGCGGATTTGGGATCGGGTTCAATTCTCTTTTTGCTTCAGCAGTACCTGCAGAATTGCGTGCCCTAGTCGTCGGCAGACGGAATATGATCTATGCTCTGGCCTATATGGCTTCGTCGGTGGGTGCCGGCTATATCCTGGACCATGTTCGCTTTCCTGCCGGCTACCAGATCATCTTTGGGATAGGTTTTCTTAGCGCATCTTTGAGTACTTTACACTTATTTTTCATTCGACCGATAGCCGAACAGGTTCCAGACCCATCACCAATCGAAGTAAAACCTGTTTCGCCAGTCAAGGATGACAAATCTCACGATCTGCGAAAAATACTTCACCTTGATATCTGGGCTTCGCCTTTTAGAACGGTGCTGCTGGTATTGATGGGATTCCATCTAACCCAATACCTGGCTTTTCCACTTTTTCCACTGTATATCGTAAATACCATCCATCTAACGGATGCCAATATTGGGCTGGCAACGGCATTCTTTTACCTGACCGTCATGCTTGGATCGACACAACTCAACCGCCTCGTAAATGCTGCGGGACATCAAAAGATCACTGCCTGGGGGTTGATCGGGATGTGCCTGTACCCCGTGGCAATGTCCGTATCTCAAAATGCGATCCATTACTACCTTTTATCGATCGTGGGGGGATTTGCCTGGGCCCTGGCAGGCGGCGGGTTCGCCAACTACATGCTGGAACGAATCCCAGCCAGCGAACGAAGCGCACACCTTGCCTGGTACAACATCATATTAAATGGGGCAATCCTGGTCGGATCATTGGCGGGACCATTCATTGCGACCATCATCGGGCTGCGAACAGCACTGGTGGTCTTTGGAGCGCTACGCCTGCTGACCGGATTAGCCATTTTAAAATGGGGTTGAGGCTTTCGAAGCTCGATACCATGTTACAATGCCCCCGGATTTAAAGAGAGATGCCAGAACATATCAAGGTCGTTGCCACAAACCGTAAAGCCGGGTTTGAATATTTCCTCTTTGAACGTTTTGAGGCTGGATTATCACTGATGGGGAGTGAGATCAAGTCTGTCCGCGCGGGGCAAATCAGCCTGGCAGAAGCCTACATAAGAGTAGATGATATTAAAGGGTGCCTTTCTCATGGAAGCGCACATCGCCCCTTACGAACAAGCAAACCGGTTCAATCACGAACCGAAACGGGCGAGACGCCTGCTGCTGCATAAACGTGAAATCCACGAAATGTGGGATGCCGTCCGCCAAAAAGGTGTGACCATCGTACCGATCCGGGTATATTTAAAGAACGGTCGCGCTAAACTTGAAATTGCCATTGCAAAAGGCAAGAAACTTCATGATAAACGGGAAGCCATAGCCCGCCGGGATGCTGAACGCGAAGCTGAGCGTGAACGCTAGATAAATCTCCCCTCTAAAATTAATTAGGGCAAAATACGCCGTCCATATTCGATACGAGTCAATGGGCGGAGTATTTTCTTTTAAACCTTATATGATCGAATGAACACTTCCACCATTGCGGGGTCAAAATAAATGCCCTGGTTGTGCCGAATCTCGTCGATCGCGTCCCTGGCGGACATACTTTCATGATACGGACGATTGGTAGTCATGGCGTCGAATGCGTCCACGATCGCCAACAGACGTCCCTCACGAGGAATTTTCTCACCACACAGCCCTTCCGGATAACCACTTCCGTTCCACCATTCATGATGATACAACACGTAGGGGATGGCGGCTTTCAAATGGTCAACCCCCTCCAACATTTTCGCGCCGGCTTCCGGGTGCTGGCGCATCAATTTCCATTCCTCTTCATTTAGGGGACCGGTCTTCTTCAAAACCTGGCTCGGGATGGTGATCTTCCCAATATCATGCAAGATCGCACCAAATTCGAGAACGGTAATATCCTCAGTCGACCAATCCAATGCGAATGCCAGGTTGAGTGCCAAGCGGCGGACCCGATCAATATGCCCGGCGGTATACGGATCGCGTGCTTCAATCACATTCGCCAGCATGATCACCGTTTGGAGATGGGCTGCCTTTGTATCGAACAATTCGACCACCCGGCGGCGATTAACGCGAGACTTGACGGCATTAATGAGTTCGGGGGCATCAAATGGTTTGAACAGGTAATCATCGACTCCCAATGCGCGCGCCTTGCTCAGGTCCGATCGATCTGTCCGTGCGCTCAAGAAAAGGAACGGAGCTGCGACGCCAGATGGCATCAAACGGACTGCCTCCAACAACTCAAAGCCATCCATCTCCGGCATCATGATATCCGAGACGATCAGATCAGGTTTGATGGTCATGAACAGATCCAGGGCGCGCTTCCATTCGGCGCGGGAAGAACTTCATATCCTTCGCCTTCAAGGATATTTACCATTACCTCTAGCAATAATGTGTCGTCTTCAACCAGAAGGATCCTGCTCATCCGTTCCTATTCCATAACCCGTTTATTCGTGCTCGATGAAGTCTAATTATTATATACCAACGGCAGGAGTGTGCCATTTTGCAATCATTTTGATATGAATTGGACAGCCCCGACCAACGCCTGACCCAGGGATATCCCACCGTCATTCACCGGGGTGTGCTTATGGAAGAAAACGGTAAAACCATCCCTCTGCAGGTTGGCGATCACCCGCTCAAAGAGAACCTTATTTTGCCAGACGCCACCGCTGAGGGCAACCTCCGTCAACCCCGTATCAGCCCGGACCTGTTTACAAACCGACCCGACCAGTTCGGTGATGCCATTATGGAAGCGTGCAGATAGTATCCCGACCGAAACGCCATTGCGAATATCCTCCAACAAAGCAGTCATTGCATTTTTTACGTTTATAACGCCATCCGAAAAATCAAATAGATAGTAACCCTTTTCTGACGGATCGACGACCGCCTCGAATTCAATGGCTGCTTGCGCCTCGTAATTCACCTCCTGCCGGATCCCCGCCAGGGCTGCAGCCGCGTCAAATAACCGACCCATACTGGAGGTTTGTACGACATTCAAGCTACGTTCCAGTTGGGTACGTAGAGCCATGCGCTGCTCGCGACTTAAAAAAGTGCAGGGAGCGAGGTATTCCTCCCAATCCAAGCCCAACGACCAGAGCAAGGATAAAGCAGTTCGCGCCGGGCGTTTTATCGATGCATCACCGCCGGGAAGGGGGAAATACCCCAAATGGCAGGCCCTTTTATACCCGGCATAATCCGCCACCAGAAACTCACCGCCCCAGATCGTGCCATCATCGCCATAACCGGTTCCATCGAATGCAATCCCGATGACCGGGTGATCACCCACCAGACCGTTATCAGCCATGCACGCTGCGATATGGGCGTGATGATGCTGAACACCAACAACCGGTAAATTGTCTTTTTCAGCCCGCTTGAGAGCGTAACGGGTTGAAAAATAATTGGGGTGCAAATCGTACGCGATGCCTTCAGGTTGTATCCGGAACAAACGCTCAAAATGGACCACACTCTGTTCAAATGAACTATAGGTTTCATAATTCTCCATATCCCCAATGTGATGGCTCAGGAACGCATAACGATCACGAGTAAGGCAAAAGGTGTTTTTCAGCTCAGGACCGGTTGCCAGGACGGACGGAACATCAAAAGGGAGCGGGAGCGAATCGGGAGCATATCCACGCGAGCGCCGGAGTAAGAATATATTTTTATTCAAAATCCGCACGACCGAATCATCACAACGAGTGTTGATATCCCGATCATGCATGAGAAAAGCATCAGCAAGAACTGACAATCGTTTCCGGGCTTCATCGTTATCGGTCGCGATAGGCTCTTCGCTGAGATTACCACTGGTCATTACCAAGGCGCTGAAAGGTAAATCGGTACCGGTAAGGAGTAAATAATGAAGGGGTGTATAGGGCAGCATGACGCCCAGGCTATGCTGCCCGGGCGCCACCCCCGCCGCGATCTGCGATGTGGGTTTACGCTCCAATATCACCACCGGTCTCTGGCGTGATTCAAGAAGAACCCGCTCCTGGGGAGTAACAATACAATGCGTTTCCACGGTAGCAATATCCAGCATCATCAACGCGAAGGGTTTATCCACCCGTAATTTTCGACTGCGTAGAACCTCCACTGCGGATGCATTGGTCGCATCACACGCCAGGTGAAATCCACCCAACCCCTTAACGGCTAATATCCTGCCTTCGCCGAGCAATCTTTGTGCAGTACGGATCGCTTCATCTCCGTCCAGAACCGCATTTTCGGAGGATTTCTTTTTGTTTATTTCCAACCAAACATGAGGACCGCAGACAGGACAAGCGATCGGTTGCGCATGAAAACGGCGATCCAACGGATCCCGGTATTCGGTAGCGCATTCCGGGCACATCTCGAAGCGTTGCATGGTGGTGTTCGGGCGGTCGTATGGGATATCGGTAATAATCGTGAAGCGAGGTACCGCAATTCGTGCAGTTGATGAATGGGTAACGATAGCGCCGATTGGAGGGATCGAATAGTTCGCGCAGACAATCCGGGCAAATGCACACATCCGGTGAGATGGGTTGAAAAGCGCCAGACACCTCTTCGGAATCGATGATCTGAAAGCCAACGAATCCTCCCGGCGAATCGAAGGTAACCTCAAAGGTATCGATGCGGGCCAGATGGAGGGATGCCGGTTTTTAATTCACGAATGAATTCATCTAATTTTCGAGGAAGCCCATCGACCTCGATATCCACCCCAGCCGATGAATTTCGGACCCAGCCGTTGAGTGCAAAGCGGCTTGCACACGTAAATACAAAAGGACGAAAACCAACTCCCTGCACGATACCGGTAATATGGATGCAGGCTTTACGCAACTCAGACATGCATCAATTATACCGTGGCTATTTTTCCCATTCGCCGGGCATTGCCCGGCGGGATATTTCGATGATGGTTCGTCGATGCTCAGGAAGCAGGGCTGAATAATCCGAGTTCTCGCGGGAAGTATTCTGGTTCTCGACAATCAAAACAGATCCATCCCTGCTAAGTACGATGGAATGCCAGGTACTCTTTTTCACGTTATACAATTTGCCTGGTTCCAGGTCTTGAGAATAGATATTCTCAACGTGCTGAGATCCATCCCCGAGAAAAAGAATCCCGGTTCCATGCAGTAAGACAAATACTTCATCTGTCAGGTTATGACGCTCAAACGTGGAGATGTTTTCCGGATGGATCTCTTCCAGGTAATTCAATATGGCTACACGCCATGCGCCAAAATCAATGAGGGGCTTGTATCCAAGTCCATTGAACTCGGTTACTTCTAGAAGTTTCTTAGTCAGCGGCATTCGAGCTCCCCATCCAGACTTCTACTTTATGATCCGTTCCACCAAGATCCAGTGGAATGAGATTCCCGACGATAATTTTTCCATCCACTTCCATTTTCTTCACCCCCTTGCATACATGGTCCGGATTGAAAACGGTTATGTTATACAACCCACCGCGAAATTTACGGGTGGCGGTAAATTTATCCCATGAGGATGGTATGCAAGGATCAATCCTCAAACCATCGAGTTCAGGGCGAATGCCCAAGATATATTGCGTGGAACTATGATATGCCCAAGCTGCGGCGCCCGTCAACCACGTGGTGCGGGTATTGCCGGCACGCGGCGAGAACACCGAATATGTTGTTTGCCCCTGGACATAAGGTTCGCACTGACGGATCTCAGCACGATCATTATATGCAGCGGGCATGAATGCCCGTAAATAATCGTAGGCCCGATCGCCATGACCCAAAATACATTCCGCCATCACGCCCCATCCCTGCGTATGATTAAAAATTCCCGCATTTTCTTTAATGCCAGCGTTGAAGACAACTGCGCGCATGACCTCGATTGGCATATGAATAAATGGTGGAGCGGAAAGCATCAGTCCATATGGCGTGGCAAGTTGATTCGACGACAGTCTCCAAGCAAGAAGCGGCCTGCTTTGCTGAGGCAGCACCGCTGATCACCGACCAGACCTGGGTATTCAGATATATCTGACCTTCAGATTGATCCTTTGTGCCATAAACCGTCCCGTCCTTCCCAATCGCCCAAATAAAACGGTCACCGTTCCAGGCACAAGCCTGGATCTTTTTGTCCAGATCATTTCGCTGTGCAAGCGCCCAGGCAACTTCTTCCAGCTTACCCAAATGCTCTGCAATATCGGCGTAAACTGTCAAACCCAGCCTGACCTGAAAGGCTACAAAGAGACTTTCACCGTGATAACCGAGCTTGAGGCAATCGTTCCAATCAGCAGCCAAACCACTGGGCAAGCCGTGTGCACCAGTCCGCTCCAGGTTAAATTCCAAAGCCCGACGCAAATGAGTAAAAACGCTGGCTGAGCCATTATCGGCATAGGGCAAGATTTTTTGATAGAAATCAATTTCGCCGGTTTCGCTTACATAGGCTGGAATGGAATTAAAAAACCATAAACAATCATCCGAGCGGAATTCCTGAGGGTCGGGCACCTGTTCTTTACCAGGCTTGTGTTCAAATGGTTTGATAAGGGGCAGCGCGCCACCGTTGGACAATTGTCCCGTCAACATCAATTCGAGACGCTGGCGAGCCTCATCCGGGGCAGCCGCCAAGATGCCCAACACATCCTGGACCGAATCCCTGAACCCTAAACCATCACGTTCGCCGCTATACGTGAGGCTGGCAGACCTGGACCAGGCAAACGAAACCAGGCAATTATATAGTCCCCAGACATTGACCGTATGGTTTAGATCCGCATCCGGTGTGTCGACAACAAGACTGCCCAACTTGGCATGCCAATGTTGCTTGAGTTCCCTGAGCTCCAAACGAGCACGCTCCAAAGATCCATATTCACCAAAAATTCGTTTACCAACCGAGCGTGCGTCACCGATGCCAAGCAAAACCAAGATTTCACTACTTTTTCCGGGTGGCAGGCAAATATCGGTTTGCAGACTACCACAGGCATTATCTCCGTATGTTTCACTGTTGGTACAGCGACCCGTTTGTGCGACGATTGGATCACCATACCCGTGATATAAGCCGAGGAAAGCTTCCCGCCTGGTATCGAATCCAACAACGGGTTCGCCGACCAAACCCATCCAGGCATGCCGGGCGATATCACTGATGTCCAAGCTTTCCTGATCTCGAGATAAATTATCCTGTATGGCTATGCGTAAGAGTCCTTCTTTTATGCGTTCACCTTTAACGATGAAAAGGGAGTACTGCAGGTTTACTTGGTCCTGAAAGGTATCCCATTGGTTGGTGAACTCGCAAAAGGGGAAAATCGAGAGCCGGCGGGTCTGATCGCTTTCGTTCGTTACCTTCAGGTGCCAATACTCAAATGTCTGTCCAAGGGGTACGAAATATGTGGCCTGGGTGGAAATCTCGGAATATTGCAACTCGATCACGGTATAGGCTGTTCCATGGCGGCAGGTTGAATGGTACTGGTCAAGCGGTTTACCAACCGGTTGCCAACTGGCAGACCAATAATCCTTACTGTCGCGATCGTGGAGATAAAAATAACGTCCCGGTTGATCGAGCGGGACGCTGTTAAACCGCATTCGCAAAAATCGCCCTCGTGCACCGGACCGAAAAAATCCATACCCACCCGCGTTGTTCGTAATGATCGCCCCGTATTCCGTTGTCCCAAGGTAATTGCTCCAAGATTGGGGCGTATCGGGCCGGGTAATAACGTATTCTTTTGCCAGGTCATCAAAATAGCCGTACTGCATCAACCCACCTTAACCATGACCTGAACATCCAGTGTGTCTTTCGGTGGGATCGGTACAACCGTTCCATCGATCGCGCGCCCATCCACTTCCAAAGCAAGAGCCTTGCCTGTTCCACGGCGCTCGACATGAATGTGATAACGCACTCCCCGGTAAACTCGCAGGACATCAAACTCCTTCCAGGCTGTCGGAATAACCGGATCGACCAATAATCCATCGAAGGTTGGTCGGATCCCCAGGATCCATTGAGTAATCGCAACGTAATTCCAGGCTGCAGCACCAGTAAGCCAGGAATTTTTCAGCCTCCCCTGGAGAATATGCATCCCGACCGGCGATCATCTGAGAATAAACATACGGCTCACAACGGTGAATCTCGCTGATGGACTCTCGGGCGGATGGATTAATGCGCAAGTAATAATCGTACGCCCGGTCCCCGTTACCATTCCTGGCCTCTGCGATCATTATCCACGGGTTGGTATGACAGAAAATCCCGGCATTTTCCTTGTACCCGGCAGGATAGGATGAAATCTCGCCGAGATTCAAATAATAACGGCTATAAGCCGGCTGATGCAGGACGATCCCATGAGGAGTTGCCAATTGTTCCGTTACCGAGTCCAATGCCTGACCAGCCCGACCATCCTCCAGACCAAGACCCGCCATGACACAGATACCCTGCGGCTCGATAAAGATGCGACCTTCCTGGCAATCTTTGGAACCGATCGCAGTGCCAGAGGCGTCATATGCGCGACGGAACCAATTTCCATCCCAGCCGGATGCCCAGATCGTCTTCTCCATCTCGTCTGCTTTAGCGCGATAGATATCCGCGTCAGAATTCTCGTTGCGGTACTCAGCAATAGATGCCATCTCCCTTGCTGCCAGAACAAACAATCCGGCTATAAAGACACTTTCTGCAACACGACCATCACTATTCGTTGTCGTTTGAAAGGATTCTCCGGGCTTGTCAGAAAAACAATTAAGATTCAGGCAATCATTCCAATCTGCGCGGCCAATTAACGGCAACTTGTGCGGCCCCAATCGATCCAATGTGTATTTAACCGACCGGCGCAGATGCTCAACCAATGGCTGCTCGGTCCCAGGCTGGTTATCAAATGGGGCCAACCCTTCCAGAATGCTCCAATCGCCGGTTTCCTTGAGGTAAGCACTGACCGAAAGAACCAGCCATAAAGGATCGTCGTTAAATCCATCCCCGATATTATCGTTCCCGCGTTTGGTTAAAGGCTGGTACTGATGGTAAGCACCTCCATCCGGCAATTGGGTGGACGCAAGATCCAGGATGCGATCGCGTGCCCTGTCGGGGATCATGTGCATCGAGCCCAATAAGTCCTGGTTTGAATCCCGGAATCCCATCCCCCGTCCAATGCCAAACTCAAACATGGAAGCTGAACGAGATATATTAAAGGTGACAATTACCTGGTATGCATTCCAAATATTGACCATCCGGTCTGTGTGCTGGTCAGGGGTGGACACCTGCATTCGTTCAAGTAAACCATTCCAGTATTTCTTCAACGCTGAAAAAGCAGTAGTAACATTTTTCTCATCAAGGTAACGGGATATAACTGCCCTTACCTTCTGCTTGTTTAGGTTTTGCGAACCGGGTGGATCGAACTTCTCACTATCCTGGTTTTCACTGTAGCCAAGGATAAAAATGACTTTTTTATACTCACCAGGCCCAAGCTTGATCTTTATGTGATGCGAACCGATCGGTTGCCAACCATGCGCAATGGAACCGGTTGTATGACCCAATTCAACCGCCAGCGGAGAGTCCCAACCGTGATAAGGTCCCAGGAAAGCTTCCCGCTGGGTCTCGAAGCCAGCCAACGGTTCGGAACAAGCGAAGTAAGCGAAATGGTTGCGCCGTTCACGGTATTCGCTCTTATGATAAATTACGCATTCGGAGATCTCGACCTCACCAACCGAGTAATTTCGTTGGAAATTGGTAGCATCATCATTGGCATCCCAAAGGCAAAACTCAACTGCCGAAAAAACGGATAAATCAGCGACCGATTCACGGCGGTTCGTCAGTGTGACTTCCCAAATTTCCAGGTTCTCTCCCAACGGAACGAAGAAGCGGGAGTTGGTTTCAATACCATTTGCCAAGGATCGAATTGTGCTATACCCCACACCATGACGGCATTCATATTCATCGAGGGGTTTGCGGGTGGGCATCCAACCGGGAGACCAGAAAAGCGGTTGAGCGCCAACTTCATTATCATCACGCAGGTAAATGAAACGCCCTCCCACATCCAGAGGGGCATTATTATAGCGATAACGGGTCAGCCGGCGAAGGCGGGCATCCTTATAGAAGGAATATCCTCCAGCCGTGTTTGAAATGATCCCAAAAAAATCCTGACTGCCCAGATAATTTATCCAGGGAAGCGGAGTATCAGGCTGGGTGATTACATACTCGCGGTCTTTATCATCGAAATAGCCAAACTGCATTTTTCCCTCGGATAAAGAACTGTTCCAGGTAAACGGCACAAACAACCAAAGGATTATCTATTAGGCGGGTAAACCGATACAACCTTTAAAGTGAGTTCGCCTTAATAAAATTGTTGAGCTCATCGTATTGCGTGTACGCCAAACATGTAACAGTATCCGCCCCACCGTAATAGATGACGATCCTTCCGGTCGGGGGGTCGTACAAAGCGGCACCCGGAAAGGCAACATTGGGCACATCGCCCACGCATTCATAATCTTCCCTGGGATTAAGTAAGTAAGGACGTGTTCGATAAATGACTTTCCAGGGCTGATCAAGATCCAACAATGCGGCTCCAAAACTATACACAAAACCGTTACATGAGGTCAGTACACCGTGGTAGAACAACAACCAGCCTTCGGTAGTTTCGATCGGAGTTGGACCCGCGCCGACCTTGGTCGATTGCCAGCCTCCCGTGGGAGACATAACATGGCGATGGTGACCCCAGTAAAGCATGTCAGGACTTTCGCTATAAAAGATATCCCCGAAGGGGGTGTGACCTGTGTCACTGGGGCGGCTGTACATTGCATATTTACCATTAATTTTACGGGGGAATAGGACACCATTCCGGTTGTACGGAAGAAATGCATTTTCCAACTGGAAAAATGTTTCGAAATCCTGGGTGTAGCCGACACCGATGGTAGGACCATGGTAGCCGTTGCACCAGGTGACGTAGTATTTATCTTCTATCCAGCAGACACGAGGATCGTACCCATATTCGAATTTCCCGATCTCCCCATCTTCACATTCAAAGTGAATGCGTTCCGGAGCGATCTCCCAATGGATGCCGTCGCGGCTTTTGCCAGCATGAATTTGCATGTCCCTGGAAGTGTTGTCACAACGAAAAACCCCGGCAAAACCATCCTTGTATGGGACGACCGCGCTATTAAATATACTGTTCGTGCCCGGGACTGCAGCGCGTGTAATGATCGGATTTGCTTTTGAACGCCAGACGATATCCTTAGATCCAGGCTGGCGATCTTCCCATGGGATGTTCGGCAGGGGCTCACCGATCAATTTTATTTTCGACATCGATTTTCCTTCCATCCTAATCCAGGATAAATCGCAATGGCATCCTATTCGAAACCTGACAGTCTGGCTGACTACTTACGATCTATAAAAACCTGGGCTAACAGCCCATCCACCATCTCTTCGGGCGAGGCCGGGAGCATGCTTTCCTGAAAGTGAAAAACATCGCGTAAAGGCATCTCGGACAGGAAACCGGAAACTTCCATGCCGGCCGCCTCACTGGAATCGTCCTCACCAAAGGTGGCTTTCATCTGTGCGATCATCTGTTGAATGATCGGCTCGATAATTTTCTTGCCGCGCGGATCCTCCATCCAGGCACGCATCGTCGATTCACGGTTCAGTAGAGACGGTAAATGCAGCGTAGACTGCAACAGGATGGTCTTCGTGCAACGATTTTCTGCGGAAGATGTGCCAATTAGAATATCAAACTCGCCATCTTCGGTGATCCACTGTTTGTAGGCAGGGTGATAATAAGCAAAAGCACGGAAGTCAAGGGATAATGTCACAGTCTTGGTCTCACCGGGTTGTAACGAAACTTTGGTAAATGCTTTTAGCTCTTTAACGGGGCGCACCAGACCGGACATACGGTCGTGCACATAAACCTGGACAACTTCCTTGCCAGCGACGGAACCAGTGTTCGTCACATCCACCGATACTTTCAAGCCGTCGACATCTTTTATGGTATCCGCTGATACTTTCGGTTTGCTAAAGGCAAATGTGGTGTAACTCAAGCCAAAGCCAAATGGGAATTGCACCGGCACCTGCCGTACGTCATAATAACGATAACCAATGAAGAGACCCTCTCCATATCGGACTTCGCCATAGCCGCCAGGAAAGTTAATGTATGCAGGAGTGTCGATCAGTTTGACCGGGAATGTCTCCGCCAATTTACCGGAGGGGTTGACACGACCATAGAGCACATCTGCGATCGCGCCACCGCCAGCCTGACCCATCATCCAGGCTTCGAGCACTGCAGCCGTGCCATCGATCCACTCGCCCATGACCACCGGGGCACCATTATTCAAAATGACGACCGTTTTAGGCTGAACGGAAGTGACTGCTTTGATCAATGCGATTTGATGCGGTGTCAGGTCAAGGTCCGGGCGGTCGTAACCTTCGGATTCCTTTGACTCTGGAAGCCCGATATAGAGCAAGGCGACATCAGCGGAACGGGCATTATTGACGGCTTGCCCAATCAACCCTTGATCAATACTATTATCAAGCGGATAGCCTTCGGCATAACTTAATTCAGCATTACCGGAAATTTTTTGTAATTCCTTGAATGGGTTATCAACTGACGTTGGATTGATATGCGAGCTGCCTCCACCCTGGAAATGTGCGGTCTCGGCGGCATGCCCAATAATGGCGATGTGCTGCTGATCTTTCAAGGGCAGAATACCATTATTCTTCAGGAGGACCATCCCCTCCGCGGCGATGCGGCGCGCAAGAGCGTGATGGGCGGAAATATCGAAGGCTGCACCCTTGGGAGTTTCGGCAGCCTTGAAAACAATCCCCAAGATGCGTCGGACAGACTCATCCAGAACAGCCTCATCCAATTCGCCTGTCCTAACTGCTTCGACCACTTCCTTAAAGCGGCGATTTTTCGGTCCGGGCATTTCGAGGTCCAGACCGCCCTTCAATGCAGCGACCCGATTATGAACGGCTCCCCAGTCGGAAACGACGAATCCTTCAAATCCCCATTCGTCCTTGAGAATTTCGACCAGGAGTTTATGATTCTCGGAACAATAAGTGCCGTTGAGCTTGTTATATGCACACATGACCGTCCAAGGTTTTGCATTTTTAACTGCCGTCTCGAAAGCAGGCAGGTAAATCTCCCTCAAAGTACGCTCATCCACTTCAGAGCTGATCGTGAGCCGCTGGAATTCCTGGTTGTTGGTGGCAAAATGTTTGAGGGAAGTCCCAACCCCTTTACTCTGCACACCGTTAATGAAGCTGGCGGCGATTTGCCCTGCCAGGTAAGGATCTTCCGAGTAGTATTCGAAATTACGACCACCCAGGGGGGTACGCTTCATGTTCACGCCCGGACCCAGAATCGCGTCGACCTTCAAGCTGATGCACTCTTCTGCCAATGCCTGTCCCAAAGAATGGATCAAATCCACATCCCAGGTGGAAGCCATACTGGAGGCAGTTGGGAAGCATGTGGCTGGCAGGCTGGAGGCGATCAAGGTGTGCGGATCTACCACGCGCCGAACACCATGAGGGCCATCCGAAACAGTTAATTCAGGTATCCCCAATCGATCCACGGGAGTAGTTGTCCATGGACTCGCCCCGATGCATAAGGCGGCTTTTTCTTCCAAAGACATTCGTTTTACCAGATCATTAATATCGGTCATTGATCAATCCTTTCTGACATCCCCGCCAGAATCCGGGAAACAATTGCTGAGAATATTAATTGATAGAGAAAACCAAATTCCAAGCGCTCAAGTCGCTCAATCCGCGATATTAATACGAGTTATAGACTGAGTACAACCTAAACGCTTTTTTCGCTTTACTCAGGGTCCAGCCTGCAGGTAGCGGACAGGATATCCGAACTTTCCGACCAGTTGGCAAATTAAAGTAATTATCACTGAAGACGACATCGGTTCCTGCCAGAGAAACTTCCACTAAAAGTGCCAAAGAGCGGGAAACCAGATCGATATGTAACGTCCCTTTTCCACGGAAAGCTTCGAACGAATACGCGGGTCCAAAAGGGACAAATGTTTTATCGGAGCAAAACCAGCGGTTTGCCTGGATACAAGCCTATCGCCCTTCCAGAGTTCGGCGATAAAAACAAGGCTGTGGATATTATCGTCTGATAACCGATCAGTAAAGTCAAGGCTGCACACCTTAACCGCGGTTTGAGGCGCTGCTGTAACCGGTGCCTTTCCGGAATCCAATACTTTTCCAGTAAATGTTTCCAACGACCATTTCACTACCCCCCGCCAGGATTTCAAGCGTATCATTGGTAACAAAGACGGATTGGAGAGGGGACTTATCTTCGATAGAAAGCATTAACGGGGCATAAAAGCGGCGTGCAGCGTAATGAAGAGCTTTCCAACGACCAAAATAATCCAGGCTCGACCAGGAAGCGACCGGCCAGCAATCGTTTAGCTGCCAATACAGGGTGCCGGCAACCCGGTCGGGATGACGGCGCCAATGTTCCACGCCATAGCGGATCCCTTCCGCCTGCAGTACCATGCTCAAGTACACGAGCGAGATAAAATCCCTGGGGAGTCGGAAAGTATCGAGCATCTGACCGACCATCAGCGAGTTGCCGGAGGCATTTTTCTGATGTTGTTCCATGATGTACGAGGTCATGTTCCAATCGGCCTTGTCAGCGAAAGTGCGGATGGTTGCCAGGGGTGGAAGAGCCTGAAAACCAAATTCGCTCATGAAGCGTGGATATTGTTCACGATAGGAAGTAAATGGCTTTCTCCCGTGCCAAACATCCCAGTAGTGGGAGTCGCCCTGAATTTGACCGTTCGGGTTTTCGAACGGCGTATCAGAGGACGGCGAGCTTGGCCAATAGGAATGATCCGGATCCTCAGCCTGACACCAGGAAGGTAAGCGTAGTGTGGAAAAATTGTCCGTAGGCAGCTTTCAGGGTTTGCAGTTCAGGACGATTCCAGTTCCAGTCCGCCCAGCCCCATTCCATTTCATTATTGCCGCACCATAGAGCGAGGCAGGCGCGATGGCGAAGACGGCGGATATTCTCAATTGCCTCAACGCGTGTATTTTCTACGAACGATGGATCATCCAGGGGGTAAATGCTGCAGGAGAAAATAAACTCCTGCCAAACCAGAATTCCATATCGATCACAAAGATCATAAAAACGTTCTTCTTCGTAAAACCCTCCACCCAGACTCGCAGCATGTTCTGGTGCGTCTCAGCCGCTGAACGGATCAGGTCTTCCAGGTATTGATCAGTAATCCTGGTCGGAAATGAATCGGCCGGGATCCAGTTGGATCCTTTTGCGAAGATCGGTACATTGTTAACCACGAATACTAAATGAACGACCCCAATCATCCTTCTGCTGACGTAACTCAATTGTTCGCAGGCCAACCTGGTAAGAAAGTTGTTCCAGGGGTCCCGACCTGGAAAAAGTTCTTCTTTCGAGAGAAACTTTTACATCGTAAAGAGGTCTGATCACCGTAACCGTTTGGCCACCACAGTTCGGGATCAGAATAGGGACAGAAACAATAGCATCATCTTGGAGAAGTAAAAGCTAACCAGTTGTTCGATGAATTACCGGTGGGACTGGTGATCCCACCCGAACAACCAGAGGCTCATCTCCCCATCGATCGATTGCAGACCCGCGCTATTACCGATACCTTTCCTGCGGAATGATCCTGACGCAGGTGGACTTCGGTGATACGCGCGAAATCATATCCTTCAAGACGGATATCCTTCCAGATACCCAGCGGCGGGAGCTGAGGTCCCCAATCCCAACCAAATTGGCAGGGGGCCTTCCGCAAGTGTGGGCCTCCCGGGATCGCATGGGGGACGCCGGGCAGAGGACGACCAGCCTGATGTTCAGAAATATATTTTACGGGTGAAGAAAAGGTGATGCTGAGGTCGTTCGTACGCTTTTCTCTTAGGAGAGATTTGACATCCCATTGGTATTTACGGAACATATTATCTGTGCGACCAAGCTCTTTGCCATTAAGTACTATGGACGCCAGGGTATCAAGACCATCACAGACCAAAAAAACCTTATCGTGGGAGAGTAAGTCAGGAGTACATGTGAACTCATGGTGATAAACCCAATCTAACTCAGCAACCCACTTGACGCGCTTCTCGTTATCGGCAACGAATGGGTCCGGGATGGTACCGCTGGCGAGGAGGTCAGTGTGAACACCGCCAGGGACGGTTGCAGGAAACCATTTTTTCGTGCCAAGCTGTCGAAACTGCCATTCACCCGTTAATTGTTGAATATTCATGTTGGATCATATACTGTCGTTGAGAATATTGTCATCAAACGCGACACAGACATAGCATTCAAAGGAGCATGCTATCTTTTTTCCATTCATATCCATCCATCTGTTTTATACGGTCGAGAGATCCCAGACTTCGTAAATCTTTGGAACATCCCTGATCAGGCGCTGGGTGTAGGCTTGTTGTGGATGCAGGATCATATCATCTGCGCAGCCACACTCCACGATCTTGCCATGTTCCATAATATATACGCTATCGGAAACGTAATACGCCAAGCCGATATCATGAGTAATGAAGATAATCGTCATGCCGATTTCCTTGCGCAATAACATTAACATATCCAGGATCGTTGCCCGGGAGCATGCATCAATCATGGAGGTCGGTTCGTCTGCCAACAAAATCTTGGGTTTTAGAAGGAATATCCGCGCGATCATCAAGCGCTGCATCTGTCCACCCGAGAGTTCAAAAGGATACTTATTGGTCATCTCGTCAAACTTCAGGTTGACAAAGCTGCAAGCCTCTGCCATCATTTCCACTTTTTTCTCTTTTGGAAGTTTCTTACCACCTCGCATATTGATACAATCCAAGAGGACCAAATCAATCTTGCTGAATATGTTGTAAGAACAGTATGGGTCCTGGAAAATTGCCTGGATGTTTTTCCAGTATTCCTGTTTTTTCTTCTGGGTGCTGATATCGCGCAACTTGCCCTGGAAATAAATCTCCCCTCCGGTGGGATTTATCAATCCCAGCAGCATCTTAGCCAGGGTTGTCTTCCCGCTGCCGGATTCACCAACGATAGAGACTATCTCGCCTTCGTAAAAATCGAAATCGACATTATCGACGGCGCAACATTTATTACGACCGAGCCCAAAAACCTTCGATAACCCTTTACCGCTCAAGCATAATTTTTTATCTTCAGCCATTTTTGTATGCCTCTCTCAAATGTTCTTCGGAAAAAATGCAGCGGTAATACCGGCCGCCACCGATATCGTGCATTGAAATGGGGTGAACAATACACTCCGGTTGGACGTACTTGCAACGTTCGGCAAACCGACATGCCGGCGGGGGGTTTTTAAGATTCGGGGGAACACCGGGAATGGCAGCCAGTTTTACATCTCGCAAGCCACTCTCGGGCACGATGATCGACCCCATGAGACCTTTGGAGTATGGATGGAGCGGATCAAAAACAGCTTCTTTAGCGGTACCCTTCTCCACGATCTGCCCGGCGTACATGACCATGATATCGTCGGTAACATTGTACAGCAGGGGAAGTTCATGTGTGATGAATATCATCGATTTAATGGTCTGCATTTCCATTAAATCCCGCAGCATTTTAATGACCATCTTCTGAGAAGTGACATCCAGAGCGGATGAAGGTTCATCAGCTATCAGCACTTTTGGACAGAGGATCACTGAAATCGCGATGACCGTCCGCTGTTTCATGCCACCAGAAAGTTCAACAGGATATCTCTGCAGGACCTCTACTGGAAGACCAAGGGTTTCAAACGATTCCCTGGCAAGGTCATAAATATCCTTCTTGGAGTATGGATGATGTGCTTCCATAACATCTTCAATGAAGTTAATTATCTTGCGGGTGGGGTTCAGAGCATTCATTGCGGATTGCGGAATATAGGATATCTCCGTACCCAGAATATTTTTACGGATATCATCCGGCTGCAAGGAGGAAATATTTTTTCCATCAACGACGATTTCCCCACTGGTGTAGTGGAGAGGTGCGAAGTAATACCCCATCAGGCTGAGCGCGAGGTGGATTTTCCACAGCCGGATTTTCCTGCAATTCCTACGGATTTACCCTCTTCAACTTTCAGAGATACGTGGTCAACCGCATAAACATCCTCACCGAACCGGGTGACATATTTCGTCGTCAGATCTTTGACCTCTAAAATCACATTTGACATACTCACCACCTAGTCCCTCAATGCCGGATTGAATACGTGGTCCAGACCTGTATTCATGAGATTCATCGAGAATGTCACCGCAGCGATAACGATCAATACGGGGAAATACGCCCACCATTTTCCCAGGATTTCTGCCTGATAGATCATCGCCCAGTTCATCATCAGGCCCAATGTCGGCACATCGGATGTCCGAGGTCCCAATCGAAGGATCGAAAGCCCGGCTTCGCTGAGGATAGCCGAGGAGATCTGTAGAATGAATGCCATGACAACATACGATGCAATGTATGGCAGGATATCGTTGAGTATGATGCGGAAAATCGAGTGCCCGGATAATTTGGACAAATTGACATGGTCGCGATTACGGAGCGAAACGACCTGGGCACGCACAGCCCTGGTAGTCCAAAACCACGCTGTGAAACCGATCACCATAGCAATGACATTGGCACCGCGTTTTTCCTGACCAATACTAAAGGAGATAAGGATCAACAAAACGAATGTTGGGATGACCGTAAAAAGATTGGTAAAAAACATAATTACATCATCCACCACACCGCCGATATAGCCTGCCAACAGTCCCAGAGTCAGACCGATCACGGTCGCAATGATACCGGCTACAAGGCCAATTTGCAGCGATACCGCGGTAGCCTTTACCAGCTCCGTCAGGACATCCCTGCCGAAGTTATCGGTTCCAAGGGGTAAAACGCGAACATTTGCTACATCATTGATATTTACATAGTCTGTCTGGTTCACGAGACCAGACTGTTGGACGGTACCGGTTTGTGGATTTGTCTCAGCAATTATCGCCGCTTCAGTCGATAGCAAACCTTTAAGAGAAATATCCAACCGTTGGTAAAATCTCTGCTTTGAAAAGGTCATTCCAGGAATACTTTTATTGGGGTCGAAATTTGCTTCCCATTGACCAAGGAGGTCAGCGGTGTCGGAGATATCGATCTGGTCTGCCGGGATACCATCTGCGACCAGCCACTCCTTCATGGCAATTCGATCGTCATTACTCAGTTTATTCTCTATACGCTTGGTCGCAGCATTGTCAAGATTAAGAATGTATGTCGTTGGAGAGTGGATCGTGTCATACGTATTAACATAGATCCCGGGGGGGAAGAAGGTTCCCTGCCGCGATGATACCCAATGGAGCATCATGGACAATCAGGGGATATATCAACACGAACAGAAGCATTGCCATAAAAATACAAAAGCCAACCACGAATTTTCCAGAGTGAAAGATCTGTGTTAAGGTATGTTTCATGGCTGCTCCTAATCCGCCTGGGTCGCTTTGATGCGTGGATCAATAAACCCATAAAGAAGTTCAACAACAAAGGTTGCAATCAAGACCATGACGGTGATGATCAACGAGGAAGCCGAGATGAGGGGGTAATCCTGTCCCAAAACACTATGCAATAGAGTGACTCCAAGACCAGGATAACTGAAGATGATCTCCGCGACCAGCGCACCACCGACCATGGTCCCAATGGACAATGCCAGACCGGTCACCTGCGGGAGCATGGCATTGCGAAACACATAGCCGACTATCTTCCAATCCTTGATGCCCAGGAAGCGGCTGTATTTAACGTAATCTGCATTCAATTCATAGATGGACATGGAGCGCATTCCGATCGCCTGACCACCGATCGCGATGATCACGATCGACCAGAACGGCAATTGGTAATGGGTAAAGACCGACCAAACAAATCTCCAACTCCAGTTGGGAAGCAGGTCAAACCCATATCCTCCACTAGCGGGGAACCATTTTAATGTGACACCGAATATAACGAGTAAGATGATCGCCATGCCGAATTGCGGGAAGTTGCTAACAAAAATACTAATGGGCATCAGGACTTTATCGAACCCGCCCTTAATATAAGCTGCCAGTGCGCCGAGAACATTACCGATCAACCAGCCGACGATAATAGCCGGAAACTGCAGACAGATCGTCCACAAGATGGATGATTTGAGAACGTCCACAACCGTCCTGGGGTATTGGCTGAAGGAATAACCGAAATTACCATGGAAAACATTGGTCAAGTAAATAAAGAACTGATCGATCATGGGCTTGTTGGTGCCAAACAGATCCGCATATTGCTGATAGATCTTCTGGACACCAGTTGAATTGGTCATACCCTGAGCCAAGTGCGCAACAATGGCTGAGACGGGATCTCCCGGCATCAGGCGGGGCAGTATAAAATTCAAGAGGAAGGCGAAAATAAAGGTGAGCAGAAACCAAACCAGCTTGTTCAAAACATATCTACGGTATCCCTTCAAAGCAACACCTCCTCGAATTGATTGTTCATATCAGCCATGAGCCACCTTGTTCGTCAATTCTTTACCAAATCTCTATCTATTAGTCTAAAACAATCTGGAACAGACATCCAGTGATAGGCATCATAAGTTCTAGTGACATTCTCACTTTTCAGATAACATTAATCCATAATTGCAGTGGGGTGCTATTTCCGGGATAAGATGTCGCCCAGAAATTCAAAACATTGACGAAGAGACCGCAAATAGCGCAAAAATCGTTTCTAACAGATAACAGCCATGTTCCCCGGGTTGGCGGAACATGGCTGTCCTTACCAGATCACGAATTACTTAGCAACTAACGTCAGGTTATACAAACCTGCAATGCTCCAACCGTCAGTCAGATCAAGCGGCGGGACGGGCGGATTGGTTCCATCACCCTCGTGGGGGAAGCCAGTCCAGACACTCTCGTTCACTGCATGGAACGATTGGGGTCGATACATGAGCGTGAAGGAAGGCACATCGGTCAGATAGATCTTGACCAGTTCGGTGTAATCGGCCTTCAGCTTGGCGGGATCGGTCTCAGCCGGGGATCGCCTTGATCAGATTCATCGGCGGCCGGATTGGCATAACCACCCCAGTTGCCGTTCCAGTTGCTTGCCAAACCATTGAATTCAGAGCTCATCAAGTGGCGGATACGTGACCACGGCTGGGTCGGGCCAGCACCATCACTCCACATCATGAAGATGTCATATCCAGCGGGCAGCGGTGCATCAGATTTCGTGACGACGGTCTGATAAACGGCCCATTCAGGATAGTTGGTCGTGATGTCAATGCCGATCTTCTTACCAGCAGCAGCAACCACTTCCATAGCGGCTTGCCAGTCGGACCAGCCGTTCGGGCAGGTGGCTACGTAGTGCAGGGTCTGACCCTTGTACTGGCGGAAGCCATCAGCACCAACGGTAATACCAGCAGCATCGAGCAATTTCTTGGCGCCTTCGATGTCATTGCCAGCCCACTGTAAATCTGCAACGGCGGCATGATCATAGAGAGCCTGCTCACCTGGAGTTGGGTTCATCAGCGAACGAGGAACCTGGTCGAAGGTAGCTGACTGGTTGGTCATGGCATTGGAAATGATGGTGGGATAGTCAACTGCCATGGCAATAGCCTTGCGAACTGCAACCTGGTCCAAACCATAGGATTTCAGATTGTAGAAGGCGGTCGGGAGGCTGGCGCCAATTCCATAGGGCGGATCGGGAAGGTATGTTGAAACGGGCAGTGCATAGTTCAGCCAAAGGACCTGAATATTGGAGTTGAACTGCTGGCTGACATCCACTTCGCCCTGGGCCAAAGCAATTGAGCCGGCGGCATTATCCTTGAAGATGGTATGCGCCAGGTACTTTGGAATGGGCAGCTTGCCAAACATGGAGGCATCCTGGCCCCAATAATTGTCATCACGAACCATGACAACCTTGGTCTCATCAGCGAAGTATTTGGAATAGGGACCAGAGAAAACGACGTCATCCGCTACATCGGCCTTGAAGGCAGTAGCATCAGCGGAGCGAGCTTCCAGTTTCTGAGTCCAGGCTTTCTGGATGACATAGTTGCTGGAAACATAAGCAGCTACCACCAGTGGATTGACTGCTTTGCCATCGGCACCAAGCTTGGCCTTGATCAAGACAGTCTGAGCATCGACGGCGGTAATGCTATCGATGAAGTCCTGGTTGCTGGCACCAACAGTTGTCGCGTACTTGACGTTGGAATCCCAAGTATAGGCAACATCATCTGCGGTAACCGGGGTACCATCGCTCCAATGGGCGGCGGCTTTCAGCTTGAAGGTGATCTCAGTATGCGCATCGTTCCACGTATACGGACCATCTGCGAGCAGAGGATATACCTGGCCATCGAGCATGTCATACAGGTACGGGGTTTCAAACATGGTAACGCGGGCACTATCCTGCTGGGCAAGCACCATTGCATTGTTGCAGCTGGAAGAATAGGGGTTCCAGCATACAACCGCGCCCCACTGCTGTCCATTGAAATAAAGGGTCTTATCGCGGGGCAGCGCATTGGGATCATCCGTCGGGACCGCAGTCGGTTGAACCACAGGAACACTCGTTGCGGGAGCAGCGGGAGCCTGGGTTGGCGTAGCTGCGGGAGCGCAGGAGCTCAGGATCATGGTTGCTGTTACGAGGAATGCAACCAAAATTGACAGTTTCTTACTCATTCATCCTCCTAAACAGAATTTGTTTTCGTCGGCAGGATTACCGACTCAGTTTCTAACATGATTGGACGTTGGAACAAACGAATCAAATGTGCTTTTTGTCCTGTCATCACCTCCTTCAGGTGTGAATTTTAAAGTACCACACGATGAGCGTATCACCAATTCAGTGGCGATCAAAATATGCCGGGTTTCTGACCCCGGCCGCGAAATGATATCGATCAGGGTATCCACAGCGAGGGCACCCATGGCACGAATGGGTTGCCTGACGGTCGTCAGAGCAGGTTCCGTCTTCGATGCTGATGGAACATCATCAAACCCAATAATGGCTATGTCTTCGGGGATACTGAGATTTGCCTCCCGGATCGCCCGGATGGCGCCGACCGCCATCATATCGCTGGCGATAAAAACCGCATCGGGCTTAAGCGGTAATAACCGCAGCATGGCAGTATATCCGCTCGGTTCGCTAAAATCTCCCTCCGAAACCAATTCCGGCTGGAAAGGATGGTGTCGTTCCTGTAAAGCAAGCTGGTAGCCATGGAGACGGTCAAACCCGGCAATCTGGTCTTGCGGTCCGGTGATTGTTGCGACCATTTTCCGACCCAAGCGCAACAGGTGAAGAGTTGCTTCCCGACTCGCCTGGACATTGTCCACATCTATTGAGTTGACATCGAGAGTGGGATGACGACCAATTTGAATGAAAGGCATCTTGCTTTCGTGCAGGGAATACACGAGCGGATCGTTCATCAGGGTCGACGATACGATCACCCCATCCACCAATCCATTATGAAGGATCTGGCGAATCATACGCCGTTCATATTCCGGCTCGGCGAGCCAGAGCATGACGGTGTAATCATGGGCGTTGCAAGCGGTAGTAACACCCTGGATGAGCTGGGGAAAATAGGGATCAACAAAGAGGGTTGAGACAGCTGCCGGAATAACCAGGCTGATGGTGTTGGTGTGTCCGGCGGCGAGACCGCGGGCTGCCAAATTACGTTGAAAATTGTGGCTCTGAATAATATCCAAAACCCTGGTGCGCGTCGCTTCCCTCACATTAACATCACCGTTAATGACCCGGGAAACTGTTGACCGGGAGACACCACTGAGCCGTGCAATGTCTTCGAGCGTAAGTGGCATGGGTATCGTCTTTTGAGAGCGCTCCCACGACGTGTCTAAGAAATATCCCAAGGTGGGATAAGAATTATTCAAAAAACGCGTTTAAATTGAGGTAAAACGGATATCTTTGGGAGCGCTCCCAAGATTTATTATAGATTGAATCGTAATGCTATTCAATGTGACATTTGTCACTATATTATGAGTGCTTAAAAGCCCCATCGGGAAGCTTTACCCGATGAAATGACCATCGAATGACCGGCAGTTGCACTATATTCTTTTCACTTGACCGTCTTGTTCCCCAAACCGTTATTCTGATTCAATCGTTTCCGGGTGAAGGTGGTAATCCGGGCGATATTTGATCGAGCGCCTCACGAACTTTTCCAAAGTCCATCTTCTCGATCGTGCGGTCGTAGGTCACGAACCCATTGAGTTCGATCTCGACATCAGTCAGTTGAGTGTATACCGCAGCGGAAAGACCAGCCTGTATGCATGGTTGCAATTCACTCTTGAGCAAATCCAAGAACGCATTTGTTAATAATTCAAAACTGGAATACTTTTTATATCCAAAGACTTTTAGAGGGTTCCAAAGATGCTGTTCGCTTTTACAACCTAAACCACCAAATTCCGAGATGATCCAGGCTCGTTCCTTTTCAGGCTTTATGACAGGTAACTTTTTAAAGTATACGTGCAGGCTCTTTACATCTCCGCCACCCTGATCATAGAATCCACTGGCATGGTCGATCGGATGGGTTGGATCGTAACTGCGCAGCCAGCCCGCTATCTTGTTCGCGTCGTACTGTCCCCAACCTTCATTGAAAGGCACCCACATCCCGATACAAGCGAAGCTGTACAGGTGATCCACCAACTCTTTCAGCTCATATAAGAAATTTTCGCGAGAATCATCTTTCATTCCGACCGGCAGGACGATAACTCGAATCATGCCGTCGTGAGCCGAGTGCCAGGGCAATGAACGTGGGAATATCTCCAACAATCTTCCCACCGTTAGGCATATCCTGCCAGACGATCAAACCGAGCCGGTCGCAATAAGAATAAAATCTTGCCGGCTCCACCTTAACATGCTTGCGGAGCATGTTAAAACCCAGGCGTTTAATGAGCTGCAAGTCCCAGAGCATGGCTTCGTCACTGGGTGGTGTGTATAAACCATCCGGCCAATAACCCTGATCAAGAGGGCCAATCTGGAAAAAAGGTTGATGATTCAGGCAAAGGCGACCATTCTCGACACTTACCTTGCGCATCGCGAAATAACCCAAGACCTTATCATCTCCAATCGAGACAGACAGATCATATAAATGGGGTGAATCAGGACTCCATAACTTAGAGAATTGCATTGGCAATGTGACCTGACCAGTTGCCACATCTGCATGGACGCGAGTTGAAAAGGCTGCCTTCATCGCTCACATCAACCGTAATTTCTCCATGACCTGTACCGCTGCCAGCCAGATTAACCTTAATGCCAACCGTTCCAGAATCGATATCGGGAGTAATCTTAAGTCCGCAAATAAATCTCTCCGGTACCGGTTCCAGCCAGACGGTTTGCCAAATGCCCGATACTGCTGTGTACCAGATGGACCTGGGATTCAAGGATTGTTTTCCCCGTTGCTGCCAGAATGTGTCGGTCGGATCCCAGACGGAGACAACCAGTTCGTTGTCGCCTTGCTGAAGGGACGAGGTGATGTCAAACCAGAACGGGAGGTAACCGCCACGATGGCTTCCCAGGTATTGACCGTTGATTGTTACGGACGCTTCCCAATCCACTGCGCCGAAGTGGAGAAGGATACGCTTTCCCTGCCAGGCAGTCGGGATCGCAAAAATCCGCCGATAAAAAATCCGCTGGTCTGCCTTCACCACCCGCTTGACACCTGAAAGAGCAGACTCCACCGGATATGGAACCAAGATCGACCCATCAAAACCACCCGGGGTTTCCTGTTCAACCGGCACGATGGCATAGTCCCATAAGCCATTTAGATTCTGCCATTCTGATCGTATCATTTGCGGACGGGGGTATTCCCGCCAGGCATTCTCAGGAGTAATATCCGCCGCCCAGCGGGTCATGATGTTTCCGGGGACTGGTCTCCAGGTCATAGTGTTTTTTCGCTCTTTTAGTATTCGGGGTAAATCAATGGCGAAAAAGGAATTTAAAGCTTTCGATCTTTTGCCCACAGCAAGGGGATGAAAGCGAGTAATGTGGCGACACCCGCCACCTGGAAAATAATCGGCGTGGGGATAAAGCCAGCCTGACCATCGATGATCGTCGGGATACCAAAATGGGTGCCCAGCCATCCTCCAGTCAGCGGACCCAGGATCATCGGTAACATGACCCAAAAGAAGAGGTAATAACCTGCAAACTGACCGCGCTTATCTTCCGGAAAGAGATCCTTGGACCAGGTACCCGTTGCGATCGTCCAGGCAGTCATTGGCATCAACCAGAGGATGCCGGTGATCACCAAGGGTATGACGGACCTAGAGATTGAGAAAAGTAACAAACCAATCATTTCTGCGGCGATGGCGATCAATGCAACCGGTTTCCGACCCCACCGATCGATCAACAAGCCAAGTGGATAAGCCAAAGCAATGCCTCCCACAAGAATCGAGACTGCAATCGTGATGGTTGAACTCATGGTATCGAGCTTTATGTAATGCTGAAGATAAATCATAAGATAGGGAAAGAAAACATTTTGCGCGATCGCCCACAAGGAAATTCCCATCAAGACCAGGAAGAAATTCCGGTTTTCAACCAGGTTTTTCCAACGAAAACTATCAGCAATTTGACCCCAGTATGTTCCTGACGGCTTATCAAGAGTCTTGTCTTCGTGAATGAAGAAACTTCCAATCAAACCCAAGCAGAAGACCAGACCGCCAATGATATAAAAGAATGCAAAATAACCCAAATTCTGAATGATGATGCCGGCGCCACCATAAACGATCAGGATAGCCACCCAGGTAAGAATTTCCACCACTCCCATCACCCGACCGCGATTATTTTTTGTAGTCACATCAGTAATATACGCGTTGAGTGCGGCGTCGTTCGCCGTTGACCCGAAAAAGGTCATCACACAATCGAAAAGAATGGCCATTCCGATTGCCAGCGTTACCGGCCTGAAGAAAGCCGCCAGCGGGAATGCAGCAGTGAAAACACCCCAGGCAAGGTATCCGAATAGGATAAAAGGCCGCCGCCTTCCCCATCGTGTGCGAGTGCGGTCAGATAACGTTCCCATTAAAATCGTTGTCAACGTGGCTGCGATCGCGCTGGCTGCCACCATCCATGAGATGGGCCGCGGGTCAGGCTTGATCTTATCGAACATATAGGTATTGAAGAATTGGTTCTCCACACCCCAGGCGAGTTGACCAGAGAAAGCAAGGAGAATAATGGCAACCCAAATCTTTCCAGGCAAAGCGATTGCTTTAGGCTGCTCTTTAACAACCGTACCAATCGTTCCCGTTTGTGGTTGCTGTTCAATTTGTGTCATTGTGGCCTCTTTTCGATATTGATTACCATTTTGCGCGGTGTTCTTCTGCAAAACCAACCAGGTCCGCTATTTCAATGACTTCACCATCGTCGGCGATGACCCTGCCGCTGTAATGACCAAACATCTGGTGTACATTACTGGTGATAATGCCCAGGTTTGTCGTGGCGGTCCGATCCTTGAAGGGTTTGAATAAAAGATCCAGACGTCCATCGGCATCGGTGAACGTCCAGGGTTTCATATAATCACCTGAAATGTAGTCGAATTTTACCTGTTCCAATTTATGAACACGATTTCTGGAGGATAAAAGCATTCTCGCCAGCCTTTGACAGGTCACCAAAGCCGCAGCCCAGGTTCAACCCAAACGTCCTTCCATCCGCGAGAAAACCCGAAGCACTGGCCCAATTCCAGTAGGATTGATATTCCCAGACGCCACGACCCCAGTCGAGGGAACCAAGACAGCTACCAGCGTCCAGGTTATCAACCCGGGAGCCATATTTGATCACACCACTAGCGGGCATGCAATTTATCTTACGATTGTAATAAAAGCGCCTTTCACCAATTGGGATGACGATGTTCATTGATTCATAACCCGGTGGGCAGGCGAGCGTGAGATCGGCGGACAATCCTTGACCGTTATTGAAACCTGGCCATGAAACGGAAACGAGGCGAGTGTCGGATTTCACACGAAAATCCAACCGGACTTTTTTATTCTCAAAATGACTATCGCCGGCTGTGCTATCAGGCGGAAGGATGATCCCTTTGCCGAGCGGAATTACCAAGCCCTCTTCATGCAGTTCTCCGGTGTCAAAATCCATGGTGTAAACGAAAATATTACCAGCATACCCCAGGTCTGCGATCGTAGCAGAGAAGAAACCGTGCCTGGAAAAGAATGCATAATAATCCCATCGTTTAATCCTGAATTTTTGGAAAGGTCGGAGTGTGTAAAAGTGGGCAAATTGGAGGTTGCATTCCAGGATAGGTTGGCGCGACCAGCCAACCTGGCTGAGGCTTCCATCCCGATTTAGCAGAGAACCTTGGTGTGTCAATTCAAGCTGCATCAGAGATTCCTTTTTTATAGTCTATTGAGTTTTAAAGACTTACGTGGTCCATTCATTATATAATGACAGTGTGCTATTTGCAGGTACCATTTGGTCATCATCTAAAGGACATTTCTCTTTATTTACCCAATCCTGAAACCTTAATTATCAAGGCGTGTCTGAATTCATCTTATTGAGATCTTTCCCGTGGTAAAGAGAATTTATTAAACAGGAGTAAAATCCTTTCCATGGAAAACTGGAATAATCTTGATCTAACGCTAGAAGTTGACGACATTTTACGAGGCCAGGGTGCCGACCCGGAAAAAATCCGTGCAAGAAAACCGGCACTGGTAAAGACGGCAGAACACACGCTGACCGAAAGTAAAAATCTGCTCCACCCGGCGGTACTGGTGCAGGAGATGACAGTGAAGGAACATCGTCACGATCGTATCCTGCTGGACTCCTACCTTTCATTAACTGGTCCATTGGTTACCCGGCACCTGGCAGGTGCAAAGCGTGTGATAGCCGTATTATGTACCATTGGGGGGGAACTTGAGCAGGCATCCAATCGATTGTTTTCCACAGATCCGTTGACAGCAATGGCCATTGATGGTCTTGGAAACGCCGCGGTCGAACATCTTGGCCAGCAAATTTGCCAGCGAATTGCAGATAAAGTCGAGCCAGAGGGTCTGACCGCCTCGACACCGCTGAGCCCGGGCGAGTCCGATTGGCCAGTCAATATCGGTCAGCCGCAAATCTTTGCCATGTTAGAGGCAGCCAAGATCGGCATCAGCCTGACATCGGGCGGAATGATGCTCCCAAAAAAATCCATCTCATTCGTGGTCGGAATTGGACCGGAAATGTCGCAAGCGGATCCATGTGAGGTTTGCGGTCTGAGAGAAAGCTGCCGATACAGGCATGCCTGAAATCTTCCGGATCGATTTTGAACCACTCGGGCGACGAACAACCATCCAACCCGGTCAAACCATACTGGCTGCAGCCCAGGCTGCGGGGGTGGGTTTGGCGTCAGTTTGCGGCGGTGCCGGCACCTGCGAAGAATGCCGGGTACGCCTGGCCTCCGGCACATTAACTCCCATTACGCTGGTTGAGGAAGCCGTACTGAGTAAAGCCGACCTTGCCGCCGGAATACGGTTAGCTTGCCAGGCGGAACCGTTGAGCGATGTTAAGCTGGACATTCCGCCTGAATCATTGACGACTGCTCAACGATTGCAGGTGGAGGGGATCGAGACAGAATTTTCCCTGCACCCGGCAGTGACTACACCGGGAGCATACGGTCTGGCGGTAGACGTTGGCACGACAAAATTAGCCGCCTACCTGGTGAACCTGACGACCGGGAAAACGGCTGCCAAGGCGGGTGCGATGAATCCGCAAGTAGCTTACGGGGAAGATGTGATCAGCCGGATCGCATATGCCAGCAGGGAAAATAATGGTGCGAAAACGTTACAGACCATCTTAATCGCTACCCTGAACAAGATGCTGGATGACATGTGTGCAGAAGCATCCATCACTACTAATGACGTTCAGGACGCAGTCCTGGTCGGGAATACTGTCATGCATCACCTGCTGGCAGGGCTGCCTGTCGCACAACTTGGACAGGCACCTTTTCTACCCGCCACAACGAAACCTTTGCGCATCCTTGCTTCAACGCTTGGTCTCAATCTTTTGGAAGGATCGTTTGTGTACCTGCCACCTGTCATCGCAGGTTATGTCGGTGCCGATCACATATCAATGCTCCTGGCAACCGATGCATGGAAATCCAAACATAACTTGATCGCACTGGATATCGGTACTAACACCGAGATCAGCCTGATCACGCTGGGTAAAGTCAGTTGCTGTTCTTGTGCGTCGGGTCCTGCCTTCGAAGGCGCCCACATCCGCGAAGGAATGCGGGCAGCACCCGGGGCGATCGAGCGTGTCCGCTGGCATGAATTAGAGTTCCAGTGGCAAAGCATCGAGAATAAACCCCCGGTTGGCATATGCGGATCCGGCATCCTGGATATGGTGGCTGCACTGCAAGACGGAAACCTGATCAAGCCTACAGGAGTTTGGCAAAGCGGACTTGGTTCTGAGACAGTGCTTGTACCGGCGGTAAAAACCGGCTTGGGACGTGACTTGGTGGTTACACGCAAGGATGTGCACGAGATTCAATTGGCGAAGTCTGCCATCCGTTCGGGAGTGGAGGTCCTGCTGGCTAAAGCCGGATTGTCCTTATCGGACCTGGATGGGTTCAAAGTAGCCGGGGCTTTCGGTACCTACCTCGACCTGCGATCGGCAGTTCGAACGGGCATGTTCCCGCCCATTCCGATGGAACGCTTCCAACAAGTAGGCAATGCAGCAGGCGTCGGCGCCAAGCAAATGCTGCTTTCAGTCGAAAAACGGGCGGATGCCGAAAGGATCGCCCGCACCATCCAATACATAGAATTAACTGAAGAAGCAACCTTTACCCCATTTTTTATGAAATATCTGCTTTTCGAGGTTTAAGTGGATCTGCGTCAGCTCGTCGTGACTGCATTTCGAAAACGTTTTAACTCTGAGCCGGATCTTATCGTTCGGGCGCCAGGCAGAGTGAATTTACTGGGTGAACACGTTGATTACAATGAAGGGTTTGTGCTCCCGGTGGCGATAGACCGGGATACGATGCTCGCCTGCCGGGCTTCCAAGTCGCCAATATCCACGATCATGGCGATAGACATGGGAACGGAAACCCGTTTCAGTGATCAAACGATAATAGAAAAAAATACATGCAAAGGCAATCCCTTGCGAGGCTGCGGGAACTCTATCCGGCGGGGATGCAGTGGAGTCTAAATCTCGACATGCTCGAGGCACCTGGTATGGATGCCGTTTTCTCTTCCAGCGTGCCCCGGTCTGCCGGCCTCAGTTCGTCAGCCTCGGTCGAAATGGTTTTTGGAATAGCTTGGGAAAAACTGGCGGGTTGGAAATCCCTGCGATGCAGCTGGCACAGATCGGACAACGGGCTGAGAACCAATACGTGGGTGTAAATTGCGGGATCATGGATCAATTCGCATCAGCTTGCGGGGTGAAAGATCGCATCCTTTTCCTCGATTGCCGTTCCCTGACGTGGCAAACATTCGCCCTCCCGCAACAGATATCCATCGTGATAGCTAATACGACCCGGTCCCGTTCACTGGCGGGAAGTGCGTACAACGACCGGCGAAGCACCTGCGAAGAGGCTGTTCGCGTCCTTAAGGAATACCTGCCCGAGATCCATTCGCTAAGGGATGTGAGTCCAGACGACTTCAGCCAATATGCTGGGCGACTTCCTGACATAGTGAAGAAACGAGCCGCATATATCGTTGGCGAGATCGAAAGGACACGCCAGGCGAGAAAATATATCGAGGCCGGAGACATAATCCAGTTCGGCAGATTGATGAATGAATGCCATGTAGGATTGCGCGATCAATACGAAGTCTCTTCGCCTGAACTAGATGCAATGGTGAGAGGTGGCGTGGGAATTATCCGGTTGTTATGGAGCGCGTCTCACCGGCGCAGGTTTCGGAGGCTGGACGGTTAACCTGGTGGCAGAAGAAGCTACCAATGAATTTTCAAAAGGACTGGCAGAGGGCTATTTCAAGAGAACCGGAATCAAGCCTGATATCTATATTTGTCGAGCAGAAAATGGGGCGGTTGTACTCGAATGATCGAGGGCGGACAACCTGGTGGGAATACCGTACCAAGGTGAAATTACCCGGAAGTTTAAATCTGCCCGCGTAAAAACCGCAAAGCTGCTTCTGTAAAAATCGCGACACCAACCGGCAAGGCAGTCTCATCCATATCATAATCCGGGCTGTGCAGGAACCGCCTGAGTTTGTCATTATCAGTTCCAATGGCAAACATGGCACCAGGAGCAAGATCCAAGAAACTGCCGAAATCCTCCGCTCCGAGTTCTTCCTTCCAGGGCAGCATGTTTTCCTCACCGATCAATTCTTTGGCGACCCTGGTGATCAGGTCGGACGCTTGAGGAGAATTAACCATTGGTGGAGTTCCCAACTCAAACTTGAGTTCGTAGTTCCCACCGAGGACGGGAGATCTCGAAGGCACGCCGGATCTCTGCGTGAAGTTGTTCCTGAACCGATTTCTCAAGGTACCGGAGGGTGCCAGTGATTTTTACCCGCTCCGGGATGACATTTTCGGTGAAGCCACCATTGACAGACCCTACGCTGACCACCGCCGGCTTGAACGGATCCATACGCCGGGAAATTATCGCATCCAACGCCAAAATAACATGGGCGGAAATATAAAATGGGTCGATCGTTTGTGCCGGATGGGCTCCATGACCACCCTTTCCAATAATCTCAGCGAACCATGAATCGACCCCGCCTGAAGCCGGTCCGGATTTTATTCGAATAAATCCGGCTGGCGCAGTCGCCTCCACGTGGGCGGCAAGGATCATATCCACACCATCCATGGCACCCGCCTCGACCATGCGGGGTGCTCCGCTCAACCCTTCCGCATCTCCGACTTCCTCGGAAGGTTGGAAAAGGAAACGCACCGTTCCGGGAAAGTTCTCAAGTTCAAGCAGCGAGGCTGCACCAAGCGCCATTGCCATGTGCCCGTCATGCCCGCAAGCGTGGGTAACACCGGTATTTTGGGAAACATAAGAAACCTGGTTGGTCTCCACGAGCGGCAAGGCATCCATATCGGCTCGAATGGCGATAACGGGCGAACCATTCCCACGATCTGCGACCAGACCGGTACGCCCCACATTCCGGCGGACACGATATCCCAATTGCTCCATGATCTCCGCCAGTTTCGTCGAAGTACGGATTTCATTAAAACCAAGTTCCGGGTGCATGTGGAAGTCACGCCGCCAATCACTCAATTGCTGCTGCATGTTACGGGCTTTTTTTAGCATATCACCTCTTTTATTGGCACCGATAATGGCTATGCGTAATGGATAAGATTATTGTCATCATCAGCTCATGGAAGGATCATCAACAACGTTCATCTATCAGGCTACCAATTCAGCTTGAGCTGCGACCATTAAATCATCCAACTCCCGTTCCTGGGCAGAATTCAGCGGCTCAACCCTATGCTCACGCAAGATCCGTTCGGCTTCTACCTGCGCGCGTTCGACCAATCCAACCCGACCCCCCTTTTCCCAGCTATCCCACGACCCGCGTTCTGCCAGGCGGGTGAGATAGACTTCACCAGACTTTAGGTGTTTCATCGTGTGTTTCTGACCGAGGAAATTATGAGAACCATCCATGACGGCAGCGATCACTTCGACTGCGAGCGCATCCTGATCGGTGGGAAACCCGGCGCGCATCCGGATAATTGAACCAGCAAATTCGTTATCCACGACCATCTGGGCATATGAACCCATCACACCAGCCTCCATCTCACCGATACCCGATAATTCATCTGCGCCTGCCAGGGCAGGAATGGCTGCATTCAAAGCGCGTTCAAAACCATCCTGTGCGTCCAGGCTGTGGGCATTGGTGGAAAAACCATATACATTAACAGGCAGACCATAATAATGACCTATTTGGACTGTCCCGGCGGAAGCCAATCCCATTTCCACTCCACCCCAGACGGATAAACCCGTGCGAGGTTCCATCATCGCCAGGCGACCACAGTAGATCATAGGCAGCCCGGGATTTACCAATTGTGCCAGAACCAGCGCAGCAAGGACTTCAGCATTTTGCTGAACAATAGCCCCCGATATGGAGAACGGTGCGGTCGTACCGGATGTGGGACAAGGCAGAGGTCCGAAGGCGATACCCAATCGGGCGATTTCGATAATCGCCTCGGCTTCATGATCGGGAATCTTTAATGGGCTGACCGGTGAAAGAGAGAGGGTCAATACCTCGGACGCCTTTCCGATCACCTCAGCCATCTTTACCGCCAAACGGGCTTCGGACGCAAACTGAACGCCAGGTCCCTGCAACGGTTTGGTCGTATAAGGGAGGGCGTGCCGGTACATCGCAAGTGACATTATTCCCCCGGGCACTTCGGTAGGTGTAAAGAAGGGGGTGATGGTATTGCAATTCTCCAGAGCATCCAACAAGCGGGTTGCATCCCGGACGTCCTGAATGGTGGCAGACCGGCGTTTCCCAGTGCGTACATCATAAACATTCGGTGCACCACCCAGATTGTGAAAATAGAGACTGCCGTCACCAAGGGTCTTGATGACTCCGCTGCGACCGCGGATGGTTGTCTTCTTACCTGCCAGAGCGATACATTTTTCCACCAAATCGGCTGGAAGGAGGACACGGTCGTCCCGGATCTTAGCACCTGCACCGGTGAGGATCTCCCGACTTCGTCGTTCTGTGAGCACAAGACCGGTCTCACTTAAAACACGAAGGGTTGCCTGGTGAATTGACTTAACTTCGTCATCCTCAAGTATTGATAAACGGATCATACCGTTCCTCCGATGAAACCAAGCCCCCAATCATGATGATTTTCGAAAACCGTCAGACCTGATCTTCAAGAAATTTCGCCAGGAAAGCGATACGGCGATTCTCCGAATCGAGAATATTGTTCATGTTCAGGAAGATATGACCTTCGTCTTTATAAAGGACAAAATCGACTACCTTCCCCATTTCTCGAAGTTCTTCCGCAGCCTTGATGGAATCGCGGACGGGGCAACGTACATCACTCCCTCCACAGATCAACTGCAACGGAGCGCGAATTCGATCCAGAAAGAAGCCGGGCGAACGTTCATACCAGCGATCATAATCTTTCACCGGATCCCCAAAGTTTTCCGTATCCCAATGGCGAAGATCCGGACGGATGTCATCATGATTCGTAAACCAATTAAGGAACGGTACAACCGCCGAGCCGACAGCCCAAAACTCAGGGAAACGGGTCAGGCAGGAGGCAGTGAGATAGCCACCGTGACTTCGTCCGGTAATGCCTATGCGCATCTTGTCGACAAACTTTAACTGGTGAAGATAGAGGGCACCTGCGGCGACATCATCCGTGTCAACGCCCCCAAAATCAAACCGGCTGGCAGCCTGCCATTCGCGCCCATAACCGGTGGAACCGCGATAATTAGGTGCCAGGACCACCCACCCCCGACTGACCATGTGCGCCATTAATGGGTACCATGTCATTTCAAACAGCCAGTCGGGACCCCCATGAATAATCAATACTGCCGGGGCGGGTTCAGAAACCTGCGGAACGAATAAAAGTGCCGGAACCGGCGTGCCATCGAGACCGGAATACGTTATCTCCTGCGGCATGACTAACTGCATGTTCTCCAGTTCCTTCGGGAGAGAATGTGTCAGCCTTGTAAACTTCCCATCAGCCAGATGCAGCGACCAAAGGTCATCCGGGTTGCGTGGATTATCGAAGCAAAAGATGAGCTGACCGCCATCCGGTGTGAATTCAGGCCAGTAATGGACACCCGGTTCCACCTGGTATAGAGATGGTTCCTTGCCTAATTCCTGAACCGCCAACCACGAAATGGTCCCACGGTTGAGCACATAAGCCAGACGAAGTCCGTCCGGCGACCAACTGGGGTACTGCTTCTCCCCCTCGTCGGATGTTAACCATGAAATGCCATGGTCGGAAACATTGTAAATCCCGATGTTATTCAAGCCTTTTGAATCCGATGAAAATGCCAGATGTTTACTGTCGGGAGACCAGCAAGCCTGACCAGCATCGATCGGTCCATTGCCATCTGCAATTTGTGTAAAAGCACCACCGTTCAACGGAACGATAAAAGTCGCATAATCGATGCCTCCGGCTTCAACGGTAACTGCCAGCATTTGCCCATCAGGCGACCAGCGTACTTTCCAGGCGGGATGCCCGGCGTCGAGAACGAGACGCGGTTCACCTCCGTCAATTGGAACAACATATACATTGAACTGTCCGTTTTGATCTGAAATGAATGCGATCTTGGTTGCATCCGGCGACCAGGAAAAATACGCCTGGTGAGCACAATCCATTTCCGGAGCCAACTCGCGCTGCTCTCCGGTATTTACATCCTTCATGTAAATGTGGAAGTTTTCGCTGCCATCCAGGTCTACTGCGAATGCCAGGTAATGCCCATCAGGAGAATAATGCGGGTGAAATTTACCTCCCGGCCCGCTTGAAATCAGTTTGGGTTCTGAAGGACCAGGAAAACTGAGTTCATAGATTTCCCAATGACCGTCGGGGTTCCATGAATAGGCAACTTTGCTTCCATCCGGGGAAATATCAAAACCCATTTCAACTTCAACGCATGGAACGCGTAATAAAGCCCCAAGGTCAATCATTGGCCTCCCCATTTTGTTCAGACCATGTGGCACACGACGAAATGTCCGGGCGCAACCGACCTCCACGCCGGGACCTCGTGACTACAACGCTCTACCGCCCGCGGGCAGCGTGGATGGAAGCGGCAACCGGACGGTGGATTTATCGGGCTGGGAACGTCTCCGGTAAGAATGATCCGTCTACGGGCACGGTCTTTATGCGGGTCCGGCACCGGGACAGCGGAAAGCAACGCAATGGTATACGGATGGAGGGGGTGCTCGTACAATTCGTTCCGTTCGGCCATTTCGGCCATCACTCCGAGGTACATCACAGCCACCCGGTCACAAATGTGGCGGACCATGCTGAGGTCATGGGCGATAAATAAATATGTAAAGCCAAGCCGATCCTGCAGGTCTTCAAGAAGGTTAACCACCTGAGCCTGGATGGATACATCCAGGGCAGAGATAGGTTCATCGCAAACGATGAATTTTGGGTCAGTCGCCAATGCCCGGGCGATGCCGATGCGCTGACGCTGACCACCGGAAAATTCATGCGGGAAGCGGTTGATCAGCCGACCGCTCAATCCAACCAGTCCCATCAATTCCTTTACCCGTTCAATGCGTTGAGCTTCGGTCTTCAGCAATCTATGCACTCTGAGTGGTTCGCTTACGATCGAATTGACCGTCCAGCGCGGGTTAAGCGAGGCATAGGGGTCCTGAAAAATCATCTGAGCCGTACGGCGAATAGCGAGCATCTCCCTGCCGCGGGCTGATCGAACATCGCGACCGTCAATTTCGATCGAACCAGCAGTTGCCGAGTAAAGACCAAGCAGGGTGCGACCGGTAGTGGTTTTTCCACAGCCGCTTTCGCCGACCAGACCAAGAGTCTCACCACGATCGATGGTGAACGATACCCCATCCACAGCCCGGACGGCTCCAACCTTGCGCTGGATGACGATGCCGCGCATGACCGGGAAGTGCTTGGTCAGGTTATCAACCCGCACTAGAGGCAACGTTTCACTCATCTGCCGGCTCCAGTATCCATGTTTATCCAACAGGCAACGGTGTGATGATCCTGATCGACCGGGAACAGGGGAGGATTTTCCACTTTACAGCGATCGATGACATATTCGCATCGCAGGGCAAACGGACAGCCATGCGGCTCCACCAGCAGGCTGGGCGGAGCACCGGGGATGGATTTCAAGCGATGGTCCCGGCGGCGATCCACACGCGGCAAGGCAGCAAGGAGTGCAATCGTATAGGGGTGACAGGGGTGGTCATACAACTCGTTCACCCCAGCCTCCTCCACGATAAACCCGGCGTACATGACTATGACCCGGTCGGCAATACCCGCAACAACCCCCAGGTCATGCGTGATCCAGATGACCGCCATTTTGACCTGGTTGCGTATCTGGGTCACCAACTCAACGATCTGGGCCTGGATGGTCACATCTAAAGCTGTGGTTGGTTCATCCGCAATTAACAAACTTGGATTACAGGCCAGCGCCATCGCGATCATCACACGCTGACGCATGCCGCCAGAAAATTGATGCGGGTAATCACCCAGGCAGCGTGCCTGATCCGAGAGTCCGACCAATTCCAGCAGTTCAATAGCCCGGCGCTCCGCAGAAACCTGGTCCATATTCAAATGCGTGCGGAGTGTTTCGGTGATCTGCCGGCCGATGGTCAGCACCGGGTTAAGGGAGGTCATCGGATCCTGAAAAATCATGGCGATTTCCTGCCCACGGATCAGTTCCATCTGCGGCTCGGATTTTTTTAGCAGGTCCTGCCCGCGGTACAGAGCTACTCCACCGGCGATCTCTCCGGGGGGGACCGGTATCAACTGTAAAACCGATAACATGCTGACAGATTTTCCGCAACCACTTTCACCGACCACTGCCAGGGTTTCACCTTCGTCCACGTGAAAAGAGGCGCCATTGACAGCATACACCGTCCCTTCAGGGGTATGGAAGCGGGTGCGTAAATCCTTGACGTCCAACAGGCAGCTCATGGGTTGCTTCTCCGTTATACCGTACGGCTGCGAGGATCGAGAGCATCTCGCAAGCCATCGCCGAGAAAATTGATGCTAAGCACCGTCAGCAAAATGAGCATACCCGGAAAAAACCACAACCATGGGGCTGTATCGAGGTAGTTGTTGGCACCGTCCAGCATATTCCCCCAGGTTGCTGTTGGAGCCTGGACACCCAAGCCGAGAAAACTGATGTACGCTTCTGAGAGGATCGCATTTGCCACACCGAGTGTGGCAGTAACAACAATCGGGGCGATGCTGTTAGGGAGTATATGCAGAAAAATAATACTCATATTCGATGTGCCGGTGGCACGAGCTGCGAGGACAAAATCATTCTCCTTTAACGACAGGAATTCCGCCCTGACAATACGAGCCAGGTACATCCATGAAGTCCCGCCGATGATCAAAACAATAAGGACCACACTGCCACTGAACGTTCGCCCGAAGATCGACACATCCGGAAATCTTTCCCCCAAAAAACTTAGCCATCACAATGAGTAGGAATATCTCCGGGATATTTAACATGGCTTCCGTGATGCGCATCAATATACTGTCGATCACCCCACCATAATAACCAGCAAGGGCGCCAACCAGGATGCCGAGACCGGTTTCAACAATCACCGCGGTCAACCCGATCAGGAGGGAAATCTGACCGCCATAGATTGAGCGGGCGAGGACATCCCTGCCGATGGTATCCGTACCGAACGGATGCTGAACGCTTACACCTTGAAGATGCTGGGTAGTGTCATTAAAATTAGCATAATCCTCCGGAATAAAGAGGGCGCCTCCAAAGGAGTAAAGGAATAAAATTATCAAAACAACTGCACCAAAGATGGCAAGCTTATGACGGCGAAATCGACGCCAGACAAGCTGACCCAGGGTAAGTGGAGGAGCTTCCAAGTCATCTGGAGCCAGGATGGGGATCGATATACCTTCAGCTGTCATGCAAACTCACCGTTCATGTATCAAACCGGATGCGAGGATCGAGCCAGGCGTAGAGGACATCCGTGATGATCTGGAAAACAACCACTGCCACGGCAATTAACATCAGAATACCCATCACCACCGGTAGATCACCGCGCGAGACGTGGTCGAGGAACAACCTGCCCGTGCCTGGCCAGGCGAAGATCCGTTCTGTGACAACCGCGCCTCCCAGCAGGAAAGGTAAATCCAAGCCAACCACCGTTACGATCGGTAGTGATGCATTCTTCAAGGCGTGAATGAATATGATATTCGAACGATGCAGACCCTTCGATCGTGCAGTTCGAATGTAATCCTGGCTTAATACCTCCAACATCGTGCTGCGGATATAACGGCTGTACGAGGCAAAGCTGACGATCGACATGCTCAGTACCGGCAGGATCATGTGCAAGGCGACCTGACCGACCGTTTTTCCAACCTGAGGATCGAACATGCCCACCGTCGGCAGGTAAGGCAATCCCCAACGTTTGAACAGCACCGCAAATACATACATGGATAACAATGCGATAAAGAATATCGGCATGGAATAGCCAATGAACAGGAGCGTGGTAATGATATTGTCAAAAACGGAGTATTGACGTAATGCCGAATAAATACCGATCAAAAGCGCTCCCAGGATAACGATAATTTCTGATGCAATCATTAATAACAGGGTATTTGGCAGGCGGTCCCAAATCACCTGCAGGACCGGAACACCCCGATTGACCAGGGATGTACCAAAATCGCCGCGCAAGATACCGTGGCGGGTCCCGGTGGTTTCATTTATGCCATCCCCATCCAGGTCCACTTTTGTCCAATCATTTCCAATCAACCAATAAAGGTATTGAACGTAGATGGGTTTATCCAGACCAAGCTGACGGGTCAGGCGGGCACGATCGCTCGGGCGGACCATCGAACGGCCACCCATAGTAGAGATCGGGTCGCCCAAATTCATCATCAGGATAAATAGAATAAGGCTGATGATAAAAAGTAAAGGTATGCCCTGCAGGAACCTGCGGATGATGTAACGGGTCATGAAATCCTATGATGAATCCGGTGCATGGGTCGATCCTGCAACCCATGCACCGGACATTTCTGTTTCTTACTTGGCGGCCAAATCCCAATCCGTAATACTATAGAATGGGGTCACACCTGAAAACTTTACATTCAAAACACGGGGACCAACCGCCCAAACATCCGGATCCTGCCACAAGCCAAGCCAGTAAACCTGATCATAAAAGATCTGGTTGATCTGGGAGATGGTCTTCTGGCGTTCAGCCGGATCCACCTGGCTGGATTGGAGCTGGATCAGCTCATCCAATTTTTTATCACAGGTGAAGAACCAGTTGGCTCCAGCCGGATAATCCGGAGTAGGGATCTCGCTGCACAGCCAGTAATATATATCCGGGTCGGGGAAACCGGATGGTCCATCCGACCATTCCATGATGTCGATCTCACCCTTGGCTGCCGGTCCATCCTGGCTGAAATACAGGTCATCGGCGTAACTCTGGATCTCGACTTTGATGCCAATATCTGCCAGCTGCTGCTGGATAACTGCCTGAACATCCTGGCGGATCTCGCGGACGGTGGTGCCATATTTCAAGACCAATTCCACGCCACCCTTGTCCCGGGTGCCATCACCATTGGAATCCACCCAACCTGCCTGGTCGAGCAATTTCTTAGCCGCTTCAGGATCGTAGGCATAATTTCCCAGGGGCGGATTATTATAGAACGGTAATGAATCCCAATAGCTCGCCGGTACCTTGGTCTTGCCCAGCAATAGGTCGCGATCAATGCCATCGCGATTAATGCCCATGGCAATCGCCTTGCGGACATTGACATCGCGTAAGCCCGGGTTTCCCTTGCTTCCGGCTGTATCAACCAGGAAGAAAAGACCCTCGTCATAACCTGAAGGCTGGGTGACGATATTTATGCCTGCGGCAGATAATTTCGGAATGTCGGGATATGCAATAAAGGTGCCGATATCACCGTCACCATTCGTCAGAGCAGCAACCTGGGAGGCATCATCGGGTACAAAGCGCATGAAGATCTCATCAATGGTTGTTGGAGCACCCCAATAATTATCATTTCGAACAAATTGAGCGTAACTACCTGACTCCCACTTGGCGAAGTTATAGGGGCCACAGCCGACCGTTGGAGCTTTGTTCCATTGAGCGTTATCGAGGGTGCCCTCAGCGTCGAATATCGGTTGCAGGATGTGGGCAGGGATGATGCCCTTCCACATGACGATCCAGGGAGCAAAGGGTGATTCGAAATTGATCACCACCGTTTTAGCATCCGGCGTTTCAACACTGGTCATCTTATCGTAAGGGTAGGCTGATGCGACCGTATTATGTGAAATCTACGTGCATCGCCCAGGTGAAACGAAAATCCTCCGAGGTCAATGGGACGTTGTCCGACCATTTTATGCCATCCTTCAAGTGGAGGGTAATCGTCTTGCCGTCGGCAGATATACCCTGATTCTGGATACTGGGCATCTCTGTCACAAGGTAGGGTACTGCCTCATTATTCTGGTCGAAGTTCCAAGCCCAACAATCCCATAACTGCTGGGTAACCTGTGAAAACCACATATTGCTGTACATGGGATTCAGGGAGTTCGAACTCCTGGGTCCATATAAATGTCGCCACTTTTTTCGCAGCCTGGGTTGGTTGCGGGGCGGTGCTCACAGGTTGGGTGTTACCTGGCTGGGCGACAGCAGTTGGGGTTGGCGTTGCACCTCCGCAACCCGCCAGCAGCATGCTGGCTACCACGATCATTGCAAAAATCGAATACAACATGGGTCTTTTTGCCATCATCAACTCCTCCTCCTTGCATAAATATGAATGTGGGCGAACACAAGCATATAGTAGCAAAAAAGCGCCACCAGAACACCTGCCATTTATTCTGATGGCGCATAACTATCATCCCATTTGCGGAAGGGTCTCCATGCCTGCTTTTTGAGCCAATCCAGTGACCATCTTCCTCAGTTCGCTCTCCTGGCGAGGGTCCAATTCAGGGCGTTTATACGCGACCAGAAGTTCGCGAGTGCGGATTTTTGCCCGGTCAAACGTATCCAGGCTGCCCGAAGACTGCCAGCCGCGGATCGAAATCACGATCGATGACGGCTGAAGGCAGGTTCTGTTCGCGGGGGAAGAGTTCGCGGGTGATCTTCTGTTTCAGGAAATCACCTTTGAAATTAATCCCTTCAAACAGTGCTGTCGCCAGCGTTTCGGTGCGAACTTCCATGCCAACCAGTAATCGTTGAGCCATGGCAATCGCTTCCGCGTCGACCACCAGTTTTTCGGCACTCTGGCAAGCGAGGAAATCCAGCATACCGGCACCCGAGATCATGTTAATCCCCGCCAGTGCACCGATCATTGCGGAAATTCCACTCTCCATGCCTGCCTGGGCATCGATTATTTTCGAATCGGAAGCACCCAGGTAGGCATGTGTGGGCAAGTTTAGCGACTTTCCAACCTGTGCATAGGATGCATCTATCATGGCAGTCTCTATGGCACCCATGGGTGTGGTACCCCTGCGCATGTCAAAGATAGCCGGTGCGCCGCCCCACACGATCGGAGCACCCTGACAGGCGAGCTGATGGATGGCGATACCGCTCAAACTCTCTGCGGCATGCTGAACGACAGATCCCAACAATGTAACCGGCGCGGCAGCACCAGCAAGGGGCATTGAGATGAGTTCTGCCGGTACACCACGCGCGCCAACTCGATCAGGTTATCCCCGCCAAATTCACTCCAGATGAGCGGCGGCGAGGGACACACATCAAATACCGCCTGGGGTTTTTCTGCCAAAGCTTTCCGGCTGCCGGCAAATATTGTCAGCATATCGATCATTGTCCCCAGGGTCCGAATGGAGAATGAACCGGTGATCACAGGCTTACGGGAGAACGACAGGACGATATACAAACGATATAGATCCCCTATTTGTTTAGGAACCTCGTTACACACAACAGCCGTCGACTGGGCGGCATACTGCGGCAGCATTTCAGCCACTTTGACTAGTCGAACCAAATCAGGTGTAAAGGAACTCTTGTGCTCCAGCGTCTCAGGATCGAGAACAGAAACACCTGAGGAACCAGGATCGAAGTGAACCGAGTTCTCACCGTAATGGACCTGTGGTTTGCCTAAGCGGTCATAGAGTAGAAATTCCGCCGGTACGGTTTCGAGAGCCTTCCTTACGATCTTTTCCGGAATCTTAACAACATCTCCATCTGCAACAGCACCTGCCGCCACCAACAGCTCACGGGCATTCACTGACTGGACCTTGATCCCCGGTTTTTGCATCAACTGGAAAGCCTCGTCCAGGATGCGGGCGATCAGATCAAAGGATAATAATTCGATTTTCGGTTGCATCAGCTGCTCACTTCTTTTCAAGACCTGCGATGATACGACCCATCTCTGTATTGATATGCTCGTCCAATGGGTCTGGTTGGTGGGTCGCCAGAAGTCTTGCGGGCTTTAGCGAGAGCCCAATCACGCGCATCTTGCTTCGTGGTCTCCCATTCATTGTACGTGCGTCGATCCATGAACTGAGGCAAGAAAAGATCACGCATGTGTTTCAGGGTGTGCTTCTGTGAAAGGAAATTACCTCCTGGTCCAACAGATGCGATCGTGTCAAGCGCCAGGCTCTCATCGTTCACAACAATGCCCTGCATGGTTTTGTGGATGATCGAAAAGATCTCACAGTCCATCATCATCTCGGCAAAAGACCAAATGCGGCTACCGTGTAAAAAGCCCACACCCAGCAACATATCTGACATTACGATACTTGCCATAAAGGTGGAGAGGCTGTTCTCGATACCCGCCTGCCAGTTGGGTTCTTTTGCCCCTGTGGCAAACGAACCCATCGAGAGAGGAATATTGTAATAGTCAGAGAGCACATTGGTTGCGGCGCCATACAGGAAATCTTCCGGTCCGCCCCCGGTATAGCCGCCAGTGCGTAAATCGGAAGCGGTTTGAGCAGCGGCATAGAAGACCGGTGCACCGGGGTAAGCCAACTGGATAAGTGCCGTGCCGGCAATGACTTCTGCATTTCCAACCGCCAGGTTGCCTGCCAGGGTGGCGGGACCAGTGGTCAGGTTAGCCGCCATTGTCATGAAGCCGGTCGGCAGACCGTATTCGGCTGCAACGAGGGCTGCATCGAGGCTGCCACCATCGTGTCCGAGCGGCGGAGCCGTACATTCCATTAATGATAGAACCGGGCGGGCGCGCAGTTTATCCTTGCCGCCAACGATCAGTGCCGCCATCTCGATGGCGGCGCGGGCCTCGCGTTCGTTATAAATGGATTCGGTTTGAACATGCTTGGTGGAGTTTTGCCAGATGGCGTGGATCTCGTGCAGCCCACGGGTTTCTGGCGGCATATCCTGAGCCGAGACTGGAACCCAATGGAAACCCACTTCTTCGGTCGCATCAGCAATCCGGGAAATATCGGCGACATCCTGCAAGCAGGAGGTCCGCCGCTTCCCGGTGGCAATATCGATCACTTCCACCCCGCATCCATCCGTGCCAACGAAAACATGGTTGCCATCCAGCGGCAGATCCTGTTGTGGGTCACGGGCAGACAACCCGTAAGCCGGAGGGCAGGATGCAAGAGCCTTTTCAATTAATTCAGGTTTGGCACGGACGACCATTTTATCGGTGTCAACTTCAGCCCCGTGCTCACTCCAAATACTCAGGGCACGTTTCGACGGGAATCTAACACCGACTTTTTCGATGATCCACAAAGTGGCATCGTGGATTTTTTTTACTTCCTGTGGCGTCAAGATATCCAACCGCAGTTTTGGGTTGGTAATCGATTTAATGGTTTTTGTCATGGCAGAAACCTGGACCGCCTACGCAGCACCAACGAGCTGTTTCGCCAGACCCACCGCGCCGATTGCATCCTCCGAGTAACCATCGGCTTCAATTTTCTGTACCCAATCCCTGGTGACCGGCGCACCGCCCACCATGACCTTGACTTTCCTGCGCAAACCGAGTTTGTCCAGTTGGTCGATGACTTCCTTTTGCTTGACCATGGTGGTGGTCAACAAGGCGCTCAATCCAACCAGGTTGGCATCCACTTCCTGGACCTTGGCAATGATCTTCGCTGCAGGGACATCGACACCGAGGTCAAAAACCTCGAAACCCGATGCGGAAAGCATCGTGCCTACCAACGACTTGCCGATCTCGTGGATGTCGCCTTCGACAGTCGCAAGAACGACCTTCCCGAGCATGACGCGTTTCGTGCCTCTTTTTTTCATTTCCGGTTCAAGAGCCGCAACCGCAGCCTTCATCGCCTCCCCAGCCATGACCAGTTCAGGTAGGAATGCATCTCCACAGGCAAAGCTTTCACCGACCTGATTCACCCCCGATACAAAACCCTGCGTTATCGCTTCCAACGGGTCAATGCCGGCAGCGACAGCCTGGTTTGCCAGGGCTACTGCAGCATCGAAATCACCGTCAAGGACGCTCTGCGCCATCTTCTTGAATAATTCTTCGTTCATGTGATTCTCCTCATTGATTGTATCGTTCGCGGATAATTTAATTATATATTATTTGGTCCATTTTGACATGCAGAACCAGGGAGTAAAAACGAATCATTATAAAACTGCCCAAATTATTCATTCGGGCAGTTTTATAACTTATTGCAATGACTCAAAAATCCAGCGGTCGTTTTCACGTTTCCAGTCAACCAGCTCAGCGGGCTTGAACCAAAGCGCAACTTCTTTTAATCCATTCTCGGGGGTATCAGAAGCGTGGGTCAGGTTACGGCCTATTTCCAGCGCAAAATCATGGCGGACCGAGCCCGGCGCGGCTTCCGTAGGTCGTGTGGCTCCCATGGTTTGACGCACGGCGGCGATCGCATTGGGTCCCTCCCAGGTCATCGCCATGACCGGCGCGGAAGTAATGTATTGGATCAAACCATCATAGAAAGGTTTCCCCTTATGTATGGCATAGTGAGTCCCAGCCAGCTCCTGGCTGACCTGCATAAATTTCGCCCCCACCAAACGCAGCCCACGGCGCTCAAGCCGGCTGATCACTTCGCCAATCAGCCCGCGCTCGACACCATCCGGTTTAACCAAAACGAGTGTTCGTTCCATCATCCTCTCCCTTTCAAAAAAATGACCTCGAGACAATGTCTGTCTCGAGGTCTGATTTTACCATGTCCATTAATCGTTCTCGCCTGCAGGATGGCACGCTCTTCTAGCGAAGCAACTCCTCGGCTTTGGTATACGCATCGAGGGCATCCTGCAACCGGTTGGCTCGCATGGATGCATCTCCAAGTGTTTGCCAGACAATGATATCCACCGGGAAACGATAAAGGGCTTCACGCAAGTCATGAACCACCTCATCCAGCAACCGTACCTTTTTTAATCAAGCTGGAGTAGGTTTTCATGGCTTCGTTCAAGTTATTGCTGAGCAACTCCTTTTGTGCAGTCTTCAGGACATCGGCATCCCGGTCCAGTTCAGGGACGTGCGATAACATGCCAGTACCTTTTGGTAATCCAGTTGGGACGGGTTTCTGAGGTGGGACTGGTGACGGAGCGGGAGCCGCGACGGGAGTCGGGTGGTGGGACGACTGGAGCTGCCGACACAGCAGGTGGTACTACAGGTGCTTGTTCAGGAACCCTGCTAATGACCGGTTCGGGAGAGCTGGTCACCGGCGGGGTTGGTATCAGCTCGGGGGTTGAAGCAATTTCCAGAGCAGAAAGAGCGTCTTCGGGAGGTTCAATTTTAAACTCCGCATCCAATTCCGCAACTGACGCAGATCCTTCAGCCGCCGGTATCCATTCTTCCGGTGTTGTTGGCGCTGGCGGTCTTGATACCGGTGCCACTTCATCGATCCAGGATGGAATTTCCTGATCCAAAGGCATATCACCGGGCGAAGGTGGAGCGACCGGTCCCTGGCTTTGGGGATTCACCGGTGCCCGCAACCATTCGGGCAAGTCCGTCTGAGAAGCAGGGGATCCAGGCAAACCTTCGGATGCTTCCTCCTGGGGTGCAGTCTTTTCCAGATCTTTTAACCATTCCGGCAAGGATTCAGGTGATGTGCTGGCTGGCTGCGTCGAGCCTGATTTGGAGCGTGCCTTCTTGACTGCATCTTCAACATCCAATTTACTCAACCAGCTGGTAATGGTAAGGTCATCTTCCTGAGATGGACCGGAAGGTTCCGGGGGAAGGGGTTCAACCGGAGCTGACGCTGGAGTTTCACGGAGGGTTGTCTGGTCCGGTTTTTGGGGCACTTGCGACTGGGCAGGCGGTGTCTCCAACCAGGCAGGAGGAGTATCGGGTGATCCGGCAGGTTCCCCGAAAACATCGGGTGGAATTTCTTCCGGTTTTGGCGGGCTTCCACTAGTCAGGCTTTTCAGCCATTCAGGCAAATTATCATCAGCCTCTGCCGAAGCCTGAGGGGCAAGCGATTCTTGCGCGGGGATGGATCCCTGGACGGCAGATGGAAAGTCCAATGAAGGGAGTGATGAGGTTACGCCAAAATCGTCAGGTAACGGCTGCTCGGAAGGTAATTCCAGTGACGGTAAGGATGAGGTGACACCAACATCTTCGGATTCAGGTTCAGCGTCTATATGAAGTGGAGGAAGATCCAGATCGGTAGGCCTTGCCTCACCCATTCTCATCGTCGGTAGTTGACTTTCCTGGTCCGTCATATCGGGCATTGAATCCGATCGACTCTGTGAGCGGGTGAGAAGTTCTTCCTCTTTTGCGCCTTGTTTAGCAGCCAGGTTTTCCAGCCATGCCATATCATCGTCATTGATATTGAGAGGCCGGGCAGGTCCTGTGGGTTGGAATGGCTTATCCGCATCCGACGCTGGTTTTGGAGCAACCGGCTCGGCGGGAATTCCCATTGGTGGCTCTGATGATACCGAACCTGATGGAGCTGCTTCTGGATAATCCGGTGATCGCTTTCCAGATAGATCTTCAGGAACAAATTCTTCCGGGGGTGCTTTTTCAGGTTGCAAACCAGCATCCAGGTTAACACCCGAAGCAGGTGCCCCTTCAACTTTTCCACTCTCACCAGCAAGCCAATCCGGCATGGCATCAACATTCCCGGTCGATGAAGCAGGCGGCTGCGCGTTAGCGGCATTTGCACCGGATGGATGAAGACCCATCAACCAATCTGGTATCTCATTTTCCGAGGATGGACTGGCTGGTGGATTGTCCTGCTCAATTATTGAAGCTGGTTCTTGTTTTGGCTGCTCGTTCACATTGTCAGGCTTCATAGCGGACAACCAATCGGGCATTTCCTTATCCGAAGAGAGGCTTGCATCTAAATTCTCACGCTCGTCAAGGACAGCCTGATCAGGTTCAACGGTACCTTTCGCCACCGTTGGTTTCAATCCCGCGAGCCAGTCCGGGATCTCTGCCTCTGCTGAAGGACTGGCAGGCGGATTTCCTTGATCCGTACCAGGTTCGGGTTCAGGTTGCGCGGCAACTTTCGAACCGGCTTCCTGCAGACCTGCCATCCAATCCGGAGTAAATTCCTCCACGGGCGGAGTGGACTTGTAAATCTTCGGGTGACGACTCGGATGCTGGTTGTACCTCACCGGGAACTTCCCGAGGGGCCATTGCTTTTAACCAATCCGGAATATCCGCCTCTTCAGCAGGTTCCAGAGCCGGTCCGGATGCCATCATCATTGGTTCTTCTTTCGACGCGTCATCGGATTCCTGCCAACCTGCCGAGCGCATCCAATCCGGTACGGACTGGTTATCCGCTCCCGGTATGCTACCCTGTGGGCTGATATCCGGTGCGGATGCCGCCGGTTGTGCAGGTTGGGAGACGAAAGCGGGACGTTTACTGTCCGGGCGAGGCTGAGCTGGTTTGTCATCCGATAAATGGATGCCCAATGAAGATGCCCAACCGGGTTGATTTTCCAGCGGAGCCGCTCCGGGAGCGTATTCCAACCGTTCGAGATTAACAGCGGAATCAGCTACTTTATCAGAAGAAAAGACCGAACCAGTAGCAAAGAAGGAATATGGATCCAGCATGGTGAGCCGCTGCTTATACACCTGGGTATCGTCCGAGCGCGTGGTACCGGGGAGTACATCCACCAGGATCCGAAGAGCATCCATGCAGTAGGTATATTTCTTGAGCAAGGTGGCAGCCATTTCGACTGCCTCCACCTTTCTGCCACCGCGGTAATAAGCCCGCGCCAGCATCACCTGCAAATCCGGGCGGTTGTCATCTTCAGCCAGGACAGCACGGATCTCTGCGATGGCTTGATTAAAGAGCTCGCCTTGCGCGTACATGTTAGCCAGGGCATCCCGGCTCAGCCGGATCTTGGGCGGTTCGACCCCGTCCCGACGCCCATATAAACGGCGAAGTTCACCCTGGATGGCCGGGTTCGAGGGTTGGACTTCGAAGGCGCGTTCCATGTGCCAGATGGCTTCATCCAATTTTCCTTCATCATCCCGGATAATACTCATACCGACATGTGAAACAAAATTGTCCGGGACTGACATTAAGGTGCGCTGAAATATATCCGCTGCGTCGGAGTAGCGGCGGGCTTCCAGGTATGTTTTTCCCAACAGCAGGTAGGTTTCCACGTGCATCGGGAAAGTTTTAAGGATGTGCTGGCAATGAGCAATGGCTTCCACCAATTGTCCAGCTTCAATCATCCCTTCGATCTCACGGTTGTATATACGCAGGGATACTTTAGTCATGGCGTACTCCTGACTATATTATGCACTATGTTTTTAGATAATGCAATTATATTTGCATTATACTTTTCAGGGCAATTTTTAATCATAAAAAAGCGGTAACGGGGGGACGGGATTATCGCTCCAATCGAAGGCGGATGTCACGCTACTCCGAATTTCAGGCAGTTTTTCTCTTATCATTTGCATAAATGGAAAACAGCTGGTCATTTTTTACAATCTTATCCCCGACTTTATGGTGAATAATGAAACCAACCGAGTGATCCACCGGATCGCCTTTCATTGCCCGACCCGCACCAAGGCGGACGGAGGCTTCACCAATAATCCGTGCGTTCACTCGGGATAGGTACCCGCTGTGACTCGATCCAACCTGTTCGACGAAATCGGGTTTTGGAAACAGGGCCGGATTATCCAGGTAAGACACATCGCCACCCTGGGCGATTACCAAGACACGGAATTTTTCAAAGGCAGCCCCGGAACTGATGGCATTTTCTGCCATCCTGCGTCCCGATGCCAAATCAGGGGCACGATGACCCAAAACCAACATATGAGCACTGACATGCAGGCAATGTTCGGTGAAATCCGCAGGACCGTGTCCATGTAACGTTTCGATGGCTTCAACCACCTCAAGTGAGTTTCCCACTGCATGACCCAGCGGTTGATTCATGTCGGAGAGCAGCGGCACCACGTCACGACCTGCCAGCTTTCCGATCTCCACCATCAGTGCGGCGAGCGTTCGGGCTTCCTACAATGTTTCCATGAAGGCACCCAAACCAACTTTTACGTCGAGCACGATCGCCTCTGCCCCTGCCTGCGATCTTCTTACTCATTATGGAAGACGCGATCAGCGGGATGGATTGGACAGTGCCAGTTACATCCCGTAAAGCGTATAGTTTGCCATCGGCGGGAGCAAGATCGAGAGTTTGTCCGGTGAGGACAATACCAATCTCTTTGAGTTGTTGTTTGAACTCAACCGTGGTCAAGTTGACGCGGTACGCGGGAATGAACTCCAGCTTGTCAAGCGTGCCCCCGCTGAAACCCAGTCCCCTGCCAGACATTTTGCCAACCGGTAAACCACAGGCTACCACCACAGGCAGCACAACCAGCGAAGTCTTATCTCCCACCCCGCCGGAGGAATGTTTATCCATGGCAATATCAACGACGCCTTTCAGGTCAGTATCTCCGCCCGAATGAGCCAACGCCAGTGTCAGGTCGGTGGTCTCCCGCGAAGTCATACCATTGAGCAGCACCGCCATCGCCCAGGCGGAGACCTGGTAATCAGGGATGGCATCGTGGGTAAAGCCATCCACGAAGAATTTTATCTCTTCAGCGCTCAGTTCCTGTTTTTGGCGCTTTTTTAATAATGACGTCGACGGCTCGCATTTATTTTCCTCCGCCCTTTATTGTATATCATTTTGACAACCCAAGCATTTTATTCAGCCAGCCAGGCGAAACATCAACCATCCAATAAGCGCCTGAACCTCTTTCCAGATCCGATCGAACATTGCCTCGGTAAGGCGTCCGGTTTGGGTGTTCTGGCGACTGGGATGGTAGGAACAAACGATATATTTCACGGACGTATTTTTCAACAGAGATCGAATGGATAGCGCCATGTGAAAAGGCGAAATTCGCCTGCGGCAAGCGAGAATAATCTCAGGATCGCATCAAAAGCTATCCGCCCCAGCGCAACCATGACTCTGGGTTGGATGATCTGCAACTCGCGGATCATATATGCCTGGCAATTCGCCATCTCTTGCGGGGTGGGTTTATTATCCGGTGGAACGCAGCGGCAGACCGGTGCCGTGTACAGGTCCGTGAGGGTCAAACCATCCATGCGGGATATTGAATCCGGTTGTGAAGCGAAACCGGCGCGATACAGTGCCGGGTATAAAAATTCACCTGAGGCGTCACCTGTAAACTGCCGACCGGTACGGTTGGAGCCGTGCGCACCGGGAGCCAGGCCGACCACGAATACCCTGGCGTGCGGATCACCAAAGCCAGGTACTGGCTTGCCCCAATACTCCTGATCCAGAAAAGCCCGCCGCTTCACACGAGCAACCGTTTCCCGCCATTCAACCAGGCGCGAGACACTTCCTGCAGGCTAATAGTTCGACATTAAGAGTGTCCAAGCTCATCTAATGATTCTACCAAAGGAAAGTGATGGTTCCATTGATCCAACCATATTGTGGAGACTTGAATTTCCACGATTATGCGCTAAACTGATAGGATGCCAGACGGTAAGGAGGTATCGATGAAACCATTCCGCAAGAATGTTGCCATAGCAATCGACGGAGGTGGAATCCGCGGCGTGATCGTGACCCAGGCATTGTCCAGGCTCGAGTCGAAACTTGGCAAACCGGTATCCGAGATCTTCCGGCTGGCTGCCGGCACATCCACCGGTTCGATCATTTCGGCTGGAATCGGGTCAGGTCTAACCGCTGTAAAAATGCATGAGCTTTACCTGGCTCTGGGTGACAAGATCTTTAAGAAATCCTGGCGGACATACTTCTGGCCGTTAACGCTCTACCGCTACCCTCACCAACCCCTGAAAGATGCACTGCAAAAGGCGATCGGCGATAAAAAGATGGGCGATTTTTGGAAAACCGATCCGCCCACCGACGTGGTCATCACCACCTTTGATCTGATCACAAACAAGACATGTTTTATCAAACCCTGGAAACCGGATTACCAAGACTGGCCGGTGATCCGGGCAGTGCTGGCATCCAGTTCCGTCCCGACCTACTTTCCGGTTGTTGAAGGACGTTATGTGGACGGCGGGGTTGGTTCGTATGCCAATCCATGCTACCTGGCAGCTTACGAGGCATATTTCTGCCTGAGATGGGATCCAAAAGAGACCACGCTTATCAGCCTGGGGACCGGGCGCGACCCACAAGCTGTCAAGGTAGGACAGCCGCAACGCTTCAGGGCATGGGAATGGCTGGCTCCCACACTGGACGCCTTCCTGGCATCAGCCGCAGACCAGCAGGTGCACCTGGTCGAGACCTTCTTCCGGGACTTGGATTTCCGCCGCTTCCAGGTGGATCTGAAGAGCGCAATTCCCATGGATGACCCGGGTAAGATCCCAGAGCTAATTCAATATGGCGAGAAAATGTGGCAGATGATGCAAGACGACCAGATGGATGATGCCATGGGTGTAAAACCCTTGCGGATGTTGACCGTGAACAGCGGGTCTAGATGATCAGCATGGCATCGCCAAAAGAATAGAAGCGATACTTTTCCTTCTTGGCAACCTCGTATGCGCGCAGGATGGTCTCCCGACCAGCGAAGGCACTTACCAGCATGATCAGCGTGGACCTGGGAAGATGGAAATTGGTCAGCATGCCATCCACCAGTTTAAAGCGATAACCCGGGACGATGAACAAGTCCGTATTGCCCGTGTAAGGATGGACCTGCTCATGGGGGTCCAGTAATTCTGAATGGCGGGCAGCGCTCTCCAATGTGCGCACGGAAGTGGTGCCAACGGCGATGATCCGTCCACCTGCCTGGCGGGTCAAGTTGATGGCTGCAGCCGCTTCCGTTGACAGGTCACACCATTCGGTATGGATCTGGTGCCCCGAAGGATCATCTTCTGTGACCGGCGCGAAAGTATCCAACCCAACGTGCAGGGTCACATAAGTTGTACGAATCCCTTTTTCCGCGCAATTCCGTTAATAGTCGCTCAGTGAAATGCAAGCCAGCAGTCGGAGCGGCGGCAGAGCCCGGCTCGTGGGCATAAACCGTCTGGTAACGCTCAACATCCCGGAGCGGCTCGTGGATGTAAGGTGGTAAAGGGATATTGCCGACCACCGGGAAGTACGGCTCGATCGGCTCGGAAAACCGGATACGGCGGCGCGAGCCGTCCAGGACCTCCAAAATGCTAGCGGAAGGACCATTCTCGATAGCGACCTGCCTGCCTTCCGAAAGACCTTTGCCCCCAACCAAACATTCCCAAGTCAGCAAGTCTTCCCGCCGCAGAAGCAATACTTCCACGCGCCCACCGGTGCTTTTGTGCGCGTAGATCCGCGCCGGAATGACACGGGTCTGGTTCAATACCAGCAAGTCGCCCGGATCGAGATACTCGCCAATCCCGCTGAAAATCCTGTGCTCCATTTCGCCGGTGGCGCGGTGAAGGACCAGCAGGCGTGAGGCATCACGGGGTTCGACGGGAGTCTGGGCGATATATGCGGGGGGCAGGTCGTAATCGAAATCAGAGGTTTTCACTCAACCATCATTTCTTAAAAAATCGCAATGCCAAATTAATCATCACCGTCAGAACCGCAGAGATCACAAGACAGGTTGTGATCGGAAAATAGAAACTACCCGACTTCCCCTTTATGGAAATATCCCCTGGTAAATGACCGAGCGGTATATGGAACCGGTCGAGCAGGTAGATCAAACCAGCAATGACGAGCAGGAGAATCCCAAGAAAAATGAAAATGCGCACCAAGGATGACATTGATTTGGAGGGGTAACAGCTAGATTAGTTTTGGCTGGGTTTGCTCGGTGTATTCCACCCCCAGGTGATCATAAGCGGATTTTGTCGCCACACGTCCCTGCGGTGTGCGATCGAGAAATCCGAGCTGCAACAGGTACGGCTCGACCACGTCCATAATGGTATCTGCTTCTTCGCTGATCGCCGCTGCAATGGTGTTCAATCCCACCGGACCGCCATTATATTTCTCTATGATCGTTTTTAGCACGCGCCGATCCACATCATCGAGTCCAAGCGGGTCGACCTGGAGCAGGTCCAGGGCGTCATGGGCAACCTTTTGGGTGACCGTCCCATCGGCGCGCACCTGGGCGAAATCCCTGACACGGCGCATGAGGCGCAGGGCGACACGCGGCGTACCACGGGCGCGCCTGGCGATCTCCCGGATGCCATCTTCATCAGTTGAAACTTTGAGCATCGAGGTGGCACGTTTTACGATGGCTTGCATGGCATTGATATCGTAGTAATCCAACCGGTAAACAGCCCCAAAACGAGCCCGGAGCGGTGCCGTCATCAATGCCAGGCGGGTGGTTGCACCAATCACGGTAAAACGCGGCAATTTCAAGCGGATGGAGCGCGGCAGATGGTCCTTTTCCGATAACGATATCGAGCGCGTAATCCTCCATGGCAGGATAGAGAACTTCTTCTACAGCTTTCCCGAGGCGGTGGACTTCATCAATGAAAAGGACATCCCCAGCTCGCAGGTTGGTGAGAATGGCAGCCAGGTCACCGGCTCGCTCGATGGCAGGACCTGAGGTGACCTTGATATTCACCGCCATTTCATTGGCGACAACATGCGCGAGGGTGGTTTTCCCCAAACCGGGAGGACCATAGAACAAGACATGATCGAGCGGTTCCCTGCGCTTACGGGCAGCCTCGATCAGGATCGCCAGGTTACTCTTTCACCTGTTCCTGACCGATCAGGTCGGACAGCAACTGGGGACGCAAAGTCTGGTCAAGGCGGTCATCGGGTTTCGGTTCAGGATCAAGGATCCGTCTCGTCAGGTCAGCCATGGGTCGATTATACCAAGAGCGGTTGAAACCAGCCTAAAAACAATGAATGCTATAATTATTAAATTCCTGATCAATGACGCAGGAGTTCATGACAGATCAAGATGAACTTTCGAGGTACCCGGCTTGCGGGGTTCCCTGCGACTACCTGTTAAAATTACCGTTACTGCAAACGATGCATAGCCAACCAAAATCTATAATCAGGATCACTCAATGTCAATAAGTCATTTTCCAAAAGATTTCGTCTGGGGTGTCGCAACTTCTGCGTACCAGATCGAAGGCGCCTGGAATGAAGACGGAAAAGGTCCTTCGATATGGGACACTTTTTCCCATACCCCCGGCAAGATCGCCAATGCCGAAAATGGCGACAAAGCCGTCGATCATTATCATCGCTACAAAGATGATATTAAGATCATGAAAGAACTCGGGCTGGACGCGTACCGCTTCTCAGTCGCTTGGAGCCGCATTCTCCCCAGCGGGAGAGGGAGCATCAATAAAGCCGGTCTTGATTTCTATGAGCGCCTGGTCGATGAACTGCTCCGCAATAAAATTGATCCGTATATTTGCCTTTTCCATTACGACCTGCCGCAAGCCTTACAGGATAAAGGCGGCTGGCCGAACCGGGATACGGCGTACGCATTTGCCGAATACGCGTCCATCGTAACCAGCCGGCTTTCAGACCGTGTCAATGTCTGGATGACCCATAACGAACCCTGGGTGACCGCTGCGGCAGGATATTTCGACGGAAGTCACGCACCCGGTATAAAGGATCCGGTGGCGACTTTCAAAGCCATGCACCACCTGCTGCTCTCGCATGGGCTGGCTGCCGAAGCCATCCGTGCGGCAGCCAAGCGTCCAGTAAAAGTAGGCATCACACTCAACCTGAATCCTGTCCACCCCGCCAGTGACGCGAAAAAAGATCGTAATGCCGCCTATCGAATGGACACCATATTAAACCGTTCGATGCTCGATCCGCTGCTAAAAGGAACAACGCCATTACAGGAATTTACTGTTGGAAAAATGTTAAGCAGCACATTGATAAAAGCAGGCGACCTTGAAAAGATACGCACTCTCGATCTACTCGGTGTGAATTACTATACCCGGACTGTGGTGAAAGAAGATCGCAAGTTCCCGGTCGTGGCGGCCAAACAGGTACTGCCGGAAGGAAATGAATACTCCGGGATGTGGGAGATCTATCCGGAAGGCATTCATGAGCTATTGGTACGCATTTGGAAGGATTACCAACCGACATGCGACATCATGGTCACAGAAAATGGCATACCGGTGCCGGATGGGATCGATTTCGATGGCCGCATCCGAGACGAGCGCCGCATTCGCTATTTAAAAAACCACATTCACCAGATCCAACGGGCAATCACGGACGGAGTACCAGTAAAGGGATATTTCCACTGGTCGTTGATGGATAATTTCGAATGGGCACTCGGCTACGGTCCACGCTTTGGACTTGTCTACGTAGATTTTAAAACCCTTAAGCGGACGATCAAAGATAGCGGGAGATGGTATTCGCAAGTCATTAAAGATAATGGGTTCGATTTATAAATGGATATTCATTATGTCTCCGGCGTAGCCCTGGGAATCCTGGGGGGATTCCTGACCCAGGGCGGTCAACTGCTTGAAAAAAAGGCTGTGAACGAGATCCGCAAAAGCCATCCGACTCATGGTTTTATGCGTTCACTATTCAAAAGTCCGGTCTGGGTGACCGGCTTTGTGGTTGGTCTGGGTCTGGGTACCGCAGCTTATATGCTGGCGCAGAGCCTGATAGGCCCGGCACTCGTGCCGGGATTAATGGCGTCCGGGCTGATCGTCCTGGCAGTCGGTTCAGTAAAAATGAACAAGGAAGAGTTGAATACTTCCGAGAAAATTGGCATCGGTCTGATGGTTACCGGCATCCTGTTCCTGGGATTGAGTGGGTTGGGAATCGATTCCGCCCAGGTAAGGGCGACCCTGGCAGACCGGAGTGCACTGGTCAGGATCATCATCTTCACTTTATGTGTATTTACATTTTTTATCGTGACTCGCATCCTGGTGGTGGTGAAAAAGAACCGGAGAGGTATGTTCATCGGTTTAGGTAATGGATTCCTATCAAGTCTTTCAGATTTCTGGATCAATCCCCTGCTGGCATTGATCGTGCTGGTCCTGGCGGGACAGGGCAATCCCACCCAGACGATCATCGTCGGGTTTTCAGCATGTCTGTTGGTCTTTTGCGGAACATTCATTACATGGCAAAACCAGGTGGCTTTTAAGTATGCCCAGGCGAGTAATATTGTCCCGGTTGCGCAAGTCCCCAATCAAATTTGCCCGGTGCTGGTTTATTTTTATATCTTCGCGCTGGTTCCATCCAAACCAATCGCCATTTTCTTTATCTTAGTGGGAACGATCCTGACAATCATCGCCGGCTTCCTGCTGGGCCGACGAAAGGAAGTCCATTCTTTCGATTAAAGGAGAACTTCATGCGCCGGATTATCGTTATCCTTATCAGTTTGGTCCTGATGTTCAGCTTTGCAATCCCTGCAGCAGCAGGCAACCCCCTGAGAGTATTTTACGCAGGTGATCCGACCAGCAGTGTTTACACAGCCCTTCAGATCGCGCCATCCGGGACTTTTACCTTCGTAAGCGACCCAAGCCAGGCGGATGTGTTCGTGTTGGATGGGGTGATCCCGGACGCAGCAACCTTATCCAAGCGCTTGCAGGCTGGAGCGGGATTGGTGCTTTTCCTGGGTCCGGATCTTACCCAGGGGAATTTACAGGACCTATTAGGTTTCCCGGTCAGCCTAAAACGGATCGATACGCCAGCCAGTTTAACTGAGATCAAAATCAGCGACCCGTTGGTGACGCAAATCATCTGGAACGGTGCGCCCCAGGTTCGCGAACGTTTCGAAGTGCAAACACCGCTTTCATCCGTCCAGCCGTACGTTATCGGTTATGAAACCGGTGACTGGGTGCTGTGGGGAGCAAATAATGGCAGAACATTCATCTTTAATTCTTTCCTGACCAACGGTTTCAACCCGCAAATCCAGGAATGGGCTTATTACAATTATTTGATATACCATATGGTCGAGCGAGCGGGTGGGCAAACACCACTATCCTTCGCCGATTATCCCGGTTCGCCAGTGCCCCATACACCGGAACGAAATGCATTATTAGCCTTGATGGCAGTCCTTCTGCTAACAACGTTCGGAGCATTTTATTTCGTCCGGCGTTACAGCCTAAAACACCCCGAAGAACTTGATAAGATCGTTTCAGACCGGGCCGCGTTCCAGGTGAAGGAGGAAAAGACCGAGTGGGAGACGGTCGGTTTTCACCGTCCACTGGGGGGATTCCTGGTGGCTCTAAGCATCGGGTTGGTTTTTTTCATCCCGCTGATCATCTACCAAAACCTCATCCTGCCGACTTACATCCTGCCATCGGCCCAGGCTCTGGGGATCTGGGGACGAGTTACCCAATTTTTCAACCTTGCCTGGACATTCTTCGATATGGGGACGAGCATCGCGTTCATTAAATATCTATCCGAGCATCGTGTGCATGACCCCAAAAAAGGAATTCAGTACGGGCAGGTGTTCGTCTGGTGGCAGGCGTTGTCCGGAGCCATCCAGGTGGCGCTGGTGATCGCCCTGGCAAGTACCGTGGCGCCGCGCTCGGCGTATGCGTTATATGCATGGAGTGTAATCATCCACAGTTTTATCCAGATCCCCGGTTTTTACCAGGTATTCCGCCATGCCCTGACCGGTTTCCAGAGGCTTGACTACAGCCGGTTGCTCGACATCGGGTTAAATGTCGTCTTTCCGATGCTGGTCCAGCCCGTATTTGTGACCATCATGTTCGCATGGGGACGCGCCCATCCAATCTTCGGGAGTGCCATGGGAGGCTTGCTTGGGATGGGATTGGCGGCTTATGCAGCCGAACTCCTGACCTTCCTGGTGGGTATGTGGCTCTACCGGCGGGTTGGATATAATGCGCGGCATCCTGTTCCTGGCACACTTTGACTGGGACGTGGTGAAAACAAGCTTTAAATTCGGAGTGTTCGAGATGCTCGGATCGGCTGCCTGGTCATTCGGGCAGGCGGCCGAGATCGCCATCACCCAGGGTCGTTTGATCAACTATGCAGAGATATGGGGGAACTGGGGTTTGGCACAGAACTTCATCTTTGCGTTTAACGTTTCACAGACGCTTAACGATGGCGTCATGCCAGCCATATCCGAGGCGATATCCCACGGGAAACGAGTCCTGAGCCAATATTACAGCGTGATGGCGTATAAATACAACGGCTTGACCAGTGCCTTCATCGGTGCGGTGCTGCTGGCGGTCGCGCCGCGCTTTATCCTTGGATCGACCGGGGTTGAGTTCGCACGGGCTGCGGTGTATGTCATCCCGCTGACCATCTGGGGGGCGGTCCAATTCCCATCCTGGGTCGGCGATAACGTCCAGTTGGGTGCAAATAAACCATATTTGAAATCCATCCTGGTCTTCTCAGAGCAGATCATCAGGGTGGTCCTGGCATGGTTCCTGCTGGCGCGTTTCCAGGTGACCGGTTTGATCATTGCATATTTTGTCGGCCTCTTCTCGAAGGGCATCGCGGCTTACATTATTAATCACAAGGTTTGTTTCCCGCAGCGGTTCTACATCTGGCAATCTCTGGTTGCTCCGTTGCTGGCAGGGGCAGCCCATTATGGCGTCATGTGGGCCATCTCAAGCTTGATCTGGAGAGGCGACCAGATCACCAGCGTGCTGATCTTCCTGATCGGTATCCTGCCAAGTTTTCCGTTATTTATGTTCCTGTACGGATTTTTCGGCGGGTGGGACGAAGCCACCCTGGCAGAATTGAAGGATGCTGTTGGCTTAACCGGCAGTGTGCAATGGCTCACACGTTGGGGTATATACGAACCAACCAAATTAGGCGCTCGCATCAGCCCACTCAATAACCGATTCCCAATCACCAACCGGATCGAAGCAATGAAGGAAGCCGATGCCCTGACGAGAGAGAAAGTAAGGTTATAAAAACATCAAGCATGGGTGACAGAACATTTTCGGCGGAGGATGGGCGACGCAATGGCTATGCCGAATTCGGCGATCCGAACGGGAAGCCGGTCTTCTTCTTCCACGGCATGCCGGGTTCACGTTTGTTCCGCCCCCCGGATGCCATTACGACCAAATGCGGGGTTCGACTGATCACGGTGGATCGACCCGGTTACGGGCAGTCAGATTTTCAGCCCCACCGCCGCATCCTGGATTGGCCGCGTGATATCAGCCAATTAGCCGACTCGCTGGGTATCGGTCGATTTTATGCAGCCGGACACTCAGGAGGCGGACCATATGTATTAGCCTGTGCCTATGAACTCCCGGAGCGGGTAATCGCCGCAGCGGTCATCTCCGGCGCAGGTCCAGCCAACGGAGCCGGGGCAACGAATGGCATGTCCCCATTAAACAAATTCGGGATAACCTACGGCAGATTCATACCATGGCTATTGTGGCGCGGCATTATATGGCTGGCATATCACCAGCGTATAAGCTACCCAGCAGCCGCAATGGACCGGGGCAACGGTAACAGACCACCTGCAGACGATGCACTTCTCAGACAGCCTGAAGTGCGGCAAGCTTGCCTTGAAAGCGAGAATGAGGCGTTCCGGAGTGGATCGCTCGGGATGGCATGGGATGCCCACCTGCTTACCAAGCCATGGGGATTTTCCCTCAGTGACATCCAAGTGCCGGTGCATGTCTGGCAAGGCAGCAACGATGACCTGGCAACGCCCGAGATGGGCCGCTCGATCGCCAACCAAATACCCGGCAGCACGATAACCATCTGCAACGGTGAGGCTCACCTTTTCATCTTCCCTTTTTGGGAAGCGATATTATCCCAATTGATCACGGAGTGACTATGCGCAATCTGCACGTCGTATCTCACACACATTGGGACCGGGAATGGTACCGTCCATTCCAGGTCTTCCGCCTCAAACTAGTCCAACTCGTCGATGGATTGTTGGAAATTCTCGATCGGGATAAAGAGTTCAAACATTTCATGCTCGATGGACAGACGATCGTCCTCGACGATTATCTTGCGATGCGCCCTGAAAAAGAAGAAATCCTTCGAGACCACATCCGTAAAGGCAGGATCATCATTGGACCATGGCACATCCTGCCCGACATGTTCCTGGTAGGTCCTGAAGCTCATATCAGGAATCTGCTCCAAGGCGATCGAACCGTCAAGCAATTCGGCCCAAAGATGATGATCGGGTATATGCCTGACTCATTCGGCCATATTGGGCAAATCCCGCAGATCCTGAATGGCTTTGGCATGCAAGTTGCCTGTCTTTGGAGAGGCGTGTACGATGGACCGGCTGAATTCTGGTGGCAGGCTCCGGACGGATCACGGGTGCTGATGGCATACCTGCGAGAGGGATACGGAAACGGTGCGGACCTACCCGCCAACCATTTGGAGCAGTTCGCAAAAATGATCTCCGAAAAAGGCGAGACGCTGGCGACTTCATCAGCCGTTTCCGACCTGTTGATCATGTACGGCACCGATCACATGGAACCACCGCCCAATACTTCGGAAGCCATTGCATATGCCGATGAAATGTTGCCCAACACGCATGTGGTCCATTCAACGCTGGCAGCCTATGTTGCATCCGTTCAAAAAGATCTCATCAAGAATAAACGGGATATTCCCACAATCAGCGGAGAATTACGTGCCTGCAAGCGGATGCACCTTCTCCCAGGAGTACTCTCCACGCGGATGTGGATCAAGCAGCAGAACAATGCAAGTGAGAACCTGCTGACCAAATGGGTCGAACCTTTCACAACCTGGCAGGAGCTTGTCAGCGGCAAGCTTACCCCACCCGATCTGCCGGGTCAAAAATCAGGGATCGTGCGCGAGACCTGGAAACTGTTGATGCAAAACCACCCACATGATTCAATATGCGGGTGTTCCGTGGACCAGGTCCACGAGGAGATGTTGGTCCGGTTCAACCAGGTCGATCAAATTGGCGAAGAACTCATCCAGAAGAGCCTGGGTGAACTGGCTGCAAATATCCAAACTACCGGAACGAATGGCGCAGGGGCAATGGTAGTGTTCAATCCTCTTGCCGGACCGAGAACAGATGTCGTCAACACAACACTGGAACTGCCGCCAAATGTCAATGAATTCGAACTGGTTGACGAAAACGGGAATTCCATACCATATCAAGAGCGCGGCCTCGGCAGCCATGAGATCATTCACATGAGCCTGGATGCCAAGAGCCTGATATCAGCATTCGGTAACATCAGCGACGGGCGAGTCGCCGGAATGACCGTTCAGGATATCAAGATCCATCGCGATGGGTCAGAAGTATCTGTAGAAGCCATCATGGCAGAAGGCGGCGAACCCAACCTGAAAGCCTGGGATGCAGGACGGACACTTCTCGATGAATATTTTGCGGATCAAACCATCTCCACCTACCATGTGGTTGCCCGATCCATGTCGGCTGCACAAATCACCGTCGTCGTCCCGGATGTACCCGCACACGGGTATAAAACGGTTTGGTTACGCCCCTGCCCTACCAAAGAAAAAGAACCGCTCAAACTCAATCCATTGATCAAACTGTTGCTGCCACTGGGGCGCTTATCTTTTATCCAGAATTTTGCCACACGAAAAACGTATTCCAGACCACCTTATAAGATCGAAAACGATCACTTCAGTATTTTCAGCGGAAAAGGATGGCAGCTTATCGCTGCTCGAAAAGAGCACCGGCGTGACCTATCACGGTTTGAACCGTTTTCAGGATGGGGGTGATTGCGGCGATGAATATAATTATTCTCCTCCCATTCGCGACATAGTAACCAGCTCACACTTGAAGCATGTACGCATTACCCAAGGTCCGGTACAACAAACACTGGAATTGGAATTGGAGCTGGATGTTCCGCTCTGCCTGGCACAAAACCGCAAGAGCCGGTCCAAAAAACGCGTCAGCCTTCCGATCAGGACCAGCATAACCATCTACAATGGCGTTCCGCGAGTAGACATCCACACAGAACTGGATAACCGGGCGCGTGATCACCGCCTGCGGGTACATTTCCCGGCACCATTTCAGTCTGATACCGGTTGGCATGATGGTCATTTCGAGGTGGTCGAACGGAAAGTTGGCATTCCGGCTTTCGATGATTCCTGGGTCGAACAACCTCGTCCGGAGGTACCACAAAGGGCTTTTACGAGCGTCACTGATGGAAAAATCGGCCTGACCATTGCCAACCGCGGACTGCCAGAAGTCGAGGTGCTTAAGAATTCCAGCGGGAATGCTGAAATTGCCCTTACATTGTTGCGCAGTGTGGGCTGGTTGTCGCGCGATGACTTTACCACCCGCGCTGGACACGCCGGTCCCTTCCTTGAAACCCCGGCAGCCCAGATGACCGGAACGTGGTCATTCGACTATTCCATCATCCCCCACCCCGGAGACTGGAAAAATGCCTTTGTTCAAGCGCATGCCTTTGAAGTCCCCATGCGAGCTGCCAGCACATCGATCCATTCCGGCGACCTGCCGGCGAGCAGCTCCTTCCTGGAGGTCTCTCCGACGGCATTCGAGATCAGCGCAGTAAAACAAAGCGAGGATGGGCGCGGCTGGATCGTCCGTGGCTACAATCTCTCCGCTGACATGCTCGATGTAACGCTTAAGCCATGGAAGATTTTCAGAAAAGTTCAACAAGTCAACCTGGCGGAAGAAAAGACGAGAGATTTAAAACCGGATAGAGACGGAAGGATCACCATCCAGGTGCGTGGACATGAAATTATCTGCGTGCTTTTCAGGTACGGATAAAAAGGAGGGCGACCGAAATGGTCGCCCTCCTTTTTTTATTATCAAGTTCATTATGATAGGTGACTAAAGGCGGTTCATGTACCGAACGGAAGCGATAATTGCGATGGTAAAGATAAGGACAAAAACCGCGAGCACACCAAGCGAATAGTACTCAAGCGCAAGGGATGGAAACTGTGCCAAAATAACGCTTGCCACGACCAGGCAGAGACCGGTGCCAAGCAGCCATTTACCGCTATAACGGTTGACCGGGTACCATATTTCAGGTCGTTCCATCGTCTTTTTTACCCGAAATCCGTATAATCCGTTGGGCGGAATCCTTCCAAGGATCATGGGAACGGAGAGACCCGCCAGGAGCAGGCCAGTGCAGATAAACATGATTAAAAGTAATTGCATGGGATACCTAAAGAAAAAGGATCAGGAACTCTTCAACATTTCAGCGATGCGTTTACAGAAAACAGCCATATCGAACGGTTTTGACCATATGTCATTTGCCCCTGCTTGGATGGCATTCTGATGCTCAGAATCCGCATTCATGGCAGTCAGCATGATAATAGGGATCTTTACTTCCAGAGGGGGTTGGCGCATTTGGCGGCAAAGATCATAGCCACTGATGCCCGGCATCATAACATCCAGGATCGCCAAATCCGGCGTCTTTTGTTTAACAACCTCAACGGCTTCCAGCCCATTATGGGCCTTCGCCACCTGATATCCTTCCATTTCAAGGATCTTGCCCAACAGGCTTAAGTTTATATCATTGTCATCAACGATCATTATGAGATGAGTCATCTATACCGCCAACCTAAATAATAGAATACTCGATTAACCGATGAATCGTCAAGTCATTAAAAACAGAGTCGACTATAATGTGTGAGACTGGAGAAATTGATGTCCAACGTTTTCCCATCCCAACATCCCCTGGTTGCCCACAAACTTTCCCGAATACGCGATAAAAATACCGAACCCAAGAAGTTCCGTGAACTGGTGCGCGAGATCGCGGCGTTACTCGTATATGAAGCCACTGCCGACCTGCAGACAATTCCACGCGAAATCGATACACCACTTACCCACATGGTGGCTGCGGAATTAAAGGAAAAGATCGGACTGGTCCCCATCCTGCGTGCCGGGTTGGGCATGGTGGAAGGGATTTGGGAACTGATGCCATCGGCTGAGGTCTGGCACATTGGGTTATACCGGGACGAAAAAACGCTTAAGCCGGTCCAGTATTACAATAAATTACCCGTAGAACCAACGGTATCGGTTTGCCTGATCCTCGACCCGATGCTTGCAACCGGGGGCTCGGCTGTTGCCACCACCGATATCGTCAAGCATTGGGGCGTAACCAAGATAAAATTCGTGGGGTTGATCGGCGCACCGGAAGGCATCGCAGCGATGCAAGCCGCCCATCCTGACGTGCCGATCCACCTGGCGGCGATCGATGATCATCTTAATGAGAGAGGCTATATCCTCCCCGGACTGGGGGATGCAGGCGACAGACAATTCGGTACGGGTTAATCCAGGTTTGGTGAAGTTTCGACGTTACCACGGAGATCGAGGTTCAATGCACGTCATCATTGATTTTACGGTCGTCCCGGTTGGAACCGGGGTTTCCCTCTCGGAATATATAGCAGCCTGCGAGCAAGTGCTTGCAAAAAGTGGATTAACATATGAACTACATGCCAACGGGACAAATGTCGAAGGCGAATGGGAAGAAGTGTTTACAGCCATCCGCCAGTGCCACGAAGTCCTGCACGCCATGGGTGTACCCAGGATCCATACCGATATTAAAGTTGGAACCCGCACAGACCGGGTCCAGACCATGGCCGATAAGGTTCAATCCGTGAAAAGGAGATTGGGTTGATCGAGGCAGATGCACTGAAACAGCTTGAAGGCTTTATCGTCCGAGCCAAATCTGCCACATACGCCGGCAACGGGGAATTTGCCAGATCCTGCCGCCCGGGTTCACACGACTTGAAATTCTCAGACGGGGAATGGTCGTACCTGGATAGCTATTTCGGTGGACGCGACTTTATCGGTGAAGAAGTAGTCCTCTTTCGGAAGAAACCCGTATGGGCGATGAATTATTACGGCAGTATACTGATCGCAGAGTTGATCACTCCCGACCAGGCAGGGAAAGTCATCAAAGCCAGCCTTTCAAGTTTGTATAAAGAGAAACAATTCCTGGGCGGCTATGCGCACGAAGAAGGCGATTTCGTTTATACCGATGCGAATGCGGGTGACCTGACCCATTTCACAGGAACAGAAAAAATCATCTGCAACGACCAGGTGACGTACGAACTGGTCTATCATGGCGGCATGATCAAGGACGATTAATAATCAAAGAAATACTTAATCCGCCACAATCAATCGTTTGAAAGGAGATATACCATGCCAGATAGAGGAAGCAAAGACAAGGGTAATAAAGAAGAAAGAAAAAAACCAAAACTCAATCCAAAAGAAAAAAGGAAATTAAAGAACGAAAAGAAACACAATAAGAATACATCCATCCTTCCAACCTAACAAACAACCTTCCGCTCAATCCACATCCACTCCTGTCAATCTCGACAGGAGTGTGTGCATTAATAAGAAAGGCAATACCAGGATGAGATGTAATACCCCACTTAATCCAAAGATAATCGCCATTACCTGCAGGAACTGGTTAAACGGCGTGGCAAGGTTTTGTAACATCCAGGTGCCGGCCCCTGCCAGAATTGCCACGAGCAGGAGCCCTGCGAGAAGAAGTCCAAGCGGCAACCAGGCATGGCGATCCGAGGCAGAAGGCAGCATGGTGCTGCTGATGGTAAAGGTCAGGTAAAACCATAACCAAAAATCCGGGGATCTCGGCGTGGCTAAAATTAACGCCCAGGATCCCTGCCAGTCAGCAGCTCGCAAGAAATTCCACAACGGCAGCAGATCCATGTGGTAGATGCCCACATACGCCACGAACAGGCAGCCGGTCAACAGCGGCGCAGCCCCCACCAGGGCATCACGGATAAAACCTCCGGAGGCCGTTTCCACGTACCCCAAGCGGAGTTTGCCATCCGCCTGGGCCTGCGGAATCAGGGAGAATTTTCCGGTCGGCACCCCAAGAATTTTCGCCATCACGAAATGGCTGGTTTCATGGAGAAGAACGCCGGGGAAAAAGATCAATGCAAAAATAACCTGCGTGGCGCCGGGATTGCGACTCAACACCAGGAAGAAGGCCTGGATCTCACGATGAAGAAGACGCTGCAGGAAAACAAAAACCAGCAGCGTAGCGGTGAGCCAGAACAAACCATCAAATGTCAGAAAAAAGTTCATTGGTGAGAAAGGTTATTTGGCGGCCGCCTTTACGATCGTAACAAAATCTTCCACCTTCAGGCTGGCGCCGCCGACGAGAGCCCCATCGATATCCGGTTGACCAAAGAACTCGGCTGCATTGGCACCTGTGACCGAACCACCATATAAAACACGCAAGGCTTGAGCGGGTCCTGAACCGTACATTTCGGAGAGCGGCTTCCTAATAAAATCCCGAACTACTACATTGGCATTCTCGCCGGTCGATGCACGACCGGTCCCAATCGCCCAGACCGGTTCATAAGCGACCACACTGGCGGCCACAAAATCCGGATCCAGACCTTTCAAACCTTCGCGAACCTGGCGGGAGACAACCTCGGCTGTCTTGCCAGACTCATATTCGGCGAGGGTTTCTCCCACACAAACGATCGGTACCAGATGCGAATTCCGGGCAGCCAGGGTTTTTTTATTAACCGTTTCATCCGTTTCGCCGAAAAATGTACGCCGCTCGGAATGACCAAGGATGACGTATTTGCAGAACTCGGCGACCATCCCGGGGGCAACCTGACCAGTGAAGGCACCTTTTTCAGCCCAGTACATATCCTGCGCGCCCAGGCCGATATCCGTTCCCTGCAACAGGGCTGCCACCGGGAACAGCGCCATAAATGGCGGACAAAGAACTTTTTCGACGCCTTTGATCTGGCGCAGCGCCGGGCTCATATCGACAACGAGCGAGCGCGCCTCGGCAATGGTTTTATTCATCTTCCAGTTTCCAGCTACAAATGGTGTGCGCATCAATTAAATATCCCTTCGAGGTTATTGATCACGATCAGCAATCTTTCCGAGGCTAATGGGGTGCTTGAACGTGTAAGTGAGAAAGAAATTATTCAGGGGGTACAACAATTTCGGGCTGAAAAAGAACATATCCAAGGTTTCGTTTGGTAAACAAAAGCAGGACGGGTAAAGTGCCCGTCCTGCTGAACCGGCCTACTTATCGAGCAAGGCAGCCACCCCCGGGAGTACCTTACCTTCCAGGAATTCAAGCGAGGCACCGCCTCCGGTTGAAACGTGAGTCATCTGCTTGGCGACACCTGCCTTCTTGACCGCACTGGCACTATCACCACCACCAATGACCGTGATCGCACCGGATGCCGCCAGAAGTTTCGCCAGGGCAAAAGTGCCCTCGGCAAATTTGGGCATCTCAAATACACCCACAGGACCATTCCAAACAATCAACTTCGCATCCTTAAGGGTTGCCTTGTACAGGTCGAGGGTTTTCGGACCGACATCCATCATACGCCAGCCGGCGGGAATTTTGTCCACATCCACAACCTTGCTGTTGGCATCCGCCTCGAACTTATCAGCGATCACTGCATCAACCGGCAGAACGATACGCGACCCGGATTTCGCCAGAATGCTTTTTGCCATCTCAATCGAACCAGCTTCGACCAGGCTGTCCTGCATGTTCAGCCCTTGGGCGGCGAGGAAAGTATTCGCCATGCCGCCGCCGATGATGAGTTTGTCGCATTTTGCGAGCAGGTTTTCAACCACCAGGATCTTATCGCTGATCTTGGCTCCACCCAGAATGGCAATATACGGGTGTTCGGGGTTGGCAGTTGCACGCCCCAGGTATTCGAGTTCCTGTTCCATAAGGAACCCGGAAACAGCCGGCAGGAAATGAGCCACGCCTTCAGTCGAAGAATGGGCACGGTGGGCAGAACCAAAAGCATCGTTGACAAATATATCCGCCAGTGATGCCATTTGTTTTGCAAGACCCATGTCATTTTTCTCTTCCTCAGGGTGGAAGCGGGTATTCTCCAACAGGAGAACCGCACCCGGTTTAAGGGCTTTGGCCATTTTTTCCACTTCAGGACCAACGCAATCGGGAGCCAGAGTCACCGGTTTGCCAAGGAGTCCGGAGAGGACTTCACCAGCCGCCTTGAGGCTGAATTCAGGGTCAAAGCCACCCTTCGGGCGACCGAGATGACTCATCAGGATAAGGGAGGCGCCCTGTTCGAGGATGTAATTAATTGTGGGAAGTGAAGCCTTGATACGTTTATCGTCCGTGACCTTGCCAGCCTCCATGGGTACATTGAAATCCACCCGCATCAGGACGCGTTTTCCCTTCAGGTCAATATCGCGCACAGTTTTCTTATTCATGATCCACCTACCCGTTTTTGACTAACCTGATCGTACCCGGAGAGCCCGTCGTGTGGTCGGGATAATAATCGGGATCCAGGTATTATCAGGTACTAAGAAAATCCTTGCGAAAGTGTGGCACCTTCGCAAGGATTCGATTTAGAGGCTTTTCGCCATCAAAGCGGCCAAGTCGGCTGTTCGGACCGAATAACCCCATTCGTTGTCATACCAGGCGACAACTTTGACGAAATTGCTATCTGCCTTGCCAAGAACACTGGTGAATGGCAAGTCGATCGAGGAACTGTGGGGATCGCCCTTGTAATCGATGCTTACGAGCGGTTCGTCCACAGCCTGGAGGATACCCTTGTTGCGTGGGAGTTTTGCTGCATCGCGGAAGGCCTGGCGAAGATCGTCTGTTGTGGTCGATTTCTCGAGTTCGGCGGTAAAGTCTACGACCGAGACAGTCGAAACAGGAACACGCAAAGCGTAACCATCGAATTTTCCCTTCAGATCCGGTATGACCAGGGAAATTGCCTTGGCAGCGCCGGTGGTGGTCGGGATAATATTCATCGCAGCAGCCCGCGCACGGCGCAGATCCGAATGCGGCATATCCAGGATCTTCTGATCATTTGTGTAGGCATGGATGGTGGTCATAAAAGCGCGCTTGATCCCATACTTATCATGCACAACTTTTGCAGCAGGGGCCAGGCAGTTGGTGGTGCAGGATGCGTTCGATACCACGTCATGGGTCTTGGGGTCATATTTATCTTCATTAACACCCATGACGATGGTGATATCTTCGCCTTCTGCAGGAGCGGAGATGATGACCTTCTTTGCGCCACCAGCGGTAATATGATTGACAGCGCCCTTGACGGTCTTGCCTTTTTTATTCACACCGTCTTCCTTGATGGTGAACAAACCGGTCGATTCGATCACGATGTCTACGCCCAAATCCTTCCACGGTATCATGGCCGGATCAGTTTCCTTGAACGCTTTCACCTTTTTCCCATCGATATGGAGACCATCTTCAGCGACTTCGACCGTTCCATCATAGCGACCGTAGTTCGTATCATATTTAAGCAGGTGCGCCATTGTCTTCATGTCACCGATGTCGTTAAAAGCAACCACTTCAAGACTATCAGGATAATAATCCCTGATGGCCTTCAAAACCTGGCGGCCTATCCGACCAAACCCGTTGATTCCAACTTTTACTGCCATAAAACTCCTCCTAAAATAATGAGATATTTCAACGCAAGCGCGTTGATTATTCCTTTTGAATGGGCCCGGTGCGTTCGTTATACAAGTCCATTAAAACCTGGGCTAATTTTACCGCATCATGATGTTCCGGCTGATCAGGATCTGCCAGGTTTGAAAGATACAACCTGGGGTCACGCTGGAGCGCATCATCCACCCGCACCCATTGGACACTATTCTTAAAGGTCGCATCATACCATGAATTACAGACGATGATGTCAACCAATTCACAGCCGACCAGTTCTTCCAGGGAGCGGATATGATCCCCGGTGGTATATAAATCCGTTTCGCCACGCTGGGTGGTCACATTCGAAACAAAGATCTTCAACGCCCTACTGCTCTTGATGGCTGCTTGAAGGTCCTTCACCAAAATGTTCGGCAGAATGCTCGTATAGAGGCTGCCCGGCCCGATGATGATCATATCGGCAGCCAATAATGCCTGGATCACTGGTGGGTAAGCATCAGCATTGTCCGGTTCAAGCCATACCCGGCGAATACGCCCGGAAGTAGTGGGGATCTGACTCTCGCCAATCACCCGGACTTCATTCTGGTTGTTCGGTAGTTGGATATCCGCCACCAATTTGACATCGTGCAAGGTAGCCGGGAGCACTTTACCATGTACCGAAAGCGCTCGTCCAGACTCGGCAATCGCCTTCTCGAAACTTCCGGTAATATCAGAAAGAGCGGTAATGAACAAATTTCCAAAATTGTGACCGCTCAACCCGGTATCTTCGCCAAACCGATACCGGAACAATTGGGTCAGAAGAGCTTCATCATCGGAAAGTGCAGCCAGGCAATCACGGATATCACCAGGAGGCAGGATACCCAGGTCGCGCCGCAAAATACCAGAAGAGCCGCCATCATCCATCACGGAGACCACTGCGGTAAGGTTATTGGTATGATCCTTGAGACCGCGCAATACGGTGGCGATGCCATGCCCACCACCGATTACCACAATCCTTGGACCGCGCTCCCGCCGGCGATAATCCGAAACCTGGTCAACCAATTTCTGACCGGGACGGAGAAAGGGTTTTAAGAGTGAACGGTTAAGTCCCCATATTCCCAGGCCGATCAACGAAACTCCCAATCCACTAAAAATCAGCACCCGTAGCCAGCGTTCGAGGAAACGCAGGGATAAAAATGTTACGATCGGGAGCCACCACGTATCCGGAACAGAGCGGTATATCTCCAACAGATACACCGCGAGTCCTGCTCCAACGAGTGTAATGCCAGCCAGGATGACCAGGAACCAGCGCTTAACACCTATCCCGGGTACGAACCAGCGCAATAATCGTGACAGGACCCGCCAGAATGACTGGACCCAGTCATCCCTTCGTTTTGACATCAGGAAGATGATAGCAGTCTTTAGGTGAATAGTCAATCAAAGCAGTCGCAGCATGGTGACGACCGGGTTAAAACAATCCATTCACGATATGCAGGAAAAGGAGAATGCTAGAACCACATTGGGACCCCTTTACCCGATCGATTTCGGGTATCAATGCCCGAAATAACCGCCATGTTATAATCGCGAATATGGGACTGATCATCGCAATCGATATTGGCGGTACCCAATTACGGGTCGCAGTCTACACGCGCGACAGCACGGAACCGATCCGGGTGGAAAGAACTGCCACGCGGGGTATGGAAAATGGCGTGTTCGAACGGCTGACGGGCTTGATCGATTCAATCTGGCCGAACGAGGGCGTGGACGCCATCTCGGTTGCTGCGCCCGGTCCATCGGATCCATTTACGGGGATGATCGTCACAACCCCGAATATTAGCGCTTGGAAAAACTATCCGTTGGTAGAGAAATTAGAGAAGATATATAAAGTACCGACCTTCCTCGGTAACGATGCCAACATGGCGGTACTCGCCGAATGGAAGTATGGTGCAGGTCAAGGTCACCACGACGTGGTTTATCTGACCATCAGCACCGGGATCGGGGGCGGTGTCATCAGCGGTGATCAATTGATCGAGGGTGCCCATGGAATTGCGACCGAACTGGGGCATACCACGGTCGTAAGCGATGGTCCGCTCTGCTCGTGCGGATGCCGAGGACACCTGGAAGCCGTAGCCGCCGGTCCGGCGATCGCTGGGTATGTTCGCGAGCAGATCGCAAAAGGACGGAAATCCATCCTGCAAAAGAGTGCGCCGTTTGGGGCACAGGAAGTGGCGGAGGCAGCCCGAAAAGGTGACAGCCTGGCGATCGAGTCATATAACCGGGCGGGTGGATTTCTCGGTCAGGCAATCGCCGATTTCCTGCACATATTCAACCCATCCATTGTCATCCTGGGAGGCGGGGTTTCGCAGAGCGGCAACCTGATCATTGATCCAATAAAAGAGTCAATGAAGAAACATATTATGAGCCAATCCTACCTGGATGGTTTAGAAATTGCCACTGTAAAATTAGGTGATAGTGCCGGTTTGTTAGGATCGCTCGTTCAGGCGCAAATCCGCCTTTCCAAGTCTGTTGCCAAAAAAGGAGAAATCTATGGAACCGCTTAAATTACCAGGGCCAAAGGCACGTGCGCTGATGAAGCGCGACTCAGCCGTCATCTCGCCATCCTACCCACGCGGGCTTCCATTCGTCATGGATCACGGTAAAGGGACCGAAGTGTGGGATGTCGATGGCAACCGGTTCCTGGATTTTGCTGCCGGGATCGCGGTCACGTCGACCGGTCATTCCCATCCAAAGGTGGTAAAGGCCATCCAGGATCAAGCTGAAAAATTTATCCACATCTCATCAGATTTTTATCATGAGAAGTGGATCGCACTGGCTGAGAAGTTAAACGAGATCGCTCCATTCGAGGAAGCCGCCAGCTCATTTATGACAAATTCAGGTACCGAGGCGGTTGAAACTGCCATCAAACTTGCCAGGCATCACTCCGGGCGGACCAATTTTATTGGCTTCACCGGGGCATTTCACGGCAGGACGATGGGGGCGGTGACATTTACCGCCAGCAAGCCAGGCTACCACCGCGGCTTTTACCCGCTGATGAATGGTGTCGTCCATGCACCCTACCCCAATCCATATCGCCCAATCCTGGATCGACTACCGGGTGAGGATTATGGCGAGACTGTCGTTCGATACATCGACGAAGCAGATCCTGGGTCATATCGTTCCTCCGGATGAGGTGGCCGGCATACTGGTCGAAACCATCCAGGGTGAGGGCGGATACATCGTACCGCCGATGGGTTTTTATCCCGCGCTTGCGCGAATTATGCGACAAATACGGCATCCTATTGATCGCCGATGAGGTGCAAAGCGGGATGGGCCGCACCGGTAAATGGTGGGCAATCGAACATTTCGATGTGGAACCGGATATCATTACCAGCGCCAAGGGGATCGCATCAGGAATGCCGATCGGAGCCTGCATCGCCCGCAGTTCAGTGATGGACTGGCCGCGCGGTGCACATGGTAATACCTTCGGGGGTAACCCGATCAGTTGCGCGGCAGCGCTCGCCACGATCGACCTGATCGAGAACGAGTACCTGGAAAACGCCGCCAGCGTGGGTCAATATACTCTCGACGCGCTGTCCGAGATCATGGCGCGCCACCCACGCATCGGGGATGTACGAGGCATCGGGTTGATGATAGGCGTGGAATTTGTCAAAGACCGCAAGAGTAAAACACCCGATGAAGAAATGTGCAACCGGGTTGTTGAACTGGCTTTCGAACGAGGGTTGATCCTGCTCAGTTGCGGTAAATCCGTCATCCGGATCGCTCCGCCGCTTTGCATCACCAAGGCTGAAGTGGATGAGGGTCTGACCATCTTCGAAGAAGCGGTCTCACTTGCAGAAAAAGACAGCAAGTAACCCTGGTCGTACCCAGCCCGATTTTCCCATGACTTTTGCCTGGAGGTAATCACCATGGATGATCAGAAATTAAAAAAACTCCTCGAGCAACTTCAAGTAGAAATCGAACACGCTGATCACGTGGATGCAAAGGGTAAAGATCTCCTGTTGAAGATCGATCAGGACGTGCACGAGTTACTCAATCGACCACAAAACGAGACCGTGACGATCCAGCCGGGAATAATCGAACGCCTCGAAAGCACGATCGATCACCTGGAGATCACCCACCCAAGTATTTCGCAATATCTGACCGACCTGCTCGAGATCCTGAGCAAAGCCGGGATCTAGATTTGTACCGAAGCAGATAGCATCCCTGAGTGTGTGAAATCCAGGAATAACAGATATTCTGAATCAGTAAATCACTGCGGTCCTCGGCAGACCGCAGTGATTTTTATACACGATTCTAACCTGTCGATGATAAAAATCTTACGGTTCCCCAGCGCTCAGGTGATAAAATAATCCCGACTTAACGATACATTATTCTAAAACTTATGTTGCAAAAGTAACATCATGCTTCCTGATTTTCGTGTCCGCCAGCGCGATTACCTGCTCGAGATCTCGCGTGCCCTGACCCAGGAACTCGACCTGGATAAACTGCTAGCCCGCATTCTGCGCATTTCGGTCGAGATGCTGGCAGGACAGGCTGGCATCCTGGCTTTAAAAGAGTCTGACGGCTGGCGCGTTGCCGCCGCGCATGGAATCCCGGCTGCATTCATCAGTTACCTCGAACCGCTGCTTGCCGAAGAAAAGGCAGCAGACCTCAATATCGTTGAACTCAACCGAATGTTAAAGGAATTGACCTATACCGCCAGCATGGGCTTATTGAATGGAGTCGGAATACCGCTGGCAGCACACAGACAGGTGATCGGGGTTCTATTTATTTTCCGCAGCTACCCGGACATATTCTCCAGCAACGACAAGCTGCTGCTGCAGTCTTTCGCCGACCAGGCTGCCATCGCCGTTTATAATGCCCAACTCTATAAGCAGATAACCTATGAAAAAGGCAGGCTTGACGCACTGATCGATTCTGCTGCAGACGGAATCCTGATCTTGAACGCAGACCGAACCATCGAACGATGCAACACCGCCTTCGAAAAATTATATGGGCGCTCCCGTGATGAAATACAAACCAAGGCCCACGCGGATGTCATCCGATGGGCACATCGTCCGGAAGGACAGACCCTCGAAGAAGCCGAAGACAACGGCTGGCCGCTCACAACCAATGCCCATTTATATGTCGAAGGTGATCTCGAACGTCCAGAACCACCCAACCTGCCCGTCGGTGTGACCTACGCTCCACTCATGGCTTCGGACGGCAGCCTGCGCAATATCATCGCGACCGTACGAGATGTAACCAAATTTCGAAACGCCGAAGAAATAAAAAACACGTTCGTATCGATCGTCAGCCACGAGTTGAAAACACCGGTGGCATTGATCAAAGGATACGTAAGCACCCTGCGGCGTGAAGATGCCAAATGGGACAAGACCATCGTCAAGGACAGCCTGGAAGTCATTGAGGAGGAGGCTGATCACCTAGCGGCAATGATCGAGGATCTGTTGGATGCCAGCCGTTTTCAGGCAGGAGGATTGATCCCCAACATGGCGGACGTATCCCTGCCAGAACTGGCAGACCGCCTGGCAAAACGATTCCGAACCCAAACCAACCACCATACAATAGTCGTAGATTTTCCGAAGAATTTTCCGGTCATCCTGGCTGATGAAAACCGGATCTCACAGGTCATATCCAATCTCTTATCCAACTCGATCAAATATGCAGCGGACGGTGAAATCCGCATCAGCGGGCAAAGCCGGCCAGAACAAGTGATCGTCACCGTCAGCGACCATGGCCCGGGGATCGATCCGGCAGACATCCCATACATCTTCGGACGTTTTTACCGGTCCGAACAGGCAGTCCGAAAGACCAAGGGTGCAGGTCTGGGTCTCTACCTGGCAAAAGCGATCGTAGAGGCGCATGGAGGGCGGATCTGGGTGGACCCGCAACCCGGTTCCGGCGCACGTATCTGCTTTTCGCTGCCACGCCCTTAAACAAACCATCTTGATGTACAATTGCCCGGTTGCCTTGAAGGCAACCGGATAATCCTATCGGGAAACTGGAAATCGAAACATGCCACCACAAAAAACACAAATTGCCTGTCCACGCTGCCGACAGCCCGTCGTTGCCCAGATCGAACAACTATTCGACGTAAGCGCCGATCCCGGCGCCAAACAACGCCTGTTGGGTAGCGTATCCAATTATGCCGTCTGCAAAAACTGCGGTTATAACGGTCCGCTGGCAACTCCGATCGTCTACCATGATAATGATAAGGAACTGCTGCTCACCTACTTTCCATCAGAATTGGGAATGGCAGTAAACGACCAGGAGAAATTGATCGGACCATTGATCAACCAGGTCACCAGCCGGCTGCAAGCTGATAAACGCAAGGGATATCTGCTACGACCACAGAGTTTCCTTACCTACCAGAGCCTGGTCGAGAGAATCCTGGGTGCGGACGGAATCACCCCGGAAATGATCCAAGCCCAGCAAAAAAGGATCGGATTAATCGAAAGGCTGCTGACCACGCCAACACCGGAAGCGCGTTCGACCATGCTCAAGGAAGAAACCGCATTACTGGATGCCGAGTTTTTCTCCATTTTCAGCCGGTTGGTGGAGAATGCTACAGCGAGCGGTCAGGAACAAGCCATCCAACAAATGAATGCCATTCAAAGCCAACTGCTTGCAGAAACGGAATATGGGCGCAAGGTAGCCGGGCAGGCGAATGAGATCCAGGAGGCGGTGAAGACCCTGCAGGCGGCAGGCAAGGGTCTGGATCGTGAAAAACTGCTGGATATCTTGATCGAAGCCCCCACCGAGGACCGGTTGAACGCGCTGGTAAGCATGACACGTCCCGGGCTGGATTACCAATTCTTCCAATCACTGACCGGGAGGATCGAGGCGAAGAGCGGCGATGAACGGAAGAAGATGGAAGAACTTCGGGAAAAACTACTCGAGATCACCAAGCATCTTGACCAGCGAGCTGAAGAAGAATACAAGCGTGCCGGGGTACTACTCAATACGCTCCTGGCTTCAACCGATATTCCGAAAGCAACCGCGGAACATTTGGATGAAATTGGAGAGATCTTTATTCAGGTCATTAACCAGGCTTTGCAGGATGCCGATAAGAAGAAGGATACTGCCCGGCTGGAAAAACTCCAACAGATCGTATCCGTACTCCAGCAAGCAAGCGCGCCTCCACCCGAGCTGGCTTTGATCGAGGAATTATTGTCAGCCAAGGATGATGCGGCGTTGGATAAAATGTTCGAGGAGCATGCTGCAGAGATCACACCAGAGTTCAGTTCGATGGTGGCCAATGTACTAAATCGCAGCCAGGAACAATCGGGTGGAAAAGCAACCGGTGAGGAAGCTGATATGCTCACCCGGTTGGAAAAGATCTACCGGGCTGCATTGAAATTTTCGATGATGAAGAATTTGAAATAAATTGCCTTGCGTGACGGAGGTAAATAAATGAAATTCCGACAATTTTCCGAGGGTTATGCCAAAATATTCCCCCTCCTGATCGCGGTGATCATACTGGCTGGTTGCAACCTACCCAGCAACACACCGGTTCCGCCCACCTCAATACCAACCGCTGCTGAGAGTCCCACTGCCATCCAGCCTACGGAGACAGCCACCTCGATACCACCAACTCAGACTGCCTTACCAATCGCCACCCCCACGCCATTACCGGACCAACTAGTTTTTGCAACAGGAGCCACGGCTGGCGTAGCAACAGGCAGTCTCGCCGTGGGTGAAATAAAGACCTTCACCTTCAATGCTTCCACAAACCAGCCATTGATCCTCATCCTCAATTCGCCGAAAGGTGACCTCTTCTTCGGTGTAACGGATCCGGATGGAGCCATCCTGCTGGATCCTGCTAAGAAATGGAACCGGTTGCAATGGTTGTTACCAAAAACCGGAAAATATATCATCCAGGTGTCTGGGGCAACCAGCCCTGAAGACTATACCCTGACGGTGAAGATCGCGGCACCCATTAGTTTTGCATCAGGGTCTGATACCGTCACCCTGAGTGGGAAGACGGTCAATGGTCTGATCGTTTCGTATTCAATATACTGTACCGCCGGTCAAACCATGAACACCAGCCTTAACGTGCCTGCCACGACGGCCTACCTGGATGTGTTCGGGATTGCCTACGGCACCCTTTTGAGTGCTACGACCAAAGCCAACACCTGGACCGGCGTTCTTCCGTCAACGGAAAATTACGTGATCGAGGTCATTCCCACCAATGGGACGGAAGTGGATTACAAGTTGACTGTGAAGTGCCATTGAGTCCTCGTTAGTCAAATAAATAAAAAAGGAGTGGCGGTGGGAAATTCACCGCCACTCCTTTTTTATCCTTCCAGATCAATCCATCGGGGGGTTTTCCAACTTGAGACCGTGACCGCGAACTGTCACAATATATTGGTGTTTCGAGTCAAGCTCTGCAATCCGATCACGCAAGCGGCGCACAAGAGCATCCAAAGCCTGGTCTGAGACACCCGCCGATTCTGATTCACCCCAGGCATCACTGACCAAAAGACCCCTGTCCACGACCTGCGACTCGTTCTCATAAAGGGTATGCAGTACATGAAATTGAAGTGCGGAAAGAGGTGGATCGATGAGATGATTATCCACCCAAACGCGGCGGGAACGAACATCCAGCCTGAGGCGACCGGGTTTTTTATCGTAATCAGCCAACGGCATGGTCGCATCAGAGGTGAGATAAACAAATTGTTGAGCGAGGGCTATCTGAACGGTATCCCCATCCTGCAATGTCACTTTCCCGTCCACACGAATGCCATTGCGGTGGGTGCCGTTCTTACTGACAAGATCCTCAAGCACCATTCCATTTTTAGTAGGGGTCAACCGAGCATGGAAACGGGAAACCTGCCGATCGGGGATGACAACTTCGCAGGTGAACTCACGACCGATGGTCACGGGTTTGTCCAACACCCAGCGTTCACCTTTCAACGGACCAGTCTGACCGATCAAGAGGGGTGCTTCTGCGAGATTCCCATCCATTATGCTTTCTCCTGGTTATGCGTGTTGATTATACAACATGAGGTGAAAAGGCGTTTATAATAGCATTCGTTGGAGACGAGTACGCGTTGCCGGACACACCACGCCGAGATCCAAGCCAGCAGCGTACCTGCTAATTTTTCGATAATTTCACGGACCAGAACGATATGCCTGTCGCGCTGAAGAATAAAGAGGTGCTGCGCGGCCGTTACAGCATCCGAGAACGTATCGGCCAGGGAGGGATGGGCAACATCTACCTGGCTGACGACCTTCGTCTCGAAGGTCGCTTGTGTGCGCTTAAGGAAGTTGAACACGACCGTACTTTGCCACCCAAATTGCTTAAGGAGGCTCGTCAGCAATTCCTGCATGAGGCCACCGTATTAGCGCGCCTTGACCACCCGAATCTGCCGAAGGTTTCCGATTACTTCTCCATCGGTCCGCGTGACTACCTGGTAATGGACTACATTCCTGGAAAAGATCTCAGGCAGTTGATGCTGGACGCGAAAGAGAGATCCAGCTTCCTGACCGAGGAAGAAGTACTGATCTGGTCCAATCAGCTGGCGGAAGCTCTAACCTACCTGCACAACCAGACACCGCCCCTGGTTCACCGGGACGTAAAACCTTCCAACCTGAAGATCACACCGACCGGGTTGCTTAAACTAGTCGACTTTGGCCTGGTAAAAGCACTGGTACCCGATGAAATGACGATCACTGTCATCCAGGGGCGTGGAACTGCGTTGTATACGCCGCTCGAGCAATACGGCGGCGACAGCGTCCACACCGATATCCGCAGCGATATTTATGCCTTCGGCTGCACACTTTACCACCTGTTGACCAACAACCCCCCGACCGATGCGCGTGAAAGATTTTTACACCCGGAAAACCTGGTTTCACCTCGAACATTAAATCCGGGCATCAGCGTGCGCACCGAACGTGCCATCCTGTGGGCGATGGAACTGCACCCGGATGACCGACCGGCAACCGTGGAAGAATTGAGGCAATTCCTGAATGGTACGCGCGACCTACCCACCCGCCCGCAAATGTCACTGCGTTCAAGACCGCCATTCAAGAAAGTAATTTTGGGGAAAACTGAACAGATCCTGTTATCCGTACTGGCTGGTTTTTTGATCGTCAGCTTGATCGCTTCGTTGATCCCCTAGCGGTCAGAGCTTGCCAGAGGTAGGCGACTCCCAACCCACCTGCTGCGCCCAGCAAAACCACTCCCACCATCCCCGACCACCCATTTTTCTGAAGATAAGCCGCGGCTCCCGGCAAGCGGACGGCGATGTAGGTATACGCCAGCAACCCACCCATTAATGTACACAACATGACCCGAACGGCCCAGCGGGTAGACATTATCGGGGTTGCCAGCCAATAAACCAATGACCCCAGTCCACCCAACAGGAGGACCATTACCAACCAGCCATCCAGCCCGGGGTACCCACGTGCGAGAGGTGAGACAGGTGTTTTCACAAGGGTGGGTGTCGCGGTGATGGTCGGTGTCAGGTTCGTGAGGGGTGTCGGTGCAACTATCGTCACGCTAACCCCTTCGCTGGAAACATTCAACTGGAGGGTAACAGAAGTCAATGCCTGATCACTGCTTGCGGAAACTTCCAGCAGACCTGGATGGTTTATGCTAAACGATATTCCAGCAATACCCAGTTGCGTAACTGCATCGAGTTCCTGGACAACCCCGCCCGCTCCACTTACAGATACGGTGAAATGCACGCCCGTCCCATCCGGGACCGGGTGACCATTGCGATCGATAATCGTGTTTGTTTGCACCGTTACCGTATCGCCCACCCGGAAGAATGCCGTGGGAGTCGCTTCGGGTGTAGTCAGAGCTGTCGGGGTAGCCGCAGATGAAAGTATCATCGATAGACCGATCACTTGTTTTGGATCGGGGCTGGTTGCAGTGAAGAGATCGTAACCCACTCCGGTAACCGATACCGGCAAGGCACCGGTAGGGGAAAGCTCACGGAAGAGCAAACGGGCTGCCACTTCGACGAAAGGTGCGGATTTGCTGTAAAGACAATAATAAGCCGTCAGCTTGGATATATCGGTTGCATCCAGAAAATAGGGTGCGTTGAAAGCAAATACGATGATGCGTTTATCGCGCAGCCAATCCTGCCTCTCGGAGAGGAACCGTTTTAATAGAATGGTTTGTGCCTCGCCTGGTTCGGCATCCAACAAGTTGATGACCACCCAGCCTGCCTGCTGCAGATCAGCCTGAAGGGTAGGATCCCCGGCACCCCCCGGCAGGATGGTATTCAGACTGGTAAATGTGTACGAGACCAAGTGGCTTAACATGACTTGCCCACCTGCCTGAGGTCCATACAGGTGGAAAATGACATTTTGGAGTGCATCCACCCCCAGCATGGATTCATCCGAGCAGGTACTACATTGGACTCCGCTGCGGGTATCCGTCAGGAAAATTATCCGGTCGCGCAATCCAGGCGGCGAAGGGAGGACCGAATCAAGATCCGGGAGGCCGGGACTGACGAGGGTCGCCGATTGACGTGCGACTTCGAATGTCACAGCCTGGGCCTGACCAATCGAAGAGAGCCCGTCAGCAGGCGGGATCACCTGTGCCAGGTCAAAGGTACCATAGGTACGATACTTGGCGGTTAAAATTCTAAGTACAGAATCATCGACTCGCTGGGCGAAGGCAGTGTCTTCCTGGTATTTTTGGTTAAAGAAATCCAGGGTGTTAATGATGGTTGTATAGTTATCCGTGGCATCACTTGAAACGATATTCCCCATATACAGTAAATCGTTACCAGCCAGGAAAGCATCGCGGGCAACCAGGCGGGCAAGGAAGGAAGTGCCGCCGGGGTCATAAAATTGCCGGACGGTGGGACTGCCGAGGTCGTCGCTGACCATTAATCCACCAGACGTACGCCAGGTTGCAAAAGCCGGCAGTGCGAGGATCTGCGATAAAGCCTGAGGGTCAAAACTGACCGGGCGGGTATAGGAATGGATGTTGCCCTGAAAGCCCTGGTAACGAATATGAGAGACAAGCAAACCATCGGTCGTACTGTCAGGGGTGGCAGCATTACCGGTGACCGTAAAAAACGGCGCGAGCTCGATCTGCTTTAACTGCTCGAGCGAACTACGGACGGTTGCCGGTTCACCACCCGCAGGACGATCAGCAGAACCACGTCCGGGGAAGTGGTCGGCGATCACCATCAATCGTCCCTGGCTACCATTGTGAAGACCGGTAATGTAAGCGCTGCCCATGGCGCCGACCCAATAGGGATCACCGCCAAACGCGCTGGCACCCAATCCATTCCCGAGGGTAGCCTCGGGCGTCTCGAGAACATCCAGCGATGGACCAAAGAAGAGATTAATACCCAGTTCAGAAAGTTCATGTCCTGCCACCGAGCCAACCTGTTTCGCCAGGGTCGGATCCCAGGTTGCGCCGATCGCCATGAAATCCGGCAGTGGTGTTAATCCATGCAGGATCTGATCATTCGGTAATCCATCCCCAGCCTGGGTAATACCGACGAATAAGGGGATGTAATTTGGGTACGGCCCGGTGATCGTGACCGGTGTGGTTGGAGTAGGAGCCGCGGTCGCAGTCTTTGCAGGCGTGCCAATACCCGCAGGAGTGCCAGTCCCAGATGGTTTAAGTGTTTCCGTAGGAACCGGTTGGTTATGCGAAGCCGCCCATTCTATTGTCTGAAGTTGAGAAACCAACTGATAGGTCGTCGTGATCGTGTCGGGAGCGGCGACAAAATTATCATTGGCAGCGAGAAGTTCCACACCGCCAATATGATAATCATGGATCAAGCTGTAAATTTGGGAATTCTGACTTGCGGTTGACCCGGTAAATGTCACCAGGAACAACTGCCCCACCCGCTCCTTGGGTGTCATCTGCGACAATAACAAACGAGCGGCTGCCAGAGGGTCGTTGACCTGTGCACTACCCGCGGCTTGAACAATTCCAACGGGACTCGAAGACACGATCAAAATTACCAATATAAGGACGGATATCAGTCGGCGTGACATTATTGATATACCAAGGTTAATTATTTTGCTCTACCCAGCAAACTCAGCACAAGAGCCGGGTCATCGGTAATAATCCCATCCACACCAAAACCGATCATGGACTTAATGTCGGCAGCGTTGGTGACGGGCCAGGCGTAAATCCGTTTTCCGGCGGCATGAACGCGATCCACGAGCGAAGGTGTGACATCCCAGAAAACCGGATTAAGAGCGTCCATGCCATTGCGCCAGCCGAATGTCCGTCCCAAATAACCAAGTTTGCCTTTCATTGTGAGCAAACCGCAAGGAACTTCCGGCATAAGATGACGGGCACGACTGAGATTATGGGGGAGGAACGATGAAAAAAAGACCTTCTTTTCCAACCCATGTTTCCGAACCAAATCGACCACCCTTGAAACGAGCGCGTCGAATGGAGTAGCATGGTTGGTAAGGTGAATGTTCATGTAAACGCGCTGACCGAGAGCTTCGAATACCTCGATCAGAGTGGGAATTTTTTCTCCTGGGAATTGACCGGGAAACTGGATGCTGGCATCCAACTCACGCAAGGCAGAGAGCGGAAGATGCGCGACGTTCCCTGTGCCATTCGTGGTGCGGTCGACCGTCTGGTCGTGCAAGATGATGACCTGACCATCAGCGGTCAGTTTTACATCGAATTCAACACCATCCGCGCCCTTGTCGGCGGCCTGCCGGAAGGAAGAGAGAGTATTTTCAGGAGCAAAAAGTTTATCGCCACGATGACCCAGGACGACCGGGATGGTTAATTCATTCCACATTTAAATATCCACAAAATAGGCAAGTGAAGCACGATCGATCATTTCCTGGGTCATAGCTGGGGCAACCGACAGGTAGCGGGCAATGTCGAGGATCTGGTCACACAGATCACGGGGGTGCGAGGCGCGCAATTTCCGATTACGCTTGATATAGTATTCCTGGAGAAGATACGCCAGTCCCTCATCACTGTACGGAATCCCTTTTTGGCGCGAGACACGGGTGAAAATTTCGCGATATTCCTCAAAAGAAGGATCACCTATCTCGATTTTATGCCTCAGGCGGCGAAGGAAGGCCTCATCGACCAGGTCCCGCGGCGGGAGGTTAGTGGAGAATACAACCAGCACATCGAATGGAATTTCGATCTTTCTGCCGGTATGAAGGGTCAGGTAATCGACCCGGTTCTCGAGCGGTACGATCCAGCGGTTGAGCAGGTCGCGCGGGCGGACTTGCTGGCGTCCAAAGTCATCGATCAGCAGAATACCGCCATTCGCCTTGACCTGGAAGGGAGCTTCGTAGAATTTATTGGTATCATCAAAAACCAAGTCCAACCCTTCAAGTGTCAACTCTCCGCCCACCATGATGAATGGACGACGAATATTTACCCAGCGCGGATCGTGGCGACCACCGCTGCGCAAGACACCGGTCCCGGGTTGCGCCTCGGTATCGGGAGCGAGTTGATGGTTGACCGAATCGTATAATTTTACGATCTGCCCATCCAGGTAAAGGGCGTAAGGGATGTACATGGTCTGACTCAGGACAAGGTTGCCGAAGGCTTTGGCAACGCTGGTCTTGCCGTCTCCAGGGGGACCGTAAAGGAAAATTGAGGTGCCGGAGTTAAGAGCCGGTCCCAGCCGCTCGAAAGTGGTCGACGATAATACCAAGTCGGAGAGTATCTGGCGCATCGTCCGGCTGGTGATGGCAACCCGGCCGCGACTTTGGTGACGAATGGATTCATTGTAATGTTCGATCGGGACCGGTGCCGGACCGGCGTACTGACTGCGTTCAAGGGCTTCACGGGCGCGCACGATGCCTGCACCGGTGATGGCATACAAATAAGACCCCTCGCCAAGTCCCATTTGAGACGACTTCACTTCAATTAGTTTTTCACGTTTCAATGTTTCGAGAATCTGGTCAACAAGTCCTGCGAATGGTAAAGCGACAACCTCGGCAGCCCGAAAGCCTGACAAGTACCCTTGAAAATAAAAAATCTTTAATACAAGATCCTGCAACCACAGCAATGACAACCCAGTGTCAGCCAATTTCGTAATTGGTGGTGGTACGAATTGAGTGCGCTGGGCTACAAACTCTGATCTTTGCAATACGGTCATCCTTGCCTCCCGTTTTTAGATACAACCAAATTATAGCACGGCGATTTTCCACCCATGGCTTTATTTCATATATAATCAGGGCATGACCCTTTCCGTAATCATCCCAATCTATAATGAAATAGGTACACTAGAGACGATCCTGGAACGCGTGCAATCCACCGGGTTGGCGGGAGAGATCATCCTGGTGGATGACGGTTCAAGCGATGGAACACGCGAGCTGCTCACCCGATTCGATGGGAAGAACGGTGTTAAAGTGATCCTGCATGAGAAGAACAAGGGTAAAGGGGCAGCGGTGCGGAGCGGCATCCAGGCCGCCAGTGGAGACCTGGTATTGATACAGGATGCAGACCTGGAGTATGATCCGCGCGACTACCCGGCTCTATTAAAACCGATCATTGAAGGACAAGCTGACGTTGTTTTCGGATCCCGTTTCCTGGGCGGACCGCACAGGGTAACGATGTTCTGGCATAAGATCGCCAACCAACTGCTGACCTTCACCACCAACCTGCTCTATGATTCCATCCTGACCGATATGGAAACGGGTTACAAGGTATTCAAGCGGGAAGTGTTGGATGGGCTGGTATTGCGTGCAAACCGGTTCAATTTTGAACCGGAGATCACTGCGAAAATATTAAAAAGAAGGGCACGCATCTTCGAGGTGCCGATCTCTTTCAACCCACGCGGATACGCGGAGGGGAAGAAAATCGGGGTACGGGATGCTTTCTCGGCAATGTGGTCGCTCGTGAAGTACCGATTCGTAGATTAATTTTCCCGCTGCGGATGTATCATTTGTGAACGATTCGGGGTAATCGGTCAACTTTTAGGGGTTTCAGTTCGATAAAATATCAATCCGCGTTCTTCTCAAGCCAGTCTGCCACACCTGCCAGATCCTGAAATGTATAATCCGGTTGGAAGGGAGAAGTCTTTAAGATCTTCAACCTTCGTTTCGCCGCTCAGGACCAGGACCGTGGCTATGCCGCTCGACTGACCAAGAGCGATATCCGTGTACAGGCGATCGCCGATCATTGCCAACTGACCGACCTGCAGATTCATTATGACCGCCGCAGCATCGACAATCAGGCGATTGGGTTTACCCACCACGAGGTCAGGCTCCCTGCCCGTGGAGGCTTTGACAAAGGCGATCATCGCCCCAACATCGGGCATATATCCCTTCTCGGTCGGACAATTAAAATCCGGATGGGTTGCAATATATGGGATACCCGCCCGGACGAAATCGCATAATTCCCACAATTTTTGATACGTCAGGGTTGTATCGAAACCAAGGACCAAAAATTGCGGGTCATGCCGGACCAGGTGAAAGCCATGCTGACGAAATTCATCTTCGAGGGATGGCGTACCAACCAGGAATATATCTGCAGCGGGGTGCTGACCCTTTAAATAAAGTGCAGTTGCTTCGCCGGATGTCAGGACCAATTCTTCCCCAAGCGGGAGACCCAGGCGGCTGATCTTCTCCGCGTACTGGCGGCGATGTTTAGAGGAATTGTTGGTGAGGAAAAGGAATTCCTTCTTCTGTTCACGCAGCAGGTCGATAAATCGCAACGCACCCTCGAGCAGCCGATCGCCCAGGTAAAATGTGCCATCCATATCCAACAAGAAACCACGGGTCGTGCTCAGCCTTTCATTACCAGCCATCTTCATCCCATCCCATAAAAATTGGTTCTTTATTTTTCGACTATATATATCTGGAATCTGCCTTTAATTATACCGGTAGAAGAAGCTTCGACCAGGCAACCGCCAGCAATTATCTCACAGCTTTCTTCACGCGTCATTCGCAAACGCTTACGAGCGTCTTGCCAATTCAACTTTCTTGATTTTTATAGCGATTGTGTTATTATTTTGGCGAAAATTAATCGAGGAGAATTATGGTCAATACCCTGATCGAAGCGATGGAAAATGCCATCCATGAAGTAAAACAATTGCCCGACAAGCATGTTCAAATCTTTCACCATAATGATTCCGATGGATTGACTTCAGGAGCCATTCTCACGCGTGCCTTTGAACGACAGGGATTTAATGTCAAGCGTTATTGTTTGGAAAAGCCATATCCCGCAGTTCTAAAAAAGGTATATGAACAGGAGGGAAAACTACTGGTATTTGCGGACTTTGCCGGAAGGATCGCACCACTCCTTTCTGACCTGAATAAAGGGAGAAATTTAACACTGATCCTGGATCATCACGTCGCTGAACCCTCAACCGACCAGAGGGTGATCAACCTTGACCCGGATCTGTTCGGATTAAAAGGGGACCGGGATATTTCCGGATCGACAACCTGCTATCTTTTTGCCAGGACCATGGACCCGATAAACCGCGACCTGGCTCATGTCGCCACGATCGGTGCAGTGGGTGACGGCTTCTTTGTGGACGGTGCGCTCGTGAGCGAGAACCGTGATGCCGCCCAGGAGGCTGAACAGCAGGGCAAGATCGAGATCAAGAAAACCGGTTCAGGAGAACAGTACTTCTTAAAATCAACCAGAGGATCCGTAAATTGTGTCGAGTTTGGCGATTATCTCGATATTCTCGGCGGAGTGGGTTATTACCAAAAAGGACCGGATATGGGTGTCCAGGTCTGCCTGGATGGACCTACCGCGGAGTCAGACGCAAAGGTCGAAGAATTAAAAGTAATCCGCACCAGAATATTTAATGATCAGATCGCCAGACTAAAATCAGGCGAATTGATCCAGGCAGGTCATATCCAATGGTTCACTGTCGAAAAGCGTTTTTTCCCGATGGGGGTGAAAATGATCGGAGCCTTTTGCGACGCAATCAAGGACACGGACCTGATCGATCCAAAAAAATACCTGGCCGGATTTCAAATCATTCCCGATGAAATCCCCGGTTTCGCACCGATCAGTTTTAATGAGGTAAAGATCTCCATGCGGGCTGGTCATCACCTCGAGGACGAGATCAGGGCGAAAAGAGCAATGGGGCTGAATATTTTCCTTCCCGAAGCAACGACCAGACTCGGGGGTTTTTCGGATGCGTGCCACAGCCTGACGGCTGCCACCACGGTGGCGATCGGGAAGGAAAAACAACTCATCGAAGAAATGGAAAAAATACTAAAAGGAGAAGCAAATGGGTAAAGGAACGGGGTTTGGAAAAACGATCCTGATCGGCGATCAATTTGTCCTGGAAGAGGTCCCGGCGATCGTCTCGGCAATTTCATACGAGACAGAGACGACAGTGGAAAGAACCACGGGAGAAGGATGGGTGCTGGTCGATAACCGGAACGAGGTGCCAGGCTACAAGGAAAAGAAAAAAGAACAACAGGCACGTTCCATCGATAGAGTGCTTGAGGTGATGAACATCGACGTGAAGAAGAACCCGATCAAGATCACGGTGGCAGGGACATTACTGGCGGGCAGCGGTGTAGGTGCCAGTGCTGCCAGTTGTGTTTCACTGGCGCGAGCGTTGAACGAGGAATTCAAACTAGGCCTCCCAATCGAAGAGATCAACCGGGTGGCATGGCAAGGTGAATTCCCCTACCACGGGGTGGCGAGCGGGGTTGATAACACCGCCTCAACCTATGGTGGACTCCTTCTCTTCCAATTAATCAACAAGGAGCAGCATTTCGAGAAGATCAAGACACCGCAGCCATTTGAGATCGTACTGGCAAACAGTGGTATTACCGCCAATACGGCTTTGCTGGACGAGGTCACGGAATCCATGAGGAAGGCGGACCCGCAATTATTAGCCTCACGTTTCAAGACCATTACTGCCCAGGGTAAAGAAATGAAGAAGGCACTGGAGGCAGGTGATCTGCCTTCTGTAGGAAAGATAATGTCGACCAACCATAAGCTGTTGGGAGAAATGCAATTCTCGCACGAGATCCTGGATCATCTTTGCAAACTGGCGCTCGAAAAAGGCGCCCTGGGGGCAAAAGTCACAGGCGGTGGAAGAGGCGGCTATATGGTGGCATTAACGCCCGGGAAAAAACTCCAGGAGACGGTAGCGTCGGCGTTCGATAAGGAAGGGTACAAGGTCATACGCGCCTCGATCGGTGGGTAGTTGACAGGCGGGATTAATTGAAGAGAAAATAATTAAAGAGGGTCTGCCGGTTGTGCACTGCACCCCAAAAGTTAGACAGATTTATGGTGAGAAAAAGGACTGGGCTCTGAACTGAACAGGGCTCAGTCCTTTTAGTTTACCCTTAATTCTTCGCTGGTTGTAATATTCGATGTACTTACCGAGTTCGATCTTGAAGTCTTCGACAGATGAGAAGGATTGGTTGTGGTAGAACTCGGTTTTGAGAACACCAAAGAAATTTTCGATCACAGCGTTGTCGTAGCAATTACCCTTTCTCTAGAGCCGCCCCCCATCCCTTTTTCCCGGAGAGTTCTCTGATACAGAGGCATCTGGTATTGCCATCCCTGTCGAGCGGGCAAGAATTGAAGGGGCTTCATCGGATAAAGCCCGAAAGGCTTTTTCCAGCATTTCCCCCACGATCGGATACGTGGGACTCCCGGATACGGTATAGCTGACGATTTCAGCATTGAAAAGGTCAAGGATGAGAGATAAATAGAGTTTCTGCCCAACAGGCTGAATTCAGTGATGTCCGTCGTCCATTTCTGGTTGGGTTGGGTGGTTCTGAAGTTGCGCTTTAGCAAATTGGGGAGCTACCTTCCCAACCTCTCCGGCAAGGACCGGTATTTCTTTCTCCTCAACAGGCAGGTGAGGTGCTCTTCAGCCATAAGCTTCATAACCAATTTATGGTTGGTTTGATACCCAAGTCTATGGAGGTGGAGGTTACCCGGCGATAGCCATAACGCCCCCGTGCTCCAGGCAGATCTTGCGGATCTCCACCCGCGGAGCGGCTGCAAAAGAGATGATCACCCTCTACAATTCCTGGCTGACGACGATGGTTAATTCCTCGAATAATTTTACCCAGGAGCTTGAAAAGATGCAGGAGACCTGGAAAAACACGGTCGAGCAGCAGATGGGAATCAGCAGGGAGATCGTGAAAAAAATGGTGGAGCTGTTCAAGCAAGGCGAAAAGAAATAGGACCGTTGTCTGCAACGAGGAGGTTACTGATGGAAAGTTCGAAAAACTATTTTGATAACTGGCTAAAGTCGCAGGAGCGCGCTTTCGGGACCCTGACAGAGATGACTAAAAAATTCCAGCAGTCTCTCCAGGGTTTCGGCGGCAGTGGCGGAGGGATGCAGGGCTTTGGCGGTTTTCAGGATATGTACACCTCCTGGACGACATCGGTCCTGAATGCCCTGCAGAACGGCGGGAATGCCGATATCCCCCTCGTAAAGGAGCTCCTCGGCAAAACGCTGACCGGATCCAATGCATATCTGAAGCTTTATGAAATGTGGACCCTTCTCTTTAAAACAATACAGGAAAAGGGCGCCAGTCCGGATTTCTATAAGGATATGAGTGATCCGGCAAAATACAAGGAGATACTTGACCGAATCTTTGGTTTTGATCCCACCGCAGCTTTCAGGATCACCGAGCAGGCCTCAAAGCTCTTCGAAACCCTTGCAGGGTCTTCGCAGGGTTTTACGAAACCCTGGATGGACGCCTCCGACAAAACGCTAAAATCCTTTCCCCACATGATGGAAGGCCACCCCGAAGAGTTCATGAAGATCTTCCATACGTTGTTCAGCGCCTTTGACAGCACGGCCGGGAGGGCATTTCATGTCCCGGCCGTGGGGAAAGACAGGGAGAAGATCGAACTTATTCTCAGGAGCCTTGATGACCTCTCTGTTTACCTCGCCAGAAAGACGGAATACGAGCATATGATGTACGTCACAGGTACCGGGGCATTTGAAAAAGTAATCGCCACGGTTGCGGACAAGGTCAGCAAGGGAGAGGAGATCAAAAGATTCGACGAATTTTTTGACCTCTGGATCGATGTGAGCGAGAATACCTACTATGCCCTCTTTCAGACAGAGGATTTTTCAAAGAAGCAGGGGGAATTGCTCGATGCATCGGTAAATGTGCGGCAGCACTTCTTCAAGTTGATGGAACTCTATCTGTACGATTTTCCCATTGTGGTGCGTTCAGAAATGGACGATCTCTACAAGACGGTCTACGACCTGAAGAGAAAAGTGAGAAACCTCGAAAAACAGCTCGGGGAGGTGCGTGCGTGAAATCAACGGCAGATAAGTTCGACCTGCAGAATTTTATCCAGGAACTCGGCGAAGTCAATCGCAAACTCATCAAGGGCACGGAGACCCTTGCCGGGATAGACGAGATAGACGTCGGGACAGCGCCGAAGGAACTCGTGTACGAAGAAGACAAGCTTAAGCTCTACCATTACAAGCAGGAAGGCAAGCGTGACCTGCAAAATGCCGGTCTTGATCGTTTACGCCCTGGTAAACCGGCAGTACATGCTTGACATTCAGCCTGACAGAAGCATTGTACGGAATCTTCTGCAGCACGGGATGGACCTGTATATCATCGATTGGGGTTATCCGACAAAATCGGATATGTATCTTACCCTTGATGATTACATTTCCGGATATCTGGACAACTGTGTCAGATGTTATCCGGAAGAGAACCGCACAGGACAAGATCAACCTGATGGGCATATGCCAGGGCGGGACCTTTTGCGGGATCTATTCGGCGCTCTATCCGGAGAAGGTGAAGAATCTCGTTACCCTGGTGGCGCCCTTTGATTTTTCCACCAATGACGGCCTTCTCTTCAGCTGGTCAAAGCATATGAACGTCGACGCACTGGTCGACACGTACCGGGTCATTCCCGGAGATTTCCTGAACTCCGGCTTTCTGATGTTGATGCCCTTCACCCTCAATATCAGGAAGTACGTGGACATGCTCGATGTGATAGAAGACAAGGAGAAGTTTCTCAATTTTCTCCGGATGGAAAAGTGGATATTCGACAGTCCCGGCCAGGCGGGGGAATGTCTGCAGGCAGTTCCTCAAGGATTGCTACCAGGACAACAAGCTCGTCAAGGGGGAACTGAAGCTCGGCGACAGGGTCGTTGACCTGAAGAACATCACGATGCCCCTGCTCAACATCTACGCATCTGCCGATCATCTGGTCCCTCCCGCGGCGCGACGAAGCCGCTGAATGACCTTGTGGGCAGCGACAGACAAGACCCTCTACGAGTTCAAGGGCGGCCATATCGGCGTGTTTGTCGGCTCAAAATCGCAAAAGGAACTTGCGCCGACCATATCGAAATGGCTCCATGAGCAGAACAGCGGACAAGCAGTAAAAAAACATCCTCGAAACGAAGGCAATCCCCGCACAGCAAAAAACAAAGGGCGAAAAAGAGCCGCCGGGAAGAACAACCGGGAGACAACAAAGTAACGGGCAGAAGCGGAAATCCACGAAACGGGCAGACGGCTCACGAAGCGTGACACGCAAGTCAAGTAGTACAATAAGAAACCTTAGAGAACGCGGAGATACATTATGGAATTAACAGGCAAAAACGTCATCATAACGGGCGGTGCACGGGGGATGGGGAAGAAATTCGCCGTGGACCTGAAGAATCTGCGGCGCAAAGCCTTATGTCGTGGACGTAGTCCAGGAGAACCTTGACGCACTGAAGAGCGAGACCGGCATTCCCGGGCCAGGTCGTGGACGTCAGCAGCGAGAAGAGCGTCGAGGCGTTCTTCGAGACTATGCCGCGGAAAACGGCGCGCCGGATGTATTGATCAACAACGCCGGGATCACCGCCGACGCCCTCTTTATCAAGCAAAAGGGAGACGAGATCACGAAATTCCCCTTCGCGAACTGGGAAAGGGTCCTGAATGTCAATCTCACGGGCGTATTCCTCTGTGCGCGGGAAGCCGCCTTTCACATGGTCAAAGCACAAGGTCAAGGGCGTGATCGTCAATATTTCGTCGATCAGCCGCGCGGGGAACCTCGGCCAGACCAACTATTCAGCCGCGAAATCCGCCGTTGACGCGATGACCGTGACTTGGGCCAAGGAGCTCTCCAAGTTCGGCATCCGGGTCGGCGCCATCGCGCCCGGCTACATCAACACCGAGATGGTCGCGAAGATCAGGCCCGATGTCCTCGAAAAGCTCGTCCAGAATATCCCGCTCGGGAGACTGGGCGAGATGGAGGAAATCTCCCAGGCCGTCCAGTTCATCATCGGCAATGATTTCTTCACCGGCCGGATCCTGGAAGTCGACGGCGGCATGAGGATCTGATCCCGCTGACGGGCGGCTCTGCATAACCTGTTGCCCGGGCTCGGCATCTCCGAGTCCCGGCACGATCGTGAAGGAGCAGTATGGAAGCATATATCGTTGGTGGCGTAAGGACCGCCATCGGGAGGTTCAACGGCTCCCTGGCCTCGCTGAACACCATCGACCTCGGCTCCGCGGTGATCAAGGAGGTCGTCGAGAAGAACCTCGATCCACGAGAGCGTCGACGAAGTCATCATGGGGAACGTGCTCCAGGCCGGCCTGGGCCAGAACCCGGCGCGGCAGGCCGCCATCCGCGCCGGTCTCCCGGAGAACATCCCTGCCTTCACGCTGAACAAGGTCTGCGGCTCGGGGCTGAAGTCGGTCGGCCTCGCCGGCCAGGCCATTGCTGCGGGCGAAGCGAATGTCATCATCGCCGGCGGCATGGAGCACATGACCAGCGCCCCCTACGTGGTGAAGTCGGCGCGGTGGGGACAGCGTCTGGGCAACGCCGAGATGATCGACACGCTCGTCAACGATGCCCTGTGGGACATGTTCTACGAGATTCACATGGGTACGACCGCCGAGAACGTGGCGGAGAAGTACACGATCACCCGGGAGGAGCAGGACGCTTTCGCCGCTCATCCCAGAAGAAAACCGAGCAGGCGATCAAGGACGGGAACTTCAAGGACGAGATCGTTCCGCTGAGGATCAAGCAGCCGAAAGGCGCGGACAAGATCTTCGACACCGACGAGCACCCCCGCTTCGGCACCACCGTCGAGAGCCTTGCGAAACTGGAGCCGGCGTTCAAGACGGAGGGGACGGTGACCGCGGGCAACGCCTCCGGGATCAATGATGGAGCGGCCGCCGTGCTCGTCGTTTCCAGAGCGAAGATGAAGGAGCTGAAACCGGCCTGGGCGTTCAGGATCAAGGGCGCCTCGTCCGCCGCCCTGGACCCGGCGTTCATGGGGCTCGGCCCGATCAACGCCTGCAAGAGTCTCGTTACCCAGGCCAAGCTCGGTTCAGGACCTCGACCTCATCGAGATCAACGAGGCGTTCGCGTCCCAGTCGATCCAGGTGCACCGCGAGATGGGATGGGACATGGACAGGGTGAACGTGCTCGGCGGCGCCATCGCCCTCGGGCATCCCGTCGGGGCGAGCGGAACGCGGATCCTCGTCACCCTGATGTACGAGATGGTGCGGAGAGACGTGAACCTGGGGCTCGCCTCGCTGTGCATCGGCGGCGGCCAGGGCATCGCCATGATCGTCGAACGGGTCAGATAAATCTCCGTAACAAGATTGCAGCAGGAAACCTCATTGCACGGTGCAGTGAGGTTTCCTGCGAGGATACCTTCCTGGGAATCAGGATTTTTATCGTTTCGTGACAACTTGCCCACCATTCATTTCCTAACACCTCGGCCTCAAATACTCCCAAACAGCATGTCGATCTTCATGATGTGATCAAAGATGCGTTCCACCGACATCAATAGTAAAGACCCTATTTATTGTTTTAGGCTGCCTGCTAAACTGCTACGAAACGGCGCTTGAATGGTAGCTGCAGAAGAAGTATTTAAATGTCCTCGGCCACAGCCGTCGGTCCATCTCTCATTCTGTAACTGTTATGTCGAGTTTGGCTTCGCGAACTGAAAGTAGCCGAAACCGAGGCAAAACACTAGATAGATCGCGACGACCTGCCAACCAAGGGCGCTCATCACCTGGAAAGTGTGCCTAGTAGCGACACGACGACGCCGGCGGTGTTGAAGACCAGAAAAGCCGGGATGACAGCCCGCCGCACGCCGGCATCGAGACTGTTCCTCACAAGCCAACTCAGCAAACCAAGAGCCAGCATCGACACCCCGAAGAATCGGGTCATTAGTTGCTCGCCAGCGCCAGGCGTCATGCCATACATCGTCAGCATTGTGGCGGGCACGAAAAAGTGCGCCGACGGCGT
>CAWJML010000015.1:0-66091 GCA_963843925.1 uncultured Chloroflexia bacterium | reverse complement strand
ATCATCCAACCGGTACCATTTCACTTCAAATTGGGAATGATAATTACCATTTGAATGGAAGGGTACAGCCTGATAAACCCCGGGCGACCGAGCAACCACTTCCAGTACGGCAATTACGACCAGGAAGGAGGCAATTACCTGGAATCCCAGTGAAGAGAAGATCTTATTTATGGGTTTTGATGGATGCATTACACCTATAACGGTCGAAATCCATGATGCTGGAAAAAGAAAGATGCGGTAATTTCAAGGGCAAAATACCGCATCCATTTCGTTCAACCGAGTAAATTTCGTAAGACGGTCTGCAGGATCCCGCCATTACGATAATAGTTGACTTCCACATCGGTGTTCAGCAAAGCCTGCACCTTGAAATCGATCTTGCGACCATCGGACGTTGTTGCGGTAACTGTCAGCACATTTTTGGGAGCCAGTTTGTCACTCAAGCCATGGATGTCGTACAGTTCATCGCCCTTCAATCCAAGCGACTCACAGTTTTGTCCATCCATGAAGCGCAAGGGCAGGATGCCCATTCCGACCAGGTTGGAACGGTGGATGCGTTCGAAAAACTCGGCGATGACTGCCTTCACGCCCTGCAGAAGAGGACCCTTGGCAGCCCAGTCCCGGCTGGAACCTGTACCGTACTCCCTGCCCGCCAGGATGATGGTGGGAATTCCAGCTTCCAGATATTTGACGGCAGCATCGTAAATGGGCATTTCCTCGCCGGAAGGCTGGAATTTTGTCCAGTTGCCCTCCCTTGGAGCGACCATCTGGTTCTTCAGGCGGATATTCGCAAAAGTTCCGCGCGCCATTACCCGGTCGTTGCCGCGCCGGGAACCATAAGAGTTAAAATCGCGCACCTGGACGCCATGCTCCTGGAGGTACTTGCCCGCCGGGCTTTCTGCAGCAATGTTTCCCGCCGGCGAAATATGGTCAGTGGTAATAGAGTTGCCAAACAGACCAAGCACACGGGCGCCACTGATGCCGGTAATATGAGGCACTTCCATGGAAAGGGATTGGAAGAAGGGCGGATGCTGGATATAGGTCGAAGCTTTGTCCCACTGATAGAGGTCGGACTCCGTCACCTGAACGGCTTTCCAAATATCCGAGCCTTCGAACACGCTGGCATACTTGTCAGAGAACTGTCCCGCACTGACGCTGGCTGCGACGGCTTCGGCGATCTCCTGCGAAGTCGGCCAGATATCCTTGAGATAGACGGGTCCATCCGTGCCGATCCCAAGCGGTTCCGTCGTCAGGTCCAGGTTGACCGTCCCAGCCAGGGCGTAGGCGACCACCAGGGGTGGCGAGGCCAGGTAATTTGCCCGGACGAGTGGATGAACGCGACCTTCGAAGTTGCGGTTACCGGAAATGACCGCGGCAGCCACGAGATCGGAGCCGGTCACTGCCTTGGCAACCTCACCGGGGAGTGGACCGCTATTGCCAATACACGTAGTGCAGCCGTAAGCAACCACGTTAAAGCCCAGTTTCGAAAGCGGCTCCAGCAGGTTGGCTTTCTTGAGATAATCGGTGACAACGCGCGAGCCGGGGGCCAGGCTGGTCTTTACCTGCGGTTTGACGGTCAGACCTTTCTCGACGGCTTTCCTGGCAACCAGACCGGCGGCGACCATCACGGAGGGATTGCTGGTATTGGTGCAGGATGTGATGGCAGCGATGACCACGGTCCCGTGCCCGATCTCATAGGAACTGCCGTTGGTGCCGACTTTCCCAGTACGGGTCAAGTCTGGTGGTTTCAGCTCGAAGCCGCCCTCCTTGACGGGCGCCGTCAGAGCCTTCGCGAAGGCGATTTTCATATCGGTGAGGGCAACCCGATCCTGCGGTCGCTTGGGTCCGGCAAGGGAAGGAACGACCTCGCCAAGGTCCAGTTCAAGGGTGTCGGAAAATTCCGGGTCCGGAGAAGTATCCTCGCGGAACAAGCCCTGGGTACGGCAGTAGGCTTCGGTGCGGGCGATGACTTCTGCGGGACGACCCGTGAGTTTCATGTAATGCAGGGTTTCGGCATCAACCGGGAAGAAACCCATGGTGGCACCATATTCAGGAGCCATGTTGGAGATGGTGGCGCGATCAGGCAGCGACATGCTGTCGAGACCGTTCCCATAAAACTCGACGAATTTATCGACCACGCCTTTCTTGCGCAGCATCTGGGTAACCGTGAGAACCAGGTCAGTGGCGGTGACACCCTCCCGCAGTTTACCGTGCAGCTTAAAGCCAATCACATCCGGAAGGAGCATATCCATCGGCTGACCGAGCATGACCGCCTCGGCTTCGATCCCACCAACACCCCAACCGACGACACCCAGCGCGTTGATCATGGTGGTGTGCGAATCGGTTCCGACCAAAGTGTCGGGGAAGGCGAACGATCCACCTTCAACGAAGCGCTCAAGCACCACCTGGGCCAGGTATTCCAGATTGACCTGGTGAACGATACCGGTGGCAGGCGGAACGACCCGAAAATTGCTGAAGGCTTTCTGACCCCACTTAAGGAATTCATAGCGCTCACGGTTGCGCTGGAACTCGATCTCCGCGTTGCGTTGGAGCGCGTCAGGAGTGGCAAAGAAATCCACCTGGACAGAGTGGTCGATGACCAGGTCGACGGGGACGAGCGGGTTGATCTTCCTTGGGTCACCACCCAGGCGGGCGACCGCGTCGCGCATGGCAGCCAGGTCGACCACGGCCGGAACACCGGTGAAGTCCTGCATAATCACACGCGCCGGCAGGAATGGGATGCCCGGTCGCTCGCCCTTCGGCTTCCAGGCGGCAATGGCATTTACATCCGCCTGGGTGATCTCACGGTCATTGCACTGGCGGAGGGCAGCCTCCAGCATGATCCGGATGGAGTACGGCAGGCGGCTGAGTTTGGTCAAACCGGCTTTTTCAAGCGCGTCCAGACGATATATGAAGTATTCCTTGTCACCAACTTTCAGGGTTGTACGCGAGCGGAAATAATCCTTTTTCATACCAAGCTCCTTCAATGTAATGGAGATCGCCCCAAGAAGGGATAATCAACCCAGCAAGCCAAATTCCCGGCGGAGTTGACCGGTTAATTTCAGGCGGTCGTCCTCGGACAGGAAGGCAGCCTGCAGGGCAGCCAAAATTCTCTCCTTGAGCGTCTCTAATTTTAAACCCAAGTCGTTACAGGCACGCCGGTATTCATCCGCCAGGGTAATCTGGGATATGGCGGGGTCATCGGTGCAGATGGAGACATTCAGACCTTGCTGCAACATATCCAGGAGCGGATGTTTCCTGCCAGAAGAGAGTGAACCGCTCTGGAAATTACTAGTAATACATACTTCAAAGGCTGTGGCATGTCGGCGGGCAATTTCCACCACCTTGGGATCTTCCAGCACGCGCACGCCGTGCCCGATGCGGTCGGCTTTGAAGGTTTCGATGGCCTCGCGGACATTCTGCGCGCCAGCCCATTCGCCGGCATGGATGGTCAGTTTCAACCCGGCCTGGTGGGCTTCCTTTAAGATGCCCAGGAAAGGACGGGCGGGAAACTCGGCCTCGTTGCCAGCCAGGTCCAACCCGACCAGGCCGCGGCCGATGCGCTCTGCGGCAAGCCAGGCAACCTGTTCAGCCAGTTCAAGGCTTTCGTGGCGGTTGACGGAAGCGATCAGCCTGACGCAAATGTCAAACTCGCGGGCGGCTTTATCAACTCCATCGCAGACCCAGTCCATGACATCGCCGAGCGGGAAGCGTTCGGCACGGCTGAGGGCGACGGGAGTAAAACGCAGTTCAAGATAACGGACATTATCCCTGGCGGCGTCTTCGACTGCCTCGCGGGTAACCCGCAGGATGACCTCGGGGGACCGGTAAAACAAACGCAATGTGTCGAACTTTGCCAGGAAATTCTGATAGGTGAACGATTCGGTTTCGTGAACCTGGACCAGGTTGCTCAACGGACCGGTCTTGTTGAGAGGAACGGTCATACCATTGGCGCGGGCAATCTCCAGCATTGTCCTGAGACGCAAAGAGCCCTCAAGATGACGGTGGAGGTCCACCTTCGGCAACGAACCATACAGATCGTGCGACCAGTCCACTAATGCCTGTGCCGTTTCCTTTTTTTATCTTCGTTTTGGGGTTGAGCCACTGCCGGCTGGGCAGCCGCTGGTAAAGCTTCGCTGGCGGGACCCACCAGACCGTCCGTTTGGGCCGCGGAGGCTGTACGCGGTTGGTAAAGGAAGATACGACCGATAACACCAGCCCGAATATCTGACAGCAGCGTCTGGAACATTACAGATGCCTGCGCCTTATATTTTACCAACGGGTCGCTCTGGGCATAGGCTTCCAAGCCGATGGAGACACGCAGTGCTTCGACACGGGTAAGATAATCCACCCATAACTCGGTGATGGCGCCCAGCAGCACCTGACGGTATATCTGGGACTGGACCCGGTGTCCAAGTTCCTCCGGCGGAATATCCGGGGCGTTCTCACCGAGACGGGTCGCTTCGGATTGACCCCAGGCGAGGCGCTGAGCTTCCTGGGCATGCTGTAAATGTTCGAGAACAAGCTGTTCAAGATCGGCAGTAGGGGTGTTTGCCAGAAGTTCCCCGGCCAGGTGGATGTAGTGCAGGCGGGTGAAAACCTGGCGCACCTGGCGATGGGTTTTTGCGTCAAAGGTAGTATTGGTGCCCTGGGCGATCAACATCAACAAGTGGAGTTTATTCTGATCGTTGATCTCCGGCAGGCGTTCCATCAGGGAGGCGATATCGTGGACAATCTGCCCGTCGGGTCCAAGCAATTTATTCTCCCGGGCTGCGAGGACCTGGTGGAGATGATCCTCGACCTGTGCGGTTGCAGCCTGCCAATCGAGTTCCTGGAGTTCGGAAACATTCAGACCGATGGATTCTCCCAGCCGGAATTCGATGGTGTTCACCAGGCGGGTGATGTTAATGGAATTGACGTAAGCCTCCACCTGGGTATGCAAATCCTGCGAGAGGTCCTTTGGATCGTTCACCAATTGGGTCAACTGGGTCGAGTCCAGTTTGAAGGGGACGCGGGCCAAACCGGAAAGTTCATCCAGGATGGCGACCGGACGGCGTTCTTCACTTTCGACATTGTCGGCAAGACCATCGAGGGCGGTATCGAGGGTATCGGTACGGTCGTTGACCTGCGTTTCCAATGATTCGCTTGCGGCATCGATCTGTTCCAGGGAGGCGTTAAGGAAATGCTCCTGGTCTGCCTGCAGCGCACGCAAGGCGAGGTCATGCAGGGCGGTTGGGAACTCCGCCGAGGATGCGTTCAATTCATCCAGTAACAATTTGTAAGTGAAGGATGGGAAGACACCTTCAGGAGTGTTAAAAGGCGGCTGGATCTGATCGAGCCATGCCAGGAATCGCCAAAACTCCTCGCTTTCAGCAACCTCAGCGACGCGCCGCTCGACTTCCTGGGCGAGCAATTCATTAACATCCTCGACCAGGTCCTCCTTTTCGAAGACACGGTTGCGCTGGTCATAGATGCGCTGACGCTGGGCATTGAGCACGTCGTCGTATTCGAGCAAGTGCTTGCGGACATCAAAATTGGCGCCTTCCACGCGATGCTGGGATTGTTCGATCATGTTGGTGACCAGGCGAGCCTGCATCGGATAATCGTCGTCGATCTTGAAGCGTTCCATGACGCCCTTAACCTGGTCTCCGCCGAACATGCGCATCAGGTCATCTTCCAGGGAGAGGAAGAAGCGCGAGGAACCCGGGTCACCCTGGCGGGCGGCACGACCACGCAGCTGGTTGTCGATGCGGCGGGCTTCGTGGCGTTCCGAACCGATAATATGCAGACCGCCCAGTTCACGGACAAGCTCCATGTCATCGAAATATTTCAAGAAGTAGTGCACCTCGGTGTCATAAATGCCGTACAGAGCAGGGTCCACCTTTTGCAATGCAACCCGGCGTTCTTCGAGGGTCATATCATACGGGTCGGCATAGCCGGCCTTGCGCAGGACGCGCGTAACGGCGGCGATGACCTCCTCGGCCAATTCGCCGCCCAACTTGATATCGACCCCACGACCCGCCATGTTGGTGGCAATGGTCACCGCACCAAAGGCGCCGGCTCCGGCAATGATCTGGCTTTCCTCGGTGTGTTTGCGGGCATTCAGTACCTGGTGGGGAACACCGCCCTGCAGGACAGCTTTCAAGCGGGTCTCGTCACTTTTTTTCAGTTCGAGAATCTCGAGCAGCTTTTCGAGGTTGGCGGGATCTTCCGGGTTAAGGGAAAGACCGAGATCCTTCGCCATAGAGCGCAGGTCCTCCGGACGCATTTCGTCGATGGGCTTGTTGAGCGGCTGCAGTTCCGGGATGATCCGCCCATCCTCGAACCGGTCGTTCCTGGCAAGCCAGGAGTGACGCAGGACCAGGATCTGCATAAGGCGGCGGACCGGTTCTGCCGCGCAGGCGGTTCGACAGGCGTTCCGAAGCTTCAACGGAGGTGGTGCCGACCAGGATCGGGCGCCCGCTGGTATGGAAGACGACGATCTCTTTGATGATCGAGCGGAGCTTGGGCTCGACCGAGCGGTATATTACATCCGGGTAATCCTTGCGTCGCCAGTATACGACATCCTTTTGAGGATCGTCGCGGCGGGCAAAGTAACTGTATTCGTACCCGTCATCGTCCTTTTCCTTGACTTCCTGCAGGGGTGAATCACCACCGAAGGCCTGGAATTCAAGGTTGGTGGGGATGGGCAGCACGGGTAGTTTGTAGATCTTATCGAACTCTTCCGCTTCGGTCAGGGCGGTACCGGTCATGCCGGCCAGCTTTTTATACATGCGAAAGTAGTTCTGCAGGGTAATGGTGGCGTACGTGACGTTTTCCGGTTCGACGCGCACACCTTCCTTGGCTTCGACCGCCTGGTGCAAGCCGTCACTCCAGCGCCGACCGGGCATGAGTCGACCGGTGAACTCGTCGACGATGATGACTTTGCCAGCCTGGATCAGATAATCCTTGTTGCGTTTAAAAAGATACTGGGCGCGCAGGGCCTGTTCCAGGTAACCAAGCAGGTGCGCCTGTTCGGGGGTCACGTCCTCGGGACGATCGGGGTCGCGGAGGGGCTGCCCGAGCAACTGCTCGACGTGGGCGGTGCCGATCTCGGTCAGGGAGACACTGCGATCCTTCTCGCTGACCTCGTAGTCTTCCGGTTTTAACTGGCGTACAAGGATTGCCATTTTGCCATACCACTCCAGGTCGCCTGAAGCAGGACCGGAAATGATGAGCGGGGTGCGGGCTTCATCGATCAGGACGTTATCGACTTCATCCACGATGGCGTAGTAATGGCCGCGCTGGACCTTGTCCTCGAGGCGGTAGACCATGTTGTCGCGCAGGTAGTCGAAACCAAACTCGGCATTGGTACCGTAGGTAATGTCAGCAGAATAAGCCTGGATGCGGTCGACCAGGCGCATCTGGCGCTGGTCCTCGTGCGGGGATTCTTTCTCAGGGTCGTACGAGGAAGGCTTTCTTGCCGTTCTCGGTGGCGGCAGCCATCTGGAGGATACCGACGGTGAGACCGAGGAAGTCATAAATTTGTCCCATCCAGCGGGCATCACGGCGGGCGAGGTAATCGTTGACCGTAACCAGGTGGACGCCCTTACCGGTGAGGGCATTCAGGTAGAGCGGCAACGTGGCGACGAGGGTCTTGCCCTCGCCGGTGCGCATCTCGGCGATCTTGCCCTGGTGTAAGACCAGCTCCGCCGATGATCTGCACATCGTAGTGGCGCTGACCGATGGTGCGCTTGGCGGCTTCCCGTACGGTGGCAAACGCCTCGGGCAGGAGATCATCGAGGGCATCCTGCTCTGCTTCACGATGTTCCGTCTCATCTTCGATGCCATCCGTCGCTTCTGACAGGCGCTGGCGAAACTCGTCCGTCTTTGCCTTCAAGCCTCATCGGACAACGCCTCGAACTCTTTTTCGAGGTCATTGACCTGTGCGACGATGTCGGTTGTTTTTTTCTATCTCGCGTTTATTGGGGTCGCCCCCGAAAGTTTTTACGAATTTCTGAAGCATGAAAATCACCTTTCGGGGGGATTATAGCATAGGGGTATAAGAGGGAGGTAAGAGGAACCTGGCGCGCGGGCGGGTCCGAGACATCCTTAAAAATGCCGGGCTTAAGGAGGTTTTTTAGTAAATTTTAATTGTGTGAACGATGACGAACTCCGCGCCAGTCCGAAAAAAAGGAGAGGAGAACCTCATCCGTTCGCGGTCCTGCGCCTGGGGCGGCTGGACCGGTTGAGCCCAGCCTGAAAAATGACACCGACAATAAACAAAAGTACCCCAGTGATCAGCGCCACCGCACCGGCGAGGTTCAATCCCTGGACAACCAGGAGCGCGCCAGCCAAGGATAACCAGGAGGATTAGCGCCCATTCGAATAGTGACAGCATCAGGATGAGACCGATGATCCCGCCTGCAAGCATCACCAGCCATTCCCACCCTTTCACCTGGATTCCAAGGATTGTTGCCAGGCGGGAAGCGAGGAACACTCCCGCCAGGAAACCGGCTGAAGCGATGGCCAGTTTCTCGAAGAAATATGCCAGCAATGCCCCCAGCAAACCGACGCCCAAGGCGATGACCAAGGTCACCCAGGCGGGATTGATATTCAAATATAGCGTCGCAAAGTCATAGCCTGCAAAAAGCCGATCGCGGCGATGAATAACCAAAAGATCTTCCGACCAAGTGCAAGTAATAAAGCGCCACCGGCGACATCTACGATCGACATAAACCCTCCCTTCCCTTCCGGGCTTGCTACCGTTCGATAGAAATCAACAAACCCGCTGCAATCGCCAGGATATCCATGATCGTGCTCAAACCTGAAAAACTTAGTTTGAACAAGGGAATCAACCCGGTCAAGATCAGCCATATACCTAATAACAGGAAACCGATTCGTTTTGTGAGTCTCATTTTTGCACCTCCATATTTATTATTATTATGACATTTTTATATTATATAAACCTTGATCGTTTATTCATTAGAAAATGATAAGAAAATCGGATACCAGCAGACCACGGTCGTTGAGGAACAACAATAAAAAGGAGCCGTTAACAGGCTCCTTTTTATTGTTGCAGAAATGGCAGCGGTTATAAAACCAACAAAAGCAATGACCACAGGATGGCGATACCCATGACGCCAATGGCGAAAAAGGCGAAGATCAACCGCAGACCGGGACGCACCATCTGGGCTACACCGAGCAAAAAGAATGCCATCGCAAGGACGGTGAGGACGGTCACGTACGAGTTCGGACTTGCTGTTCCAGCGGTGGTAGGCATCGGAGGCATCATTTTGCTGCTTGACCAAGGCATTGGCAGAAGCCGACAGGTCAGCCAGGTAGGCAGACATATTCGGCAGAACCTGTCCGGTTGGCGGCGCATAAGCCGGATTGGTCATCAACACGCTCAGCGATTTTGCCCGATCTGCACGAGCCTGGGCGACGAGACCCATTAGGGTGAGGGCATCCGAGCCCTGCTGGTCATTGGCTCCCTGTCGTTGAAGAGCGCTGTACTGCGCCATGAGAGATTCCTGGGTATTGGTCGTCAGAATAGTGAGAGTGTTCAAGTCATAATCGGTCTGGACACCATAGCGGACAAGCTCGCCGGAGGCCTGTACGGCATAAACCTGGGAGGCGCGCAAGGACTGGTCAGATCGGATGGACGCATCGACCTGCAGGGCTGTGATCAAGGCAGCGAGCACGGTGTTGATCAGGGTCAGCACCAGGACGAAGGTCTTGCCACGGTCAGGGGATTCAGGGGGAGTAGCAGACATTATGCACCTGCCTTTATAAAGGCGAAGATGACTTCGACGCCCAAACTCCAGGCGAGACCGGCCGCGTAGATAACGATCCCCAGGATCAGGATGAGGGTCCTAGAACGGAGATGTGACAATTGAGATAAACCCAACCAGAACAAGCTGACGGTCATCAGGATCGTCCCAACCAGCAGCCAGCGCTGTTCCGCATATAACAGGTTTGCGCGGTTGAATGAAATTTGAGGATCAAGATCGGACAGCCCGGTGGATTGCTGCTGCAGCTCATTAAAGCGTTTCTGGATGTCGAGACCGTCGCTGGAAGTGAGATAGGTCGGATCGGTCCCGAGCGGTTTCGCCAGCGATTCCAGACCGGGTAGAAGGTAGGTGCGGAATTCAAGAGCGTATTCGAGTTCAGCCGGGTTGGAGCTGGCCTCGCGCACCTTGAGGTCATCCAGCGCCATCAGGTAATCACGGGCATAAGCGGCTTCCTGGTAGACCTGGCGCCAATTCTCGTTGGAGGCCGCCTGACGTTTGACGGCATCCAGCGAACCCTGGTAATTCAAGCTGCCAGCGTCCGAACCCAGACTGGCGGTGCGCCAGGCTGCGAGGGCGGTGGTAAGGGAGACGAGCGAGATCAGGATAACGATCAGCACTTCCAGCCGTTCGGACCTTTTCCCGGAATTTTCCATACGGGTATCCTCCTGCGTGATAGGTTAACAATCCAACCAAAGATTATCTTAATTATACAATGCAACGTGCGAGGGGTGGTCGATCCGTGTAAAACACCAGCGGATTGCCCGGTAGTTTACGTTAATGAAAAAACCCATCCTGTAAAAAGGATGGGCGAAATTTATTTATCAATTGGAATGACAGGCGGGATATCCACCAGCGGCTGGCGGGAATTCAAATGGCGCGCATGCGGTTGTTCTTCGGATTGTGTTCCAATTCAGCAAGTCCCAGCACTTCCATCAATGGCGGCACATACATGCCAAAGCGCCCGCGCAGACCTTTTTTCAATCCGTACCAGCCTCCAACCGGATTTTTCGGCGAGCGCCCCCAAGCCTCAACGGTCCCTTCCGCGGCGGGTTTTTGTTCGTCAGCGCTGCCCAGCGGCATCCAGTCACCATGCGCCTTTAGCATGGCATGCAAGTCGGTCAGACAACGGAGCTGGTAACGCAATTCGGTTTTACCCACCACGCAGATCAAGACCGGCGGGTCCATGGTTTCGTCGCGATACATTGTAAATTCGGATGATCCGCTGGGAGTTTTCAAAACCCACGGCTTCTCCCTGGTACCCAATCCCTTGTAATCCAGCTTTTTTGCCTCCATCATCGTGTCCATTTTAATTTCCTCCAACCAGATAATATTATTCTGCCCACCAACATTAAAAAGCTACGAGAGAGTCGGCTGAGATGGCGGCTATCCTGCGGTTGGGATAGTTATTCACGATGTGCCTCTCGAAGTATTTATTGCGCGAGCGGGCAGTCATCAGCGCGCGATAGATGGGGTAGGTGACCCCATCATAGGCAAAAACATCGCCTGTGCAGAACTCCACTTCAAGGATCTGCTTGGTTATTTCGTACCCAATCGATTGTATGGTCATGTCAGTGCTTAAGTATTGTCGCTCCATCACTTTGATCCTTTCCAGTGTCTCCAGATAGCAAAAACCACAGCGGTAACCTAAAACCGTTCCATCATCCTCCTGTCAGATTGGTATTCTGCCAAACGTCCTACCAACCTATCTATTCCCCCCGGGAATATTGTCCTGGTCAAGCTTGTCGTTTTAGGCGGGTACTATCTCCTTCGACCAAATTTCAACAATACCGGTATTCATCCAGACCGAATATTCCAATTACGCCTTATATTACCAATATTATCTTATTATATACCAATAATCAATATATTTCAAGGGAATAAAACCGGGCGCAAAATGCGCCCGTTCAGGAATAATGCTTTTTGATCGACCCCTTACCGGGTCATTAAACTTCCCTATTTACCAGAAAGCCGCAGGCTTCCAACTGTTCAACCAATTCGGAAGGGTCTTCCAGCCATTGACCAAGTTTCCGGGAAATGTGCTCGGTCCAGGAATAATCTTTATATGTGAAAGTGTCCTCTTTGCCGTTCTCCAGCCGGATCTTCGCCTTCAGCCTGGAGTAATAGTCCTGTGACAGGTAACCATCATCCATTACCTGCATTGCTGCTGCCACCTGCTCGTCGGAAAACTCAGGATAGCTGCCCTCGAAGAGCGTATATTCCAGGGGGAAGCGCGGCCGGGGCGGAAAATCTTCAGCGGGATAGCCCATTACCAGTTCCACCAGCGGGAAAACATGCAATGGGAGCTTGTACTGCTTCCGGATGCTGACCGCCCGGTAGGGTGTGTTGCCAAGGAAGCATGAACCCAGACCAAGACTTTCTGCGGCGATGACCATACTGCCAGCCATCAGGGTCGCATCCTGGATACCTAGCAACAACAAGGAAAGATCGTTCGACACGACCTGCCAACCACGCGCTTTCATGATCCGTTCCAGTTTGTAAACATCCACGCAAATGGTGAACCAGAGCGGGGCACCGAAAGGAGCCTTCTTACGGGTCAGGAGCACACTATACATTTGAGCGGCGAATGGAGCCTGCTGCCCGGCGCGTACGATGGAATGAAGGATCTCATCGGTCGGTATTTGAGCGGTAAATTTACGGACAGAACGGCGATCGAGCAAGGTCTTTATTACCGGATTGTTCATGATGATCTCCCGAGTTTTATCCCGCACTGCAGTGCGCTTTTGGTCTGCCATGGAAATAATCCCTACAGGTTGCAGAATAAAATGCGAGCCAAGTATAAACGAAAAGTCCTGCAGCAATGGCTGCAGGACTTCACGGGACTCACCGATCACTTTGTACCGAGGCTCTTGATGTTACCGGAACCAGACTGGTCGAAAGTAACCTGCGGACTACCGTAATAAGCGATGGTTCCGCTGCCGCTAACGCTGGCGTTCAGCGTGCTGGTTACCCAAACGGTTACGTTGCAGGAGCCGCTGCCGTCGATGCTGGTGGTCTGTGTTTTCAAATCACCGGCCAGATATTTTCCCGAGCCGCTGATGCCGATCTCCTGGGAGGTTGCCGTGCCGGCTAACTGGATGTTCCCGCTGCCACTGACGTTGACGGTTAATTTATCAGCGGTCAATGAACTGATATTGACCTTACCGGAACCGCTGGTAGCGATCTCGAGATCCCCGGCTTGAAGTGAAGCGGAGGTCATATTCCACGAGCCGGAGGAGGTCATGCCGCTGAGCTGCTTGATGTGCAAAGTCAACTGCAACTGGCTGGGGATGATCGGGCGCTGTCCGGGAGAATTAAGGCTCACATACAATGTCCCAGCACGCACCTCGGATGTAACATATTGCATGACATTGTCGTCGGTCGCGATGGTCAAGGATTCGGTGCCGTCCTGGACGATGGTTACCCCGCCGCTACCGCTGACATCCAGGTGGTCGAAACCGGTGACGGTGCGCTGCTCGGTGATGATGTTGCGGGATCCAAAAGTCGGGATGATGCTACATGCGCTGATGAGCAGCGTGATGATGGCAAATCCAAGGCTGGCTTTCAATAAACTCGTTTTCATACTATTCTCCTTCAATATCAAATGGTTCGATCTCATTATCATTATGTACGTTGGATGATAGCGAAGGTCGCCGGATTTCGCCTATCAATTCGCTATCCATGCGCTGAAAAGAAAGGATTAGCTGGTGATGAATATTTAAGACGGAGCGTGATGATTTTTAAGTAAATGTGGCGTGCTATAATCGAATCGACGACACCCGGCTCTTCCATCGATCTTCGAATTACTGGTTGCCATGACCTTTGTCCACCTGCACGTCCATACCGAATACTCACTGCTCGACGGCTTCTCGAATATCAAGAAGTTGGTCAAACGTGCCAAGGAAATGGATATGCCTGCCCTGGCTATCACCGATCACGGCACCATGTTTGGCGTGATCGAGTTCTATCATGCAGCCAAGGAAGCCGGCGTTAAACCCATCATTGGTCTGGAAGCCTACCTGGCTGCCCGATCCATGAAGGAACATGACGCAAAGGAAGATCGAAAATCATCGCACCTGCTACTGCTGGCTGAGAACGAAACCGGCTACCAGAACCTGCTGCAGATCGCATCTGCGGCTCAACTGGATGGGTTTTATTATTACCCCCGCATCGACAAGGAATTCCTCTCGAGCCATGCAGCCGGATTGATCTGCAGTTCAGGCTGCATGTCAGCCGAGGTGCCGAGATTGATCAAGCAAGGCCAGGTGGAGGCCGCCAGGCGCAGCCTGGATTGGTATTACGATCTATTCGGCAAGGACAACTTCTACTTCGAGCTGCAGCAGCACGATTCGCCCGAACTCGAACAGATCAACCGCACGCTGATGGAACTGGGACCGCATTACCAGGCTCGCTATATCGCAACCAACGACTCCCACTACATTAATCCAGAAGATGCCAAGTACCAGGATATCCTGCTTGCCATCCAGACCGGGACACTTCTGACTGACCCCGACCGGATGCGTATGACGGATGGTTCCTATTACCTGCGATCACCGGAGGAAATGGCGCGCCTGTTCAGCGAGGTACCCGAGTCGCTCTCTAATACCCTGCTGGTAGCCGAGCGCTGCAACGTCAACCTGGAGGTCGAGAAGTACCGGTTGCCGCTCTTCGAAGTCCCTGAAGGCAAAACCGCCGAATCCTACCTGCGGGAATTGTGCGAGGATGGACTGAAGAAACTTTATGGGGAGCGCGCCAGCACGCCCGAGGTCCGCTCCCGGCTGGATTATGAACTGGGCATCATTCATAACATGGGATTCGATGCCTATTTCCTTATCGTTTGGGATCTATGCAGGTACGCCCACCAAAAAGACATCTGGTTCAATGTGCGCGGCTCCGGCAACGGTTCGATCGTGGCATATACGCTTGAAATAACCCTGATCGACCCGATCGCGCAGGAACTGCTATTCGAACGATTCCTGAACCCGGGGCGCATATCGATGCCTGATATCGACCTGGACTTCCCGGATGACCGCCGGTCCGATATGCTGGACTACACGGTCAGGAAATACGGGCAGGACAAGGTTGCCCAGATCATCACCTTTGGCACGCTGGGGGCGCGGGCTGCCTTGAGGGACGTGGGACGGGTGATGGACATTCCGCTACCTGAAGTGGACCGGGTTGCCAAGATCATCCCGAACGTGCCGTCCAAGGCAATCCCACTGCGTGACATCATTGCGGAGGATTTCAAAGGGCTGCCGGAACTGAAAAGGGAGTATGACTCCAGCGGGCACCTGCATGAGTTGATCGACACGGCTGCCCGGATGGAAGGCGTGGTACGCAACGCCGGGACGCACGCGGCGGGTGTTGTGATTTCCGACAAGCCGCTGGTCGCATACCTGCCGCTGCACCGACCCACCAATAATTCCGACGAAACACCCATCAAGTCCGTCTCGCAGTACGAAATGGGTATTCTCGAAAAACTCAAGATGCTCAAGGTCGACTTCCTCGGCCTGGCAACCCTGACCATCATGGCGCGCGCCAGCGACCTGATCAACCAGCGGCACGGCATCCAATACAACCTGAGCAATATTCCCACCTCCGATCCTGAAACCTACACCTTCCTGGGGCAAGGCAACACCCTGGGTGTTTTCCAACTGGAAGGTTCGGGCATGACCAAGTGGCTGGTGCAAATGAAGCCCCAATCGCTGGACAACATCATTGCCATGGTGGCGCTTTTCCGACCGGGACCGATGGATTTCATCCCCGACTATATCAGCCGCATGCATGGGGAGACGGAAGTGAAATACCGGCACCCTGCCATGGAGCCGATCTTCTGCGATACGTACGGCATCCCGCTCTACCAGGAACAGCTCATGAGGGCGGCGGTCGAGCTGGCGGGTTATACCCCGGCGGAAGCCGATGACTTACGAAAAGCAATCTCGAAGAAAAAGAAAGAGGATATCGAAAAACACGCCCGGAAATTCACAAAGGGCGCGGTGCAGAAAGGTATCGATGAAGCCATTGCGGCGGATATTTTTGCCGACTGGGAAGAATTTGCCCGCTATGGGTTCAATAAATCTCACGCGGCCGATTACGGTGTGCTGGCAGTGCAGACCGGCTTTTTGAAGCTGCACTACCCGGTCGAGTACATGTCCGCCCTGCTTTCAGTCACCAAGAACGAAACCGAGAAGATGGCACTGTATATCAACGATGCCCGCAACATGGGCATAACAGTCCTGGCACCGGATGTTAATGCCAGCTCGTGGGATTTTGCCATCGAAGAGTCAGAAGGAAAACCTGCCATCCGGTTTGGGCTGGGAGCGATCAAGAATGTGGGGCAGGGTGCGGTGGAACTGATCGCCAAGTCACGCGTCAAAGACGGCGCTTTCAAGGACCTTAACGAGCTGGCGGCGCGGGTGGACTTGCGGGCGGTCGGCAAGCGCGCCCTGGAAAGCCTGATCAAGGTCGGCGCCATGGATAAGTTCGGCTCACGCACGGCGATGCTGGAAGCACTGGAACGCATCGTAGCGGTCAGCTCCTCCCATTTCCGGGCGGCTGAGGCCGGGCAGTTGTCATTGTTCGGGGGCACCAGCGGAGTAACCGACAGCATCAGCCTGCCGCTCGTCCCGGAGGCCGACCGCCGTGAAACCCTGAACTGGGAGCGCGAACTGATCGGCATGTATATGTCCGAGCACCCATTGATCCCCTACATGACCGAGATCCACAAAGTGGTGACACATTTCTCAGCGACACTGGGCGAAGCCGCTCACGAAGATAAAACACGGGTGGCGGGGATGGTCAGCAACATCCGACCATACCAGACCAAAACCGGCAAGATGATGGCATGGGTCATGCTCGAAGACCTATCGGGTACGATCGAACTGGTGCTTTTCCCGCGCACGTGGGAGAAATACCAATTTGCGCTGGAGGTGGGCAAAGTCATCATTGCCGAGGGCAAGGTGGACGCCAACTCCAACTCCCCCAAAGTCCTGGTGGACAATATCACGACCGAGATCAAACTGACGGAACCCCTGCAACTGGTCTTGAAACCCCAGCACACAGCCGCGGAGCGAAAACCGGAAGGACAGCCCGCCAGGCATGTTGCAGAGCCGGCTACGAGCTATAAAAAAGGCCAGGTCTCCCGGGCGCGGCCCGAGCCCGGGCTTGAACCGCCTCCCCCGGACGATCCACCCGACTGGGAGGATCTACCAAAGGGCGGTCCCAGCTTTTCGATGCGGGACGTGACGGGAAAGGAACCTGAATTAGCGGCGGAAGAGCCTGCGGCAGACCCGGCGGTCGAGCCGTTACCGTAGCTGTTATAGAAGAAGTTGAAGTCGTTTCTGCGATCCCGGAACCCCCGTCAATCCCCGCAACGATCCTGATGACTCCTGTCATCCCGCCAGGAATAAAAGTGGACCTGGAGCAGGCTCCGCAGATGCTGACCATCACCCTGCGCCCCACCGGCGATGCCAATCGGGATATCCGGCGCATCAGCCGGCTCTACGGGACTTTGATCTCATACCCGGGAAAAGACCGCTTTGCCTTCCAGATCTTCGAGGACGGGCACGGTCACCTGATCGAATTCCCCAATGACACCACCCGGCTGTGCACCGAAATGCTGGCAAAGATCAGGGTTGCGGTCGGTGAAGAAAATGTGCGCGTGGAGCCGATCATGTACCAGTAAGTTCAGATCGCGTTGAGTTTACGGATCTGGTTACAACGTTCGCAATCTTCCTGCTGGCATAATAATGCCAGCGGGTCTTTTTTCAGGCGGGCAACCGCCACCCTGAAAAGCATTTTGAGCGGTGCAGCCTGGACGGTGGCGTTCCCGATCTGCACGCGGCGGGTAAATTTCTCCATATCCGGAGCGATAGCCTGGAAACCAGCCGAGCAGCCTGGAAAACCAGGGCACTCGACCACTCCGGATTGGGTCAATGCCCAGCGGACGAATTGTCGGCGTCCGGCAATTTTTTCAGCGTAGTGGATGCTGGTATTGACCGTGTGATCCACGCCCAGCAGGACAAACCAGCCGTCCTGCTCTTCCAGCAGGCGCAACGGCGCGAGATGGTCGGTTATGATCTGGGCGGAAAGGAATTTTTCGGCGTTGATGCCCGCAAAGGATTGGATCGGATGACTCGAACGGGTGGATTTTGGATGCCTGCGCAGGGTCTCTGCAATGACACCCATGAGCGGATCGGCCGGCATGCCGGGTCTGAAGAACTCGGCCATCTGGTTGAGGTCCTTACCGGAACCATAGGTGATGGCATTATTTTCAGGTCCAGTCTCCGGCGTAAGCATAGTCTTATACGTAAAGGTGGGCACCATGACTGTGGTGAAAACCGTCCCGAGGGCGGTGACCACCGTTTCAGCATCGCCTTCCACAGGTCCGAAAGATTTCAACGACGAATGGACGATAACGGGCGCCTGTTCCAGGTGCAGTTCACGCAGTCCAAGCAACAAATCCCGCAGGCGGACAGTCATACCAAACATAACTCCAGGATGGATTGGACCACATCTCCGGTTGCATCCGGCTGGATGTGATGCACCCGGATATTATGTTCCGAAAATTCATAAGCCGCCAGCGCAGAGAGGGCTGCCAGACCGGCCTTGCTGGCGAAGTACGCTGCACGCTTTTCGGGTGCCTTGGCGCGTTCGCCAACATGGATGATAATGCCGCCGCCTTTTTCCTTCATGATCCGCCCGGCAGACTGGGTCAGTAAGAAGGCCCCGCTCAGGTTCACATCCATTGTGCGCTGCCAGTCCCATTCGTCCATTTCGAGCACGGTTTTTTGGGGTTCCACCTCGGCGCAGTTGATCAATATATCGATCCGTCCAAAATCATCCAGGACCGAATTGAGCAGACCCTGGATGGGCATCTTCTTGGCGATATCTTCCACGTACGGCCTGACCTGACCTTTGCCAGCCAGGATGTGTGCAATGGTTTGCTCGAGGTTGATCGGGGAGATGTCATTGGCAGCAACACAGGCGGAATGTGCGGCGAAAGTTTCGGCGACGCGACGCCCGGTACCTCGACCCGCTCCCGTTACCAGTACGATCTTATCCGTAAAATCAAGCTCAGCCATAAGCCATCTCCTGCAAAGAACCGGCTGGATGGGTCCCGGAAACGGCCTGGGATCCTGGCAGGATCCTGCCGGTGTTCATCCATGCGGCGATTATACCCTCTGGAGAGCCTGGCTGGTTTTCTAACACAATTTCTACTTAATTATTTTACATTTCATATACCGGGGCGATAAGATTACCGCAGTTCAATAAAAGACAGAACCAAAAGGAGTTTGAAATGACATACTTTATTGCCCCTCACCCTTATCAGATGGCACGTCGCTGGGCCCGCATGGCCGGTTTTGACCATGATGATCATGATTTCACCCTGGCAGTGGATATTCGCGAAGAGGATGATGCCTATATTCTCAACGCACTTGTCCCGGGATTGAAAGCCGAAGACCTGAACATCCAGATCCTGGATGATGTTGTTACCATTGAAGGCGGTTTCAAGGCTGATGAATCCGAATACATGATGCGCGAACTGCCGCACGGAACCTTCCGCCGGACACTGCGCCTGCCTGCCAGCCTGGATGCTGAAAAATCCGAGGCCAAGATCACCGACGGCGTACTCTCATTGCGCCTGCCGAAGGTCGAAATCAGCCCGCCCAAAGACCATCAAAGTTACTGTTAAATAACCTCGCAGCTTACACGTATTCTCCTCTCTTTCAGGACGCCCGGCTGGGCGTCCTGAAATTTAATTATTCGAGTGAGAAGAGTGACCGGTGCCCGGGAGCAAGGTTTCATGGCGGAGTGACTGTCCATATCATGCCTCCCGCCGGGCAGATGGTTTTCAGGTAAAATACTTTCATCCTGTCCTCGGAGCTTCAAAATTGCTGCGTAAACTGCTGATCCTGATCTTGAGCCTGATCCTGCTAACGGCTTGCCGCCCTGCCGGGCAGGCTACCCCCGCGACTGCAAACCCAACCACCATCAAGACTCCGGTCGCATCACCGACACAATCCATGCCGCTGGTCATCCTGATCCTGCCAGCCGACATGCCAAAGGCAAATTCGGACCAATACCAGACGCTTGTGTACAACCTGGCGCAGACAAATCATATGCGCTTCCAGGTGCGCAATTCCCTGTCGGCAGCCGACGTTGCATTCGAGGGACAAGCCTTGAAGATCGTGATCGCCCTGCCACCGGACCCGGGACTGGCGGAACTGGCAACGGCAGCTCCGCATGTCCAGTTCCTGGGGGTCAGCATCCCTGACCTGGCGCCGGCAGCCAACCTATCGACGCTGGGAGCCAGCGGTGTCCCGGCGGACCAGCAGGGGTTCCTGGCCGGCTACATTGCCGGCATGGTCGCGCCCGAATGGCGAACGGGCATCCTTTCCCAAAAAGATACGCCTGGAGGTGAAGCCGCCCGCACGGGATTCGAGAACGGTTATCACTTTTACTGCGGGGATTGTTTCAACCCCAATTTCAACCAACCCTTCTCTCACGGTCTCTACCCGATCGTGGTGCGGATCCCCACCGATGCTCCTGCGAGCGCTTATGATGGTCACGCCGACCTGCTGATCCAAAATTTCGTAAAGGTTGCCTATGTGTACCCGGCAGTCGCCACTCCCGAATTGTTATCGTACATGGCGCAGAGCAATCTGAATCTGATCGGACAGGCTTTACCGAGCGAAGATATCCGCTCCAATTGGATCGCCAGTATCCAGCCCGATCTTTTCTCCGCTCTGCAGGGCATCTTCCTGGATTTGCTTTCCGGAAAAGGCGGGCAAATAGTCCCCACCCCCCTGCACCTGGCAGATGTGAATCCCAACCTGTTGAGCGACGCCAAGCTTCGCCTGGTACAACAGGTGCTGGATGGTTTACAGAATGGAACCATCGGTACGGGGGTAACCCCGTGAAACCGGTTATCTGAAGGGACAACCCCGCTCCATCTTTCAATAATTTTCGGTATAAGATCCTGGAACCGTATGAAGCTTCGCAAATACACCAACCGCCGCTACCTGGATGCCCTCGAAAAGAAAGTCCTGGTGTTCGACGGCGCCATGGGTACGAACCTGCAAACCCTGCACCTGAGTGCCAGCCAGTTCGGGGGCGAAAAGTACAACGGCTGCAACGATTACCTGGTCATCTCCTTCCCGGAGGCGGTTGAGAAGATCCACCGCTCGTTCCTGGATGTGGGGGTGGATGCGATCGAGACTGACAGCTTCCGCGCCAACCGCCTGACAATGGCGGAGTATGGTCTGCAGAGCCGGGTGATCGAGATCAACCAGGCTGCCGCCAGCCTTGCCCGCCGGCTTGCAGACGAATATACCGGCAACACCGGTCAAGCACGATATGTGGCAGGATCCATCGGTCCATCCGGTAAACTGCCCTCTGCCAATGACCCGGAACTCTCGAACGTCAGCTTCGATGAGCTGGTGGATATTTTCCGGGAACAGGCGACCGGCTTGATGCGCGGTGGCGTGGATCTGTTGCTGATCGAAACTTCGCAGGACATCCTCGAAGTGAAGGCTGCCATCACCGGCATCCAGAATGCATTCAATGAGAGCGGTGTTTATCTTCCGATCCAGACCCAGGTTACGCTCGACACAACCGGGCGCATGCTGCTCGGCACGGATATCAATGCTGCCCTGACCATCCTGGAAGGCATGCCGATCGATGTGATCGGGATCAACTGTTCCACCGGTCCTGAACATATGCGCGAACCCATCCGCATCCTGGGAGAGGAATCCTCGCTGCCGGTATCCTGCATCCCCAACGCCGGGCTGCCACTCAACGTGGACGGGCAAGCAGTCTATCCATTGGAGCCTGAACCGTTCGCAAATGAGTTGTACGATTTTGTCACCCGGAATAACATTTCCGTAGTGGGCGGCTGCTGCGGTACAACGCCTCAACATCTCAAATTGCTGGTGGAAAAATTGGGGGATTACCAACACCCGGCACGACCTGCCACCCCGGTCAACCGGCTGGCATCCGGCATGTCGGCAATTGCGATGCGGCAGGATCCGCCGCCGACGCTGCTGGGGGAGCGATGTAACGCCCAGGGCAGTAAAAAGTTCAAACGGTTGCTGCTGGCGGAGGATTACGACGCCATCCTGGAGATCGCACGGGAGCAGGTGGAGAACGGTGCGCATGCCCTCGACATATCGTGCGCGGTGACCGAACGCCCGGATGAGATCGAGTTGATGCGCAAGGTAGTGAAGAAGTTGGAAATGGGCGTGGATGTGCCGCTGGTGATCGACACCACCGAACTGGATGTGCTCGAAACGGCTTTGAAGACTGCACCCGGGCGCTGCTTGATCAACTCGACCCACCTTGAATCCGGGCGCGCCAAGGCAGACAAGGTGTTTGATCTTGCGGGCGCCCATAACGCGGCGGTGATCTGCCTGACCATTGATGAACAGGGCATGGCACGGATCCGTGATCGAAAGCTCGAAGTTGCCAGGCGCATCCATGAGATTGCCGTTCAAGATCACGGACTGCGTCCGGAGGCACTGGTTTTCGATACGCTGACTTTCACGCTCGCCACCGGCGACCCTGAATTCAGCACCTCCGCCATAGAGACGATCGAAGGTATTCGCCTGATTAAACAAAACCTGCCCGGTGTGCTGACCTCACTGGGCGTTAGCAATCTCTCCTTTGGCTTATCACCGCAATCCCGACCCGTGCTTAATTCGGTCATGCTGCATCATTGCGTGCAGGCTGGATTGGACATGGCGATCATCAACCCGGCGCAGGTCACAGCTTACGCGGATATCCCCGCCAACGAACGCGAACTGGCGGAGGACTTGATCTTTAACCGCCGCCCGGACGCTTTGCAACGTTACATCGAATACTTCGATGAGATCACGCCATCTACCACCGAAACAGTATCCGACCCGACAGACGACATGAGCGCTGAAGAGCGTCTGCACTGGCGCATTGTCCACCGCCACAAGGAAGGCGTGGAGGCGGATATCGATGAAATCATCAACCGGGTGCCCTCCAAAGTATCTGAATCAGATGCAGGCAAGGCGAAGTTAATCAATGACACAGCCGTCCATATCCTAAATACGGTCCTGCTGCCTGCGATGAAGGAAGTCGGTGACAAGTTCGGCGCAGGTGAATTGATCCTGCCTTTCGTGCTTCAGTCTGCCGAGGTAATGAAGAAATCCGTTACACACCTCGAGAACTATCTGGAGAAAAAAGAAGGTGCAACCAAGGGTACGGTTGTGATCGCAACGGTCTATGGTGATGTGCACGACATTGGCAAGAACCTGGTGAAAACCATCCTGGCGAACAACGGTTATACTGTTATTGACCTTGGCAAACAGGTACCAGCCGAAACCATCATAACCAAAGCGGTCGATGTGAATGCCACCGCCATCGGTCTGTCTGCGTTATTGGTCAGCACATCCAGGCAAATGCCGCTCATTATCAACGAGCTCCAGCGGCGAGGGATCAAAATCCCGGTACTGGTGGGAGGCGCCGCCATCAACCGGCGCTTCGGACGACGCATTCTTTTCAACGAAGACGGCAGCCCTTATGAAGCGGGTGTCTTTTACTGCAAGGATGCCTTCGAAGGGCTGGATACCATGGAACAGTTGATCGACCCGCAGCGAAGTCCGGCACTGCGGGAACGCATCCGTACCGAGGCAGATATGGAAATGGGACGTGCCCAGATCGCACACGGCGAGCTGCCAGCAGCACAACGCTCCAGCATCCAACCCGCTCCGATCAAATTACCCGCCGGGGCAGGGATCCATGTCGTCAGGGAGATGCCGCTGGAGATGATCTTCCAGCATCTCAATGTAAACGAGTTATACCGCCTATCCTGGGGTGCAAAGAACTCGCACGGTCCCGAATGGGAGAAGCTAAAAGCCGGGTTCGACGAACGCCTGGAGCGCATGAAACGGGCAGCCATCCAGGAAGGCTGGCTTAAACCCCGGGCAGTTTACGGCATCTTCCCATGCCAGGCGGATGGAGATGCTTTGGTGGTTTATTCGCCTCATACAAAAAATGATGGTTCGAAGGAAGAGGAGATCGCCCGCTTCTCATTCCCGCGCCAGCCTTATGATGACCACCTGGCAATCCCCGATTATTTTGCTCCGGTTGGATCCGGAAAAATGGATGTGGTTGCATTCCAGGTTGTCACGGTCGGACAGGCTGCCACGGAACGCTTCGAGAAATACCAGGCGGAGAATAATTTTTCCGAGGGGTATTTCACCCACGGGCTTGCTGTTCAGACCGCCGAAGCGACGGCTGAATACATTCACCGGCATATCCGGCGCGAACTGGGCATCCCTGATGGACAGGGCAAACGCTATTCATGGGGTTATCCCTCCATTCCCGAATTGGAGGACCATCGCAAGGTTCTCGACCTGCTGCCCGTTGAGAAAGAACTCGGTATGCAATTATCGCCGGCTTTTCAGTTGATCCCGGAACAATCCACGGCTGCGATCATCCTGCACCACCCGCAGGCGAAATACTTCAGCGTTGGCGAGTCACGCGTGGAACAGTTGATGAGGTAGGATAAATATGAAACGGACAAAATTCATGGATCTGCTCACAGGCGGCCCATTACTGGCTGACGGCGCGATGGGTACGATGCTGCATGCCCAGGGGATAGGCTTCGACCTGTGCTTCGACGAGCTCAACCTAAGCAAGCCAGCAGCCGTGGCACGCGTGCACAGCGAATATATCAAAGCTGGGGCGCAGGTGATCCTGACCAATACTTTCGGATCAAACCTTTTTAAACTGTCCAAACACGGGCTGGAATCAAAACTGGTCGAGATCAACAAAGCCGGCGTAAAATTAGCCAAGAACGAGGTCAAGGCGTCGGGGAAGAATGTGCTGGTTGCCGGTGACGTGGGTCCACTTGGGGTGCGCATTGCACCGTTTGGCAGGGTGCAACCGGATGAAGCCCGCCTGGCATTCACCCAACAGATCCGGGCGCTCACACAGGCTGGCGCAGACCTGATCGTCATCGAAACCATGAGCGACCTGTACGAGATCACGGAAGCCATCCGGGCTGCGCGCCAGGTTTCGGACCTGCCGGTGATCGCCTCGGTCACCTTCACGCGCGATGACCGCACCGTACTGGGGGATACTCCGTCGAAGGTTGCCCACGTGATCAAACAGGTTGGCGCAGACGTGATCGGCATCAACTGTTCAGGCGGTCCCGCACAACTGCTGCGGTTGTTACGGGTAATGCACCAGGCGGTACCGGATGGACTGTTCTGGGTCAAGCCCAATGCAGGCTGGCCGGAGCAGGTGGGCGGTCGGATCATGTACCCGGCGGATGCGGAATACTTCGGAGATTATGCGATGGCATTTTGCCAGGCGGGGGCGAATATCGTCGGGGGCTGCTGCGGTACCACGCCCAGCCACATCACTTCGATGCGCAAAGCCCTGGATAAATTCCCTGAGGGTTGTGCTGACAGCATCATTGAGTTCATCGCGCCGGTCGAAACCGAAGATCACGAAGTGCGACCACAGCCCGCTTCCCAACTCTCAAAAAAACTAGCTGCCGGAAAGTTTGTCATCGCGGTTGAAATGGATCCCCCGCGCGGGCTATCGACGCACAAACTGATCGCTGCAGCATCGATGCTGCAGGATGCCGGCGCGGATGTGGTGGATGTAGCCGACAGCCCGCTGGCGCGCATGCGCATGTCTGCCTGGGCCGTCTGCGAGGTCATCCAGCGTTACGTTGGGGTGGAGACCACCCTGCATTTTCCAACGCGCGGCCGCAATTTGCTGCGGGTGCAGGGTGACCTGCTTGCCGCGCATGCGCTCGACATCCAAAACGTGTTCGTCGTGATGGGTGACCCGACTTCGATCGGAGATTACCCGGAAGCGGCGGATAATTTTGACATCCTGCCATCAGGCTTGATCAAATTGATCAAGGAGGGTTTCAACGCGGGAGTGGACCAATCGGGCGCCAGCATCGGTCAACCGACCAATTTCTTTGTAGGAGCAGCGCTGAATTTGAACCCGGGAAATGTGGAACAGGAAACCCGCAACCTGCACCGCAAGGTCAAAGCCGGTGCAGACTTCTTCCTGACGCAACCGATCTATGAAACCAAGACCGCCAGGGCGTTCCTCAGACATTATCAGTCCAAGTATCACAAACTCGAGCAGCCGGTGCTGGTGGGCATGCTCCCATTATTCAGCACCCGGCACGCGAATTTCCTGCACCACGAAATACCCGGCATCACCATCCCCAAGACCCTGCTGAAGCGCATGGACAAAGCCGGTGACGACGGCGTTAAGGAAGGCATCCGCATCATTACGGAACTGGTCGACCAGATCAAACCATGGGCAAGCGGAATTTATATCATGCCGCAATTCAGCCGGTATGACGTGGTTGCAGAGATCGTGGAAGCGGTAAAATAGAAACATGTTGCTCACTCTGGACGTCGGCAATACCAACCTGACCATCGGTCTGTACGAGGCCGGAAACCTTGCGCATCACTGGCGCCTGGCTACGGACCCCAACCGCATGCCGGATGAATACGGATTGCAGTTGCTGGGTTTGCTTTCCAACGCAGGACGGACGGTCGCCGACCTGAGCGGTATATGCCTGGCTTCGGTGGTTCCGCAACTGACCGGGCGGGTCGTGCAAGCTTGCAGCGAGTATTTAAAACAGGAGCCGTTACAAGTGGATGCCGGCATCAAGACCGGCATTCGCATCCGCTATGAGGATCCGAAAGCGGTGGGTGCGGACAGAGTGGCAGATGCCGTGGCGGTCATGCACCTGTACGGGGGACCCGCCTGCATCATTGATTTTGGCACCGCCACGACCTTCAATGCGCTTACCAAGGAGGGGGATTATCTCGGCGGGGCGATCACAGCCGGGATCAACCTGGCAGCGGATGCGCTCTTCACCCGGGCAGCCAAACTGCCTCGCATCGATCTGCAAAGACCTCCATCCGCAATTGGACGGAATACCATCCATGCCATGCAGTCCGGCTTGATATTTGGTTATGTCAGCATGACCGAAGGGATGGTCGAACGTTTCCGGCAGGAACTTGGTCCCGACATGAAAGTCATTGCTACCGGCGGCCTGGCAGAATTGGTTGCGAAAGAGACTGCCGTGATCCAGATCTATGCACCCTGGCTGACCCTGGATGGACTGCGCCTGATCTGGGAAATGAACCAAAAAACCAGCTGACCAAATTTGTACCCGAAACCGGGAACAACTACGTGGCATCCGAAGTCCAGTAGAAAGAGGTGTGAAATGAGAATAACTCTCTATCTACTGGCTTTTTTAATTCTACTGTCAGGCTGCAGCCCGACTCCAACCCCATCAACGAGTGGAATTGAGGGACAAGTACAACTTGGTCCGATGTGCCCGGTGGTCCAGGTGGGAATTCCGTGCCCTGACCGGCCTTACCAGGCTTTCTTAACCGTCCTCCGTTCAACGGGGGAAAGAGTCGCCAGGTTCCAGACGAACGCAGATGGGTCATTCCATTTCAGCCTTGCCCCGGGAGCATATATTCTCCGTCCAGAAAATCGCCTGGCATGATGCCGTGGGCTAGCGAACAACCATTCACCGTAAAGGCAGGTGAATTTACCCATTTGACCGTTACGTACGATAGCGGTATTCGATGATCCGACAAATCCAGTAAACGACGCCAGGGTGTTTTCAGTCTTGACAGCCCACCGTTTCTGCGGATAATAAAGTGCAACAGGCGAGCCTTTCAACAGCCAGGAAAGAGGAAAGTAGGCCGGCGAAAACTGACAGGGAGACACGGGCACAGACTGAGACCCGGGTCCGGCGGAAATCGACCGAAGTTCCCTCTCGAGCTGCTCAGGGGAAAGCCCCGATCGGGCTGGTAGTCTGAGCCGTTCTCCCAACGTTAACGGGGAAGCCGATCATGGTCGGTGCAAAGCGGGCTGAAAAGCCAAATTGGGTGGTACCGCGGGAAGCATTCTCATCCCGTCCCAGAGAGGACGGGTGTTTTATTTAATGGAGGTAGCCATGCTTGAAAAATTGAAGGATATCGAGCGCGCCGGATTGGAAGCACTGCAAGCGGTCCAGGACGAGACGGCACTCGAAGCCTGGCGAGTGACACATTTGGGACGCAGTTCGGAGCTGATGGTGGTCTTTAGCAGGCTGGGGGGATTGTCAAAAGAAGAACGTCCGGTGGTTGGTCAGCGTGCCAATGAAGTCAAAAATGCGCTGGAAGCTGCTTTTGCTGACAAAGCCGGTGGGTTACGCCAGGCAGCACTAAAAAAATCGCTCGAGCAGGAACAACTGGACGTCACACTGCCCGGTCGAAAAATCCCGGCGGGGCGCCTGCACCCCGAGACCCAGACCATGCGCGAGCTTTATCATGTTTTCGGCGAGATGGGCTTCCAGGTCTACCGTTCGCGTGAAGTGGAGAATGATGAATTCAATTTCCAACTGCTGAACTTCCCGGTCGGACACCCCGCCCGGGATATGCAGGACACTTATTTTATCGAGGGCGGGGGCAGCAGCGATAACCCGATCATTCTGCGGACGCATACCTCCCCGGGACAGATCCGTGCCATGCGCTGGCTTTCGGCGATGGCACCCGATAACCCCCCACCGGTGCGAATCATCCTGCCGGGCATGTGTTATCGCTTTGAACAGGTTACCAACCGGCACGAAACCCAATTCGACCAGTTGGAAGGGTTGGCGATCGGACCGGGCATCACCTTCAGCGATCTGAAAGGGACGCTGGCGGATTTTGCCCGCCGCATGTTTGGACAAAATACCCGGACACGATTCCGTGCTTCCTATTTTCCGTTCACCGAGCCTTCCGCCGAATTCGATGTGGAATGCTTCATCTGTGGCGGCAAGGGCTGCGCGGTGTGCAAGGGCACCGGTTGGCTGGAAATTGGCGGGTGCGGCATGGTCCACCCGGTAGTACTGAAGAATGGCGGTTATGACCCGGAACGGTACACCGGCTTTGCCTTTGGGCTTGGACCGCAACGCATGGCGATGCTGCGTCATCATATCGACGATATACGCTATTTCTGGCAGAACGATCTGCGCTTCCTGGAACAGTTTTAGGAGTTAGCTAATGAAAGCACCTTTATCCTGGCTGAAAGATTTTGTAGATATCGACCTGCCCATTCCCGAACTCGCCCACCGCATGACAATGGCGGGGCTGGAAGTCGAAGAGATCCGCTTCGTCGGATTGCCTATCCCGGGAGAAGGCTCGCGGATACCAGCCTGACCGGCATCGAGTGGGATCGCGAGAAACTTGTCGTCGCTTCGATCCTGGAAGTCATGCCTCATCCCAACGCCGACCGGTTGGTACTGTGCCGGTTGTTCGACAGCAAACAAGAGCACATGGTGCTAACCGGCGCGCCTAACCTGTTCGAGTTCAAGGGCAAGGGTCCACTTCCGAAGCCGATCAAAGTGGCGTATGCGAAGGAAGGCGCCCAGATCTACGACGGTCACGCCAACGAGCAGGTGCTGGTGACACTCAAACGCGCAAAGATCCGCGGAGTGGAATCCTATTCGATGGTCTGCTCGGAAAAGGAGCTTGGCATTTCGGATGAACATGAGGGCGTCATCATCCTGGATGACGATGCTCCGGTCGGCGCTGCCCTGGCAGATTACGTGGGAGATGCGGTGCTGGAGGTATCCATCCTACCCAGCACCGCGCGCTGTGCCAACATGCTGGGACTGGCACGCGAGATCGCCGCTCTGACCGGTAAAAAATTACACCAGCCGAAATTCGACCTGGAAGCAACCGGCAAAGCGGTCAATGTCAAGATCGAGATCAGCGAGCCCGAATTAAACCCGCGCTTTGTGCTGGGGTTGATCCGGGACATCGAGATCCGACCCAGCCCTTACCGGACCCAACTGCGTCTGAAATTGGCTGGCATGCGTCCGATTAATAATATCGTGGATGCCACCAACTACGCCATGCTCGAGATCGGCGAACCGCTGCATGCCTTCGACTATGACGTGCTGGTAAAACGGGCGGGGGGCAAACCGGTACGCATCATCACGCGGGCTGCAAAACCCGGTGAAAAGTTGACTACCCTGGATGGAGTCGTCCGTACATTAGACAAGGACACGGTCCTGGTATGCGACAGCGCCGGACCGCTTTCCATCGCAGGGATCATGGGCGGGCTTGAATCCGGAGTCCATGATTCCGCCCTGGAAGTACTGGATGCGCAAGGAGTGGTCCTTGAGGAAGGTGTGACACCCACGGGGAAAGTTTCCGTGCGCGGCAAGAGCACCGCAAACATCCTGCTGGAAGGGGCTGCCTGGAACTTCATCAATATCCGCAAGACTGCCAGGGAGCAAAACCTGCCATCCGAAGCATCCTATCGGTTCTCGCGCGGAGTCCATCCCGCCATGGCAGAGCGCGGCGTGAAACGCGGCCTGGAGTTAATGAAAGCCTGGGCGGGAGGTTCGATCGCCTCCGGACTGGTGGATGCCTATCCCCTGCCGCCCGAGGACCCAACCGTGACGCTGACCGCCGCCGACGTTAAACGCTGGCTTGGAATTGAATTGTCTGCAAAAGAAATCGGCGCCTTGCTGCGCACACTGGAATTCAAAGTCACGATCAGCGGCAAGAACATCACTGCCATCACACCTGATCACCGCCTGGATATCGGGGAAGGCGTTACCGGAAAAGCAGATGTCATCGAGGAAATTGCGCGCATCCACGGTTATGACCTCATCCCTGAAACACGGCTGAGTGACTCGCTGCCGATGCAGATCGGCAACCCCCAACTCGATAAGGAGGAGCGCTTCCGCGACCTGCTGGTGATCCAGGGATTGCAGGAGATCATCAGTTACCGCCTGACCACTTCCGAACGTGAGATGCGCCGCCTGCCCCCCGAAAGCGCCCCGGATGATAAACCCTATGTCCGCCTGGCAAACCCGATATCGAGCGATAAGGTCGTCCTGCGACACAGCGTCCTGGCTTCGTTGCTGGAGACCGCGGAGCGGAACGCCCGCATTCGTGACCGGCTGGCATTGTTCGAGATCGGCCCAATATTCCTGGCTTCTGAAGGAAACGACCTGCCCGACGAACTCCAGCGCCTCTCCATTCTGATCAGCGGTACCCGCAGCCTGTCGAGCTGGCATGGAAATGACGGCACGGTATTGGATTTCTACGACCTCAAAGGCTTGCTGGAGGGATTGATGGAAAACCTCCATATTCAAGATGTTCATTATGAAGCGAGCTCGAATCCCAGCTTCCATCCCGGAAAATGCGCACGTTTGCTTTCCGCGGGACGGCAGATCGGCACCTTTGGGGAAATCCATCCCCAGGTGCGTGAACGCTATGATTGGCCGGTTGCCTACAATCATATCCCCCTGCTCATGGCAGATATCGACCTGGATTCCCTGCTGGAAATCGTACCTGACCTGTTCCAGACCGAGGCTGTGCCTCAATTCCCGCCGGTGATCGAAGACCTGGCACTGGTGGTCGATGAGCATCTGCCAGCCGAACAGGTTGCCGAATTGATCCGCCAGACCGCCGGCAGGGTGGCGGCAGATGTCCATCTGTTCGACCTGTACCGCGGAGATAAGGTTGGCGTGGGGAAAAAGAGCCTGGCGTACCGGATCACCTACCAGGCAGCGGATAAAACCCTGACTGACAAGGATGTGGCCGGCATCCGGGCGCGCATCCTGCGCCGCCTGGAACAGGAAGTTGGCGCGACACTGAGGAGCTAGGTGCTTGCTTTCAAGTCTCAACCCATGTATACTGACATAAATCATCAATAAGAGGAGAGATATCATGGAAAAGAAGGAAAACAGGACGGGTGCCATCATCGGAACCATCGCCGCCATCGTTCTATGCGGCTTGCCGGGTTTATGCTTGTTATGCCCATTCAGTGTAGCCATCCTCGCCGGTGCGGTCACCAACCAAAATGTTGGCTTTAGCATGCCACAATGGTCCGGGTTTGCACTGCTATGCGTGTCGTTAATATTCATCGTTATTGCCGTTTTGGTACCGGTGCTCACCCTGCGCAAGAAGAAAGTTGCTATCGAAGCCGCTCCTACGGATGTCATGCCTCCGCAGGAACCTCTGCCCCCAGCCTCATAACTCTTGAAGTTAATAAAATGCGGCGCACCTAAACATGCGCCGCATTTTGGTTTTGGTAGCATCACATCAAAGGACAGGAAAATAACACAGGCGGGCTAAACGTCATTTAATCATAAAAAAGGACAAAACATGAGAAGCCTTAAGGGTGTCAACTTCATTTTCCTTTTTCTAATTCTTTCCCTCTCGTGCAACCTTCTAAGTCCAAACAGCCAGACGAATGACGTGAAGGCTGGAAATATTAGCCAGGGCCTGGCCAGCCTTCCTGGATTTGACCCCAACGCGCCTCTGTTGTCACCCGGTGCGACCTCATTGCGCGCGCTGGCAGCAGACGAGCCGGCAGTTATGGCATTGGTGGACGATGTGGAAATGGTTGAACGGGCTGCCCTGAAGGCGGCAATCACAGAAGTGAAGATGCAATTTGGTATCTCTGATATCCGCCAGAATTTTCCACCATTGGCGGTATCCCCGGTAGAGGGATCGGGTTTTGTGATCCCATTACTTGGGAGGCCGTTAGTGCTGGATGTTGCAATCCCGCTAGGCGAAGGACTGATCGCCGCCAACCGCTCAAGCTACAGTGATTCCTCGCCTTTACTGGGCGATGGAGTCTTCATCGGGGGATTCACCAGTTTATTGGGCGACATGGGGATCGATATGCCGGCTTTTCCCACGAGAAGTGTTCCCCCTCATACGGAGACGGTTGACGGAGTAACATCCAACATGAGCCTGGAAATGGGTAAAGGGGAGGACGGGTCCACTCATTTTGGCATGGGATTACAAACCGAAGGCGTGAAGAACGGCGTCTCAATTAAGACGGAACTGACCGCAAACCTGGACGGCCAGCGCTGCCCCACTGCAGACGGCCAGGTAAGTTTTACGATCAAGGCTCATTTAAGCACAGAGTCGGGTGGTACGGCACTCACCAACGATCTGACCACATTCGTGCGTGCTACTGTGAACGATAATGCCGAGATAGTCAGTTCCACGTTCGATGTGATCCAGGGCACAAATCAGTCCAAGGGTGGGCGTCAAGTATATATAGAAACGGGAGAGACCATTAAGTTTGGATCGGATTACTCTGGATCTACAGTATCGAACTTGCGCGTGAATCAAAAAACCGATAATGCGACCGGGGACGAAATTACTAATTTTTCTTCTGATGGTCATGCAGCCGCGGAAGCGATGGGCATTATTTCGTTGGAGGCTGCGAGGACTACCTGGATTAATGGCGGGTGTGTGAAGATCGTGGCTGCCTCGCCGGGGACTGTTTCGCAGGGTTCGACTTCAACAATACCGGTAAATGTAGTCTCTCGTTTCGACGGCTCCAACACCCCCTCGAAGCTTGCGGTGGAGTTTACAGGCGAGAAGTCAATTGATCCAACCTCACTCGCCAGGACTCCCGGAACCCTGATTTACACCGCGCCTAACGAGACTGGAAAGAGCGCGATAATCCTCCTCACCGCGACCTCCAAGCGCGGTAAAGCGAAGCTCGAGCTCACGGCCGACACCGGCGGGCAAAGTTACACAGTATCCGGTGAAAGCAATGGGGTAAATTTCTCCGGTACTATTTGTAGCATAGAAAAGGGTTTTGGCCTCGATGCTACCTACCCGGGTGGGACTGCGAATGTCGCGTTCGCACCAGTAGGAAATAATGTGGTAAACGTCGATGGTGGAGGAAACGGTTGCGTACAAACCGGCGCAGGCACATACACTCTTTCCTTCCAAAACGATGGTACTGGGACCCTGACATGGACCACGACGGATACACTAACCTGTCCTGGAACTCCGGATATCACCAGAACTGAAACTTTTACTGTCCAACTTTTGCCTGCCTCCGCGATTTCCTGTCCATGAGCGAAAATGTTGATCCCATAGGGTTTTGTAATCGTTTTGTTTTTGGACTCTCGCATCAATTGGCTGGAAAATAACACAGCCCCGCCGTTCCGGGTCCGGTGTGCACCGCCAGGGCAGGGGACAACTCGGCGATCAGGGATTCAACGGCATTCAAACGGCTCTCGACAGCCCTCCTGAGTTTATCCACTTCCTGCCTGGCGCCGGCATGGACGTAGGCGATCTTTATCCTGCTCTTCCCAACCGTTCGTTCAACCCTGTCCACCATTGCCTGGTAAGCCTGCCCGCGGCTGTGTGCCATTCCGACCGGCACGATATCCCCATCCTCCATGCTGATGAGCGGCTTGATATTCAGCAGGGAACCGACCAACTGCCTGGCTTTGCCGATCCTCCCGCCCATGTAGAGATATTTGAGCGTGTCCGCGGTCTGGATCATGCGCGTGACGGGGATCATCGATCTTACCCGGGCTGCCACCTCGTCCAATTTCAAGCCAGCCAGCGCGGCGCGGGCGGCTTCGATCGCCATCCAGCCCTGACAGAGTGATACATTGCGCGTATCGATCACCTCAACACGCACATGCGGAAATTTATCCTGCAGCATGGACTGCGCCAATAAGGCAGCCTGATACGCGCCGCTGCCTTTCGAGGTCATATGGATGCTCACGATCTGATCGTGACCTGCACGGGATAATTCCGTATAAGCGTCAAAATAATCACCCGGTCCGGGGCTGGCAGTAGTGGGCAGGAACCTGGCGGTCATCAACCAGTTCAGGAACTCATCCCTCTGGATCGTTACCAGGTCACGCAGCACTTCCGAGCCGCGATGGATGTAGTAGGCGACTGTATGGATGTTCAATTCTTCGAGCATGGTTTCGGGGATGCTGGCGGTGCTGTCGGTCAGGATGGCGACATTCTTGCTCATATGGAACTCCTTCATAAAACACCATTGCTATTTTACCTTTTTCAGTTTGACGCATCAAGCATTATCCGGCTGCGAGCATATACCCGAGCCCGAGATAATACCAACTGTACGAACCAGAAAATCGCCGCATTCCCGTACAGAAAAAACCAAAATGGGAAATGTGATAAACTCACAGCTTATGATGAAGCCGAAACATTGGGTCGCGTTTATCCTGCTGGGGGCGGTTTGGAGCGCTTCATTCCTTTGGATAAAGATCGCAGTACGGGAAGTTAGCCCATTAACCCTGGTCGGATTCCGGGTTGGTTTTGGCGCGCTCGTGGTCATCCTGGCAACGATCTTTGCCCGGACGGGATGGCCGCGTGACCGGGCGACCTGGGTGACGTACCTCATCCTCGGAGTGACCAGCGTAGCCATCCCATTCATCCTCATCTCGTGGGGCGAGCAGACCATCAACTCGGCGGTGGCTTCCATGCTGAATGCGAGCGTACCACTATTCACGATCCTCTTCGCTCATTTCGCCCTGCGTGACGACCGGATGACCGTCCAAAGAGTCATCGGACTGCTGATCGGCTTTGGCGGGGTGGTGGTGTTATTAAGCAAGGACCTGCAACCGGGCGCGACCAATCCGGTGCTCGGGCAAGCCGCAGTTCTCGTGGCCTCGCTTTTTTATGCCGGCAGCGCTGTTTTCGCCCGGCTAAAAACCATGCAAGTACCCGGCCTGGTGCGCGGTGGAGCCCCGCTGTTAACTGCCAGCCTGGCAGTCTGGTTGTTAATCCCGGGCTTTGACCGTCCCTTCCACATGCCGAGCTTGCCCATCACCTGGGTGGCACTGTTGTGGCTGGGCGTTTTTGGGTCGGGGCTGGCGCTGGTTTTGTGGTATTACCTGCTGCATGAGATCGGCCCCACCCGCACTGCACTGGTCAGTTATATATTTCCGCTGGGAGGGGTGATCCTGGGTGTTGTCTTCCTGCACGAGCAGTTGACCTGGCAATTATTACTGGGAGCGCTGCTGATCGTTGCCTGCATTTTCGTGGTAAATTGGGGTGGTAAAAATGGATCAACCGTTGGAAACTGATTTTCACTGTGGTTTTATTGCCATCCTGGGTAAACCCAATGCCGGTAAATCGACACTGGTCAATGCCCTGCTCGGGCAGAAGATCGCCGCCGTTTCCCCGCGGCCGCAAACCACCCGCCGCCGGCAGCTTGGCATCCTGACCACCAAAACTGCCCAATTCATCTTTGTGGATACACCCGGCATCCACACCCCGCGACATAAACTGGGAAAATTCTTCAACCAGGAAGCTGAGGAAGCGCTGGATGGAGTGGATATCATCCTTTTCCTGGTGGACGCCAGCAGCGAACCTGACGAGGATGACCAGCGGATATCCAGCCTGCTTTCAGCCCTGCGGCGAAAACCGGTCATCATGCTGGGTCTCAACAAACTGGATCTTGTCCCGGCCAAGGCGCTGGAGCTGACCAAGGGAGTCTACCAGGCGTTGGCACCAGGAGCTCCGCTGCTGGCTTTTTCGGCGACGAGCCGCGAAGGTTTGCCCGAACTTCAAGCCGAACTGGCGAGGCAGTTACCGGTCGGACCGGCGGAGTACCCCGAAGAACAAATGACCGACCTTTTCGAACGCGAGATCGCGGTGGAACTAATCCGCGAAGCGGCGCTGGTCTACCTCTCCCAGGAAGTACCGCATGCCCTGGCAGTTCGTCTGGACGAATTTATCGAACGCGGCGGAGAGGGTGCATATATAAGTGCAACCCTGTTCGTCGAACGAGAATCACAGAAGGGCATCGTTATCGGGGAGGGCGGTACGATGCTGAAAAAGATCGGCTCTGCAGCACGCAAAGAGATCGAAGTCATGAGCGGGCGCAAGGTCTTCCTGGAACTGCGCGTCAAGGTCGCCAAAAATTGGCGGGACGATGAGGAGGCCTTGCGGCGGTTCGGATATAAGATCAAGAACAAGTAACCCGCCAAACCGATCATCAACCAGGATCGTTCATCGGGAGGGTATGGAGATGGACTTGCTGAAAACGATCGCAATCATAGCCGTCCTCGCGGCAGCGGTGACAGACTGGCTGGCAGTTGCCAGGGGCTGGAAGAAAATCGAATACCTTGCCAAACCAGCCACCATGTTGATCCTTTTGGGCTATCTTGTCCTGGCGGGGGGGTTGGTCGAAATACCCCTGATGTGCTTCGGCCTGGGGATACTATTTTCCCTGGCTGGTGATGTCTTCCTGATGATATCGTTCTACCGTTTTTCCGACCGGTGGTTCATACCAGGACTATTTGCGTTCATGATGGCGCACCTGTCTTATATCGCCGGTTTGAACATACCGTTTGGTTCAGCCTCACCGCTATGGGCGTTCGGGCTCAGTATCATCCTTGCGCTGACCGGCGCCCGCATCATTCGACGCATCGTCGCCGGGGTGACAGGAAAGGGACTGCGCCGGATGGTTGCTCCGGTGATCGCTTATGGCACGGTCATTACCCTGATGCTGTTATCGGCGGTCCTGACCTTGTATCGCGTCGAATGGAAATTTGCCGCTGCAGGGCTGGTGAGCCTGGGCGCCATCCTGTTCTATGCCTCCGATACCATCCTGGCTTGGAACAAGTTCGTCACCCCGGTGAAGAACGGGCGGGTATTGAACATGATGACGTATCACCTTGGGCAGATCGCACTGGTGGCGGGGATCGTTTTCCAGTACGGAAAATAGAGAGTGGCGGAAATTATTTTAGCGCCTGACAGTTGGCTGTCAGGCGCTTTTGATTTGATCCGGATGGACCCGGTTCATTTTTTGAAAGGTTGAATCCTTCTCCCAATGCTTCATGTGCCGCGCCCACAACCATGAAGGCACGTGGATCGAGCTCGTGAACGATGCGCTTCAACTGCTGCACCTCGGAACGGGTAACCACACAGTAGAGCACCGGCCGCGCTTCACCGGTATACGCGCCGGTCCCATTCAGGATGGTCACGCCGCGCTCCATCTCATCCAGGATGCGGCTTGAAATTTCCTTGCATTGATCCGTGACGATCAGTGCAGACCGGACGGACCTGGCACCTTCCAGGGTCGCATCCACGACCAGACCGCTGACGTAAAGCGTGATAAGCGCATAGAGGGCTTTTTGCCAGCCGAAAACAAAGCCCGCGCCCAGGATGACCACGGCATCGGTCATCAGGTAACTCTGGGTCATCGAAATGCCCCTCCAGCGGTTAAGGATGCGGGCGAGGATATCGGTACCACCGCTGGTACCCTGTCCGCGGTAGACCAGCCCGTACCCGATCCCGCTGACCACTGCGCCGTAAAGCGAATTGAGCACAAGGTCGTTGGTGATGCCGGTTTTTGGAAAGAACGGCAGCCAAAGCAGGGCATCGGTGAAGAACGAATAAGCAATGACCGCCACGATTGTACGAATGGTGAACTTCGCGCCCCCCAAAAAGCGCCAGCCCAGGAAAAACAAGGGCAGGTTGCCAATGAACACCATCAAACCGATCGGCCAGCCGGTGAAATGGTTGATCAATTGGGATATACCGCTGATCCCGCCGCTTGCCAATTCCGCCGGGACGAGGAACAGTCGCAAGCCGACCGCCTGGATGAGCGATCCCGCCAGGATGAGGCTGTAATCTCGGATAGACGGCCAAAGTTTGTTCATGGCTGCTCCTTACACTCAAGCTCCGGAAGTATCCAGGAATACCCCTGCCAGTTTCTCGATCATTCCGATCACGGCTGAATTATCCAGGTCACTCATGCCGTTCTCCAGCATGGCGGTAAAGAGTTGTGCATCAACTGCCGCCGAGGGGAGCGGAATGCCGTAGGCGCGGGCGGTTTCCATAATGATGTTCAGGTCCTTGGCTTGCATGGAGGCTTTGAAACCCGGCTCGCGATTCCCGGCAAAAAGCCGCTGCGGCTTGACATCCAGCGTCCAGCATTGGGCTGCCCCGGCTTTGATTGCTTCGACGACCATCTTGGGGTCCACCCCCGCCTTTTGCGAGAAGATCAACAGTTCGCCCATTGCAACCATCTGGGCTGCAACCATGATCTGGTTTGCGGCTTTTGCAACCTGACCGGCGCCGGCAGTCCCGACGTGCGTGATGGTGCGACCCATTGCCTTAAAGACCGGCATCACTTTTTCCAACGCGACCGCTGGTCCACCAACCATGATGGCGAGCGTTCCATTCTTTGCCCCGATATCTCCACCGGAGACCGGGGCATCGAGAGAGAGCGTCCCTTTTTCCGCCAGTTTGTTCGACAGATCGCGTGAGGTTGCCGGTATGATGGTGGAATTGTCCACCCAGATCAGACTGGGATGCGCGCCGGCAAGGATGCCGTTCTCACCCAGGACAACCTTCTCGACATCCGGCGTGTCCGGAAGGTTGGTGAAAATCACCTCGACCTGAGAGGCGACTTCAGCGGGTGATGTACCGACGGTTGCCCCTTCGGCAGCCAATTCGCCCACCGCACCACTCGAGCGGTTGTGGACCATCAGCGGGAAGCCCGCCTTTAGAATGTTACGGGCAATGGACTTGCCCATTAAACCCAGACCGATATATCCGACTTTTAGCATGACGACCTCCCATTAAGAAGGAATGCTGGGATTATAACTGACCCTTAAGAAGAAACGGCTCCCGATACGGGAGCCGTTAAAGGGCGGGAACCAGGTGGGTTACTTGATCGTGTAAACAATGGTTACCGTTGTCGATATCTGCATTGATCCGGACTGGACCGGGACACTGCTGACTGCCGCGGCATCCACGCGTGCATACTGCAAGGTCATCGGCGGCGTGATGTCATTGTATGAGATGGTTTGCACTTCACCAAGTGAAACGCCGGTTGCACCGGTCAGCTCATCGGCCTGTTTACGAGCCTCGGCTACTGCAGCCAACCGGGCTTGCGAGAGGGCGGCGGTCTTATCGGCGACATCAAAGGAAATGTTGCTGATGTTGTTCGCCCCAGCCTGGACGGATCCGTCCAACAGGTCGCCCAGCTTGGTCAGGTCGCGCACGGTCACATAGACGGTATTGTCCACCATATAGATGATGCCGGTCAGCTTGCCGGAGGGATCGTACTGCTGCTGGGGGTAAATGCTGAAGTTTGTGGTCTGGATGTCCTTGGCCTGCACGCCGAAGCTCTTGATGGCGTTAATGATCGCTTGCGCCTTGGAATTGTTATCCGCGGTTGCAACCGTTGCACTGGCGTCCTGGGAATGGACTCCAATGGAGATATAGGCGAGGTCAGGCGTCAATGTGACCATGCCGGTACCGGTGACGGTGATCGTCCGCTGGGGAGGCTGGGTTTGCAATGAGACGGTCGATGGACCGCAAGCGGTCAGGGCGACTGCCAGGACCAGGAACACACTGAGTAAAACGAATTTGATTTTCATAGGATACTCCTTGGATGATTGATCAATTGTACAACGCTAAGACGCCGAAAGCGGAAATAAGTTCCCACCAAGCCAGTCGTTCAGGAATAGTAACGATCACTTCCAGGCTGTCTTAAAAATAAACGCCTGGCATTTTAATGCCAGGCGTTTGGTCGGACGATGTCTAATTACTTGATGGCGTAGGTAACGCTGACGGAAACCGAAACCTGCATTTGTCCGGGTTGGATCGGTACCGATGCGTTCGGAGCCGAAGCAGCGCCACCGCCCATGCCGAAGTATGGTGTATAGGTATTATCCGAGTAGCTGATGGTCTGGATGGAGCCGAGCGAGAGCTTGGCGGTCGAAGCCAGTTCTCCAGCCAGGGTGGCGGCATTATCCATCGCCTTTTGACGGGCCTGTGATTGAGCGGCGGTCTTGTCGGCAACGTCGAAGGTGATGCTGTTAATGTTGTTGGCTCCCGCTGCGACGGCTGTATTCAGCAACAAACCAAGTTTGCTCAGGTCCCGTACGGTCACATAGACGGTATTGTCAACGGAATAGTATGTGCCGCTGGGAAGTACCTGACCGGTGACTTTATCGATACCGCCGTTGCTGTTGGTATAGACGCTGAAATTGCTGGTCTGGATATCCGCTCCGGCAATGCCTGCGTTTTTTAGTGCATCCACCAGCGCCTGAGCCTGGGTATTGTTAGTACTCACCGCCTGGGCGATGGAGGCGTTATCCGTATGGACTCCAATGTAAATGTAGGCAATATCCGGGGTGAGGTACACGGTACCGTTTCCGCTCACGGTCAGGCTTCTGACGGCAGGTGCACTCGTTGGACCGCAGGCACTTAAGACCAGGGCCAGGACCATAACAGAAACGATGATGAAAAGTTTTGAACGCATAAGATCTCCTTTGTTGAAAGTGGTATAACATTTATGCTGACGTTTGACAATGGGAAAATGTTCCCGGCAGGCTTGTCGTTTGCCTGCTTTCCCTGTAGAATAAGACAAATGTTCTAGAGGAAGCTCATGCCGCTCAACTTTCAACAAGTGTTCGACCGTGTCAATGAGATCGGACAGGGGGCACGCAAGCGCCAGCAGGACCTGGATGAGAGGCGCAAATCTGCGAGCCAGCTATTGTATTCGTGGGCGGATAAGATCGAAGAACTGCGAGACAAGGTGGAACGAGCACGCCAGTCTGACCCTGCCCTACGCTGTGCAGTCCCTCGATCAGAACGGCTCGACACGCACAGGTTAGCCTCAGCCGCATCCACGCAGGATGTCACACTGATCGCGGCAGATGGATCACAGGTTGTTCCCGACCGCCATGCGGCGATATTATTCGGGCTGATCAATGTGGGGGCGATCGTCATTCCCGGCGGTGACTCTCACGCACCGATCATCCTGACCGACAGCGAGTTGTCTTTCGACGATGAAGTCACCAACTGGACTGAGGGACTGGTCGCGCTGCGGAGGGATTTGGCTGAACGAAAAAAATTGCTGACAATATGTAAGGACTATTCCCCACCGTTGGTTACACTAACAGATGGTCCACTGCAATTATGGGAAGCGCGCGAGAGCGATGAGGTCCTGGGGTACGAAAAAGCATTGGGGGAATACCTGTCCATCCTTTCTCAACTGCAGGAACGGGGTGTGATCACCGCCGGCTATGTTGATAAACCCAGTTCAAATTTACTGGTGCGCCTGCTGGAGGTGGCGATCACCCCAGAAAGCGATCTGAAAGAGCTCCACAAACGGCATGCCTTGCAGGGCATCAGCGATCTCTGGTTGTTCGATCAAATGCTCCAACCCGGGGAACGTTCTGCCATATTTGCCCTGCAGGCGCGTTCCAAGGCAGTCTACCAGGGAACGCTGGCGCTGCATTTCTTTTATATCAATGTTGGTCAAGCAGACCACCCCAAAACGGTCAGGATCGAAATCCCGGCCTGGGTGGCTGATAAAGTTGTGGATATTGACTTGCTCCAATCGGCGCTTCTGGAGCAGTGCCAAATCATGGGGGCAAAGCCGTATCCATACATCCTGCATCGCGCGCATGAAGTTGCAGTGGTCTCATACCAGGAAAAACAACAGATCGAACAGTTGCTGGAGATCACCCTGCGCAAGTCGGGCGGCGAAGTGGGGGAAGAATCAGGCAAGCAAGCCTCGAAAGATTCCAGCGCCGGGCAGAAGAAGAGGTATAAATAATGGATTCGATCCAGATCGGTTACTTACTGCGGGCGGGGACAACGGGTTTTGTGGCTGGATGTTCTGTCTCCCAAATGGATGTCCCAACACTGGGTGCCCTGGTGCGGGCCCCTGCGGGTGAAGACCAGAGCGTATATGGATTGATCACCGACATCCACATCGATGACGATGGTCTGGTACGCCAGCTTGTCACCGCGGGCGAAGTCCGCCCGAAGGTCATCGCCGACAGCCGCATCAACCGGATCGTTCCGGTCGAGATCTCCGTGCTGGCGGTAGGATACAGCCAGGGAGAAATGGTTTCGCACCTGCTGCCACCGCGCCCGCCGCTCAGCCTGGACGTCATATATTTATGCTCGGAGGACGAACTGGCGAAATTTACCAGTGCTGGACATTTCGGGTATTTCCGCCACATCCTGCAGGCGAAAGATATCCCGACCGGTGAAGTATTGGCCGCGCATATATTTCAGGTAAAACAAAAAGTGAAGAATGAAATGTGGGCCGGGGCAGCAACCCAGGAGTTGATCACCCTGCTGCGAGACGATTACCCGACGCTCATGTCGGTGCTGGGTGCGCTGGGTGAAGTGCTTTAGATCCATTGACCATGCGGATGTATATGTCTGATTTTTCATGATAAAACGCAAAGCCAAATCCACCAAGACATCTTCTTTTGGTTCCCCAGGCAGGGCGGGACATGATTCTTCATCCTTTTACGCCGGCAAGCTGTATGACGGTCAATTGAAAGCAGAAGAGGCGGAATACGTGGAGAATAATATCCCGGCGGAGGACCTGGACCGCATCTTCTGTCATTCGGCAGAGAAGATGGGCGAGTTGCCGGATTGCTCCGTGCACCTGATGGTCACCTCTCCTCCATACAATGTCGGCAAGGATTATGACGAGGATCTATCGCTGGAGGATTACCTTGCATTCCTTCAACGGGTCTGGACAGAGACATTGAGGGTACTCGTCCCGGGCGGCAGGATGTGCATCAACGTGGCGAACCTGGGTCGCAAGCCATACATCCCCTTGCACGCATTCATCATCGAACAAGCCATCGAACTGGGTTTCCTGATGCGCGGCGAACTGATCTGGAATAAAGCCGCCAGCGCCTCACCATCGACAGCATGGGGATCGTGGAAATCAGCCGCCAATCCCACGCTGAGAGATGTGCACGAATACATCCTGGTATTTTGCAAAGGGAGTTTCAAGCGCCAAAATCCGCAGGAGCGACCAAGCACCATCAGCCGGGATGAGTTCCTGGAATACGGCAAGTCAGTGTGGAACTTCCCTGCAGAACCGGCACGCAAGATCGGACACCCGGCTCCATTCCCGGTCGAACTCCCACGACGCTTCATTCAACTGTATACCTTCCAGGACGAAGTTGTGCTGGACCCATTCATGGGCAGCGGTCAAACCGCATTGGCAGCCCTCAAGAGTTCCCGGCATTATGTTGGATACGAAATTGATGAAAATTACGTAAACCTCGCCAATCAGCGGGTCCAGAAAGAGAGCCAGCGATGAAGATCATCGAGAAGGTGGCAGGAGAATTGAAATGAGTGAAGACAAACCGATCGGCTACATCGTTGGCGGTGGATTGAAGGAATCATTCCGTGCCAGGCTGACCGTCCCATCACAGGAAGTGCAGGAAGGCGCGTTCGTGGTCATCCCTACCGGCAACTGGCAGTTCTACGGTCTCGTGACCGACCTGCAGCTTGGGTCGACCGATCCGCGCTTTGCCGACGAACAGACGGAAACCCGCCTGCCCTTCGCCATCGCGAGTGCCCTGCATGGACAGACCCTTTTCACCAACCTTGAGATCCTGCCGTCGTTGATGCTCGAGCGCGGTCCAGAACCGGGTTCCCCCGACTATAACCAGTGGGTAAAGGACAAAGGCGAGCAGAGCCCGCATCCGGTACCGGTCAAAACGGTCCCTCCACACCATGCCCCGGTGCGGCTGGCCTCCGGTGGGGACATCGCCGAAATTTTTGGAGTGCCCGGAGTGAAGGGTAACTTCGCCATTGGAACTACGCGCGAGCAGGGTCATCCGGTTTGCATCGATCTGGATAAGTTCGTACAGCGCTCGGCGGGTGTTTTCGGAGCTACCGGGACGGGTAAATCCTTTCTGACCCGCATCGTGCTTGCCGGGCTTATGTATTACGGCAAGGCATCCATCCTGGTTTTCGATATGCATAACGAATACGGCTACGACGATACCGCCTCGGATTCCGGAATGCGCGTAACGGGTCTGAAAACGAAATTCCCCAGCCGTGTGCGGGTGGTGGGACTGGGCGCAGGCACAACCATCCGCAACTCATCTCCGGATTTCAATCTTGAGATCGCCATGTCCGATATTTTAGAGGGCGATATCGATCTGCTGACCCGCGAGCTTAACCTTAAGGAGACCACCCCCACCACTTTGCATGCCCTGTTTTCCGCCTTTGGTCGTGACTGGTTCCAACACTTTAAGATGATGAACCGAGATGAGGTCGACGTGACAGATGAAAAAACCGGAAAGGTCAAGAAAGTGCCTCATCCAGACAGCGTGGCAGCCTGGGCTGACGAGGCGGGTGTAAATGTCATGGCTGCCGAAGCCCTGCACGATAAAATGCGCAGGCTATTCGACAAGGAATATATTGTGGAAAAGCCGGCTGCCAACACGGTGCAGGAAATGGTGAAAGCCCTGGAAGCCGGGCAGCACATCATCTTATCCTTTGGTCAACGATACGAGACCGACCTCGATTACCTGTTCGTCTCCAACCTGATGACCCGCAAGATCAAGCAGGTCTGGGAGAACAAGACCAATACCTATCGCTCGTCCGGCAAGGAAGAACCCCGCCAGCTCATTATTGTGGTCGAAGAAGCTCATAAACTACTCAACCGTGAGATGGTCAACCAGACCACATTCTCCAGCATTGCCCGGGAAATGCGCAAGTATTACGTTACCCTGTTGATCATCGACCAGCGCCCGTCACAAATATCCGATGAAGTCATGTCGCAACTGGGCACGCGCATATCCGGGTGGCTGGGCGATGAGGACGATATCCATGCCGTCCTTTCAGGCCTGGCGGGACGCGAATCCCTGCGGGGCATGTTGGCGCGGTTGCAGCCGAAGGAGGAAGTACTCCTGCTGGGCTGGGGGGTACCCATGCCTATACCGGTCCGATCCCGCAGGTATGACGATAATTTCTGGAAGGAATTGCTGGGTCAGGGTGGAAAGCGGGATGAATCGCAGATCATGAAGGAGTTGGGCTACAAAGAAAGAAAATGAAGCCAGGCTGGATCATGATCAGGTTACAGATACAAATTTAAATACAAGGCCTGCCGGCAGGCTGGATCCATTATTTTCATGATATATTCCGTGAGTTGAGTCATCAACCATTAGCTGATTTTGGAGAGGGTCATGGAGAATAATAAAACCGGATTACGCAGCCTTCCTATCAATGTTTGGGTTGTTACGGCAACCTCATTCCTGACGGACATCTCTTCAGAGATGATCTTTAATCTCGTCCCTCTGTTTCTGGCGAATGTGCTGAACGCCGGGACTGCGGTCATCGGGCTGATCGATGGACTGGCGGAGACGACTGCCAGCCTGGTGAAGATATACTCGGGGGCGCTGTCGGATAAACTCGGCCGCAAGTGGATCACCGTGATCGGTTATGCCGTATCAACCATTGCCAAGCCGTTCATGTATTTCGCTGGTATCTGGGAAGCTGTGCTGGGTGTGCGGGTGGCAGACCGCCTTGGCAAAGGCATTCGAACGGCGCCGCGGGATGCCCTGGTTGCCGAGTCCATCGATGAAAAACAGCGCGGGCTCGCCTTTGGTGTGCACCGGGCGGGCGATACTGCCGGCGCGTTCATCGGATTGGCAATAGCTGCCGCGATCGTCTGGTTGACCCAGAAAGCCGCCCTTGACCTGACCCGCCATACCTTCCAGGTGGCGGTGCTGATCAGCATCGTCCCGGCGGTGCTGGCGGTCATTGTGTTGGTGATCGGCGCAAAAGACGTGATCGTACGAGGAAAGACCAGTATACCCACCTTGAGCTTGAAGGGCATGGATAACCGTTTCAAGTTATTCATGCTGGTACTGGTGATCTTCACACTCGGCAATTCTTCCGACGCGTTCATTATTCTACTCGGTCAGAATCGCGGTCTGGATGTTGTCCAGATCATGCTGATGTTGATGACATTTAACCTGATCTATTCCGTCCTGGCGGGTCCATTGGGAGCGTTATCCGATAAGGTCGGGCGGCGCAGGTTGATCATCAGCGGCTGGATCGCCTACGGGCTGGTTTATCTCGGTTTTGCCCTTTCCCATACCGGCTTGCAGATCTGGATCCTGTATGGATTCTACGGGATCTATTACGCCGCAACCGAAGGTTCCGCCAAGGCGCTAATCGCCGACCTGGTACCACAGGACAGACGCGGGACAGCCTATGGGGTCTATAACGCTGCCATTGGTTTGACAGCCCTGCCGGCTTCTGTGATTGCCGGTCTGCTCTGGCAGGGCGCCTTCGGCTGGACGGGTTTGGGTCCATCCGCCCCATTTTTCTTCGGTGCCGCCCTGGCGCTGCTGGCAGGTGTGTTGTTTTGGAGATTGGTTCCGGCTAAACAATAGATCTGCAAGTTATCGCAAGCCGCCTGCCAGGATAAGGCTGGCAATCCCTTCCTGAACTGCAGATCATTGTTGATCATAGCACTTCGTCATCATGCGAAAAAAAAGAGTGGCGCTATATATGCCACTCTTTTCGTTTCTGCAGAATGATCTGATTATTTTAATCCGACGAGTTCAAAGACGTCGATTACATCGCTCTTGCCTTTGACGTTAAGCGGCTCATGAGGACGGACGATCACGTCATTACGGACCTGCTCAAAGGCGTCCCGGCTGATCAGGATCTGATCCCGGGAAGAGTTCTCCTGGATGCGCCTGGCAATGTTCACGCTATCGCCAATGGCAGTGTACTCTGTCCGCTTTTCCGAACCGATCCAGCCCAGGACTGCTTCGCCATAATGAATGCCCACACCGAAAGATAGATGGGCTGCCGGGGGTAATTCGGCGTGTAATTTTTGGATGGCTGTTCTTAAGCCGATGGCGGCACGCACCGCGCGCAGGCAATGGTCAGGTTGCGGCAGGGGGGCATTAAACCATGCCATGACAGCATCGCCCAGAAATTTATCCACCGTACCTTCCTGATCCAGGACGGCTTCCGCCCCGGCCGCCAGGTAACGGTTCAACACAGCCACCAATTCCTCCGGTGATTGCTTTTCACTGAAGCTGGTAAATCCGCGGATATCTGCAAACAGGATGGTGATCTTGCGCTGTTGACCGCCAATTTTCAGGCTGTCAGGGTTGATCTGGTCGAGCACTGCCGGTGAAACCATCCGTTCCAGCAGCCGTTGTTGTGCTTCCAACTTTTTCCGCTCGGTCATATCGTCAAGAACGATCGCAACACCCTGGGTGACCTGGTCGGCATCTTTCAGGGGGGACAGGTTAAGCCGCCAGTCCACGGAGCCGCGGTAGGGCAGGCAGTGTGTGACCTCCAGCCCCATGACAGATTTGTTCAATTCCCGGACAGTTGTCAGATGGGGGCGTAAGGCACCCACGCAGGTATATAGTACTTCATCAAGTTGATGACCGACGATCTTATTCATGCTCAAACCAAGGATGCTTTCGGCAGCCCGGTTGCATAAGGTGATCTGCTCGTTAACGTTGGCGGTGATGACACCATTGGCGATGGAGGAAAAAACATTACCCATCAAGTTCTTCAATTCGGTGACTTCATCCAGGGTCCGCCGGACGGAAGCGAAGAGGCGGGCATTCTCAATTGCGATCGCGGCCTGGTTGGCAAAGACGGTCAGCAGCTCACGTTCGGCATCGTTAAAGATCCCGCTGCGGATGCGATTGTCAGCATAGATCACGCCGATCAGCTCGGTCTTGGCGTGCAGAGGCACACACAGGATGGAGCGTAAATTATAGGCTACGATCGACTCATGCCCACCAAAGCGTGGATCTTCCTGCGCATTGGTGGTGAGGACCGGCTCGCCACTTTCGATGACCCTCTGGATGACCGTGCGGCTTACGGCAAACTCACCGGGGTTGATCAATTCCTGCTCCCAGTTGCGGGCGGTGCGGGTGACCATCTGACCCTGGGAAGTCTCGCAGCATCAGGAAACCTCGCTCGGCGTCGGTCAGCCGGATGATGGTGTCCATCACTAGTTGCAGCACTTCGTCCAGTTCGAGGCTGGAGTTGACCGCCCGGGTGGTATTGGCTAGAGCGAGCAGCTTGCCGCGTGCTTCTTCAAATGCCGTCATCTGTCTGCCAACCTGAAAAAGTGAACTTTCCAGTTTGGACAGGTTTTCGAGCGTCTCGGGCGGCAGGCTGATGCGCACCGCCTGGAGCCTGGTGCGCATTTGTCCGGTCAACTTGCTGAGCGACAGGATCTGTTCGTTCAAAGGTGTGGCTGGTTCGTCGGTCATGATTTCCTTCAGTCTGCCAAAGGCGACCAAGCACAACAAAACGAATTGAAGTTAGACGGGTTTTTTCCGGGGGGAAAATGGTTTGGCAAGAGTTGTCCGGATCGCATTGATGCGCTGCCGGATGGCTTTCCGAAGCGCCTGCCAGCGGATCCGGTAGACTGAGCGGCGGGCAAGATATAAATTGGCATGCCTAAGGCTAAACACTGCATACTGATATTGGACCGTCAGTTCGTTGATGTCCTCTGCGAGTTCCGGCATTTGAGCTTCCAGCATACTGGCAACTTCGGCAGGAGTCTGAATGGGTGATGGATCGATACCCAGCCAGCGCAGGCTCTGGTAAACGATGGAAAAAGAGCGTTCCATAGGTGTCAGACCCGCGTTGTACACCCAGCGATCCAGCCAGGCCGGCTGGTTAATATCCAGCCTGGCAAATGCAGAATTCAAAAAAATGGGTAAAGGCGGGTGGGATGCCAACCGGGTGTGCCAGATCAATTTATCAAATGCACCGGTGAAAAAAGACAGGACAAGCACGATGATAAGGATGATGATCAAACCAATATAACCAATTAATTGCAGGAGGGATATCGACGGCCGCGCCGATGTGGGGCTCGCACTGGTCGCATCGACCGACTCAAATTTTTGCCCACCTGTATTTTGTCCGGCAGCATCCGGTGGAATTACCGGCTGAACGGTCGGGTTTTCATTCCCGATCGGGCGGGTGAGCGGCGGCTGTATGGTGGTTGGTTCAAATTCCACCCAGCCGATACCGGGAAAATAGACTTCAGGCCAGGCATGGGCATTTTTATCCCGGATTATATATGTATCCGGCGCCTGAAACTCGCCCTCTGCAAAACCAACCACCAAGCGAGCCGGGATCCCGATACTCCTGAGCATGAGGACTTCGGCAGTGGCATAGTAGTTGCAGAAGCCTGTGCGGGAGTCGAAGAGGAACCAAACGAGCGGATCGGTGCCCTCGGGTGGAGCTTCCACATCGGTCGAATAGGTGATCGAACTGCGGAGGTAATCCGTAATGGCAGTGGTTTTATCATAAACGGTGGTTGCGCCGGAGGTCAGTTGTTGCGCAAGTTCGGTGATGCGCGGTGAAAGGTCAGCAGGCAACTGCAGGTAGCGGTCGGTCACCCAGACCGGGTAGTCTGTACCGGCCAGCCGCAGCTCGCGGATGGTCGGATCATAAATATTGGCATAGACGGTATATTGCTCTCCAACCTGGATGGGCGCGTCAACGTTGAAAAGCAGCGGATCGATCATTGCCCCGGCGGTGGGAGCATAACTGATCACGGAAGGGCGACTGACCCAGATGGGCTGTGCGGGTGTGACCATGGTTGTCAATACCGTTCGGGGAGTGGTGAACACGAATTGACCGGAAACCCCACGCGGATCGATCAGTTGTATGGATAACATATCGGGGGTAAATTTCTCGGTCTGGGTCGTGCTGGTCCGCCAGGTATTGTTCAGGTATTGATCGAAAATGCGCGCCCGCCAGTAATAACGGTTCACCTCCACCCGGCGCGGGACCCGGACGGTAAGGTCAACCGTATCGTTCACCGATGCGCTCAATCCGAGGGTAAGAGTACTTCCGTAAAAATCAGTGATCACAACGGTGCCCTGACCGTGGAGACCAGCGACCGCATTCCCCAACTCCTTGCGGGTTTGCTGGAGAGGGCTGGTGATGTTCTCCCAGGCATGCCTGAGGGCGAGGATCGGCTGACTGCTGGCGGGGACGATCCATGCGATAAGCACCAGCACCAGGGTCGTAACGGGAATAGCCAGGTTCAGATCCGTCCAGGACTCGGCGGATAGCAGGACGCGTGTTTCCTTCCAGGCGGATCGTTTTCGTACATAAGTCAATCGCCCCAGCAACAGCAGGCAAAGGAATAAATAGATCGCCAGGATCACCACGCGATCGCCCACACGCGCATCGTACAACTGGATAGTGAAAAGCAGGATGCCGGCGGGGGCTATCGCGAGCGGTAAATTGCCCCGACGGGTGAGACCAAATCCAGCCAACAGGCTGATGAGCCAGAAAACCAGGCTGGTAAATATTACGAAGAGAATGGTGTCAGGAACTTTTTGTTTGTTCAGAAACAGGTAAAGCGAATTTCCGAGGCGCCCACCCAGGCTGAGCATGCGTTCCAGCCAGGGGACATCCTGGTACAACATCCAGGCTGCCAATAAAGGGATCAGGGTGAGACTGTATCCGAGGGAAAGCCAAAAAACTCCCTGACCTTCAAATTTACTGGCGCCGAGCGCCAATCCCAGTATCGCGCCCACGACCGTCAGAACCAGGGCGATCTGAAGACCGGTTGCCCAGTGGGTTGCATATAACCGTTGGGAAGCAGCCAGCAGGGCAAGGGTCAGGAAGAGCGCTGACGGGAAGTCCCACAGGCGCGCAGGGGTATGTTTCATGGGATGCGTGTACAATATATATCACAGATTCAGGCATCGTCAATCATCTCGAAACCATGGAGGCGGAGAATGGAAGCCATCTGGAACAGCGGTATCAACTGGGTGATCTACCTGCAAAACCTTGGCAGTTGGTTGAAGACACCCATGGAAGCATTCTCGTTCCTCGGTACGGAGAATTTTTTCCTGCTGGTCCTGCCGGCTCTTTACTGGTGTGTGGAAACCGGGATCGGGCTGCGGATCGGCATCGTATTGCTGCTGAGCACATCGGTTAACGATAGTTTAAAAATGGCTTTTCACGGCCCGCGCCCATACTGGATCAGCCCGGATGTCATAACCTATGCAAAGGAGACTTCCTTTGGCCTCCCATCCGGACACTCCCAAACCGCGATGGCGATATGGGGTGTGCTGGCTGCCGGCATCCGTAAGTGGTGGGCATGGACCATCGCTATCGTCATTATTCTGCTTATCAGCATTTCCCGCATGTATTTGGGCGTCCACTTTCCTGTGGATGTCATCCTTGGACTGTTGGTCGGGGCGGTATTATTGTGGATCGTTCTGCGATTGTGGAAGCCGGTTACAACGTGGTTGGCAAAGCTGAGCCTTCGTCAGCAGATCCTGTGGGCTTTTATCGGTTCACTGGTGCTGGTGGTATTCTCCCTGATCCCTTATGCCTGGCTGAAGAGCACCAACTGGCAGGCTCCACAAGCCTGGACTGTATATGCCAAAGATGCCATCACCCTGAGCGGCGCTATCACCACCGCAGGAGTGTTTTTTGGTTTGTTGACCGGCCTGGCGTGGTTCAACCGGCAGGGCGGATTTAATCCCGGGGGACCCATATGGAAGCGGGTCGTGCGTTTCCTGTTGGGAATGGTGGGTGTACTGGTGTTATATGTTGGACTCAGCGCACTGTTTGGCTTGCTGGTTCCGGATTCCGAGGCAATCGTGCCCTTCATTTTGCGCTACATCCGTTATTTCCTGGTCGGAATATGGGTGTCTGCAGGTACCCCCTGGCTTTTTGTCCGCCTGAAGCTGGCGGATGCCAAATAATAACTCAAGCTGCTGACTGCTCTGATATAATTAATCAGCCATGGGTGTAAGTCTCGAACGCGGTTCATTGCTTCATAAACGTTATCGGATTGTTGAGATCCTCGGCCAGGGTGGCATGGGATCCGTTTACCGCGCCGTCGATGAGAACCTGGGGGTGGATGTGGCGGTGAAAGAGAACCTCTTCACCACCGATGAATATGCCCGGCAGTTCCGACTGGAAGCAGTGATCCTGGCAAACTTGCGTCACACGAACCTGCCGCGCGTAACCGATCACTTTGTCATCAGTGACCAGGGTCAGTACCTGATCATGGACTACATCGATGGGGAGGACCTGCGCCAGCGCATGGAGCGGGTCGGAACCATATCCGATGAGGAAGCCATCCTGGTTGGCGCCGCCATGGCAGATGCGCTGCAATACCTGCACACGCGGAAACCGGTCATCATTCACCGCGATATAAAACCCGGCAATGTCCGCATTTCGAAAGATGGACATATCTACCTGGTCGATTTTGGTCTGGCAAAGCTGGTCAAGGGCAGCCAGGCGACAACCACCGGAGCGCGGGCCATGACACCGGGTTATTCCCCGCCTGAACAATACGGCACGGCGCGGACCGATCCCCGGACGGACATTTATTCACTGGGCGCGACCCTTTATGCTGCGCTCACGGGTGTGATACCAGAAGACGGCCTGGCGCGTGCGATGGACAACGTCGACCTGACGCCGCTTCGCAAGCATAACCCGAAAGTATCCCGTAAACTCGCAATCGCGATCGAGAAAGCCCTGGCGGTTCGCTCGGAAGACCGTTTCCAATCAGCCGAGGAATTTAAGCTGGCGCTGCTGACCTCCAGTGTTAAAACTCAACGATTGGAAGGGGATATAACCGTTGAGCCATCGCCCCAAAAGGAGGGTGACGACGGTGAAAATAAAAATCTCGCCAGCGAACTCCCGGAACCGGGGGGGAATGATCCGATCTCGCGCCCACCGACAAAACCGGGTAGAGGTCCGCACAGCACCAGTTGGTGGGTTTTCTTTTCGTTTTTTCTCCTGACGATCCTTATGGCACTGGTGTCCCTTCTGGTTTTTTGGTCACCGCTCACAAAACCATTCAGGGCATTATTACCGTCTTCATCGGCCCCGGGTTCGATTGTATCGGTTGTCGATGACACCCAGGCTTCCCGCTCCCCGCTGCCGGCGACGGCAACCTTAAAACCATCCTCCACCCCGAAAAGTTCGCCAACGGTGACACGAGTGTTCACCCGCACGAAAACCCCAACCGTGACACCGACTCCAGGCCCGACATTGTTTGCCGGAAGCTCGGGTGAGATAGCTTTCGTATCCGATCGGACCGGTTATCCGCAAATTTACCTGATGAACGCGGATGGTAGTGATCCACGCCAGATCTCGAAGTTACCCAAAGGCGCCTGCCAACCAAGCTGGTCTCCGGACGGGCTGCGGATCGTATTCACATCACCATGCCCGGGTCGCCGGGATCAGTACCCCGACGCAAATCTCTATATCATCAATGCCGATGGTACAAGTCAGGTGGAACTGACGTCTGGCAGCAGCGGAGATTTCGATCCCGCCTGGTCACCGGATGGAACCCGGATCGCCTTCACATCCCTGCGGGATGGTTCCCCGCAGATCTATCTGTTGAACCTGGCAGATCTAAAAACAAAAACCCTGACATCATTATCCAGCGACCTGACCATGCCGGATTGGTCTACGCAACCAACCTGGTCGCCCAGCGGCAAGCAAATCATCTATACCGGACACAGCCGCCTGACTGGTGCGCTGCAGATCTGGATCATGACCGATGCCGGCGCCGGTCAATCCCAGTTCATCCACCGCGGGGACGTGTTGTGGAATTTTCTCGCCGACTGGTCTCCAGACGGAAAAAATATCCTTTTTAGTGAGACAAACGGAGATCAAGCCCTTGGCTGGTTGATGCGTTTTGATTCGGAAAACCCGGCAGTGGTATCGGTCCATTTACGCACAGGCGGGTCATATGGAACGCATGGTGAATACTCACCGGATGGAATATGGGTGGTCTATGAGAGTACGGACAGCGAGAATTCCGCTATTGTCAACTATGATATCTATCTCATCGAGGCGGACGGCACCGGACCGATAATTCGCCTGACCACGGGCAAATCGATGGAGTTTGATCCTGCCTGGCGCCCTTGAGCGCATCTTTGGGACTTTTCATTCTTTAATAAAACATCCCGGTCCATACCGGGATGTTTTGATTAAGGAGACCAGGGAGAAGATAATAATTGCCGGGAAACTCATCCCTTGCAACATTGGGAACATTTCCCCGCTGGCTTGTCTTGACGGTCATTATGGCGTGGCACTTGCGGATGGTGTCTCGGATGGAAAGGGCGGAAATGTAGGTGTTTCCGTGCTGCTCGGGATCGGCGTGATGGACGGTGAAGGTGTGATGGATGGAATGGGCGAAGGCGTTTCGGTCAGCGTTGGTGTCGGCGTCGGAAGGTTCAGGGTCAGGTGAATTTTCTTCTCAGCGTAGCCGCCATTGTCTGCATCGGCATGCAGGCGCAGAGTGATTTGCGGGTATGGTAAGCCTGTCACATCCAGGGTGGTGACTTTGGTCAATACAGGCATTGCAGCAGAAGTATCAGGAACCAGGTTGATCCAGCCCGATGGATCGAAGCCTGCCCCCCAATCGAGGCGCCATGAATGAAACCCTGACGTTGCATTGGCGACTATGCTGATGTCCACCAGGTTCTGCGTTATCGTCTGGCCTTCATCAACCCCTCCGATTTGGAGCTGGGGATGCGGGTCGCTGGCATTACATTTCCGGTCGGGTGGAAAGTAAGTATTCGGGAAACCCATATCACGCGCCCACTGTTTACCTTCATCCGATTGGCTGATCCAATTGCGCGCTCCCCCGTCCATGACGTTGATCGCCATGCGGTTGGTGGTGTAATCGGCACATTCCGGTGATGCTTCCAGGTTTGACCAGGTATCCAGGGGGACGACCCGCCATATATCAAAATCGGGAGACAAGGGCGGCTGCCCTGCAGCGAAATATTCCTCCCTCTGACTTGGACACCAGGTGGATGGTTGGGTGCCCGATACCGTACAGACCGTATGCACCTCGACCCCGGCAGGGCGGACGAACGGCGCAGGATTGCCCCCCGTTAACTGGTTGATGGCATAGGTCATGAACTGCGTCCAGATCGGACCGGCTCCGGTGATACCCGTGGTATTTTCCATGGGGGTGTAGTCTGCGTTCCCCACCCAGACACCAACGGTCAGGTCGGGGGTGAATCCAAGGGTCCAGTTATCACGGGAATCATTGGAAGTGCCCGTCTTAACTACCACCTGGAATGGAAGGTTGAGGATCGAGTTGGCACCGAAAACGGGTATCCGGGCGGAATTATCGGAGAGAATGGACGACATCAGGAAAGCATGCGCACGGCTGATGACCTGTTCACCCGCCGGTGGTGTGTACTGGTACACCACGTTGCCCTGGTAATCGACGATCTTCAAGATGGCTACCGGCGGGATCTTGACACCACCATTGGCGATCACGGCATATCCGCCGGTCATTTCCAGCAGGCTGACCTCGCCACCACCCAGCGTGAGTGAGAGACCATAGTCGTTGCGCGTCAAGCTGGTTATCCCGACCCGCTCTGCCATCTGGATAAAACCGCCTGCCCCATAAACACCAATAAATTGAAGGGTTTTGACAGCCGGTACATTGTACGAGTTCGCCAATGCCTCCCGGATGGTCAGGGGTCCATGGAATTGATGGTCGAAGTTGTTTGGAACGTATGGCGGGTTGGGATCGTTGGGCAGACCGGATGGTGGAAACGCGGATGGAACATCCCAAATCAGCGTGGCTGGAGTCCACCCCTTTTCAAAGGCTGCCAGGTAAGTAAAGGGTTTGATGGATGAGCCGGGCTGGCGGGTGGGACTGACCGCCATATTGATCTGCCCCGCATTGGGAACATTATAAAAGTCGGGTGAACCAACCATCGCAAGGATCTCCCCGGTGGAAGGACGGATGGCTACCAACGCCCCGTCGGTGACATGCTTGTTGGTCAGAGCAGCCACCTGGTTGGTAACGGCCTTTTGGGCTTCATCCTCCAGGTTTGGATCGAGAGTTGTGTAAACCGTGAAACCGGACCGGTAAATGGTTTGCGGGTCAAAGCGGCTTTCGAGCAGGGTGCGGATGTATTGCACCCAATGCGGATAGAGCATGTTATCCGTTGGGCGCACGAAAGGCTGGTTTTGGATCTCCTGCAAGGCGGCAGCCGCCACCCCGCCGTCCACGCAGACCGGATCGGCAGCATTGCTAACATAGACGCAGTGGCGTTCAGTGCTTAAAGCCAGCATTGCCATGATGACCTGCTGGAAACGGACCATCGTTGGGTCCCGGTTGGTGTAAATATCGTAGACGGAGGGTGCTTGCGGAAGACCAGCAAGGAAAGCAGCCTCTGCGAAAGTTAACTGGTTGGCGGGTTTCCTGAAATACGTTTCGGAGGCGGCTTCCACTCCGTACGCAAGGTTCCCGTAATAGATCTCATTTAAATACAATTCGAGGATCTGGTTTTTTGTATATCGTCGTTCGATCTCGGCAGCCAGGATGGCTTCCCGCACTTTTCGTAAATAGGATCGCTGGCTGCGCTCTTCGGGTGACAGGAGCACGGCGCGCGCCAATTGGATGGTAATGGTCGAGGCACCCGAGACCGTTTCACCGCTGGTGATATTCTGCCAGAATGCCCGGACAATGGCAAGCGGGTCAAAGCCGCCATGGGTATAAAAATCCTTGTCCTCGGTTGAAATTGTTGCCGCCACAAGATAGGGGGATATCTGGTCCAGGGGAATGTAGGTGCGCAAGCCAGCGTTCGGGTCGCTGATCTCATACAGGAGATTCCCATTGCGGTCCAGAATATGGGTTGTTTCGAATTGCGAGGCTTTTTTTTGCAGGTCAGACACGCTTGGCAGGGTTGCCGCAATCGAATAGTACTCATAAACGCCGATGGCTGAAAAGACCAACCCCAGGGCAACCACAATAAAAAGAGAGACGATCAATCCACGCAAAAGGCAACTGCCGAATTTCCTGCCGTTGGCAGCCTGACGATCGCGATCGATCGGGTGATGCCTTTTTTTCGCCTGCGGATGGTATGGCTGACTGGGGGTTTTTTCCAATGCAGCCGGAGTGACCCGGGTAGCACCCATGTCGATCTCTTCCACGCGGCGGGGAAGAGGCATGCCTTGTTCATCCACTGCCGGGTGACGGATGCGATGTGAGCCCCCGGGTGGAGTGGATTCCTCCTCCGGCGGTTCGGATTGGGTATCCGCCTCGGATCGAAGGATCCGGTTAAATTTCTTTGGCGGTTCTTCAGGATCGGGCATGCAGATTCCTCATTGCATCGAATTCTAGCACAAATCCTTTGACCACCTGTCCAAACCCCCGTATACTTATTCAATGCGTGAGTGGTCGCTCGGCCCATGCGATCCGCAGCTACTCAACCTGGCAGCAGATTTCCGCTTCTGCAATCCTGATTATGTAAATGACCATATCTGGGAGATCCAGACCAGCGGCGGTGACCCGCCGGCGCTATCGATCCATACCACCTTCGGGCTGCGGGCGCGCTCGGTTCGGATATTTCCACGCTTCTCTTTTAATGAACGATCCATTAGCGATCCGTCCAGCTTCGATATTCCGCCCAGCCTGCATCAGTTCTTCCCAAATTACCTGACCCTTCACTTCTCACCCATACTTGCGTTGAAAGTAGTGGCGGATTATTGGATCCCGGATTCGCATACGATCAGCGGTCGGTTCAGCCTGACCAACGCCGGCGTGGAACCGATCCAGCTTAACCTTGAATTAATCGGTCAGCTCGTCCCGCTTGAAGGACAGGGCTTTATCCCGCAAAATCTGCAATCAGTAAACGTATTGGCTGGTCGCTGTTCGGACCTGGCGCCCATCCTTTTTTTCACGGGTGGACCTCAGCCCGGACCGGGACCATATCCATCCCTTGCACTGAAGATGGCGCTCGGAGCGGGTGAGGCTCGCATGGTAACGTGGGTGCTGGCATCCCGATCCAATCCAACCGAATCCCTGGAGTGGGCGCGTAAAATTGCCGCCCGCCCCTGGGAACCTGAACGAACCAGGATCGAATTGGTTAACGCCGCCCAAACATATGAGATCAGCACCGGCGATACCGATTGGGACGCAGCGCTGGCATTCTCTCAAAAGACGGCTTTTAGCCTGTTCATGGGACCCAGCCTGCATCTTCCACATCCATCGTTTGTCTTCAGCCGCCAGCCGGACCAGGGCTACTCGCCGCGCGGTGACGGAGCCGATCACTCCTACTCGTGGTCAGGGCAATCCCCATTCGAGTCATATTACCTTGCCAGTCTCCTGCCTGGAGCGCAGGATTTGATCATCGGTCTGCTTCGCAATTTTATTGCCATACAGGCAGGAAACGGGCTCATCGATTGGAAACCGGGTCTGGCAGGTCAGCGTGGGCGCTGGCTGGCTCCGCCCCTGCTGGCGACGCTTGCCTGGCGAACCTACCAGCGGACAGGTGATCTGGACTTTCTCACAGAGATCCAGCCACAGTTGGAAAAGTTCTATAACTGCTGGTTTGATCAATCACATGATCGCGATGGCGATGGATTCCCGGATGGGATCACCCGCTCCAGTCAGGGCTCGAGGATTCGGCTTCTTTTTCTCTCCTGGGCGCAGACGGTCAGGGTGCGCAAATCTGTGCGGTGGAACGCCCGGGATTGGCGGCACTACTTATTGAAGAGGGCAACGCCCTGGATCGTATTGCTGAAGCACTGGACGTGCCACATGATAGAAATGGAAACGAGGCCAAAACCGGGCGCCTGCGCGCACAGGTGGAGGAATGCTGGGATGCAGTTGCTGCGAGATATTCTGATCGCGACCGTGATACTCACCTGCGACCAACCGGGCAGTTGCTTGGAAGGCAGCGGGGAGATGGAAAGCTGTCGCTGAAAAAAACTTTCCCGTGTCCAACCCGCCTGCTGGTACGTTTTGAATTCAAGGGAGAAGCAACCCGTAAACCGGAGGTCAGAATCTCCGGGCAAAATGGCGGGCAGACCGTATCGGAAACCCTGGAACGCAAGGATTTTCAATGGCAAACCGGCGTGGCAGTTGCAACCACCTGCCAGGTATTTACGGGTGTAACCGATATTGACATATCAGGCTTACAAAGCCGGGACCGGTTGTCGGTATCTATCATGGACTGTTCCGCTGAAGATATCAGCCAGTATCCTTCCATTATGGGCGGGCATCCCCGATCGGGCGCGCGCAGTGGAGATCGTCAAGCGGGCATTGTTGCCCGGTAGCCGGTTCGGACAACCATTTGGATTACCAGCCTGTCCTTCAGAAATAAATGTTATAGAAGCGACCGTCGGCAACCAGGTTCATATGATCTGGAACCAGCTAATCGGCGAGGGTCTGCTGCATTACGACCTGCAGGCTGATGCAGCCCAATTAATGGGCAGGCTGATGTCTGCGGTCATTCAGAACCTAAAGCAGGATCATTCCTTTTTCCGTGCCTATAACGCTGGTACCGGCAGTGGCTTGGGGGAGAGGAATTCCATCGAGGGCCTCGCTCCGGTTGGTTTGTTCCTTGACACACTGGGGCTGCGGATCAAATCTACGCGTTGTGTGACTCTCAGGGGAAAGAATCCATTTCCATGGCCAGTTACGGTAAAATATAGAGGTCTGGTGGTCACTCGCCAGGCAGACCAGACGAAGGTCGTCTTCCCTGATGGGCGGACGGTCACGCTGGATGACCCGACCTATGCGGATGTTGTGGTCGATTAGGAGGCGCTTATGGAGAGAAACCCCATTCGTTCTCTGATGATCGTCATTGTCCAGGAACAGGACGTTGACCTCGCCACGCGGGCGCTGGGTGTACTGAATGTGCCCGTTTTCCATCTATCCAGTACTGGAGGCTTTCTCGGAAGACGGAATGCCACGCTGCTGGTCGGACTTCCCGACGATCGACAGGAAGAAGTCAGGGTGGCGCTTCAAAAATCATGCCGCCAACGGATCGAGTATCTTGCCATCCCTCTGGAGGGATCTCCACTTCCGCTGCCGTCGCCGGTCCCGGTGACTGTAGGCGGCGCGACAGTTTTTACGATACCGGTGGAACGGTTCGAAGAGTTTTAAGAAAGCTCATGCCCAGGTATGTTCGCTGAAGGAAATGTGGAGCGTGCACCATGAAAATGATCATCGCAATCATCCGTGATGCAGATGCTGACCCGGTTACGCAAGGTCTGACAACCGGTAAGTTCCGGGTGACACGCATAGCAAGCACCGGCGGTTTGCTCCGGCGAGGTGTGACGACCCTGCTGATCGGTGTCGATGATGACCAGGTCGATACCGTCATCGGCCTGTTGAAGGAGGAATGCTCCCTGCCTGCGGATGGCGGAAAGCGGGCTACCGTATTCGTAGTGCCGGTGGTTAATTTCCTGCAGGTTTGAATTCCCGTCGTTCCAGATTGTTAATGATTCGAAGGGTTCCGGCTTCCTTTTTGCTTTTCGGTCACTGATCCCCCAAAACAATATTATCGATTAATTTCGTTTTTCCCAGGTAGACTGCCATCGATAGCAGAGCCCGGGATTGAACGATTTCCAATTCCTGCAGCGTGTCATAGTCCGCACAGGAAACATATTGCGGTCTTGCCAGCGGCTCGGCGGCGATGACTTCACGCATGACCTGTCGCAGGCGTTCCGCTCCCCGTTCACCGGCCTCATAAGCCAACCTGGCGGCGGTCAGGGCGCGAAAAAGCACCGTGGCAGCCTTCCGCTCGTCTGGATTGAGATAGACGTTGCGGCTGGACATCGCCAGTCCGTCAGGTTCGCGGGTGGTGGCGCAAATGACGATCTCGATCGGGAAATCAAGATCCACCGTCATGCGCCTGACCACGGCGGCTTGCTGGGCATCCTTCTGACCGAAGTAAGCCCGGTCGGGTCTGACCGCGTTGAACAATTTCGCAACGACCGTCGTCACCCCCCGAAAATGACCTGGGCGAACATCGCCCTCCAATCCCTTGGTCAACTGCTCGACCTCCACCCAGGTTTGAAAACCAGGTGGATACATGTCTCCGGCAGTGGGCGCCCAGACCAGGTCCACGCCAGCGGCTTCGAGCAGCGCCTCATCGCGCGGCAGGTCACGCGGATACCTGGCAAGATCCTCGGCGGGTCCGAATTGGGTCGGATTGACGAAAATGCTGACCACCACGCTGGCGCAGCCGGCCCTGGCAGCATTTACCAGGGATATGTGTCCTGCGTGGAGATAGCCCATGGTCGGGACGAAACCCAGCGGTCCGGGTAGGAGAGACCGGGCAGCGCGTAATTCTGGCAGGCTGGTAACAACCTTCATATCCACTCCGCATAGACTACTTGACAAATATTCAAACGCCGATATATTAATAATAACATTATTCGCCAATGGAATGGAAAGGAGCGACTGCATGCCTGCCCTCAATCGCGTTCAGTTAATTGGTCGGCTTGGCAAGGACCCTGAAACCCGTTTCACGCCCAATGGAAAAAAGGTGGCGCATTTCTCCCTGGCTGTCAGCCAGCGCAGGAAGACCGCCGAGGGTGATGCAAAGGAATATACCGAGTGGGTCAACATCGAGGCCTGGGATCGGCTGGGAGAGATCTGCTCACAGTACCTGCACAAGGGCAGCCTCATCTATGTTGAGGGGCGGATTAAGACCGACAAGTACGAGGACAAAGGCGGGGAGACCAAGTATTACACCAAGGTGGTGCTCCAGGCGCTGCAAATGCTGGATAAGAAACAGGAAGAAGAACCGGTAACAATGGTGGAAGAAGATCCGGCTGATTACGACGCCTAGCCTTCTTGGTGAATAGCACCAGCCTGTTTGAATTAAAAGAGCGACCTTGTGGGTCGCTCTTTCAGGTTTGGTCCAGGAGGGCCTTCAGCCTGGGATGATCCCGGTAGAAGCCGCGGCGGTCCTCCGGCAGAAGTGCGGCGATGCGGCACATGACTTCATCGGTGTACTTCTGCATGGCAGCCTCCCGGTCCAGCCCGCTGACGGGTGGCAGCGTAAAGGTCCGACCGGCTACCGCCTGGATGTCGAGCCGTTTGAAATGTTTCAAGCGGTCCACCACGATCGCATCGTCGGTGCCGGTCACACCGACCGGCAGGATGGGTACGCCGGCTTTCATGGCAAGGTAAATACCGCCTTGTTTACCTTCGATCAACTTTCCTGATTTTGAGCGGGTGCCCTCGGGTGTGACGGTCAGGACCTGACCCTGATTCAACCTGCGCAGGGTTTCACGCACGGTGCGAATATCGGCGTTATAGCGGTCGACGAACATGCCGTTGGTCAGTTTTACCAACCAGCGGAAAAATGCGTATTTCTGGTATTTCTCAGCGACCATCATGATGATATCGGATCGATCCAGCAGGTAATAGGCAAGCGTGGCATCCAGGCGTCCGATATGGTTGGCGGCGATGACAAAACCACCACCGGAGGGCAGGTTTTCGAAACCAGTCATCTTCACCCGGGCGATCAGGTTAATGATCAGGCGGACGACCGTGCGGCAGAATTTTATGTGAAGTCTTGTTCATTCTAGCTTTATAACCCCCGCCATCCCGGAAGGTTAGCCCGGAACCGCTGTATTATCCACCATCAGTTCCTTCAAGCGGGGGTGGTCCGCATACGCGCCGCGGGTTTCCACCGGCAATAGGGCGGCGATGCGGCACATGATCTCATCCGTATCGGCTTTCAGTGCTTCGGTCCGACCCTGGCTCTCGGCTGGCAGCGCCGGCAGGCTGAAGGCGGGTCCTACATTGATGTTTACGCGCGGGCGGTGCAGGCGTTTCAATTGACCAAAGAAAATCGGATCGAAAGTACCGCTGATCCCGACCGGCACAAGCGGATAACCCATTTTCGCCGCCAGGTAGCTGACGCCCGGTTTACCATCGATGAGATGCCCGACCTTCGAGCGAGTGCCCTCGGGGGTGATGACCAGGACTTCACCATGCTTCATGCGGGTCATGACCTGGCGGATGGCTTTCAGGTCCGGGTTGAAACGGTCGACAAACACAAAGTTCAAGCGATGCCCGAGCCAGCGCATGATAGCCATCTGCTCCCACTTTTCACCCACCAGCAGGACCAGGTTGGAATAATCGAGTATGTAGAACGGCAGGAAGGCATCCACCAATCCCAGGTGATTGGACGCGATGACAAAGTTTTGGGTAGGAGCGGGTATATTCTCCTTCCCGTGAATTTCGACACGGGTGAGTATTTTCAGAAGTACCCGGATGATGAAGCGGGTGAATTTAAGACCCATGGAATAAATTTACCTGCCACGTATGGTGACCCGGTATATCGATGTTATTACCGGAAGTTATCATTCACTTTTCAGGATGGTCGTGATGATGGTCGCGCCGCTGCCACCAATGTTTTGCGCCATGCCAATGCGGGCGTCCGGCACTTGCGTGCTGCCGGCTTGACCGCGCAACTGCTGCACCACTTCCACAATTTGATAAACACCAGTCGCGCCGACTGGATGCCCGCGCGCCTTCAATCCGCCGCGGGTTGCGATCGGGACCCGTCCGGTGGGACCAATCTCCCCATCCAGGCCGAGACGCGGTCCCTGCCCACGCTCTGAGAAGCCGCTGGCTTCCAGTGAAAGTGCAGACATGATGGTGAATGCGTCGTGCAGTTCAAAAACATCAATATCCTGCGGACCAATACCAGCCTGCTTGTACGCCTGTTGGGAGGATTTGTAGGCGGCGGTCAGGAAGAGCGGATCGGTCCGGTCGTGGATGGCGATCGTGTCGGTAGCGGCAGCCGAGCCGGCGACCAGGATGCGGCTTTCCAGGTGCATGCTTTCCGCCGGGACGATGTAAACGGCTGCAGCCCCATCGCCGACCGGGGAGGCATCCAATAGATTGATCGGGGTGGCGATCATGGCAGCCTTTTCAAAATCTTCGAGAGATATCTTGTAGTGAAGGCGGGCAAAGTGGTTATTGACGGCATTGGCGTGGGCGTTAATGGCAAAGGGGGCAAAATCGGCGTGCTTCCAACCGTATTCATGCATATAGCGGCGCATGATGAGAGCGTTCAGCCCGACGAACGAGACGCCCATGTCCACCTCATAGTCGGCATCGGCGGCAGTGGCAAGGGCGGCGGTGACATCGTGACCGGTCATGTCGGTCATCTTTTCGACGCCGACTACCAGTGCAGACTCGAGCTCGCCCGAGGCAACCGCCATCAACCCGGCCCGGAAGGCGGCCGCGCCGGAAGCGCAGGCTGCTTCGATCTTGACCGCGCCGGTCTGCTTCAGCCCGGTCCAGTCCGCAACCAGCGGACCAAGGTTGTTCTGGTTGTTGACCGTGCCCGACATCATGTTGCCCACAAAAAGGCTTGCAACCTGCTCGCGCCCGGCGTCTTTCATGGCGGCAATGGCAGCCTCCGCAGCGATCTGGCGGATGGACCGCTCCCACTGTTCGTTAATGATGGTCTGACCAATGCCAATGATTGCAACAGGACGCATGATTTACTCCTCGTGGCTAATTCTACCTGATGCACCTATCAGCGTCTATCAAAAAATCCTATGCCAGCCCTACGACCCGGGAAGCACTGGATGGTTTTAACGAACGTGCGGATTTCGCACCAGGAAGATCAGCCCCACGGCTGTGACAAGACCCACCGCGGCGGACGTGATGAAGGTGGCCCCGAACCCGGCTGTATCCGCCAGCCAACCGCCGAAGATGGGTGCTAGGATGGTGACCGGGGCAACCAGCGTATTGGATAAGCCGATGTAAATTGGACGATCCGTCTCCGACCCGAATTCAACCGTGATCGCCATTCCATTGGTCCAGATGCCCACGTTCGCCAATCCTTCAAGGATAAAGACGAGATAGAACCAATTCAGGGAGGGCGCCAGCCAGGCAAGCAAGGCAGAGAAACCGATACAGAACGCTCCGACGATCAGCATGAGGCGGTGCCCGAAGCGGTCCCCCAGCCAACCCATGATGAAATTGGCAGCCATGGATGAGAGCGTGAGAGCGGCGGTCATAAAACCGGCAGTGATCACATCCATGGTGAAATGGCGCAAGGCAAAGACGATGTAGAAAGAAAAGCCCATCGAGGCGAACATGGCAAGAACGCGGGTTACAAGGAACCAGTCGAAGTTGCGGTCGCGGCGCAGAATGTCAGCGGCTTGCTTCCAAAAAGAATGGTTTGCGGGCGGCATAACCTTTTCGTGATCCACCGGTTCACGGGCACGCGCGAGAGCGATGAAGGAAAAAATGAGCAGGAAGGCGGTAATGAGGAAGCAGATGGCGTAATTTCGATATTGTGAGATATGGTCGAGCAGATACCCGGCTGCCACCGCGCCGATGCTGATATAGATATTGGCGAAGGCAGCCTGGGCACCGAGGAACGATCCGCGCGAGTCGGATGGGATGATCTTGGCGATGAAACTTTGCCAGGGGTTGGCGGTAAAACCGGCGCCCATGCCCTGCCAGAGAAGCATCAGGAAGGTCAACACCAGGGCAGTGGTGCGTCCGAGGCCAGGCAGGAACCAGGCGATCAGTGCGAGACCCAGGAAGGGGATGCGCTCGTGGATAGTCAACCACAGCACCATTGGTTTATAACGGCGCTGGCGGGAGACCCAGCCCGCGGTGAACAACTGCGGCAACTGCCAGCTTACGGCGTGGATGGCCGGTACGAGCCCGATCAACAGGGCGGAACTAGTGAGCTGGCTGACGAACAGGGTAACGACGGTGCTGAGAGATCCAAAACCCCAGGCGAGCCCAAAATACGAGCCGTCCATGAGGTTGACGATCACGTTATAGCGCAGATGCCTGCGCAGGTAGATCTCAAAGTCGTTCGTCATCGGTTCCATTTTACCACCCGTAAATTCAGGGAAATATACACCCATTGGACATGGATGGTAATGAAAGCGCTTGACAAACAGGCTGAACGA
>CAWJML010000014.1:0-29905 GCA_963843925.1 uncultured Chloroflexia bacterium | reverse complement strand
CTTTCTTCTTTCGACGAATAAACCTATGGGGTGAAGCCGAGTGTCTGTGGCGGTCGTCGTCTAAGTTTAACCCGCTCAAGATGCCATCCGCCGTCGTGATGTTCGCAAAACCAAACGACAGGTTGAGCAGGCTTGCCATGTGCATCTCTTCATTTATGCTGCCGGTACCGTCGGCGGGGAAGAATACGCGGTAATCCCTGTAATAGGCATCGCGTGCCGTGGATTCACAGCACATGTTCGTCATGATGCCGGAGATGACAAGGTCCTCGATCTTCAGGCAGCGCAGAATAGTCTCCAGGTCGGTATTGTAGAATGCCGAATAGCGGTGCTTTAAGATCACCTTTTCCGACGGCAGCGGTTCCAGATCGGGATGGATCTCGCTCTCGGGACTGCCTTCCAGGCACATGCCTTTCCACCACCAGCCCATGATGCCGCTGTCGAGATGGTCGGGATGGTGAACGTGCCGGGTGAAGATCACCGGGCGGTTCTTTGCGCGGAATGCACCGGCAAGCCGCTTCAGCACGGGAATGATCGCCAGCCCCCCGCAGGTGAAAGTGGGAGAGTGAGGGTCGAGGAAGAAATTCTGCATGTCGACGATCATCAGGGCGCTCTTCTCCGGACTTAATTTCATGGGGTGCGTGTTGAAGGGTTCGATCTTTTTCAGCCAGAGTTCTGTCTTGCCGGCAAGCGTGCTGGAAGTTACATACGGATCCATTATTATCTCCTCATTTAGCCGGAAATTTAGAAGCCACCATTCAGGTTCCGCTGCGATCGCAATCCTAATTTGCTTCTGGCTCTATTTTTTGAATTAACTCCTGGATCAATTTCATCAGAACGGGGTAAGGTGACTTGCCGATCAACGGTCCATGGGTTTGCGACAATTGTTCCGTATGTTTCGCCTCTGCCATTTTTACAGCCTCCAGCGAGACTTTCAAAGTGTCGAGGGCGTTGGGCTTTATCCCGATCCTCTTAATACTGCTGACATAGCTATCAATCACCTGGCAATTCTGAAAATCATAGGTTTGGTAAGTATCACAATGGTGCTTTAATGCCTGAACCAACGCGTCGTGGGCACGCTCCCCACCAATGCTGCCAAGTCCACTTGCTGCCAGCCCTTCTATCGGGCAGTAATTGTGTTCCAATAGGTGGGCAAGGATCAGATCAATCCCTGGTTCTCCAATGGCGGCACAACATCGATCGAAAGCCAGGTCAACATTCATATCGTGCATTTTTTGAGACTTGTCTAAGAAGGAGATCAGGTAACTAACCCCCTGAGGTCTCTTGATCTTGGCAAGAATGCCTGCTGCATCCACAAATTCCGACGGGAATAGTTTTGAATTCCTCGAAAGGAAATCCCTGATTGACACTTCAATGAGATCAATTATTTGACCATCCAATGTCATGAAATCGAGCGAATTGATCGTCTTGAGTGCAGCCCGTCTGACTCTTTCCGAAGGGTGTCTTGCGAGGGCTTCGATCAGTCCGGCGTAGTTGTTCTTAGCCTTCAGACCGTTAGCGTATTCCTCAGCGTGCTCGTCCTGCCATTTTTGTTTCAAATAACCAGACATGTCCATGAGTCTTCTCCTCCATCCAGGCAAACTGATTTGTCATCCTGTCAGACCGCGGGTCACACCAGCAGACCCGTTGCCACACTAACCAGCCTCTACGCGAACTCCCCTGGCAATATCCACTTCCTCTCATCTACGATGATAGACACACCATCGCCTAACCGTATTGCTTCACGACTCCAATACAACAAATTGTAATGCAGCCTTATGAAAGTTTACCCACCAATTCGAACTGTCCCAAAATTGGATTGCCTGGCAGTCAGTCTATACTTTTAGAATTTAAGGCTTGGTTCATTCAAAGAATTTTAAAGTCCTTGAAGTAACCCTCGGTATCGATATCCACCGAAAAGCCGATACTACCGGTTCCGGATTTCCCATTCATTTCGTTGACGATAAATGACGGATACCGTTTATTTGTCACCAGGCAGGTCGCTGCTGGCGTTTTCATCCGGTCTTCCTTGCCACGTCAGCTATAATCTTAATTTAAGATTATTTTTATCTTTTTTGGTATTATAATGCCGGAAATAATCCGATACTTTTTGGTAAGGAGGGTTTGCATGTCTCGAAATCGCCTCACCCTGTTTTCCTGGATCGGTATTTTTATGGCACTCGTAATGGGCGCCTGCGGAATCTTTTCCACCAGTCCCGGATCACCTTCATCAAGCAGTTCTGGTCCATCTCCATCCATCAGTACCGAATCATCTTCATCCAGTCCTTCCCAGCCATTTCCCCTCACCCCCAACCCAACAAACGTACAGATCACACTCGATACAGCCCATAAGATCTCAAGCCAGTTTGGATTGAGCGGCAACCTCGCCAACGGCGGGGATTTTAATTTAACCCCATCAAATGACGGATTGATGACCCAGGATTCCAGCGGTGATTATGCCCTGGCGAACGGTACAAGCCTGACCGCCACACCCGTTTCAGCGATCAGCGGCATCCCATTCGCCAAAGGTTACCTGGCAGCCATCCAGTTTGGACCCGAGGGCATGCTGATGGTCACGCCTGCCACGGTTGAAATGAAATTCCCGGGTAGTTATACCGACCTGGTCGGCTTCGCTGCCAACGGTGACGGGACGGATTTCCATCTATATCCCATCGATGCCAGTGTAAGCGGCGGTTATACCTGGATCACCTTCAACGTCATGCACTTCAGCATGTACGGTGTGGCGGAGGCGACCCAGGCTGAGATCACCGCCCAGCAAGCCCATCCGCCTGCCGATCCCGGAAGCCAGGACGACGAACTACTGGCGGCACCCGATTACACAAAGGGACTGACCCAGCAGCATAACCGCCTTCTGAAAAAACTGCTCACCAACCTGAACGCATGCAACAATGTTGTCAAGGCAGCCCGCAATTTCTTCACATGGTATGGCAACGTCCAGGCTAAAGGGCTGCAAAACAATTTCAAGAGCGTGATCAGCTCGGACTCGAATGCCATAACGGCGCACCTGAAGGACTGTCTGCAGATCTCCTGCCCGCTCTGCATGGCAAACCAGAAAGCGAGTAAAAAGACCGCCAATACGCTCATCGTCCAAACCACGTACATCCAACTCTTCTACCAGATGCAGGGGGACAGCACGAATGCCAACTATTACCGGGAACTGGGGAACAAATGCGCCACGAACGCCGGCTTGCCCCTGCCTTCCCCACACGTAGCGGAGTGCCAGGGGAGTCAATGCGGAGCGGTGCCCACAGAGGTTGCCTGCCCGACAGTACAGTGACGACTATTTAGGGATCGCTATTTGCTCGCTTGATCAGGAGAACGACGGTTTAGTTTTCAACGTCGTTCTCTTGGGGAGGATTATAAAGTAGCCGAGACACGGCAGCCGGTATTGGGCATAGGACCAGTGTGCTTATCGGAACAAGAGCGAGCTTATCCAGTACAACATCATAGGTGACCCGCGGAGAGAGCCTATAAACCAATCTTTAGGACAATCTCTTTACCGCTGTACCCTGCCGGAAGCGTCCCCTCCCAGTAATTGCTCGACCTCATTAATGCTCACCCGGTTCATGTCCCCCGGAATTGAATGCTTGAGACAGGAAGTTGCCACCGCGAAATCCAACGCCCAGCGCGTGACTCTCTGCCACTCATTAACCCATAGATAAGCCCCGCCGCGAAGGCATCCCCTCCGCCCACCCGGTCGACGATGTCGCTGATATCGTAAGATGGACCTTGGTGGAAACTCTGCCGATCATGTAAGCATCCCGACCAACCGTTATGGTCTGCGCTAAAGCTCTCTCGCAAGCTGATCGCCTGCATTTTCAGGTTTGGGAACTGCTCAAGCACCTTCTCGCACAACAGGCGGTATTTCCCCATGTCCAGCTTCCCGGCGTTGACCTCATTTTCTGAAGCTTCCACCACCCTTATTCCCAGGGCATTCTGGCAGTCTTCTTCATTGGCGATGCCCACGTCAACGAACTGCAGGATGTTCGGCATGATCTCGGATGCATTCATCCCGTATTTCCATAAGTTCTTACGGTAATTGTAATCGCAGGAAATGGTAAGACCACGCTCCTTAGCCTCCTTTATCGCGCGAAGCGAGAGATCCGCAGCCTGCTGGCTGAGAGCCGGTGTGATACCGGTGATGTGAAACCATACAGCCCCATCAAAGACGGCAGCCCAATTGACATCCGCCGGATCAAGTTCAGCGATCGATGAACCAGTACGGTCATAAACCACCCTGGATGGGCGCTGGTTCGCGCCTGTCTCGAGGAAATAGATCCCCATGCGCTCACCACTTCGGATGATATGGGAGGTATCGATAGACCGGCTCTTCAGGAAAGCAATGCAAGCGTCCCCGATTGCGTTGGATGGCAGGGCGGTGATGAAGGAGGCATCCAATCCAAAATCAGCCAACGAGGCGGCTACGTTTGCCTCACCGCCTCCAAAGGTTGCCTCCAACAGGTTTGACTGGAACAACCGCTCGAAACCCGGGCTTTTCAAACGCAACATGATCTCCCCCAGAGCAACCACCTTGCGGCTCATATAACCTCCACAACCTGGCGGGCAATCATCACATTCTCGACTGCCTGGGAAGCACGGCGAAAAACTTCGTCGTAATTCTCCTCCCGTAGCAAAGCCGGCGTTACAAGCCAGCTGCCTGCAACCGCGTGAATAAATGGTAACTTCAACCAGGTGACCATGTTCTCAGCACTGATCCCGCCTGTAGGTATATATGTAACACCCGGAAGTGCCGGGGAGATCGCCTGCAAAAAATTGATGCCGCCCATCGCTTCCGCCGGAAAGAATTTGAGTACCGTGCAGCCTCGGTTTATAGCTTGCATGGCTTCGCTGGGTGTGGCGATGCCGGGAATTACAGCGACCTGCTGTTCAAGGCATAGATCGACTATATTTAAATTCAGCCCTGGAGATACGATATATTTTGCTCCCGCCGCGATCGCCTGACGCGCTTGTTCCATCGAGAGGATAGTTCCAGCTCCTACCAGCATTTCGGGGCATTCTTCAGTAATCCTTCTGATGGATTCGCCAGCATACTTGGTGCGAAAAGTGATCTCCGCACAAGGCAGACCCGCTTTCACGAGAGTATGGCCAAGCTTTGAGGCTTGCTCGATTTCTTCGATCCTCACCACAGGGATGATCCCTACCTGGCCCAGTTTCCGAATAATGTCTGTCACGATTGCTCCTCCTTAATTCTTTATCCCCTTTCAGCCATTCGGTGCGCGTACCAGGATGATCATTTCGATCTCCACTGGAATATTCCCGGGAAGCACGTTTACACCAATTGAGGTGCGGGCGTGACGACCGCGGTCCCCATAAAGTTCCACAAGGAGATCGGACGCACCGTTGATCACTTCAGGTTGGCGGATGAAATCATCTGTACTGTTCACGTAGCCGTTCAACTTCAAAACACAATCGACCAAGTCCAGGTCACCCAATTCGGCTTTGACCACGCTGAGTAAATTCAACATCGTCTGGCGGGCAGCCGCATACCCCTGTTCAACATTGAGTTCTGCTCCCAATCTACCTTTATAAAGAAAGCCGCCGGGAACATAACAGGTGGTGCCGGAGAGAAACAGCAGATCTCCGGCTCGTCTGGCAAGAAGATATGCCCCTATGGGTTTGGGAGGCTCCGGGAGACTTATACCCAGTTCTTTCAAGCGAGCTTCAATTTTCATGAATATCCTTCGCTATCATTTGGGCTTCCTCAGCAGGCGTGTTGCCTTGATCCGCTGGGGAAGCCCATTTGATCTTTCAGGTCTATATCATCAAGAGAGAGAAGCAGTCTTAGAACTTTGTATCCGGATTCAGGAATTTGATCACGTTATCGAGAGTGATCAGAGGAGAGGGCAGGAAGGTGTCCTGCTGGGCCGGAACGGCTCCAGCCAGAATCTCCATAAGGCTATGGAATGCTGCCCGTCCGATCGTGTCTGAATTATTCAGACCGGTAGCGGCATAATTCGTGTTGGCCTTGATGGCATCCAGAGCTGCGGCTTCACCATCAACACCGACCAGGAACATCTCACTGGTCCGTCCGGCATCCGAGATCGCCTTCTGGGCGCCAAGGCACATGGAGTCATTCTCGCAAAAAACCGCGTCAATCTTCGGGTTGGCTGCCAGGAGATCTTCCATGAGGGTAATGCCGCCATCGGCGCTCCAGCTACCAAAATCGGGTGCGATCACGACTTTGATACCAGGATAGGTGGCAAGGACATCGTTGCAGCCCTTGGAACGGTTCAGACCGATAGAGTTATCGGCGGGACCGCCGCGCAATTCAACGACGACGCCTGTTCCATTGAGGCGCTTGGCAATGAACTCGCCATCCTGCTTTCCGATGGTGTAGTTATCCGGGCCAATATAAGCAGTATAGGCTGCTGAAGCACCTTGCGTGAAGAGCCGATCGACCAGGACGGTGGGGACTTTAGCTTGTTTAAGGGCATCCATGGCAGCCGGTGCCTGTTCCAACCAGGCGCCTGAGATGATGACGCCATCGACCTTCTGGGCAATGAGATCCTCGATATCGGACTGGAACTTGGCTGCATCGCCATCCGCGTTGGTGGAGATGACGGTCACGTTGCTGTAAAGCTTGGCCTCATCAATGATGGCGTTGTTCATCCCGATGAAATACGGGCAGCACTGCGAGAAATTTGCCATGCCGATTTTGAACGTTTTCGCTTCCGTTCCGGTCGTGGCGCTTTTGGAAGGGCCGCAGGCCGTCAACAGAATTACCAGGGCCAATATAATACTGATTACCACTTTCTTTTTCATTCTATTCCTCCTGAACAATATGATTTATGGATGGACGGATCACAAAATACTATATTCTCTCTCCGGCTCCTCCTTTCACTGCACAGGTAGAAAACCGCCTGATGCAAGCCACGTTTTATCGCTGCTTTCGCCTGGCCAATACGGCAACAAGAATAATGAACCCTTTCAGAATCTGCTGATAATAAGATTGCACATTGAACAAGTTGAGCAGGTTATCAATCATGCCAAGTGCGATCACCCCTGCCAGTGTTCCAAAAGTGCTGCCTCCGCCGCCACCCAGGATCGCCCCGCCAATAACGCAAGCGGCAATGGCATCCAGTTCAAAGCCTGCCCCAACACTCGGTTGGGATATACCAAGACGGGATGCCAGGATCACCCCGGCTATTGCCGCAAAGAAACCGGAGATCATGTAGGCCAGGAAGATATGCCAGGTCACATTGATTCCCGCCAGGCGGACCGCTTCTACGTTTCCGCCGATGGCTACAATGGCCCGGCCGGAACGCATCCGGTTAAGGAAGAACCAGACCAGAGGGAAACAGATCAGCATGATCATTGCTGAGACTGGCAAAGGACCGATCATCCCCGAACCCAGGATGGCCCGGAAAGACGGGTCATGCGGAGTGATGGGAATATCCGAATAAACGAAAACTAATCCGCGGATCGCTCCGAGCGTTGCCAGGGTGACAATGAACGGCTGCAATTTAAATCGGGCGATGAAAAGGCCGTTGACCGCGCCGGCCGCCACCCCCACCCCCAGGCAAGCCAGGATGGACAGCCAAAGAGGCCAGCCCTGGTTGGAGAAGCCAGCCACCATGATCCCGGTCAGGGCAACAATGGGACCAACGGATAGATCGATGCCTCCGGTTAAGATGACGATCAACATGCCCAGGCTGAGAAGACCGTTCGAAACCGCCTGGCGTAGAAGGTTGCTGAGGTTTCGTTGAGTAAAGAATACGTCTGACATCGTGGCGGTTATGACCATGAGCAGGACGAAAGCGGCCAGGAAAGCAAAGTTGACCCAATTCTGCCGGATAAAATTACCCTGTCTTCCGGTTAAAAATTTCCGAAAGTAGCTAAAAATGTTTTGATTTTTTGAGGGGGATGGATTTGTCTCTATAGCCATTACTTTACTCCTGCCGCGGATGCTAAAACTTTCTCTTCACTGGCTTCGGCCCGGGTGAACTCTCCCACCAATTGACCTTCGCGCATCACCAGGGTACGATCGCTCATCCCAAGTATCTCGGGCAACTCCGATGAGATGAACAGGATGCACATCCCGGCGCGGGCCAGCCCGTCAATGATATGATAAATTTCAACCTTGGTGCCCACGTCGACCCCGCGGGTTGGTTCATCCAGGATCATTACTTTTACGCGTGTCATCAGCCACTTAGCCAGCACAACTTTCTGTTGGTTTCCTCCGCTCAAATGGTTGACCAGGCGTTCTTGCAGGGGAGGCCGCACGTCCAGGTCCTGTATCAGCGTTTTCACCTCGGCAGCTTGTTTCTTCCGGTTGATCACCTGGAATCTGCTCAGCCGTGAATAGGAAGCCAGGCTGACATTGTCACGAATGCTGCAGTTCATTACCAGACCATCGTTCTTCCTGTCCTCTGTAAGCAGGGCGATGCCAAGCTCGACAGCTTCACGCGGCGATCTTGGATGGATCGATTCTCCATCCAGGAGAATCTCACCTGAGCTGAATTGATCTGCCCCAAAGATGCTGCGCGCCACCTGAGTGCGCCCGCTGCCGACCAATCCGAACATCCCGACTACCTCCCCCTGTTTTAAAGAGAATGAAATATTCGAGAAGGATTCATTTGAAGTCAGCCCTCTCACTTCCAAGGCGACATTTCCGGTGGAAGGTTCTCTTACCGGGAAGATCTCCCCAAGGCTTCTTCCTACCATCATTTTGATCAGCTGGTTTTGATCCGATTCCTGCGGTTTTACCGTGCCAACCAGTTTTCCATCTTTTAGCACCGTGATCCGATCGGCAATTTCAAATACTTCATCCAGCCTATGCGAGATGTACAAAATAATAGTCCCTTGCGCCTTGAGGCTGCGAATAAGGGTAAATAAACGATTCAATTCTTCCCGGGAGAGGACCGCCGAAGGTTCATCCAGGATCAACACTTTGCGGTGATCAGCCACGGCCTTGGCAATCTCGACCATTTGTTGATGAGATACGCTGAGCTGGTTGACTTTCTTATGCACATCGATCCCCGTGAAACCGATGGTCTGGAGTATGTCATCTGCCTTTCGATAAGCATTTTTCCAATCGATCACCTCGGGTATGCTGGTGCCAGGCATCTGACCAAGGAGAATATTTTCCGCGATGGTCAGATTCCGGATAAGGCTGAATTCCTGGTAGACGGCATAGATCCCATTATGACGAGCCCGCAGAGGCGAACCCAAGGCGATGGGATTGCCGCCCAGCAATATCTCTCCTTTATCGCACGCAAGCGCACCAGACAGGATCTTGACCAGGGTGGATTTTCCCGCTCCGTTTTCACCGGAGATGGCATGCACTTCACCCATCGCCGCCGAAAAATCGACATCCCTTAAAGCTTGTGTTCCCACAAAACTTTTAGAGATGCCTTTCATCACCAGGTAGTCGGGATTATCCATCAAAAGATCCTCAGTCAATGTTCACTGCTGGAAAAGCATTGTGGATGACCACCGTCTTTTGATCGGTCATTTCTTCGAGCGTGTCATGGACGCCTTCACGTCCGTGACCACTCATCTTGATCCCACCAAAGGGAAGCGTCTCGACGCGCAAAGCAGACGACCAGTTGATGATCACACCGCCGGCTTCCAGGCGGTAGGCGATATCCATGGCATTATTGATATTCGTGGTAAATACCGCCGATTGAAGCCCGTACGGGGATGAATTAGCCAATTCCACCGCCTCATCGATCGATGTGAAGCTCACCAGCGGTACAACGGGACCAAAAACCTCTTCTTTAAAAATCGGCATATCAGGCGTCACATTCGTCAGCACGGTCGGGTCGATGAACGAGCCCTTGCGCTTGCCTCCGACAATGACCCTGGCTCCCGCCTTCACTGCAGCGGTGATAAAAGCTTCAACTTCCTCGGCAGCGCCTTCGTTAATCAACGGACCAACATCGGTGTCTTCGAGCAATTGATCGCCAACTTTGAGGGTTTTGGCCTTCTTAGCCAGCAAGGCAGCGAATTGATCGAAAATGGTGGCTTCCACCAGCACCCGTTTCACTGCGCAGCAGATCTGACCGTTGCCGCGCGCCAACCGCCCCAGAACCACTGCAGTGGCAGCCTTTTCCAGGTCGGCATCTGCCAGGATGATCAAGGCATCATTGCCGCCCAACTCCATGTGCACCTTTTTCAAAGTCTTGGCTGCCATCTCGGCGATGCGGACACCAACTTCCGTACTGCCTGTTACTGTGATAAGCTGGATCCCTTCCGTTCGGGCCAGGTAATCGCCGATCAACGCTCCCGGGCCTGTGATAATCTGGTGAGCGTATTGAGGTAAACCGCACTCTTCCATCAATTCGGCGATCTTTAGGAGAGTGAGCGGGCAGGCGCTGGGGGGTTTGGAAACGACCGCGTTACCGGCTGCCAGGGCGGCCGCAGCTTTATGACCCCATAACTCGACCGGGTAATTAAATGGCACAATGGCTGCGACCACACCCAGGGGCTGACGGATGGTGAAGGCAAAATGACGTTCATTACCCCGTACCGCATCCACCGGCATTACCCGGCCAAATATGCGTTTGGTCTCCTCGCTGAAACCACGGAAAATACTGGCGGTCACCTTGACCTCTGCCCGGGTCTGTCCAATGGGTTTTCCGTTCTCCGCTGCCAGTAATTTTCCCAGGTCATCGCTCTTGGCCTCGATTGCCAGGGCAATGCGGTTCAGCATCTCATATCGCTGCAGGGCGGTAAGCCGGCGCATCGCTACCTTCCCCTTCTGGGCAGCGGCTACCATACGGGCAGCATCGTCAAGGGTTCCCCGGGGTACCCGGTCCAGTACCTCGCCGGTGCCGGGGTTCTTCACATCCATCCACCCATGATCCGATGCTTCCACCCATTGGCCTGCGATGAACATTTTCATGTTGACCTTCCTTTCAAACCAGATGATAAGAAAAAAAATACCGGGTTCAAATCGAAAATCCGGTATTTATCAAATTGGTGAATAACCCCAACGCTTGGAGACACGCTGGGTGCATTCCCAGATCACAGGACCAAGCTGCATCGCCCGGTCAAATGTGATCCGGTCACACGGTCCAGAGATGCTGATCGCGCCGATGGCCTTGCCCGAGTAATCCAAGACCGGCGCTCCTACGCAGCGAATGCCAGGCTCATTTTCTTCATTATCCAAAGCGAAACCCTGCGAGCGGATACTTACCAGTTCGCCGCGCAGGGCGCGCGGGGATGTCTTCGTGTGGGCGGTCCGGGCTTTCAGATCATCCATCAGGACAGATTCGATCAAATCAGGATCGCTAAATGCCAGGATGGCTTTTCCAAGAGAGGTGCAGTACATGGGCAAGCGGGTGCCAACATGCGCGGACATGCCCAGGGCTCGCGCGCTTTCGATTTTCGCGATGTAGACAACTTCTTTTGAAGATGGCACGGCCATGTGGACAGTCTCGCCACTCATCTCAGCCAGCTCATTCATTACCGCCTGACTCTCGTTACGGAGATCACTTTTTGCCAGAAAAGCACCGGCGATCTCGATCACCTTGGTTCCGAGGAAATAACGATCACCATCTTTTCTTTCTGCCAACCCCAGATCTTGAAGAGTGCCCAGGTAGCGATGGGTGGAACTCTTGGGCATGTTGATAAGAGAGGAAAGATCCGACAAGCTGATTCCGCCATCCGCCTTGGATGCCAGGATTTCCACAATATGAAACGCTTTTGTCACTGTCGTGGAGGTCGAAGACATCAATGATGCATTGGCGCTGCCATTGCTTTTTTCTTGCAGGGAAGATCTGCCAGTGATCGTGCGGTTGGGTTCTCTCTTGCCAGGCATACAAGAAATCTCTTTTCCATTAGTGGTTGTCGGATGAGATTTATGGGACATTCTTTATCCCATATATTGGTATTATATTCTAATAGTTGGAACTATATTCCAGATAATAGCACAATTACAATCACATGTCAATTAGGACTTATATCCTTGTTACAGTCACAGAAGTCCATGGAAAGGGTTGAAAAAAGAGAGTTCCAGTCAATATTGTTGTTCGCAACAACAACAAAGAAAGGAACTCTCTTGGGGAGGATTATGCAGCAGCCGCGCCGCGGCGTCCGGTGGAGCCGGTGTAGGGCCGCCCCGAGTATTCAGGACGGCTCGAACTACAATGCTATCCTTCCTGCTTTCGTGGTGTGTCAATAATCTGCTCTTAAACGGCAAGGTCTGCGGAGGATAACTGCTCTTCTGGCACGACCTCGACAAGGTTGAATAGCGGAAGATCTAGCGGAATCGGTCATGGCTAGCGGGATAATCGGTTCGTTGACACGACGGACGAACTACCGTCTCCACATTAGATTGCGGAAGTAATAACAATTAATCCAGTCATTTAGTAAATTTAAAGGTGGAAAGGATTTGGTCTGCTATCGTCATCAGGGTGGAACTTGCGGGTTGTATAATAATCCTTACATAATAACTATCATCATTTGGGTTAAGAATGAAATAATAAACGTAATTATCTCTGATAATCTTCGCGGCGTTAGTAGTGCCTAGCATAATACTCAGATAAGTGACATTTGGCTCGAACCACTTTCCCCCGTCATAAGTCCCCCCATTCGCATTTTCCCAAGGCACATTTGTTGAGCCGCTAACGAGATATGGAATACCAATAGCACGATTAATTTCTCTTTGTAAAGCCTGTTTAGGAGTTGCCAGTAGACTTGAGCTATTATAGGGGTCCAGCTTTCGATCAAGAACTAAGGAAATAAACTGAATCAAAAGTTCGTCATTATTGGTAATACCATCGGTTTGCATTGTCGAATTTGCCACCCAAGAATCATAGGTTGTTTTTGTATCTGCTAAAAATATCACGGGATCAGTTGAGGTGGGTGTGTAATACGAAGATGGGTACATTAAGGTATATTCACTAGATTCAAGAGATATCCATCCTTCATAAGGATCAGCAGGTTGAGTAGTTGACGGCGTACTTGTTACTGGATTGGTGATTGTTTCCGACGTGAAGGTGGCCGTCGGCACGGCGTTCAATGTGCCACAGGCGCAGAGGATTACGGCCGCAGAACAGCATGAAAAGCAGAGTTTCATAATCATGGGTTCCTCTACTATTACATAAATGCCCAACTACAATTCAATAAAAGAATTCACATACCTTACAAAATTGAGTGATATATAAATAAAGTATAACAAATTTACCCTGGTAAAACGCCCATTTTTATTAGGCGGGGGGGCTGTCGACCAAAGGGTTCGGGGTTTGTATTCCCCAGGAGGATAAAGGCGGAAATAAAATGCGACGTATTGTCAAAGAATAAGTCGCAAAAGACTAAAAAGCTCCTCACTTAGGATTTGATGCCCCTGCGGGGTACTTACCTCGAACCTGGTGGTTGGAGGTTCAAGTTTTATAGGAGGCGAATTTGATCTCAACGGTTTGCGTTACTTGCGCTGGGGTAGGCGTCGGACTCGACTTGGATTAGGAGAACATCCGAAGCCAGATAAATCCTTGGAAAGGAGGCAGAATCCCCATTGTCAAATGAACGCATTGTTGGGCTGCGTTATTTTAAAAGTTCACAATTGTCGATACCTTTTCGACAAAAATATTTATATTTTATACCACTCGTTTACTTAGATAGTGGATTTTCCGAGTATATCTCCGCAATTATGCAAACACTTGATGAGTAATAGCATGGATGATGCACAGTATAATCATCCCCATGTCCCTCATCATTTTCGATTATGACGGTGTGCTTGCCGATACACTCGCAGATATGCTCCGCTTTGCACAGGTGGTTTGTGATGAGTTGGGGGTGAAACATCAGGTGGTTCAAACAGATTTAATCGAACTGGAAGTGATGTCCTTTGCAACGTTTGGGCGAGAGTGTGAGATACCTGAAGATTTGGAGAATGAGTTTGTCCGCAGGTGCACAGGGAAATTCGCGGAGAAGAAGATCACCACCCGCGATATTTGACGGTTTGGTTGAAGTTGTGAAAAAACTGGCAGAAAGTCACGTGCTTGCAGTGGTTACAGGGAATACTGAGGGGAATGTCCGCGTATTTTTGAAGGAACATGGGCTGGAGGGGTGTGTCCGCGGTGTACGGGGTGGATATGGCCGGATCGAAGGTTGAAAAAATTTTAATGGCGAAGAGTCAATTAGCGGCGGTGTGTGAGAGAGAGTTTATGGTGGGAATTCATTGAGCGATATCCGCGCGGCGAGAGAGGTCGGGCGTTAAAAGCATCGCGGTCAGCTGGGGGCATCAAAGTGTAGGAAGACTGGTTGATGGGGTACCTGACCAAGTTGTCCATTTACCACAAGAAGTGATCGAAATAACCAAGTTGGGATGATATATGAATCCAGCACAACATATTTATCTTGACATAACACACCTTATAAAAAGAGGAGAGCGCTGAGTCGCTGGGAGGATTTGATGCCCCTGCGGGGTACCTACCTAGAACCTAGCGGTTCGCGGTTCAATTTCTATTGAAGTACATTTTATTGATTGTGATTCATAATCAAGCGTATTCAAGTTCCATTCCAATTCGGCTGCGATTCTACCTTTTTATTTTGCCTTTGCCACTACGTAGATATACCGTAGAGAAGATAAACCTGTGTTCTTGACATCGTGTTCTGTTTCGGGCGGGCAATACAAGACAGAACCTGCCTTCATCGGTAATTGTTTGCCATCGCTTAGCATAAACAACCCTTCACCATCCAACAATATAAGAAGCTCTTCATAGCTTTCCGTACTATGCCTTCCTACTGTTTTTCCTGGTTGAAGTACAACTTTGCCCGAACGCATCGTTATACTCTCGGATGGACCACCCAAAATCTGAACATGTTTTTTTTCTTCTGTTTCTGCAATGATAACTTTTGGCTCGGGCTTCACTTTATTGATCCCTTTCTTTGCTAAATCTTATGGTTTACATTTTTATGTTAGTCATAAGCGCAATTATCTCAACCCAGTGGTTTAATAATAGCGGTTTCTGGATTTCTTTACAAGCGCTTTTGTCCTCCCCTCCTCCTCGGAATTAAATGATGTTACACTTATCTCCTCAAATGTCCACCCCACCCCAAGGAGCGACCGAATGGATCTGCAGCTGACGGATGAGCACAAGATGGTCAGGAAGTTGGTCTATGATTTTGCCGTAAAAGAGATCAGACCCATCATCAAGGACTACGACCGCACCCAGACCTACCCGCTCGAGCTGGTCCCCCGCCTGGCGGCGCTGGGATTCCTGGGCATCTGCCTGCCGGTCAAATACGGCGGCGCAGGCATGGACTACATCTCGCTCGGCATCATCGCCGAAGGGCTGGAATACGCCGAACTCGTCGGTGCGCGAGACCATCGCCGTCCATCTGGCGCTGCATGCCCTGCCCATCTTCCAGTGGGGCACCGATGAACAAAAGCAGCGCTTCCTGCCGCCCCTGGCAAAAGGTGAAAATCTCGCCTGTTTCGGTCTGACCGAACCCAACGCCGGCTCGGACGTGTCCGGCATCCAGACCACCGCCCGACGTGACGGGAGCGATTACATTCTCAACGGCGAAAAGATGTGGATCACGCTGTCGGATGTGGCTGACCGCTTCCTGGTCTTCGCCAAGACCAGCCCGGGCAGGGGCACCGAGAACATCACCGCCTTCATCCTGGAGCGCGACTGGCGCGGGCTCAGCACCGGCACGATCCACGGCAAGATGGGCGTGCGCGCCAGCAACACCGGCTCGATCCGCATGTCGGACGTGCGCGTGCCCGCCGATCACCGCCTGGGCGAGGAAGGCGAGGGGTTCAAGATCGCCATGAGCGCGCTGGATAACGCCCGCTACGCGGTGGCTGCCGGCGCGGTCGGGGTGGTGAGAGCCTGCATGGAAGAATCGATCCGGTATGCGAAGGAGCGCCAGACCTTCGGCAAGCCGATCGCGGAGTACCAACTGGTCCAGCAGATGATCGCCAATATGCAGCAGAGCATCGACGTCGGTCAGTTGCTGGTCTGGCAGGCGGGCTGGTTGAAGAACCTCGGCAAACGCAATACGCGCGAGACCAGCATGGCGAAGTGGTACTGCACCGAAGCCGCCCGCCGTGCCGCCGACGACGCGGTCCAGATCCACGGCGCCTACGGCTATTCGGATGAATTCAACGTGGAAAGATATCTACGCAATTCGAAGAGCGCCGTCATATATGAAGGCACCACCCAGGTCCATACCCTGATGCAGGCGGAGTACGCCATGGGCAAGCGGGTCGACAAAGCCATGCGCTGTGAACTGCCCGCCTACGATCCGCAAGTCTGGGGATAGGGATCGCATCCATTTATTTCCCCCTGCCAAAAAGAGCCGGCTTACCTGCCCGGCTTTTTCTTTTGTACGCCCTTCGATGATGAACGCTTCAATGCACCCTGCACGACCGATCCGATCAGCGCGAAGATAATAAAATAGACCACCATCGCGATCAGCGCGACCGCATCCACCGGCGGATGCCCGAAGGTTGGCGATCCGACCAGCAAGCGGAAGGGGGCGGTTAATAGACCTGAGACGAAATTGAGCGGGAGGCTGATGCGCTCGCCCGGGTCGAACGCCAGCACATCGAACACGACCGGGGCAGCCAGCAAAACTTCCAGCAAGCCCAGCAGCGTGCCCATCAGCAGGTTGAAGGTTTTCCCGCGCCGGACATTTTTCAGCCCGCGTGCGCGCAGCTCCGCTTCGGTGGGCGGCATATGGATCGGGATGCGGGACGGATCATTGTTGAAGCGACCGTTGATCTGAAAATTATTATTATTCATGCCTTTTTCCTCCCTCCCAATGGAGCACCGGGATCTTACGGGCAGCCGGTATACGGTCCCCAGGTTGAGCCGGCGATCTCCATGTACAGTTCGCTGGCATCCTTGTAGATCAGACCTTCCACCTTCACGCACATGCCCTTGTCGATGCCCTCGAAATACGCCTTCTTGTCCCACACCAGGAAGGTGCCGGCTCTCTCGCTGAAGCGGATGATCTCGAACATCATTTCGGTATGGTAGATCTTGACGATCGTGCCGTACACGCATTTCACGCTGCCAACATCCGCGGGCGTCAGGTCGGACCACAGCGTGCAAGGCTGCACGGTGACGGAGGGGGTCGGGGGCGAGGTCGGGTAGGCGGTGCGGGTGGGCGTGGCGCTCGGATTGGCGGCTGCCACGAAGGGGATGGCGCCCAGGTCGATCTTCGGCAGTTTCGGCGCCCACAGGATGGATAGGTAGGCGACGCCGAACAGGACGACCGCGGACACGCCGATCAGGATGAACGAAGAGAGCACCCTGCCGGCGGCTGCCAGTGCAGCCGAAGACCTGGCGGACCGGGCGCGCCGGATGGGTTTGATAGGCGACTCGGAGTGGACATTCGTTGCCAGCGGTTGCAGGAATTCACGCGCGTCACTCTCCGTATAATCGAAGGCGGGAGCCGCGGGTTCGGCGGATGCCGAAGGTGCCGTAGGTACCAGTTCCGCATCGAACGGATTCGCCTCCGGCGAGCCGGCGGGATTGATGGGGGTCAGCGCCTGTCCGAGCTTGGCGCCCTTCGGCAGCTTGTTGCGGTTGAAATGGTAGCGGAAAGGAGACTCATAGGCCTCGACCTCCTTCTCCATTTTGGCTTCGCCGCTGTACGCGTTCAATGGTGTAGCCGGCGTGTCGTGCGTGCCGTAGCGGTCCATGGCCGGCGCATTCAATGGATCGACATCCGCCGCAGGCGGGGCGAACGGTACCGGTCCGGGTTCTGCCGGGGTGGGCTCGTACCAGGCGGGTTCAGCCGGGGCGGGCTTGACCCCGGCGAGTTCAGCCGGGGCATGCTCAGTCGGCGCGGGTGGATCGACCGAGTTTTGCCGGCCCACCTTCCGCCGCAGCTTTTCGCGCGGCTGCCGATCGCAAATAAACCGGCGGGTTGGTCTCGACAGGTTTTGCTGCCGCAGGTTGGGGGGACGACCGCCGGTTTCGCTACCGTGGCCGGCTTTGAATAGCGATCTGCGTGATGGCTTCGCTGTCTGGAGTTTTTGCAGCTGCGGCCGGTTTCGCAGTTGCAGCTTAGCGCACCGTTTTCGGTGCTTTGCCAGCTTTGGCAGCCCTGACGGCTTCGTGCACCTCGATCGAGAAATCGGTGCCCAGTCCCATCAGGAAACAGATCACGACCGCCTTCAGCATGCCCTGGTAGGTATCCGCCAGGTGCCGGCTTTTCTGGTAGCGTGAATCCTTTCCGTATTTGCTGCCGTAGAAACCGTTGAAAACGTAAGCGAACAGGAAGTAGGGGAAATAGACCGCCTGCCTGAGGATGTCCAGTTCGGCAGCCGGGATGTCGGTGATCCAGACCGTTTCCTTGTGGCTCAGGCTGCCGCGCAGTGCCGGGTTCTTCTCCGCCCACTCCTTGCCGAGCATCCATGCGACGGAGGACGCCATGCTGGTGTAGCCCTTCACCTGCTCCTCGAAGCGGGTGCGGATCTCGCCGCTGCCGCGGTAGACCACCTTTTCCATGAAGGGCAGGATGGTCTCGTAGTTCAGCAGGATCACATCGTCCAGCGAGTTCTTTACCGGCAGCCATTCGGGCGTCTTGGCGTCCGGGTGGTTCACGTACCACTTCAGGATCGGCTTGAGTTTTTCGAGCAGCGGTTCGAGTTTGGTCTTGTCCGGCTTCGCGATCGTGGCGGGCGCCGGGTCATCCGGCTGGGCCACGCGGGCGATGTTCTCTTCGGTGCTGAGCGGTCGCGGTCGATCGGATATCAGCGGCGGCTTCGACAGGAAATAGAAACCGCACGCCACCAGCACCGGCAGCCAGAAACCTGCCAGCGCGGCCGGGAACACCCACAGGCCTGGAACAAGCCAGATCGCCAACACGGTGAGCACGATCGACAGCGCCAACGGGGGCAATACGTGGGAGTAGGTCTTCAGCACCTGCCGCAGGTCCAGGCGCAGTTTTTGGATGACCAGGTATTCCGTGCTTTTGCGGTGCCAGCCGTGGGAGGTGCCGCGGTACAGCACCCGCCGGGTGCGCAGCGGGACGAGCGGGATGGCGAGCAATGCGAACCATTCCGTCGACACGTAGGTCCCGTCCGGGTAGACGGATTTCGACCCGAAGAATTTGGTACTCTTCCAGGGAATATTCTTCAACCCCGCCAGGGCGCGTTCGAGCCAGCGCCCCCGACCCCCCTTGGACGCCTTCGGAGACTTTTCGACCGGTTTGGCTGGTGCTCGGTCCCCTGAGGGAAGCATATATAGAGTATATATTAATCCACCCGCTGACTGCAACCTTGATTCCTTGCTCTTTTGTACGGTCGTGGATAAGGGGGGTTTTTCAATTAAAAAGGGCCAGCGAGCAGTACACTCACCGACCTTTTTGTTTACTCTTAACCTATTTTTCCATCAAGCATTGCCTGTCCGCATAACGGGTCAGCTTCGGGCTGTCTTTCTTTTCCGAAAAACCATCCCAGGATCCCGCCGGCCAATGCCCCCATGATACTCCAGGTAATATACGACGGTAGATCATTGCCCAGTTGCACCCTGCTGCTCAAGTCGAGCTAATGAAATATCCAGCCAGGATGCCAACTGCATTGGCAACCAGACCGATCAATGCAAATTTCGAACCAGGCTTTCCAGCCGCCAAAAGCGAAGCCCAATCCGGCACCGTTGAAAAAGCCATACGTGCACATGACGGCAAGCAGGGCGAAGATCCCAACCAGGTCGGATTCCCTGCGTGGTAAGGTTGCCGCCCTGGCAAGAATGCCAGTATTGACCATTCGGACGGGAATTGTAACCAGGTGGCCAAGGATGCCTCCCGCGAACGTCCATAACCCGATCCGCAGGAAAGCACTGCCCCTAAGCCCTGCCGCAATCCCCAGCATCAGGCCGCATAAAATGACAGGCAAGGGAATAACACTACCGTTTAAAGCGGTAATATCGCCCAGGTTGGAAGCATACGGTCGAGAATTTGAATATATTATCGACCTTCCAAGTTAATCAATACCCAGCCCACCATCATGCCCAATGCCGCCATCAGGACAGCCCTGGACCGGCCGACTTCAAATGATATATTTTTCATGAGATTCCCCTTTCGCAAGGTAGACAGGTGTTCAACCACCAGGTTGACCGGCAGGTCAAACAGTTCGAAAAAACACGCCCGTACGACCAAGGTTGCGCCGGTCTTCGCCGCCTCTTCGAGGTTGGCAGTGAATACATCTTCCATTTCCTCCTTAAATTCGTTCTGGAAATCCCGCGGAAAAAGACTTCAGCAACATGCCATAAATCTTCGCAACGCCTTGGATCGAGCCCATTATTTTTCCTCCCCCACCGTCCGGGTCTGGACAAGCGTCAGCAAGGCTCGCAGCCGTTTCTTTTCCAATCCGATGATGAACTCGCCGCGCTCGGTCAGGGTATAGACCTTGCGCGGACGACCAACGTCATCTGGTTCGGGATCCTCACCCACCCGCTCAATCCAGCCATCCTCCAGCAAGCGTTTGAGGGTGGTATACAGCGTGCTGACACTCAGAATGACGCGGTTCTTACTCAAGGCTTGTACTTCCTTGCCAATGGCATAACCATGCAGGGGGCCGTGTGCAAGACTGACGAGAATATAAAGCGTTGTCTCCGATAAAGGTGAAATATCCCTTGAATTCGTAGGTTCCATTCCGTGTCTCCAATATATCATCTGATGATATATCAATATATGATATATTACAACATCTTTAGCCAAATGTCAAGTACTCCTGCAAAAAAACCTTCGACAGGTGGAAAAATCCCCCGCAACTGCCACTTGAAACGTGTGCACGGGCAGTCGACGGAAATCAATGCAGCAGGCTGACCGCCACACCCAACAGCGCCCCCGCCAGGATCAGCCAGGTGGCGTTGAGCCGCCAGCAGAAAAGGATCACGGCTGCCGCCAGCGCCAGCAGGATGGTGAACGGGTCGACCAGCGCCGTCAGCCCAAGCTGCCCGGTCACGGCCGCCATCAAGCCCAGCGAGGCGGCGTTGACCCCATCCAGAAAAGCCGCCGACCAGGGCGAACGGCGCAGGCGCGGGATGATCGGGTTGGTCAACGGCGACAAAGATGAACGCGGCAGGAAGATGCCCAGCGTGGCGAGCAGCGCGCCCGGCACGCCCACCGAGCAGGTAGCCGATGAAGGTGGCGGTGGTGGAGAGCGGCCCGGGCGTGAACTGCCCGACCGCCACGGCGTCGACGATCTGCTGGTCGGTCAGCCAGCCCAGGCGGGTAACAAAGTCGGCGCGCAGGAAGGCCAGCAGCACGTACCCGCTGCCGTAGAGCACCGCGCCGATCTTGAGGAAGGTCAGGAAGAGCAGCCCCAGCCCGTAAAGGCGCTGCAGCGGCAGCAGCGGCCACGGTCCAAAAAGGCGAGCCGGGCGAGCCAAGTCCCGCCAGCGGCAGGAGCGCCGCCAGGCCGCCTTGCAGACATCTGCCGCACCCTGCGAGCATCACCGCCAGCCCGCCGCCAACGAGCAGCACCAGCTCGTTGACCCCGAACAGGTTCAGCACCAAGCACGCGCCAGCCCGGTCAGCCCGGTTGTAGGGCTGCGCACCGCCTTGCGCCCCATGCCCACAAGCGCCTTGCAGGATGATGGCGATGATCACCGGCTTGATCCCGTAGAACAGCCAGCCGGCCTGCGGGGGTCTGCCGAAGCGGCGTAGACCCAGGCCAGGCGCCAGCACGATCAGCATGGAGGGCAGGATGAAGCACGCCCCGCCCAGGATCAAGCCCGGCCAGCCCGCGCGCAGGTAGCCGATGTGGATCGCCATCTCGGTCGAGTTCGGCCCGGGGATCAGGTTGGTCGCGCCCAACAGGTCGAGGAACTGCTGGTCGTTCAGCCATTCGCGGCGTTCGACCACTTCGTCGTGCATCAGGGCGATGTGCACGGCCGGCCCGCCAAAGGCGGTAAAGCCCAGGCGCAGGAAAAAGCCTGCCACCTGGCGGTCACGCTCCGACCTGGAAGGTTCGTCCGTCCCGGTTGCCATACCTGCCATTATAGCCGTGGACGTCCATCATGATAATTAAAATTTTAGCTGCCCAGCCCTTGCCTTCCATATATATTGCGGGCCATATTGCGAAAATGGAAATTCCTTGATATACTAACTGAGTGAGTATATCGACCGAAAAAAGCCACCACGCCGGCGCCCGTTCGCCCGAATATGCCCTGCTCGGATTCCTGTACGAACAGCCCAACCACGGCTACAACCTGCACCAGCAGCTGGTGGGCGAACTGTGCTACATCTGGCACGTCAGCCAGAGCCAGACCTACAACATCCTGAAACGGCTGGAAGCACAGGGCTTCATCTCGTCCACCACCCAGCAGCAGGAAAAACAGCCTCCCCGCCAATTGCTGCAACTGACCGCCGAGGGGCGGGTCCGCTTCGAGGACTGGCTGCACACCCCCTCCGGCAGCAGCGTGCGCGCCATCCGCGTGGAATTGATCACCCGCCTGTATTTTGCAAAAAAATATTACCCGGACAGGTTCAAGCCGATCCTGGAAACCCAATCGGAGGATGTAAAGGCTGCGCTGCGCCGGCTGGAGAACAACCGCAAGAAGCTCGCGCCCGAGGAGACCTTCAACCTGCTCAGCCTGGACCTGCGCATCCGGGAGACTGCGCTCGGTGCGCGACTGGTTGATCGAATGCCAGCAGGCATTTGAAAAATAATTTCATTGGAGATTACAAAACTGAAACATCAAATCCTTCCCTTTCTTTTAATAGCGGCTTTGTTGGCTGCCTGTTCGCCGGCGGTTGCGACCAACCCCGCTCCAACCGCACCGGCTGCGCGCAGCCTGACCGTCTTTGCGGCTGCCTCCCTGACCGATGCCTTTAAGGAGATCGGGAAGAATTTCGAGGCTGCCAACCCAGGTGTCACGATCAGCATTTAACTTTGCCGGGTCGCCGACGCTCGAGCACCCAGCTCTCACAGGGAGCCAGTGCGGACGTCTTCGCCTCCGCCAACCATACCGAAATGGACAAGCTGATCGCTGCCAGCCTGGTGGCGACCGGCTCCGCCGCAGGACTTCCTGACCAACCTGCTGATCGTCATCCTGCCGCCATCCAACCCCGCCGACCTGCAGACCCTGCAGGACCTCGCCAAGCCCGGCTTGAAGCTGGTGCTGGGCGCCAACACGGTGCCCGCCGGCAAGTATGCCCTGCAGGCGCTGGATAACATGGTCAAGGATCCGACCTTCGGCGCGGATTTCAAGACGAAGGTGCTGGCCAACGTGGTCTCGTACGAGACGGACGTCAAGCAGGTGGTGGCAAAGGTGCAACTGGGCGAAGCGGATGCAGGCATCGTCTACGTCTCGGATGCGGTCGCCGCGCCCGAGCCTGAAGACCATCGACATCCCGGCGAACCTGAATGTGATCGCCAAGTATCCCATCGCCGCGCTGATCAAAACTCCGCAGCCGGAACTGGCATCCGCCTTCATCGCCTACGTGCTTTCCCCGGACGGGCAGGCGATCCTTGAAGAAATGGGGCTTTACCCCGATCAAGCCGTAGGGCAGGAGTGCATTGAACCGCTTCTTCCGCCGCTTACCGAACGATCATAACCCGGGCTGGGTATTCATCCTGCCCAGCCTGGTGCTGGTGTTGCTGCTGGGACTGCCGCTGGTGGCCTTGATCGGGCGCGCCGTGGGACCAGATTTCTTCGAATTACGTTCTCTTCCGCCACCGCCATCTCCGCCCTCAAGCTCAGCCTGCTGACCAGCCGGCTCAGCGCTGCTGATCACCATCGCTGCCGGGACGCCGCTGGCGTACATCCTGGCGCGCTGGAAATTCCAAGGCAAGACCGCCTTCGAGCTGTTGATCGACCTGCCGGTGGTGCTGCCGCCGTCCGTGGCGGGGCTGGCGCTGCTGATCGCCTTCGGACGCCAGGGCGTCTTCGGCGTCTGGCTGAACGCGGCCGGGATCAGCCTGCCCTTCACCACCGCCGCGGTCGTGATGGCGCAGACCTTCGTCTCCGCGCCGTTCTTCGTCCGCTCGGCGCGGTCGGGCTTCGCCGAGATCGACCCGCAACTGGAAGAAGCCGCCCACGTGGAAGGCGCCAACGAGTGGCAGGTGTTTCGCTTCGTCATGTTCCCGCTGGCCGGGCGCGCCTTCCTGACCGGGCTCGTCCTGGCCTGGACGCGGGCCCTGGGCGAATTCGGCGCCACCATCATGTTCGCCGGCAACCTGGAAGGCATGACCCAGACCATGCCGCTGGCCATCTACCTGGGCTTTGAGCGCGACCTGGGGGTGGCGGTGGCATTATCGGTGATGCTGGTGATCGTCTCGATCGTCATGCTGGGGGTGATGCGGAGGCTGGAACGGCGCAGCGCCGTCAGCTCGCACGACGTATAATGATTCGCTATCATTTTTCCGGAGGAAACTTTGTCAAACTCCCTGCACGACCTGTTGAAATTGAGTGCCGCCCGCCATGACCATCTCTGCCCGCGCCAGGTGCTGGGCGTGCGCATCGGATTGGCGGGGCTGCATGCCATCGGGCTGGAAGCGCCCATCCAGCATAAAGCCGCCGCTGGTCTTCATCGAGACGGACGGTTGTTTCGCCGACGGGGTCGAAGTCGCCACCGGCGCCACGGTCGGTCACCGCACGCTGCGGGTCAAGGACCTCGGCAAGAGCGCGGCCACCTTCGCCAACATCGCCACCGGGAAAAGCAGTCCGCCTGGCGCCCCGGCTGGATATCCGCCAGACCTCCCTGGCGTATGCGCCCGGGAGTCCAGACCAAGTATTACGCCCAATTAAAGGGCTACCAGCTCATGCCGGTCAGGGAACTGTTCAGTATCCACGAGGTGGACCTGGAGCCGGCGCTCGAGCGCGTGCTCAGCCGGCCGGGTCTGCGCGCCAAGTGTGCCCGCTGCGGCGAGGAGATCATCAACGAACGCCAGGTCATCGTTGAGGGGGAAACTCTCTGCCAGACCTGTGCCGGGCTGGGTTATTACCAAACAAGGAAATGACCTGCAGTCCGTAGGGCAGGAATACTCAGTTTACCCACCCCACCCTCCCTAAAGGGAGGGGAGAAAAGATCGAAAAAAGGGTGCAGGAAGAACACCTGCACCCTTTTTCTCGTATCTCTTTATCGCCGAGGACTGAGCGGGAAAGAACAACCTGCACCCTTATTTCGTCTCATCTTCTCGCCGAGGACGAGCAGGAAAGAACACTTGCACCCTTTGTTCGTCTCACCTTATAGCCGAGGACAAGTGGGAAAGAACACCAGCACCCTTTTTTCGTATCTCCTTATCGCTGAGGGTGGACGGGGAAAGCACCCGCCCCTTTTTTCGTCTCTCCTTATAGCCGGGCCCGGGCGTGATAGAACACGACCCTTTTTTCGTCTCTCCTTATAGCAGCGGCAGTGCGGGAAAAAATTCCACCCATCCAACCCTTGACTTGGAGTGCACTCCAGGTGTTACACTATCGGCGAGGTGAACCATGAAAATAGCGGAAGTGAGTGAAGTCCATGGACTGTCATCCGACACGCTGCGCTACTACGAGCGCATCGGGCTCATCCCGCCAGTCCACCGCACGGATAGCGGCATCCGGGACTATAACGAGCTGGATATCCGGCGGGTGGAATTCATCAAGTGCATGCGCAGCGCCGGGCTGCCGGTCGAGGTGCTGATCGAGTATGTCGCCCTGGTCCAGCAGGGTGACCGGACCATCGCGGCCCGCAAGGCGATCCTGGTGGAACAGCGTCTCATGCTGGCAGCCAGGATGAAGGAAATGCAAAAAACGCTCGACATCCTGGATCACAAGATCGAGGTGTACGAGAAAGCCGTGTTGAAAAACGAGAAGAACATGGTCCAGGCTGAAGACCTGGCAATCGGAGTCCGATTAATCACAGGAAGGAAAAGCAATCATGCAAAAACGAAAACTTGGAAAAAGCGGACTGGAAGTATCGGCGCTTGGGTTGGGCTGCATGCGCATGACCTTTGGCGATAAGCCGATCGGCGACCGCAAGGATATGATCGCCGTGATCCGCACCGCGGTCGAACGCGGCATCACCTTCTTCGACACCGCCGAGGTGTACGGTCCGTTCACGAACGAGGACCTGGTGGGCGAAGCCCTGGAGCCGTTCCGCGGGCAGGTGGTGATCTCCACCAAATTTGGCTGGAAGCACGGAGAAAATGGACCTCATCCCGGCGTCGGCCCGGACAGCCGCCCGGAGCAGATCAGGCGGGTCTGCGAGGCGTCGCTCAAGCGCCTGCGGGTCGAAGCCATCGACCTGTTCTCCCAGCACCGTCCCGATCCCAATGTTCCGGTGGAAGAGGTTGCCGGCGCGGTCAAGGATCTGATCCAGCAGGGCAAGGTCAGGCACTTCGGGCTGTCCGAATCGAATGCCGATCAGATCCGGCGTGCCCATAAGGTGCAGCCCGTCACCGCACTGCAAAGCGAATACTCGCTCTGGTGGCGCGCCATCGAACCGGAGATCCTGCCGACCTTGGAGGAACTGGGCATCGGGCTGGTGCCCTACAGCCCGCTGGGTCGCGGTTACCTGACCGGCACGGTTGACGAGAAGACCACCTTCGACAAGTCCGATATCCGCAGCCACAATCCGCGCTTCACACCGGAAGCCATGAAAGCCAACCGGGCCGTGGTCGACCTGCTGGGCAGCATCGCCGCGGAAAAGAAAGCCACCCCGGCCCAGATCGCGCTGGCATGGCTGCTTGCCCAAAAACCATGGATCGTCCCCATCCCCGGCTCGCGCAAGGTGGAACGGCTGGACGAGAATAACCGGGCGCTTGAGATCCAGATGACCAAGGCTGACCTTGACCGCATCAACCAGGCGATGGCGAAGATCACCGTGGTGGGCGACCGGGCGTGATTGGATGGACAGGCTGCTATTATGGAGGTAGATATATGACAACCGGGACAAGCGCTGAACTGGCCAAGGTCGCAGCTGCGGAAGAACTGCAGGCTGGTGGTATGTAGAAAGAGGTCAGCTTAGTAGAAGTGACCGACCCCGCCATCCATTAGTAGACATATTGAAATAGGTCGTAGATTATTGTACAATACCATTGGACAGGTGATTTGGGTTGGGAAGCCTGTTGTCTCTTTCAAAATTGGCTAATACAAGTGCACCCTCATCTCACGACCGTGACATCATAGCAGCCCATTGGGGGAATCCTTTCAGGGGATTTTTATATTTCTGCATAATTCGGGAGGGTCCAATGAACCAAAAACGATCGTCTGCTTTTTTCTGCCTGGCCATCTTGCTCGTATTCGTTATTTAATTTCTGCCAAGCGGGGGCAGCACCACGGCACGAGCGTACCGCGGTCCGCCGCGGCGGCAACCTGACCATCGGGTTTATTTTCAGCATCCTGTTTTATCTGGCTTTAAATTTCGATCAGCTTTTCACACAGTTTCACCAACTCTTCTTCCAAGGGGATTCCTGGCTTTTCCTGATGTCCGATAACCTCATCCGCCTTTTCCCGCTCCGATTCTGGCGGGATATTTTCATTTTTATCGGCGGGTTGAGCATCCTGATGGGCGACACGTTCGTGTTCTTCAGCAAGCGCCATTTCAAAAAAGAGATTGAAAAAAGCGCAGGAATAACCTGCGCTTATTCTTGACGAAAAAACACTCTATTTAAATTGCTTCAAAGCCGATATTAGGGCATCCATATCCTGGTCGGTGATCACAGGTGACATGTGCCCGATGCGGAAAATCTTGGGCTTCAGCGCTCCCAAACCGCCCGAGATCTGGATATGATGTTCCTTCAAGAGGTAATCCACCACTCTCGGCGCTGTCAACGCCGTCAGGCGGGTAAGCAGCGGTCAGCACGGGGTTCAGGGCTTCGTCGGGGGTAAAGGGCTGCATGCCAGCCTCACGCAGACCTGAACGCAGTCGAATCGCCAGCGATTTGTAGCGGCGCATACGGGCATCAATTCCCTCCGCCAGGAGCTGCTCAAGCGAGACCAGCAGCCCGTTTGCAATGCTCACCGGCATGGTAACCGGCGTGGGATGCCAGTCGCCCCAATCGCGTGCATATTCGCGCCAAACCTGCAAGTTGGTATACCAGCCGTGCGCTTTCTGATAGAACCTGTCGAGGATCATTTTCCAGGCTTTTGGGCTGATCGAAACCGGCGCAAGCCCAGGCGTGGCGCCCAGGCACTTCTGTGACGCGGACGGGCACAGGTGGATCTTCCAGCCATCCACTTCGATGGGCACACCGCCCAGGGATGAAACGGCGTCCACCATAAAAAGCGCGCCGCTGTCTTTTACGACCCAGCCAATGGCTTCGATCGGGTTCAGAATGGTTGTTGAAGTCTCGCTATGAACCACTGCCACAATTTTGACATCCGGATTTGCTTTAAGAGCTTTGGAGATCTCTGCCGGGTCAAGCGCTTCACCCCAGGGCGCCTTGACTTCCACCACGTGCAATCCGTAACTTTTGGCAACCGTCATAAGCCGATCGCCGAAAAACCCGTTATTGCCGATGATGATCTTTTCTCCAGACATCACGCTGCTGCCCATGCAGGCATCAATCGCGCAGGTGCCGGAGCCCGCCATCAGAAAAACATCGTAATGGGTGTTGAAAACTTATCACAAGCCGGTTATGCGGGAGTATTTCTCAACCCAGGCAGGGCCGTAATGCGGCTCTACCGGTCCGCTGAGCGCTTCAAGAACAGCCGGATGCACCTCCACCGCCCACGGGATCATCAATCGGTTACGCGTCATATTTGCCATTCATATCCTTTCCAATCTTTCTATTTTACAGCAGCAGCCATTTTCGAAGCTTTAATAAAATCCGGGCAAGATAATTTTCAAATCCGGCGCTGGTAAATGCGGTGCATTTTGTAAAAGTCGATCCCGAAGGTGCTCAATTCCTTCTGCATGCGCTCATTCTCAACGCCGATCTGAACCAGGTCAGCGTGGATATAATGCCCTTCCCTGACGCTCTTGGCCATCTCATTGAACAGAACCGCCGTGCCGCCCAAGCCGCGGTATTCAGCGATGATGCCCGCCCCGTTGACATTGATCCATTCGGTGCGTTTCAATTCGCGCAGAAGGCGCATCCAGCCGAACGGCCAAAGCCTCCCTTTGGTTTTTTGAAGCGCTTCTGAAATATCCGGGTAAGCCAGCAGAAAACCCGCCGGGCGATCATCCTTCATCAGTACCTTGATCAGGCGCGGGTCGGCGAACCACAGGATCTGGTTGGCCATTTCTCAACCTCGTCATCCGTCATCGGCGTTACGTCTTCTGTACCCACCAGCGAGCCGTTATACAGGTCTTTCAAATGCGGAAGCAGCTTTTTCAGGTCGCCGCGCGAGGTGTATTTGCGCACAACCAACCCGCGCTTTTCCTGGCGCTTTTTCAGCAACCAGGCTGACTTTCTCCGGCAGGGGAAGGCTTCGGTTGAAATACCCGGAAGCGATGTCGCGAATGCCTTTGAAGCCCAGCCTTTCCATAAATTCGGGATAATATGAATGGTTATATGGAATGCCCAGCGCCGGACGATGCTCAAACCCGCGCACCAGCATGCCCAGCCCGTTAAACGCGGTAAACCCCTTGGGGCCAGAGAGAATCCCGGTCAGCCCTCTTGAACGCGCCCAATTGAAAGCCGCTTCCATCAAGTGGGAAAAGGCATCGAAATCGTTCACTATTTCAAGCAGATAGAAAAGCCCGATCGCAGACTGGTTGAAGCGGTTATGGCGTTGGTTATCCAGAACGGCTACGCGACCCAGCGCCTCTCCCGCGTCAGAGAAGACCATGAAGAAAGCCGCGTTGGATTCACGGTAATAAGGATGGCGCGCCCGGTCAGCATGGCGCATGGCGTCCATCTCCAGCGGCGGCACCCACTGGCTGCACCCCTGGTAGATCTTGAACGGCAGGTTCAGAAAAGCCCTGACCTGGCCGCGGTTACGGGTATCAATTTCCTGAACGCGCACGAAGTGCCTCCCAAGGCGGATGTATTCTTATCCGCTCCTATTTTACCAATTCATCT
>CAWJML010000013.1:0-26238 GCA_963843925.1 uncultured Chloroflexia bacterium | reverse complement strand
CGGACCTGAAGGTCGCATGTTCGAGTCATGCTGGGCGCGCCAGGTCTACGTCCAGGTCGTCGTCGACGTGCTTCGGCTCGCTCGTACTTCGCCAGGTCTACACCTCCAAGATGCCGATCAGCACCGCGAGCATGCGCTCGCCGCGAACCAACGGCTTCGTCAGCGCGCGGGCGAGCGCGTCGTCGTCGAACGCGCCGGCGCCTGAGTGGCTAGGCCGCGGGCCGCTCCTCGGGCACCAGCACCCGAAACGTGCGGACCGGCGCAGTCACGTTCTTGAGCGCCTGAATGCCCAAGTCCTCCAGCGGGAACCGCCGATCCAACCGGCGCTGGGTCTCCTCGGTGATCGCGATTTCGTGCCCCAGCTCGCCGACTCGCGCGGCGATGTTGGTGGTGGGGCCCGAGGCCGTGTAGGTCCAGCGCGACCCGTCGCCTGCTTGGATCTTCGTCGCCCCGACCGAGGCGATGCCCGAGTTGATGCCGATATGGAGCCCGATCGGGATCTGCCCCTCGCGCTCCGCATTGATCGCGCGCGTGATGCGTTGGATACCGAGCGCGGCTCGCACAGCGGCGCGTGCGTGCTCCCCGGGGTCGTCGCTCCGGAACAGGACCATCAGGCCGTCGCCCGCGGTCTCGTTCACGTCGCCGCCCTGATTCAGGATCTCGACGAGGAAGGCGCCGAAGTAGCGCTCGACGATGGCGTTCACCTCGTCGAGGGGCAGCTGGGAGGAGAGCCGCGTGTAGCCGGTCATGTCCGCGAACATGACGGTGAGGTCGCGCTCGCGCTTTTCGAGTGCGGCGCCGGCGTCGGGCGAGCTCTCGATCAGCTGCCGAACGGTATTGGGTACGAAGCGCGACAGGACTCCCTTGACCGTCTCCAGCAGCTGCACCTGCTTCAGGCTTTCGGCGAGGTCGTCGAACAGGCGGGCGTTCTCGAGCGCGACCGAGCCCTGTGCGGCAAGCGTTCGGAGCAGTACGACGTCCTCGCGCACGAACATCCGGCCCGACTTCTTGCGCCCGAGCGACAGCACGCCCTGCAACGAGCCTTGATAGACCATCGGGATCAGGACCTCCGACGCGAGCACGTCGAGGCAGCGCTGCAGCCGCTCACGGACACCCTCGTAGCGCGGGGCGAGCTCGACCTCATGGCGAAACACCGGCTGCTGCTCGCCCCGCAGCCGCTCGAGCAGCGCGTCCTCCAGCTCGGCCTGCTGCTCGGGACCGCCCACGCCGAGCCGTGAAGAGACGGAGAAGGCCCGCCCCGCACCCGCGGGCGCCAGCAGGACGCCGTTCTCGAGGAACATCCCGTCTACCGCAGCGTGCAGGAGCGTCTGCCGGACGAGTACCGGGTCGAGCAGCGAGGTCATGCGATCCGCTACCTCGGCGATGGTGTTCTGGTAGTCCGAGCGCGCCCGGTAGAAGGCGCGGTCCACGAAGCGCTGGATTCGGCCCTGCACCGGCTGGATCAAGACCAGCACGGCCAACACGAAGCCGATCACGAAGACCGGCGAGCGCGCGATCTCCGACGGCCCGAGGAGCAGATTGAGCAGCGGCACTGTCGTCGCGTACAGCGCGACGACGAGCCCCGTGGTGAGGAGGTACCCATACGTGCGTCGCACGATGACATCGATCTCGAACAGATCGTGCTGCACGATCGCATAGCCGATCGAAAGCGGGAAGGCGAGCAGGAAGAGCAGAAAGAAGAGCATCGGGCTGGGAAAGAAGGAGACCCGCAGCACTAGATTCGAGACGAGCTCGAAGACCGGCGCGATGAACGCGACCGCGAGGCCGGTCAAGATGACGAGCGCCTGCAGTCGCTCGGAGCTCGACTTGCTTCGCCAGTAGACCTGATGGGTCGAGCCGAGGAACACGAGTACTGCGGTCAGCAGGTACAGATAGATCGTCGTGAGCAGCGGCTTCGGCACGTCGGCTGCCTTGCGCGCGAGCAAGAGCGAAGCCGCGGCCAGGCTCAGCGAGAGCAGGTACGGCGGCACGAGCCAGCGCCAGCGCGCAAGGCTCAGCCGCCGACGGGGGAACAGCCCTGCGAGGTGCAGCAGAGACGCCGGCAGCAGCGGGACGACGAGCAGGGCAACTCGGTCGAGCCAGGGCGGGTCGAAGCGTGAGCTCGGCGCGAAGTAGGTCACCATCAAGCCGAGGCCCACGCACAGGTTGAGGAAGGCGATGCTGGGCCCGGCAAAGGGCTTCATCAGGAAGACCAGCGTTCCCAGCGCGATGAAGGCGGACCCGAGCAGCCAGAACACGCCGCTCTGCGCGGCGACGCGCCCCACTCCGAGCGGGCGAGTCACCACCGTGACGTCGACCAACTCGTCGCCACGTCGTATCCGCCGACCACCATCGGTGGATTACTCTCTGCCATCGGAATAGCCGGTATGGATCGCATGATCCAGCGCAATGTGATCGCCATGTCGGGCCGAGCGGTGGAAGCCGCCGGCGATGTGGATGTACTGTTGCTTGACAAGACCGGGACGATCACCCTGGGTAACCGCCAGGCGGTGGAGCTGATCCCGGTCGGTGGGGTGCCGGCGCAAGAGCTGGCCGAGGCTGCCCAACTGGCCTCCTTATCCGATGAAGACTCCCGAGGGCCGTTCGATCGTCGTGCTGGCTAAAGAGAAGTTCGGCCTGCGCGGCCATACCATGGGTCCCAGCGAGGCTGCTCCCCAAGGGATGCATTTCATCCCCTTTAGCGCCCAGACCCGTATGTCGGGCGTGGACTTCGACGGCACGACCATCCGTAAGGGTGCACCGGACTCGATGGAAAGCTCTGCTTAAGGAAAATGGCAGGCCGGTACTGGAAGACCTGAAAATAAAGGTCGAACGGATTGCCCGGGGCGGTGGTACGCCCCTGGTGGTTGTGCGCAATGGCCAGGCGCTGGGTGTGATCCACCTCAAGGACATCGTCAAGGGCGGTATCAAGGAACGCTTCGCCCAACTGCGCAAGATGGGCATCAAGACAGTCATGATCACCGGTGACAACCCCCTGACCGCCGCGGCCATCGCTGCCGAGGCCGGAGTGGACGATTTCCTGGCCCAGGCCACACCCGAGGCAAAGCTCAAGTTGATCCGCGACTTGCAGGCCGGTGGCCGGCTGGTGGCCATGACCGGCGATGGGACGAACGATGCCCCGGCTCTAGCCCAGGCTGACGTGGCGGTGGCGATGAACACCGGCACCCAGCCTGCACGCGAGGCCGCCAACATGGTCGATCTGGACAGCAACCCCACCAAGCTGATCGAGATCGTCGAGATCGGTAAACAGTTGCTGATGACGCGCGGCGCGTTGACCACCTTCAGCATAGCCAACGATGTCTCCAAGTACTTCGCCATCATCCCGGCCGCCTTCGCCAGCACATATCCGTCCCTGGGAGTGCTGAATATCATGCATCTGGCTACACCGCAGAGCGCCATCCTGTCAGCTGTAATATTCAATGCCCTCATTATTATCGCACTGATCCCTCTGGCGCTAAAAGGCGTGCCGTACCGGGCGGTGGGCGCAGCCCGGCTGCTGCGTGACAACCTGTTCATTTACGGTCTGGGGGGGCTGGTCGCCCCGTTCATTGGCATCAAGCTGATCGACTTACTCCTGGTGGCATTACATCTGGTCTAATCCATTATCGAAGGAGGTGTGTGATGAAAAAAATCCAATTATCTAACCTGGCTCGTTTATTATCGATGACGTTTAAAGCGGTTTTGGTGGTTACAGTCACCACCATCCCACTGGCATTGATCGGGCGTGCCACTCTCGGTGAGGCGGTCATCGCCCTGGTGTACCTGGTGCCGGTTGCCTGGAGTGCGAACCGTTGGGGACAACTCCCAGGCATCAGCGCCGCGCTTTGTGCTGCGTTATTTTTTGATTTTCTCTTCATACCGCCTTTCTACACCTTTGCAGTAGCAAGGTTGGAGGGCCGGTTGGTGCTGGCAATCTTTTTAGGAGTGGCTACAATTGTGGTGGAACGCATCCAGGCAAGCCTCACCAGGGCGCGGAAGCCGTGTTCATGTATGAGCTCAATGCGGCTCTTTGCGAGGGTCGCACACCTGCTGCAGTTGCCCAAATGGCAGCCAAAAACCTGCAGCAGTTATTCCAGGCTACCCTTGTGAATGTCCTTTACCACCCGGAAGACAAGTCATTGAGTGTTGTCGCGAGTGAACCACCGAATGGAACTGGAACGGGCCGACCTGACCGTTGTCTCCCACTGGTGAACTCCTGGGGGTTGGTCGGTGAAATCCAGATCTGGAGAGGTGTTTACACAGAATTACCAACAGAGGACAGCCGGATGATGGAGAATTTTGCCACACAGACCGCCCGGGCACTTGAACGGACCCGGGTCAATGAAGCAGAAAGACAGATCATTGGGTTGGCTCTCAGTTCTACCCGGAAGTAGTAGGCGAAAATGAAAGCACAGATTCGTCCCGCATTGATGGCACTGCTCATTTTTACCGTGATTGGCGGTGTTATTTATCCGCTGGTTGTGACGGGTATTGCACAAATCTTTTTTCCTCACCAGGCAAATGGCAGCCTGATCGTTCGTAACGGGCAGACGGTTGGCTCCGGTTTGATCGGCCAGTTGTTCGATGATCCCAAATACTTCTGGGGCCGGCCTTCAGCGACAAGCCCGTTTGCGTATAACGCTGCGGCTTCGTCCGGTTCGAATCTGGGGCCGAGCAACCCTGCCTTGATCGATGAGATCAAAGCTCGTGTGGCAGACCTGAAAGCCGCCGATCCTACCAATACTCTTCCCATTCCGGTCGACCTGGTCACAGCTTCGGCAAGCGGCCTTGATCCGAACATCAGCGTCGCTGCTGCACTCTACCAGGTCTCACGCGTAGCGAGGGTACGGGGAATAAGTGAATCCACGATAATGGGATTGGTGAACCAGTATACAACCGGTCGCCAATTTGGAATCCTGGGTGAACCGCGAATAAATGTTCTTGAACTTAATCTGGCATTGGACGGAATAAAATAGTATAGTAAGGGTATGTCTGTCGAACCTACCCGCCCAGATCCGGATGAACTGCTGGCCAGCATGCAGGCTGAAGAACTGCAGGATAAACGCGGCCGGCTGAAGATCTTCCTGGGTTATGCGGCGGGGGTGGGGAAAACGTATGCCATGCTGGAGGCTGCCCACCAGCGAAAAGCCGAAGGCGTGGATATCGTGGTGGGGTATATAGAGACCCACAAACGGCTCGAGACCGAGCAATTGGTCAGTGATCTTGAGATCATTCCTCGTCTACAGATCTTGTATCATAACATCCAGGTGACAGAGATGGATATCGATGCTGTGCTGAGGCGTAAACCGCAGCTGGCATTGGTTGATGAATTGGCTCACAGCAACGTGCCCGGCTCCCGCCACACCAAGCGTTTCCAGGATGTGGAAGAACTATTGGAAGCGGGCATCAACGTTTATACCACCCTTAATATTCAACACATTGAGAGTTTGAACGATGTTGTTGCCCAGATCACCGGGACAACCGTTCGGGAGACCATCCCCGATGGTGTGATCGATGAATTCACGGATATTGAGTTGATCGATCTTCCGCCGGACGAGTTGATCAACCGCCTGCAGGAAGGCAAAGTTTACGTTTCCGACCAGGCTGCGCGTGCTGTCCAAAAATTCTTTCGCAAGGGCAACCTGACTGCTTTACGGGAATTGACCATGCGCCGGGCGGCCGAGAGGGTCGATGACCAGATGCGCTCCTATATGCGCACTCGTGCAATCCCGGGGCCTTGGCCGGCAAGCGAACGCTTGTTGGTCTGTATCAGCCCGGGCGCCCTTGGCGAACGTCTCATCCGCACCGCTCGTCGCCTTGCGGATGAACTAAGCGCGGAGTGGTTTGCCATATACGTGGAGACCCCCGACCAGGCCAGGATCTCCCAGGAACAGCGCGACCAGGTGGCAAGTTCCCTGCGCCTTGCGGAGGAACTCGGCGCCAGGACCACCATCCTCCCTGGACAGTCTGTCGCTGAAACGGTCATGGAATATGCCCGCCGTCACAATATCACCAAGGTAATTGCCGGTAAACCGATCCATTCGCATTGGATCGATCTCCTGCGCGGTTCTGTGGTCGACCATTTGCTTCGCTTGAGCGGTCAAGTGGATGTGTATGTGATTAGCAGTGAAGCGGAGCCTCCGACCGGGAAAGCATTGGAGGGTTGGCGTCCTCACCGCCCGTTGCTAAGGTATTTTTGGGCATTGGCACTGGTGGCAGCCACCACTGCTCTTGGTGCACTTATTGCCCCTAATATTTCACCCACGAATTCTGATCGTGATCTATTTGCTTGCGGTTGTCATTGCTGCTTTCTATCTGGGACGCGGTCCGGCTATTCTCACTTCGGTCCTGGGTGTGATGGCCTTCGATTTCTTCTTTGTGCCTCCTCACCTGACCCTCGCCGTTTCAGATACCGAATACTTGCTGACCTTCATTGGGCTTCTGGCAGTCGGATTGGTGGTTAGTCAATTGACTGCTCTGGTGCGAGATCAAGCCGATGCTGCCAAGCAGCGCGAATTACAAACCGTTGCATTGTATGAGTTGGGCCGCGACCTGACAGAAACATCCGCGCTGGAAACCGTCACTCAAGCTGTTATTTCTCATGTCGGTCAGACCTTTAGCCGGGAGGTTGCCATCTTCCTGCCGGATGCTGGAGTTTTGAAAACCTATGCCTTAAGCCTGGGTCTGGCTGTCTCAGACGATGATCTGGCCGTCGCTGCTTGGACCTTTGGACATGGCCAGCCTGCAGGGCGTGGCACCGACACCCTGCCGGAAGCCTCAATGCGCTACCAGCCACTGAAGACCATGCGCGGGTGTGTGGGGGTTCTGGGCATCAAACCGGCTTCCCCCGAGCGCTTCTTGACCCGGGACCAACTCCGCACTCTCGATGCCTTTGCCAATCAGATTGCCCTGGCGATCGAACGCACAATCCTTGCCGAGCAGACCCGCCAGACCGAAATGTTGGAGATCACCGACAAGCTTCAGAATGCCTTGCTGAATTCGATTTCCCACGACCTTCGTACCCCTCTGGTCTCCATAACCGGGGCTTTAAGCAGCCTGGCCAATGACCAGATGGCTCTGGACGAAACAGCCCGTCGCAGCTTGATCGAGACGGCTAGCGAAGAAGCCGACCGGTTGAATCGCCTGGTGGGTAACCTGCTGGATATGACCCGCCTTGAATCCGGGGCAATGCGTGTCAAGCGCGATGCCAGTGATATTCAGGACCTGATCGGTTCGTCCCTGGAGGAAGCTGCAACCCGCCTGGATAATCGCACAGTGACAGTGGATATTCCTGACGATCTTCCACTTGTTCACCTTGATTTTGTGTTGATCGAGCGTGTAGTTGTGAATGTGATTGACAACGCCCTCAAGTACTCCCCGCCTGATACACCGATCGAGATTCGAGCGAAAATGGCAGGTGCGTTTGTTGAAATTACTGTGTCAGATCACGGTGTGGGTATTCCACCACAAGATTTAACCCGCATCTTTGACAAATTCTACCGGGTGCAACGACCGAATAATGTCAACGGGACCGGGCTTGGGCTTGCCATCTGCAAAGGGATCGTAGATGCTCACGGCGGGTTCATCTCCGCCGAGAATTGACCTTCAGGGGGGACTACAATCACCATCGCATTGCCTGTGGAGGCAACCAAATGACCGGACAAACCGTGCGTGTGCTCGTCGTGGATGATGAGCGGTCCATCCGCCGGTTCCTGAAAGTTTCTCTGGGTAGTCAATTTACCGTCTTCGAGGCTACCACCGGTGAGGAAGCGCTGGCTGCGGTTTCGAATGACCGCCCGGATGTCGTTATCCTTGATCTGGGACTTCCAGACATGGACGGTGTGGAAGTTACTCGCCGTCTGCGGGAATGGAGTCAGATCCCGATAATTATTGTATCTGTGCGGGAACAGGAAAACGACAAGATCGCCGCCCTGGACGCCGGTGCTGACGACTACCTGACCAAACCATTTGGTGTGGGGGAATTAATGGCGCGTTTACGGTCAGCATTACGCCGCTCCGTGCAGGCCGAAACCGAACCGACTTTCACAACCGGCAAGCTGGTGGTTGACCTGAACCTACGTGAAGTCAAAGTTAATGATCAACCTGTTTCTCTGACACCTACCGAATACGATCTGCTTCGGACCTTTGTCAATCACGCCGGGAAAGTATTAACCCATGATCAATTACTGCGCGCTGTCTGGGGTACTGCTTATGAAAGAGAAACTCACATGCTGCAGGTTAATATAAGCAACTTGAGACGGAAGATCGAGCCAGATCCGCTGCGGCCGAGCTACCTCATCACGGAACCAGGGGTCGGATATAGATTGAAAACGGATTAAGAACTACCGAGACGCATTTAATTCATCTTTTCCTAACCCAAAAGCTATTAATTACTGAGCCGAATTGACATCTTCTTGATGCTTTTCGGTTCTTTTTTGCTTTCCCCTTGACCCATCTCTTTGTAAAATCCAAGACGATCATGACAGCAATTTTCTCGTATGAACCGGGAGTGTTGCAATGAAGAAACTTCCAAAAAAGATGAAGCTCTTTCTTCAGACTCTGCCGCTGGTCGGTGTGATTGTTACTTCTTTTTTACCGAGCTTCCAGCGTTCCGGGCAACAAATGTTAATGTTGATCGTCCTGTTGTGGGTACAGGTATATTTTATTACCGCAAGTTTTATTATCGGAAAGTGAATGCGAATGGACCAAGAAAATGTACGCATACTGGTCGTGGACGACGAACGCCCGATCAGGCGGTTCCTGAACGCATCCCTGGCGGGGCAATATACGATCCTCGAAGCAGCCTCTGGTGAAGAAGCCCTTTCGGCTGCGGTGAACGGTCACCCGGATGTGATCATACTGGATCTGGGACTTCCGGACATGGACGGTGTTGAGGTCACCCGCCGCTTGCGTGAGTGGACACAGATCCCGATCATTGTGATCTCGGTGCGCGAGTTGGAAAACGATAAGGTCGCCGCTTTCGATGCCGGCGCGGATGATTACCTGACCAAACCATTCAGTGTAGTCGAGCTGATGGCCCGATTGCGAGTGGCTTTACGCCGGGCTGCTTCCCCGGAGCTTGAACCCAATTTTGCCACTGGTGAGTTGACCGTCGACCTGGCCCATCGTAACGTGATCGTCAATCAGCAGCACATCAGCCTGACCCCGACGGAATACGATATTCTGCGCGTACTCGTTTTGAATGCAGGAAAAGTGTTGACCCACCGGCAGCTTATCAGTTCGGTCTGGGGGAACAACTATGAAGCCGAGTCTCATCTCCTGAGGGTAAACATCAGCAACCTTCGCCAAAAGATGGAGCCAGATCCAGCGCGCCCAAGATATATCGTGACTGAACCTGGCGTGGGGTACCGGCTCAGGACCAATTGAAACAATCGACCACCATCCCGGTCAATTAATTTGAGCAATATTACTTCCCAAGGAAACTTATGATTTTCTCCATTGCACTTCTGATCGTTATTTTATTCATTGCCTTCCGGCTGGCACCGGTTGAAAATAAGGAGCATACCGCCATCCATGGGGCAGGTCAGATCGGATTGTTGGCTGCCATTGCCCTCTTTGGCGTGGATTATTTTACTTCCTACTTCTATGCCACCGGTGAGATGATGAGTGCATTACACCCGTATAACCTGCAAAAATATGCCTTCATCGCGGTCATCATCATTGCGGTCGCCAATGGCGTGTTCGGGTTTCTTTACATGTACTCCCTGGGGGTATTTAATGAGGGTGGAGGCTCTTACACGGCCTCCATGCGATACCTGGCACCCGGGCTAAGCCTGGTAGTGGCAGTTGTCTTGCTTCAGGACTACATTTTTACCATCGTTGTATCGAGTCTTTCGGGTGTTGACCAGTTACTCTCTCTGATCAATGCCTATGGCATTGGATGGTTGTACCGTGTTGCCATCGGCGTTTGCCTGGTGACGATTACCTGGTTTCTGACCATTCGTGGGCGGGGTGAATCATCGCGCGTCGTATTTACCATGCTGGGTGTCTTTATCCTGCTAACCATTGCCATGTCAGTGGGCTTATTCATTGCCAAGTCACATGGTGCCGATGCCCTGCCATATCAACAGACTCAGCCGACCCCAACGATTTGGATGGCTTTATATCATATGCTTACCGCCTCCATGAAAGGGTTGGTTGCCTTAAGCGGGCTGGAAGCCATGTCGAATGGCATCCAGTTCATTGTCAATGAAGATTTCGCACTGGTGAAATGGGGGAAGAAACATTTGCCCAAGATGAAAGGTCTCTGGGAATATTACAGTGGCAAATCGGGGATCGGTCGCATGGTGCAGACATCCTTCCTTTTCTATGGGGGATTTACCACCGCTTTCCTAACATACTTTGCTCTGCACTTCAACGCTTTCGACGGTGTCGCCGGTCGTTCACTGGTGGGCAACCTTTCTTTTATCGGCTTCACCCACCTGCCGGGTGGGATCATCCTGTATTGGGTTTATCAGATCCTGGCGGTTGGTCTTCTTGCTGCAGCATCCATGACTGCCTTCCAGGACCTGCAGGCTACCGAATGGCGTGATGTGGCGATCGGCGAGATCCCCGAGATAATTGTTTATCGCGATAAACGTGGTACCTTCACGCGATCGGTGACCATTGCATATATCCTGGTAATTATTATTACATTTGTGATACAGGGGAAAACTGCGCTCGGAATTCCCTATTATGGGATAGGCGTGTTTATGCCGATCATGATGATGGGCTTTGCCATACGCAGGCATATATTAAAAACCTATCCGAAGGGCAGGAAGCGAAATCTTGGGGCTTTTGGAGCCGGAGCAGCGGCGATCCTCTCGGGCATTGTTTTTGTTGGTCAGATCGTAGGTAAATGGACGGAAGGTGGATGGGTCGTTCTGATCTCATTCAGCATCCTGATTATCGTTGCCAACCTGGTACTCATTTCCCCGGTCGGACATCGTGAGCCGAAGCAGATCCATCGCATCGTGCGCGAGAAGGCGCGGGTTCAGGGTGCCATGGCATCCATTGTGGAATGGCAGTCTTTACGAATGCAGGAATACCGTTACAGTGTTTTGAAGGCAATTTCGATTTTCTTTGGATGGTTCGGTGTCCGGCGCCCGCTCCGTTTAGAGCCACCAGCTGCTGCTGGCGATTATAACCAGGCTCTACACGTGGATCATCCGGACGCTCCATCCTTGCTTGAACAATATCTGGAACAAAAAAAAGGAAAGCCAAGGGTGGGAGGTGCTCCCAAGCAGACCATAGCGGGGGATGAGGAAGGAAAAGAGGATTGATTATCACAAGCATCATCCAGAGCGAGTTGCCAGAAAAGGCGGCTCGCTTTTTGTTTATCATTGATAAGTTTTATGTTGTGGTGGCTTTCAGGAACGTTTGAAACAAACCCAATTTCATTGCCCTTCCCTTTTCGATCTTGACAAAATATGGACACCCTTCCCGTCTTTCTTGACGCGGCCTTGACGTCCGAAGATAATTCGAGGATAATCACCGATTTGGTGCGAACCTCAGGTCAGTGAGTCGGCGATTACACATGGGACTGGCCTTGCAAGATATGAAAGTGCTGAAATAATATGATTTTTTCCATCGCGTTATTGATTGTGATAATCTTCGTTGCTCTCAAATTAGCACCGACCGAAAAGAAGGAACATGCACTCATCCATGGCGCCGGGCAGATCGGGTTGCTGGCGGCAATCGCGCTATTTGGTGTGGATTATTTCACATCATTCTTTTATGCCACCGGTGAAATGATGAGTGCTTTGCATCCGTTAAACCTGCAAAGATATGCCTACATTGCGGTCGCCATTATTGCACTCGCCAATGCTGTTTTTGGGATACTTTATATGTATTCCTTGGGCACATTTAATGAAGGTGGCGGTTCTTACACCGCGGCCATGCGATACCTTGCCCCCGGTCTTAGCCTGGTAGTGGCGGTTGTGCTGATCCAGGACTATATATTTACGATCGTGGTCTCGACTCTTTCGGGTGTTGACCAGTTGCTTTCCATTACCAAATCAGTTGGAATTTATTGGGTGATCCGGTTTCTGATCGGAGCCGGGTTGGCAACCATCACCTGGTGGCTGACCATCCGCGGGCGCGGCGAATTGGCGCGAGTGGTATTTACCATGCTTGGCATCTTTGTCATGCTCTCGGTGGTGATGACGATTGGTCTGTTTCTTGCCAGGGGGAGCGGATACCCGGCACTCGCCTACACTCCTCCCGCGACAACCCCATCGCTCTGGACAGCTCTATACCACATGCTGACAGCCTCGATGAAAGGCCTGGTGGCATTGAGCGGTTTGGAAGCCATGTCCAATGGCATCCAGTTTGTCATCGACGAGGACGCCGGCATCGTCAAGTGGGGGAAGAAAATCCTCCCGCAGTTAAAGGGTTTATGGCATTTTTACAGCGGGAAATCCGGGATTGGTCGTCTCGTCCAAACTTCTTTTCTTTTCTATGGCGGCATTACCACGGCTCTCCTGGCGTTCTTCGCAGTTCATTTCAATGCGTTTGACGGTACGGCTGGGCGTTCCCTAGTTGGCAACCTATCATTTATTGGCTTTGGGCAAATTCCCGGGGGAACCATCCTGTATTGGGCATACCAGATCCTGGCAGTGGCACTGCTTGCAGCTGCATCGATGACAGCATTCCAGGACTTACAGGCAACTGCCTGGCGGGATGTGGCGATCGGTGAAATCCCGGAGATCGTAGTGTATCGCAACCGGCAAGGGACATTCACAAGGTCGGTCACAGCGGGTTTCATCGTCGCAATTGTGATCCAACTGATCGTTCGTGGAAATACCAGCGCGGCAATACCTTATTACGGAATTGGTGTGTTCATGCCGATCATGGTGATGGGTTTTGCCATTCGCCAGCACATTCTAAAGACTTTTCCTGCAGGGTCCAGGCGTAGTTGGGGGGCGTTTGGAGCGGGGTTAGCAGGGGTCCTGTCAGGTCTGGTGTTTATTGGGCAGATCGCCGGGAAATGGACAGAGGGTGGCTGGGTGGTGTTGATCACGTTCAGCGTGTTGGTTATCGCAGCCAACCTGCTCCTGATCTCTCCGATAGGTTATCGCGAACCAAAACAGATCTACCGGATCGTACGCGACAAGGCACGCGTACAGGGCGCCATGGCTTCCATTGTGGAATGGCAATCACTGAAGATGCAGGAATACCGGTTTAACGTGATCGTGTGGGTCAGCCGGATTCTCGAGTTATTTGGGGTACGGAGACCGGTGAAATTTGAACCTCCCATTCCCGCTGGCGATTATGATCATGCCTTGCACGTGGATCAGCCCGGGGCACCGTCATTGCTTCAGCAATACCTTGAAAGCAAACCCAAAGAACCCAGGCTGGGTGGTGGTCCCAAGGAGACCATGCCGGGGGATGAGGAAGGGAAAGAGGATTAATTACATATAGACGGGTAATTTAAAGCTGGCACCGAATGGTGCCAGCTTTTTGTTCTTCTCGTTTCTATTCCAGGGAAAGTCCAGCCGCGGCGGCCTGGTCCACCAGCCAGTATACCCGTCCGCTGGTTGGTGCTACGAGTTGTGCGGGGAGGACCTTCGACCGAGAATTGGGATGCAATACTTGTGCCAGTATCCTGGCTTTGTCTGCACCTGACGCAAGGAAGAGGATATTCGCAGAAGCATTTATAACGATTGGTGTGAGCGTGACGCGGTCCACTAGTGGGGGTGGAGGAAGATGGTGGCTGACGGGCGCAACCCAATGGACCTCTTCCTGAATGGCAAGAGTGCCTGGGAAAAGTGATGCAGTGTGTCCATCCGTTCCCAAGCCGAGCAGGATTAGGTCAAAGTGCGGGAGGTCGGCGTTGAAAAAAAGGTGAAGGTCAGTTTCGTACTCCCGTGCGGCGGATTTAGCCGGTAACTCGCCATGGATCCGATGGATATTTCCCGGTGGTACAGGTATATGGTTTAGCAGAGCATCGTAAACCATCCGGTAATTACTATCGATGTTGTCGGGAGGGACGCAGCGCTCATCACCCCAGAAGAAATGGACCCGATCCCAATCAAGCCGCTCTTGTGCGAGCAGGGAATATAACCCGCGTGGGGTGGAACCACCTACCAGGGCAACATTGAACTGTTCATGGACACGAATTGCTGCTTTGGCAATACGCACAACGTGGGCGAGGGCGTGCTTGGCTAACGCCTGTGCATCCGGTGCTACCTCGATCTCAAGCAGGTTTGGCATCCTGTTCGTCTGTGCAGCCCAGCCGCCACTGGTGTCCGTTTTGGGCAAGCAACCGGTCTGCCTCCGCAGGACCCCAAGAGCCTACCGGGTATTTGATCAAAGGCGCAACCGGTTGGTTTTCCCAGCCCTTTATGATCGGATCCACCAATTTCCAGGAGGCTTCAATCCCGTCGCTGCGTGTGAAAAGAGACGCGTCCCCATCCAGTGCTTCCAGCAGCAACCGTTCATAAGCCTCCGGAAGGGTTCCAGAGAAGGATGAACGATAATGGAAATCCATATCCACAGAACGCATGTCCTGGTTGGAATCGGGCATTTTCGCTTCAAAGCGAAGGTGGATGCCCTCATCCGGCTGGATACAAAGGGAGAGGATATTCGGCGTGAAGTCACGTCCATCCGGTAGGTTGAACATCAGGTGCGGGGGACGCTGGAATCCGATGATGATCTCGGAAGTTTTCCGTCCCAAAGCCTTGCCTGAGCGAAGATAAAACGGGACACCCTGCCAGCGCCAGTTATCGATGTTGAGTTTAAGCGCAGCGTAGGTTGGTGTTTGTGAGCCGGGGGCGACATCTTCGCAGTCGAGATATCCTTCATATTGACCACGCACTGTGTCTGTTAACTCGACCGGGCGAATACTTTCAAAAACCTTTGCTTTTTCATTACGTACCGCGTCGGCATTGAATGAACTGGGCGATTCCATTGCCACAAGCGCGAGCAATTGGAGAAGGTGGTTCTGGAACATGTCACGTAACACACCGGCGGTATCATAGTATCCCGCACGGTGACCCACATCCACGGTCTCGGCGACGGTTATTTGTACGTTATCGACATATCGCCGGTTCCAGACCGGCTCGAAAATTGTGTTGGCAAACCGGAAGAACAATATATTCTGGGCTGTCTCTTTTCCGAGGTAGTGGTCGATCCGGTAAACCTGGAACTCATCGAAGACTGAATGGACAGCGCGGTTTAATTCCTGGGCCGAAGCAAGGTCCCGACCAAATGGTTTTTCGATAACGATCCGTCGCCAACAATCCGTCTGTGTTGTCATCCCGGCTGATCCAAGTTCAGCGACCACGCCGGAGTAGTGTTCGGGAGCTGTGGCGAGGTAGTAAAGACGGTTGGATGTGTTCTTCTCGATCGATTTCAGGAAAGTATCCAGGCGCAGAAAATCTTCAGGCACATCCAGGTTTCCTTGGAAATAATGCAGGCGGCTTGCAAAGGTTTCCCAGATCTTTTCATCGAAGGATTCCGGTGAGAATTGGATCGTCCCCTCGCGCAGGTGAGTCCGAAGATCTTCATCTGAGTACGGGCGGCGGGCATACCCAACAATATTGGCGCAGTTGGATAAACGTCCCTTTTTAAAATTATTGTACAAGGCTGGGATCAGTTTACGCCAGGTCAGGTCACCGGATGCGCCAAAAATGATGATGGTAATGGGGATACAAGCTTCAGCCATTTTTATTCCCTCTTCATAAAATAATTGCCAAATTCATTTCGCCTGTGAAGGATAAACCCGGGAGTGGGCACCTGGTATCAGGCTGTCGATTAACGCTGGGCAGTATGGTGTACATTCACCAAATTTTCCCTACCTTATCGCTTCGACCATTATCTTCAAGCACCCTATCCAAAACCGGGTTAATTGTATCTTATATCCTGCAAGTGAAAACAGGATGAATTGTCTCCAAATATTCCCGGGTTTTTATATTGACCTTGACCCTGTTTCCTCTTACAATACCCGCATGAGATATTCGGAAAAGATCAATACGGATCTGCCTCCGCGCCGCGGGGGTTTTTTCCGCCCGGATCACAACCCGCTGCATACTCCGGGTGTCTAGACCGTGATCAACCTTTAACCGTATCCGACCTGATATCCCGGAGGAAAAATGAACCATCCTTTTGTTTCCAAGCGTTCCCCTGTTTTTGCAGATGTTCCTGATGAAAAATGGAATGACTGGCGCTGGCAGTTAAGCCACCGCCTGAACACCGCCGAGGAGATCGAAAAGATTTTTCCCCTGACTGAATCCGAACGCAACGCACTCAATGCCCCGCATCTCTTTCGCGTCGAGATCACACCCTATTTTATTTCCCTGATCGATCCGAACGATCCGGATGACCCGATCCGCAAACAGGTCATCCCGACCGATTGTGAAATGGTAACTTTTACAGCCGAGATGGAAGACTCGCTCGCCGAGGATAAACATTCCCCCGTGCCTGGGCTGGTCCACCGATACCCGGACCGGGTACTGATGCTGGTCACCACCCAATGTGCGTCTTACTGCCGGTACTGCACACGTGCCCGCATCGTTGGTGACCCGACCGCTCAATTTTCCAGGCACGAGTTCGACATGCAGATCGATTACTTGAAACGCACCCCGCAGGTTCGGGATGTGCTGCTCTCGGGCGGCGACCCACTCGTTCTGGCTCCCAAGATCCTGGAGGAGATCCTCACCCGTCTGCGGGAGATCCCGCACATTGAGATCGTTCGCATTGGGTCGCGCGTGCCGGTTTTCATGCCCATGCGGATCACCACAGAGCTGTGCGATATGCTGCAAAAGTTCCATCCATTGTGGCTGAATATCCACGTAAACCATTCCAATGAAATTTCGAAGGAATTGGCTGAGGCGTGTGATAAACTGACCCGCGCCGGCATCCCGCTTGGCAACCAGTCAGTGCTGCTGAGGGGTGTGAACGATAATGTTCACATCATGCGGCAACTGATGCAGGACCTGGTTCGCATCCGTGTGCGCCCGTACTATCTTTACCAATGCGACCTGGTCCATGGCGCCGGACATTTTAGGACACCGGTTGCCAAGGGCATCGAGATCATGGAAGGTTTACGCGGCCATACCTCCGGGTATGCGGTTCCGAACTATATGATTGACGCCCCTGGCGGGGGCGGGAAGATCCCGGTACTGCCCAATTACTTGCTTTCGATGTCGGACCATAAAATCATCCTGCGCAACTTCGAAGGTTACATTACCACTTACGAGGAACCAACCGATTACACTCCATCCATGGCTGCCAAATTCAAGGGTACTAAACGACTCGAGCCCGGGCAGGAAGGATTGACTGCGCTGCTGGACGGCGAAGCGATGTTCATCAAGTCTGAAGGCTTTGATGAAGTCCATGACCGGCACGGTATCCAGCACCGGTTGAAGGATGAATCCAAATGGAAGCCGCTCGGTATCGGACCGGGTGCTGAGGATGCGGAGAAAATTCCTAGTGAAAAACCAGAACTTAAACCGCCTGACAAACCGGTCGAAAAGAAAGACTAGAATGTGATCACCCATGCAGGGACGCGATTCGTTGCGCCCCTGCAAATTTGGAGGAAAAGAGAAATGGAATATCGTCATCTTGGTCGGTCGGGGATAAAGGTCAGACGCGCTTTCGCTCGGATCGTGGGTCACGTTCGGGAACCAGTTGGATGTAAAAAAAGCGGGTGATTGTATGGCGGCCGCATACGATGCGGGCGTCAATTTTTTTGATAATGCCGAGGTGTATGCTCACGGCCAGTCAGAGACCGTGATGGGATCCGCCCTGAAGAACCTGGGCTGGAGACGAGGCAGTTACCTGGTATCCACCAAGATATTTTGGGGGCTGGAAGAAGGACCCAACGAGAAAAACACGCTCAATCGCAAGCGGCTTTTCGAAGCCATTGATGGATCGTTGAAACGACTCCAGCTTGAGTACGTGGACCTGCTCTTCTGTCACCGTCCGGACCCTGAGACCCCCATCGAAGAGACCGTGTGGGCCATGCACGACATCATTTCACGGGGCAAGGCACTGTATTGGGGTACCTCGGAGTGGAGCGGAGCGGAAGTCATGGAAGCCTGGCAGATCGCGGACAGGCACCATCTGCACAAACCCATCATGGAGCAACCACAATACAATATGTTCAACCGCGAGCGGGTTGAGCGTGAGTACCTGCGGCTGTATAAGGACATTGGGATGGGCACCACCACCTGGAGCCCGCTCGCATCGGGGATGCTGACCGGCAAGTACATCAAGGGCATCCCGGCTGGCAGCCGCCCGACACTGGAGGGTTATGACTGGCTTGTCCCGCGTGTGACCGACCCCGGGCGGCTCGGCATTGTCAAGAAGCTGATGCCCATCGCTGCCGAACTGGGGATCAGCATGGCACAAATGTCACTTGCCTGGTGTTTGAAGAATCCAAATGTGAGTACCGTGATAACCGGTGCGACAACCGTGGAGCAGGTAGGGGAGAACATGTCCGCATTGGCGTCAGTAGAAAAGCTGACACCCGAAGTAATGGGACATATCGACGAAATCCTGGACAATAAACCAGTGGTTGACAACGATTAAATACTTCTTTTTCCCCGAAATGTGAAGAGAGCCTGGCAAAATGCCAGGCTCTCTCTTAATTTTGAAGAGCAAACATCATTTTCTTACGTTCCTGGCAGCTTCGAACCCAGCTTGCAGGGCTTTACGGTTCATGTCCTCCGTGCCACGCGGAGCCCGGGCGGTGACGGCTTTCTCCAGCGCTTCAGGTGAAACAACGCCGGTGAGCCCGACCAATACTCCCAAGGCAACGGTGTTTGCCGTGATGGCTTTACCGGTGGTTTCGAATGCCAGCCGTCCGATGGGGATCTTGATCGCACTTGCGGGAGAGTTGCTGACCTTATCCAAATCGACCACCAGCAGACCACCGGGTTTGACTCCCGAAGAATACTTGCTGAAAGCTTCCTGGCTGAGTGCCACCAGCACATCGGCGGCCATGACCTCAGGGTGGTCGATCTCTCCATCAGCGATGACTACTTCAGACCGGCTGGCTCCTCCGCGCGCTTCAGGGCCGTAACTTTGGGTCTGGGTGACCTGCTTGCCATCATAGATGGAGGCGGCTTCGGCCAGAATGATGCCGGCCAGGATCATGCCCTGCCCACCTTCACCGGCCAGGCGGATCTCGGTACGAACGGCCATGGGTGTGCTCATTGCACTGCCCCCTGTACGCGTGTGACCAGGTTGGCGTAGGCATTGGTATATTGAGGCCGGTCGATGTTGACAAAATTACCGCGCACAATCTTGGTATTGGCTGCCCTGGCTTCGGGTGGCAGAGCCTGGAAGGCGGTCTGGGAGATGCTGTTATCCTTCAGGGCACGCATCATGTCAGCTGCGGTGCCGAGCTTGTTCAGGCGGCCAAAGGTGGTGTGGCAGTAGCTGACCGCCTCGACTACGCTAAAGCCGTCCTTGGAAATTGCCTCAGCCAGGAACTTGTCCAGTTCCAGGGCGTGATAGACCGTGCTGCGGGATACGTAACTGGCTCCCGCCGCCTGGGCCAATTCGCAGATCGGGAAGGGCGGCTCGACATTTCCATATGGGGCGGTGGTAGCCTTGCTCCCCAGAGGAGTGGTGGGACTATACTGCCCGCCGGTCATGCCGTAGATGGAATTGTTGACCACCAACGCGGTAATGCCCAGGTTGCGGCGGGCGGCGTGTATGAAATGGTTGCCTCCGATGGCAAGCGCGTCACCGTCGCCCATGATGGCGATGACCTTCATATCGGGACGGGCGATCTTCAGGCCGGTAGCGAAAGCCAGGGCGCGGCCGTGAGTGGTATGCAGGGTATTGAAATCCATGTAAACCGGCATACGGGCAGTGCAACCGATGCCGGCGACCAGGGCGACATTATTGTTATCCAGTCCGAGGTGGTCGATGGCGCGGATTAGCGCACCCATGACGATACCGATGCCGCAGCCCGAGCACCAGATGGTGGGGAACTTCTTGTTCTTTCGAAGTTTCTGCAAGGTCTCGGAGCTCTCGAACCAGTTCTCGGGCGGCATTTTGCCTTCACCGGCACTCAAGTCGTGGGCATCCAGGATGTGTTGATGTTCCAGAGATTCATTCATGGCTTTACCGCTCCAGTATTTGCATCCAGCGCGTCCATCACCATCTGCGGCGTGACCATCTCACCGTTGGCACGCGTAACGCGCGTCACCTTCTTGCGGCCGACCATGCGCTCGACTTCCAGGGCCAACTGACCCAGGTTCATTTCGGGGACGATAATGCGGTCGACGCGGTCTCCAAGTTCCTCCACCTGCTTTTCGGGGAAAGGCCAGATGGTTAGAAGGGTGAGCAAATCCACTTTTTGGCCGCGGGCGCGCGCTTGTTTAAGAGCATGCCGTGCAGTGCGAGCGGAGCAGCCATACGAAAGTAGGGCTACCCGCGCGCCGGGCTGGTAGTCTTTTTCGACCAGGCTGATCTCATCCATGTGATTTTCCAGCTTGCTGTTAACCCGTTCCACCCATGGATCGACCTCGTCGAGGCGCTGGGTGGGAAAGCCGACCTCGTCGTGGAACAGGGCTGTGATGTGATATCGATACCCGACCCCAAAAGGAGCCATGGGTGTGACGTCCCGCCAGGGGGTCGGCGCGGGGCCTCCCGCCAGGGATAGTTTGGGATCTGCGGGTGTATTGCGGAATGCCTTGTAGGTCTCCGGGGATTCGGTCACTACCTGTTCAAAAGGCTGCAGGGTCTTGAAATCGGGTAGTTCGACCGGCTCGCGCATGTGACCGATGATCTCGTCGGTGAGCAGGATGACCGGAGTGCGAAATTTTTCAGAAAGATCGAATGCCTTAAAAGTAAGATCGAAGGCGCCCTTGACAGAGGTTGGACTCAAGACGATGATGGGATGATCGCCATGGGTGCCCCAACGGGCTGCCATGACATCGCCCTGGGAGGCAGCCGTGGGCTGTCCGGTGGAAGGTCCGAGCCGCTGAACGTTGACGACCACGCAAGGGACTTCGGTCATGGCGGCGTAACCGATATTTTCCTGCATCAGCGAGAAGCCAGGACCGCTGGTGGCGGTCATCGACTTTAAACCACCGACGCGGGCACCGATGATGGCGGCCATGCTGGCGATCTCGTCCTCCATCTGGATGAATTTGCCGCCGACTTTGGGAAGTTCCCGGGCAAGGATCTCGGCCACCTCGGTGGAGGGGGTGATCGGGTAGCCGGCGTAAAAGCGACAACCGGCGGCGAGTGCGCCCAAACCGATCGCTTCATTGCCTTGCATTAACCTGACTGCCAAGATGTCCTCCTAATTCAATTTCCTGACCACGATGGCCAGGTCGGGGCAATGGGTATCGCAAAAATGACAGGCGGTGCATTTATCGGGTGCGATGACGCGCGGGAAATCCTCGTCTGGTCCCATCGCCAGCACCTTGGGCGGGCAAAACTCCACGCAGATGTGGCAACCTTTGCACCACTTGGCGTAGATAATGACCTCGCCGCGCGGTCCTTTTTTAGGGGTCAGCGGTGCGGGTGGGGCGGCTTGTGGTTGTTGGATTATTTCAGGCATGGGATTCCTCAAGTATATACGGGTAATGACAGGAATAAATGGGTTGGGAAATTAATTCTACCCAAATTCGGGCTGAATTGTAACAGATGAACGTCCTCATTCGGATATTACGAAATGCCCATGCCATACGGAGTATACGGACTGCTGATGAATACAATAAGCGTTCCTGAAATATAGTCTTCCCTCCAAATGTGAAGAGAAACTTTGAGTTTGCTTGTATTTTTCCTTATCCGCAACATCCACGAATTCCTTTTGCCGCACAATAAAACAAACAAATGTATAATTTCACAAAACGAATGGAAGGGAGAGAGGAATATGACGGAATTATTTGTCCAGCGCGAGGATTGGAAGAAGGAAAAACACATGCCGGTGATTGAAGCGCCGGAACAGGTGAAGGCAGGTGTGGCATTCCCGGTCAAGGTCAGCGTGGGCAGGGAGATCCCTCACCCGAACACGACTGAGCACCACATCGATTGGATCGATCTGTATTTCCACCCGGAAGGGGAGAAGTTCCCGCACCAGGTCGGGCACTTTGCTTTCAATGCCCACGCGGAAGGGGCGGCCGGACCCAACACCGGGTCGGTATTGACCGATCCACAGGCGACCTTGATGCTAACGGTGATGAAGCCGGGTAGGCTGCACGCCATGTCCTTGTGTAATATTCACGGACTGTGGGCGAACGAGGCAGAAATCAAGCTGGAGTAATGGAAAAAAGCATCCACTGGTAAGATTCGCTTATTTTCCTAGGGCTTCCTGCTCCGAATACTCACCGATTAATATCTTTTACGCTTTATCAATGAGGAATAAATATACCCCGGTTACCCAAAGGGGACCGGGTGTATTTCGTGTAGGTAAAAGGGAATATGAAAAGGGTTCAGGTCATTTGCTTGGTGGTATACTCTGCAACCGTGCGGGTTCCATGATGTCGCGGGGGATCGACCAATACACGCACCGACCCAAACCAGGGTAGAAATGAAAGGAGTATTCCCGAATGAAACAAAAACAAGTGCTATTAAAACTTTCGATCGTTGCCGTTCTCGGCAGCCTGCTGTTGAGCGCCTGTGGAGGCGGCTCTTCTGCTGCAACCGCCACTCCCACCTTGAGCATCGTCGCCATCCAAACCTGGGCGGTCAGCACCTTCGCCGCCGCATTGACCCAGACTTCGATCGCCATGCCGACCGATACCGTCACCAGTACAGTCACCACTACGTCCACCCCCACCAGGATCCCCACAACCATCCTGGCTGTCCCGACCTCCTCCTGCTACGGACTGACCGGCGTCGCTGACGTGACCATCCCGGATAACACCCCGATGGTCGCCGGGCAGACTTTCATCAAGACCTGGAAGGTCAAGAATACCGGTACCTGCCCATGGTCTGTCGGTTTTCGGTTTGCCTTTACCAGCGGGGATGCCATGAGCGGACTGAGCGTGGTGTTGAATGCCGCGGTTGCGCCGGGCGCAACTGTTGACCTTTCCGTCCCGATGATAGCCCCGGCTGGCAAGACCGGTGCCGTGCGCGGCAACTGGCGCATGTCCACCGCGGCGGGAGCATTCTTCGGCGACGAGGAATTTGTTATCATCGTCCTTGGCGGACCCACGTCCACGGCACCTACCAGCACGAACACCGGCGCTGCCGCGACTGGCACGCCTACCTCAACACCAACCGCTTCAGCCACACCGACAAATGCGACCACCCCGTGACCGTTGAAGGGTAGATGGTTCACCCCGCGCTCCTAGCAGCGCGGGGTATTTATTTTAACGTGGGAGGAATGCTTTTCGTTATGGGTCGGTACTCTCATACACCTTTCAAATTTGAGAATTGAAATATACTGGAAAGGGAACTAATATATAATAGTCATAGGTGGTCTTCATTATTATCCATCTTGGAGCAAAGAAGAGTGGATGCCAATACGATTACCTGTCCTCTATGTGAGCACGAGAACCCTGGCAACGCGAAGTTCTGCAACTTTTGCGGCGCATCCCTTGAGGGAGGAGAAGTGGATAAGACAACCGAGAGGATGAAAAATCCCAAACTCTTGCCGGCCCAAAAAGAGGAATTACCCACCAGTGGCCTGCCCGGATCGGACATCCCGACCGGCGCGATCGCGTTTTTTATACCCGGGGACACCAAGCCGATCTTGATCAGCGAACAAGATGAGATCATCTTGGGCAGGCATGTTACCGGTAGTCCGGAAGACATCATCGACCTGACACCCTTCGGCGGGATGGACAAGGGTGTATCGCGCAAGCATGCCGTCATCCGAAAGAATGTGAATGGATTCGAGATCATCGATCTGTTCAGCACGAACGGTAGCTGGCTTAACCTGGAACGACTCCTGCCTGACATGGTCTACACCCTACGGACCGGCATGCAGCTTCGCCTGGGACAGTTGGTCATTTACATCCAGATCGGATCCCCGAACACACCGCAAGAAACACAGCAGAAATGACGAACACCCCGATCGCTTCGAGCCGTGAGAAACTCCACCAGGCCGCTGACTGTATCGACGCCGGTCATCCGGACCAGGCGCGCCAAATCCTGCAGGAGATGCTCGCCACCGATCACAAGAACCTGGCTGCCTGGGAGCTGCTCAGCCGGGCTACCAGCAATAAGGCGGAACTGATCTACTGCCTGAAAACCATCCTGACGATCCAACCCGACCATCCAAAGGCGCGCAAAGCGCTTGACCTGTTGGAACACCCCAGGACAGAAATCGAAAATCCTCCTGCAGCAGAAGCGATCCCGGCACAAAGCATGCTCAATTCCGGGGCACTCGACGAACCTCCCGCCTTGGAAATCCCGCCTGTACCTCCACCGGTACCAGTTGCCACGCCTGAACAACCCTCAGCTCAACCCCGTCAGCCAATTAAAAAACCCGCCGTCAGGCGGCGCAGGAAGATCCCTTTCATCATTTATATCTCTGGGGCATTGGGAGTGTTATGTGTGGGGCTGTGGGGTTATTACCTGCTGGTCAACCTGGGCGGGCACTTGCCTGGGCAGGCGCAGCAGTTGACCCAGACCGCGCTTGCCCAGCAGCAGCAGAACTGCCAGGTACTGATCGATGAGGCCATGCAGGCTGCCGGTAATTCGTGCGATAAGATGGGCGGCAACAGTGTCTGTTATGGCAATTTCACCCTGCGCACGAAACTCGTGCCGGGCAGCAGCTCCGCCTTCACACAGCGCGGCGACATCATCAGCGTCAAGGACCTGCAGCAACTTTCCGCTGCACCTCTTAATACCGACAACCATGAGTGGGGCATTGCCATATTTAAAGTGATGGCGAACTTGCCGCGTTCGCTGCCGGGCGAGACGGTCACCATGATGGTCTTTGGCAATACCACGATCGACAACCAGTCCACCTCGCTGGAAACCTTCTATTTTTCCAGCCAACTCGGCAAGGTAGTATGCGACAAGGTCCCATTCGACGGTATCACGATCGACACGCCGGAAGGAACCGGTACGCGCTTCGTCATCAACGGCACGGAGCTGACCTTGATGGGAAACGCCAGCCTGAAAGCCAACCAGGGTGGAAGCATGCAGGTCAGCCTATTTAGCGGTTCGGGTCGCATTGCATCAAACGGCGTGGAGCAGTACTTCGGTGCCGGGCAAAGCGTAAGCGTGGCACTGGGCGGGGATAACGGTATGATGGCTATTGGCGGGCCGTCAGCACCGGTACCGCTCTCTCCCGCGGAGATCCAGCTGGCCTGCACCATGTACGGGCAGTACTGCTCTGCGGCACAAATCACGCCGGTTGACGTGACACAGGCTGTCGCCAACATCCTATCCCAGATCACAGCCACCATACCTACCCCCACCATTTCACCTTTTCCGACTGCCACCGCAAGCTTGCTGCCCAGCCTGACCCCCAGCCCGTCGATCACTCCCACCTTCACAACCACCGGCAGCCGGACGGCAACCCGCACTGCCACGCGCACCCGGACCGCAACTGCGACACGGACTGCCACCCGAACTGCCACCTTGGTTCCCACTGTGGTGGTCACGAATACCACGGTACCATCCTCCACGTTTACGGCGACCACTTTCACCAGCACCCCCAGCGATACACCCACGGATACGTTGACTTACACTCCCACTGTCCCGGGAGTTGTGAATGTCAATATCATCGTCCCGCCATCGGATGGAGCTGATACTCCCCAGGGGCAGACCCATTTCGAAGCTGAAGCCTGGGATACGGCAGTCGGGACGATCAACGGTGATGGGATAACGCACGTCAATTTCTGGTTCAGCGACTCAGGCGGTAATCCCGTATCGGGACTGGCATCCGCGGGCTCACCAACCGTCCAAAATTCCGCCCGATTTTGCGCATTTGGTGGCTCTGGTACATGCTCGCTGATGACCCCGGGTATCTACAGTGCACTGGCAGTCGGTACCTATACCATGTATGTCGATGCTTTCGGTATCAGCGGAAGCTCCGGTGTCGCCACAATCACCTTCGTCAAACCATGAACTGACCAGATTAACAATTAAGTTATCGATAAACCTGCATGACTGAGAAACTCGCGCCCGCCAAACTCTTCGACCTGGTACCTGGGCGCGTTTCCAGAACTGCGAGCTGCTGGAGCAGATCGGCAGCGGCGGACAGGGGGTGGTCTGGTCGGCGGTCGACCTGGTCCGCAGGCAGGTCGTAGCGATCAAGTTCAATGAAATAAACGAAACGGCTCAGGGCGTTCTTGACGACCAACTGGTCGA